>NZ_BAKN01000082.1 GCF_000614205.1 Hoylesella saccharolytica JCM 17484
GTTATTTCTGTTTGGTTAAGGGAATGGTATAGCCCACTGTCAGCAAAAGCAGATGGCTGTTGTTCGTGGCTTTGTGATAGCCGTAAGGGTTCTCGTTCGTCTTGATAAGATCCATAAAACCGTAACCGTATTGCAGGCTGGCTTCGATGCCATTCTTAAACGACGAGTAGCCTATTTTGAGCAGGGGCATGACGTGTAGGCGTGCCCGAAGCGTTTCTCTTAAATGTTCTCGTGTGAGTTCGTCTACCGAAGCAAACATGGCTGTACGGTTGCTCGAAAAGTCGATACCGCCGGGATTGAGCGGAATGCTCATGCCCACACCGACACCCATATAGAGGTCGCTCAGCAGGTAGAGTCGCGCAGCAACCTGTGGCATGATGACATGATAGCGAAAGACCGTCTTCTCGTCGATGTTGCCGATTTGCTTATGTTCTTTCAATGTGGAAGACAGCCATGTATAATCTGCCGCCAGTTCCACACCGAGTCGGTCGTGTCGCCAAAGGGCGAAAACGCCTATCGAGGGAACCAAT
>NZ_BAKN01000081.1 GCF_000614205.1 Hoylesella saccharolytica JCM 17484
AAGGCTTTGATTGCACACGGGACGACTAAAAAGGGGGAAATTACGGTAATGATGATAGCGCCGCAATCTCCCCCGATAAAAACGTTGAATAATTATTCTACAACTACTTTTCGTACCGTACCGTCAGACATCTTAACCAGATTGATGCCTCGCTGCGCATCGTTGATTTGCTGACCGTTGAGGTTATAACGTGTCACCTCTACGGCTGCGTCGTTGCGCACAGCACCCGATATGCCGCTGAGATCGGGCTTACCCGTTCCGATAACAATGTTTTGCCCCTTGGCAAAGGTCGAACCACGCAATGCTGCATTGATGGTTTGTACACCCCACTCGTAAGTACCGTCGGGCAGGTTTTCAAGCTTGATGGTGGTGTTCATAAAGGCGTTGCCCTCACGTAACACTTTACGTATGCCATCCTTGTCGCCGCCTATAAACGACAACGCGTTGTTGTAAATAACACCGGTGGTGGTTTCTTTAAGGTAGCACTCGTAGGTAACGTTCTTCATCGACGAGGCGGCAGGTGTCCAACTTAGAGTTACGCTATGCCCG
>NZ_BAKN01000080.1 GCF_000614205.1 Hoylesella saccharolytica JCM 17484
CTCGGTTTGTAAGTTTACATCTGCACCCGCCTCTACAAGTATCTTTACCTTTTCAAAACCAGTAAAAACCGCTGCGTTTAAGGCAAAATCACGGGCGGGAATCCAATTGCCTAAGTTGTCTTTTTGCTTTCCACACTCGATAGAGTTCGGATTACCACCATAATCCAATAATAGCTGCAAGATTTTGGGTGAAGGTTCATTAAATTTAGATGCGAAAAAAACGGCATTCCTCCCAAAGTTATGTAAGGTATCATTGGGCTCGTTAGGGTTTGCACCCAACTCTAACAATGCCTTTACCGACCTTAGTTTATTGGTTCGGACAGCTATCATTAACAGTGTTCCTCCAAATTTTTCTTCTTTATAATCAACAGGAACTTTCAACGAAAGCACCTGCCGCTTGATTTCTGTTACATTCTGGTCTTCTACCGCCTTAGCCAAATCCCATGCCACCGTGCCTTGGAAAAGTCTGAAATCATATCCCAAAAGGTCGTCTTTATTTACCGGAATGTCTCTACAAGAAAATAATTGTAACGAAAAGAAGAAAAGTATTGTATAAAAGAATTTACACCACATAATAAGAATTTAAAATG
>NZ_BAKN01000079.1 GCF_000614205.1 Hoylesella saccharolytica JCM 17484
GAAAATTTACACCTTATATATAATATAGAGACCTGACAACAAACGCAAGACCACAAAATAATGAGCTGCGACACGCATAAAAGAACATCTTATAAAACCATTTGGTAATTCAACTGGTATTAACCGACTCAATATCAAATAAATACATTTAAGCAATTTACAGACAAAAAATGTAAGTGCAGATCATTCGTTGATTTTAACAACACATTGTTGCAAGTATGTTGCATTCTCATTATATTTGCCCTCACTTTTTATTTTACACAAAAAACAAAAGAATACCATGAACAAACAATCCTTTAATTTTGCATCCGTACCACCCACATGGGCGCTCTGTTTTAATGATTCGTGCCCGATAAAGAAAACATGTATGCGTTATTTTGTCGGTAAGAACCTACCTACGGACCAAACAAACGGGCCCTCTGTCTATCCCAATGCTCTACAAAAAGAAAGCTGCAAACACTTCGTTGAAAAGCGCATTATCCGTGCAGCATGGGGATTCAGTCAGCTCTTTCTCAACGTAAAACGTGTCGACGATACCCCGTTACGCAACGAAATCAAACAATACTTGGGCGGACATGGAACCTATTATCGCTATATGCACGGCGAATGCACGCTTACACCCCAACAGCAACAATGGATTTTAAACTT
>NZ_BAKN01000078.1 GCF_000614205.1 Hoylesella saccharolytica JCM 17484
CACCGAATGGGAAGTCATAACCGATACCGCCGCCCAATGCCGCATCGGGACGACCTTTGAGTTTGTCTTTGAGCATCCGTTCGGTCTCCTTTACGCTGGGATAACCTAACGCCGAGAACTTCGCGTCTTCTTGATTACCCGTATAGGTGAGATTGCTTGGAGAGAGGTTTGCACCAATCCGTCCGCCCAGCGATACATGCAGCGAGTTCTTTGCCTTGAAAGGATAAAGATTAAAATAAGCGGCAAGTCCCAGATGGTGGTAACGGGTGGAGAGCGTATAGTTCAGCTCGTTCTTGTCCTCGTAGCGCACCCGCGCTGTTTTGTTATAGTAGGCGATGCCCGCTTCCACGCCCCAAAGGCTCCCCGGCTGCCGATAAAGAAAAAACAGCTCGGCACTTGGCACGAACTGTCCTTTGTTGTCGAACGAATAATTAGAGTAATAATTCTCGCTCACTAATATCTTGTCTACATGACTATTGACACTGTAACCGCCGCCTAAGCGGACACCGGCATTAAAAGCACTCTCCTGAGCACTTAGTGAAAGGCAGGAGAACGTAAAAAGAACGAGTAAACTACACCTTATAATTCTCATAACTTTCTAATATTTTATCAATGATTATATTATGTCCTGAAATACTCTAATTTGAAAAATCCTAA
>NZ_BAKN01000077.1 GCF_000614205.1 Hoylesella saccharolytica JCM 17484
TACCGAATGGAAAGTCATAACCGATACCGCCGCCTAATGCTGCATCGGGACGACCTTTGAGTTTGTCTTTGAGCATCCGTTCGGTCTCCTTTACGCTGGGATAACCTAACGCCGAGAACTTCGCATCTTCCTGATTACCCGTATAGGTAAGATTGCTTGGAGAGAGGTTTGCACCAATCCGTCCGCCCAGCGATACGTGCAGAGAGTTCTTTGCCTTAAAAGGATAGAGATTAAAATAAGCGGCAAGTCCCAAGTGGTGATAACGGGTGGATAGCGTGTAGTTCAATTCGTTCTTGTCCTCGTAACGAACTCGCGCCGTCTTGTTATAATAGGCGATACCCGCTTCCACGCCCCATAGGCTTGTAGGCTGCCGATAAAGAAAAAACAGCTCGGCACTTGGCACGAACTGTCCTTTGTTGTCGAACGAATAATTAGAGTAATAATTCTCGCTCACTAATATCTTGTCTACATGACTATTGACACTGTAACCGCCACCCAAGCGGACACCGGCATTGAAAGCACTCTCCTGAGCACTTAGTGAAAGGCAGGAGAACGTAAAAAGAACGAGTAAACTACACCTTATAATTCTCATAACTTTCTAATATTTTATCAATGATTATATTATGTCCTGAAATACTCTAATTTGAAAAATCCTAATTCTGTTTGCAAA
>NZ_BAKN01000076.1 GCF_000614205.1 Hoylesella saccharolytica JCM 17484
CCGACCTCAACGGCAACAAGATGCGCTATGCCTACGACGACATGGGACGCCCGAGCACGATTGTCGGTCCGAAAGAGATTGCCGCAGGCAAGCCCTATACCATTAAGTTCGAATATCATCCTACCGGTCGTTATGCCCGCACGGTGCATTATGCACCCGAGGGCGACATCGAGACCTATACCTTTGCCGACAGCCTGATGCGCGCCGTGCAGACTAAGCAGACGGGCGTGGTATGGACGGGCGGAAACAACCAAAAGGTGTCCATCGTCAGCGGGCGCGCCGTTGTCGATGCCTTCGGACGCACCGTAAAGGCGTTCTATCCCACCACGGAGAGCTACGGCAGCATCGGTACGTACAACACCGCCACGGGCGACCCGCAGGCAACCACCGAATACGACGCCTACGACCGCACGACGAAGGTTACGCTGCCCGACGGAGCTATGACCACGACGGCCTACGGCATCGTTTCCCATGACGGCGAGCCGATGCTTGAGACAAAGGTGACCGATGCCCTCGGACGCCATGCCGAGAGCTATACCGACGAGAAAGGACGCAACCGTGAGACGGTGCAACATGCCTCGGGCGATAACATCACCGTGAAGTACGACTACGATGCCATAGGGCAAGTAACCACCGTTCATCATCCCAACGATAAGACCACGACTTACGAGTACGACCTCTTGGGACAT
>NZ_BAKN01000075.1 GCF_000614205.1 Hoylesella saccharolytica JCM 17484
AGCGTGACGGTAGAGTCAACGGACGACACTACGGCCATCGAGGCCATGCTCAACAGCCAGTTCAAGGCCGTCGAGGGCAAGATCGTCTACAAGAAGACCGAGGAGGACGCGAAGATGAAGGAGATCTGCTTCAAGAATGCGTACATCGTCCACTACAAGGAGACGCTGAACGTTGAGAACGAGACTCCGATGACCATCGCGATGACCTTCTCTGCGGAGACCATCACGGTGGGCAATGCGGAGCTTGACAACCGCTGGCCACGCACATAAGCCTACGGACGGCGGGGAGGGCATGTCAGGGAGCAGGTCTCCCGGCATGCCCTCCTGCCTTATGCCTACACCCCTTTCCTTATGATCATCCCTTTCCCGACAGACATCACCACAGTAAAACGATACGACATGGCATTTCCCGACATACGCTTCACCGTGACCATCGGTGACACTGCAATCCCCACATTCAAGTCCTTCCGCCTGGAACAGCGCATAGGCGACCATCATTACTTCGAGCTGGTCCTCGACCTCGAGACCGGCAGCAGCCGCTTCTCACATGACATGGGCGGCAGCTCCGACTGGCTCGGCGAGCCCCTGACCGTCCGCACCGACGGCAGCACCTCCTTCCTGGGCGTGGTGACGAACGTACACATGCACCGTGAGGACAGCGAGTTCGGGCATCTCATCGTGTCCGGCTACTCCGCCACCTACCGCCTGG
>NZ_BAKN01000074.1 GCF_000614205.1 Hoylesella saccharolytica JCM 17484
ACTTTTGCTCCGACATGCTTCATGTTAAAGGAAACGTAATTCTTTCCTTGTCCTTCTTTAATTTCTTGTGTCGTACGTCCGATTAAAGCAGTAGCAGCATTTGCACGAGTTACGGTAAGATTATCTCCATTTCGACTAACCTTACTGTTAAACAACACAAAGTCGTAGTTGCCTGCTGTAAGCATTAGTTTTTTAGAAGTAGGAGTAAAAAAATAATTACTTGT
Organism: Hoylesella saccharolytica JCM 17484; assembly: GCF_000614205.1. Taxonomy (GTDB): domain Bacteria; phylum Bacteroidota; class Bacteroidia; order Bacteroidales; family Bacteroidaceae; genus Prevotella; species Prevotella saccharolytica. The sequence goes on from NZ_BAKN01000074.1 coordinate 225, forward strand.
TACTTTTCCCGTTACTTCTCCCTTCAATAAATGAGTATCGTGGTCGTAGGCAAGCATGGTATAGGTATCGTTTGGCAGTGCGCGGGTTGCAGCTTGATTTGCAGCTTTAGCGGTATCGCGCTGCAAAGTTACTTGTGCCAATACACCGTTGCCCAAGTCCACTATCTTTTGTCGAGTTTGGTTTCTTGGTTATTACTACGCGTTACATTCAGTTCCTGCTTTGCATTAAAATCGGCAAAGTCTACCTTGAACTCCACAGCCTGCGAAGCGTTTATCTCGCCATTGTTGTCTGGCTTTTCATTGTTATCTTTGCTGCATGCCATTAGCAATAAAAGGGCTGCAACTAAACTTGTATGTAAAAATATATTTTTCATTGTCGTTCTTTATAATCATTAATTACTCATTATCTTAGTCTTCTTCTTTATCATCCACAAACTGCCGGGTTTAGCGGGTGCAACCGAGCTTTTACTACCGAAATAGATTGTTCCTACATCATGCGTTCCTTTGTCGTC
>NZ_BAKN01000073.1 GCF_000614205.1 Hoylesella saccharolytica JCM 17484
TTTTCGTAGGTGGTGGTTTGGGTAAGATTCGTTTTGTTACGAGTCGTAAGACAGCTTATGAGAGTCCTTTCAATGAGGTTCGTTTGGGTGCTCAGTTCTGGTTGAAGCTTACTAATGATCTTCGTTTGAACTTAGAGCCTACCTATTCTATGCTTGGTGGTTTTAAGGGTAATAAGGTAGTTGACAATGTCGATGAGTTGTCCGTGAAGGTTGGTGTTTCTATGCTTTTGCGTGATAAGAGCAAGGATTCTAAGGATGGTGTTGGTGACAGCAGCCTTTATAAACCTTATGGTTTCTTCTTAGGTGGTGGTTTAGGTTGGAACACTACTGTTCATACTTGGCGTCCTACGGGTCAGGGTTTCTCTTTGTTGAAGAACGGTTTGCTTTTTGCCGGTTATAAGGTTAACGATTACCATGGTATTCGTCTGAGTGGTGAATATCTTACAGATAAGGTATGGCAGGATTACGGTTCCGGTCCTCTTGTAGAGCAGAAGTTTAACAACACCCTTTTGTCTTTGGATTATCAGTTTAACATTTTCAATGCTCTTGCTGGTGTTCGTCCTGGTCGTCGTTGGGATGCTTCTTTATACTTAGGTCCTTCTTTGGCTTTGGGTGATAAGGGTAGCGAGTTGGCTTGGAACTTTGGTGGTATTCTTTCTTATGCTGTAAGTCGTAATTTGTCCTTATTCTACAGTCATACGATTTATCGGATGAGCAAGGATCGTTATAAGAGTGCTCAGGTTTACCGTACTCCTGGTACTATTGTTAACAGTTTGAATGTGGG
>NZ_BAKN01000072.1 GCF_000614205.1 Hoylesella saccharolytica JCM 17484
TTCTTTAAAAGCATAGCTTTTACAATGCAAAAGCTAAGTTTCTTTGTAACTCATTGATAATGAGTAGATATAAAATAGAAAACAAGAAAAGGGTTACGAATTGGTTACTACTCAAATTCCCCGAACTTCCTTGATTTGCTATCATTTCAAACAACTCTTGTTATTGATGCAAAGATAAACAAAATGTGCTGTACGACCAAAGAAAACATTTGTTTTTTCTTGTCGGATAGACTTTTCTATTATCATTTCGATAATTTAATTGTCTTGCTGAAATCCTTCTCATCTTCGGCAGAAACAAGTTATGCCCTCTCTTCGTAAACTTCGCTATCGGCATAACCTATTCCTACCTTTGGTATGGCCGACGAAAAGAGGCAGGGAGCAGACTGTCGAAAGAGATTTCGGCAATTCTGCTTCCTGCCATTTTTCTATATGTCGGTCATACTTCTAAGGTATGGATTTCAGCAAGACAATTTTTCAGCACTTTTCTCTTTTGGTATTTTTCTTTTCTGAAGCGGTTGCAAAAGCCGCATTGTTTGTCGTCGAAGAAGTCGGAGCTATTCAGATGATGATAAATCCCTCACCCGTTTACCTCCGACACCTTCGACTTGTCTGCCAAAGCCGTAGGAAAAGTACACGCCTGCCCATCGCAGCAAGCCCGAAAGGCAGACTTCGTACCTTTCCTCTTCCGTCTTTGTCTTCTATAGGTGGCTTTTACATGCCCGCTTCATTACGCTTTTTACTATCTGATTGTATGGCATGCAATCAGATTTTTTACTTTTCATCCGAATCTGTCTCTTTTCCGTTTACCTCCATTTCGATGCGGTCTTCACCGTATCGCATCCGTTGGTCGTCCCCGTTCAGGCGCAAAGGTAATTCCGG
>NZ_BAKN01000071.1 GCF_000614205.1 Hoylesella saccharolytica JCM 17484
ACGAATTTAGAACAATGCAAGCTGTGTATCAATGGTCCTTTGTAGATTGATACAGGGTTTCTTTGGAAACAAGCAATAGGCAGCAATGTCCCCTAATAAGTTGACGATAAAATTGTCAAAGCATCTATGCCTGGAGTGTTCGACTTGTGCAATGTTCTTAAGTTCATCATTCACCGTTTCTATAATGGCTCTTTTTCTGAGTAAAAGCCTGTCTGAAACACTCATTAAAGCTCCTTTCATGTTACTTTTTAATTTGGTAATAAGTTGTATTCCGTCAACGAAAAGCCTTTGAAAGAGGTTCTTACTGATGTACCCCTTGTCCCCGACCAGCTTACCATGTATGAACTCTACAAAAGCTTCATACTCCAAAGGCTTACGGTCATCAACATCTCCCGGCGTTATCATAAAGTTGAGAAGCTCTCCTTTCTCATTGCAAATCAAGTGCAATTTGAAACCGAAGAACCAACCCATAGAGCATTTCCCTCCTTGGGCTATGCCTTTGAAAACTTTGTGAATATGTATTCTTTGGTTTTTGCAGACACGCAGTGGTGTGCTGTCAACGAAGCTTATACCTGTGCATTTTCCCAAGAGGACCTTCTTGATAAACAAAGTTAAGGGTATTGCTACATCCCTTTCCAATTCTACTAAACGGTTATAAGAAACAACATTGGGAAACAGATGACGAAGATGCTTGCATACTTTTTCAAGATAGAAATGTTTAAAGCAGCGATAACCGGAAGTGTGGAAAAGAATCATTATCATCATGACTTCTGCCTTTGACATCGTGCAACTGCGATGATATTTTCTTTTTCCGGTAGGTTTTAGCGTATATTTTACTGTCATAGCATCAAAAAACTTGCAGAAGTCGTCTGCCATGCAAAATATTTCAGTAATTTTGTCTTCGGTGA
>NZ_BAKN01000070.1 GCF_000614205.1 Hoylesella saccharolytica JCM 17484
GTAGACCGAGAGAGCCGTCGGGATGAGCGTACCGCCGTATTCGAGCGTCTCGATGATGATGGTGAGCCGTTCACCCTGTATCTTGGCCGCACCCGTTATAAGGGCGTTCTTCGGCAGGATACGTTCGCCCGCCGCCATCGGTTCCGAGAGCCGCAGGCGCACCGCCTGTCCGTCGCTGACGGTCTGGTTGCCGTAGACGGTGGCGGCGATGGTGTTCTTCTCCGCTGCAGCCTGCACACCCACTGCCGTCTGAAAGCCGTAGTTACGCGCTTGGGAGTGGGCAGCAATAAAAGCTTCGTCCGTCATAGGCTGCCCGAGCGCAGATATTACCTGCCGCACCACCCGCTTGACGGGTGTCATCACGGCTTTCCTGTGTACGCCTGCCGAGGCAGCCGCTTGCAGCGTGTCGCCCGTGGCAGCCTTGCCGAAAGGCGCAGAGCCACTTGCAGCGGGCATGTACTTCGCCGCCAGCCGGTAGGACTTCTCTAAGAGCGCCTCCTGCTCGTCCATCGCAGAGGAACGGCTGCTTTGCGTATTCAGACGCTCTTCCAGTTCGTGCAGGCGGACTTTGAGTTCTTCCTTTTCCGTATCCTGCCTCGGCTGCTCACGCTCGTAAAAGCCGCCCAGCGTGGTGTTGAGGTCGCGGTAGGCACCCAGTGATGAGCGTACGGAGGAAGTGCCGCCCTGTGCGTTGTCCTGTGGAGAGGGTTGACTGCCCGTGCCGAAATCATCGATGGCGGCATGGGCTGTGCTCGTATTATCCGAGGAAAAAAGCGAGCCGAGGTCTTGCAGGTCTCGGTTGCGCTGTTGCTGGCGTTGCTCCATCTCTGCCGCCTCATAGGCTTTCCGCTTGTCGGCGATGATGCCCGTGCTGTCGGCGGCGGGCATCTCTATGTTGAAGCCCTTGCCCGCTTCTTCCTTTGCTTTGTCGGCGGACGAGGCGCGAAGATGAGCCACATCGAGCCGGCAAAGAGCAACACCATGAGCGGATAGACGAGCAGTTTCATCCTCCGCTGCCGCTCGGCTTCGGTGAGCGGTC
>NZ_BAKN01000069.1 GCF_000614205.1 Hoylesella saccharolytica JCM 17484
GGCCGCTCACCGAAGCCGAGCGGCAGCGGAGGATGAAACTGCTCGTCTATCCGCTCATGGTGTTGCTCTTCGCCGGCTCGATGTGGCTCATCTTCGCGCCCTCATCCGCGGATAAGGCAAAGGAAGACGCAGGCAAAGGCTTCAACATAGAGATGCCTGCTGCTGACAGCACGGGCATCATCGCCGACAAGCGGAAAGCCTACGAGGCGGCAGAGATGGAGCAACGACAGCAACAGCGCAACCGAGACCTGCAAGACCTCGGCTCGCTCTTTTCCTCGGATAATACGAGTGCAGCCCATGCCGCCATCGATGATTTCGGCACGGGCAGTCAACCCTCTCCACAGGACAACGCACAAGGCGGCACTTCCTCCGTACGCTCATCACTGGGTGCCTACCGCGACCTCAACACCACGCTGGGCGGCTTTTACGAGCGTGAGCAGTCGAGGCAGGATACGGAAAAGGAAGAACTCAAAGTCCGCCTGCACGAGCTGGAAGAGCGTCTGAATACGCAAAGCAGCCGTTCCTCCGCAATGGACGAGCAGGAGGCGCTCTTGGAAAAGTCCTACCGGCTGGCGGCAAAGTACATGCCCGCTGCAAGTGGCTCTGCACCTTTCGGCAAGGCTGCCACGGGCGACACGCTGCAAGCGGCTGCCTCGGCAGGCGTACATAGGAAAGCCGTGGTGACACCCGTCAAGCGGGTGGTGCGGCAGGTGGTATCGGCACTCGGGCAGCCCATGACGGACGAAGCTTTTATTGCTGCCCACTCCCAAGCGCGTAACTACGGCTTTCAGACGGCAGTGGGTGTGCAGGCTGCGGCGGAGAAGAACACCATCGCCGCCACCGTCTACGGCAACCAGACCGTCAGCGACGGACAGGCGGTGCGCCTGCGGCTCTCTGAACCGATGGCAGCGGGCGAACGTATCCTGCCGAAGAACGCCCTTATAACGGGCGCGGCCAAGATACAGGGTGAACGGCTCACCATCGTCATCGAGACGCTTGAATACGGCGGTACGCTCATCCCCACAGCTCTCTCGGTCTAT
>NZ_BAKN01000068.1 GCF_000614205.1 Hoylesella saccharolytica JCM 17484
TGCCGATCTTAATTGTTCATTTAATACTTACTGCAATGAAAAGACATATTTTGATTCAAGAATTGATGGGACTTCTCGATATACACGAGGATGTTTATCGCATCGTCGACCTGTTTATCCAAAAACTCTTCGATGTTTATAAAGCAGAAACGGATTTGGTTACCCGCTATCGTCTGTTGCATCATGTAAGGGCGGCGTTAATGCTTAGGCGGGAGGAGGTTCCTGCCAATAAGCGAATGCCGCAGCTTTGCATGGCGCTGACAGAGTTAATCGACGCGGAACTGAACTTGCTCCTTTCTCATCGTGATTTGTGGAAGTCCTCGCCGATTGCGAAAGTGCGTTGGACGGCGGACAAGATCGATTTGGTCGAGCTACTCTACGCGCTGCATGAGGCGAAGTGTATCGATAACGGGGAGATGACGCTCAAAGAAATGGAGGTGTGGGTGTACAGGCTCTTCGGTATCGAATCCAAAGATTGTTATCGCTTTTATGTGAGCATCAGAAACAGAAAGAGAGACAGTAGAACTGCTTTTCTGGATCATCTCAAAGACAAACTGCTCGAAAAGATGCAAAGGGATGACAGAAGAGAGATGCAGAGGAGATAGAACCTGCCGTAGGGGATAAATCCGTTTCCTTCGAACTATATTGAATTTGCTCCAAAATCATATTGGCTTTTGGAGCAATTTTATATCTACAGATGAAGTTTTTTACTATTTCATATTTCTCGAATGGAAAGTTTTACAATCTTTTGGGGATCAAATTGAAGTGATTCCGTACAAACCTTCGAGTTTATCGGATTTATATATACACTCCCTTTATACACATAAAAACCGTATTTGTCACATTGAGTAAATTCATTCATGCAATCAACATCATACACATCAGGCATGACATGCCTTATATAGTTTATAAAGGCTGGCGTACCAACTATTTCATACAAGAAGATTTTACTATCCTGCCGGTATAAGGTATAATTCTTTATTGAAATATCAGAATATCCCGTTTGTTCATTCTCTGTATATTTATAGGTAGTAAAACTTAGATACTTATCCTTACCCTTAATTCCGCAGCATAAATTCTTGTGAG
>NZ_BAKN01000067.1 GCF_000614205.1 Hoylesella saccharolytica JCM 17484
AATCCTCCGCGATTTGCGTAGTGACGAATGACTCTGCATTGAATAATTTTGCAAACAAAGAAAGGAACACAATGAAGAGTACATTTTCAGTCATCTTCTACTTAAAGAAGAGCAAGGTAAAGAAAGACGGCACCTCGCCCATCATGGGACGCATCACCGTGGATGGCACACAGGCACAGTTCAGCTGTAAGGTTTCCATCGAAGCAAAACTCTGGGGCATCAAAGGCGGACGAGCCATTGGCAAAAGCATCACGGCACGCGATATCAACCGTGCACTCGACAAGCTGCGTGCCACCATTACAAAACATTATCAGGAAATCATGGAGCGCGACAACTTCGTCACCGCCGAAAAGGTGCGCAATGCCTTTCAAGGCTTGGAATACCGCAAGCATACCCTCATCACTCTCTACGACGACTTCCTGACAGACTACGCCCAAAAGGTGGAATGCGGCTTAAAGTCCAAACGAACCCTGCAAAAGTATCGTGCCGTTTACAAGCATCTGAAAAGCTTCCTGCAAACCAGACACCATCTCAGCGATATCGCCTTAAAAGAAATCCAACCCACTTTTGCCACCGACTTCGAAACATTTCTGCTCACTTATTGCCATTTGAGCCATAACACCGTTTGGCTTTACAGTTTTCCCGTGCGGATGCTCATGCACCGAGCCGTAGAGAACGGCTGGCTGGTTCGCTATCCTTTTTCCGATTACAACATAAGCCAGCAAAGACCCGAGCGGGTATTCTTGACAAAGGAAGAAATCAGACTGCTCATAGATGCCCCAAAACTCACACCCGCACAAACTTTTATTCGCGATATGTTTCTCTTCTGCACTTTTACGGGATTTGCCTACATCGATTTGAAGAACCTTCGTGAAGAGAATATTGTTCGTAGTCCGCTCGACGGCGATGTGTGGATACGTACCCGCCGACAGAAGACAAGCGTGGAGGTAAACGTTAAATTGCTCGATATTCCCCTGCAAATCCTCGACAAATACAACGGGCTTAGTAACAATGGTTGTCTCTTCCCCATTCCCTCGCATGTCTACTGCTGCAACCAACTTAAAACTATCATGAAGAGATGCGGCATCGACAAACATGTAACGTGGCACGTAGCCC
>NZ_BAKN01000066.1 GCF_000614205.1 Hoylesella saccharolytica JCM 17484
TGGTGCGATAGGTGCGGTCATTGAGCTTGCTACCCATGAGTAGGTAACTCTCGCTTTCCTTATCGGCATCGAAGCGGGGAACACCCCAGCGGGTTTCGATGTCGATGCTTTGCAGAGGAAGGCTCCAACCGTAACCCACATAAGAAGAACCGCCGTCGCTGCTGTATTGCAGACCGACGCTGGGTTGCATGCCTGCCCGTCCTTTGGGCAGTTCGACAGGATAGCTTAATGCTGCCGTTCCGCTTTGATTGGCAGTGGGCGCACTCACTGCTGTGATGCCGGCACTCGGGTCGGCGGCCTTGAGTTCGCTGATGCCCGTGGGTACGTAGTTCTGCGTCTCGGGACTTTCGGGCACTTTGATGATACCGTTGATGACATCGGTAAAGTGCGAGGTCTCGGCCATGACTAACTCTCGGCCTTTGTCCAAAGCCTTATGTCGCAGCATCACCCATTGGGCTTTCAACTCGTCATAGTAGTAAGTATGTATGTCTTCGGCGGTATAGCCTTGCGGGATGAGGGTGCTGTCGTAAGGCACGGTGATGCTTGCGGGCGAGTGGACGAAGTGCTCGCCATGCGGCAGGAAACGGTAGCCGGAGACGCTGTCTTTCGAGTGAGCTGCAACGGTAGGATGGCTTCTGTCCGCCGTTACGTTGACCATGCCTGCGGGCAAATGGGGCAGCTCGCCCTTGCGAAGCGGCGTAATGCTCAAAATCTTGGCACGCTCCATACTGCCACGCGGCACTTTGAGTTCTGCACGGCCCACAGACAAGGAGTCGGCAAGGGTACCGGCGAAGTATTTGCTTACCGTGCGTTTGCGAAAGTCTTGTAGATTTGCTATTCGACTTTTTTCATTTACTCGCTTTTGAGAAGCATTATTTTTCTCAAAAGAAAGCGTTATCTCTTTTATGGTCTTCTGTTTGACCGAATCTGAATCTGGAACAGAATACTCTTTATCATCCTGTGTATGGTTATTAGATGAAGTTTTTCCGTTGTCATTGCAAGAAGCAAACAACAGAAATGCACTTAAAATCGTAACGGGTAAAAATATCGATTTATTCATAGCTTTCTACGCTTATTCGATGGGATGTATCGATGTTCTATATCTTAACTTACTGTTCTTATATGGATAG
>NZ_BAKN01000065.1 GCF_000614205.1 Hoylesella saccharolytica JCM 17484
AAACGCCCTGTTCAGGCTCGCTTTCACTGCGGATGCGCGACTCATGTCGCTTAACCTCGCTGGTAACGGTAACTCGTAGGTTCATTATGCAAAAGGCACGCCGTCACTGCATGAAGCAGCTCCGACCGCTTGTAGGCGCATGGTTTCAGGAACTATTTCACTCTTCTCAATCGAAGTGCTTTTCACCTTTCCCTCACGGTACTGGTTCGCTATCGGTCTCACAGAAGTATTTAGCCTTACCGGATGGTCCCGGCAGATTCGCGCAGAATTTCACGTGTTCCGCGTTACTCAGGATACCGCTATGTCTTCGCACGCTTCGAATACGGGATTATCACCCTCTATGATGCCATTTTCCAATGGCTTCTTCTCACGATAAAAGTACAATAACGCGGTCCTACAACCCCGCTATCGCGTTACCACGACAACGGTTTGGGCTCCTCCCCTTTCGCTCGCCACTACTAAGGGAATCATTCGTTTATTTTCTATTCCTCGGGGTACTAAGATGTTTCAGTTCCCCCGGTTCGCCTCACTAAATAATTAGTGATACCTGCCCTTCAGACAGGTGGGTTGTCCCATTCGGAAATCCGCGCATCAAAGGTTATTTGCACCTACACGCAGCTTATCGCAGCTTATCACGTCCTTCATCGCCTCTGTGAGCCAAGGCATCCGCCATGCGCCCTTCATTACTTTCTTCTTGCCAACAAGCCTTATCAAAAACCTAATTATCGCAATACACAAAAAGTAAAGCAAAAAAAAGGAAAAAGAAAAGGCTCGTAGCCCATACTTCAGCTGTATTGTCTAAAAAAAATAAAAACATCGCTGTTTATATTTTATCTACAGTCTTGCTTGTGTCAATATGTCAAAGAACGGTGGACAAAAAGGAACAAAACATATCATCATATGCTATCCATTGTCCGACGTGGAGAATAACGGATTCGAACCGTTGACCCCCTGCTTGCAAAGCAGGTGCTCTAGCCAGCTGAGCTAATCCCCCTTAACAATAAGGGAATATCCAATAACTACAGTGGAGAATATCGGGGTCGAACCGATGACCTCTTGCATGCCATGCAAGCGCTCTAGCCAACTGAGCTAATCCCCCGAAAAACTCACCAGATCTGCACAAGTCTAGCA
>NZ_BAKN01000064.1 GCF_000614205.1 Hoylesella saccharolytica JCM 17484
GTTTCTGTTTTTCTTTACTTGTCAGTGTCATTATCGTTTTTGTTTGAACGTTTGAATATGTTTGATTTCCATGTGCTCGCCGCCACCATGCAGCAGACCATAGACTGATTTGCCGACGGTATAGAGCGAGAGCAGGGCGAAAAGGACGAGCATCGTCAGGACGATGCGCCGCCGCGTCCGCTCGGACAGGCTGTCGTGGTAAGCCCGCAACCGCCGTAAAGCGCGTTTGCGGAAGTCGTAGACTTTCCACAACGCCTGCCATAGTACTTTGCTGGTCTTTTTCCTTTTCATCGCTTCACGGTTTGAAGGTCCTTGTTTTCGAGAATATTAAAACCCTCGATAGTAAAGCCGTTGGGATTGTCGTCCGAACGGGCGGCATTCAGGAGGCGGCACTCCGTCTTGAGGCTCCGTCGGGTGACGTTGCTCTGCCGGATGATGAGCTGCGTGGCATAGGTCACGGCGCGGTAGGGATAGGCGTCGAAGCTGCACACCACGCTGTCCACCCGGAGCGTCTGGTTGATGCCGCCCGCGATGATGCGGTTGTAATAGCCCTTTTCGGCGAAGTCGGCATAGCAGTCGTAGGCGCTCTTGTCCGCCAAGAGCAGGGCGCGGCGGACGTTGTGTTCGATGGCACTCTTGTCGGGCGAGAGGGTGAAGAAGAGTTCGTGGAAACGCCGCACGTGCTCCCGCGCTTCGGCGGGGCGGTTCTGCGACAAGTCCTGCGAGAGGGCGAGCATCAAGCTCTTTCCCCCGTCCAATACGTAAATCTTCTCGCGCTGCCGCTCGGCAAACCGGTAGGAGCTCCACAGCGTGTAGCCCACGATGGCCGTGCACAGGCAGAGGAAGATGATGCCGAACAGGCGTATCTGCCTGAACGAGCTTTCGATGTTCTTTAGAGATTTGAATTCCATTGTTCTATTCGTTTCTTTCTTTTCTGTTTTACGATTTCATGCGCTGGTAAGCGGACTTGATGAGGTGTCCTGCACGCCCGGCGGCGTTTCCCGCAACGGCTCCCGCCGCACCTGCCGCACGCTTACCGGCAAGGCTCGCCATGTTGTTGATGCTGCGGTTGTAGCTGCCCATGCCGCCCGCCTGAATGATCCAGCCCGAGACGGTGGGGATGGTGAAGTAGCCCACGATGCCGATGACGAGGAAGACGATGTACACCCCGTTGCTCGCGTCGATGGAGAAGGCGGGGTTGTTCTGCAACTCGGTGATGTCGTTCTGCAGCATCAGTATCTGTATCCGAGCAAGGATGGTGCTGAACAGGTCGGACACGGGCAGCCAGAGGTACACCTGCACATAGCGGCAGACCCACTGCGTGAGCGTGGACTGAAAGCCGTCCCACACGGAGATGGCGAAGGCAATCGGACCGAGTATCGCCAGCACGACGAGGAAGAACGTGCGCAGGGTGTCGATGATGAGCGCGGCGGCCTCGAAGAGCAGCTCCATGATGCTGCGGAAGAAGTCGCGCACCTTCTTTTCGAGGTTGTAGGCACCC
>NZ_BAKN01000063.1 GCF_000614205.1 Hoylesella saccharolytica JCM 17484
CTTCCTTGTGAAAGGCGGCAAGGTATTCCTGCTCCCTGTCTTTCGACCGTCTGCGGCGTGCCGGCATTTCCTCCGTCTTCCTTTCTTCTTCCTTGCCCGCTTTTTCTTCCATAGGTGATTCATCTTCCGATTCTTCCTGCTTTTCACTTTCCACTCCGTTCGTCCTTGCTTCGGGTGGGATACTCATGTCGTCCCGACGGAACGAGTTGATGATGAAATTGCTGTCGATGTCTTCCACTCTTGTTTTCTTTGCCATTGTCTTTATCTTTTAAGGTTTATAATGTCAAGTATTTCGTCTGCTAGCCTGTCCACATTGCTTCCCCGTAGCAGGCTTTTGTCCGTAGGAAATGTCGTGGAGCGGAACACAGCCTTGCGCTCGGATGCCATCTCCTTGCGGAACCGCTTGCTGTCGGGAAGTCGGGTGGAAAGGATGGGCAGGGCGAACTCCGCGCACACCTTTTCATAAGCTCCGTAGAGCTCCGTCTTTTCGCGCCCGTCCACCATGTTCCATATCAGGTAAATCCCCTTGATGGCGGATTTGCCCGTGACGACCATCTGCTCGTTGATGACGGTGGCAAATTTGATAGAGCTTTCCATCACCACGCGGTCGGCGATGATGGGCGTGAAGATATAGTCCATCCGAGATACGGTATTGACAATCTCGGCATTGTTGATGGTACCGGGCAGATCGAAGAAGATGACGTCCGGCATCTTCTCGCCTCTGCAAAGGCTTTCTGCGGAGGAGATGGCGTCCTCGGCGCGGCTGCAGACGACGGGATAGTATTTCTTGCCCAGCTGTCTGAGCAGGTCATACGCCTGCACCTTGTAATAGTCATCCTTCATGATGGTGTCCATGTCGCGCTTGCGCATGTCATGGATGCTGTACTGGGGGAAGTCGCAGTCGATGACGGCGACGTCATATCCCTTTACGTAATGCAGGTAGCTCGCCATGAGCACCGTGAGCGTGGTCTTGCCTGCTCCGCCTTTCTGGGTGGAGAAAGCAACATACAGTGGTTTGTCTTTTTGTTTGTCCATTGTCTTCTTGGTTTTATAGGTGATACATATATTGATACATTTGTTTGTCAATTTATCGGTTCTTTCCGCTTGACGTTCCAACCACATTCTCGCCGTCCGTCGGTTGCGACCGCTAATTCTCCTTGCGGAGATAAGGATGGAGAAATAGACAACCAAATGTCGGTTGCAACCAACCAATGGCCATTGGGGCATAAGTCTCTCTCAACCGACCAACCAGCAGATGGTCTGACGTCTTTTGGTTTGTCGGTGCAAATAAACAATAAAATGTCGGTACTCTTATCGTTTCTCTTATAACTGGCAGCCTTTGGCACAGGGTGGCATAGGTTGGCACAGGTAAAAAGCCTTTTTCCGTCTTCCTTTTCGCTCTAATTTTGCACCCGGGCGACGAGGTCTGTCGGTCGGTGTTCTCCCTGACGGCTCTTGAAGGTAACTCCCTCATCCGTCCGAAGGCGGATGTTTGTGTCCTCGAAGACACAGCAAGG
>NZ_BAKN01000062.1 GCF_000614205.1 Hoylesella saccharolytica JCM 17484
ATAGTTCTTCATCCGCATGTAGCAGCGGTCTACCACGTCCATTCTGTCCTTGTCGGTCATCGAGAGCGTGGTGATGTTCACCACCTGCTTGAGTTCCTTGAGCACGTCGTTGCTCTCTTCGAGGAGCTTGGTGTAGCCGAAGGCGATGGCACTGAGTTCGGCGGGCGAGAAGTTGCTGTCGTGCAGCATCCGGCGATAGCTGTTCACGTAGACGTCGGTAATCTCGCCCACCATGAGAATGGTCTTGCGTACCTTCTGGGCGTCCTTGATAAGACCATTCACCGATTTGAGGGCGTCGTAGTACTTCTTGCCCTGCTCGTAAATCTTCACGGTCTCCCGAAAGTTCTTGACCATGTTCTGCGCCGTGGTCGTGGTCTGTGCGATGTTCTTCCCGGCGTTGATGATGCTCTGCGCGATGTTGGAGGGTCGATGACCGCCCACTGCGCGCTTGCCCTGCCCGCAAAGAGCAGGCAAAGGGCGATGATGGTAAATACTTTTGTTTTCATTTCTTTGTCATTGTTGATGTTGATGTGAATACTAAATGTGCTGTCTCTTGACTAAGATAAGGATGTGTCAGCCTCGCATACGTGAACAAGGCGACTTATACACGTTTGTATAATTCATTGGACAGGTTTGTCTAATTGATTGGACACGTCTGTCCAATGAGCTGGACAAGTTAGTCCAAGTGTTTGGACACGTTTGTCCAATTATTTTTCCACGTTTGGCTAAACCGATACATCCAATGCTATGTCCGATGGGATTAGCCGCTCCGTGCCGCCCGCCTTTGCTCGGCCAGCTCCCGGATAGCTTTCTCGATGTCGCCGCCGTACTGCTCCGCCAGTGCGCGCACTTCCACTTTCTCGGTCTCCTCGGTGGTGTAGGCGAGGTATTCCTCGGGACTTACCTCCGTGGCGTAGACGGCACTCTGCACGCCGCCTAGCCCGATCCACACCTCCTTGTAGAGCCGCCCCGGGTGGTTGGCCATGTTGATGGAGAGAATCTGGCTCTTTTCCTTTTCAGAAAGACCGAGCATCGCCTGTATGCCGTCGAACTTGGTCATGTATTTGCGTTGGTCAAGCAGTATCTTGCAGTCGGAGTTGTTGATGATGCTCTCCTTGACCACGGGCGAGGAGATGATGTCGTCTACCTCCTGCGTCACCACGATGGCCTCGCCGAAGTATTTTCTCACCGTCTTGTACATGTAGCGCAGGTATTCGGCCATGTTCGCCGAGGAGAGTGCCTTCCACGCCTCTTCCACGATGAGCTGCTTGCGCACGCCCTTGAGCCGCCGCATCTTGCCTATGAACGCCTCCATGATGATGATGGTCACCACGGGGAAGAGTTCGCGGTTCTCCTTGATGCTGTCGATCTCGAAGACGATGAAACGCTTGGAGAGCAGGTCGATGTTCTCTGCCGAATTGAGCAGGAAGTCGTAACGTCCGCCGCGGTAGTACTGCCTGAGCGTGGTGAGGAAGTTGTCGATGTTGAAGTCGGACTTCTCCACCTTGATGTCACGTGCCTCCAGCTCCTGCCGATAGGTGCCTTTCATGTACTCGTAAAAGGTGTTGAAGCAGGGCGTGACGCTCCTGTCGGCGCGT
>NZ_BAKN01000061.1 GCF_000614205.1 Hoylesella saccharolytica JCM 17484
CCGCGCCGACAGGAGCGTCACGCCCTGCTTCAACACCTTTTACGAATACATGAAAGGCACCTACCGGCAGGAGCTGGAGGCACGCGACATCAAGGTGGAGAAGTCCGACTTCAACATCGACAACTTCCTCACCACGCTCCGGCAGTACTACCGCGGCGGACGTTACGACTTCCTGCTCAATTCGACGGAGAACATCGACCTCCTCTCCAAGCGTTTCATCGTCTTCGAAATCGACAGCATCAAGGAGAACCGCGAACTCTTCCCCGTGGTGACCATCATCATCATGGAGGCTTTCATCAACAAGATGCGGCGGCTCAAGGGCGTGCGCAAGCAGCTCATCGTGGAAGAGGCGTGGAAAGCACTCTCCTCGGCGAACATGGCCGAATACCTGCGCTACATGTATAAGACGGTGAGAAAATACTTCGGCGAGGCCATCGTGGTGACGCAGGAGGTGGACGACATCATCTCCTCGCCCGTGGTCAAGGAGAGCATCATCAACAACTCCGACTGCAAGATACTGCTTGACCAACGCAAATACATGACCAAGTTCGACGGCATACAGGCGATGCTCGGTCTTTCTGAAAAGGAAAAGAGCCAGATTCTCTCCATCAACATGGCCAACCACCCCGGGCGGCTCTACAAGGAGGTGTGGATCGGGCTGGGCGGCGTGCAGAGTGCCGTCTATGCCACAGAGGTAAGTCCCGAGGAATACCTCGCCTACACCACCGAGGAGACCGAGAAAGTGGAAGTGCGCGCACTGGCGGAGCAGTACGGCGGCGATATCGAGAAAGCCATCCGGGAGCTGGCCGAGCGAAGGCGGGCGGCACGGAGCGGTTAATCCCGTCGGACATATCATTGGATGTATCGGTCTGGCCAAGTGTGGACAATCCATTCTCCAAACGTGGATAAAGAATTGGACAAACGTGTCCAAACGGTTGGACTAACTTATCCAGCTCATTGGACAGACGTGTCCAATGAATTATACAAACGTGTATAATGAGCTGTACAAGTCTGTATAAGTAATTATACAAGCCTGTATAACCGGTTATACAAACGTGTATAAGCTGCTTTGTCCACGTATGCGAGACTGACACATCCTTATCTTAGTCAAGAGACAGCATATTTAGTATTCACATCAACATCAACAAAGAAATGAAAACAAGAGTATTTACCATCATCGCCCTTTGCCTGCTCTTTACGGGCAGGGCAAGCGCGCAGTGGGCGGTCATCGACCCCTCCAACATCGCGCAGAGCATCATCAACGCCGGGAAGAACATCGCACAGACCACGACCACGGCGCAGAACATGGTCAAGAACTTTCGGGAGACCGTGAAGATTTACGAGCAGGGCAAGAAATACTACGACGCCCTCAAATCGGTGAACAACCTTATCAAGGACGCCCAGAAGGTGCGCAAGACCATTCTCATGGTGGGCGAGATTACCGACGTCTACGTGAACAGCTACCGCCGGATGCTGCACGACAGCAACTTCTCACCCGCAGAACTCAGTGCCATCGCCTTCGGCTACACCAAGCTCCTCGAAGAGAGCAACGACGTGCTCAAGGAACTCAAGCAGGTGGTGAACATCACCACGCTCTCGATGACCGACAAGGACAGAATGGACGTGGTAGACCGCTGTTACATGCGGATGAAGAACTAC
>NZ_BAKN01000060.1 GCF_000614205.1 Hoylesella saccharolytica JCM 17484
AACCTACCTATTACCACGGGATAACCCGGCGAAAGTCGGACTAATACCGTATGTTGTCCTCCAATGGCATCAGCAGTGGACTAAAGGTTTGGCGGTAATAGATGGGGATGCGTCCGATTAGCTAGTTGGTGAGGTAATGGCTCACCAAGGCTTCGATCGGTAGGGGTTCTGAGAGGAAGGTCCCCCACACTGGAACTGAGACACGGTCCAGACTCCTACGGGAGGCAGCAGTGAGGAATATTGGTCAATGGACGAGAGTCTGAACCAGCCAAGTAGCGTGCAGGATGACTGCCCTATGGGTTGTAAACTGCTTTTATGCGGGGATAAAGTGGGGAACGTGTTCTCTATTGCAGGTACCGCATGAATAAGGACCGGCTAATTCCGTGCCAGCAGCCGCGGTAATACGGAAGGTCCAGGCGTTATCCGGATTTATTGGGTTTAAAGGGAGCGTAGGCCGTTTTTTAAGCGTGTTGTGAAATGTACCGGCTCAACCGGTGATGTGCAGCGCGAACTGGAAGACTTGAGTGCGTAGTAAGCAGGCGGAATTCGTGGTGTAGCGGTGAAATGCTTAGATATCACGAAGAACTCCGATAGCGCAGGCAGCTTGCTGCATCGCAACTGACGCTGATGCTCGAAAGCGTGGGTATCAAACAGGATTAGATACCCTGGTAGTCCACGCGGTAAACGATGGATGCTCGTTGTCAGGCCTTCGGGTTTGGTGACCAAGTGAAAACGTTAAGCATCCCACCTGGGGAGTACGCCGGCAACGGTGAAACTCAAAGGAATTGACGGGGGCCCGCACAAGCGGAGGAACATGTGGTTTAATTCGATGATACGCGAGGAACCTTACCCGGGCTTGAACTGCGGCGGAACGATTCAGAGATGATGAGGTCCTTCGGGACTGCCGCGGAGGTGCTGCATGGTTGTCGTCAGCTCGTGCCGTGAGGTGTCGGCTTAAGTGCCATAACGAGCGCAACCCCTTTTCTTAGTTGCCATCGGGTCATGCCGGGCACTCTGGGAATACTGCCACCGTAAGGTGTGAGGAAGGTGGGGATGACGTCAAATCAGCACGGCCCTTACGTCCGGGGCTACACACGTGTTACAATGGCGCATACAGATTGTTGGTTGTATGTAAATACGATCTAATCTTTAAAGTGCGTCTCAGTTCGGACTGGGGTCTGCAACCCGACCCCACGAAGCTGGATTCGCTAGTAATCGCGCATCAGCCATGGCGCGGTGAATACGTTCCCGGGCCTTGTACACACCGCCCGTCAAGCCATGAAAGCCGGGGGCGCCTGAAGTCCGTGACCGCGAGGGTCGGCCTAGGGTGAAACCGGTGATTGGGGCTAAGTCGTAACAAGGTAGCCGTACCGGAAGGTGCGGCTGGAACACCTCCTTTCTGGAGGAATGAGTATAGTTCAATAGGGTTTGTTTTGTATTTTGTATGAGAGGTTTTGATTTACTTTTCTCTTGTGCTTCTTCTACTGTTTATTCTGTGATACAGAGGGAATCAGGGATAAATCTGATGTTGGTTTTTGCCTTTTTGGTTTTCCTTCATTGTTTTGGGCCCTGCCCGAATTGCCCGCCTGCTGACGCAGTCCTATAGCTCAGTTGGTTAGAGCGCCACACTGATAATGTGGAGGTCGGCAGTTCAAGTCTGCCTGGGACTACACATGG
>NZ_BAKN01000059.1 GCF_000614205.1 Hoylesella saccharolytica JCM 17484
GCAATATCTGCTTATTTTCTAATGAGTTTGATACTCTTTTTACTATTGCCACTACTCATTTCAAGTACATATACCCCGCTCATCGGGAGATAGCAGCGTGTCGCATGGTAAGTGTCGGCAAGACGTGTCTCCTTTTGCAGCAATGCACCGTCGGGTGAATAAAGCCTGAATTCGAGAGGAAGGGACTCGGACATTTCCACACGAATATTAACGTTACCGTCTGTCGTGGGATTGGGAGAGACACTGTGGCGAGCAAAACCGTCACCTGCCATTGTCGATACGTTTAATGTGCGGGTAGTGGAGCAACCGTCATTGTTGGTTAGTTCGAGGATGTACTGTCCGTCCTCGTCAAGTGTCACGCTTTCTCCGCTTAGGTATCTACCCTTCGGACTTTTCCATCGGCAGATGTAATCGCTTTTGGTATCAAGACGGTAATCGCGTGATGCACCTTGGGAGAAGTGTACGTCCTGCAGTTCGGGCACGTCGGCCATGTCGGCGTTGGAAATCATGATTTCATTCAAGAGGGTTTTGCCAGTATGGTCTTTGGCGGCAATGATGTATTTTCCTTGTTGCAAGTCGGAGACAGTAAGGGTGCTGTCTGAAGTAGATTGGCTATAAAGTGCTTTCCGTCAAGGCTTATTGTAACATTATATGGAGCAGTGCCACCTGTGAAAAGCACTTTGAGTTGTCCTTTTTCTGCCGTGGCACAGCGGGGTTGTGCAATTTCAACGGTTGCAAAGAAATCTTTGGCAATGCGGAAGGTAAAAATGCTTTCGCCGGCATCGGCTGATATGTTTGCAAAGACGATACTGTCGGCGTGGCTATCTTGTGCCTTGTAGTAATGAATTTGGCCGATGGGGAATTTTCCTGTGCCGCTGTTGTCTACGACGAGGTAGTAATGTTCATCTTTGTCGAGCGGTTGCAGTTGATGGATGCTCCGGGTGTCGAAAGTCAGGGTGAGCTGTTCTGCGGGCTGTCCCGTTGTTGTAGCTGCCCATTGGCGTTGCATCCATTTCCCGTTGCCTTTGTCATTGGAAAAAGAGATTTGTTTGGCGTTGTCGCCCCAGAGGAAACTTGCGCCTTCATTGATTGATTTTGCGGATACTTTGATGACAGCTTCGCTCTCGCTACTCTCGCCGATGGTGCGGTCGAGTTTAGATGTGGCGTCGCCGATGATACCTGCCACACGGTGGTTATAGGTTTTGAGGCGATAATAGTTACGGATAGTTTCGCCTTTGGAGTTAAGGTAGGAATGGGCAAGGGTGATGCCGTGGCGAAGGGCGAGAGCACTTTCCACGCGCATGCGTTCGGCGGCAGTAAGGGCACGGTCGTAGACAACGTATTCCTTCATACTGTTTTTGAGCGCCTTTACAGGTAGTTTTTCCTTGGTCATCCCACCTACATGGAACGTTCCGCGTGTACCGTTTGCCGAGGAGGTGCTATAAGCATACAGGCGTAGTTGCGGTAAGGTGTCGCGCCCAGCATAGTTCATAAAAGTTCCCTTGTCAAGATTGGCAGTGCGTGCCGTGGTCTGTACACGTTCGGTCTTGCCTGCCTGTGTGCTGACATTCCAAAGTAACTGTTCGCCTTCTTTCTGTATTTTTCCTACACCGATAAAGGTCAGACCGCCGGCACCAGTCAGTTGCACGGGGGTGTTGTCATTGCCATTCACCCATTTGACAAAACCTGCTACTCCGCCGGGGGATTGGGCATTTACAGCAGTGGAAAATAAAGAGAGTATTACTATAAGATTAAATGTAGAATGTTTCATT
>NZ_BAKN01000058.1 GCF_000614205.1 Hoylesella saccharolytica JCM 17484
GGGGCGAAATCCCCCATAAGGCGAGTCGTTGAAAGACTCCGTTTTATGGAGGTGCTCTGATACTTGCTGCGGTCGGTCGAAATGATAAGGTTCTACTTTATAAATATGGAAACCCCACCACTCCTTGCATCCTTTTGGGGCAAACTTTTGCACAACAGACGAAGTTCCCTTATTCCCCTGCCGAAATCTCTTAGAGCGACGGTCTGTAAGCCGTCCTCTGCGAGTTGTCCTGCCTATATTCATCCTTGTTCTGCTCGGATTGCGTATTCGCTTCCTTCTGCTCGGCAGAATCAGGTGCGGGCGGAGCCAAATCCAGCTGTATCTTCCTGTCCAAGGCAGCGAGTTCGGATTTAAAACCTTTGAGTTCACCCTCCTTCTTCCACTCCTTCGCCACGATGGGCTGCATCTGTGCCACTTTTTGTTCCTGTTCTTCAATACGTGAGCTGTACTGGGCAATCGTCTGCGGAATATGCTCCAACGCGCGTAAAAAGTTCCTTGCCGCCGCTTCCTTGTCCGCCTTGGCTATTTGCCCGTGATTGTGCGTGTACTTGTAGTTGCCCTTGACGGAAAAGCGGTTCTGCGTCAACTCTAGCCCTTCGCTCGATACCCGCTCCGTAGTCACACTCACCTCAAAGCCGTAAAGTTCGCCGATACGCTGCGGCGCACCGCCCGTATTGACGTTCTTGTCGATGTCCTGCAACTTCGCACCGAGGGATTTTTCATCCCGTGAGGGAAAACCGTCGAGCACGAGGCCATTGAGATAGTTGCCGTCCTTGTCTTTCGCTGCAACCGCCTCGAACTTCTTCCAGTCCTCCGACATCTTTTCCTTTGCCGCCCTGTCGAAAGCCAGCTGGTTGGTCATTTCCAAGAGCCTGTTCTGGGTTTCGTGCTTGGCGCGGTTGAACGACTTGCGCTCACTCTCCAAAGCGGCGACCTTCTTCTCCAACCGTGCCTTGTCGAGCAGGTCGGTGTTGCCCGAAAGAATGGCCATGTACTCCGAAAAGTTCATGCCCGACTTCTCGTCCATACTCCCCTCGTCGATGATACGCGCGCCCATCGCCCCGCTTTTGAGCTGAGAGATGAACGTCTGCTTGCAATGCAGCAGATTGAACTTATAGCTGTCAAGCGACTTTTTCACTGCATAGATAATCACATCGACCTTATTGTCGCATAGAGCCGCGCGATCTCATTGCCCTTTCTCACCGCCCGTCCGTCGCGCTGGGCAAGGTCGGACGGGCGCCACGGCGTATCGAGATGATGCACCGCCACGGCACGCTGCTGGGCGTTCACACCCGTACCGAGCATGGAGGTGGAGCCGAAGAGCACGCGCACCCGTCCGTCGTTCATCGCCTCGATGACTGCTTTCTTGCTCTTTTCATTCTTGAACTCCTGTATAAAACGTATCTCATGGGCAGGGATGCCGTAGTCCTCCACGAGCTTGCGCTTGATTTCGCTGTAAACGCTCCATTGCCCGGGCTGATAGGTGCCCAAGTCGGAGAAAACGAACTGCGTACCCTTTTGTGCATTGTACCTTTGGTAATACTCGGCAATCATCCGGGCGCAGTGGGACGCCTTGTTATCGGGATGGTCGCCGTAGGCGGGATCGATCATGCGCATATCGAGCGCCATTTTCCTCGCGTAGTCTGTTGCGATGAGCATCTTTGCCTTCTCTTCCGTTTCCGAGAGCCTTTCGCGTCCCAGTATCGTGGCATCGCCCGACTTGGCAAACTCCATGAGTTTTTTGATAAAGACTTCTTGGTCGGGTGTGGG
>NZ_BAKN01000057.1 GCF_000614205.1 Hoylesella saccharolytica JCM 17484
ACAATGTCTGCTTATTTTCTAATGAGTTTGATACTCTTTTTACTATTGCCACTACTCATTTCAAGAATATATATGCCGTTCATAGGGAGATAGCAACGGGTGGCATGGTAAGTATCCGAAAGACGTGTCTCCCTTTGCAGCAATGCACCGTCGGGTGAATAAAGCCGTAGTTCAAGAGGGAGGGACTCGGACATCTCTACACGAATATTAACGTTACCGTCTGTCGTGGGATTGGGAGAAACATCGTAACGGGCGAAACCGTCGCCTGCCATTGTCGATACGTTTAATGTGCGGGTAGTGGAGCAACCGTCATTGTTGGTTAGTTCGAGGATGTACTGTCCGTCCTCGTCAAGCGTCACGCTTTCTCCGCTTAGGTATCTACTTCGGACTTTTCCATCGGCAGATGTAATCGCTTTTGGTATCAAGGCGATAGTCACGTGATGCACCTTGGACGAAGTGCACATCCTGCAACTCGGGTACGTCGGCCATGTCGGCGTTGGAAATCATGATTTCATTCAAGAGGGTTTTGCCAGTATGGTCTTTGGCGGCAATGACGTGTTTTCCTTGTTGCAGGTTGGAGATGGTGAGGATGCTGTCACTTGTGGATTGGCTGTAGCATGCTTTTCCATCAAGGCTTATCGTAACATTATATGGAGCAGTGCCACCTGTGAAAAGCACTTTGAGCTGTCCTT
This sequence comes from Hoylesella saccharolytica JCM 17484, assembly GCF_000614205.1. Classification (GTDB taxonomy): domain Bacteria; phylum Bacteroidota; class Bacteroidia; order Bacteroidales; family Bacteroidaceae; genus Prevotella; species Prevotella saccharolytica. Next base: position 693 of record NZ_BAKN01000057.1, read on the forward strand.
TTTCTGCGGTGGAGCAGCGGGGCTGTGCGATTTCAACGGTCGCAAAGAAGTCTTTAGCGGCACGAAGTGTAAAAATGCTTTCGCCGGCATCAGCTGAGATGTTTGCAAAGACGATGCTGTCGGCGTGGCTGTCCTGTGCCTTGTAATAACGGATTTGTCCGACGGGGAATTTTCCTGTGCCGCTGTTGTCTACGGCGAGGTAGTAATGTTCATCTTTGTCGAGCGGTTGCAGTTGATGGATGCTCCGGGTATCGAAAGTCAAGGTGAGATGCTCTGCGGGCTGTCCTGTCGTTGTGGCTGCCCAGCGTCGCTGCATCCATTTCCCGTTGCCTTTGTCATTGGCAAAAGAGACTTGCTTGGCGTTGTCGCCCCAAAGGTAACTTGCGCCATCATTTATCGATCGAGCAGACACTTTGATGACGCTTCGCTCTCGCTACTCTCGCCGGTGGTGCAGTCGAGTTTAGATGTGGCATCGCCGATAATACCTGCCACGCGGTGGTTGTATGCTTTGAGCCGATAATAATTACGGATGGTTTCGCCTTTGGAGTTAAGGTAGGAATGGGCAAGGGTGATACCGTGGCGAAGGGCAAGGGCACTTTCCACGCGCATGCGTTCGGCAGCAGTAAGGGCACGGTCGTAGACAACGTATTCCGTCATACTGTTTTTGAGCGCCTTTACAGGTAGTTTTTCCTTGGTCATCCCACCTACATGGAACGTTCCGCGTGTACCGTTTGCCGAGGAGGTGCTATAAGCATACAGGCGTAGTTGCGGCAAGGTGTCGCGCCCGGTGTAGTTCATAAAAGTGCCCTTGTCAAGGTTGGCGGTGCGTGCCGTGGTCTGTACACGTTCGGTCTTGCCTGCCTGTGTGCTGACATTCCAAAGCAGCTGTTCGCCTTCCTTTTGTATTTTACCTACACCGATAAAGGTCAGACCGCTAGCACCGGTCAGTTGTACGGGTGTGTTGTCTTTGCCGTTCACCCATTTGATAAAACCTGCTACACCACCGGGAGATTGGGATTCAGATTTCGGTTGTGTTGCCACTTGGGGCTGCGCTTGTACTCGACTTGTCGTTATGGATAAGGCGCACAAAAGCGGAGTGAGTATGCTTATAAGATGGAGTGTAGAATGTTTCATC
>NZ_BAKN01000056.1 GCF_000614205.1 Hoylesella saccharolytica JCM 17484
CCAAAATTTGGCGGTAAACCCTATATTTATTTACTTTGCAAAGAGATAGCGTGAGCAAGCAAGGCTCTGCCAAACACTAAACCGAAGCTAATGAAACGAAATTTTTTGAGAGGCATTTTATACCTTATTCTTACCATTTTTAGCCTGCCGATGGTGGCACAAAAGAAAGAAAAAACCGTAAAACTGTGGGGCCATGTACGCAATTCGTTTACCCGCGTGGGCATCGACAAAACCAAGATTACGCTGATGCGCGAAGACAGTACGGTGGTAGATACGATGATTGTGAGCTGTTGGAACGAAGGCACCCCGCAGCAAGATGCTTATTATACCTTTACCATTCCCGCCCGAAAAGCCCGCTATATCATCTTGGCACAACACCCCGACTACAAGGATTGCTATGTCGATATGACCATTAAAGTACATCGCCCGCAACACCTTTTTTGATGCTCCGCAACATTATATGATAAAAAAGCCGATGGAAGAACGCGACCATAAGCTGGGCGAAGTGGTGGTTAAAAGCACCAAAATAAAAATGGTGATGCGCGGAGATACCATCGTTTACAACGCAGATGCCTTTAACCTGCCGCAGGGAAGTATGCTCGACGCCCTTATCCGACAGTTGCCCGGCGCCGAACTGAAAGAAAACGGGGAGATTTTTGTCAACGGCCGCAAGGTAGATTATTTGATGCTGAACGGCAAAGACTTTTTTAAAGGCGACAGTCGGGTAATGCTCGACAATCTACCTTACTATACAGTGAAAAACCTGCAGGTGTATAACCGCACCACAGATGCCAGCCGATATCTGGGTCGCGACGTGCAACCAAAAGAGTATGTGATGGATGTGAAACTTAAAAAAGAGTATTCGGGCGGCTTCTTAGGCAATAACGACCTGGCTGCAGGCACAAGTAAACGCTACAGTGCAAAGCTTTTAGGTACGCAGTTTACCGATCACACCCGCTTTACCCTCTTTGCCAACGCCAACAATATCAACGAAACCAAGAGTCTTGCCGAGAATGCTTCGAGTTGGGAACAAAATGCAAGCACGGGGCTGATAAGTACCAAAGCCGTAGGCATGGAGCTGCTGCTGGAAAACGCCGAAGCAACGCGGAAAAACATTTTATCGGGTAAACTGAGCGGTATGGATGGCGAAACAAACAGTCGCACCACATCTGAAGCCTTTCTTTCTGCGGGCAACAGCTATGGCAGAGCTTTATCAAACAATCGTACCCAATCGCTCGATGTAAATGTAAAAAACAGTTTTACTTTGATGAAGCCTTTCTTTGTATTTTCTTTTTCTCAACTTACATACACCGATGCCGATAACAACCAGCAGGGAAAATCGGGCACTTTTCAAGCCAATCCCGAACATCTGGGTGGGGTAGAAGAGGTTTTAAACAAGCTTTGGGCACCCCATTTAAGTCCTGATATCGCAGGTATCGGCGTTAACAGGCAAATGAGCGAGGGCATCGGTACAAGGCGAAACTTTTCCGTTGAGACATCGAATCATATTCGAATGAAGCTGCCTTGGGGAGACGCTATGAGTTATGGGGTAAATGTAACCTATTCGCGTGTGCAGAATAAAACCTTTAGCAACAACCGCTTCGACTATCTGCAAGCTACCATGGCACCAGACAACAGAAACCAATATGACAGTGAACCCCGGCACCGATATACCTACCAGCTCAGCGCAAACTATGATTTTAAACTGGGAATAAGCAATTGGGGTATAACCATGGCTTATCAATATCGGCAGGAATACAATGCGGAAACAGCCCTGCGGCATCGCTTAGACCGGCTGAACGGTTGGCAGGCAGGTGTAAGAAGTTTGGGCGACTTGCCCTCGACACGCGACTCTATGCTGCTGGCTTTCGATTTGGACAACAGCTATCGACGACGCCAATGGCA
>NZ_BAKN01000055.1 GCF_000614205.1 Hoylesella saccharolytica JCM 17484
AGTTGGTAGTGGTAGACGCGAAACCAAGTGATCTACACATGTCCAGGATGAAGTCCCGGTAACACGGGATGGAGGTCCGAACGGATAAGCGTTGAAAAGCTTCCCGATGAGATGTGTGTAGGAGTGAAAGGCCAATCAAACTTGGAGATAGCTCGTACTCCCCGAAAGGCATTTAGGTGCCGCGTACAGTGTTTACCTCAAGAGGTAGAGCGACCGATAGGACGCGAGGGCTTCACCGCCTATCAAGTCCTGACGAACTCCGAATGCTTGTAGGTCAGTAGCTGTGCAGTAAGGGGGCGGGTGCTAAGGTCCGTCCCCGAGAGGAGAAGAATCCGGACCGCCGTCTAAGGTCCCGGAGTTCTGCCTGAGTTAGTCTAACGAAGTCTGGTCCCCGCGACAGCCAGGATGTTGGCTTGGAAGCAGCCATTCATTTAAAGAGTGCGTAACAGCTCACTGGTCGAGGGTCCGGGCATGGATAATAATCGGGTATAAGGCAGACACCGAAGACGCGGGATAGTAATGTATATTAAAAGTATCGGTAGGGGAGCATTCCATCGGCGTTGAATGCAGTAGGACGACTACTGCTGGAGCTTATGGAAAAGCAAATGTAGGTATAAGTAACGATAAGGAGGGTAAGATTCCCTCCCGCCGTAAGACTAAGGTTTCCCGGGCAATGTCAATCATCCCGGGGTCAGTCGGGTCCTAAGGCTCAGCCGAATGGCGAGGCCGATGGCAGAAAGGGTTAATATTCCCTTACTGCCGCATGGAGCGATGTGGAGACGGAGGCGTGACACCACCGCGGAGCGACGGAATGCTCCGTTAAAGAATGTAGATGTTGAGGAAAGCAGGCAAATCCACTTTCCGAGTTGAAGTTCGAAAGTATGTTTTCTTCCTCGGAAGAGAACAATAGCGTGGGTAATCATACTCCCTAGAAAATCCGCTAAGCTTTATCCATGCGGCACCCGTACCGTAAACGGACACACGTAGTCGGGTAGAACATACTAAGGCGTTGAGAGATTCATGGTTAAGGAACTAGGCAAATTGACCCCGTAACTTCGGGATAAGGGGTCCTCGTCGCAAGGCGAGGCGCAGAGAATAGGTCCAGGCAACTGTTTAACAAAAACACAGGGCTGTGCTAACTCGAAAGATGATGTATACAGCCTGACACCTGCCCGGTGCCGGAAGGTTAAGAGGAGAGCTTAGAGCGTAAGTTCGAAGGTTTGAATTGAAGCCCCGGTAAACGGCGGCCGTAACTATAACGGTCCTAAGGTAGCGAAATTCCTTGTCGGGTAAGTTCCGACCTGCACGAATGGTGTAATGATCCGGACGCTGTCTCAATCATGATCTCAGTGAAATTGTAGTATCGGTGAAGATGCCGATTACCCGCGATGGGACGAAAAGACCCCGTGAACCTTTACTGCAGCTTAGCATTGACCTTGGTCATCCGATGTGTAGGATAGGCCGGAGGCTTTGAAGCGCGGGCGCCAGCCTGTGTGGAGCCATCCTTGAAATACGGCCCTTTGGCTGTCTGAGGTCTAACTCGAATAATCGAGGACACTGCTTGGTGGGCAGTTTGACTGGGGTGGTCGCCTCCAAAAGCGTAACGGAGGCTTCCAAAGGTGCCCTCTGGCCGATTGGTAACCGGCCCTTTAGAGTGCAATGGCATAAGGCGCTTGACTGGGAGGCAGACATGCCGAGCAGACAGGAAACTGGGGCATAGTGATCCGGTGCAAGTGTATGGAAACTGCATCGCTCAAAGGATAAAAGGTACTCCGGGGATAACAGGCTGATCCCCCCCAAGAGCTCATATCGACGGGGTGGTTTGGCACCTCGATGTCGGCTCGTCACATCCTGGGGCTGGAGAAGGTCCCAAGGGTTGGGCTGTTCGCCCATTAAAGTGGCACGCGAGCTGGGTTCAGAACGTCGTGAGACAGTTCGGTCTCTATCTATCGTGGGCGTTGGAGTTTTGCGTGGCTCTGTCACTAGTACGAGAGGACCGTGATGGACAGACCTCCGGTTTACCGGTTGTGCCGCCAGGTGCACCGCCGGGTATCTGAGTCTGGAGTGGATAAGCGCTGAAAGCATCTAAGTGCGAAGCCCGCCGCAAGATGAGAACTCCTTTTAGGGTCGTTCCAGACGAGAACGTTGATAGGGTGTAGGTGTAAAGACGGCGACGTCAAAGCCGAGCACTACTAATTGCCCCAAACTTTCTCTTCTTCCAATTTCAGCTTTATTGTCAGCTTGGGTTGTCATACCGTTGGTATGCCTTCTGAGCTTTAAAAAGACTGCTGCTTTATTTTTTTTCTATTGTTTGCTTGTGCGATACGTCAACCCCTAATCAGGTGGTTATAGCGGCGGTGTCCCACCTCTTCCCATTCCGAACAGAGAAGTTAAGCCCGCTTCGCGCCGATGGTACTGCAATGCAATGCGGGAGAGTAGGTAGCTGCCTTCTTTTAAATAACAGCCCCGAGAACAAACTTTTGTTCCCGGGGCATTTTTGTGGGATTAAGGATT
>NZ_BAKN01000054.1 GCF_000614205.1 Hoylesella saccharolytica JCM 17484
CTTTTGGGTGAAGGATGAATGAATAAAGATGAAGGTTTATATTTAATTTATGATTTACTTTCTGTATGGTGAATCGCCATTGCGTAATATTGAGGAATGCAGGCCTGAAAGTTGTTTGGATATAATAATTAATCGCTCTTCTGCATAGTTAAATTCGTCTTTTGAAATATAGCCTTCGTCTAACGAAAGTTCTAACTCGCATATCACTTCTGTTAAAGATCCAAATGCTATTTCTATGAAATGAGCTTTCTCTTTTGATGAAAAACGACCGAAACCTTCAGCTATATTAATAGCGATAGACATGGCTGCTCTTCTGATTTGATTACATAACCCGAAGCGTTCTTCCATAGGATAGTTTTGTAGTAGCCCGCAAATGTATCTTGATAGATTTTTGGCATTTTGGTATACTTCTAACTTTCTGAAATAAAACGGTTCCATGCTATTGTTTTATTTATATCGAAATGCTAAATTGAAGGCATATAATTATGTCTTATTCTTCATGCATATAAACCTTCATCCTTATTCATTCATCCTTCATCCAAAAGTCATATAGACCTTCATCCTTATTCCTTCATCCTTCATCCCTTGTTACACATTAAACCTGAAGTGCATGATGTCGCCATCTTGTACCACATAATCCTTGCCTTCGATGCCCAGTTTGCCTGCCTCGCGCACAGCCGATTCAGAGCCATACTGTATATAATCGGCATACTTAATTACCTCTGCCCGGATAAAACCCTTTTCAAAGTCGGTGTGGATAACACCTGCACACTGTGGCGCTTTCCAGCCCTTGCGATACGTCCAAGCCTTTACTTCCATCTCGCCCGCTGTGATAAAGGTTTCTAAGTTAAGCAGTGCATAAGCCTTTTTAATCAGTCTGTTTACCCCACTCTCGGTCAATCCCAGTTCGTCAAGAAACATCTGTTTGTCTTCATATGTTTCTAACGAAGCGATGTCTTCCTCTGTTTTTCCTGCGATAATAAGCACTTCAGCCCCTTCGGCACGTGCTACCTCTTCCACCTTACTGCTGTAAGCGTTGCCATTTTTAGCCCCCGCCTCGTCTACGTTACAAACATACAGAACCGGTTTGGCCGTTAAAAGAAACAAGTCGTGTGCGGCTTGCTGCTCTTCTTTGCTCTCGAATGTCACGCTGCGAGCGTTCTGTCCCTTTTCCAGCACCTCTTTATAGGCCGTTAATACGGCAACATTCACCTTGGCATCCTTGTTTCCTGCGGCCGCAGCCTTTTGGTCTTTAGCCAGTCGGGCCTCGATGGTTTCGAGGTCTTTTAGCTGCAATTCGGTGTCGATAATCTCTTTATCGCGAATAGGGTCTATGGTTCCATCTACGTGTGTGATATTTTCGTCGTCGAAACAGCGCAGCACATGGATAATGGCATCTGTTTCGCGGATGTTGCCCAAGAATTTATTGCCCAATCCTTCACCTTTCGATGCCCCCTTTACAAGCCCTGCAATGTCTACAATTTCGCAGGTGGCAGGCACTATTCTGCCCGGATGTACCAGTTCTGCGAGTTTGGTTAGTCGCTCGTCGGGTACGGTAATGACGCCCACATTAGGCTCAATGGTGCAGAAAGGGAAGTTGGCCGCCTGTGCTTTGGCGCTCGATAAGCAGTTGAAAAGTGTAGATTTTCCCACGTTGGGTAGTCCCACAATGCCGCATTTTAATGACATATCTTTATCTTAAATCTATTGTATACGTTTTGTAAAGTTAGCGCAAACGAGAGCAATAAGAGCTTGTTCTTGTATTGCCGAGCGCCACCTAACTTATGCAAAGTTACAATTTTATTCTGATAAACGTTGTGTATACACGTTTGAAGGTGTGGGGTAGGGGTGTAAACGAGCTATTGAAGTATGGCAAAAGCTGTGTGCAAACAGACCTTAAAATACCGTTTTGTTTTAACATTTCGTTTTCTTTGAAAGAGAAAAACAACCTCTTTGATTTGCAAACTATGCTTAGCAAAAAGCCATAAATTTGCCTTTGATTTTTAAAAGTTGGATGCCGTATTTTCAAAAGCATAGCTTTTGGTTTGCAAAAGCTAAGCTTCTTTGTAACTCATTGATAATGAGTAGATATAAAATAGAAAACAAGAAAAGGGTTACGATTTGGTTACTACTCAAATTCCCCGAACTTCCTTGATTTGCTGTCGTTTCAAACAACTCTTGTTATTGATGCAAAGATAAATAAAATATGCTGTACGACCAAAGAAAACATTTGTTTCTTCTTGTCGGACAGATTTTTCTGCTGTCATTTCGATGGTTTAATTGTCTTGCTGAAATCCTTCTCATCTTCGGCAGAAACAAGTTATGCCCTCTCTTCGTAAACTTCGCTATCGGCATAACCTATTCCTGCCTTTCATGACCGACGAAAAGAGGCAGGGAGCTGCCTGTCGAAAAGGATTTCGGCAAATCTGCTTCCTGCCACTTTTCTGTGTATCGGCCATACTTTCCAAGGTATGGATTTCAACAAGACAATTTTTCAGTACTTTTCTCTTTTGGTATTTTCTTTTCTTGGAGGCGGTAGTAAAAGCCGCATTGTTTGTCGTCGGAGAAGTCTGAGCTATTCAGGTGGTGATAAATCCCTCACTCGTCTACCTCCGACACCTCCGACTTGTCTGACAAAGCCGTAGGAAAAGTACACGCCTGCCCATCGCAGCAAGCCCGAAAGGCAGACTTCGTACCTTTCCTCTTCCGTCTTTGTCTTCTATAGGTGGCTTTTACATGCCCGCTTCATTACGCTTTTTACTATCTGATTGTATGGCATGTAATCAGATTTTTTACTTTTTCATCCGAATCTGTCTCTTTTCCGTTTACCTCCATTTCGATGCGGTCTTCACCGTATCGCATCCGTTGGTCGTCCCCGTTCAGGCGCAAAGGTAATTCCGGG
>NZ_BAKN01000053.1 GCF_000614205.1 Hoylesella saccharolytica JCM 17484
TGGACATCCCTGCCCGTATCGGTAAGACCGTATACATCCGCAAGGAGTACCACGAACGGATACAGCGTATCCTGCGCATCATCGCCAAGGACGAGGTGTCTCTGTTCAGCTATATAGACAATGTGCTGACCTACCACTTCGAGCATTTCGGCGAAGAAATCAAAAAGTTATATGAAAACAACAGTTCAATATTCTAAAAACAAAAGACAATGGAAAAGAAAGACAACCTCTCCCTTTATAGGGAAACATTCTTGAAGAAGACGTATTATACGGCAAGAGAAGGGAAACAGGTATATATTCCAATCGTATACCATGAAAAGATGCTCAAAATCGTACACTTCATTTGTAACAATAAAATCAACATTGCGGATTTGCTGTGCAATATGGTCGAAGAACATTTCAAGACGCACGGTGAGGAACTCGAAACACTCTATAAGGACGCCTTGCTTAAAAACAGCACGCTATGACAACCATTCTCATCATCGCATTGTTGGCATACAATGCCTTTTTAGCGTATTACCTGCTGTCAAGAGACAAGCCGACGGAAGAAACGACAAAACCGCAGGAGGGGCAAGATAACGATGCCGTTTCCGTTGTCGGCAAGAGCCGTTTCAGCATGAAAGAGAGCTCTTTTCGACCTGTGCCAACCCCTGCCACCGCTGTGCCAAATGCTGCCACTTCCGATGAAACGGAGGTAGTAGACATCGAAGACACTATCTTTGCCGACGAAACGGACGAGAAGCCTTCCCGGCAAGTTCCCGCCGACCGCCTCGACGAAGCCTTCACCGACATCAGGATAAATGATGTTGCAGACGGAAGCGAAGACGCAGAGGAAGAGGAGCCCGACACGCCCGCGGCAAGGGGAACGAGCTTCGAGGACATCGACAGGGCGGTGAAGTCCGTGAGAAAGCCCGAGGTGGACGAAGCAGAAAAGCTCCACGCCGGCAAGACCTTCAAGGACATCGCCGAGACGGAACTCTTTCAAAAGCTCACCGAGAGCTTCGCCGGCATCTCCGACAGGGTCAACGAGGTCATCGAACTCTATACCGCCCGTGCCGCAGAGGCAAAACCGCTAGTCCTGCCCGCACGCATCGAAGACTTCGATATCCGCGATTTTGTATAACCCGTTAACAAGAAACGACAATGAAAGAAAAAGACTACGGATAAGGCGCACCTGCTGCCACTATATCCACAAGAAAGTTAAGTAAAACAATTTCAATTCAACCCCGACGGGCGGCGTATGACCGTTTTTCATGCGCGCCCGTCACCAAACAACGCTTTATGAACAACAAGCAAAAACTATTTCTCTCGGCAGTATTGCTTTTTACTGCCGCTTCCGCCCTTGCGCAGGGCAACGGCCTTTCAGGCATCAACCAAGCCACGAACATGGTGACCTCGTACTTCGATCCCGCCACGAAACTCATCTACGCCATCGGTGCCGTGGTGGGGCTTATCGGGGGAATGAAGGTGTATTCGAAGTTCTCGTCCGGCGACCCGGATACCTCGAAGACCGCCGCCTCTTGGTTCGGTGCCTGCATCTTCCTCATCGTGGCAGCTACTATCCTGCGTTCCTTCTTCCTCTAAACGACGAAAGGAATAGGAACAATGGCTGAGTTTTCAATCAACAAGGGGATCGGGGCGTCGGTCGAGTTCAAGGGGCTCAAGGCGCAGTACCTTTTCATCTTCGCGGCGGGACTGCTCACGCTGTTCGTCCTGTTCGTCATCCTCTACATGACGGGCATCGACCAGTGGTTCTGCATCGGCTTCGGAGTCGTCTCCGCCTCCGCCTTGGTGTGGGGTACGTTCGCCCTGAACCGCAAGTACGGCGCGCACGGGCTCATGAAGCTCGGTGCCGCCCGCAACCGTCCGCGCTACCTGCTCCACCGCAAATCACTTCCCCGTATCATCAGACACAAGAAACTTAAAAAGAAAGACGAAAATGAGGAACATTCTTAAAGCCACTACAGTGGAGAATAAACTGCCGCTGCTTGCTGTGGAGAGCGGGTGCATCATCTCCAAAGATGCCGACCTGACGGTCTGCTTCGCGGTGACGCTGCCCGAACTCTACACGGTCACGGCGCAGGAGTACGAGGCGATACACGCCGCGTGGTGTAAGGCCGTCAAGGTGCTGCCCAACTTCTGCATCGTGCACAAGCAGGACTGGTTCATTAGGGAAAGCTACCGTCCCGACCTGCAAAAGGAGGACATGAGCTTCCTTTCCCGCAGTTTCGAGCGGCACTTCAACGAACGCCCGTACCTCAAGCACACCTGCTACCTCTACCTCACCAAGACGACCAAGGAGCGCAACCGCCGCGAGAGCAACTTCTCCACACTCTGCCGCGGACACATCGTGCCCAAGGAAGTCGACAGGGAGACGGCAGGCAAGTTCTTGGAGGCTACGGAGCAGTTCGAGCGCATCATGAACGACTCGGGCTTCATCACGCTGAAGAGGCTCTCCGACGAGGAGCTGGTCGGCACCGACGACACGGCGGGCATCATCGAGCGATACCTCTCCCTGCTGCCCGAGGGCGACACCTGCCTGCAGGACATCGACCTCTCGCCGCGCGAGATGCGGGTGGGCGACAACCGCCTGTGCCTCTTCACCCTCTCCGAGCCGGGCGACCTGCCCGCCAAGGTGGGCACCGACATCCGCTACGAACGGCTCTCCACCGACCGCTCTGACTGCCGCCTGTCGTTCGCTGCACCCGTGGGACTGCTGCTGCCCTGCAACCACATCTACAACCAGTACCTCTTCCTCGACAACAGCGAGGAGAACTTGCAGAAGTTCGAGAAATCCGCCAAGAACATGCAGTCGCTCTCGCGCTACAGCCGCAGCAACGCCATCAATCAGGACTGGATAGAGGAGTATCTCAACGAGGCACGCTCCTTCGGGCTGACCTCCGTCAGGGCGCACTTCAACGTCATGGCATGGAGCGACGACGAGGAGGAGCTCAGGCACATCAAGAACGACACGGGCAGCCAGCTGGCGAGCATGGAGTGCATGCCGCGCCACAACACCGTGGACTGCCCGACGCTCTTCTGGGCGGCCATGCCCGGAAACGGTGCCGACTTCCCCGCCGAGGAGAGTTTTTACACGTTCACCGAGCAGGCGGTGTGCCTCTTCACCGAGGAGACCAACTACCGCAGCTCGCCCTCGCCCTTCGGCATCAAGATGGTCGACCGCC
>NZ_BAKN01000052.1 GCF_000614205.1 Hoylesella saccharolytica JCM 17484
CGAACATCCCTGCCCGTATCGGCAAGACCGTATACATCCGCAAGGAGTACCACGAACGGATACAGCGTATCCTGCGCATCATCGCCAAGGACGAGGTGTCTCTGTTCAGCTATATAGACAATGTGCTGACCTACCACTTCGAGCATTTCAGCGAAGAAATCAAAAAGTTATATGAAAACAACAGTTCAATATTCTAAAAACAAAAGACAATGGAAAAGAAAGACAATCTCTCCTTTTATAGGGAAACATTTTTGAAGAAGACGTATTATACGGCAAGAGAAGGGAAACAGGTATATATTCCAATCGTATACCATGAAAAGATGCTCAAAATCGTACACTTCATTTGTAACAATAAAATCAACATTGCGGATTTGCTGTGCAATATGGTCGAAGAACATTTCAAGACGCACGGTGAGGAACTCGAAACACTCTATAAGGACGCCTTGCTTAAAAACAGCACGCTATGACCACCATTCTCATCATCGCATTGTTGGCATACAATGCCTTTTTAGCGTATTACCTGCTGTCAAGAGACAAGCCGACGGAAGAAAAGACAAAACCGCAGGAGGGGCAAGATAACGATACCGTTTCCGTTGTCGGCAAAAGTCGTTTCAGCATGAAAGAGAGCTCTTTTCGACCTGTGCCAACCCCTGCCACCGCTGTGCCAAATGCTGCCACTTCCGATGAAACGGAGGCGGTAGACATCGAAGACACTACCTTTGCCGACGAAACGGATGAGAAGCCTTCCCTGCAAGTTCCCACTGACCGCCTTGACGAGACCTTTACCGACATCAGGATAAATGACGTTGCAGACGAAAACGAAGACGCAGAGGACGAAGCGCCCGAAACGCCCGCGGCAAGGGGAACGAGCTTCGAGGACATCGACAGGGCGGTGAAGTCCGTGAGAAAGCCCGAGGCGGACGAAGCAGAAAAGCTCCACGCCGGCAAGACCTTCAAGGACATCGCCGAGACGGAACTCTTTCAAAAGCTCACCGAGAGCTTCGCCGGCATCTCCGACAGGGTCAACGAGGTCATCGACCTCTATACTGCCCGTGCCGCAGAGGCAAAACCGCTCGTCCTTCCCGCGCGCATCGAAGACTTCGATATCCGCGATTTTGTATAACCCGTTAACAAGAAACGACAATGAAAGAAAAAGACTACGGATAAGGCGCACCTGCTGCCACTATATCCACAAGAAAGTTAAGTAAGACAATTTCAATTCAACCCCGACGGGCGGCGTATGACCGTTTTTCATGCACGCCCGTCACTAAACAAAGCTTTATGAACAACAAGCAAAAACTATTTCTCTCGGCAGTATTGCTTTTTACTGCCGCTTCCGCCCTTGCGCAGGGCAACGGTCTTTCGGGCATCAACCAAGCCACGAACATGGTGACCTCGTACTTCGATCCCGCCACGAAACTCATCTACGCCATCGGTGCCGTGGTGGGGCTTATCGGGGGAATGAAGGTGTATTCGAAGTTCTCGTCCGGCGACCCGGACACCTCGAAGACCGCTGCCTCTTGGTTCGGCGCCTGCATCTTCCTCATCGTGGCGGCCACCATCCTGCGGTCCTTCTTCCTCTAAACGACGAAAGGAATAGAAACGATGGCTGAGTTTTCAATCAACAAGGGGATTGGGGCGTCGGTCGAGTTCAAGGGGCTGAAGGCACAGTACCTTTTCATCTTCGCGGCGGGACTGCTCACGCTGTTCGTCCTGTTCGTCATCCTCTACATGACGGGCATCGACCAGTGGTTCTGCATCGCCTTCGGGGTCGTCTCCGCCTCCGCCTTGGTGTGGGGTACGTTCGCCCTGAACCGCAAGTACGGCGCGCACGGGCTCATGAAGCTCGGTGCCGCCCGCAACCGTCCGCGCTACCTGCTCCACCGCAAATCCCTTCCCCGTATCATCAGACACAAGGAACACAAAGAAAGGAAAAACAATGAGGAACATACTTAAAGCCACTACGGTGGAGAATAAACTGCCGCTGCTTGCCGTGGAGAGCGGGTGCATCATCTCCAAAGATGCCGACCTGACGGTCTGCTTTGCGGTGACGCTGCCCGAACTCTACACCGTCACGGCGCAGGAGTACGAGGCGATACACGCCGCGTGGTGCAAGGCCGTCAAGGTGCTGCCCGACTTCTGCATCGTGCACAAGCAGGACTGGTTCATTAGGGAAAGCTACCGTCCCGATTTGCAAAAGGAGGACATGAGCTTCCTTTCCCGCAGCTTCGAGCGGCACTTCAACGAACGCCCGTACCTCAAGCACAGCTGCTACCTCTACCTCACCAAGACGACCAAGGAGCGCAACCGCCGCGAGAGCAACTTCTCCACGCTCTGCCGCGGACACATCGTGCCCAAGGAGATAGACAAGGAGACGGCAGGCAAGTTCTTGGAGGCTACGGAGCAGTTCGAGCGCATCATGAACGACTTGGGCTTCGTCACGCTGAAGAGGCTCTCCGACGAGGAGCTTGTCGGCACCGACGACACGGCGGGCATCATCGAGCGGTACCTCTCCCTGCTGCCCGAAGGCAACACCTGCCTGCAGGACATCGACCTCTCACCGCGTGAGATGCGGGTGGGCGACAACCGCCTATGCCTCTTCACTCTCTCCGAGCCGGGCGACCTGCCCGCCAAGGTGGGCACAGACATCCGCTACGAACGGCTCTCCACCGACCGCTCCGACTGCCGCCTGTCGTTCGCCGCACCCGTGGGACTGCTACTGCCCTGCAACCACATCTACAACCAGTACCTCTTCCTCGACAACAGCGAGGAGAACTTGCAGAAGTTCGAGAAGTCTGCCAAAAACATGCAGTCGCTTTCACGCTACAGCCGCAGCAACGCCATCAATCAGGACTGGATCGAGGAGTATCTCAACGAGGCGCGCTCCTTCGGGCTGACCTCCGTCAGGGCGCACTTCAACGTCATGACATGGAGCGATGACGAGGAGGAGCTCAGGCACATCAAGAACGACACGGGCAGCCAGCTGGCGAGCATGGAGTGCATGCCGCGTCACAACACCGTGGACTGCCCGACGCTCTTCTGGACGGCCATGCCCGGCAACGGTGCCGACTTCCCCGCCGAGGAGAGTTTTTACACGTTCACCGAGCAGGCAGTGTGCCTCTTCACCGAAGAGACCAACTACCGCAGCTCGCCCTCGCCCTTCGGCATCAAGATGGTCGACCGGC
>NZ_BAKN01000051.1 GCF_000614205.1 Hoylesella saccharolytica JCM 17484
ATGTCTCCACGGGCACCGCCCACTTGTAGTCGTAGGCGGTGGAAGAGGTGTAGCCGTAGGCGTCTTTTACGTTTGTGACGAGCATGTGGAGCACGTCGTCGTAAGTGTAGTCGTAGCGCATGCGCTGCCCCTTGTGGTTATCGGGCTTGGTGAGGCTCGTCAGGTTGCCGTAGGCATCGTAGGCCATGTCGTAAACCGACGGCTTTGCACCGTTGTGCATCGTGATGCGGGTGATGTCGCCATGTCCGTTGATTTGCGTGGAGCGTTCGCGGTAGACCTTTCCTCCCTTGTCTTTTACGGCGATGTGCTTGGGCACGGAGACGATGTACTTCGCCTGCAAGTCGTGGTAGGCAATGTCGGCATACGGCTATCGGCTTTGAATCTACGAAAAATTGAGTTTTCCCACCGTCCATTTGGGCAGCGATTCTCTTTCGTATGTCTTCGCATAATCCTGCGGTATTCTTTCTACGGTCGTTGAATTGCCTGCGAGATATGAGGTTATGTATTTTGTCTTTGTACTCCTGAAGCTTATAATCAAAAAGCCATTTTTCACTATCAATGCTCTCTGATTCCGCTGTCAAGGACAAGGCAACGACCTCCAAATCTGAAAATTTTGGCATGGGATCACAACGGGGTATATTTCCCTGCTCATTGACAAGGTTGTGAGAGAATTGCTTGCATATCTCAAGGATTTTGACGATTTTTGTGTATAAGTTGCACATACGAGGATTTGTACTTAATGGTTTTGACTTCACTAAGTTACTAAAAATCAACGATATGTGCAACTATTTATATATCATTATAGCTACATTTTAATTCCGCCAACGGGTAACAACAGTATATTAAATTCTTTAATTTCATTATCGTCTCATTTGCAACGTTTCTGTCCATTGCTTGTTTCGGAGTACCTATCGGAAAGTAACAGCTTTAGATTCGTCTATTTTGATAATATTATACTTTACATCATAATAATAGGTCATTAAATAGTGTTTTGTTTCTTGATTTATTAAAAAGATGTTCGTTTCATATATCCCTTTCTGCATACCCTTCTTAATTTCAATCTCATAGTAAAATCTCATATTTTCCACTTCAAACGTTGTGTCTCGTTTCGTTGACAGGAATAGCTTGTCGTTTCTTTTATCGAAATACTCTCCACCCAATGAATATAAAATTAAAGGTGAAATATCAGCTCCCTGCTCTTGCTTTTCAACAAGAATAGAATCCTTTTTATAAGTTACAGAATACATATAATCGATTCTCTGTGGCTCTAAGTTTATTTTTCTTTCGTCTTTACATGAAATAACCAATAAGCATACAGTGAATATAAATATCAAATTATTTTTTTGCATTGTTTCCTCCTTTTCCATATTTTTTTACTTCGTTTTGATAAATTCTCCCTAGTGTTTTGTGTCTCTTTGTTAATTCTTGCATTGTTCTATGGTAGTTTCTTGCACTGCGCACCTTAATATTCTTTTCACCTAAAGCCTTATGATCCTTTTCCCCTCCTGGGTCTTTCTGCATTAAGTTATCTACAGCATCTTTTCCACCCTTTCTAAATGCTTTAACAATATCATCAAGTTTCGATCCATGTAAAGCTAACTCATGTGTTATCGTTTCAGTGAGATCATCAATAGATTTACCTTTAACATCTAACATTAGAACTATAAAAAGTTTACCGTCTGCAACCCTTGCACTAAAACTTCCTTCAGCATTACCTGTAAAAAGGAATTGGTCATTAGGATTTGTAAAATCTATCTGATTAATTTGTAAAGTAACATCAGAATATTTCCCATTTCCATGAACCCCATAATGAGATTGGTTATTTCTTAAAAAAGAACCTATAAATTGTTTTCCATATGTCGTTTGTGCAAACCTTCGCATTGCTTCCATATAATTTCTATTACTATGGTAATCCCTAAAAATACCATTTCCACTTGTACTTTTTAGCTGGACAAGACCTGGGAGTATATCATTTCCATCTGTATCAAAGACACCAATAGGATTATCTATACAATATACTGCACAACCGATATGAGGATAGCTTTCAGCATGTTTATCTACCCCTAACCACATGGAGATTTTGGGGTTCATATACCTTGCCCCATAATAGTACAGCCCTGTTTCTTGGTCAAACTCTTTTCCATTGAACTTGTACGGCATTTCCTCCGAGGACGAGTGTTCGTCCACGAGCAGTTCACCATAGGGTAGGTAAGCATCGAACTGGGTGATGTTGGCCTTGGCGTCGGTGATATAAGAGGTGCTGCCAAGGTGGTCACTATGATAGAAGAAGATGTCCTCGTGATGTGCGGTGTCGGCAGGCACGTAGCCATAACCCGGTTGCGCATTGTCAGGGTCCTCGGGTTTCTGCCATTGGATGGGTGGACCAGGGACATCTCCCTTGTCGTTGAACTTCGGACGTTGCACCCAACCTTCGGGCACGCTGTGGTCGCCCAGTTCCCCGATGATGGTGTTGTAGCCATAACCCGTGTTGTCGGGATCGGCCGTCGCGCCCTTCATCGTGGGCACTCCCGGTGGCGTGCCCAGCTTGCGGTAGTAGTCCTCGCGCTGTTTCTCTATCTGCAGCATGCGGGCAGCATAGTCTTTCTGGCCTGCAGTAACGTTGTTGCTGCTGATGCCGTAGACGTTGCTGAACTTGCCTGTCCCTAATTTGGAGGCCACGCGTTTGTCGCCGATGAAGTAATGCTTGGTAAAGCGGTTCTTCGTTACGGTGATAATCGGGGCGGGATAGATGGTGTAATCTTCCGTTTCGTGGAACGTGATTCCCTGCGGCGCACCATTTACATATACGCCTTCGAGGTCGCCATGACTCTTAACGACACGCTCGCCGGCGGCATTGTACGTGTATCGGCTGGTCTTGCCATTGTCCGACAATACCATCAGGCGGTTGTCCTCGTCCCAATACATGCGTCGCTCGGTGTTCAGGCTGTCGTTCTCCACCAGCGTGGGATTGCCGTTGGCATCGTAAGTATAATGCTCATGCCCAATCTGCGTTGGTGCCGTGGGGTGATTGCTGTCCTCGTACTTATAGGTGAAGTCGTAAGACTGCGCCGTCTTTGTGGAGTCCACCTTCTGTACCTTGGTAAGCGGTTCGCTCATCCGTCCGAAGGTCATTGTCATCTCATACTTCGCACCCTTCGCCTTACCGTTGGCCTTTATCAGACGGTTAAGGTCGTCGTAGGCATAAGTGTGGTTGAAAGCACCGCCGAGTTTCGCTTTGTTGTTATTGCTATTGTTATTACTATTGTTGTTATTATTACTATTGGCCTGCGTCGGATCTACGGCATTGACAATGCCTAAGATATTATCCACAGCATCGTATTGGTACTTGTTGGTCATAATCGCCGTACCTGCTGCCGTGAGATTCATTTCTTGTAAGCGTTCGCGGCGTTTGTCGTAGGTGTAGGTGGTTTCCGTTCCATTACCGAGTTTGGTATAGACAGTGTGTCCGTCCTTGTCATAGCCCACCTTTTCTACGATGGTTTCTTCTTTTCCCTGTTTATTGGATTTGACGCTCTCTATCTGTCCTGCGGCATTATAGGCATAGGTAACCACCTCCCCGTCGGGATAGGTCATCGTGCGCACGCGGTTCCAGCTGTCGTAGGTGGCGCCGTAGACATAGGTGCGCACGTCGGCGGTGCTCACCATCACCGAGCGCACCGTCTTCACCACCTCGCCCTGGTTGCCGTAATAATACGCCTCGCCGCCCGATGCGTCTTCCACGAGTACGAGCCTGCCTGCACGGTTGTACTTCTCGCCCGGTTTGCCATAGGTATAGGTAACGCGGTTGAAGAGATTCTTGGGATAGAGTACTTCACTTAATCGTTCGTAGTCGTAGGTGTAAGTGATGGGTGCCTTGTCCGAAATCCGCTTTTTGAGTTCCGCCGTGAGCTTGGTCAGGAGGTTGCCAGCCGCATCGTAGGTACAGGTCACTTCGCCCGCATCGGGATGGTTCACTTTGAGCTT
>NZ_BAKN01000050.1 GCF_000614205.1 Hoylesella saccharolytica JCM 17484
CTTGTTCGATAGCATGAGCGATCACGCTTTTATGAGCGGATATTTCCTTGTTGCATTAGTGGCGGGATGGCAGTTGTGTAATTTCCTGTTTCGTATGCCGGGAGTCGTCATGACATTGGAAGAGTTCGGAGTCCTGACGATTATCAAAGTGATTGTCTATTGGCTAATAGGGCTTTTTCTTGCTCCCGTCGTCATCTTGTGGAATGTGATAAAGATTATTTATCAGGTGGTTAGATTTGTGTTGGAAAAATGAGTAGAGTTTCAGATTGAAACTCTACCATTCTTCAATCGTAATGAAAAGCGTCCTGTCGATACTCGAAAGTTCGATAGGACGCTTTTATCTCCAATTAGTTATCGAAACCGATAACCATCGAAATTCACGTTGTGTGTTTAGAAGTCGATACCTCCTTCGCCTCCGTCGATATTCTCGTCGTCTTCCCAATCACTCTCTTCGGGTGTTTCTTTGGGATGTAACGACGTACAGATAAATGACTGCTTTTCTACTTCTATCACCACACATCGCGGCGCGATATAGGGCGTTTTCTGAACAATGTCAGAAACTTTGATTGTATTCTTCTTCATCGCTCAATAGGTTTATAAACTTACAAATGCACGTACACGCACACGATTCTGTGTCATATATGCCCAGAATACAAATTTATTTTCTAAATTAAGGAATACTCGACCATTAGCGTCGGTAGTAACACTATAAGCCATCGGGCTTTGGAGAGTACCCGTACTCCAGCTTTCTGTACTTGTAAAGTAACGGAATCCGTTCCCACTACTATCCCATAGAGGCGTTCCTCCTGCTATGGTTAGGGCGTAATTGATGATGTTGGCATAATAATGAGCAGAGGCTTGAGAGGCATATAAGGTGAATATCCTGTCTTGCCAATAATTGGGTTTGGTTATCTCATGCTTGCGAGAAAAGTCTTGTTGAAAATTACCGCAGTTACCAATCGCAGTGAGAAATACCACCACTCATTGGCACTTGGCAAAAACCACCATCTGTTGATTAAAATGCTTGTGGCTTAAATCGGTTTTCCCAGCATTCACGCAGGCAGCTCGCACGGCATCACGATGGCAATCTGTCCAATGAAATGCCGGATAGTAGTCATAATGGTTGGCTTTCACTTTTGCGGTTGAATATGAACCGGTGAAACCGCTATAAAGATTAGTACCGGCGGGATTCCAAGTCCAATAATAGCCGCTTTTCTGCATCGCGATCGCCTGTTGCCAACTCAATGCGCCTTCGTCATTGGCTCGGTTCGCCATCCAGTCAGGCTTGCCATCATAATAGTATCTGTCCTCTGCATTACCTGTACACCAACTCGAAAAAGACGGATTTTCTTCTCCGGGTTGCGGGGCAACATTAATAGGCCATCGGGGAGTGTATGTATTGGAATGTTCTTTGGGTGCGGCATCGGTAAGGGCAATACCAATATAGTCGTTGATGCGGAGGGCCACGGGGATACGTGTTCCTTTATTGCGTAGATAGTCGATAGAGCCGTCGTGAAAAAGATAGCGAAAGTTGGGAATGAGCCTGACATGGATGGTGTAGGATTTATTGAATTCGAATTGTTGTGTCGTACTGCTTATCTTGACAGGTGCAAAGGTGTTCATTGCTCGACCGTAAAGATACCCGCCATCGGTAATTTGCAGCAGAAGGTCGGAAGGCTTTGTGCCTTTCATTACATACTGAAATTGGTTTGCCACCATTGCTTTCAGAGTTCCTGCTTTGGGATCGGTCATGTCGGCAATAGGAGTATAGTCTGTCGTTGTGGTAGAGTTTACCTTGCCGTAACCACTGATTTCATAAATACGTGAGACCCAATTGTAGAGAATATTTTCCGGCATCGTATTGACTGTAGAGTAGAGTTTTGTACGCACATTCGTTGGAAAATCCATCATCGCGGTTATCTTGGTCCTGATACGTGCACTATGACGCATAATACTGATAGGGATTTTTTGGCTTGCTCCGCTAATATAATAGTTCTGTATTACGCCAAAAAGTTCTTGCCCCGCCCTTTGGTGATTCATTCCAAAACTGTTGATGGGAGAGGCGTAATACCTAACTTTATCATTCATGCAGCAAATATCGTAAGTACCTGCAGGCAAACGCATATGATTTAGCTGCGTTTTAATTTGTCCGTTTTCAACAGTAAAGGCAAGCGTACCTTTGATTGCTCCGCCTTGTATGGCGTAAATAGTGTAAGTTCCGTTACGCAATTGTTTGGGTAGCGCACGTGTAGCAGGAATATGGTCGCGCTCGATGGCTACTTCGGCAGCTACATTGTCGGCAATCTCTACCGTATCAGGGTTTACAGGCGGTTCGGGAGTACGGGTACCTTCTTCAATATCCGCTCCGAAAGGTTTTTCACTAATATCGAACGTCAGATCGCCTGTTGTTACTTGAGTACTTCCCTCTTGTTGCTCTTCCGGCGATATGCTTTTTCGAGGCTCGTCGTTGTCGTCGCTGCAACCGGTCAGCAGGGTTGTTGCGACTAAACAGAATGCAAAAAGCAGTTGTTTACTTGTCTTGATTGTTTTCTTCATAATCGTTATAAATTAAATGAATAATTACGGTTATTTTTTCTTTCGCCATGGGGTAAGGGAAACGAAAAAAACCTGCAAGGATATTCCGCAGAATACCTTTGCAGGTTATTATTTGCATTATATTTGTATATATTACGCGCGCGTAGGCACGAACATTAATATATCTCGCTCTTGTGTGTGTGTGTGTGTGTGTGTGTGTGTGTGTGTGTTAGCAAAATATCTGATACACACAAATATAAAGTACTAAAAGATGCAAACGTACCAATATTTATCAGCACGACATCGCTGCACCCCGTAAATAGGGCACATTCCGCCGCTAAGATATCTCCCATATTTTTATTTACAGGCAGATTTGCACATAAAAGCTGGCTCGCATTTACAGACAGATAGTGATACATCATTCTCTCTTATTCTGCTTTATTATCCTTATTGAACGTTCCCGCTCTTTATAACTCACGCCTGCAAAGATAAATAAAAAAACGGAATAGACAAAACAAATATTGCAAAAGACGGACGCCCGATAAAGGGAGTTTATGTTCTTTTACACTCCGCACTTTTTACTCGACAACTGATGAAATAAATTTCGATAGGAGTCGAAACAAAATTCGACAGTTACCGAATTTGTAATCAATAACTATCGAATCTTGCTTATACCCTTACACATTATTCTGAATGCGGATACAGCGAGAGAAAGATTACATACGGTTGCGCAGGAATTTCTTTCCGCAAAGAAATAAATTTATTACCGGGAAAAAATTTGGGTGCATACCCTTATCTATAAAATCGCAAATAACAGCAGGTAATATCTTTTGAGAATGTAACAAAAAAAATAAAAAGTCGTCCTTAACTTTGCAAGCAACTATGAGATGATAAAAGCAAAGCGTGCCTGCAAAGTCTATTACAAGCAAAGTCCTCCTTCGGTATCTTTACCGTTGGAGGGCTTATTCCTCTTTACTTTCTTATTATCTATTCTATATCTGTTTGTGTGTTAATTGACACATGCTGTATCAAGACAGAAGATAATGGATGTTTCTGGCTTTCGACAGAGGGAGCCTGCGGCTTTCTTGCGCAGTTGGCGGGCGGCAGAGTTGTCGATGCGGTAGGCAAGAGCAAGCAATAAGTCGAGATTGTAGACATCATCGTAGTTGCCGTTTTCTAACACTACAAACTGTGTTGTGTGGCACGGTAACAGCACCTCCGAGCGATATATCGCCCGAATGGTATGCCTGATATGCGTTGCCGTGGTGTTGAACAGTTCGGCAATTTCAGCAAGGGTCATCCATATCTCTCCCTGCGGAATATCAAGAACGGGAGGCTCAAAGGTAATTATATTGCGTTTCATTGTCTTTTCTCCTTTTTCGTTAAATGAGGGTTGCTCCGGCATGATTGCTGATGTCGGTCAGTTTTGTGGAAAGAGTATCTATTTCCCTACCTAATTTTTCATTGGTTATCTTGGCGTATATCTGCGTGCTAGTGATACATTTGTGTCCCAATAGACAGCTAACCGATTCGATGGGCATACCGTTAGACAAGCATACGACCGTTGCCATGGTGTGCC
>NZ_BAKN01000049.1 GCF_000614205.1 Hoylesella saccharolytica JCM 17484
CTGATGCGCCGGCAAGAACCAAAGACAAACGTTTCTATCCACTTGTCGAGGGCGGCTTTGCCAAGATTATCCGCAAAGGCGACAATCCGCAGAACTACACATGGGAAGTAACCTCTAAAGACGGAACGGTGTCTTATTTCGGCGGCGTGGACGGTATGATAGACGAAGGTGCCGTCCTCAAAGACGGCAATGGAAACATTCTGCGCTGGGCACTCTGCAAGACACAAGACACCCACGGCAATTTTGTTTCTTACAAATACCTCAAAAAAGGAAATAACCTCTATCCCGATACCTACCACTATACAGGCAGTAAAGAGGGAGAGGGAATTCACAGTGTCAATTTTACTTATACGGCAACAGAACGCAAGGACATCACAAGCGGAGCAAGAATGGGTGTATTGCAATACGACTCGCTGTTGCTCAAAAAAGTATCTGTCCTTTATAAAGATGAACTGCTCAGGGCATACGACCTGAACTTCGAGGAAGGGGAATTTGGAAAAACGCTGCTTAAAAGTATCGACCAAAAAGACAGTAAAGATCATCTTGTCGCCACACAAAGTTTCGACTATTACAATGACATCAAGAATGGCATGTTCGGTAAGGGAGAGCAGTGGACGGCAGAACAAGACGGCAGAGATGTCTATATTCGACAAATAGGACACAAAATAGACAAATGCAGCGATGAGTTGACGATGCTGGGTGGTGGCTATTCGAAAGGAAAGACTTATGGTGGTGGCTTAATGGTAGGCTTTGGCGTTAGTATTGGTACAATGAATGTCGGAGCCTCTTACACCCAGTCAAAAAATAACAGTGTCGGAAAGAACGTACTCATAGATATTGATGGTGACGGACTCCCCGATAAGGTGTTCCAATCGGGTGGAGGATTGCGTTATAGGAAAAACCTCTTCGGAACGACAGGTAAGAATGTTTTTGGAAAAAGTATTGCGATAAAGAACATCGGGGAGTTTTCACGAAGTACCAGCTGGAGCAAATCCGTCAATGCTGATGCAGCATTGGATCTCGTCGTATTCACTCCGGGTGTAAGTTACAGTAAGACATGGGATAATACGGAAACTCCCGTATATTTCTCCGACTTCAACAATGACGGACTGGTAGATATTGCCAAAAACGGTACGGTATGGTTCAACAAGATAGATGCGGACGGAGTCCCGACTTTCACACCTTCAACAACCGGGACAGGCAATCCCATCATCGGGCAGAATGCTGAGATTGATAAGAATTTTATTCCCGATTATAAAGCCATCAGGGACTCGCTTGAAAAAGAATATCCCTTGCATGATGTGGTGCGTGTATGGTGTGCTCCGTTTAAGGGAACGGTTTCCATTTCCAGCAAAGTTGAGAAAACTACTACTTATGGCGATGGTATCATTTACAGCATCCAGAAAGAAAAGAACGTTTTAAAGAAAGACTCCATCCTCGGTGAAGGAATTAAACAGGATAATCTTACAGCGTCAGTCAACGCAGGTGACAGGATATTCTTCCGACTTCAATCACGTTATTCGGGAGTTGCAGACAGCGTGAGATGGGCACCGCAGATAACTTATACCCAAATCATAGGCAATGCCTCTTCTTATTTGGGACAAGATTTCGCTCATTATGATGCTAAGGAAGACTTCTTGGAGGGAATGACCACAGGTTTGCCTCTACAGAAAGACGGGCGGGTAGAGATCAAGGCTCCCTACAAAAAAGATAAGACCAATGATGATGTAACGCTTATTATAAGGAGAAAGGATATTCATGGAGAAAACGTCGTAGAAAAAAGAACTCTCCCTGCCAATGCCCCTGCTACGGGAGTATTGACACGTTCGTTAGACATTTTGGAGAAAGACTCGGTACAGCTGAGTTTCGAGATACAGACGGTTGGTGCTTTGAATTGGAAGAAAGTGGAATGGACACCTACAATCAAGTATGCTTCCAATCCGGATACTGTTCGTGTCACGCCGTTCAAACAGATGTACAATAAGCCACTTGTCATCAAAGCATCGAAACCGCTATCTGGAAATCTCGGTACAAGTACCGACTACGACCCGGGTATTACCCTTGTATCCAAATTGAAAGTCATCAGAAAAGATGCGGGAGAAGACAAGGATACGGCATCTGTTTGGATGCATATCAACCGGGAAGACGGTACACTGCTACATAAGCGCCATTATACCCTCAGCAAGGGCGATACGCTCGTGGTCGATACTTCAAAGATTACCGATGCAGCCTTACTTGCAGAACTTTCCACAGGTAAATTGCAGGCAACTTTCAATATTCCCAATGAGCTTCAGTCGGTAGACACGGCCGTGGTACAAGTTCTTCGTGACTCTTTAGTCTATACAACCGATTCTGCAGGAGTGAAACATTTTGACCATAAAGAAAAGGTTCTGTTGGACACACTTGTCGCCTCTGTTTTTTCGGGTTACAACTCTTTGAAATTTGGCCATCTCTATAAGGGCTGGGGACAGTTTGGCTACAATGGAAATGGGGAATATGCAAATGAAGCCATTGATCCCGATGTTTTACAAATAAAGACGGATGATTACAAAGACATGGCAGATAAGTTCAAAAACAGCCATGACCCCAAAGATCTTGATGGATTGATGGAAACGAACAAGCAACGTTTCTTCATAATGGCCTATGATGTGGCCCGTAAGGTCTATATCAGTGCGACCGACAGCGCCTATATCGGCAACGCTTCCAGTGCTCTTCACGTATGGGTGAGAGCGAAATAAAGATAGATAGCGTCCAATACGTTGCTGGTGAAGGGCTGTCAGCTCCTGTATTGAAGACAAAAGCAACAGGAGAAGGCTTTGCTGTCAGTGCCGGTGCGGATGTCGGTGTCGTCTCTTTTGGAGTAAGCGGAAGCAAAAGCTGGCAGACATCCTATACGAAAGTTGCCGCTATGGACATCAACGGCGACGGATATCCAGACTGGATTGATGAAAATGATGATCATATCCGTACACAATATACGGCACAGACAGGAACGCTCAGCGATTTAAGATTGGATACCGATGTTCCGCTTCCCAAATTCGATTCGAAAGCTTCTACCGTTGGAGCTAATATCGGAGGTGCAGTAAAAGGCAAGGGTAAAGGAGCCATTGCAGTGAGTATTTTCCCCAAAGTCAAACCGAAACCGAGTAGCACCACAGTAAACACCACCTCTGGAGATGCGGGAGGTGGAAACGATGGGGGAAACCTAGGCGGAAGTAATAGCCCCAACAATAATTCTACTGGGCTGAATGAAGAGAATAATGCAAGTGACGGCAATTCCATTTCCAAGTTCTCTGTCAGTGCAAGCGGTGATTTCACGGGTGGTACGTCCACAACCAGACGCGACTGGCTCGATTGGAACGGTGACGGACTGCCCGATATGCTTATCGGTGATAAGGTGAGGTATAATCTGGGCTACGGATTTACCGGAGAGATTCAGCGAAGTACTGGAAATATGGAGTCTTCGTCCAACAGCACTTGGGGTGCAGGATTGGGAACGAGCATCAATATCCTTGGCCCTGCCAACATATCTTTCGGTTTCAACGGAACGAAGACAACTACCCTTACAGAGTTTTCTTATGCAGACCTCAACGGTGATGGACTACCCGACATGGTTAGTAGAGATGGTGATAAAGTGAAAGTTTCCATCAATACGGGTACGGGCTTTATCAATGACGTCTACCACGGAGCGGGGAGCGCAGGCAGAAGCCTTGCCACATCTGTATCCGGTTACGGAAATGCGGCTGTTAAGTTCAGCATACATCTGCTATTCCTGAAATTTTCCCTGACACCAAGTATAAAAGCGGCGGTGTCTGAAGGCGTAAGTCGTACGGAAAATGCACTTGTTGACATCGATGGCGACGGATATCCTGATTTTGTAGAAAGTAATGGTGTAGATAAGCTTATCGTCCATCGTAACCTCACGGGACGCACCAATCTGCTCAAGGGTGTTACCCTGCCTTTCGGCGGACACGTTGCAGTAGAATACAAGCAAACCGAACCGAGCTATAATACACCCGGTCGCCGTTGGGTGATGGCATCCGTGGAGACCACGGGCGGCTATGCCGAGAACGGAGCCACCAAGATGCGCAACGAGTTCGAATACGAAGGCGGCTACCGCGATCGCCGAGAACGTGACTTCTACGGTTTTGAGAAGGTCATCACCAAGCAGATCGACACACAGAACGGCAATACCGTGTACCGCAAGCAGGTAGCAGAGTACGGACACAATCGTCACTTCTACATGCACGACCTCGTTACTGCCGAGACGCTCTACGATGCAGCAGGCAACAAACTGCAAGGCACACAGAACACCTACGAGCTCAAACAACAGGCAGACACGACGGTATTCTTCCCCGCACTCGCCTCCGTAAGGCAGACCATTTACGACAACGCAGGACAAGGCAGCATGAGCACCACCGTGCACAACACTTATGATGCTTACGGCAACCTCGCCTCTTACAAGGAAACGGCAACGAACTATGAATTAGATGCCGACATCGCCTACCACGACTTGCAGGCGAAATATATTGTCTCTGTTCCCAAGCACATCGCCGTAAAGGATAAAGGAGGAAAGGTTTACCGCGAACGTTCTACGCAAATCAATGGCAATGGCGACATCACCAGCATCACGATGCACAACGGCACAAAGCCGTCGGTCTACGATATGACCTACGATGCCTATGGTAATCTTGCAAGTCTCACCAAGCCCGAGAACTATAAGGGGCAGCGCATGCGCTACGACTACACTTACGACGATGTGCTCCATGCGCTGGTGACGAGCGTAAAAGACGCCTACGGCTACACCTCTTCCACCGCCTACGACTACAAGTGGGCGGTGCCCGTGGAGACTT
>NZ_BAKN01000048.1 GCF_000614205.1 Hoylesella saccharolytica JCM 17484
TTACCCGGTGCCGACACCGTGGGGCGAGGACTGAAGGAGCTTGCCGAAGAGAACATTATCTACAAGAGCGAGACATCAGGCAAGTCTTATAGTTTCAACACTGCAGAGAAGCTGAACACCTTACTTTTACGGATGATACGGAGAATGGGGCTTATAAAGGTGGGCAGTCATGTTGACTTAGACTTTGATCATCAGTTTATTCCAGCCCACAAGTTCGATGCAAAGTATTCTTACAAGCAGGATTTTGGCTATTTCCCCGGTTGGGTTTCCATTGGGGGAATCATAGTCGGAGGTGAGAATCGTGACGGAAACACCAATGTGAGATTCCATCAAGAAGACACGCTCCGTCGCATCATGGACCGTGTAACCTCAGAACTTGGTGTGGTAATAGAGCGTTTCCGTGCCGATTGTGGATCGTTCTCAAAGGAAATTATCCAAACCGTAGAGCAGCGCTGCAACACGTTCTACATACGTGCAGCCAACTGCGAGAGCCGATGTGAGGACTTCCGCCGGCTGAAAGAATGGAAGAGTGTTGAGGTTGGTTATGAGAGATGCGATGTCACCTCCGTCAGCATAGACAACTTAATAGAAGGAAAGTCATACAGGCTTGTCGTACAGCGTAGTCCCTTGAAAGACAAGCACGGCAGGGAACAGACGGATATCTTCGGAGCGATATACACATACCGCTGTATCCTTACCAATAACCGGACATCTACCGAGAAGGACATCATTACATTCTACAATGAGCGTGGAGCAAGCGAAAAGAACTTCGACATACAGAACAATGACTTCGGATGGTCGCATCTGCCCTTTTCCTTTATGGCTGAGAACATGGTTTTCATGATGGTTACCGCCATGCTGAAGAACTTCTATCTCTATCTCGTCCGTTATATCAGCGATAAGGTCAAGCCATTGAAAAAGACAAGCAGGCTGAAGGCCTTTATCCTGCATTTTGTCAGCGTGCCGGCAAAATGGGTGCGCACCGGAAGACAGAACGTTCTGAACCTATATACAAATAAAACCTACTACTCTGAGGTTTTCATTGAATAAACATCATTTTTTTTGTGGTTTTTCAAACTTCCCCATTGGTTTGGGTGGGGGATTTCATGATTATGCAAGAACCAAGAATCCCAGAAAATCCCCATATCAATGGATAAATCCCAAAAATGTCACTTCAATATATAAAAGTACCTCACAAGGAATAATGCTGCGGAATTGAGGCTTACAATAAGTTTTAATCTCTAAATTTGATTCAAGAGACCAATCTTTATAAACCTGTTTATGTATTTCTTCACAATCTTTCCTGATTATTTTTATTGCCTTTTAAATTAATAAATCACCATTATCATGCGGATATATACAACGCTTTTTGTAAATGGTATCTGTGAATATAACACTATTATCATGATAGGAACTCCAATCACATATCTCTTTTAGTATTAGAGCATGTGAAGTAGAAATCTGAAATAGTAAGAATAGAATGAATACAATCTTACTACTTAAAATATTTTTATTTCGTATCCTGATAATTAAAATTCTGATAATCTTCATCTTTCTAAATCTTTTACCTATTTCCTAACTTTTCCACTAATCCCACGCCAAATTTATTTGCCAGGTGCTTGTCGCCGATAAGTGCGTGATTCATTAAATACGGTTGTCCGTAGAGTTCCAAGGATTGAAACAGTGTGTTTCAGGGTCTAAAGTCTACCACTGCTCGTATCTGCTTTGGGAGTATCTAGCTTTTTTACTCCTGTTCCATCTATGACATATTTTAATAGTATAATAGCTTCTTCGCTATTCATTTTCTCTTTCTTAATATAATCTACAATAGCATGAGATAAGAGGTTTCTTTCATTTGATAATTGCAAAGCCTCTTCCTCAATATTCTTTATATTTTTAACTCTTGATAGGATAAAAGCATTCTTTTCACTATCATTATTGAAATCTGGTATATATTTATAATAGACATTTGTCCCATAGTCTAATCCATATTCTCCATAGACATATTTATATAAACCTATCAATGCCATTTCTATAAACCGTCGATTACAATTATTATCTGATAGATAACTACATACTTCATTTATAACATTTACGGAATTTTCAAATCCTAAATTTTGAAAAGCATGAACTTCTCCACCATTTATAACAAAAAGTTTTGTTGGGTAATGCGGCTGAAAACTTAACCGAAAAGAGTATACGCCATCATATGTTCCTCTCTTAATTTGAGAAAGCTTTCCTATGATGGTTTTACTCCTAACTCTAACTTTAAATTCCTTACAAACCTTAATAGCAATTCTATCAGGTAAAGTAATAGTGATCTCGGAATTTTGACCACCAATCTGCAATACCATAAAAAGTACCACAAATAATATACAAAATCTATTTCTCATCTTTTGGTGTTTCTGCTTGTTTTTGTTTATTTAATTCATCTCGATATTTTTGTTCCGTTTGCCTTGCTTTTTTCTCATATGTAGAGGAAGGAACTTTTTTTTGCTTGGGCTGACTTGATCGAATATCCCGATCAACTTCAACGGGATCTGCTGCATGAACAGATTCATGCTAGCCTCCGCTCCTAATGCCTCCTCTAAACTTAAACCAAAATTCGCATTTCCTTCTTCTTTTGTAGATTTTTCTATCATATCAACGAAAAAAGTTATTTTTGCCCATGTGGAACTATAACGATTATTTTTCAGTCTTATACTACTTCCATCAGCAGTTGCTTGCTGAGTCTCAGCATATGTCGTTGTCGTTTTTGTTTCTGTATTCCTGTGGCTATATATTAAATGTATTTTTGTTGGAGAATTTACTAATAATGCAAGTTGTTTCCTACCGGTCTCTGTTTTCATCATTCCATTAAAAAGAGCCTTTGTATTCTCGTTGGCTTTTGGAGACACAGTCAATTTGCCCTTTTCATAATAAATAACAATCATATTTCCTTGATATACTTTTTTTCCATCTGGATCAATAAACTTGATCGGATTTCCGATACAATAGACATAACCACTAACGGAAGCATATTTCTCAGTTAAAGGATCTATTCCATACCACAGACTCGTCACAGGATTCAAATATCTGGCACCGTAATAGTAAAGTCCCGTTTCTTCATCTAATTCCTTGCCGTTGAATTTATACGGCATGTCTTCTGATGAGGAGTGCTCGTCTATCAACAACTCGCGTAGGGCAGATAGGCGTCAAACTGGGTGATGTTGGCCTTGGCATCGGTGATGTAGGAGGTGCTGCCGAGGTGGTCACTATGATAGAAGAAGATTTCCTCGGTGTTGGTTGTGTCCGTTGGGACATAACCATAACCTGGCTGCGCATTGTCAGGGTCTTCGGGTTTCTGCCATTGGATGGGCGGACCGGGGACATCTCCCTTGTCGTTGAACTTCGGACGTTGCACCCAACCCTCGGGCACAGAGTGGTCGCCCAAATCCCCGATAATCTCGTTATAACCGCGCCCCGTGTTATCGGGATCTGCCGTGGCTCCTTTCATTGTTGGAACACCAGGAGGTGTACCGAGCGACTTGTAATACTCCTCACGTTGTTTCTCTATCTGCATCATGCGGGCGGCATAGTCTTTCTGACCTGCTGTAACGTTGTTGCCGCTGATACCATAAACATTGCTGAACTTGCCTACGCCGAGTTTGCTTGCTACACGTTTGTCGCCGATGAAGTAATGCTTGGTGAAGCGGTTCTTTGTCACGGTGATGATCGGTGCGGGATAAATCGTGTAATCTTCCGTTTCGTGGAAGGTGATTCCCTGTGGTGCACCGTTGATATATACCCCTTCCAAATCGCCGTGGCTCTTGATGATACGCTCGCCGGCGGCATTGTAGGTGTATCGGCTCGTCTTGCCATTGTCCGATAGCACCATCAGGCGATTGTCCTCGTCCCAAAACATTCTCCGCTCGGTATTAAGGCTGTCGTTCTCCACCAAGGTAGGATTACCGTTGGCATCGTAGGTGTAATGCTCATGCCCTATCTGCGTGGGTGCCGTGGAGTGGTTGCTGTCCTCGTACTTATAGGTAAAGTCGTAAGACTGCGCCGTCTTTGTGGAGTCAACCTTCTGCATCTTGGTGAGCGGTTCGCTCATGCGCCCAAAAGTCATCTGCATTTCATAGGTCGCACTCTTTGCTTTTCCGTTTGCCTTTATCAGGCGGTTAAGGTCGTCGTAAGCATAGGTATGGTTGAATGCGCCACCAAGTTTCGCTTTGTTGTTATTGCTATTATTGGTCTGCGTCGGATCTACGGCATTGGTGATACCGAGGATATTATCCACCACATCATACTGATATTTGTTGTGCATGATGGATGTTCCCGCCGCCGTGAGATTCATTTCTTGCAAGCGTTCGCGTCGTTTGTCGTAGGTGTAGGTAGTCTCCGTGCCGTTGCCCAACTTGGTGTAGACTGTGTGCCCGTCCTTATCATATCCGACCTTTTCAACGATGGTTTCTTCTTTTCCCTGTTTATTGGATTTGACACTCGCAATTTGTCCTGCGGCATTATAGGCATAGGTTACGACCTCTCCGTCGGGATAAGTCATGGTGCGCACACGGTTCCAGCTGTCGTAGGTAGCACCATAGACATAGGTACGCACATCAGCAGTGCTGACCATCACCGAACGAACAGTTTTTACCACTTCGCCTTGGTTGCCGTAATAATAGGCTTCACCACCCGAAGCATCTTCTACAAGCACAAGTCTGCCTGCACGGTTGTACTTCTCGCCCGGTTTGCCATAGGTATAGGTAACGCGGTTGAAGAGATTCTTGGGATAGAGTACTTCACTTAATCGTTCGTAGTCGTAGGTGTAAGTGATGGGGGCATCAGCCGAAATTCTCTTTTTGAGTTCCGCCGTGAGTTTTGTTAAGAGGTTGCCTGCCGCATCATAAGTACAGGTCACTTCGCCCGCATCGGATGGTTCACTTTGAGTTT
>NZ_BAKN01000047.1 GCF_000614205.1 Hoylesella saccharolytica JCM 17484
CACGCGGTTCTGCGTTGAAAAATCCTTTTCGGAGGCGTAGAGGATACGGGCTTGGGGATAGGCTGTCCGATACGTCGCGGCGATCTCCGCCACGTTCGCCTTCAGTCCGATAATCATCGGCTTGTGGGCGAGCAAGAGGCGTTTCATCTCATGGGCGGCGATGCACATGATGAGCGTTTTTCCTGTTCCGACCTCGTGGTCGGCGATGCCGCCTCCGTTCTGCTTGATCATCCAGATGCAGTCCTTCTGACTGGGATAGACGGCAGAGATGCCGTACTTGCCGCCGAGAGCCTTGAGGTCAAGGTCGGGGAAGGTCTGGTGCGAACCGTCGTACTTCGGCCGTACAAAACAGTTGAACTTGCGGTTGTAGAGGTCGGTGAGCCTGTCCTTGAATTCTTTCGACTGCGCTTCGAGCCAGTCGGTAAAACCGTTTCTTATCTCGTCGATCTTGGCATTGGCCAGCTGTATCTTCTCGGCATCGCGCACCTTGATGTCGTTGCCGTTCTCGTCCTTGCCGACACACTTCATCATGTTGGGTACGGTGTTGTGCAGGGCATGCTTCAAGAGCGACATGCCGTCGTAGCTGCGATAGTAACCCTTGACACAGAATTCTTCGTAGATTTTCACGTTCGTGCGGGTGTTACTCACCGAGAACTCGTCGAGCGAAGGCGAATAGGCGATCTTGACCTCCGTCTCATACAGGTGGGACATATAGGCGGCAAACACGCCCGTGGGTATCCACCGCTCCCCGAAGTTAAAGTCGAGGTCAGCAAAGGGTATCTGTTCGGGGACGGCCTCTTCCAATGCGGCGAGGGCTTCTTCCACGCGGCTGTCCGCTTCCATGTGCACCTGCTGCCACTGCCGGATATCCTCTATCTTGGCAATGACATTACCCGCCACAAAGCGATCCTTGATTTCATAGCCACCGACGAGCGGATTGAAGAAGATGCGCCCTTTGAGCGCTGTGAGCAGTTCCTCCTCGCTACTGCCCGTCAGCTCCTGCATATAGCCGAGTTCCACGCCGCCGTAGCGATTGAGTGAAAGGGAGAGGGCTTCTTCCGGGGTGTCGGTATGCTCCGTCTGCAGCACGGAGAACGACACGGGATGCTCAAAGATGTCCGACTTGACAAGCCGTCCCCTTTCCTCGCGCTCGATGGCAAGGAGGTTGCGACCGCCTGCATCCATGAGCACCAGCCCTACGTTCTGCGGGGCGTTGAGGACACCGTAACGCATAACGAACTCGTCGTAGTAAGTGTTCAGGTTCGAGCGAAGCGTGGCATTTTCTTCTTGCCGTTCAGCTTCGTAGGCATACAGCTTTTCGTAGGCGTCGCGGACATGGATATAGGCCTGCGCCTTTTCTTTGAGCAGAAGAGGTAGATCGAGCGGAGAGAAGACTGCACCGTAAGACGTGAGGTTTTTGAGTACGCCGACCTGATTGCCATACTCCAAGGAATACTCATCCACAAGTGTGCCTTCCTTGTAATGGGGTTGCAGCTTTTGTGCCAGCGCACGGGGCACGAGCATTTCTTCTTTTGAAGGTGTCAAAGTAGAAATGCCCGATATGGAAGCAGACATCTTTGTTGTCTCTTCCTTTTTATTTTTCTCTTCCTCGACATTCTCTTTCTCCACACGCTCCCTTGATGCAATGGCATCCTTATCTGCCTGCACTTCCTGCCTGCCTACCTGTAAAGCTCTTGCCCGCTGTTCGGGCGTCATGTCCATCATCACCTCATAAAAGCCGTTGATGGGTGGATTGGTATCCCAGTCCTGTTCGGCATAGAGGTCGTTTGCTTCCGACTTCGGCACGGCATCAAACAGGCTTCTTTCTTTGGGCTTGCTCTTGGCAGCTTTCTCTTTTGCTTTTGGCTTTGTCTTCGTTTTCTCCGCTTTCTCCCTTTTCTGTTTCTTGCCCGTTGTAGCCTGCTTCTGCTCCGCTACGGTAAACTCCCAAAGGTCGAACAAGGTCAGCACGGGATTGGGAGAACTTGCCTGCTTCGGCTGACTTTCTCTGACAGTTTCAGAAGAAGCGTCTTCCCTTTCTACAACTTGTGCCTGCACAGGAGAAGCCAAAACATTCTGTACAGAAGTTCTTTGCAAAGATGCACGCTGTGTTATCCTTTCCGGCTTCGCTCCCTGCCCATATCGCTGCAAGTCCAATCGCATTTGGATATCCTGCGACAGTATTCCGCGTAGGTCACGGGCGATGCCCTCCACGCCGCCCTCGTGCAGGTAGACCATCGCAGGTTTTCCGTAAAGGTCGGTGGAGCGCTTTTCTTCGGTACGGACGATGCGGTCGGGATGGCGGAGGAAATACGCATTCGCAGGGATGGTATCCCGATTGTCTTTTGCAGGCTCAGCCAGCAGCTTTTCGTCTTCCGAAAGTTCCTCCTTACCGATACGTTTTTGTAAGACGAGCAGGTCACAGCCAGCCTCCGTACCTGCATTCTCAGTAAAAAGGTTGTTGGGCATGCGCACGGCGGAGAGCAGGTCGGCTTGGCCCAGCATCAACCGGCGTACGGCACTGTTACCGTCCACATTCAGCACGCCCTGCGGAACAAGGAGCGCGACGATGCCACCGTCTCTCACCGTGTCGAGCGTTTTCAGGCAGAAGTAATTGTGTATCTTCTTGGCTGCAGCCCTATGCTCCGCCGAACCTTTCTCGAACTGCGCATCGAACACGGCAACATCGCCGAAGGGAACGTTTGATACTGCCATATCGAAGTAATCCTCGAAAGGCTTCTCTATCCGCTCAAAACCTTCGATGCGCACCCGCTGTTCGGGATAAAGATGCGAGAGTACCTTGCCCGTCAGCAGGTCTTTCTCGAATGCCATGACCTCCGCCTGTGGGTTGTCCTTCAAAAAGGCATCCACGAAAGCACCGCGACCGGCTGAGGGTTCCAACATACGAAGAGGGGCGATACCGTTTTCTTTAAATACGCCACTGATAGTCTCCGTTATCTCGGCAGGTGTATAGAACGCTGTAAGCACGGAGGATTTCAGGCTATCCATGTATCGCTTGTATGTCCGTTCATCGGGGCTGTTCTCGCGGATCAGCCGGTGTAGCTCCGCCGTGGACGCAAAGAGGTCGAGGTCGGACTTTGTCCACTGTGCGGCGTCCGCCAGACTGCCGGCGGGATTGAGGATGCACTTCAATCCGCCGAAACCGCAATAACGCTCCAATGCCTGCCGCTCTTCGGCGGTGGGCACGCGATGTTCCCTGTCCAAGGCAAAGGCGGTGCGTATCGCCTCGATGTTGCCCGAGAGTCTTACTTTCCTGTTAAATGCCATGACGTTCGAGATAAAGTACGACCATTCCCGTGATTTCGGTATAAATACTCTCCTCCGTGCGTTCGTTCTGCGTGCACAGCTGCCTTACCTGCGGCAGCAACGCCTCGGTGGTAGCCTCACGGGCTTCCAAAGGCACTTCGCCCTCGAACTCGTTTTCGAGCACGTCCATAAGCAGCGCATAAGCCGAGCGGTGCAGTCCGCCGAGCAGTGCTTCCATCGCCAGCTCCTGCGCACCGTCAACGGAATAGCCCTCGCACCGTGCCCGTCCGAACGTTTCGGCGGCAAGGGCGGCGCGGCTGTCGATAAAGTCGGCATCCGATGCCTGTTCAAACCTGTTCTCTTGAAGATAGTGTCGCAGGTAGAGCCCGTAATAGGACAGCTCCTGCATGTTGTCTGATTGTTTCATATAAAAAGTGGATTTAGTGATTGAATATTTATGCTGTTATTCTTCAGTTGGGGATATACCTTATATATTATATCGTCCGTCCCCTCCCTTTGCGTTTCTTGCGCCGTTTCATCTTCCTGATAAAATCTTCCTCTTCGGCGTTTACGGCCTGACCGGAAGGATTGAAAAGTCCGAGACCGAAGGAAGGATTTTCGTTGTCGTCTTGGACAACAGAGTGTTCCTGTACAGTCTCTTCGGGATGAATAATAAACGGTATTGGCTTTTCAGCAGCGTATGGCAAGGTAAAGTGTTCTTGGAGGGCATTGGCGGAGAGTTCCTTGCCCATGCGAGAGCCGTTGAGCACACAGCCCGTGCGGTGGTCGATGAAGGTAGCTCCGTAGATGCGACCTTCGTCGGTGAGACGCAGCACCGTGTCGATACCCTTGGCTTTGAGCAAACTCACGAACTTGTCCCTGTGATAAGTCTCTTCGAGCACTTGAAGTACCGCCCGCTTGGCGGGTTCGGTAAATTTCTTTTCGGCTATCTGTTTCTTCGACAAAGAAAAACGTTTCTCGATGGCGGCATAGCCTGCGGACTTGCCGAAGAGCGATGCCTTGAAAGGATTGCCCACCTTGTTGCCTTTCTCGTCCGTTGCCGAGTAAACAAACCCATGATACTCCCGTCCTCCTACTTTGCCTCGTGTCTCTTCCACGTGGATATTGTAGAGCGAAAGCAGGGCACGATATTCGCCCATCGTCTGAAAGCGATAACGGGTAGCGACGGAAAGAAGTACGCTTGCGATTTGTTTCTTCATGTCACCTTTACCAATGTCTACCTTGCGGGCAGCTTCGCGTAATTCGCCCCGTTTGCGTTCGGCGGGATGCAAAGAAAATTCCTTCTCGAGTTCCTTGCGTATGCGTTCGCTCCTGCGGAAAAGAAAGTCCCTGTCGATACGCTTACCTTTCTCATCGACATTGACCGATACGATGTGCACATGGTGGCGGTTGATGTCCTCGTGCTTGACAATCACATAGGGCTGGTTGCCGTAGCCGAGCCTTTCCATATATGCCTGCGCGATGTTTGCCATCTCCATATCCGTGAGGCGGTCGTCGGGATGCGGATTGAGCGAGACGTGAATGACCGTGTTGCGTGTCCTGACGTTTTCGGGCATGCAGTTACAAAAGTCACGCAGCAGCCGGGCGCAGTCCATCTGTCCGTCCCCGCCATCGAACACTCTGTTGGTGGCAAGGAGTTTTCCCTCGTCCGCATTCACCTTTTGGGCGTTGTAGGCAAGTGCGCCGTAGAGCGAACTTCCGATACTTATCTTTGCGACCATTGCTGCTCAAAGGTTTGGGTGAGGCGGATGATTTGCTGCGTAATGAGCACCAACTCCTGTGTACATTTCTCTAATTTATAAAGCAGTGCCATCGCCTTTTTCTCGGAGAAATGCACACGCAGTTCCTTAACGACTTGGTTATAGTTGTTGCCCACGGCGCGGTATTGCGCATGAAAAGACGAGAGCTTGGTGTAATAATCGAGCAGCGTCTTGTCTGTTTTTATCACGCGAAAAGGCTGCGAAAAGACACGGGCCTTGATGAAAACCGCTCGGGCATAGACACCCGATTGGTCGTACATGGAGAGAAATTTAAGCCATTCCTCGTCATCAAAACGCACCATGACGCAATGCGTCTTCCTTGTCTCCTTGGGGTGCTTGCCCCACTTGGGGCTGTCATAGCTGCCCCTGTTTTCATTTTCTTTTTTCATATTTTTGTGGATTAAGTGGTTTTGCGACTCGGCCGCCGTGCCGATTGTTCCCCTATATGGCCAGAACTGCCCTGCAAAGGATTTACGACTTCGGAGAAAATCCTCCCTCTCCTTGTGTAGAGAGGGCATCTTTCGGGAGTTACCCGAAAGCCTTTGAGTTACTCAAAGGACAT
>NZ_BAKN01000046.1 GCF_000614205.1 Hoylesella saccharolytica JCM 17484
TACACGGTTCTGCGTAGAAAAATCCTTTTCGGAGGCATAGAGGATACGGGCTTGGGGATAGGCTGTCCGGTACGTTGCGGCTATCTCTGCCACATTTGCCTTCAGACCGATAATCATCGGCTTGTGGGCGAGCGAGAGGCGTTTCATCTCATGGGCGGCGATGCACATGATGAGCGTTTTTCCTGTTCCTACCTCATGATCGGCGATGCCGCCTCCGTTCTGCTTGAGCATCCAGATGCAGTCCTTCTGACTGGGATAAACGGCAGAGATGCCATACTTGCCGCCGAGCGCCTTGAGGTCGAGGTCGGGGAAGGTCTGGTGCGAGCCGTCGTACTTCGGCCGTACAAAACAGTTGAACTTGCGGTTGTAGAGGTCGGTGAGCCTGTCCTTGAACTCCTTCGACTGCGCTTCGAGCCAGTCGGTAAAACCGTTTCTTATCTCGTCGATCTTGGCGTTGGCCAGCTGTATCTTCTCGGCATCGCGCACCTTGATGTCGTTGCCGTTCTCGTCTTTGCCAACGCACTTCATCATGTTGGGCACGGTGTTGTGCAGGGCATGCTTCAAGAGCGACATGCCGTCGTAGCTGCGGTAATAGCCCTTGACGCAGAATTCTTCGTAGATTTTCACGTTCGTACGGGTGTTGCTTACCGAGAACTCATCGAGCGAGGGCGAGTAGGCAATTTTGACCTCCGTCTCATACAAGTGGGACATATAGGCGGCAAACACGCCCGTGGGTATCCACCGCTCCCCGAAATTAAAGTCGAGGTCATCAAAGGGTATCTGTTCGGGGACGGCCTCTTCCAATGCGGCAAGGGCTTCGTCCACGCGGCTATCCGTTTCCGTGTGCACTTGCTGCCACTGTCGGATGTCCTCCATCTTGACGATGACATTACCCGCTACAAAACGATCCTTGATTTCATAGCCGTCTACGAGCGGATTGAAGAAGACACGTCCTTTGAGTGCCGTGAGCAGTTCCTCCTCGCTGCTGCCCGTCAGTTCCTGCATATAGCCGAGTTCTACACTGCCGTAGCGGTTGAGTGAAAGGGAGAGGGCTTCCTCCGGGCTATCGGTATGCTCCGTCTGCTGCACGGAGAACGACACGGGATGCATAAAGATGTCCGACTTGACAAGCCGTCCCCTTTCCTCGCGTTCGATGGCAAGAAGGTTACGTCCGCCTGCATCCATGAGCACCAGCCCCACGTTCTGCGGGGCGTTGAGAGCACCGTAACGCATGACGAACTCGTCGTAGTAAGTGTTCAGGTTCGAGCGCAGCGTGGCATTTTCTTCTTGCCGTTCGGCTTCGTAGGCATACAGCTTTTCGTAGGTGTCGCGGACATGGATGTAGGCCTGTGCCTTTTCTTTCTGCAGCCCTTGCAAGTCGAGCGGAGAGAAGACCGCACCGTAGGGTGTGAGGTTTTTGAGTACGCCGATCTGATTGCCGTACTCCAAGGAATACTCCTCCACAAGTGTGCCTTCCTTGTAATGGGGTTGCAGCTTTTGTGTCAGTGCACGGGGTACGAGCATTTCTTCTTTTGAAGGTGTCAGAGTAGAAATGCCCGATATGGAAGCAGATATCTTTGTTGTCTCTTCCTTTTTATTTTTCTCTTCCTCGACATTCTCTTTCTCCGCACGCTCCCTTGATGCAATGGCATCCTTATCTGCCTGTACATTCTGCCTACCTTCCTGTAAAGCTCTTGCCCGCTGTTCGGGTGTCATGTCCATCATCACCTCATAAAAGCCGTTGATGGGCGGATTGGTCTCCCAGTCCAACTCGGCATAGAGATCGTTCGCTTCAGACTTCTTCGGTGCGGCATCGAACAGGCTCCGTTCCTTGGGTTTGCTCTTGGCCACTTTCTCTTTTGCTTTTGCTTTTGGCTTTGTCTTCGTTTTCTCCGCTTTCTCCCTTTTTTGTTTTTTGCCCATTGTGGCTTGCTTCTGTTCTGCTACGGAAAACTCCCAAAGGTCGAACAAGGTCAGCATGGGGCTGGGGGAACCTGCCTGCTGTGACTGATTTTCTCTGACGGTTTCAGAAGAAGCATCTTTCCTTTCTACAACTTGTGCCTGCACAGGCGAAGACAAAATATTCTGTACAGAAGCCCTCTGTACAGGTTCTCTTTGCGTTTTCTCTTCCGTCTTCACATCCTGCCCATACCGCTGTAAGTCCAACCGCATTTGGATGTCTTGCGACAGTATTCCGCGCAGGTCACGGGCGATGCCCTCCACGCCGCCCTCGTGCAGGTAGACCATCGCAGGTTTTCCGTAAAGGTCGGTGGAGCGCTTTTCTTCTGTATGTACGATGCGGTCGGGATAGCGGAGGAAATACGCATTCGCAGGGATGGTATCCCGATTTTCTTTTGCAGGCTCAGCCAGCAGCTTTTCGTCTTCCGAAAGTTCCTTCTTGCCGACACGCTTTTGCAAGACGAGCAGGTCGCAGCCAGCCTCCGTACCTGCATTCTCAGTAAAAAGGTTGTTGGGCATGCGCACGGCGGAGAGCAGGTCGGCTTGGATCAGCATCAACCGGCGTACGGCACTGTTACTGTCCACATTCAGCACGCCCTGCGGAACAAGGAGCGCGACGATGCCACCGTCTCTCACCGTGTCGAGCGTTTTCAGGCAGAAATAATTGTGTATCTTCTTGGCTGCCACCCTGCGCACCGCCGAGCCTTTCTCGAACTGTGCATCGAACACGGCAACATCGCCGAAGGGAACGTTTGAGATGCCCACATCGAAGTATTCCTCGAAAGGCTTTTCTATTCGCTCAAAACCTTCGATGCGCACCCGCTGTTCGGGATAAAGATGCGAGAGTATCTTGCCCGTCAGCAGGTCTTTCTCGAATGCCATGACCTCCGCCTGTGGGTTGTCCTTCAAAAAGGCATCCACGAAAGCACCGCGACCGGCAGAGGGTTCCAACATACGAAGAGGGGCGATACCGTTTTCTTTAAGTACGCCACTGATGGTCTCCGTTATCTCGGCAGGTGTATAGAACGCTGTAAGCACGGAGGATTTCAGGCTGTCCATGTATCGCTTGTATGTCCGTTCATCGGGGCTGTTCTCACGGATCAGCCGGTGCAGTTCCGCCGTGGGCGCAAAGAGGTCGAGGTCGGACTTTGTCCACTGCGCAGCGTCCGCCAGACTGCCGGTGGGGTTGAGGATGCATTTCAATCCGCCGAAACCGCAATAACGCTCCAATGTCTTCCGTTCTTCGGCGGTGGGCACGCAATGTTCTCTGTCCAAAGTAAAGGCGGTGCGTATCGCCTCGATGTTGCCCGAGAGTCTTGCTTTCCTGTTAAATGCCATGACGTTCGAGATAAAGTACGACCATTCCCGTAATTTCGGTATAAAGACTCTCCTCCGTGCGTTCGTTCTGCGCGCACAGTTGCCTTACCTGCGGCAGCAAGGCCTCGGCGATAACCTCACGGGCTTCCAAAGGCACTTCGCCCTCGAACTCGTTTGCAAGCACATCCGTAAGCAACGCATAAGCCGAGCGGTGCAGTCCCTCGAGCAGCGCTTCCATCGCCAGCTCCTGTGCGCCGCCAACGGAATAGCCCTCGCACCGTGCCCGTCCGAACGTTTCGGCGGCAAGGGCGGCGCGGCTGTCGATAAAGTCGGCATCCGAGGCCTGCTGAAATCTGTTCTCTTGAAGATAGTGTCGCAGGTAGAGCCCGTAATAGGACAGATCCTGCATGTTGTCTGATTGTTTCATATAAAAAGTGGATTTAGTGATTGAATATCGATATTTTGTAAATCGGTCGATAAAAATCCGATGGTGAACGAAACGAATTTCGATAACTGTCGGTTTCGATTTCGATGGTTATCGATTTTAAATTCGGTAACTAGCGTTTTTTATTTCGGTTCCCATCGAAATATCATCCGGTGGTTATTGAAATGACGACCGCTTGTGAATATACCTTATATATTACATTGTCCGTCCCTTTCCTTTTCGTTTCTTACGCCGTTTCATCTTCCTGATAAAATCTTCCTCTTCGGCGTTTACGGCCTGACCGGAAGGATTGAAAAATCCGAGACCGAAGGAAGAGTTTTCGTTGTCGTCTTGCATGACGAACTCTTTCTGTACCGTCTCTTCGGGATGAAGGGTAAACGGTATGGGCTTTTCATCTGCGTAGGGCAGCGTGAAGTGTGCTTGCAGAGCGTTGGCGGAGAGTTCCTTGCCCATACGCGAACCGTTGAGCACACAGCCCGTGCGGTGGTCGATGAAAGTTGCTCCGTAGATGCGGCCTTCGTCGGTAAGGCGCAACACCGTGTCGATGCCCTTGTCTTTGAGCAGGTTCACGAACTTGTCCTTGTGATAAGTCTCTCCGAGTACTTGAAGCACTGCCCGCTTGCTGGGCTCGGTGAATTTATTCTCAGCTATCTGTTTCTTCGACAAAGAAAAACGTTTCTCGATGGCGGCATAGCTTGCAGACTTGCCGAAGAGCGATGCCTTGAAAGGATTGCCCACCTTGTTGCCTTTCTCGTCCGTTGCCGAGTAGACCAATCCGTGATATTCCCGCCCTCCGACCTTTCCCCGCGTCTCTTCCACGTGGATGTTGTAGAGCGAAAGCAGAGCACGATATTCGCCCATCGTCTGAAAGCGGTAACGGGTGGTGAGAGATAGAAGTACGCTTGCGATTTGCTTCTTCACATCACCCTTATCGATGTTTACCTTATGTGCGGCTTCGCGTATCTCATTCCGTTTGTATTCGGCAGGAAGTAAGTGGTATTTCTCTTCGAGTATCCGGGTGATACGCTTACTGCGATGAAAATTGAAAGCGTTATCGAGGCACTTGCCGTCGGCATCTACACGCAGGGAAACGATGTGCAGGTGATGGCGGTCGATGTCCTCGTGTTTGAATACCATGTAAGGCTGACTGCCGTACCCCATTTCTTCCATATACTCACGGGCGATGTTTTCCATCTCGGTGTCCGTGAGTCGGTCGTCGGGATGCGGATTGAGCGAAACATGCAATACGGGCTTTTCTGTCCGGATTCCTTTGGGCAAGAGACTGTCGAAGTCCTTGAAAGTTCGTGCAAGGTTGATCTTTCCCGTGCAGGCATCGAACACCTCGTTTACGGCAAGAAGTTTTCCTTCACCCGCATTCACCTTCTGCGCGTTGTAGGCAAGTACGCCGTAGAGTGAACTGCCGATACTTATCTTTGCGACCATTGCTGCTCGAACGTTTGGGTGAGACGGATGATTTGCTGCGTGATGAGCACCAGTTCCTGCGTGCATTTCTCCAATTTATAGAGCAGCGCCATCGCCTTTTTCTCGGAGAAGTGTACACGCAACTCCTTTACGACTTGGTTGTAGTTGTTGCCTACGGCACGGTATTGCGCGTGAAAAGACGAGAGCTTGGTGTAATAATCGAGCAATGTCTTGTCTGTTTTTATCACGCGGAAAGGCTGTGAGAAGAACTGCTGTTTGATAAAAACAGAACGCGCAGCTACACCTGATTCATCGAACATTGCGAGGAAACGGACATGTTCCTCTGCATTAAAACGGACGGTGTAGCGGTACACCGCCGGATCTTTCTTGGGATTTCTCCCCGTTTTCTTTTTGTTTTCTGTCATTTTAATATGGATTTAGTGATGATGCGACTTGGACTGCCGTCGTATGTTCTTTACCGTCAGGTATTCTTCTTGGGCTTCCGACTTCGGAGGTAAAGCCCGCCCCCGGCCAAGGGCAAGGCTTTTCAGGGATGCTCGAATCGTTTCGAGCGGCTGAAAAGATA
>NZ_BAKN01000045.1 GCF_000614205.1 Hoylesella saccharolytica JCM 17484
CCTGTTCGATAGCATGAGCGATCATGCTTTTATGAGCGGATATTTCCTTGTGGCATTAGTGGCGGGATGGCAGCTGTGCAATTTTCTGTTTCGCATGCCGGGAGTTGTCATGACATTGGAAGAACTCGGAGTCCTGACGATTATCAAAGTGATTGTCTATTGGCTGATAGGGCTTTTTCTCGCTCCCATCGTTATCTTGTGGAATGTGATAAAGATTATTTATCAGGTGGTTAGATTTGTGTTGGAAAAATGAGTAGAGTTTCAGATTGAAACTCTACCATTCTTCAATGGTAATGAAAAGCGTCCTGTCGATACTCGAAAGTTCGATAGGACGCTTTTATCTCCAATTAGTTATCGAAACCGATAACCATCGAATATTACTTTATATATTTACATACCGATGTCCAAGTCTGCATCTCCATCAGTGTCTTCGTCATCCTCCCAATCGTCTTCGGTGGAACCGTCCTTTCCCGGATGAAGAGAGGTGCAGAAGAAACGCTCTTCTTCGATATGTATCACCGTACATTGGGGTACAACATAGGGTACTTTCTCTTGTGCGAATGTTTTCGCGTCTTTTATTATCTTTTTCATACACTCTTTGTTTTGGGGTTAGATGTCTTAAAATGACACGAACGCAC
This sequence comes from Hoylesella saccharolytica JCM 17484, assembly GCF_000614205.1. GTDB lineage: Bacteria > Bacteroidota > Bacteroidia > Bacteroidales > Bacteroidaceae > Prevotella > Prevotella saccharolytica. Next base: position 639 of record NZ_BAKN01000045.1, read on the forward strand.
GCACACGCAGTTTGGAGGCTAAATCAGTATCATCCATATACTTCCGCTGCGCATAGATAAATACATGATTGTCTGCATTGGGGGTAATGGTAAATGCTTCGAAACTCCACAAGGCATTATTAGGAAAGACATCAAATTCCGAGCTTGTCCAATAATAATACCCTGCACCGGCATTGTTCCAAAGAGGTGTTCCGCCGGCTTTTTTGAGCGCATAATTAATAATGGCAGCATTGTAGGTTGTCATACCATGGCTTTTGGGATTCGGATTGACCGGAGCAAACGAACCGCAAGAACCTATGGCTTGCAGGAACTTATACCACTCGTTGGCACTGGGCAGGAACCAAAGCTCTTGCGCCAAGCCGGAAAGGTTGCCAAGTCCTGCTGCCTGGGCCTCTTGCCGCTTTACCAAAGGATATTGCCCCGCCCAATAAAAGCAGGAAGAGTATCTGGAAGTAGGTTGGAGTAACCTGCTGCCCATTGCCTTTTACTTTTTCTGCCGGAGTCAGGTAAGTAGTAGATGACGATCCTGAGTACTTTAAGTCACCAGTGCAGTTAGGATCCCAAGTCCAATCCCTACCACTGCGACTATGGCTAAGGGCTTCGCTCCATGAATTGAAAGGAAATTCGGGCTTATTGTTTCTGAACGGTGACAGGGCATGCCCTGTTTCGGTTACGTTACGCGAGCCCTGTGTTGCTGTCCAGCTTAAAAGCTTCCATGTAGGACCTATCTTTATAGGTATACTGGGGGACGGGCATAGCTCGTTGGGATAGCCTACGGGGTGAGCATCTTTTAGGGCAATGCCGAGGTGGTCGCTAAAGGCCAGGGCTACGGGGATATGGTTGCCCTTATCGCGCAGGTAACGACGGTAGCCGTCTTCGAAGACATACTTGAAGTTGGGCACGAGTTTGATACTTAGTGTGTACGACTTGTTTACATCTATCTTTCCTGCTCCCGAAGAGAGTTTCCTTGCTGCAAAGGTGTTCATGGGTTTATTGTAGAGTCGCGAGCCGTTGAGGAAGCGGATAACAATCTCGTTGAGCGGTGTGTGCGAAACAAAATAGGTGTAATCATTACTCATTGCGGTGCTGAGGTTGATATTGAGCACAGCATCATGCACATCTGCCGTAGGCGTGTAGCCGAGTTCGGGAAACGGAAGGGGGGTAGGAGAAGCGTTAGCATATTGATACTGGTCGGTGGCAAGGTTGTAAGTCATGTCGTACGACTGCTTTCCCTGAGCAATGCCGAGCCGCGACCGCATATCACCCGGCAGAGATATCAGCAGATACCTTCGTACGGACACGTCCACCCACGTGTGTCATCGCGAAAGATATATGTTGGTCATCGCTGCCACCCACATAGACATTTTTGGCAAAACCTATGAGTGCACCGCCAACGTTGGAGTGCGGAATGGTGAACTTGTTGTTATCGACGCCTACGTGTTCGTTGCAACAGTAGAAACTATAAACGCCCGGAGGCAGTGTGAGATGGCCGGCAAAGGTTACATTCCCGCCAGAAACGATAAAGGTGAACATACCTTTACTCACACCGTTCTGATAGGCAAAGACACGATAATTGCCATCGCTCATACCATGTTTCACCGAACGTGTAGCCGGCAGGCGGTCGCGCTCGAGAATTATTTCAGCCTCTACGCCTTCGCACAGTTCTACGGTGTCGGTTAAGGCAGGTTCTTGGGCTGTGCGGGTTTCTTCTTCGGTGTCTGCACCGAAGGGCAGCTCGCTGATGTTAAATGTAAGATTGCCCGCCTTTACTTGGGTGCTGCCCTCTTTGGGTTGCTCGGGCTTCGGCTGAATGGAGGGTTTTAATGGTTCGTTCTCGCTGCTACAAGCTGCAAACAAGGCAACGCCCGTAATGAAGCAGAGCGTAAGGAGCAGCTGTGTTATTGTTCTTCTTATCATAATCGTTGTATTTGTTATGGGTAAAACATTTTCTTCTGCCTGCTTTTCGATAAATAGCTGAGTGACAGGCTTTATGCTTTTATAAATCGACTTCAAAATCGTCTCCACTTATATTCTGATCCGGATCGCTACCCCATCCGTCTTCTGTAGAACCGGGTTTGTGGGGATGCACGGCGGTGTTAGAGAATGTAACGAATGCACGCACTCTGAAGGCTTTTGTGTAGGTAATCGGGAATCCGGTGAGATTCTTCTTTTGGTCGGAGAGGAAGAAGTTCCAGTCGGGACGCGTAGTGATGATATAGCTTTGTCGGGGGTCGAGCCTTCGGTACTTGTCCAGTAGTATCGTCCCTGCGGATCGGTATCATCCACAGTGGAGCGCCGCCGGCAACTATAAATGCCTGTCTAACGATTAGGACGTTATACCACACGCTGATAGGAGCTCCCGTGGCTACGCCCCCTGGGGCAAATAGAGAATTGGGATTGCTGAAGCCTACGTTTTTAAGCAGCTGCATCCATTCGTTCACGCTAGGCAGGAACCATCGACCTTTTTGTGTAAGGAGGTTACTGTCAAAAGCCTTACCCTCGTTTGTACATTTGGTCTTCATCTCTTCACGATAGGCATCTGCCCAATAAAAAGCAGGATAGATTTCGCGCTTATCGCCCTTAGAACCATTATAGGCAGGTTGGTATGATTGAAGGTGCCTGTCGGCGCCCATGTCCAATGTGCACCGCTCGTGGCGGTGGTAATGGTAGCGTTCCAGTCGGTAAGAGGGAAGAAGTGATCGTTATCCTGCTGCCCGGTGACCGACCAATTCCCTCGCAGCACTCCGCCTGAAGTGTAGGAGTACATAGTCTGTGCCGATGTGAGAATCGGTAAGAGCGATACCCAAATGCCTATTGAGCACAAGTGCTACGGGCATGCGGTTACCTTTGTCACGAAGATAGCCTACGGTTCCGTCTTGAAAGAGGTAACGGAAAGTGGGTCTCAGCTTCACGCGCAGCACATAGGAATGTCCGGCAAGCATGTACTGCTTGCTACTGCTTATCCTTACGCTACCATAGGCGTTCATTGCTTTACGGTAGAGTTCTCCGGTGCTGGTGAAATGCAACATCAGATTGGTTAGGGTAGTATTCTGCAACACGTAACGGTATTCACTGCTTTCCCTGGCATAGAGATTTGCTTTCAATCCGGGGTCGTATACATCGGCTACAGCCGCGTAGTTGCTTGTGGGAAAATCGAGTGTGCGCAGTTTGGTAGCAGAGTACACTCCCGTGGGGATGTCGTAAACCATATCGCCCAGTGCACCGTTGGGAACAGATACGAGCTTTGCCTGCACATCAGAGGGAAAGGGCATTAGGGCAGTAAGTCTGGTCTTGACACGTGCACCGACGTGCTTCATCGGAAAGTTGAGTGTTTGGTCGGCACCGCTTACATGCACATTTTTGAGGCTGCCGATGAGACCGGTGGCGGCATTGTCGAACTCTACACGAAACTTATTCTGCGGTTCATCGAACTGCACCTTGTCGTTACAGCAGTAAAAATCATAAGTGCCAGCGGGTAGGGCAAGCCGTTCAAGATGGGTAATTTTTCCGCCACTGACGGTAAAGCCTATCTGCTTTTTGAAGGTGTTGCTTTGATACACTGCGAGTCGGTAGCTTCCATCGCTCAGTCCTTGTTTTACTGTACGTGTGGCGGGAAGTTGTTCACGTTCGAGAGAGACCTCTGCCTCTATGCCGTTGCACAGACCGATGGTATCGGTTGCGATGGCCTTACCCTCGGTGCGGGTTTCTCCTTCGGTATCAGCCCCAAAGGGCAGTTCGCTGATATCAAGCTTCACGTTGCCCAAGTCCACAAGGGTGCTGCTATCCTTTTCCTGTTGTGGGGGTGCTTGGGTAGACTCTTCGTTGGCACAGCCTGCTGCAAGCAAGGCTATACCCACTGCAAACGTGAAGAATAGTTGTTTACTTGTCGTGATTGTTTTCTTCATAATCTACATAATTTTGAATGAATAATTACAGTTATTTATTCTTTTACGCGTAGGGTAAAAGGACGAAAAAAGCCTGCAAGGATATTCCGCAGAATACCTTTGCAGGCTATTGTTTTCGTTATATATTGTGTATATTACGCGCGCGTAGGCACGAACATTATTTATACGTCGCTCTTGTGTGTGTGTGTGTGTGTGTGTGTGTGTGTGTGTGTGTGTGTGTGTGTTAGCAAATTATTTGAAACACACAAATATAAAACACTAAAAGATGTAAATGCCGCAATATTTATCCACGCCGCGCTCGCAACATCGCTGCACCTTGCACACAGGGCACATTCCGCCGCTTGGCAATCTCCTATACTTCGTATATTTATAGGCAGATGATAATACATAGGCATTGCTCTCTTATTCTGTTTCATTGTCCTTATTGAACGTGAACGTTCCCGTTCTTTATAACTCACACCTGCAAAGATACATAAAATATTTCAAATAGAGCATATCTTTATCTATAAAATCGCAAATAACAGCAGGTTATATCTTTTGAGGATTTAATAGAAATAGAAAAAATCTTAATTTTACAAGTAATTATGAGATAGTAAACACTGATTGACAGGATAGCAAAACCTGCCTGCAAAGTCTATTACAAGCAAAGTCCTCCTTCGGCATCTTTACCGTTGGAGGGCTTATTCCTCCTTATTTTTATTATCTATTTTATCTATGTTTGCTGTGTTAATTGACACATGCTGTATCAAGACAGAAGATAATGGATGTTTCTGGCTTTCGACAGAGGGAGCCTGCGGCTTTCTTGCGCAATTGCCAGGCGGCAGAGCTGTCGATGCGGTAGGCAAGGGCAAGCAATAAGTCGAGATTGTAGACATCATCGTAGTTGCCGTTTTCTAACACTACAAACTGTGTTGTGTGGCACGGTAACAGCACGTCCGAGCGATATATCGCCCGAATGGTATGTCTGATATGCGTTGCCGTGGTGTTGAACAGTTCGGCAATTTCAGCAAGGGTCATCCATATCTCTCCCTGCGGAATATGAAGAACGGGAGGTTCAAAGGTAATTATATTGCGTTTCATTGTCTTTTCTCCTTTTTCGTTAAATGAGGGTTGCTGCGGCATGATTGTTGATGTCGGTCAGTTTTGTGGAAAGAGTATCCATTTCCCTACCTAATTTTTCGTTGGTTATCTTGGCATATATCTGTGTGCTGGTGATACATTTATGTCCCAACAGACTGCTTACCGATTCGATGGGCATGCCGTTAGATAAGCATACAACCGTTGCCATCGTGTGAC
>NZ_BAKN01000044.1 GCF_000614205.1 Hoylesella saccharolytica JCM 17484
CATGCTACGCTACTGCAAGGTCGGTGCCTTCGGTTTTGGGGAAAATCTCCACGCCTGCGCTCCACTGCGTTTTGCTCCGGGTAGTATTTTCCCTCAAAAACCTTGCATTCGCTCATCCCTACCTTTGTGGGGGCACCTGAAACGAAAACGACCGATGCGACAGGAAGACGCATTAAAAAAAATGTCGGATAAACGAGAGACAGATAAGCAGTGAAACTCAACTCCCTTAAGCTCTTGGATCCGCATTAAACATTAAAACTCGAACAAAAATAGAAAAGTCAATCAATATTCACCGAGCCTTGCGCACAATCCTCCACCTGCTGCTCACAAGCGTTATAAGCATCGTCTTTGGGGTGGTCGGTGTGGTTGTCGGTTTACTTGCGGAACTCATCGCAGGCGTGCTCCGCATCTTTTGGGCAATAGTGCTCTCGGTAATGATGTCGCCCTTTGCTGCACTTCAACTCGCGGTAAACGGTGCTGCAATGTACATTTATCGTATCTGCGATGTCTTTTACCGACATATTCTTTTTCAGCAATACAGAAATCTTTGTGCTAAGGTTAATTAATGATATTTCATACACAACACAAAGTTGATTAATCTCGGGTAGATTTTGGTCTCTCTTTGCTCTTTTTTGTATTGCTACTGAAATCTTTCGTCTCATTGAGGCTTTCAGCCCCTTGCCAACGGCGCTCCCCGAGAGTTTTTCATAATCTCCTTATTTAATAGAAGATACTATTTACACTTCTTGGTGGAACCTATGAACTATAAACATTCAAGATAGAAGTGCAATTTTTGTAAAATTAAAATTTTAAGCGCATGGCAAATAGAAAAATTGGTTTTTATTTTTTGTCTTTACGACAAAGAGATTTTGAATTTCCAATTAAAGACAACTTAATACAACTTCTTAATTACTTGCAAGAGAGAACCAGATTAGAACGCAAACAAGATATAGGAGGAGATAAAATAGTTTTTTTAGATTCTTGTACTCAAGAAGGTGATGATAATCTTCTAAAACTTCTTTTCAAAAATGCAAAACATAGCTATAGAGCTCCTCTTATCAATAAGAACACGGTTGAAGAACGTGAAAATCCAAAAAAGATAGATGAGGGCGAGCAAATGAAAACGCATGCACTTATTAAGTTCAAAGATGGAGACGCCATCCTATTCTTAGAAACAGGCGGGGGAATGCTTTCATATCATGGACTTGCGGAATATCTCAATAGGATGTTAGCACTTTACAATGGGCAATTTACCAATGATGAAGGAAAAATATTAGGTCACTTCTGTATAGATATGATTCCTCGTGATGATTTCCGTGAAGTTCTAAACAGTATGAATCGCGTCTCTTGTGCAACCATTTTCACTGATAAACGTATACTAGGGTCTGAAGCTCTTAATTACTCTGAGCCATCTGAAGAATTAAAAGAAGAAGTCGTTATTGAATTAAAGGCTAAACGTGGTAAAAATATTATGCAGCATATCTACGACTTTTTAGATAGAGCTAATGGAGCTAATTCTGAGATTCGTAGAATTAGAGTGAAAGGAAAACTCCCAAACAATAATGAGGTATAATAGATACGGGGTTTATCATTAAGAAAGAATATGTAGATGCGCAACAAAATGAGGATACAGGAGAATACAACACTACATACATGTTTTCACAGCTTGTCAGCCTTTCAAGAGATTACTAAATAATGTATTTAGAATTCCTTTATGTCATTCTTGATTATTTTTCTGTCTTAACAAAGAAAGAGAAGAGGTTTGAATGGGGACTTCCTATCTTGTTAGGTGGTATCAGCTTGTATCTGTATGTTGGTGATTCTATGCAGTACAATTTCATAAAAAACATAATAGAATTTATAGGAGTGCTACTGGGCTTTACCCTTACTGCACTTACGCTTATATTATCAAGTGAACGTATAAAGTCTAACACACAAAAACACCCTACAGATAGAAATATCAGAGGAAAAACCGTTTCGTTATATCGTTTGATTGTTGTTTCATTCACCTACTTAATAACTATGGAATCTTTATTGTGTCTATTCTTTTATATAGGTTCACTCTTCTCTAGTATATCATTAGGTATGTGGGCTGTTATTCCTAACACTTTATTTATAATACTCTCTTTGAATATCATTTTGTCTACGGTTCGAGCGACAACCATGCTATATTTTATAGTTATCCGTTAATTAAGTCATATTGTCAAGCCATTTTCAGGTATTCATATAAAAAATGGAATTATTGGTCATTTATATCTCCGTATTTCACCTCTCTACTTTCTACGATTATAGCTACCCCCCTCGTCTTCCCATTCCCAAGACAAACCATGAACAGTGTTTTTGCCACAATCATTATCCCCTCTACTTCTGATGTACCTAATTTGAGGATAATGCACGAGCACCGTAAACCTCCGTTCTTCCCTCGTCAGCACACCTATTATTAGTATAATGACGGTAACTACAAAACAAATTCCTATGGATGCTGTACTGGGGGAAGTCGCAGTCGATGACGGCGACGTCATATCCTTTTACATAATGCAGGTAGCTTGCCACGAGCACCGTGAGCGTCGTCTTGCCTGCCCCTCCTTTTTGGATGGAGAATGCCACATACTTGGTTTCTTTCATACGTTTATTGATTTGATTGATGATGTTGTCGATAACTCATACCTGTTTATTTTCATTCTCATTCCATATTTTACTTAGGGCGTATTGCCATTCATACGTATTGCCATCCATACCCTACTTTATAATTCCTTTATGTTGTGTCCATCTGTGTATGTGACCAGTCGCAATGCTTTGCGGATGAACGGATGTCTGCATCTGCAACTTTTCATAGGTGAGCATTCATGAAAAGATATTCATATAGAACTGCCTATATTCATTTACAAATACCTGCTGATGAGAGGTCGTTCGGATGAATGCACATGCAAAATAAAGTATTTGCTTGCATACCTGCATCATATTCTTAGCAACTGGCAGCCTTTGGCATAGGTTGGCACAGGCAAATAGCCTTTTTCCGTCTTCCATTTCACTCTAATTTTGCACCCGGGCGACGAGGTCTGTCGGTCGGTGTTCTCCCTGACGACTCTTGAAGGTAACTCCCTCATCCGTCCGAAGGCGGATGTTTGTGTCCTCGAAGACACAGCAAGGTATCTTTTCAGCCGCTCGAAACGATTCGAGCATCCCTGAAAAGCCTTACCCTTGGCCGGGGGCGGGCTTTACCTCCGAAGTCGGAAGTCTCCTATAATACCAATTGAAATTCGGAAAATATTAGAAACACCTATCGTATCTTGTTCTTATATAAAAGTAAAACAATAAAGTCTCTGAAATATTTATTATCTTTGTTGCAAAATAATATTTTATGGCAAAACCTCGAATTTTTATTAGCTCAACATTCTATGATTTGAGACAAATACGTTCTGACATAGATATGTTTATAGAGAATCTTGGATACGAAGCAATAAGAAACGAAGAAGGGAATATACCTTATGGCAAAGATGCACCTCTTGAAGAATATTGTTACAAAGAAATCAAATCAATAGATATCCTCATATCAATAATAGGCGGAAGATATGGAACAGAATCGGGAAGAGATTCTTATTCTATATCCCAAGTTGAATTAAAAAGTGCTTTAAAAGAAAATAAACAAGTATATATTTTTATAGATAAAAATGTTCTATCAGAATTCGAAACCTATCAATTGAATAAAGATAATGAAGATATAAATTATAAGTTTGTAGATAATAAGAATATTTATAAATTCATTGAGGAAATAAAAAATCTAACCGCCAATAACAATATAAAAGGATTTGAAACAGCATCAGATATAACGCGCTATTTAAAAGAACAATTTGCAGGCTTATTTCAGCGCTTTTTGGAGGGACAAACTAAGATTAAAGAAATCAGTCTGATTGATAGCCTGGAAAAGACTTCACGCAACTTAAATCAGCTTGTTACATTCCTGACGGAACAAAATAAAGGACAAAAGCAGGATATCAATAAAATATTAATGGTTAATCATCCATTAATATCTATCTTACAAGAAATGCTTGGAATCACATATAATTTTTATATAAATGGATTAGAAGATTTAGGAAATTTATTAAAGGCGAGACATTTTATCCCAGATACAAGCAACTCATTTCCATGGCCAAATGATTTTAAATGGGAAAGAAAAGCTAAAAATGGAGGAAAAGATATTTTGACAATATCGGAAAATATCTTTGACGACGAAAAAAAACTTAAGTATTTCAATTCCACTAATTGGCAAAAGTCGTTTGTTAAATTAGAAAATATACCAGCTGTACCAGATGACGATCTTCCATTCTAAATCTTGTAAAGGCAAACCAATATGGTCAGTATAAGAGTAAGGCAGAGTGGGTTAAACATTGATATACTATAACTTTTAAGTGTTGTTTTTCTGTTAATTACCGTTATCGAAGCCCCTCCTTAAAAATCTGTTTTCACCCCCTTTTAATATAAAAGACAGGTTTAAAAACCGGTTTGGCAAGCCTTTGGTTTTCAAGGTATTGGCAGAGCATTATAAAAAGACCGTTTTTTTGTCGTAAAGAGACGGTCTTTTTACGATAAGGAGACCGTCTCCTTACACGCAAAAGACCATCTTTTCAGGTTGTGAAGCTTGTTTTTCTCTTTTAGGGGCATTTTCCCGACATTTAAAAAGTTCTAACGCTTATACAGGTATTCCGATTGTTTCGAAAACCGATAACAGGCTACTTGCATATCCCGCCCGCCTTGCGTTGCTCGGCAGCAATGCCCCGAAAATGGTTCCGAAGGATTCTGCCCTCGCCCGAAACAACAAGCACAACACCCATCTTACGGCTTTTTGGGGCTTTCGTTACCTCGTAGGAGGTTTCTTTGAGTTGGTGTTTCAGCTCCACGCCCGGCATAAAGACGATGCGGGGTTTAATACCTTCGGTGTTAAAAGCTTTTTCGATGTCCGAGCCTTTCGACGAGAGGGAGAGGCGCATCATTCCGAACTCGCCCAGCTGAATGCTGAACCCGTCCATCAGATATGCCGGCAGGTGGTCTACGAAATTGGAGAGCACATTCTCAATATCGCCCCGCATGAGCGACGAACGCCCGGCAATGTCTCTTGCCACATCTCGCAACGTCTTGCGACCCGCGTTTACGGCATTGACATAAAACTTCAACTTTGTTTTGTCTTGCGGATTTTTCCGCTTCCCGCAAGAATCATTTTCATACAGTTTTGCATTAAAGCTCATTCATCTTTTCTCAATATTTAATGAATGGACGAATATAGCGATCATCATATTTAGTAGTACTACCAAAGCTTGTACGATCTGTTCTAAAAGATATTACGGCAGCATTACTATATCCGACACCATTATATGTAACATTAAATTCTGTACTTAACCAAGAGCCATCCGGTAGTTCACCCCCAACCTTTTTAAAAGCATTATTTAATGCTCTTGTATAACACGGGTATTCATTATAATAGACTGTCAGTTGTGAGGGATCTCCAAACATAAGAGATGTAAATACAGCTACCCATTCTCCTACGGCAGGAAGATACCATCTTTTGCCAATCAGCGTACTAGTTAAGCTCACTCCCGGATTGTAATGTGCGGCATAGTAAAAAGCAGGATAGCGTGTTTGTTCATTTGCTTTAATTGTACTGCCATTTGCACTACCTGCTCCTTCCCACGTATATTTATAGCCATCCATATCATTAAATGCTTCTTTAGGATTATGGATTTCATTTGGTATTTCATATGCTCTATTATTACTTTTATTATAAAAAGTATGTGGATCCCATATATAGCGGTTGCCCCCGTTTGCATTATTCAAAGCTATTGCGAAATGTTTACTTTGACTAACCACTATTCCTACCGGAGTTTTAGTTCCTCCACCGTAAGTGGTCTCAAAAAAAGAACCGACATCCCCGTTACTCATTAAGTAAAGAAAGTTATACTTCAAATTGATATTCAATATATATGCACCATTCTTTTCTAACTTCAACGTTGTTTTAGGGCTGAAAGTAAGTTCTGCACTTGCCATATTCTGTTTGTAAATATTTCCACTTGTAAAAGTGAGTTTTAGTTTGGAAACATCCGTGGATGCAACAAAAGGAATCGCTTCATTGCTGGTTGTGATATAGGTATAATTAATATATTCTTCTACACTTGTAGCATAAGTAGTGGCGGCAGACGCCGCTTCACCACTTCCCGTATTCCATGTATCTGTTGCGGCATTATACACAGAGCTTCCCGGCACATCAGTGGAATTAATAGACGTAAGTGTTGCTTTGACGTCTGTACAAGGCATGTCTCCTGTAAGTCTTATACTT
>NZ_BAKN01000043.1 GCF_000614205.1 Hoylesella saccharolytica JCM 17484
TCTGTTTGCAAAATTAATGATTATTTTGATACGCACCAATAAAATTAGCGTATTTTTATTGCAAGATAGAGAAAGAGTGTCATTTAATGGTATCGAGTGGGTTATGAAATGCCCTAATAAAATAGGGCATTCGGCGAATGGTCGAAGCAGATAAGATTATCAATAAAAAGGAAGGAGTTATATTATGCGGAGGACAGTTCCTATACTTTTAAAGCCGTGATTGAAGCGTATCGACTTCAATCACGGCTTATTTTATTTATCTGCAACCTTTTGGCAATATTTTTCGAGCATCCTTTCAATGTCGCTTTCCTTGTAGAGAACTCTCCCTTTAAGCAGGATATAAGGCATCAGCCGTTGGCTGCGATATTGCTGTAAGGTGCGACGCGTCACTTTAAGATATTCCGCCAGCTCGGCATCGGTGAGCAGCCGTTCGCCCGAGAAGGTAGGATGGTATTCTTCTGCCAGCTTCTGAATTTTTCTCCGTGTCTGCTGCAAATGTTCAAGGGTTTGCGCAATGACATCATCATGCAGGGTCAGGATATGCTCTTCCATCACGCCCTCCCTTCTTTGAGATAACGACTACCGAGCAACAACACCCGCTCCACCTCTTGCGGGTGGTAATAAAACCTGCGCCCGATACGGGTGTAGGCAATCAGCCGCTTGCTGCGCAAAGTTTGAAGCGTACGTTCGCCGATGCGCAGTGCCTCGCACACCTGTCGGCTATCCATCCATTTCTCCAATCGCTTGTCGTTGCATCGGCGTGCAAGACTATCCACTTCTTCCGTAAGCCTTTGAACGTTCGACAACAGATACTCAAAAGTTTTCTTTTCCAAAATAACGATTTCCATTTTTCTTTTTTTAGGGTGAAACATTCGTGTCGCCCGCAAAATTAAGAGGAGACCGATATTTCTTTTGCAAAGATGCTGTTCTTGGCAGGCTTTGGCACATATAGCAGTGCCACGAAAGAGGAAAACGAAGAAAAATCATTCAACTCACCGGTGAGTTGAATGTCGGTTGTGAAGAAACGTCCGACTTTTGCCCCACGAATCAAAAGAACCGCGACAATGAAAATCATCACAATGGAAAGTACGGCTTACCGTCATCTGGTAAGCCGTTTGGAAGAGATTGCCGCCTGCGTCTACGACAGCGCACAGCGGCAGAAGAAAGAACCTGTAAAAGAAGAGTGGCTCACCTATGCGGAAGTACTTCCGATGCTGCACATCAGCAAACGCCATCTGCAACGCCTGCGCGACAGAGAGGTGCTGCCCTTCGCCCGCGTGGGCAACCGCTGCCTCTATCGCCGCTCGGACATAGAACGGCTCGTGGAGCAACGGATGAGCGATCGCCTGCCTTTTCTTCATCTCCGTGCAACAGACAGGAAAAGGAAAGGGTAGACAATGGAGGCACTCGACAAAGACACCTTCGAAGCATGGATGCATAGGCTGATGCAACGCTTCGACAGATACGAGCACCTCCTTTCGATGCAGGACTGCGGCAACGGAACGAAAGCCACCAAACGCAAACCTGCCTTGTGGGAAGGGGAGTATCTCTTGGACAACCAAGACCTGTGTATGCTGCTACAGGTGAGCAAGCGTTCGCTGCAACGCTATCGCAGTCTGGGCATCCTGCCCTATCTCTCGCTCCGACAGAAAACCTATTATAAGGAGTCGGATGTCATTCGCTTTTTAAGCGAACATGCCCGCGAACTCAGAAAAGATGCCGTCGAATACTACAAGGCGCGTATCCATCAATATCTCAACTCATAAATAACATTCAGTAAAAATGGCAAAGAAAACAAAAGAACAGGACGTCTTGCTCGTCCGCGACGAGAAGACGGGAGAGATCGGTGTCATCGCCGGCCTCGGCAGTGACGGAACCCCCAAGCGTGTGCCTCCGAAAGCAGAGCACGCTCAGGACTTCCTGAAGTTCGACCGCGGGGGCGACATCTTGGACAACTTCTTCCTCAACTTCATGCGGCAGTGCAAGGAACCATCCCGCTTCGGTTTCTACCGCGTGGCAGCCGAGCAGGCGGACAAGCTCATCGAGGTGATGAAAGACCTGCTCAAGAATCCCGAAGGCAACCGTGAACTGCTCGCCCCGCACAAAATCGACATGACGCCTTATCATAAGGCACTACAGGAAGAACAACAACAAAGTCAACAGCAAAATCAACAACCCACAAATCCCACAGAAGAAATGAAAGAGAAACAGGAACAGCCGCAGGCAGCACAAGATGCCGCTGGGCAAGAGAAAACGAATGACGGCAACGGTCAGAAAAAGGAAAGTACCTACAAGCCCATCGACGAGAGCAAAATCAACTGGCAGGAGCTGGAAGAGAAATGGGGCATCAAACGTGACGAGCTGGAGAAGTCGGGCGATTTGAAACGGATGCTCAACTATGGCAAGTCCGACTTGGTGAGTGTCGCTCCGAAGTTCGACGGGCAGACCTTCGAGACCGCCGCCCGTCTTGCCTTCAAGGTGCAGGAAGACGGTACGGTGCGCCTTGTACCGCACTTGGTGCAGACCGCTCCCAACCTCGACCTCGAATACAAGGGGCACCGTTTCACCGAGGAGGATAAGCGCAACCTGAAAGAGACGGGCAACCTCGGCCGTATCGTAGACCTTGCAAACACTGAAACAGGTGAACTCAAACCATCGTTCGTGAGTATCGACCGCCAGACCCATGAGCTGATCGATATCGCCGCCAACCGGGTGCGCATGCGCGACACCATCGGCAAGACGGTGCTCTCCGAAACAGAAAAAGCCCTGCTGCTGACAGGTGCACCGCTCAAAGGCAAGGAAATCGAGTTGGAAAATGGTCGCAAGTTTACCGTCACCCTGCAAGTGAATGTTGAGCAACGCGGCGTCGAGTTCGTTCCCGGCAGCGGGCGCAGCCCGAGAAAACAGCAACGGCAGGACGGCGATACCATGCAGGGACAGAAAAGCGAAAGTCCCAAGCAGCGCGAGAACCGTTGGACGACCGATGACGGCAAGATACGCCCCATCGGCAAGTGGAAGAACATTCAGTTCAGCGACGAACAGAAGAAGGATTACTGCCAAGGCAAAGCCGTCAAGTTGGAGAACGTGCTCGACAAGAAAGGGCAGCCCTGCACGATGTACCTCAAGTTCAACTACGATAAAGGTCGTCCCTTTACCCACAACCAAAATCCAGACCTTGCCCAAAGCGTTGCCCCATCCAATGAAAGCCGCGTGCAGGTCGCCGTCAACAACGAGGGCAAGACCAACGAGGCGACCAAGCACATACAGCAGCCCATCGAGAAAGGACAGGTCGCCCCGAAGAACGAACAGCAGGCACAGCAGCAGAAGAATGAACCCAAGAAAGCCAAGGGCATCCGCATGTAACCCCAGTGCCGACCACTAACATCCAATACAGTATCCATCATCAAAGAAACAACATCAACAATAAAAAGAAAACAAAATGAAGACAATCATTGCAGAAAAGCCGAGCGTCGCCCGCGAGATAGCCCGCGTGGTGGACGCCCGCAAACGGGAAGAAGGTTATTTCACGGGCAACGGCTATGCCGTGACGTGGGCATTCGGACACCTCGTGCAGCTCGCCCTGCCCGAAGCCTACGGCATAAAAGGCTTTAACCGCGACGCCCTGCCTGTCATCCCAGAGGCGTTCAAGCTTGTCGCCAGAGCAGAAAAGACGGAGAAAGGTAACAGACCTGACAGCGGTGTGCTCAAACAAATCGACATCATCCGGAGGCTCTTTGAAGAGAGCGAGCGCATCATCGTGGCGACCGATGCCGGACGCGAGGGTGAACTCATCTTCCGCTATCTCTACCAATACATCGACTGCCACACGCCTTTCAACCGCCTGTGGATCAGCTCGCTGACCGACAAGGCCATCCGCGAGGGACTCAATAACCTGCGTAATGGAGCAGACTACGACAACCTCTACCTTGCCGCCCGTGCCCGCAGCGAAGCCGACTGGCTTGTGGGCATCAACGGCACACAGGCACTCAGCCTTGCCGCCGGTCGGGGCACCTACTCCGTCGGTCGTGTGCAGACACCCACGCTGGCGATGGTCTGCGCCCGCTATTGGGAAAACAGACGCTTTACGCCCGAAGCCTTTTGGCAGCTCCATCTTGCCGTGAAAGACGAAGGGGAAGACGTGGTGAAGTTAACCTCCGAGGAGAAGTGGAAAGACGGCGATACGGTAAACGGCCTTTACAAGCGTATCAGGGAAATATGCAAAGAAATCCGTATCGTACAGGTAGAGCGTAAGCAGAAGACCGAAGAGCCGCCCTTGCTCTACGACCTTACCACCCTGCAAAAGGAAGCCAACAGCCGCTACGGGCTCACGGCGGAGCAGACGCTCGCCATTGCCCAAAAGCTCTACGAGGCCAAGCTCATCACCTACCCACGCACGAGCAGCCGCTATATTCCCGACGATGTTTTCGAGACCCTCCCCAAGCTGCTCGAAAAGCTGCAACGCGACGAACAGTTGGGAAGTCATGTCAGCCATATAGATACGCTCGCCCGTCGCAGCGTGGACGCGGGCAAGGTGACCGACCACCACGCCCTGCTCACCACGGGACTGCATCCCATCGGCATCTACAAGGACGAGCTGACCGTCTACCGCATGATTGCCGCGCGGATGGTCGAAGCTTTTTCTGCACCCTGCATCAAGGAAGTCACCACCGTCAGGGCAGACGTATTGGCGAGCGATGGCGAGAAATGCTGCGACACGGCGTTCACGGTAAAGGGCAGTGTTATCCGTCAGACGGGTTGGCGCGGTGTCTGTGGCGATACGGACGGCGACACAATCCTGCCCGACTGGAAAGAGGGCGATGTGCTGTCCCTTTCCGCCTGCTCCATCACCGAAGGGAAGACCAAGCCCAAACCGCTCCACACCGAGGCGACATTACTTGCCGCAATGGAAAATCCGTGCCAACGAGAGCAAACGCGAACTTGTTCGGGTATGCCGAGTGCAGCCGGATTTCGCGGAACGCAAACGGCAGGGAAAGAGATTGAAGACGATACCCTGCGGCAGGCCATCAAAGATTGCGGCATCGGTACGCCTGCCACCCGTGCCGCCATCATCGAGACGCTGCTCAAACGCGAATATATGGTGCGTGTGAAAAAGACGCTCGTGCCCACCGAAAAAGGGCTTGCACTCTATTCCATCGTCAAGGACATGGACATCGCCAATGTGGAGATGACGGGCAGATGGGAGGCCGAGCTCGCACGGATAGAACGGGGCGAGAAAGCTGCCGCCGACTTCAATGCCGAGATAGAAGCCTATACGCGCCGGATAACCGCCGACCTGCTCGCCTCGAAAGCTTTCCGCGCCCGTGAGACCACTTTTGCCTGTCCCCAATGCGGTAAAGGTAGCATGCGTTTCTACGCCAAGGTGGTCAAGTGCGACAACGAAGTGTGCGCTCTGCCTGTCTTCCGGCAGGTGGCGGGTAAGCTGCTCTCCGACAAAGAAATCACCGACCTGCTCACCGAGGGGCACACCGCCGTGCTGCACGGTTTCAAAAGCAAGCAGGGTAAATCCTTCGATGCAGCCCTTGCCTTTGACGAGGAGTTTAGAATAAAGTTCATCTTCGATGAGACAAAAAACAAGTCAAAGGGTAGGAAAAACGGGAAATAATCAGTACTTTTGCCACTGTTCACAGTTCATAAAGCGTTTTCTTTCTTTAGATGACTGTTTTATTACTTTACTGTGGATTTAGTGGTTGGCACTCGGTGGGGACACCGGGTGCCTTTTGTACATGTCCCCGTTTTCTTCTCTTTTACTTTCCATTATGGGAATGCTCATCTTTCCCGTATCTCTTCAAGACCGTTCCAATAGGGAGTGCAATGCAATAGATACTGCTCTTCTTACATTTCCAACTTGGTGAGAAATATTTTTCTCTAAGTTGAGAATTAATCTATATTAGTAGAAAGACGAGGGGAAATGCCGGTTAGAGACTCGAGAAAGTGCGATAGGAAAGCGACAGCTTTACCAATATGGAAGTAAACGGGAACCAACTAAACAAACAGCATCAGAAAACAATAAAAGAAAACAATTATGCAACAGGAAGACGATTTAAGGGCATTGGCGAAAATCATGGATTTTCTGCGTGCCGTGAGTATTATCTTGGTGGTCATTAACGTGTATTGGTATGGTTACGGAGCCATCCGTACATGGGGGCTCGACATTGGCGTGGTAGACCGCATCCTGATGAACTTCCAGCGAACGGCGGGACTCTTCTCCTCCATGCTTTATACAAAACTCTTTGCCGTGGTGCTCTTGGGGCTTTCATGTCTGGGCACGAAAGGTGTGAAGGGCGAGAAGATAACATGGGAAAAGATATATGCCGCACTCGGCATGGGTGGTGTGCTGTTCTTTCTTAACGGATGGCTGCTCCATCTGCCGTTGCCTTTTACCATCGATGTGGGGCTTTATGTCATTATGATTTCAGCAGGTTATACCTGCCTGTTGATGGCAGGATTATGGATGAGCCGGCTGTTGAAGCACAACCTGATGGACGATGTGTTCAACAACGAGAACGAAAGTTTTATGCAGGAGACGCGGTATATGGAAAACGAATACTCCGTTAATCTGCCCACACGCTTCTACTACAAGAAGAAATGGAACAACGGGTGGATCAACGTGGTGAATCCATTTCGTGCCACCATCGTGCTGGGTACGCCAGGCAGTGGAAAGTCGTATGCCGTGGTCAATTCGTTCATCAAGCAGCAAATAGAAAAGGGGTATTCGATGTATGTCTATGACTTCAAGTTTCCCGACCTATCGATGATTGCCTACAATCACCTCATCAACCACTTGGGCGGGTACAAGATAAAACCGAAGTTCTATGTCATCAACTTCGACGACCCTCGACGGTCTCACCGTTGCAATCCCATCCACCCGGACTTCATGACGGACATTTCGGATGCCTACGAGAGTGCCTATACGATTATGCTCAACCTGAACAAGACGTGGGTGCAGAAGCAGGGCGACTTCTTCGTGGAGAGTCCGATTATTCTGTTTGCCGCCATCATCTGGTATCTGCGCATTTATCAAGACGGGAAATACTGTACGTTTCCGCATGCCATCGAACTGCTCAACCGGAAGTACGAGGATGTGTTTCCCATTCTCACGTCGTATCCCGAATTGGAGAACTACCTTTCTCCCTTCATGGACGCGTGGCAGGGCGGAGCGATGGAGCAGCTGGCGGGACAGATTGCCTCGGCGAAGATACCGCTGTCGAGGATGATTTCGCCACAGTTGTATTGGGTGATGACGGGCGATGAGTTCACGCTCGACATCAACAATCCCGAAGAGCCGAAGATACTCTGCGTGGGCAACAATCCCGACCGACAGAACATCTATGGGGCGGCGCTGGGTTTGTATAACTCGCGCATCGTGAAGCTTATCAACAAGAAAGGGATGCTCAAATCGTCCGTCATCATCGACGAGTTGCCCACGATTTACTTCAAGGGACTCGACAACCTCATTGCCACGGCGCGCAGCAACAAGGTAGCGGTGTGTCTGGGCTTTCAGGATTTTTCGCAGCTCACGCGCGACTACGGCGATAAGGAGGCGAAAGTGGTGATGAATACCGTGGGCAACATTTTTTCTGGACAGGTGGTGGGAGAGACGGCGAAGACGTTATCGGAACGTTTCGGAAAAGTGTTGCAGAAGCGGCAGTCCATTTCCATCAACCGGCAAGACGTTTCGACCTCCATCAATACGCAGATGGATGCACTCATACCACCGAGCAAGATTTCGGGACTGACGCAGGGAATGTTCGTCGGCTCGGTATCGGATAATTTCGACGAGCGTATCGAACAGAAGATTTTTCATGCCGAGATCGTCATCGACAACGCCCAAGTGGCTGCCGAGACGAAACGGTATAAGCCTATTCCCATCATCACCGACTTCACCGATGCCGAAGGCAACGACCGTATGCGAGAAAAGATACAGGAAAACTACAACCGCATCAAGGCGGAGGTGAAGCAGATCGTAAAAGATGAGCTGGAACGGATTAAGAATGACGAGTCCTTGTCGCATCTTTTGCCTAAAAGCCAATAAAACAACGGTTTGATTTGCAAAAGTCCCATAAATTCATTATATTTGTACTTGTAATGAACCAAATGATATTGTGCTATGAATTGTTCCTATCATCCTGATCGACCTGCCGTTACGCAGTGCCCCAAATGTCAGAAAGGATTGTGCGCGGAATGTGCCGGGCATAATGCAAATATCTTATGCGTAGATTGCCGGAAAGAGAAACGGTTCACGTCCATTTTAACTTCCGTCATCTTTTTGGTTGTCTATGCGGTTATTTTCTTTCTCGGCTACAAATGGGACTT
>NZ_BAKN01000042.1 GCF_000614205.1 Hoylesella saccharolytica JCM 17484
TAGCGTGTCAGGTCTCTGCTTGAACTGCCCAATAAGCGCATTGATGTCCTCAAGGCATTCTCCACCACAAAGGTAACTGAAGAAGAGAGAACCGAAAATACTTCCATAACAGAATGCTTTGCCACTACTTCCACGTTTACCCAATACAGATTCGGTAAGTTTTTCAAAGCCCAACTTTGAGAAAACGTCCATAATGTGATAAATTCCACCGAAAGAAGTGATATTCTCGTTTTTTAATTGCTACCTTTACCATGTCAGATTTTTGCTTACTTGTTATGTTTGCTGCACTAAGATAGGTGAAATTTCTGACATATTCAAGTGTTTTGAGAACTTTGTTTCTCAGACACTTGGAGTTCTCACAAGGGTTTATGCTGCGGAATTAAGGTATAAAATGGGTTTCGTATTAAAAAAAGAATGTAAATTCGCAAGAAAAAGAAGATGAAGAAAATAAGTTGCTTTCTGTTAGTATTTCTCGGTTCATTTATAAGTAGTTTAGCACAACAGATAATATCATTGCCTGAGGTAGACGCTATTGTATATAGCAATCACGGTGGCGTATTTGAACTTTATAAAAAGATAAACGATAATGAATTTGTCAGAGTATCTCTTGATTTCGATACAGACGAAATAGAAACAGATCAGTACTCTGGTATGGATCTGATAACATCGACAATCGAAACAGAGAAAGAAATTAAAACTCGGAAAGACTTATTGACCGATAATAAAAAAATGCTTAATATAGATGACCTACGCACAGTCTCTATAGAAGATTATACAGGCAAAGCATTTGATATCGAATCGAGTGAGTCATGGACTCGAAGAGTAAAGAATTCGTCTTTGGTTCTCAAATTCCTAAGTAGCAGTATCGTGTCCATACAAGAACTCTTTTATGGCAGTAAAGATGAATCGAGTGGTTTTGGGAGTTATCTGATCTCATCAAAAGATTCTGTAAAGATGTGGCGTGTTGGCGATGCAGAGTACTTCCTTCCCTTTGTTCTCTCATTCCGAAATGGTGCACAGATGTTTCTTTTCACCAGTACCGGTGGGTCTTGGGAGTATATTTTACTACCCGAGAAACATAGAGGAGATCAGCTTGTTGCACTTACTAGTCCTTATGGTGGTGCTGTGTTGAAAGCGGCAAAGGATAAGTATCAAAGTACGAAAGAAGATGACTTCTATCGTTTTAGAATCCAAGAGTTCTATGCTATCCGTCCAACCGTACAGAATCAATATGAATTGATAAATGCTTTTGGCGAAAATGTTCTAAAAGCAGCCTATGACACGATTATTTATCAAGATCATTTCATTATTGCAAAAAATACTCGAAAAGTAGATATATATAATCTGTATAAAACCAAACTAGCACTTGGAAATGTTATAAATGCTTATCCTTTCAAAAGAGGTCTGATAGAAGTTCTCAATGAATTTGGGCCGGGATACTATGATAAATACGGACATAAAGCATCGGGGAATGTTCGTTTTTCTTATGGACTCTGCGGAACGGTCGTTCATTGGTGGTATTCTATAACAAAGAAAGGTAAACGATATGCTATGATAAAGAAAGTTGGTGGGCCAGGATCGAGTCATGATACGATAGAAGAATTTATGCTTACAGATCGACAAATCGGTGATGCTGTTACATTTATTAATGGCGATAGAATGTTCCATTGGGATGAAAATAGGGGTTTTGTGGGAGATTGCTACTTGTATCCTGAGTATCTCAAAGTAAGAAAGGGTAACCGATTTGGTATTGTAGAATATAAGTATGAACAAGATGATAAGAATGTAAAACCAAAGGTAAAAACCGTTTCTCACGCTTTTTGGGAGGAGAAGATACTTACGTATCCAACTAAAGGTATTACCGGAAAAGTAGTTCTTGCCATTGATAACGATTCCGTTAACTTTGGAAAAGACGGACTTATTTATTTCTATAAAGCAGGAAAGGTAGGTATTTTTCCGCGCCATGCAAGTGTTCAATATGATGAGATTCGGCGACAAACAGACTCTTTTTATCATATTGTTCGTGAGGGAAAGCGTGGATGGTTAGACATCAAGACCAATGAAGAATACTTTGATGTACCATACAAAGAACGCTAATAATTTACGTCTGGATCTTAATTTTAAACATCCATTTATATAAATGTGCAATCTTTTCTTCTTGCAAAGCCCTTATTATGCCTCGTTGTTGAAGAACGACTAATTTTCAGTTTGATAGATTTTAGGTATAAAAAACGATAAATCAGTTTCGAGGATTTTTCGATTTTCGTTACAATTAACATTTTAATTCTAGCAGAAAACTAAGCTTTGAAAAGTTCAAAAATAGGGAAGAGAATTATTAAAAAAGCTTTGTCTTTTGCCTGTCGGCTGTGAGGTGGAGTGGATTTTCAATTTTCGTTTCCTAAAAATTACACTATGGAGTCATTCGTTGAGCATATATTTGTGCTATTAGGAGCATTCGCATTGGTGATATTGGTCTACAGCCTTATCTTTAAATATTCGCCTATCCCTCGTTTCCCAGCATGACAACACTTCCTGTAAGGTCTAGGTTGGGCATTCTGGCAGCTACATTTCTCACCGCCGTGAGTATTGTTTTGTCAGTTTGTTACGACCGCGAATTACAACAACTTTTTCCAAATTTCTTTGAGTATGGAATATTTCCTGTTGCGCCTTTGATAGCAGTGATTCTGCTTTCGTGCCTGATATGCTTGATTTTCAAGTATGAAAAGAATGTTTGGTTTCGTTGCCATCCCAAACGTAGCAAGCTAATATTACAGGCGGTCAATCATATGTTCCAAACAGAAGGCGTGTCAATTCTCAGCATTGATGACATCAATAATGGGCATGGCGTAAGCTTTTCATGGATTAACGGCCGTTTTATTGCTGCGGGAAAGCACAAGGTGACATTTCAATTCTATACCTATCAGAAATTCAATCGGTATGCTGCCATGAACATTGTCTATACGAAAGACATCACCATGGAGTTTCTCCCGGGCGCTGTTTACATTGTTGAAGCACACTCGGGAAATAAGAATTTCCGCATTACACGCGACATGAAACAGAGCATATAGCAAACAGCGCCGACCTGAAAAGCCAGCGCACGCTTGCTTGTTGCTGCCAACATCAATTCTTTCTTTCCTTTGGAAAATCGGCAGTTGCTGTTCGTTGAGCCTCCGAAAAGAGGAAAGCAAAGAGTTGATGTGAGTCGCCTTTCTATAATATTTGCTCGGCGTGAGCCCTCACTTTCACTTCCTTCGGGCCAATGATGCGGGTCACTGTACCCTCGGTATCCGTAATAAAGGTGGTGCGGTATACGCCCATGTATGTGCGTCCAGCCATTTTTTTCTCGCCATATACGCCGAGTTCCTGCACGAGTTTGAGTTCTGTGTCGCAGAGAAGTGGGAAAGGAAGATCGTACTTGTACTATCAGTTCCGATTCCTACCGACTCATTGAATAAATAAAGAATTAGAGTTTTGAAGAATTATGAAAGACGTTTTTTCAATTTGATAAAGCCATAAACTATAATTTTAGATACCAAAATAAGTGCTTTTATAAGCTATAAATAGAGATTTTGAACAGCTAAGAATATTTCAATCTGAAACATAAAATAGTACTTAATTCTTTTCTATTTTGGATAACTATTAAAAGTTAGAAAGTACACAAAATATTCTATTTTGGATAACTATGATATCAGTTTTTTTCTTAACTTTGTCCATACAAAAACCCGCTAGAATTCATAAGTAGCTAATAATATGCTACTTATACATAAATAAGCAAATCTCAGTGGCGAATTAAAGTAGAACAAAATAGAAAACTTTATAAAACAAGTAATGAATATAACAAAACGTAATGGAGTAGTAGAAGTCTATAATAACGAAAAGATTTCAATAGCCATTAAAAAGAGTTTTATCAGCACCGGGAAGGATGTTTCAGACAGTGAGATAGCCGGAATGGTTAGTGAAGTAGAGCAGTTCATCACTGACAATCCAGAATTACGAACGGTTGAGGATATTCAGAACCGTGTAGAGAAGTGTCTTATGGCACATGGTTATTACGATGAAGCGAAAAACTATATTCTCTTCCGTTATCAGCGTAATGAACAACGGCAGGCTATCAACTACATTGCGTGGACTGCTGACGATCGTGAGTTGGCTGATGTGTTGCAAAGTGTAGCCCGTGAATACCGCGAGCGTTCTTATAGTATGGTGACACTTCAGGAGAAGTTCGCCAGCTTCACGAAGCCTGGTATGTCACAAAAGGACTCTATAGATGCACTTATCAAGGCAGCTGTAGAATTGACAACACCTGAGGCTCCAGCATGGGAGATGATTTCTGCACGTATTCTTTCTTATCGTTCTGAGAAGAATATCACTCGTTTAGAGGAAGAAATGGGACTCAAGACTTTCTATCGTAAGGTTAAATATATGACCGAAGAGGGACTTTATGGTGATTATATTCTTCAGAACTATAGCGAAGAAGAAATCAACGAGGCGGCTACCTTCATTGATTCTGAACGCAATAAACTCCTTAATTATTCAGGTCTTGATCTACTTCTAAAGCGTTATGTTATAAAGAATTACTCTGGTAAAGTGATTGAACGTGTACAGGAAATGTTCCTTGGTATTGCGCTTCATCTTGCTATGCCAGAGAAGGAAGACCGTCTTATGTGGGTACGTCGTATCTATGACTTGCTTAGTAAGTTAGAAGTAACGATGGCAACCCCTACCCTCTCTAATTCTCGCAAACCAAGTCATCAGCTTTCAAGTTGCTTCATTGACACTATACCAGATAGTTTGGATGGTATCTATCGTAGCTTGGATAACTTCTCACAGGTGAGCAAGTTTGGTGGTGGTATGGGTATGTATTTCGGTAAGGTACGTGCTACTGGTGGTAATATCCGTGGTTTTAAGGGCGTTGCAGGTGGCGTCATCCGTTGGATGAGACTTGTTAATGACACTGCTGTAGCTGTTGATCAGTTGGGTATGCGACAAGGTGCTGTAGCCGTTTACTTAGATGTATGGCACAAAGACTTACCTGAATTCCTGCAACTTCGTACCAACAACGGTGATGACCGTATGAAGGCGCACGATATTTTCCCAGCTATTTGCTATCCTGATCTTTTCTGGAAGATGGCTGAGGAAGACATGAATCAGAACTGGTCGCTCTTCTGTCCTAACGAGATTATGCGTATCAAGGGTTATTGCCTTGAGGATTGTTATGGCGAAGAGTGGGAACGTAAGTATCTTGATTGTGTTAATGATCAGCGTCTTTCACGCCGTGTTATCAGCATTAAAGATATCGTTCGTCTTATTCTTCGTTCTGCTGTTGAGACCGGAACACCATTTACATTCAACCGTGACACGGTGAACAGAGCTAATCCAAACGGACATAAGGGTATGATTTACTGCTCTAACCTCTGTACAGAGATTGCTCAGAACATGGCTCCAATAGAGACTGTTTCTAAGGAAGTAGAGACAAAGGATGGTGATACTGTTGTTGTAACAACAACTCGTCCGGGTGAGTTTGTAGTATGTAACTTGGCAAGTTTGTCACTTGGTAGACTTCCATTGGAGGATGAAGAGAAGATGAGAGAAAAGGTTGCAACAGTTGTTCGCGCACTTGACAACGTTATCAACCTTAATTTCTATCCTGTTCCTTACGCACAACTTACCAACCAGCGTTATCGTTCAATTGGCTTGGGTATTAGTGGTTATCACCATGCTCTTGCTAAACGTCACATCAAGTGGGAGAGTGAAGAGCATCTCGAGTTTATGGATAAGGTGTTTGAAACTATCAACCGAGCAGCTATTCTTGCCAGCTCAAACCTTGCTAAGGAGAAGGGAAGCTATCAATTCTTTGAGGGAAGTGACTGGCAGACGGGTGTTTACTTTGATAAGCGTGGTTATGATAGTGCTGAATGGCAGGATGTTCGTAAGACAGTTGCATTACAAGGAATGCGTAATGCTTACCTACTTGCAGTGGCACCAACCAGCAGTACAAGTATTATTGCAGGTACAACAGCCGGCTTAGACCCAATTATGAAGCGTTTCTTCTTGGAAGAGAAGAAAGGAAGTATGCTCCCACGTGTTGCTCCTGAGCTTTCAAATGAGACTTACTGGATGTATAAGAGTGCTTATCTTATCAACCAGAAGTGGAGTGTTCGTGCTTCTGGTGTACGTCAGCGTCATATTGATCAGGCACAGAGTATGAACTTATATATCACCAATGACTTCACAATGCGTCAGATACTCGACCTTTACTTACTTGCTTGGAAAGAGGGTGTTAAGACTATCTATTATGTGCGTAGTAAGTCATTAGAGGTGGAAGAGTGTGAGAGCTGTTCATCATAATAATTCAGAATTCAGAATTCACAATTCATAATTATGATTACTTTCTTTGTTGAATATTAGAATAATAACAGAGTTTAGTAAATTAATAAATGGGTCAAATAACCCAATTAATATAAAGTTTACATCATTAATCACAATTATGAATTTTGATTTATGATTTATGAATTAATACAGTTAATGGATTTAATAAATAAGAAATAATGGATAATCAATTAAAACGTAATACCTTATTCAATCCTTCAGGCGATATAGAATTGCGCTTGAGACGAATGATTGGTGGCAATACTACTAATTTGAATGACTTCAATAACATGAAGTATTCATGGGTGAGTGACTGGTACAGACAGGCAATGAACAACTTTTGGATCCCAGAAGAAATCAATCTTTCACAGGACTTTAAGGATTATCCACGTCTTGAAAAGGCTGAACGTACAGCCTACGATAAGATTCTGAGCTTCCTTGTTTTCCTTGATTCGCTTCAAAGCAACAACCTCCCAACACTTAGTGAGTATATCACTGCAAACGAGGTAAACCTCTGTCTGCATATTCAGGCATTCCAAGAGTGTATTCATAGTCAGAGTTATAGCTATATGCTCGATACTATTTGTAGTCCTGAAGAGCGTAACGACATTCTCTATCAATGGAAGACCGATGAGCATCTCTTGAACCGTAATAAGTTTATTGGTGACTGTTATAATGAATTCCATGAGAAACGTGATAAGTTCAGTTTGATGAAGACGCTTATTGCTAACTTCATCCTTGAAGGTATCTACTTCTATAGCGGATTTATGTTCTTCTATAATCTCAGCCGAAATGGTAAGATGTCGGGTTCTGCACAGGAGATCCGTTACATCAATAGAGATGAGAATACACACCTCTGGCTGTTCCGTAGCATTATTCTTGAGCTGAAGAAAGAGGAGCCTGATATGTTTACTTCAAAGAAAGTAAAGGTTTATGAGGATATGATGCGTGAGGGTGTACGTCAGGAGATAGCATGGGGACAATACGTTATCGGCAATGATGTTCAGGGTCTTAACGCTCAGATGGTGTCTGACTATATCCGTTATTTGGGAAATCTTCGCTGGTCTGGACTTGGCTTCGGTTTCCTCTATGATGATAATCAGAAAGAACCAGAGAATATGAAGTGGGTAGGTCAGTATTCAAATGCTAACATGGTAAAGACCGACTTCTTCGAAGCTAAGAGTACAGCTTACGCTAAGAGTACAGCACTGATTGATGACTTATAAGTATTAATTCATAATTATAATTACCTTGGTAATTCATAATTCAAAGTATGAAAAGCCACAAAGAAATGATGTAAATTCCTCCGAAGGAAGTGATATTCTCGTTTTTAATTGCTACCTTTGTTATGTCAAATTTTTGCTTACTTGTTATGTTTGCAGCACTAAGATAGGTGAAAAATCTGACATATCCAAGTGTTTTGAGGATATTGTTTCTCAGACACTTGGAGTTCTCACAAGGATTTATGCTGCGGAATTAAGGTATAATAGAACAAAGATGAATAGAATATTTTGCTTAGAAACAGAATGGGATCAGAGCATGCACGACTTAAAGAAAAAGTCAACAGTATTGCCTTTGCTTGACTTTCTGGAGAATACGATTAATATTGAATATACTTTTAGGCAGGTAGCCACAGAGTCTGATTTCAATTATTATATCTACCATCTCCAACAGCCAAGTTACAATGCCTATGACCTTATCTATTTGTGCTTTCATGGACAGAAGAAGTGCATCTGTTTTGCAGACAAGACAGATTTGGATTTGATGGCTTTCGCTGAGAAAGAGGAGAACTTGGGGATATTTGAAGGTAGAAACGTACACTTTGGAAGTTGTAGTACTTTAAAAATGCGTGAAGAAGATATCAAGATATTCAAGCAGTTGAC
Organism: Hoylesella saccharolytica JCM 17484; assembly: GCF_000614205.1. GTDB lineage: Bacteria > Bacteroidota > Bacteroidia > Bacteroidales > Bacteroidaceae > Prevotella > Prevotella saccharolytica. The sequence continues at coordinate 8,253 of NZ_BAKN01000042.1, forward strand.
AAAAGCAAGAATGATAACGGGATATACCAAAGATGTTGATTTAACATCAAGTTTCATTTTTGAGACTTGGCTGATGGATGCAATCAATAGAAACGAAGGATATGCAGCAAAACGCATGAATGATCTTGCAGAGAAAGAAATGCCATACTTTACAAAGTTATTTGGATTCAAGGCATTTTAGATTCAAGGATAAATATATTAAATCAAGTATTTATGAAACCTCAATTCCGCAGCATTATTCCTTCTGAGGTACTTTTATATATTGAAGTGACATTTTTGGGATTTATCCATTGATATGGGGATTTTCTGGGGTTCTTGGTTCTTGCATAATCATGAAATCCCCCACCCAAACCAATGGGGAAGTATGAAAAGCCACAAAGAAATGATGTAAATTCCACCGAAAGAAGTGATATTCTCGTTTTTAATTGCTACCTTTGTCATGTCAGATTTTTGCTTACTTGTTATGTTTGCAGCACCAAGATAGGTGAAATTTCTGACATATCCAAGTGTTTTGAGAACTTTGTTTCCAAGGCACTTGGAGTT
>NZ_BAKN01000041.1 GCF_000614205.1 Hoylesella saccharolytica JCM 17484
GTTTTTCCAAGTGGTTTTATGTTTTCCCGATTTGGGATTTTATTTTTCCAAGTGGTTTTATGCTTTCCCGATTTGGGATTTCATTTTTCCAAGTGGTTTTATGTCGTCCCGGTTTGGGATTTTATTTTTCCAAATGGTTTTGTACCGTCCCAAGTTGGGATGCAGTTATGTCGTGAAAGATTTAAAAAAGGGTGAGTGTGTAAAGATAAATTACGGCGGCAGGAATGGCCATGAGGCAGAGTCGAAACGATCCAGCATGCCACCGTGTCCGGGCAGTATCGTTCCGCTGTCTTTTATACCGAGTGTGCGTTTGAAAAGCGATTCTACAAGGTCTCCCCATGTTCCGAATACAACAACAACCAACGCCAAACCTAACCATTGGAGAATGTTAAGTCCCGAAGTATTGGTGCCTTGTATCTCACTGTATCCAATAAAGGCGGCAATGGCAAGAACAAGTATTCCGCCGCCGATACTTCCTTCCCAACTCTTGGCAGGCGATATGCGGGGAAACAGTTTGTGTTTGCCGAAGAGCGAACCGCTGCAGTAGGCACCGGTATCGTTGGCCCAAAGAAAGATAAATAAGCTGAGGGGTAACAGATGGTGGAAATGGGTGATTTGATCGGGTGACTGACGGAAAGCCAATACATTAATCATTGAGAGTGGAAGGGCGATGTACATTTGCGCGAGCATTGTGTATGCCCAGTTGTTTATCGGGTTGGGGCTCTTGGTATAAAGTTCGCTGATGAAGAGATAAACAATGGTGAGAAGGTAGGGCACGAAGACGGCGTTGGTTTGAATATAGCCGCTGTTGATGCCGGCAATGGCAAGAAAAAGGTATACGCCTGCAACGGTGGTAATAAATCGGTTGATGGTGACATCGGGTCGACTGTTAACCAATGCGGTGTATTCCCAGATGGTGAGGGTGGTGATGAGGGCGAAGAGAAAGACCATGGCCAGTGGCCGGAGGAAACAAACAATCATAATGGCTACGAATAAAACACCGGTTATGGCTCTTACAATTAGGTTTTGTTGTTTGTCTGTCATATACTTATTATTTTCTGATTGTTTTCTTTCTTCGCACGTTTTCTTTATAATAAGTGGCTGCTTTTAGCCATCCAACTTCTGCTTTTTATCTATTTGCTTTTGTTCTCAGCAATTGTTTTCTGGAATGTTGGTTCGGTTATTCGCCTTCGCCGGAGAAATTCGAAACTGAGGGTTTGAGATTCAAGCTTCGTTGGTGCTCTGCTTCGGCAGCTTTTACTTCTTCAGGCATATCTTCGAGCTTTGGTGTATTATCGTCGATAATTTCTTCTGAACGACTTATCCAAGGGCGTTTTCCGAATATTTTTTCTACATCTTCGGCAAAAATCACTTCGCGTGTGATAAGTAGTTCTGCCAATTCGTTGTGGCCTCGGGTATGCTCGGTAAGGATAGCTTTTGCTCGTGCATATTGTTCGTTTACCATTTTCATTACCTCGTCGTCGATAACTTTTGCCGTTGTTTCCGAGTATGGCCGTTGAAATTGATACTCCTGATTGTTGTAATAACTGATGTTAGGCAACTTATCACTCATTCCGGCATAAGCAATCATGCCGTATGCGCTTTTTGTGGCGCGTTCAAGATCGTTCATTGCACCAGTGGAGATATGTCCTGTAAAAAGCTCTTCGGCAGCTCTTCCGCCCATCAGTGCACACATTTCATCGAGCATTTGTTCTTTGGTTGTAATCTGTCGCTCTTCGGGCAGATACCATGCGGCTCCCAAAGCGCGTCCGCGTGGAACGATAGACACTTTAACCAGTGGGTTGGCATGCTCGCAGAACCATGAAACGGTGGCATGCCCTGCCTCGTGCAAGGCGATGGTACGTTTTTCGGCAGCTGTCATTATCTTTGTTTTCTTTTCCAATCCGCCGATAATCCTATCTACCGCATCCAGAAAATCTTGTTTGCCAACGGCTTTCCTATTGTGTCTTGCTGCAATCAAAGCGGCTTCGTTGCATACATTGGCGATATCTGCACCCGAGAATCCGGGGGTCTGACGTGATAAGAAATCAATGTCTACGGTATTATCTACTTTCACCGGACGGAGATGTACTTGGAAGATAGCTTTTCGTTCGGGAAGGTCAGGAAGGTCAACATTGATTTGCCGATCAAAGCGTCCTGCCCGTAGCAAGGCACTGTCGAGCATATCTGCTCGGTTGGTTGCTGCGAGAATAATAACACCGCTGTTGGTACCGAAACCATCCATTTCAGTGAGCAAAGCGTTTAGAGTGTTTTCGCGTTCATCGTTTCCTCCCATCGACGGGTTTTTGCTTCGAGCACGTCCCACCGCATCAATTTCGTCGATGAAAATGATACAAGGTGCTTTTTCTTTTGCTTGATGAAACAAATCGCGCACACGACTAGCACCCACGCCGACAAACATTTCGACAAAGTCTGAACCGCTCATGGAGAAGAAAGGTACGCCGGCCTCGCCTGCAACGGCTTTAGCCAAGAGTGTTTTCCCAGTTCCAGGAGGACCTACAAGTAGTGCACCCTTCGGTATTTTTCCTCCTAAGTCGGTATATTTTTGTGGACTTTTTAAAAACTCGACAATCTCTTGCACCTCTTGCTTGGCACCTTCCTGCCCTGCCACATCCTTAAAAGTAACCCCGATTTCGTTACCTTTTTCATACATTCTGGCCTTGCTTTTGCCCACATTAAATACACCTGCTCCACCACCTGCGGCTCCACCGCCCATGCGTCGCATGATAAACAACCAAATGGCCACCAATGCGAGAATGGGTAATAGCTGTACAAGAATATTCGTGAAAAAGCCCCCTGTTTCATTTTCGTAAGCAAAATCTTTAATTTTTCCCGTCTTTTGCATTTCGGTCAGATACTTTTCCAATTCGTCTACCGAGCCAATTTGCACGTTTACATACGGGTTAGCTCCCAATTGTTTAGCATCTCTGTTAAAAACATCTCGCACATTTGCGGGCTTTACATACATCTTTAATTTCTTCTGATCGGTGTTTACCACAACATTGTTGGCATATCCTTTATTGACATACTCTTTGAATTTTGTAAATGTAGCATCTTGTTGTGCACTTCCGGCAAGCATTTTTCCGCCATCCATGAAGAAGAACATCACGAGCAACATAATGATAAGCCCGTAAATCCAATTCATATTAAACTTAGGCATCTTGGGCTGTTTGTTGTTATTAAGTGGTTGCTTATTGTCCATAATTATTCTTTTGATAATATGTTTTGGTTATCAAATGCTGTGCCAAAGTCAGCCAACATCTGCCAATTGCGTAAGTTTTGCGTCATCCCAAAGATGCTCAATATCGTAAAACTCACGTGTTTCCGGTAAAAAAATATGTACCAAAACGTCTGTAAAATCCATTGCCACCCATTGGTTTACACCTAATCCCACAACGTGAACGGGCTTTTCATTCATTTCTTTACGTACTGTTTCGCCAACAGACTCTGCTATCGCTTCAACTTGTATGGGTGAGTTGCCTTGGCATATAATGAAATAACGGGCAATAGCTCCGTCGATATGCTTTAAATCTGCAATAACTATGTTTGAACCTTTTTTCTCTTGTATGCCTTTAGTAATTGTTTCTACCAGTTTTTTTGTTCCTGTCATTCCTTTATTGTTAATTTCCTTTTAGCCACAAAGTTACACCTTATAATCGGAATATGGGGTAAAAGATTTTTATTATTTGATATTTTTAGAAAAAGTACGCACATGCAATCATGGGCAGCTTTTTATTATATGGTACAAGAAAAGGAGCCCCTTCATCACGAAGAATCTCCTCCAAAAACAGTAATTAACTCAAAATTTATAATCTATTTTTACTGACAATTAGGATTTTCTTTTTTACTAACCTGACCGAAATGCATAGTATTCAGTCAAATAATTTAAAATTATACCTTGCAAAGATAAATAAGAATTCCGAAAGAACAAATTTTATTTAATAAAAAAGTCTTTCTCTTTATCAATTGTTGCAAGGTTATTTTTATTCAAAGATTACGCCTTATAGGCTTTTACAATTATATTGTACCTGTTATTCTTTTACTGCTTGCAGGTAATGCTCTTTCAACCATGCGTTTTGTTGGGCAATGGTGAGATGACTGTTATCGAGTTCCAGCGCATCATCTGCTTTGCGTAGCGGACTTACTTCACGATGACTGTCAATATAATCGCGCTCTTGAACGTTCTTTAAAATGGTGTTAAAGTCGGCGGGTTGGCCTTTTTCTTTCAACTCTTCAAATCGCCGTTGCGCCCGCACCTCAGCATCGGCTGTGACATAAATTTTCAGTTCTGCATCCGGAAAAACTACTGTTCCGATATCTCTTCCGTCCATAACAATACCCTTTTCTTTGCCCATTTGCTGTTGTTGTGCAACAAGGGCTGTCCGCACGAAATCAATTGCGGCGATAGGACTGACGTGAGCTGAAACTTCCATTGAGCGTATTTCTTGTTCTACGTTTTCACTATTCAGATAGGTTTCAGGTCGTCCTGTGACGTTGTTCAACTTGAATGAAATTCCTATTTGTGGCATCATCTCTTTTAGTTTTTCAAGTTGTACACTTCCGTCTGCATTGAAAATACCATGACGTAGGGCAAACAAAGTTACCGCGCGATACATCGCCCCGGTATCTACATAAATGTATCCTATTGCCTTAGCCAACTCTTTTGCCATCGTACTTTTTCCGCACGAAGAAAGTCCGTCGATAGCTATCGTTATCTTCTTCATATATAATATTATAATGTGTAAGCAAAGTTGACGAGCAGCGAAGAGCCCGAAACGTGATATTTTCCATAAGCAAGATTGAGTTTCAGCCGTTCTAAGTTGATACCTCCGCCAAACGAAAAGCCCGCCCAATGACTGCTCTCGTCTTCTCCACTTTTAATTTTCATATCATGTTTGCGTCTGAAATTGTACCCCATACCCACCCAGATGGTAGACGAAAGCAGAATATCGCAGCCTGCAACAAGGTGCTGTCCCAAGGAATAATTCCACTTTGTAAGGTCTACAAGTGTAGCTGAGAGTCGGAAAGGTGTGTGTGTGATCCGTTTGCTTACACCCAATTGCACGTCGATGGGCATTCTTTCATACTGCTCGTTATATGCTTTCAGTTGACCACCGAGATTTTTTGCGACCAGCGAAACCGACCATTCTCGAGCTGAATCAAAATAGTTTAGTCCCAAATCTACGCCCACTGCCACCGAATGATAATCGCCGATATACGATGTAATGAATTTTGTCGTGATACCTCCTGCCAGTTTATCAGTCAGCAAATACGACAAATAGGCAGATAATGCAATATCTTTGGCACTAAATTCGCCTGTTTGTATATTGTTTACATCTGTCTCTTTCATCTTTCCGTATCCCACATATCGCGCCGAAAATGCTACCGATGTACGTTCTTTCAATATTCTGTTGAAAGCCGCACCAGCAATATTAATACCCGCCATATAATGATTATAGTCTATGCATAATGTTTTGTCGCTTACCGTAGACAGTAATGCCGGATTGTGATAGATCAGCGCCTCGTCGTCTTCCACCAGAGTAATGTTTTCTCCACCTAATGCGGCAGCATGGGCACTAACGGGAATACGCAGAAAATTATAAGCCGTCTGGCTCTCTTGAGCTACGGTTATAAGAGTACAAAAGACAAGCAGAATCGTTGCTATGGCTTTTTTCATTGATTTTGCCTAATTTGTTTTGCAAAGTTACACCTTTTTCCAATTATCTGCATTAAATTTGCAAGTGATTGGTTTTTCATATAACGAGAAACAATAAGGTTTAGTGCATAAGAGGCTATCGATTGGAAATTAAGAAATCAAATCAAGCAAATCTCGACAACAAGCGAATAACTTATTTTCTGCTTGGGCTTATTTTCGTGCTTTCATTTGTATACGTCGGACTGGAGTATAATTATGCTCCAGGCATCGGCGAACACAGCTTTGACCTTTCTGATGATATTTTTCAAGAGTTGGATATGCAGCCTGTGCAAGAAAAAAAAGATATGATTGTTGCTGCACTTCCTGCATCTGCATCTTCTACTACGCATAAAATCAAGGTGGTGGAAGCAACTGCACAACAACCCGAAAATATAGACCGCCACAACGGATCGCAGACTGATGATGGGCTGGGAGAGGGCGATCAGCAACAGGAGAACCCATCAATAACGCCTCCACCTCTTCTTACTGACAACGCCGATAATCCACAAAATTTTCGTATCGTACAGCAATTGCCCGAGTTCCCGGGTGGTATTGTAGAATTTATGAAGTGGCTTCAACGCCATTTGCAATATCCTGAAGAGGCCAGGCAGAAGCGCATTCAGGGCAAGGTGATGGTCTCTTTTATTGTAAATAAAGATGGTAGTATCACCGATGCAAAAGTAACCCGCTCAGTCAACCCGCAATTAGATGGCGAGGCAATGCGGGTTATCAACTTAATGCCTAAGTGGAAACCGGGTGTTGATAACGGCAAACCGTGTCGCACATTATTTGCCATTCCTATTGTTTTTAAACTCTAATAATGTTTGTTTATGTTGACTGCAGAAACGATTCTTGACAAAATCAATGCTTATTTGGAACGTATTCCCGAAGGTCGTACGCCCCAATCGCTTTATCAACCTATTCAGTATGTCTTGTCCATAGGCGGAAAACGTATTCGCCCAACCTTGATGTTGCTGGCTTACAATTTATTTAAAGACGACCCGGAACAGATTCTTGCACCTGCTTGTGGACTCGAAACCTACCATAATTATACGCTTCTTCACGACGATTTGATGGATAATGCCGACTTGCGTAGAGGTAAGCCCACTGTTCATAAACGATGGGATGCCAACACGGCCATTCTTTCCGGCGATTCGATGTTGGTGCTCGCGTACCTTTATATAATGCAATGCGAGTCTGAAAAATTACAGGAGGTGATGGCACTTTTTACGCAAACAGCTCTCGAAATAGGCGAAGGACAACAATATGATATGGATTTTGAACACCGTAATGATGTTACTGAAGAAGAGTATATCGAAATGATTAGACTTAAAACCAGCGTTCTTTTGGCTTGCGCGATGAAGATGGGAGCTATTCTGGCAGGTGCTTCTGATGCCGATGCAAATAACCTTTACAAGTTCGGCGAGCAAATTGGACTGGCTTTCCAGTTGCAAGACGACTTCTTGGATGTATATGGTGATAGTGAGATTTTTGGCAAATCTATTGGTGGTGACATCGTTTCTAATAAGAAAACATATATGCTGATCAATGCATTTAACTGTGGTACAGCGGCTCAAAAGGCTGAACTGGCTCGATGGATAACGATGAATACACCTGATGCCGACAAAAAGATAGCTGCCGTTACGTGGCTCTATAATGACATCGGGGTAAACAAAATGGCTGAAAAGAAAATTGCCCACTATTTTGATAACAGTCGCCAGTATCTGGATGCTGTTGCTGTTGCGCCCGAAAGAAAAGCAGAGTTAGTGGCTTATGTTTCGCGAATGATGAAAAGAAAATATTAAATCGGTATGATTGATACGCATATTCATTTAGATGTAGAAGATTATAGTGACGACCTGTCCACAGTTATCGAGCGGGCAAAAGCCGTTGGTGTCGATCAGATTTTTATTCCGGCGGTAGATGAACGGTCGGCAGATGCAGCGGTGGCAATCAGCCGTCAATATCCCGATACGGTCTATCCGATGTTGGGTTTACACCCCGAAGAGGTAAAAGCCGATTTTGAACAGGTGCTCCATGCAATGAAACAGCATTTGGAACAATCACATCCGTTTATCGCTATAGGTGAAGTTGGGCTTGATTTTTATTGGAGTAGAGCCTTTGAAAAAGAACAATTGGCAGCCTTTGAAGAACAGGTAAAATGGTCGGTGGAGTATCAGTTACCCCTGATGATACATTGCCGAAAGGGGCAAAATGAGATGATACATATTCTAAAACAGTACGAAAAGGAACTTCCCGGTGGTGTTTTTCATTGTTTTACGGGTAATGAAAAAGAAGCAGATGCTTTTCTTCAGTTTGATAAATTTATGTTAGGCATTGGTGGGGTGCTTACCTTTAAAAAGTCGCATTTACCCGAAGTGTTGCCCCATATACCGCTGTCGCGCATTGTTTTAGAAACTGATGGTCCCTATATGGCACCTGTTCCGATGTGTGGCAAACGTAACGAAAGCGCCTTTTTGGTGTATGTTGTTACTAAGATGGCGGAGAGCTATGGTATCTCAGAACAAGACGTGATGACCCAAACAACCGTTAATGCACGCCGATTGTTCCGTTTGGTAAGCGGCGAACGAAGTTTGCAGAGGCCTCTCATTGATTTTCCTAACTCTAACGCGAAGAGTCTAATTTAATTTGGTAAATGTAGTTATTATACATTTTCCCATTGTATTACGTTCAGTCTAAATCCAGTTTACCTATATTATCGTATTCCTCTAACCCATTATCGAATGAATTTTCAAATGGTTTACCAGCGTTTCCTTTGAGGCTGGTTCCTTTTATGAAGATATTATTATGCACAAATACTTTAGCATGAAACTGGCAGTCAAAGCAGTCGAAGAAACAACAAAACACATTGTAACGGATGTGTATCTCTTCTTCATTATGCCCACCCATCTCATGTTCTGTAAAGTCCGTGACAACACATTGCTCAAATATTAGCCCACCTTCAAACCAACATCCTGTTATATGTAAATTTCGAATCAAGCAATTACGAATAATAACTTTCTCTGAAAAATTATACCCAATGAAATCTATCTCCTCAACAAGAGTGTTAGTAATAACGACTACTCCATTGTCTAGATACTGTTGATAGTTTGTTTCATCTATCCTTTCAATACTTTTTATTTCCATTTTATATTGCCAAAATAAATAATTGGGTTATGCGTCTTCCTTGCTGAATAATTCGGATATAAATTAAGCGATCTTATCTGGCCATTCTTGACATTTACAATGATTGATTTAGGTAAGCCATTTATTGTACCTTGAAATGTATTACTCCCTTCTCTTAAGAATGTCCTATTTTCTATAACAAATCTTTCCACATTCTTCATCATTTCAGATGGTGACATATTCAAATCTGTATGCCTTTCGCTAGAGTTTACATGATCCATAAAATATGTAAAATAACGTGAGTTCG
>NZ_BAKN01000040.1 GCF_000614205.1 Hoylesella saccharolytica JCM 17484
ATGCTACGCTGCTGCAAGGTCGGAGCCTTCGGTTTTGGAGAAAATCTCCACGCCTGCGCTCCACTGCGTTTTGCTCCGGGTAGTATTTTCCCTCAAAAACCTTGCATTCGCTCATCCCTACCTTTGTGAGGCACCTGAAACGAAAACGACCGATGCGACAGGAAGACGCATTAAAAAAAATGTCGGATAAACGAGAGACAGATAAGCAGTGAAACTCAACTCCCTCAAGCTCTTGGATCCGCATTAAACATTAAAACCCTTAGAAAAATGGAAAAGTCAATCAACATTCACCGAGCCTTGCGCGCAACCCTTCGCCTGCTGCTCACAAGCGTTCTAAGCATCGCCTTTTGGGCGGTCGGTGTGGTTGTCGGTTTGCTTGCGGAAGTCATCGCAGGCGTGCTCCGCATCTTTTGGGCAATAGTCCTCTACGTGCTCACCCTCGTAAGTATTCTCGCCCTTATTCTTTGGATATTCACCCTATAAACATAAATCAAGATGAAAACAAGACACAGCAAGACACCCAGCCAGCAATGCCGATACTACGAAGTGGACAATATCTTCGAGTATATGTATGAAACCTACATCAACGGCAACCATTCGCAACTGAAAACATTGTACAAGGAGTTGCGCAGAGAAGCAAGAAAAGAGTTTATCGCATTCTGCTTTGAAATGGTCAGTCCCCAACACAGAATGCAAATTATCCAAGTTATCGTTTAATTAAAATCATACGACAATGAAAGCAACCGACCATTTCAAACGAACCATTCAAGCCTATTTGGACAATAGGGCAGCCGAAGACGAACTCTTTGCAGTAAGCTACCGCAAGGAGGGCAAGAATATCGACGACTGCATTACCTATATCCTCAACTACGTGAAAAACAGCGGATGTGCAGGTTTTTCAGACGGGGAGATATATTCGCAGGCAGTACATTATTTTGACGAGGATAATATCGACATCGGCAAGCCCCTTAATTGTCACATAGCCGTAAACCACGTGGTACAGCTCACAGACGAGGAAAAGGCAGAAGCACGTAGGCAAGCCATTGAGCAATACCAACGCGAGCAGCTTGCCAAGATGCGCAGCCACAGCGAGCGAACCAAGAAAACGGAAAATAAGGTCGTACAACCTTCACTATTTGATTTTTAACCCTTAGACAATATCGCAATATGGAAGCAATGGACTTGAACGAAGCACGGATTTACGTAGGCACTTATGCAAAGTACAACAACGGCACTTTGCAGGGCGAGTGGGTAAGCCTTTCGGATTTTTATGATTTGGACGGCTTTCTGGAGTATTGTGCCGAGATACACGAAGACGAGGAAGAACCCGAATATATATTCCAAGATTGGGAGAACATTCCCGATAGTCTGATAGACGAGAGCAATTTGGAAGAAAATTTCTTTGAACTTCGAGACGAGTTGGACAGACTGAACGACACGGAGAAAGAAGCCTTTTGGACATGGGCAGAGGGCAACAACATCAAACTCACACAAGACGCTTACGACCTTGTGAAGTCTTTCCAATCCGCCTATATCGGCAGTTATGCAAGCAAGGAGGAATTTGCGGAAGAACTTGTGAGAATGGAAAACGACTTGTCCGATTTTGCATTGAGCTACTTCGATTTTTCAAAATATGCCGACGACCTTTTCGACACGGACTATTGGTATAAGAACGGCTATGTATTTCGTAACGAATAAAGCAAGGAGGAAAGAGAATGAAACCGAGAAACAGATTTGAAAAGGTAGTACTTGCCGAAAGCAAGCATTTGCGCCCCATCACCAAGACACAAAGCAAGTGGGCATTCCGTGAGTGCATCGGCCACTTTGCCTACCGATTGCCCAAAGGTCGTACCACTTGTATGGATTGTGGACATAGTTGGGTAATGGACAAACATAGAGAAACTTGCACCTGCCCCCATTGTGGGGCAAGGTTGAAAGTCCGTGAAACTTTTGAGCGTAAGTTGAAGCAGAAACAGTATTTTACCATTTGCACCATTTGTGGGGAATACCAAGTGTTGCGTATGTTCCTGATAGTAGTGGGCATGGAGAAAGGTTGTAAGGCGAAATATGAGACAATTGAAATCGGACAGTATTGGTGGGACGAACAAGGGCGAAAGGTCGTGATAGCCGTTCAACGCATATTGGGGCATTACGTGGACACGTTCTCTTTCTATTCGCCAATGGCAGTGCGAAACGACAACGAAGCCTATCGGTATGTGGCTTGTGCGCCCATATACCCCAAGTTCAAGGTAACGGACACACTCCGCAGGAACGGCTTTAAGGACGATTTTCACCAAATCGCACCCATTGCCCTTATCCCGGCACTACTCACCGACAGCCGTGCAGAAACACTCATCAAGGCAGGCGCATAGACCATTTGCGCTATTTTCTCAACAACACAAGGACATTTGAAGCCTATTGGCAGTCGTATAAGATTGCCGTTCGTAACGGGTATGAGATAAAAGACATTTCCTTATGGTGCGATTATGTGGATATGCTCCGCAGGTTGGACAAGGACGTTCACAGTCCGAAGTACCTTTGCGCCAAAGACCTTAAGGCCGAGCACGACCGCATAGAAGACAAAATACGCAGGCAAAGAGAAAAAGAAGAAATCGAGAGAAAATGGCAAAAGGCAATCGAAGATGAAAAGCGTTTCCGAGAACTCAAATCCAAATTCTTCGGTATCCATTTCACGGACGGCACAATCCAAGTTCGCGTATTGGAGAGTGTGCAAGAGCATTTGGAAGAAGGGGTAGCTATGCATCATTGTGTTTTTTCCAATAGATACTACCTCAGAGAAGACTCCCTTATCCTTTCGGCAACCATTGAGGGCAGGCGGATAGAGACTATCGAAGTATCGCTGCAAACCTTAAAAGTAGTGCAAAGTCGTGGCGTGTGCAACAAGAATACGGAGTACCACGAGCAGATAGTGAACCTTGTGAATGCCAACAGCAGACTTATCCGCAAAAGAATGAGGGCAACAGCATAAAGAAAAATATAAACCACCAAATTATCACAGCAATGAAAGTAGAAATAGAAAGCATCGTATGTAACTGGGCAGACGAGATACCTTACATACTCGTAAGGGTTATCAATGCGATAACCCTATCCGTCAATAAAGAGGAGTTAAGAACAGCCATTAAACAGATAGCCGAAGAAACGGAACTTGACAAGTTCTTTGCCTATGGCTATGGTGCACATCACTTTTGGCTCACACACCGCAAATTATCTAATGGAGAGCCAAAGGAATACAGATTATTAAAGGTCGAATTTTAGGGTTATGAAGAAGAAAAAGATATACAGAGTAAAAACGCAATATATTTTCAAGGGCATATTTGAAGTCCTTGCCGAAAGCAAGGAGGATGCACGGCGGAAAGTTCTGCAAGATTGCGGGTTGGTAATGGGCGGAAGCATTCACAGCACCTTGCCCGATGAAGAAATAAACTGGGCATTCTCTACCCACCCCGAAGTAAAGGCCATGCGAGTAACCATTCAAAAGGAATAGACAACGGCGTACTTAACGGGCGGTATATCTGCCGCCCGCTCCTTTCTTTCGTGAGCAGAGAAAAGGCGGAAAAGAAAGGAGCAAAGAAACCATAAGTCTTAATTCTGCGAATGGCCTGCACTTCCTTACAACATAACTCCCCATTGGTATTCTCACCACCAGAGAAAATAAGTAATCAGTATTTATTTTGTTTACTTATCTCTCTACGGTTTTGGTTTGGGCGTAGCGGGTCTTTTCTCCTTGCCTTTCCATCCTCCCCTTCAATGTTCACTTCCGACAGACTGCGGATGCCCTTTTAACTCCACAATTCTCGCCTTTCATTCATAAGCGACAAATGGACGGACATGAACCTTTTGGGTTTCTCCTTGATCCTTTCCATTAGCAATGAAATGCATACCCCAGTTAAATCCGGCTATACAGAAACTGGCACTTGGGTCACGCTCGGAACTAGACCCATACTCAGTGTAGTTATTACTAGCAATTGAGGTGCCATTTGCAGCTGTAAAGGCATTATTTATTAAGTTTCTGTTCTTCCATTGCCAACCGCCATGTTTCACGACCTTGCTGCCATCTCCAAAGCCTAACCTTACGAAGACCTCTTTCCATTCGTACCAGCTGGGTAAATACCATACCTCGTCTCGATTGAGGACAGTTGCTAACGTTTTGCCATTTAGACGGTTGGTCAAATCGGTACTGTTGTAAAACTTACCTGCGTAGTAAAAAGCTGGATATTTACTTTGTTCATTTGCTTTAATTTTTCCATCTTTGCTTCCGCTTGCATCCCACGTCCAATGTTTGCCTTGAGCTGCAGCAGATTGCAGGGCTGTACTAGGATTATTGTACATTACATCATTGTGCTGTCTATTATAATCACTCTCACCATACCACTTTGTTCCTGCTCCTCCATTTGCATCCCAAAGACTAATGGCCCGTTTACCAATAGCATCGAATACGATGGCGATAGGTATGTGATTTTTCCTGTCTCCCTCATTGAGGCCACCTGTCTTTCCATCTTCAAATAAGTAAAGATAACGGGGCATTAGTTTTATTGTGAGGGTGTAGGCTCCGTTAGCTTCAAAAGCATTGCCGGCTTTCAGATTACGGAAGCCTTTGGTATTCAGCGTGGCATTGTATACAGTGCCGCCTGTAATGCTATATACCAACTCTTCAGGCTTTGTTCCTGCTAAGACGGTAAGATATTTATCGCCTGTAACGGTCGAGAGATTTTCTTGAATTGCGGTGTCATAAAAATTTCCCGTTTGGTCGTAGCTTTGTGTTTCGCTTTGTGCTGTATTATTTTTAGTAGTACTTGCCACGATATTACCCGTTGTCATATCATAATCAATTGAAGCGGGAACTTTACCCACTTGATAACCCAATGTCCCATTAACATCCGTGGGTGTCATCAATGCCATCAATTTAGTACGAATGCGGGCACCTACGTGCTTCATGGTGAAAGCCACTTCCTGTCGTTTGGTATTGTAAATTGTTATCATTTGCCGAGCAACAAAGGCTTTGTCAGCATTGGCTTGTGTGATGGTAATGGTGTTTCCCGTACGTGTGACGTATTGATGAGTGTAGCAAACAAAGTCGTAACTACCCGCAGGATTTTCATCATACCGCTACCTATGTCATATTTAAAAACTCCTGTAGCATCAAAATAGCCTTTGGTGCTGGCAACTTCAGTGCTCGTACCTGTTTTGAAAGCAACTATTGTGTAATGGTTTTCACTTGTTATAGCCCGTGTAGCGGGTTGCTGAAGCTGTTCTTTATCTCGTTCGAGCGTTACTTCAGCCTCCACACCGTTAAGTAACAGCGTGTCTTTTATTATTTCTGTTGCATTGCCACGTGTACCTGCCATCTCCACTTCATCGTTGTATGGCGCTTCATTCATGCTGAACACAAGGTATTGTGTCTGTTCTTTGCTCTCTGTATCGTTATCGTTGTTCTCTTTGCTGCAAGCTGCCAGTAACGTGAAACCTACTGCGATCATACCGAGCTTTATGAATATTTGTTTCATCTTTTGTCCTTTTATTGATTAATAACCTAAATCCACACCAAAATCGTCTCCTTCTTGGTCGCCTTTGTCTTCGTAATCGTCTTCTTTGGAGGAGTTCTTATCCACGTTTACCGATGTACATATCATGCTCAACTGTTCTACGGGGATCACCTCAATGCGAGGTGGTAGATAAGACTGTCTATCACTTGCAGGTTGCACCGACATATCGACTACTTGCCTTGTTTGAATTTTACTGTTCATAATTAAATATAACCTGAAATATTGATTAAACTCGTTTTATTTTTTCTTTTGCGTCTTGCAAGCAAAAGGACACAAAAAAGCGAACAAAGGGAACTCTTACGAGCCTTTGTTTATGGGGGTTACACCGCGTCTCACGCGCGCGTATGCGAAAATGTTTAAAGTATTATCTGAGCGACGGTGCGAATGTGTGTGTGTGTGTGTGTGTGTGTGTGTGTGTGTGTGTTAGCAAAATATCCGATACACACAAATATAAAGCACTAAAAGATGCAAAGAGACTCGTGTTTCTTTGCATTGCGCTTATATCATTCTTATATATTATCGGTTGTTTCACTCTTGCTAATCATTAATTTGATATTCGCTCGTCCTTACAACTCACGTCGGCAAAGGTAATTATTTTATTTTAAACAGACAAATAAAATGTAAAATTCCCTTGCGAACAGCTCGCAAGGGAATAGCCAATTAGGGAATATAGAACAGGGCGAACTCCACGCGCCGCCGTTTGAGCAGACCAGGCAGCACCCTGCCTTTATAGCGACAGAAAGAGAGGTATTCGGGCAAGATGTTTCTGTCGCCCCGTTCGAGTTTCCGTATCAGTCGGCTTTTGGGGCGGTTTCTGCCACCGAGCAGCGTGCCTGTGCCCACATTGTAAGAAAGTACGGTCAGGAGCAAGGCATCCTTGCCGAAGCGACGGAAAAGGGCGTAGCGGCTGAGCAGGTCGGCACGCAGGAGCGAGTCCGCCCGCCGTTCGGTCATACTTGCCGTAAACCGCTCTCCTTTCAGCAGGCGGTGACCGTAACCGACATATGGATACCGACCGCGCCCATGCCAGCCCTCGAAGTATTTCACGCAGCGCACGGCACGCTCGAAGCGTGAAAGCGGTTGACGTGGCTGTGCAGGCAAGGAAAGAGCAGTGAGTACAAGCAGACATAAGCAAAATATCCGCCTAACGCCTGCCGCCAAAATGCCTCTCATCCTCTTTTGACGAAGTGCCCTGCCCGCCACTCTCATCCTTTTTCGTGTCGTTGTTGAAACTAAGTTCCAGCTCCTGTACCTGCCCGTCGGAACTCTCCACCGTTATTGTGAGCTTCTGCGCATCGGTGGTAGCGGAGGTGTAATAGAGGCGGAACACCTCGCTTTTGAGCGCATAACGGTCGTTGGGCTTGAATACCGTGCCGTCATCCATGCGCAGCACCCCTGTACCATCATATTGGAAATACCTGATACTGTAGCGCGTGTCGGCAAACCGCCCCTGCCGTACGAGCATGCAGCGTATCTCCACGGTCTGCCCTTTTGTTATCCTGCCCGGTATGGGCATTGTCTCTAACTTGAACGGATATGCCGTTTGAATATCCAACTCGTTATCACAAGCAGATAGACAAAACACGGCGAGGGCAAGCACTCCCATTACCCAAATCATATTAAAAATTTTCTTTCTCATTTGTTCGTTATTTTTTATCGTTATACATTCATTCCTGCCCGCCAAGAGAGCAGGTACTCATTCAAATCCTTATGGTCGGCATACAGAGAGGAACAGTCAACGACTTTATCCCCGAAGTTTACCCTCAACCTATCAAAAGTCCTTCGCCCCGCATCATCGTTGTCGAGATAGCATTCAATCCTCTGATAGTCGCCAAGCACTTGCAACGCTTTCTCCACGTTGGAAACGGAATTAAGCACAAGCCAATCCGAAGCGATGATGCCGAGTTGCATAGCCGAGAGGTAATCCATGAAACCCTCGAAGACGGCACATACGTCTGCACCGCTACGTTTCAGTGAAATATCCTTGGGCGGTATGCACCCCTTGAAGAAACGATTGCGCAATTCCAGCCCTCCGCTCCTGTTGCAAAAGCCGATGGCATAATACCGCTTGCCCCGCACACGATACCTTACCTCCTCACAGTTGGGGATGGCAACGTGGGCATCGATGCCCCGTTCTTCCAGATAGCCCAGCAATTTGCTGTCCTGCAAGGAACGCACCCAAATATCCTCAAAGGCGAGTTCTCTTTCCTTGTTCCTTGGCGATTGCGTCATAACGGGAAGCGGACACACCCTGCTCTTTGCGATGAATGCTGCCCGCAAAAGAAAATCCTCGCTCCCGATGAATGCTCCTGCCAAGTCGAAAATATCGCCACCTTTGCCCGTTCCAAAGTCGAACCATACATTCTTGGCGGTATCAACCTTGAAAGAGGGTGTCCGCTCCGTGCGGTACGGAGCGGAATACCACAAGACCTGTCCTCGCTGTTTTGCCGGACGAACCCCCATCGCGTTCAGGAAGTCCGCAATGGGGATTTCTCTCATTCGTCGTGCGTCCATCGTCAGTCCATCATAATTTTCAGTCCGACACCATACTGTGCATGGAAATGCCCCGTAGAGCCTCCCCACAGACAACGTTCCCTGCCGTAGAGCAGCAACACCAATCTGTCCGTCAGATAGGTCTCCGCCTGCAAGGTGATTGCCCCACCATAGACAAAACCGTCTTTATTACGTATCGTAGAGCCGTCGAAGAGCAGTTTCTTGCCGCCATTGACCGTCTCATAGCCTGCCAAGCGGAAACACCCGCCGACAGGAAAAAGGTCTTGCTTCCATCCGAAAGCATGTCACAAAAGAAACCTCCCTCACCCGTGAACTGCCCCACGGGAATGCGGCTTTCACGATAAGGATGGTATCTGCGGAGATATTCCACTCCGAACACCCATTGATGTCCGCCTTTGGTGTAGGTTGCAAGCGAAGCCCCGAACGAGTATCCTGTCTCATTCTTTGAGGAGGCGGAATAAAAACCGTCCGCCATACCAGCGGTCAGGCGTATACCTTTCATTCCGGGCAGACATCGTTGGGCGTGCGCCTGCCCTGCAAAAAGGGCAAGCGACACGACAAAGAGGAAAAATGCAAGCTTTCTCATGTCATTTCACTTCAAGTTCGCTGATTTCCCTTGCACGCACAAGGTCTTCATTCTCGATGACGAACGACTGATGTCTGCCGCCGTTCTTCTCGCACAGCTCCACGACAAGTTGCTTACCGTCGGGGATGGTGAACTTCGACAGGGCAAAGACCGTCCGCTCATTCTTGCCGCCCGGCACGCAGGTAACATAGTTCTGCGCCCGCAGCGGAAGCACTATTTGTTCCTGCACGGCCGTGCGCTTGGCTACCTTCTTATCCACGATTTTCCACGTGATGTAATCCACGTCGAAAGGAATGTGGCTTTGGTTCCTGATTTCGGTGTGGAAGTATATCAATCCGCCGTGCGTATAGATGCCCTTGAGCAGGTATTGCACGCCGAAACGCTTGCTGCCGATGTGCTTGACTGTCCGCCTGTCCTGCCTGTAAATGGACTTCATGATGAGCCGCACAAGCATCGGGCTCTCGCTGCCCAGTTCGTTAAGGTACACCTCCTGCGCATTGTTCGGACGGTTCGCACTTTCACCGTCGTGAATGAAGTCCGCCATTTCCACATTGAGTAGCAGCGGCTCGTCGGCATAGCGCACGTTGAAAGTGTAGAAACAGCCGTCCTCGGTGATGACGCTCATGTTCGTCTCCCCCTGAAAGCCCTTGACGGTGGATTTTACGCGGATGACGTTCTCCGCTCCGTCCGCCTTACCGGCGATGAGGTTGGGCGAGCCGAGGTCTACGTAGCGCACTTCTGCGGGAAAGAGGATGTGCACCGTTTTCCCGTAGGTCACTTCCAACCCGTGAGGCGGTATCATCCGCTCGAAGGTCAGCTGCCGC
>NZ_BAKN01000039.1 GCF_000614205.1 Hoylesella saccharolytica JCM 17484
TTCCGATCTTAATTATTCATTTAATACTTACTGCAATGAAAAGACATGTTTTGATTCAAGAACTAATGGGATTTCTCGACATACACGAGGATGCCTATATCATTATCGATCTGTTTATCCAAAAACTCTTCGATGTTTGTAAGGCAGAGACGGATTTGGTTGCCCGCTATCGTCTATTGCATCATCTAAGGGCGGCGTTAATGCTCAGGCGGGAGGAGGTCGCCGATAAGCGGCTGCCGCAGCTTTGCATGGTGCTGACAGAGCTGATCGACGCGGAACTGAACTTGCTCCTTTCTCATCGTGATTTGTGGAAGTCCTCGCCGATTGCGAAAGTGCGTTGGACGGCGGACAAGATCGATTTGGTCGAGCTGCTCTACGCGCTGCATGAGGCGAAGTGTATCGATAACGGGGAGATGACGCTCAAAGAAATGGAGGTGTGGGTGTACAGGCTCTTCGGTATCGAATCCAAAGATTGTTATCGCTTTTATGTGAGCATCAGAAACAGAAAGAGAGACAGTAGAACGGCTTTTCTGGATCATCTCAAAGATAAATTGCTCGAAAAGATGCAAAGGGATGACAGAAGAGAGATGCAGAGGAAATAGAACCTGCCGTAGGAGATAAATCCTGTTTCCTTTGAACTATATTGAAATTGCTCCAAAAGCATTGTCTTTTGGAGCAATTTTATATAGAATATATTTCAAAGTCATGTTAGATGACTTCTGACTTTCCTTATCTAATACTTTTATCTGTATTTTTATTTATTCGACTCATGCCTACATTATTATAAACCCAAAACAGAAAGATAGGAGAAGATGCAATACCATGATACCCTGTGGTGTGTCGAGCGACTTGCAATACTCCTCACGCTGTTTCTCTATCTGCATTATATTGGTACTTGTTGGTCATAATCACCTGTGCGGTCGTAGACATCGTATTCGGTGGTTGCCTGCGAGTCGTCCGTGGCGGTATTATACGTACCATTTGTAGGCGGTTTAATACCATTATGAGGCATTCTTTCATGCTTTGTCTGATGTACAAGAATATTTTTAGAAACACTCTATCTCATTGTATATTTATCATCTGATACTCTACTTACAGTAAAAAGGTGTTTTGTACACATATAACCATGTACAGGAGCAAGATTCCCATCAAAAATGCCACATCCATTAACTTTATAAAATGTTTCGAACAATACCTGTAGTTTATAATGTGAATAATAGTACTCATCCTCATACACAACCTTATTGTTTTTTATGAAAATTACTCTACACATTTCAGAATCCGACCCAATAAGAGCCGTATAAGGATCTTCTGCATCTCCATATGTTTTTATTCCGATTATATTTTGAACTCCGTTTAGCGGAATAAGTGAATGAAAAACATACATAGTATCATAGTCCACCCCTAGCACTTCACGCAAATCCAATTCACCAAATCCCTTATCATCCAGAATATTATGTTTTAATACATATCCTTCTATTTTATCGGGGAAATGAGATGAACAACTACAAACAGAAGTAAACACTATGGCAAATATAAATATAGATATTGACTTATTCATTTAAACCATTATTATTCTTTTTATTTATCTCTTTTACGGCTGCAGCATATTGTTTCTTCGTGATAGTTTCTTTTTGTATAGAAACACTACCGTCATTTTTAGTGATGCCTACCCACAACCCTTTCTTATAAAACTCTTCTATTACCTTTAAAGCCAACGTTTTATTATCTGCTCCTTTATTCTCTTTTCCTATTCTTCTACCTATAATATTGTTTAGCAAATCTATAACAGTATCGGCTTTGGTCATAGAACTAAAATTTCGTTGAGTAATATCTACGTATGGATTATCTTCATGAGAATCCCCGATTCTCTTGGCTGCCTGTTTATCAAATTTATTTGTAATAATACTTTGCCAAAGGGTATGTCTAATAGCATTACCTTGATCTCCTTCATTACCTGATGAAAAATTAGCGGCAAGAGCCACATTAATTTGGAAATTGGAAGCAATCGACGAAATATTTGTACCTCTTTTCTTATACGCTCCCACTCTTAATGCTATTATAGGATGCTGCATTGCATAACCCGTTTGTCTAACTTTATTATTAGGGATTATTTTCTCCATTATGACGGCTGTACTTTTATATAAAAGAAACCAAAAAATAGGAGCTTTCCCATCAGGATCAATTAATTTACTAGGATTTGCGTAGCAATACAAGTATGCACTTATATTCGGATACTTCTCGACCATTGGATCCACCCCATACCATAAGCTCGTTACAGGATTCATATACCTCGCCCCGTCCCCGTCTCTTGGTCAAGTTCCTTACCATTGAACTTATACGGCATATCCTCGCTTGATGAATGCTCATCAATAAGAAGTTCACCGTAAGGGAGATAGGCATCGAACTGGGTGATATTGGCCTTGGCGTCGGTGATGTAGGAGGTGCTGCCGAGGTGGTCACTATGATAGAAGAAGATGTCCTCGATGTTGGCCGTGTCCGTTGGGACATAGCCATAACCCGGCTGGGCATTGTCAGGGTCTTCGGGCTTGTTCCATTGGATAGGTGGACCCGGAGGCGTACCCGGCGTGGTGTTGCGCTTTGGTCGTTGCACCCAACCTTCGGGCACAGAGTGGTCGCCCAGCTCACCGATGATGGTGTTGTAGCCATAACCCGTGTTGTCGGGATCGGCTGTTGCACCCTTCATCGTAGGCACACCAGGCGGCGTGCCCAGCTTGCGGTAGTAGTCCTCGCGCTGTTTCTCTATCTGCAGCATGTGGGCGGCATAGTCTTTCTGGCCTGCCGTGACATTGTTTCATTTTTTCTTGCCATATAGACTCTTAGGGATCACGATAATCAAATTCATATCGAGTAAGACGATTATTCATAAAATGGTATTCGCAATGATATGGCCAATCGGGAAGAGACTGGCTATAAACAATCTCTACACCTTCTGCTGTCTTATATCATAACTTTTCCATCATCATCATTTGCTTTTCTATTTCTTTTATATCACAGCCAATATATGCACCTAGTCCTGAACGGAATCTTTTAAAAGAAGTCTGTTGTATTCTTCTAGATTGAGTTATTGAATGGGAAGGTACAACAACGAATCTATCGTACTGATTTATATATCCTCCATAGTTTATACAAAGAATTAGATATTCAGATCCATCAATATTGCTGCACACTGTGCATTCTCCATAATTACTAACATCTATGACGGGAAGTCTTTTCCCTAAAATAATTCATTGGAGAAGATTTACAATAAGAATAAGGGCTGATTGAAACGTATTTCTCCGCCAATGGATCCACCCCATACCACAAACTCGTCCTTGGGTTCATATACCTCACCCCGTAGTAGTACAGCCCCGTTTCCTCATCAAACTCCTTACCGTTGAACTTGTACGGCATCTCCTCACTGCTGCTGTGTTCGTCTACGAGCAGTTCGCCGTAGGGTAGGTAGGCGTCGAACTGGGCGACGTTGGCCTTGGCGTCGTAGGTATTACGCTCGTGTCCAGTCGATGGTGGCGCGGTAGGATGGTTGGCTCGTCGCACACGTAGGCTAGCCCACAATATATGGAAACTAAACCCATGTATTTTGTTAACAGCTGTGTCTGCCAATTTAATAATCCAATTTCGGCATCATTTTATTTTCTTTCTCGCATAAAAGGAAATACGCTAATCTTCCTGTAAAATACAGCAACACTAATTTTGCTACTTTAACTCTATACCCCTTACGATGCAACAAGATTAATATCTTACCATAGACTAAGACATTCAATAAAGGAAATCGAGCACAATATGTTAAGGTATTCCCATAATACCTCTCTGTTGTATTTCTATATGCTTCATTTCCTAAATAGAATAGAAGTAGATGTGTTGAGAACATACCTAATGAACTGTAAACAAGGAAATATGTAATTGCTCTATATTGAATAATTAAAGCTGTTATTTTTTTTAACAACAAATGATGATCCATAATAAACACCAATACAAAATGGGATGTGAATTGAAAAAGAAGGATAAGAACACCATATTTGGTAATCACGTCCATCATTGAGGTTATGGAGCCAGCAATAACATAAGATTGTAACATCTTGAACAAAGTCAGTATGCCACAAATAGACAACAATACAATTGTCACAACGAAGACAATAGAAAGTGCTGCTAGATATATTTTACTAAAAAGCATTTTTAACCACATTCCATATTTTTTTAAAATCTATTCCAATTTCAACACCTAAAATGGCACTAACTTTTACACCAGTTTTTGACCCAGATTTTGATTTAACATTCTTTGTCGTTTGTTTGGAAAAAGAGCTGGTGACTCCTGTTATTCTAGTACTTTTTACTATTGGGGTTTTACTATATTTTGTAGAAGTCTGTTGATAAGCATCTTCAACCCCAATAATAGTTAAACCAAATCCCTTTTTCCCAACAGAAAGACTTGATTCTTTTGTGACGAGTTCTGTTTTATACACTTCTTTACGTTCTACACTTCCTGTTTTCATTTTAAAACCAACAAAGTCCTTATATATATCTTCTTTACTCGTAACCAAACTGGTTGTTGAATGATACTCATTCTCCTGCTGAAAGGAAAATGCTCCCATACCTATTGTGAGACCTGACGAACGATATTGATCAGTATTCCCATTTAAATCATAACTATAATTTGTTGAATTAAAGTTCATACTAGCTCCAACCGTGCCTACCTCAACCCCAATTTGGGCACCCACACTTAAAGTTATAGAAAAAGCACTTTTTAGTTCTTTCCAATCTACACCTTTTCTTTTATCTGTCTTAGAACTTTCCTCATCAGCCATTCCGTTTACGTCAACTAATTTTACAGGGTTATCATGACAATAGAGGTAAGAACTAATTTCAGAATAGGATTCTTTTAACGGATCCACCCCATACCACAAACTCGTTACAGGGTTCATATACCTTGCCCCATAATAGTACAAGCCAGTTTCTTGGTCGAGTTCCTTGCTGTTGAATTTATACGGCATATCCTCGCTTGATGAATGCTCATCAATAAGAAGTTCACCGTAAGGGAGATAGGCATCGAACTGGGTGATATTGGCCTTGGCGTCGGTGATATATGATGTACTTCCGAGATGGTCGGAGTGATAGAAGAAGATGTCTTCGATATTGGTCGTGTCGGCAGGGACATAGCCATAGCCCGGTTGTGCATTATCGGGGTCTTCGGGAGCTCCCCACTGGATTGGCGGCCCCGGAGGTGTACCCGGCGTGGTATTCCTTTTCGGATGCTGCACCCATCCTTCGGGTACAGAGTGGTCGCCCAAATCTCCGATAATGTCGTTATAACCGCGACCGGTGTTATCGGGATCAGCCGTGGCTCCTTTCATTGTAGGAACACCCGGCGGTGTGCCGAGCGACTTATAATACTCCTCGCGTTGTTTCTCTATTTGCATCATACGGGCGGCATAATCTTTTTGACCTGCCGTTACGTTATTACCGCTGATACCATAAACATTGCTGAACTTTCCTGTTCCTAATTTGGAGGCAATCCGTTTGTCGCCGATGAAGTAATGCTTGGTAAAGCGGTTCTTTGTCACGGTGATGATCGGTGCGGGATAAATCGTGTAATCCTCCGTTTCGTGGAAAGTGATTCCCTGCGGAGCACCGTTGATATATACGCCTTCAAGGTCGCCGTGGCTCTTGATGATACGCTCGCCGGCGGCATTGTAGGTATATCGGCTCGTCTTGCCATTGTCCGATAGCACCATCAGGCGATTGTCCTCGTCCCAATACATTCTCCGCTCGGTGTTGAGGCTGTCGTTCTCCACGAGCGTGGGGTTACCGTTGGCATCGTAGGTGTAATGTTCATGCCCAATCTGCGTGGGAGCGGTGGGATGGTTACTATCCTCGTACTTATAGGTAAAGTCGTAAGACTGTGCCGTTTTTGTAGAGTCCACCTTCTGCACCTTGGTGAGCGGTTCGCTCATGCGCCCAAAAGTCATCTGCATTTCATAGGTCGCACTCTTTGCTTTTCCGTTTGCCTTTATCAGACGATTAAGGTCGTCGTAGGCATAGGTATGGTTGAATGCGCCACCAAGTTTCGCTTTGTTGTTATTGCTATTGTTCTGTGTCGGGTCTACGGCGTTGGTGATACCTAAGATATTGTCCACGGCATCATACTGATACTTGTTGGTCATAATCGCCGTTCCTGCTGCCGTGAGATTCATTTCTTGCAAGCGTTCACGCTGCTTGTCGTAGGTGTAAGTGGTTTCCGTGCCGTTACCCAATTTAGTGTAGACGGTATGCCCGTCCTTATCATAACCCACCTTTTCTACGATGGATTCTTCCTTTCCTTGTTTGTTGGACTTGACACTCGCAATTTGTCCTGCGGCGTTGTAGGCATAGGTTACGACCTCTCCGTCGGGATAAGTCATGGTGCGCACGCGGTTCCAACTGTCGTAGGTGGCACCGTAGACATAGGTGCGCACATCGGCGGTACTCACCATCACCGAGCGAACGGTTTTTACTACCTCGCCTTGGTTGCCGTAATAATACGCCTCACCGCCCGAAGCATCTTCTACAAGCACCAATCTACCCGCACGGTTGTACTTCTCGCCCGGCTTGCCATAGGTATAGGTAACGCGGTTGAAGAGATTCTTGGGATAGAGTACTTCACTTAATCGTTCGTAATCGTAGGTATAAGTGATGGGGGCCTTATCCGAAATCGTCTTTTTGAGTTCCGCCGTGAGCTTAGTTAAGAGATTGCCTGCTGCGTCGTAGGTGCAGGTCACTTCGCCCGCATCGGGGTGATTCACTTTGAGTTTATGTCCCAAGAGGTCATACTCGTAAGTCGTGGTCTTATCGTTGGGATGATGAACGGTAGTCACTTGTCCCACGGCATCGTAGTCGTATTTCACGGTGATGTTATCGCCCGAGGCATGTTGCACTGTTTCACGATTACGTCCTTTCTCGTCGGTATAGCTCTCGGCATGGCGGCCGAGCGCATCGGTCACCTTTGTTTCGAGCATCGGCTCGCCGTCATGGGAAACGATACTGTATGCCGTCGTGGTGGTTGCCCCATCGGGCAGTGTAACCTTTGTCGTGCGGTCGTAGACGTCGTATTCGGTGGTTCCCTGCGGGTCGCCCGTGGCGGTGTTGTACGTACCGATGCTGCCGTAGCTCTCTGTGGTGGGATAGAATGCCTTTATGGTGCGACCGAAGGCATCGACAACGGCACGGCCGCTGACAATAGACACTTTTTGATTGCTGCCGCCTGTCCATACAACGCCTGTCTGTTTAGTCTGCACGGCGCGCATCAGGCTGTCGGCAAAGGTATAAGTTTCGATGTCGCCCTCGGGTGCGTAATGCACCGTACGGGCATAACGACCGGCAGGATGATACTCGAACTTAATGGTATAGGGTTTGCCTGCGGCTATCTCTTTCGGACCGACAATCGTGCTCGGGCGTCCCATGTCGTCGTAGGCATAGCGCATCTTGTTGCCATTGAGGTCGGAAGTCTCCACGGGCACTGCCCATTTATAGTCGTAGGTTGTGGAAGAGGTATAACCGTAGGCATCTTTTACGCTCGTCACCAACGCATGGAGCACATCGTCATAAGTGTAGTCGTAGCGCATGCGCTGTCCCTTATGGTTCTCGGGCTTGGTGAGACTTGCAAGATTACCATAGGCATCGTAGGTCATATCGTAGACCGACGGCTTTGTGCCGTTGTGCATCGTGATGCTGATAATGTCGCCATTGCCGTCGATTTGCGTAGAACGTTCGCGGTAAACCTTTCCTCCCTTGTCCTTTACGGCGATGTGCTTGGGCACGGAGACGATGTAATTCGCCTGCAAGTCGTGGTAGGCGATGTCGGCATCCAGCTCGTAGTTCGTTGCCGTTTCCTTATAGGAAGCGAGGTTACCGTAAGCATCATAAGTGTTGTGCACGGTGGTGCTCATGCTGCCCGAGCCGTTGTTGTCGTAAATAGCCTGCTTTACAGAGACAAGGGCGGGGAAGAATACCGTCGTGTCTGCCTGTTGCTTGAGTTCATAGGTGTTCTGTGTGCCTTGCAGTTTGTTGCCTGCTGCATCGTAGAGCGTCTCGGCAGTGACAAGGTCGTGCATGTAGAAGTGACGATTGTGTCCGTACTCTGCTACCTGCTTGCGGTACACGGTATTTCCGTTCTGCGTATCTATCTGCTTGGTGATGACTTTCTTAAAACCGTAGAAGTCGCGTTCTCTGCGGTCGCGGTAGCCGCCTTCGTATTCGAACTCGTTGCGCATCTTGGTGGCTCCGTTCTCGGCATAGCCGCCCGTGGTCTCCACACTCCCCAGCACATAGCGCGAGCCGGGCATAGCAAAGCTGGGACGGGTCTTCTCGTAGGTCAAGGCGATGTGCCCGCCGAAAGGTAAAGTAACGCCTTTGAGTAGGTTGGTGCGTCCTGTGAGATTGCGACGCACTTTCAATTCATTGGGACCGTTCTCACTGACGTAATCGGGATAACCGTCGCCATCGATATCTATCAGTGCTGTCGAGTTACGACTCACACCATCTGATTTAGATGCAATTCCTCGTGGTAGGAGGGTTACAAACAGTGCAGAAATAGCCACTCCCACATTGGCAAATCCGGATACGGAAGAAGATACGCTCTTTGCCAAAGCGGCATTTTTGATAAACTTTATCTTGGGTAGGAAGCCGCTACCTGTGTTATAAGCTACATACAAATCATCACCTTCCTGTGTAATGATGTCGGGCAAGCCATCCCCGTTAAGATCGCTCATCGAGCTAGTCGATTCTGAAGTGGTACGTGTGCCATTGAAACCGAAACTAATGTTTACCTTTCCTGCGATTGGAATGCTCACACCACCACCGGCACCCCATGTTTTGGATTTGGATGTGCCGATGCCACCGCAACCACTTTCTTGAGCATCTGCAAAAGAATTACCCAGATTATAACGCACACTACCTCCGTCAAGCATATCGGGCAGACCGTCACCATTGAGATCCGTCCAATCTCTTTCCATACTTGTCTTGCCGCTTGTATAGTTACCGCTGGCACTGACGGAACCAGAAGATGTTTCGTTTGCCTTTGCCGCTGCAATCAGGCTTTTCTTACTGAAACTCCATTGTTCGGCAATCGTTGGTGCCCCTGCTTTTCCGTCACCCGCATCGCCTCCGTCTTTGAGGTCGGCTCCAATATCTATGCCGACTGTCCCTGAAGAAGCCTTGAATTTAGGATTGGGAACATTGGGCTCAATTATATGACTACTAAGTGCACCTGCCTGTGTCGTGATTTGTGCTTTGATTTTTTCCTTACTTTCTTTTATCCAATCGGGATAGCCGTCACCGTTGATATCCATGCAGGACACATTAGTGTAGGAATTCTGCCAGCTTTTACTTCCCGAGAGACTGGCTTTAAGGAATTTCACGGCAAACTTTCCACTGGCAGATACAGTATTTCCAGAGCCTTCAGTTTTTAGGACAGGAGCAGGAAGAGAAGAACCGCCGGCAGCATAGGAAACGCTATCGACATCTATCTCTTGCTGTCCCATACGGGAACTACACTGCAACACGCTGCCGATATAGGTACTATCCGTTACACTGACGTAGGCGTCTCGCTGTACATTATACCCCATAACAAAGAAACGCTCTTTGTTGATGGGTGTCATGACCTGTCCAATCTGTTCAGGATTAGGATTATCGCTTGCAATGTCTTTGTATTTATTTCGGTCGATCTTCAAAACCGTGGTATCAATGGGTAACGCACCCCATTCTTTGTTACCGTTATAGGCGAATTGTCCCCAGCCTCTATAAAGGAGACCATAGTCGTTGCTGTCATATTTGCTGAAGACAGAGGCTTTGATTTCCTGCTCGAAGCCAGTTCGGATAATTTTGATATTGGCTGTATCAGCTTTCGTCAACTCACGTTCAGAGGAGAATGTTACATAGTAACTTCTATTCGCTAGTTTTGCAGCAAGAGTAGCATCCGTAAAGATAAGTGTATCTTGTTTGATGTGCCCATCAGGGGCAAGAGTTAGATCCGTGGAATGAATTAAATCGCCTGTAGTACTCTTGATAGTTAGGAAGACTTGGGTATCTTTATCAGAAGCTGAACGCCTATCCACTTTCAGGAAAGGAATAAGTTTAAATCCTGTACCATATACCGGCAATGTTGAAGCTATGATAGGACTGAATAGCTGTGCAGAAACCGGTAATACATGTTTGGCAAAAATCGTTCTTGCAGGAGATAAGGCAATGGTGTCCTTATTTTCATAGTTGTATGTGGGTTTCCATGTTACCTTTTTCCAATCAATGGGGCTTTTCGTTTCGATGACAAACTGCAGCATGACACTATCTGCCTTGTTGGCCAGATATTCCGTCTCGAACACACCATCGGCAATGGTATCTGCTTTGAGATAGATTCTCGTCTGTGTCGTACTGCTTGCGCGAGTCTGTTTGATAACCCTTAAACACACATCGTCCGATGTCTTTTCTTTGTGATAAGGAGCTTTGATGAGCACCTTTCCCGTTTCTGTAAGGTATGCCGTAGAGACCTCACCGCCGATATAGTCTTGCGAGGCTTTGTATTGGGTAAGGTCTTCGCCTGCATAAGTAGTCACACCTGAAGCGATGGCCGTGTACCGTATGACGGGATCCCATTTTACGCTGTCTGCTGTCCCTGAGTAGCGTGATTGCAGACGAAAGAATATATGCTGTCCTGCAACAACATTGCGGGTGAGGGCGTAATTTTTAATTCCGCTTTCAATAAGAGAGTCTTTCCACAGTATTACACCCTGTGTTTGTATGTTCATCTTTACACCGTCGCCCTGTGTGGCTGTTCTTTCAATCTGTCCACTGATGGCAACGGTTCCTGTGTAAGGAGCTCTCCAAACTCTTACGGCATCATTGAGGGGGAATTCCCGTTCCAAAGAGTCTCTTACCTGTTTGTAGTCTGGGATAAACGTTTGGTCGACAACTTGCTCATCAGGCGTATGGATGGGATTGAAAGTCCCTGCACTGGTCGGTTCAAAATAGGGCTTACCATCCGCTCCGATATGGTTAAAGTATACTGTTCCCTTGTTGGCGACGTCAACCAATCCATCCCCATTGAAGTCCTGCATATAGATCTTCACTTTGTCGCTCTGGATACTGTGTCCGTAAGATGCGCCGACACTTACCGGCCCGAAACCGGCACCTACATCAACTCCGATATTGTGGTTCAGGCTCTCACTTTCAGAAAATCTGCCAATACCCTTTACATAGATGGGATCGTCAAAACCACCTTGTGCGGTCTTTCCATAAAGGTTTGGTCTGTACCAAATGCCGGTGGAGTTCTTAAAAATCTTATCAGGAAGCCCGTCGCCGTCAATATCTGCAAAAGTCACTTCCCCACAGCTTTTATTAATGCTTAATTCATAAGATGCACCGACTGAAACCGGACCGATAGCAACACCGAATCCGCCGCCGCCACTGCCGCCGGAAGAACTGGAGCTACCGAGTATGGACAGAGAGTCGCTGACATTGTTGAAACGCTTTTTTTTGAAAAAGACGAACTTCTCTTCTTTGCTCTTACTCTTCCAAGTTTCTTCTTCCGAAGAAAATATTCCATTCTTAGTATCATCGAAATAAGAAAAACCTTGTGCCGCCACGCGTCGGTCTTTACTGTCGAGTTGCACAATGCTGTCTAAAAGCGTTTTGGAAAAGACACCTTCTTTATAGTGGAGTGCATAAGCGCGCAGCAGTTCGCTGTTGTATTTCACTTCCACGCGTTCGAGCAGGGCATCGTCGGTTTGTAGCACACCCAGCCGACCGCTCTTAACGACATCCTTGCGCACATCTGACTTAAAGGCGAATTGCACGCTGTAGGCACCCTCTTCGCTTTTACTGCCGGTATAGCGGTAGGTATCGGGATAGAGGTTATTTCCTTTTTTGAGGTATTTGTAAGAAACAAAATTGTCGTGGGTGTCTTGTGTCTTGCAGAGTGCCCAGCGCAGAATGTTTCCATTGCCGTCTTTGAGGACGGCACCTTCGTCTATCATACCGTCCACGCCGCCGAAATAAGACACCGTTCCGTCCTTAGAGGTTACTTCCCATGTGTAGTTCTGCGGATTGTCGCCTTTGCGGATAATCTTGGCAAAGCCGCCCTCGACAAGTGGATAGAAACGTTTGTCTTTCGTTCTTGCCGGTGCATCGG
>NZ_BAKN01000038.1 GCF_000614205.1 Hoylesella saccharolytica JCM 17484
AATTTATATAGAATGAGCCCTTTTATATTTAATTATCATCTGATTTCTTCTATTTATATTTTCTATAAATAAACATTACTAATGTTTCACAAAACGAGTATTATTGCTAAGTATTGAATATGGAATAGTTAGCGCTTTTTTTTAAATGTTTCACTAAAAGGTATCCACCCTAAGTACAATATAATAACCTCCGCATAATCAAACACTTATATTTTAGCAACTATCAATCTTACTTTCTTACTTTACATTGCTTGTAAAAGTGCCTAAATACCGCCTTTCTGTAAAATAAAGAAAATTCTTGATGTTGCAGGGTATTTGTTTGACAGATTTTTTTTCGCGAAATTTGCAATACACTTAACACACATACTAATAACAAGAATGGCATGAAG
The DNA here is from genome assembly GCF_000614205.1 of Hoylesella saccharolytica JCM 17484. Classification (GTDB taxonomy): domain Bacteria; phylum Bacteroidota; class Bacteroidia; order Bacteroidales; family Bacteroidaceae; genus Prevotella; species Prevotella saccharolytica. The sequence goes on from NZ_BAKN01000038.1 coordinate 390, forward strand.
ATAAGTCCTGATATATGTTGGGAGAATTCTCTGGCGCTAATTCGCGAGAACGTTTCTCCTCAACAATTCGACACCTGGTTTACCCCGATAGTGTTCGAATCTTTTAACCCCGAAACGAAAATCTTGGTACTGCGAGTACCAAGTTCTTTTGTCTACGAATACTTGGAAGAACATTATATTGACCTTCTGAGCAAGGTACTTTTCAAAACTTTTGAAGAGCGCATACGCCTTACTTATCGGGTAATGGTTGATAATGAGCACAAAAAAACACAAGATATCGAGGCAGAGCGCGTAGATTTAAGTATTTCACCGCAACAGACCACACGAGGCAATCAGTCGCCAACCACCTTGGATGCTGCTATGCCGCAAGAGCTTGACTCGCAACTGAATCCACACCAGACATTCGACAACTATATCGAAGGCGACAGCAATAAACTGCCCCGCTCGGTGGGCCTTTCTGTTGCTGAACATCCCAATAACAACCAGTTCAATCCGATGTTTATCTACGGACCGTCGGGATGCGGAAAAACTCATCTTATCAACGCCATCGGTGTACATACCAAGCGATTGTATCCGCGGAAACGCGTGCTGTATATCAGCGCACGACTGTTTCAGGTGCAATACACCGATGCGGTTTTAAAAAATGCCACCAACGATTTTATCAATTTCTATCAAACCATTGATATGCTCATCGTTGATGATATTCAAGAATGGATTACAGCTGCCAAAACCCAAGATACTTTCTTCCACATCTTCAATCATCTCTTCCGTAACGGCAAGCACATTATTTTAGCTTGCGACCGGCCGCCCATTGAACTAAAAGGAATGAACGAACGATTGTTGACCCGTTTTTCGTGCGGACTGATTGCCGAACTCGAAAAGCCCAACGTACAACTCTGCATCGACATTCTACAAAATAAGATACAGCGCGACGGGCTTAACATCCCTACTGACGTAGTCGACTTCATCGCCCGAACCGCCAACGGAAGCGTACGCGATTTACAAGGCGTTGTCAACAGTTTGATGGCCTACTCGGTGGTGTACAACAGCGAAATTGATATGCGACTAGCAGAACGTGTTATCAAACGCGCCGTCAAGGTAGACGATACGCCGCTCACCATCGACGATATTCTTGAAAAGGTATGTCGCCACTTTAATGTAACCGTGTCGGGGGTGAACAGCAAAAGTCGCAAGCGCGAACTCGTGGTGGCCCGACAGGTGTCGATGTATCTGGCTCAGAAACACACCAAGATACCTGCCAACCGTATCGGAAAACTTGTGGGCGGGCGCGACCATTCTACCGTTTTGCACAGTTGTACGCAGGTAGAAAATCGTTTGCAAACCGACCCTGCCTTTTGCAGCGAACTGAACAGCATCGAGGTGTCGTTTAAACTAAAATAAGCGGGTTTAAATTCTTTTAATCGAAAGATAAGCCATAACTTTGCAACATCCTCCCCGAAAGGGGAACAACTTGTGCAAAACAGACCATTTTCGCACACAAAAACAATCTACTAATTCAAATCAAGAAGGCAGAATATCAGAACAAGGTATCATGAACCCAACAAAAATGCAGAGAAGTATTACTTTCTCTGCATTTTTTGTTTGATTATTTTCTTTCAGGGCTCGCTGATGAGATTCTATCCTGCAAAAATTGCTTTCGGGCGTCCCCGAAAGTCTCCCCACATCGTCGGCACGTTTTCGGGCATTCCCAAAAGTCTCCCGACACCGCTGGCACGTTTTCGAGCATTCCCAAAAGTCTCCCGACATCACCGGCACGTTTTCGGGGATCCCCGAAAGTCTGCCAACATCGCTGGCACAGTTTCGGGGTATCCCGAAGAACAAAAAAACTAAAATTGTGACGTCTACATCCTTTCGCCTCTTCACCCTTTCATTTTTTCACCTCTTCACTTTTTCACCTTTTCACTTTTTCACCTCTTCACTCTTTCACCTTTTCACCTTTTCACCTTTTCACCTTTTCACCTTTTCACCTTTATAACGACATACATCACCACGGGCGCACCGATAAGCGGAGTTACGGCGTTGAGGGGAATTATGCCGGAAGAGCCGGGAAGATAACAAAGAACATTGCACAAAAGAGCAACGATAGAACCTAAAAGAAGGGTGAAAGGGAGCAGACTACAGTGGTTTTCAGTACGGATAAGCAGGCGGGCAAGATGGGGAACGGCAAGACCGATAAAGGCTATCGGACCACAAAAAGCAGTGGTAACAGCGGTGAGAAATCCGGTGAGTATCAACAGCAGATGACGCACGCGCAGAGTATTGACACCAAGATTTTGAGCGTATTGCTCGCCTAACAGCAAGGCATTAAGAGGCTTGATAAGGAAAAGCGAGGCGAGGAGTGCCAAGAGGGTTGCAACGGCAAAAAGCGGCATCTGTTGCATCGACACACCACCAAAATTACCCATTCCCCATATCAGGTAAGATTTTACGCCCTCTTCGGTGGCAAAAAAGTTGAGCAGAGAGATGGCTGACGAAGAGAGGTAACCTATCATGATGCCGATAATGAGTAGCATAACGCTGTTACGCACCATCGTTGAGAAAAAGAAGATAAGTAGAGTAACGAGCATGGCTCCCGCAAAAGCGGCAAGTAGAATAGCAAGAAATCCGCCGATACTGAATAGCGAAATACTGCCTGCACCCAACAACATCACCAAGGCAACGCCCAATGCGGCACCACTATTAATTCCGAAAATACCCGGGCCGGCCAAGGGGTTTCGGAAGGCGGTTTGCAACATCAGTCCACTAACGGATAAGGCTCCCCCGCAGAGCAGAGCGGTAAGCGCTTGCGGCAAGCGGGTTTCGAGAATAATGAAACGCCACGCCTCCGATCCGGAAAAACCGCCAAAAAGAATGGAGAGAACATCGCCCGGCGGTATGCCGACACTGCCAACGAACAAATTGAGAACGAAAAGCAGAGCAATGAGTAGCAGAAGTAGAAGATAAGGAGCGAGGGTTTTATTCATTCGAGCACACTTGAAAGGTGAAAGGGTGAAAGGGTGAAAGGGTGAAAGAGTGAAAAGGCGAAAGGATGCAGACGCCACATTTCTATTTTTTCTTTTTCTCTCTTCGGGATTCCCCGAAAATGAGCTGAAAGAGGGAGAAACGAACTACCGGATTAATGGCGTGAAATAACGCAGCGCACCTTTGGCCCGCATTTCGGGGTGGAAAAGCTGCACATAATCGCTAAGCAGCAGGTCGGGACGGAAAGGCGTTTCTTCAAAATAAGGCACCACAGAGGCATTGCAGGCAAACACCTGCTGATTTTTAAATGCCCGCAGGGCTTTATAGCCGCGATACTCGGCCGACAAATCAGCGTAAGTAAGCGAGCGGGGCGCATTGTACTTGATAAGCCAGAGGTCGGCATTACCTGCCTTTTCGAGTACACTCTCGAAAGGCAGTGCCAGACTTCCGCTATGTGTATCGGCGGCAAAAGGATACCGGGCGGCTGCATCGCGAAGCATCACGGCAACCGTACTTCGTCCGCCGGGAACGTACCACGTGCTACCTGTTATGCGCTCGGTAAGTATCGACGGGGAGGTTCGGGCGCGACGAGCCGATTTTTTCAGGCTGAGATAGTTGCGCTCTACTACGGCAAAGAGCGAATCGGCGCGTTCTTTACAGCCAAAAAGCAAACCGTAAAACTTCATCCATTCTGCACGCCCGAGCGGCGAAGTTTCCATATAATCGGCACACTCGATGATGGGAATACCCGTTTTGTCGAGTCGCCCATATCCACCACTGTTCTCAAAAGGCGAAAGCAGCAACACATCGGTTTTTCGCTCGATAATTTTCTCCACGTTAGGCGCCATTCCGTCGCCGCAATCGGCCATACGTCCATCGGCAACCCGCGTTTTAACCTCCGGCAGCAGCATATACTTCAAGTCGCATACGCCGCCAACGGCATCCAGCTGACCGAGCATCTGCAAAAGTGCAGCATGAGCAGTAGTGAAGAGCACAGCCCGGCGAGGGGTGCTGCGGATAACTGTTCCTTCAGGAAGTTGGTCTAAGTAATCTGTCGCCGATTCGCTTTCGTTCAGTAAGATGTATCGGTGCAGCAGTTGGCCAGGCTTCCAGGGATTTTTCAGCTCTACGACGGTAAAATGGCGAAAACCAACCACAGAGATATTCTCAGCATATTTAAACGCGAGTGTATCTCCGCCGGTCAGTTCTTTGTCCGAACGTCGGCCGGTGCAAGCTGCAACCAGCAGAACGAACAGACACAAGTAAAAAGAATGTTTCATTTTGCCCATAAGGATTGTGAACAGCGAATTATAATTCGCAAAATGAGGATATGACGGTTTGAACCATTGCACGAAATACTACTTCAGCACACCCAACTCTTTGCCCACTTTAACAAAGGCAGCAATACACCGGTCGAGCTGTTCGCGAGTGTGTCCGGCCGACAGTTGCACGCGGATGCGGGCCTGTTCTTTGGGTACAACGGGATAGTAAAAGCCCGTTACGTAGATGCCCTCTTCGAGCATACGTGCCGCATAAACCTGCGAAAGTTTGGCATCGTAAAGCATTACGGCACAGATGGCACTTTGGGTGGGTTTGATGTCGAAACCTGCCGCCAGCATTTTTTCACGAAAATAAGTAACGTTCTCGGCCAAACGGTCGTGCAGAGCATTGCTTTCTTTGAGCATCTTAAACACCTCTAATCCGGCGCCGATAATGCACGGAGCCAGCGAGTTGGAGAAGAGATAGGGCCTGCTGCGCTGACGCAACATCTCGATGATTTCTTTTCGTCCGGTGGTAAATCCGCCCAGCGCGCCGCCGAAAGCCTTGCCCAGCGTTCCGGTATAGATATCCACCCGTCCGTAGGTTTTGCAGAGTTCGCTCACGCCATGACCGGTTGCGCCCACCACACCTGCCGAGTGCGACTCGTCGACCATCACCAGCGCGTCGTATTTTTCTGCCAAATCGCATATTTTATCTACTGGCGCCACGTTCCCGTCCATCGAAAACACGCCGTCGGTGCAAATAATACGAAAGCGTTGCGCCTGTGCTTCTTTCAAACAGCGTTCCAAATCTGCCATATCGGCGTTGGCATAGCGATAGCGTTTGGCCTTGCACAGCCTTACGCCGTCGATAATCGAGGCGTGGTTCAGCGCATCTGATATGATGGCATCTTCTTCGGTAAAGAGCGGTTCAAACACGCCCCCGTTGGCATCGAAACAGGCTGCATAGAGAATGGTATCGTCGGTTTGAAAATATTCGGCGATGGCGGCCTCCAGTTCTTTGTGCACATCTTGCGTGCCGCAGATAAAGCGCACTGACGACATGCCGTATCCGCGCCTGTCCATCATCTGTTTGGCTCCCTCGATAAGTCGGGGATGTGCCGACAGTCCCAGATAGTTATTGGCGCAAAAGTTAAGCACCTCTTTACCTTTTACCGTTATTGCGGCTTGTTGTTCACTTTCGATAAGTCGTTCTTCTTTATAAAGTCCGGCCTCTTTAATCTCAGCCAAGCTGCGGCTGAGGTGTTCTTTCATTTTTCCGTACATAATATTTAGATGAATTATAATTGATGAAGGATAATTGATGAAGGATAATTGATGAAGGATAATTGATGAAGGATAATTGATGAAGGATAATTGATGAAGGATAATTGATGAAGGATAATTGATGAAGGATAATTGATGAAGGATAATTGACGAAGGATAATTGACGAAGGATAATTGACGAAGGATAATTGACGAATAATGATTGACGAATAGGCAACTAATCCTTAATCCTTAATCCCTAATCCTTAATCCCTAATCCTTCATCCCTAATCCTTCATCCCTAATTAATCTCCCAACCGATACTTGCCCAGATCAAAATCGTTGCGTTCAAACCATCGATATTCGCGTGGTGTGTAGCCCGAAGCCTCTTTGCACACCTTGTGCATATTGCTCCATGCCCCCACTCCGCTTCGTTCGCCCGCCTCGCTGAGCGACAGGTCGGTATAGCGCAGCAAATCGAGCAGTGTTCGCGCCGTCCACTTCATCTTGAAAGGTATCGCCTTCATACCCGTGAGCACCTCGCACAAACCGCTGAATGCCGCTATCGAAATGCCCTTGCGCCTACAAAAAACAGCCACGCTGCTGTTGCCGTCGTTAAGAAAATTCATAAAATCGTCGAGCACGCAGATGCCCGTGGGCCGGGTATTCTTCTCGATGGGCGCATAATAAGCGTTGCCCTCGTCGTCGAACTTTCTGCACTCGGTAAACGGGGTAAAATACAGCTCGTCGAAACAGTATTGCGGTTCTTCTTTCCGATTTTCGGGACGATTGGCGTTGTTTCTGCTCATATTACATTATTTTAAATGGCTAAATCGTTTGTTTTTACGAGGTAAAACGGGTTTAAACATCCAAAAGTAAGCATAAAAAATCAGTTTACCCTCTTTTTTACATTATTTTTCGCGTTATTTTTTACAATTTTTATACGCTCCAGATAATTTTAGCATACGGCGGAGCTTCCGACGTACGTTCTATTCAATTTTATCGTACGGAAGGCCTCACACTGTACGTTCCATTAAAATTTATCGTACGTTGGGCCTCATGCTGTACGTTCTATTAAAATTTATCGTACGTCCGACCCCTTGGATGTACGTTCTATTAAAATTTATCATACGTCCGACCCCTCGGATGTATGTTCTATTAAAGTTTATCGTACGTCCGACCCCTCGGATGTACGTTCCATTAAAGTTTACCGTACGTCCGACCCCTCTGACGAAACTGAAAGACTGCATCGGCTTGAAAAAACGGGTGGCACAAAGCCGCAATTTCGCCGTTGAGAGGTTTCGCACCCCGCTGAACCGAAAATTCTTATCCCGATAAACGTATTTTTATCTGCTTACAGCCGTTTTGTTAAGAAATAACCGTTAATTTTGCAGCACAAAAATTTTAAATCAAATGAAGAACGTATTGGTAATCGGCTCTACCGGACAAATTGGGTCGGAACTTACAAGAGAATTAAGAAAACGTTATGGAAATAACCATGTTGTAGCAGGCTATATCGCTGGCGCAGAACCTACGGGCGAACTGAAAGAGGGCGGTCCGGCGTCCGTTGCCGATGTTACCGACGGCGAGGCTATGGCCGAGGTGGTGAAACGGTATAACATCGACACCATCTATAATCTGGCGGCACTGCTGTCGGTTGTGGCCGAATCGAAACCCCGGCTGGCATGGAAAATTGGTATCGACGGACTGTGGAACGTTCTTGAAGTGGCACGCCAAAACGGTTGTGCCGTGTTTACACCCAGTTCTATCGGCTCGTTCGGGCCCGACACGCCTCACGAACTTACACCGCAAGACACGCTTCAACGGCCTGCCACCATTTACGGCATCTCAAAGGTTACTACCGAACTGCTGAGCGATTATTACTACAAGAAATACGGCGTTGACACGCGCTCGGTACGCTTTCCGGGCCTTATCTCCTACGTTACTCCTCCGGGCGGAGGCACCACCGATTATGCTGTCGACATCTATTATTCTGCCGTCAGGGGCGAACGCTTCATCTGTCCCATCGACAAGCACACCCGCATGGATATGATGTATATGCCCGATGCTCTGCACGCTGCCATCGCCCTGATGGAAGCCGACCCCACACGCCTGATTCATCGCAACGCATTTAACATCGCCGCAATGAGTTTCGACCCCGAAACGCTCTACGCAGCTATCCGAAAATATAAACCCGAATTTGAAATGGTGTACGACGTCGACCCGCTCAAAGAAAAAATTGCCGAAAGCTGGCCCGACCAAATGGACGACTCGTGCGCACGCACCGAATGGGACTGGGCACCGCAATACAACCTCGACAGCATGACGCGCGATATGCTCGAAAAACTTTCTGCGCGGCTTTCGGGTAGATGATACCGCACAACACAACCCCTAAATGCAAAGGCGGTGACTGCAAAGGCGCCCAAACCGTAAGATTGCACAACGATAATTTTCTTACTGAATAAAACCATCCGATAAACGATGAAAAACGAAAACGAAAGAATTGTCTTTGTGGATTATATCCGCGTAGTAGCCTGCTTTTTGGTGATGCTGGTTCACGCCAGCGAAAATTTTTATGCCGCCGATGCTTCGGGGCTTGCCGGAAACGTGTCGATGCTGTTAAATGAGAGCAACCGCTTCTGGGTGGCGTTTTACGATGGCGGTGTGGCGCGCACCTGCGTTCCGTTGTTCATGGTGGTGTCGGCATTTCTGCTTGTTCCTCTCAAACCGGGCACAACGATGGGTGCTTTCTATCGCAAACGCTTTACGAGGATACTTCCGCCGATGCTGTTTTTCATGCTCGTTTACACATTTCTACCGCTTCTGTGGGGCGGCATGACCTGCGAGCAATCGTTGAAAGACCTTGCCCGACTACCGTTCAATTTTCCCTCGATGGCGGGCCACCTTTGGTTTATGTATCCCCTCATCAGTCTGTACATCATTATTCCCGTTGTGTCGCCATGCTCGAACGCGCTTCGGCCAACGACGAACGCCTTTTTCTCGGTTTTTTCGCCTTTTCGACCCTGCTGCCTTGGCTTCACCGCTTCGTCAGCAACGAGTTGTGGGGCGAATGTTTCTGGAACGGTTTTATGATGCTGTGGTATTGTTCGGGCTATCTGGGCTATCTGGTTCTGGCACATTATATCCGCGTTCATCTTGATTGGAGTCGCTCCAAACGCCTTCGCATCGGCACAATTTGCTTTGTGGCAGGTGCAGCATTCACTGCCTGGTCGTTCTGGCAGATGGGTATTCCGGGCCGTTTGATTGAAACCCCGATGCTCGAATGGTCGTGGGAATTTTGCACGCCCAACGTGCTGTGCGCCACCTTCGGCGCCTTTCTGCTCTTTACCTGTATCGAGGGCAAACGCGCCCCGCGTATCGTTACAGACATATCAAAACTATCGTACGGAATGTACCTTATTCACCTGCTCTTTCTTGCGCCCATCGCCTCCGTTTTTGTCAACGGCGACGCCGCTCATCCCATCATTCCCGTTTACGCCGCCATTCCGGTAATTGCCGTGCTTACTTACCTGTGTTGCACCGTTACAATAAAACTTCTTTCATATCTTCCGGGCAGCAAATGGCTGGTGGGCTAACTCTTTTCTAAAGCATTGATAACGCGTTGGGCCTCTTCTTTTGCAGCCGTCGAAAGGGTGGAATTTTCAATACATCTTTTAGCAAAAGCCAGTATCTGCGGCATGTAAACCGAATGATAACGCCAACCCAACGATTCAAGAAGAGCTACTCTTACAGCCTCTTCACGGGTGGTTTCGGCACATGCAATCAGGCTGGGAATAGAGGCGTGCGGACAGTAATTGCGCGTGGTGCGAATGGCTGAAAGTCGCTTTTTCAACGGCGCCTGTTCGTCTAAAATAGTTACGATTCCCTCTTGCCATTTGTCTGCGTTAGCTTTAATCACACCCTCCAAACGGGCTTTCAACTTATCGCGCTCTACATAATAAGGAGCTTTCGTGGCAAACGCACTGTCGAATGCGGGAAGCAAAACTGCCGAAGAATAAAACGAAAGGGCGTTGATAATACTGAAAGCACAACGGGGCGAGGTGTTGAGGTCGAGCAACTTTTCAGCAAGAACGGGTATTAGTCGCGTATCTCCGCTTTTTCCCAAGTAATTCAAAGCCGCTCTTTCCACCGCCTCGTTATCATCATTCACTGCTTTTGCGATAACCGAAATAAAATCGTCGTTGCGATATTGGGCCAACAGATGCAGGGCTTGCAGGCGCAAAAGAGGTGAACTGCTTTCGGTAAATATTTCCAGCAAACGGGCTGAAGATAGTTTTCCGCGTTCAAAAAGTCGTTGCATGGCCAATGATGCAACATCTACAGAAGGTACACTTTTTACCAATCGGCGCAACAACGATTCATTATCGGTGTCGAGAGGGTATTTACATCGATTTTTACCGATTGTTCGGCAAAAGTAAAAGTGGGGTCGCCGATGCAATGATTTTCCAAAAATCCACTTAAACGCGCCAAGTTTCCGGCATATAATCCTTGCCCCATCAAACCGATATACTTGTCGGCCCACTTATCTTGCAACACATTTACTGTATTGGCAATGCAGGCTATCGTTCTGCCATCGCTGAAAATATATTCGTTGGCAATGCAATCGTCAAGATGAAACGAACCATTGAAACAGGCATCAAGCACCACCAATCGACAATTGGGGCGATAGTCGTAACGGGAGAAATCGGCAAGTGTAAGGTCTTTGTCGGCCGCCTCAACCGAGTCGGCAAAAGCCACACGCGGCTCAAAGGCATTGTCAAACCAACGGGCAGGCACATCAAAACGGCGCGATAAGGCTGCCAAAACGCTGTCTTTCGGCTGCCCACGTCCCACTTGTTTGCGCAAATATCCGCGTCCGTAATTCTTTATCAAACGCTGTGCCTCTTCAGCCGATGCAGGCCGATCGGTGGCATCGAGATACTGCGTATCGGGTGCTCCGTGATGATGAAGCAATGCCAGGTCAAGGTCAGGACGCTGTAACTCGTTCATCAGTGCAACCTTTGTATTGCGCTGCTGACGATAATCCATATACCGAATATCATGGCCCGGCAGTCGCATCTGTGGAAAATGATCGTAGAGATTAAGTTGCTCGTCAAGACGCGTAACCAACGACTCGGAAACATAACCATGTCCGGAGAAAAATAACATCCGCCGCATCTCAGCCCTGTTGCGTTTCCATTCAGTTGCCTTTCGTAAGTAACGGCGCAACTTTTCATACCTACTTACACCCCCTATATCAGTAGGCCGTATTCTTCCTGAGAAGATGTCGCACCGTAGATACTGTCGCGATACAGGCGACAAACTATAATAAAAATAAGGTGCTTGCTCGTCTTTCTTAAGAAAACGGAAATCCATTCCGAAATCTTCATAATATCGATCTGAAGGTACCGACGACTCTTTCCAATCCTGATTTTGATTCATCTTAAAAGCACTGGTCAACCTTTGCGCATCACGAAGCATCGGAATGGGAATATCGCCCACAAACACGGCACCTACAACAGCTTCCTTTTTCAAAGCATGCAGGCGTACCAACTCTGCCTTGATGCCATGAGGTGTTCCCCACACATCTTGCACAATATACACTTTAAAGCCCTGAATATCTTGCAAAGCTCGGACGTATTGCTCTATTTCAGTTTGCGCTTCCTGATAACTTTTGGGGTCTATCACGATGGCAAAACCGGGTTTCGCAAAAGTTTGTACCAAATAGAAAAGCAGAAAAAAAAGCAACGCCGTTATGCGAAAAGGACGCACAGACCTGCCAATAACTGAATGTTTCATTGCAAAAAAAAATCTTGTTCTAAAATAGGATATTGTATGGGCAGACAGCCCGTTATAACGTGAGCGATAGGCCTACATCTATCGCCGTGCGCGACGTATTGTTAAAAGCTGAAGAAATACGACTTTTATCAGTACAAAAAGATACATCGCCTTGTAAAAAGGCGGTGAGGCATGTCGGCGAATGATATAATTTCAGTGGGAAAACAGCTTCCGTGCGCAACAGAAAGCGGACAGTAGGCAAAGTGGAAAATGCAAACACACGAGCCGTATAGGCTTGATCGAGTTTACCTCGCACACTTGCATATTGCGGGGTTCCTATCACATTGCTGTACGCAGCCCGTGCCATAACATTGTACGACACACTTTTCTGTATGAAATAGCGTGCTCCCTCAACCCCCACCGCATACCGGTTGTAGCTCTGTCTGTACACATCTGCCTCGTAATGGGTTTGCGCCCGATGTTCCCAATCGGCTTTCAGACTGAGCATCCAAGAGGGCACACAGCATAGGTACTGGTCGATGCGGTAGCCCACGCTTGCCTTCGCCACAATAGCTGTATGCACCTTACCTTTATTTAATATTTCGTAATACACCAGATTGCCGTGCTCTGTGTCTACCCTTCGCCGCTGATCGTACCACCACCCTTGATCTGTTTGCCACGAAAAGCCCAACAAAAGGTTTTGGTGCAGATATCTGTAACCCGGAAACGCCAGCCGGTTGGTTATTCTGAAAGCTGTAGAAGTATAATCGCCCCCTTTGAAAGCAGGCCCCGAGCCGCCATCTTCTGCCCGCTCGTCGTTGTGCGAAAAGCCGGCTTCCAATACGTTTTGATAATGGTCAAAGCGGGCTTTCCACAGTGCTGCCGCGCCCCATTGCAATCCCTGGTAATGACGCGGATACGATGGGTTTTCGCCGGTACTGACAATGGCGTTGTCGCCCATGCCTTTCATCAGGAAATAAGTGTTGGCATTGAGGTTATCGACAACCGTGTGCGAGATGTCTGACGAGTACACCCACAAATTACCGTTGAGCCCCAAAAGATGCTGATGCGATAGCTGAAACGTTGTGCCGGGCTGCACCCTGAAACGCATGGCTGTTGTTTTCGGGCGTGGGTCGGTTTGGTCGTCTTTGCTTGCTGCTTCGTAACTAAGCCGTAAAGCAGCGCGCCATTGTTCTGAAAACTTGTAACAGGCAGTGGCGTCGAGGTTGAACAGCTCTTGCGCGGGATTGCCCGAAACCGAATCGCCCAGCACAAAAGGATTATCTTCGGATAGCATCAGCGTGTTGTTCCACCGCTGTTCGCGCGCGTTGGTCAGCGTATATTTCATTTCGCCCGACAGGCTGAACCTGCCCACGCGCTGCAGTCCGAAGATACTTGCCGAGAGGTCGTTGGCACGTTGGGGCGCATCAATGGCATGCAGACTGCCGCTTGTAAAACGGTTTTGCAAGGTAACATGCGTTAACGTTTGCACGGTGTTATACGAAATGCGTACGGGGTTTTCTACATCATTCAGGATATTGAAAATAAAATTTTCTTCCGAAAAATACAGTCGGTTTCCCCACGTTGTAGCTTTTGCCGGCTGACAAAAGGCAATAGCGCACGCCGCGAACAAAAATGCTGCCTTCCACCATTGGGCGATACCCATTTTGTATGCAAAATTGCTTGCGCGGATT
>NZ_BAKN01000037.1 GCF_000614205.1 Hoylesella saccharolytica JCM 17484
TTTTGACATGGCAAAGATAGGTACTTGCCATGAACTGTGCAAGAAAATGGCGAAAAAAGTTTTCGCTTTGCACTGCCCAGCCATGCCTTGATGGAGAATGCCCGCCGAGCGGGGCGAATAGAAATTGATTGTTGCATATTGCACTATCTTTAAGCTTGTAGCCATCTTAATACGGGTGACGGCTACTCTCCCCGTTGCTTAAAGATAGTGCTGTTACTCCGAGGAGCGCAAAATCACGAGAAGGTAGCCGCCATATAAGCTTAGCCTAAGGGCAATGAAAAAGCCCTGCAATGAAGCGGGCGTAAAACCGTCGCCCTGCGGAGTAGAAACAACTACTATCTTTAAGCATTGCAAAGATAGGGAGAAGTTTTGAAACTTGCAAGGGGAAGCGTTGTAAATTTTTCGTTATATAAAAAAAAGCGAACCTGAAAGTTCGCTTTTTACTATTCTCACAGGAATAACCGTATTCATATCGTTAGCAATTACCCTTGCATCACGCTGCAGGTCGCCCATATCGTTTCCTTGCAGATATTGGGCGAATCGTTTTGTCGGCATCATTCCCAATACGGACAAGAGACCTGTTGAACGTGTTGGTCGCTGCTGAAGCAGCTCTGACGTGGACGGTTGCTTATGTATTGTCGATTGCAATGTTTTCATACAGATGATGATGTGATAAATGTAAACACGCTACAAAAATAGTTTTTTTATTTGTTTCACCGATGAAACAGGTATTTGGCAACAATGGCAAAGATGCCTATCACATTAGCTGTAGTGGTTGAAAGTAATACGTTGGTAACGATGTCGCTAAGCGTGAGAAGCTGACATCCTTTCAACATCACTATAATTATCGCTAAGGCAAGGTAAATGCACATGAGTATGAATATGTGACCTGCAAACTTTCCACGCTGTTGGCGGTCTTGCTGTTTGCTGACGAGTTCCTCGAACAGACTGGCAATTTCGATTTGAGCTTTTGTATCGACATATCTTTTTTCTTCCGACTTCGAGGGCGTTCCGCCCGACTCCATCAAGGAATAAATCTGATTAAGCAGTTTATCATCATCCATTTTCGGCTACAGCAATTAATCGTTCAACAAGACCTTTATAAAACAGTTTTGTCATTATTTCGGGGATAGGATTGTTTTCACCTTCCCTATATACTTGCGCCCATGGGGTTGCCCGACCATGTAGCAGCTCGACAAGTTCGGAATCGGAATAGTCTTTATAACGATTCCACACGAAGTTGCACACGTCCCTGGCTTTCTTATCTTCCAGCTTCGGCTCAACGAACTTCACCACGTATTTGGCATTGCTTTCCATCACTACAGTTTTCTCTGTGACGGGCTGTTCTCGGTATTGCTTGAACGAGTGGTATACAGATGGTATGACAGGACCGTATCGCCAGGCTTCTACTTTGTCGAAGCGCGGGTCGATGATGGAACGGTTGATGAGGGCTAAGCCGTACCCGTATGCCATGTACACGAGTTTCATCAGCTTCAAGGGGCGAATAGACTTACCCTCTTTTCCTGCCAAGTCGATAAAATAATTGGCAACCGATAATGCGTTCTCTTTCATTGTTTGATGCGTCTTTTTTAGGGTTTTACACCTAAAAAGTCTCCTTAATATTTTTGATAAAATGCCATTTGATAGTGCAAATATAGTGTTTTTATGTTGTAACTGCAACTTTTATATCTTAAAACAGTATTCAAAATTAAGCCACCCCCTTGGTATAGGAGATGGCAAGCCTTAGCCTTTTTCATCTAAGGGGGATAATTTTGGTACAAAGATAGATTATCAAATAGTATGTACCAAATTTTTCGTAATCATTTTTACATAACGTATTTTTTAAACGTTAATTTTAATATATAGTCCTTTGCCGGAGCGATGGACTATGAATGTGTGTCACAAGCCCAAGTCGACACCGTAAAACGGTTGTGAGAAAAACAAGATTTTTACTATATCCTTGCATTCTTCAATAGGTTTTCATATATTTGTCCCGACTAATATTAAACTGTTATGAAAAAGTTATTTTTACTTTTTGCGGCTATGACCGCTTTGTTTATCTCCTGTTCAAAGGATGATAATAAGTCTTCTTATGACCCATTCCGTCCTGTACCCATTCGTGCGGCGGCTGGCACTCGTGCTATATTCAGGGCAACCTTTTATCTGGCAAACAAGTCGTTCAACAGACTTGGGGGATGAAAGGGATGTATCCTGATGGAACTGCTACACAAGGTGGTGGTAAGCTCTTCACAGATGCAATGCGCGATACCATCAACCCAGCCCTGAAACTATTAGTAAAGGATGTTATAGGTATGTCTCCCGACAGAAAATCCCACAAATTAGGTGACGTTTTCCTTACACTTCGCGATGTTGTCTTTGAACGCGGGCTACATATTGAAAATGGCGACACCACATTTTGCGGTTATGCAAAGGATTACAGTGGGGTATTAAAATACGCACATGTAATGGACACCATCGCCTATGTACCAAACGCTCAATTAATTGCCGCCGAACCGCTCGTTCGGGCTGCTTTTGAAAGGGGTGATTATGATGCGTGTTACCGCATCCTTGAAAAGGCTTATACCTTTATCCCCATTACTGGTGCCCAATGGAGGAAATTGAAAGCCGAGAACAAAAACTAAATAGAAGCCTGCCTTTACGGTGGGCTTTTTTATTTGTTCCGCCCAACGACTATAAAGTCTAATCCTACATCCCCGACATTACCGCCACTATCGTTAACAATTCTGAACTCGCAATACCTTTCAGTCTTGCGTCTTATCACAGCCATACACCCATATACCGCGCCATCTTCATTGGGTACAACGCTTACAACATAATTACTACCACAAGGTAGAGGATTTTTGAACGTTAATCGAATAACTTGCATCCCGTCTACTTCGTTGTAGGTTAACCCTGTTCCAGAAGCAAACTCTCCCCACGCATTGCTTAAGATACCGCCACTACTTACTGTTCCAGCCAGCAGTATGCCCGGAATATTCATTTCTCCAAATGCGTGTAGCTTGCCATCGCGGATATATGCAGCCTGATGGTTGCTGTTCACTGATGCAAAGCCATTGTGGGCAAGGGAGAAATTCTGTCTGCCGCTTTTGAAAGAGACTTCTACCTTTATATCGCTTAAAGACAGATTCAGATTGTGTACTTTAGTCCCCTTGCGTGGTGTTACAACTATATGATATTCACCTGCCTCAAGGATAAAGTCTTTAAAGATTTTATCCCTATTGGTTATAGTATTCCCGTGTATATACGGGTAAGGCTGGGGTACGCCATTTTCGACGAAAGCACGAGCTTCTCCATAGTACCCAATCATTTGTTCATAAGAATCTGTTACACATTTAAGATAAATAAAACAAGCTGCATTTGAAGCCTCTCCATTTATCAAGTCATTATCGATGTCGCTATGTATCTCTATGGTAGCCGTAATTTTTACACTGCTTGAATTATTAAGAATCTTAAATTTCTGCGTAAACATCGGGGCTTCCCAGTTAACATTTGGATACCATATATTAAGAGTTTTAAATATATTAGGCAGATTATACGTCTTATCTTCATCCGCCGTTTTCAACAGCTCATCGTCAGAAGGCAACTCGTCGGGGGTGATGTTGATACGGGGCTTTCCTGCTGCATCAATGATGTTTACCCGACCATCTGCCGAGATACCAAGATTGCCGAACTTTGCACTACCATCGAAATTGATGTGCGACACAGTGGTTTCGTTTTCTGTACCGAAGTTCTTCACGCCTGCTGCCAGCGCGTGTGTCTTCTGTCGCAGTCCATTGAGGTAAGCTGTCACCTGCTCACCGTCTTTGGCTGCCATCAGACCAGCAATAACCAACCCACCATCTATCATTGTCTCCATACTGCGCAAGACATTCATCAGATACTGCGCAGTGGAGAGTTTCGGGTTCACCTTTCCGTTTTCATCGAAGAGAGGTACGGCGGGAGCATTACCATTCTTAAACACACTCTTACCGTTCAGTTCAATAAGCCCTTGCTTAATCTTTACCCCCGTTTCTTCGATTTGGTTTTTCACGTCGTCGGGATTCTCCGACCAATCGGTGGGCACATTTCCCACCTCTAATTGCGGCTCGGAGAGATAAAGCGTTCCATTTTTTAGGGCAAACGTATTGAACTCAACACCATCAAAGTCTATATCATCGGGCGGAGAGAATGTTCTTACCACCCTCACCCACTTACCATTTTGTAAATCGGTAACAAACTGACCACCGACCGAATGGACGCGAGTGTGGTCTTTTCCTTTGGTAAAGAAATTTTCGGAATAAATACCATTATCAATAGAGTTAACATCATCGGTGCGTACCCATACAGATGCAGTATATTCGGTTTTTGTGTTGGACACCGCTCTGAGAAAGACACCCTTAAAAGACTGTTTTGTAAATCCTGCTGCCGTTATTTTAATATAGTTTCTACCATTGTGCGCAATGATGGATCGTTACCAATCTCTAAACAGTCTGTATTCCATTCGGGTAGTTTATTGAAAGCTGTACCTCTTAGTAAATTTACTCCGCCGACCTTCCGCCGCTCAACTTTCAGCTCTATACCGTTGGCCTTAACCTCGGCGCTGGAAACCCTCTGCGTGAGATTAGAAATGCCTTGGTTGGCATTCTTGATGCCGTCACCGACATTCGTTGTCGTTCCCCCTGCGGTTATTTTGACACTCTTAGCCTCTATGTTCAACCCATCTTCGGGGGTGTACTCGATGAACTGTTTTCTATCGCGCGAACCAACGTAAGTTTCGCCGTAGTTTTTCATATAAGCCGCTTTTTTGTTGCGTCCCAGCCATAGGAAAGAATATCCTTTCCCTCGAGTGTGAAGTCGTTGATGCCCTGCAACATCACATAAGCGGGAACATCCTCACCAACGGTGCGCTCCATAATAGCACACTGCCGGTCGGGCTTGTCTGTGCCCCTGTAGCCGAGTTGGCAAAGTGCGTCGCCGGGTAAGGGTTTATCGCTGCCGGATGCACAGACCGCCTTAGAAAGGTCGACATAATTCTCTCCTACAGCGACAACAGCCCGCCAAAGGAAATGGTTGGCCGTGTGCTCGGTAGTACCCTCTTTGACGTTTGCCTCTTTAACAAATGCCTGGTCGTTGAGTACAAACGGGTTTTCAATCTTTAAGCCGTCTTGTTCGTGCAGGAAGTAGCAGCGGTAGGCGTTAGGTTGTTCTTCTACCGTGTTACCTTAACACCGCCTTTGCCGGCTATACGGTTTCCGTAGCTGTACATTGTCTTCATCACCTCTAATGATTCAAATACAGCCTTTTTGCGGAAATACGCATTGTCTACTTCAAGATAAGTATCTCCATTTATATCAGCAAGTACTGCACCCCTGGTACCTTTTTCGTAATTTCCGACAGCGTATCCCTGATGAGTTTGCACAGCCTCGAGTATAGCCATGCCATGTCTGTTTATCCCACAGTCTCCATTACCGAATTGGATGCCTTTTAAAAATTTGATGATAAAGTTTGTCGAATCTTCCTGATCCTTTCGAAGAACTTTATCCCAATCGATGCTATTGTCGCTCAGCGCATCAGCGGTACCCGCTTTATCCGCATAGCCTGCCGAAATCTTTTGCGCATTGAGATACAGGTACATTCCTATTCGGGTGAGTGCATTCAGCACACTCATGTTGTTGTGGGTATGCCCGATGGAGCCATCCCCCTTGTATCCGTTGACAATCGATTGGGTAAGATAAGCAAAAAGCGCAGCCACATTAGTTGTGCGCCATTCTTGAGAATAAGGATTCTGTATAGGAAATAACGCCCCGTCGCTCAGTGGCAGTGCCGGAAGCTCAACTAAGCGAGGGGCGAGCGTAAAAGACCCCATTTCGGGGACTTTTATATCAAGAACCGTTGCCGGCTCGGTGCGTGGGAGATTAAGATACGGCTTGGCATCTGCATACTTATACGTAAACGAGTAGCCCGAGGGCAGTTCTTTAACAGTATAAGACACCTCACTATCGGTAACGACAATCCGCCGCAGGTAGGACCCAACATAAACGTACTTAGCCAATGATGGGAAGAAGTCGAGCAACCATTGTCGCTCGCGCTTATCGAGATGCCCCGTATTCTTTTTGAACTCTCGCTCGGTATCAACCCTGTATTCTTCAGTAATCCCTTCAATCTCAGCCACGTTGTGCGTATGCTTTGCCGTATTGGTTGCGCTGCCATACGCCCGGAAGGTGTCTATGCCACCCAGCGAGTTCTCGAACAGTACCCACACCTCTTCTTCAGAACGTATGTCCGTGGGATAGTATCGCTGGATATAGGTGAGCCGGTTACCCGATAAATCTTCAACGAAGACATCGTAGTAAGACGGGTTAGCATTGAGCTTACCGGCAATGATGCCATACTGAACGGGGATTGTCCAAGCATACCCTTTGGCAAGGCTACCCAGTTCGAGAGTTCGTTCTGTCAATACCCCGGCATTATCGATGTGCGCCGTACATTTGACCTTACAATCGTCGACTGCGTAGTATGTCAGAAACTCCGGTGTGTAATACGTGACCGGCTTTAAGTTGGGTTGCCATGTCAGGAAATTGGCTTTCAGAAAATTGGCTGCCACATCCGAGAAACGATCTACACCGGCACGAAGAACAGAGAACGTCCACTTGACAGGCGTCTTAGTGTCTGTCGGAGTTATCTCGGCCGTAAACTTTCTGATGATGTTGTCTTGCCTGTAGATATCTGCTACATCTTTCAGTTCGAACTTCAGCAGCGGCAACACAACATCGGTTAGATCAATATCAATACGGTTAGTATTGTCGGGCGTATAGGTATGTTGAATAATTATTTTTTTAACATCATCGTACACCGCGTATAAGGTAAAGCTAATTTCAGCCGGTGTTGATATCACAAAGTGATTCATGCTGCCCACAAAACTAAGGGCATCGGGTTTAAGAAGGATATCCATTTGTTGAGTTTTAAAGCAAAGATAACGGATGCAGGGAAATAAGGAAAGGACAGTTTAAAGGTGAAAGGGTGAAAGGGTGAAAGGGTGAAAAGATGCAGGCGCCACATAAGGGTGAAAAAGTGAAAGGGTGAAAAAGTGAAAGAGTGAAAGGGTGAAAGGGTGAAAAGGTGGAAGGGTGCAGATATGAAGTAGGTAAGGTAGGTGAAGTAGGGCGGGTAGGGGCGGTAGAATAGGTGGTGGTGCCCCGCCATTATTAGACGGGGACACATTCGAGCCATACTTCAATTTTAGCATACTTATACAAGAGTCCCCCAAAAACTTGGATACCTTTTATACCTTTATTCATAATGGATGTTTGCAGATTGTAGGGCTTATTGACCCACTCTACAGAAGGTGCCGGCGGATAAATCGTTTGGAATACTCTATCCTTATCGGGTCCCGCATTGTTATAATCGTTTTCTGTGACTTCTGTGATTCGGTTTTTTGCCACCCATTTGTATTTTGCACCCATGACCGGGAAATGCTCCATAATGGTTGGAGCCGAAACGATGGGCGTGGACAGACTGATAGAGCGCAACTCGCTTTCGACCGGTTCGTTTTTCCCGCCCAGTGTGAACTTCAATTTATTAAAGAAGAACGGAGCACCCCGCACCACCACCTTTCCATGTGCCGGCAAGTTTTGCTTTTGCGACCGGCTTAACAGCAACTTTATCTTCAGTTCCTGCAGCGCATTACGCAAGAGCGTATCGTAATCGCGATAGAACCTTTCAAAGATACCATCAGGACCGTGGTAATAAAGGGCATAGCCAAAAATATGCGGGCGACCCTCTTTCTGCAGATCATACGAAGAGATGGTACCGGCAGGTTTCTCCCAAAATTCGGATTCCGACAGATAGGAAAATGCCAACATAGGCAACAGCGTGTCGGCGGACTTCTCCGTTTCCTTGTTATCAGTACCAACAACCTCCATCTTGGAGTTCAATGTATTGTATTTACCTACGTAGAGCCATGCACCCATATCTTTTCCATAAGTATTGCCATCTTCTTTAACCACATAGTGTAAGGTGCGGAACTCGGGTATACAATCGGGTACATTTATTTCTGTTGTTTCCGTATCCTCACCCGTATTATATGCCTGCGATGCCTCTCCGATTTTCGTCGTCACTCTGTTTATACCCGAAAAGCCCGTCTTAAAAAACGATCCGGTAACGGGATCATGATAAGCCGTCGGATTTGCCTTGACCATATCATCAATATCGTCGTAGCTGTCTTCGAGCTGGCTATTAACCGTTTTCTTGGATGAGATGACAATACGCTTGAAGTCTTTTTCCGATTTAAATGAAAGCGTCGGTTCTTCCGTCATACACTTGGTGAGATCGGCAACGGGACGCGCTGCCAGTGCATCACGCAGGAAGATGACATTCGCCGTGCGCAACCCCTCGTCGGACGTGAATTCGCAGCAGAACTTTTTACGAAACACCTCAAGAAAATCGGTACATGTTATATCCGGTACCAAATCGGCCACCTTTATTTTTCCATTAACCAGCACATCAATGACGTTATTGAGCAGCACCATGCTTTTAAATGGTTCTTTCTGTGTAAAGAAATTATCCTGCAGCGTGTAGCCGAAGTGTGCGAAAACCCTTTGTAAAACATAGTTTGCCCGGATGAACGGCGAGATGTAATAACCCGGCGCGAGCGTTATGGGAATATCGTTGACATACTCGACCCTTTTTACTGCATTGTAAAAATCGGAGCCCGGATACGGATCGTCGGGCTTGAAGATGGAAACATCCCGCTTAAACTTACCAGGTATCACGGAGGTTTCAACAGTGCGACCGTAGGCATTTATAATTTTATAATCGAAGCCGGTTTCTTTTCCCGAATCATCATCAACGAGAATGGGAAAGTTGGTATAATGAGGGTGCTTATTATCGCGCAGGCTTTCGCAGAACCGAATACCCTGTTCGACGGTGTCGACACCCGGAATGAACTCGTCTTTAAAAATATCTTTCAGCTTTATTTTTTGGATGCGCGAGTAAAAAGAGCCATCGTTGAGATAGAACGATGTAGAGATGGTGCCCTTACGCGTGGCCGCCAAGACATACTGCCTGCATTGGGCGTAATATTCGCCATCCTGAATGCTCGCCTCCATGGGTTTCATCTTTTCGCGCCGCCCGAACGTTTCGGGGAAGTCGAGCAGGCGACGGTTGTGTTCGGAAGCCGGAAGGTCGAGCGGCACCGTCTGTTCGCCATAATCGTTAAAAAACGGATTGGTACGTTCTACCGACAGTTGTGTATCGGGCGAAAGCTGATACGGCTCGCCCTTCGTAAGATTTACGATTTTCATTTCTTTCCTATGTTACGAGATTGTTCGCGTATTTTCTGTTGCGCATCAAACTCATCGAGCGCCACGTATGCCGGGATGCCCTTTTCGCGGAGCTCTCTGAGAAGCGAAAGGAACTCTTCATTTATTTCTGAGGGTTGAGTAGATGTGGCAGGAGCAGTAGACTGGGCAGGTGAGACAGGAGCGGAGATGGAACCTCCCGAGGCAAAGCCTCGCTGCATCATCAGCTTGCGCATATCGAGCGTACGGATGTCGCCCACCCGCTGCGCCCGGTCGATGATATCAATAACAGGTGCCACCGTAGGATTTTCGAGGGCAGCATTGCTTGCCACCCATTCCTTGCTGTGCCCGACCGGCCCCTCGCCCACCAACACCGTAGGGCGGTCGATGTAGCCACGTCGGTCGGGGTCGTATGTTGCCCGAAAAGTCTTACCATCCTGTTCGCGTTCGACATCGAAGACACCACCCGACTCCAAACCTGTGGCAACGCGCGCCCCCGAAGCAGAAGAGCCGCCAGCACCCTGCAGCGTCATCTTCTTGACCTTTTGGCGTTCGGCATTCGCCACCGCCAGCTGCGCCGTTCCAGCAATGGAGATCAAGGCACCGGAGATAGCGCCTGCAATGGGTCCGAGATCACTGAAAGCCTTCATTACCGATACCGCTGTATTGACAATAATCTGCGATGCCTGGATAGCGAAGTTGACATCTGCATACTTTTTCTGTATATTCAGCTTTTCATTCGCCTTTTCTTTCTCCAGTTTCTCTACCTGCTCGGCACTGCCCTGTGCCGCCTGTATCTCGGCATCATATTTGGCTTCCATGTTCGCTATCTCGGCATTTTGAAGCTCTTTCATTGCGTTAGCAAAGAGATCGTGATAGCGGTCGAAGTCGGCTTTCCATCTATCTCTTTTGAGATTTGAAACAGCCTTTTCATACTCTTCTTCAGAAATCATCTTTGCATCAAGGTGCGCCTTCAGTTGCGCCAGCTCTGCATCGAAAAGTTCTTGCTGCGTGGCGACGCCGTATTGCTGCCGTATGCGGAGTTTATCCTCTTCGAACTGGCGGGTCATATTGGCTATCGCCTTTTGCTGTTCTTC
The DNA here is from genome assembly GCF_000614205.1 of Hoylesella saccharolytica JCM 17484. Lineage (GTDB taxonomy): Bacteria > Bacteroidota > Bacteroidia > Bacteroidales > Bacteroidaceae > Prevotella > Prevotella saccharolytica. The sequence continues at coordinate 10,397 of NZ_BAKN01000037.1, forward strand.
TTCGGACAGCCCCTCCTTGGCCAGTTTCTCTTTGAGCTGTGCCAGCTCCCGGTTGAAAAGCTCCTGCTGAGAAACCAGGCCCGCCTGGCTACGAATTTGAAATTTCTCGTCAGCCTTTTGTTTTTCGTACTCGCGGGTAATTTCCGCTTTCGCCTTTTCATAGGCTTCGGTCAGGGCCTTTTCGTCCTCACCGTGCTTGCGGGCGTAATTCAGACTTGCCTTATAAAATGCTTCGAGGGATGCGAGCTGCAGTTGATGATCAGCTTCCGCCTTCTGATCGGCGGTCATACCTTTTTCTTGGAGCTGCTTGAGAGCATCGAAGTATTGTTGCCGTGCAGCAAGGGACTTTTCTTGAAATGCCTGTTCTGCTTGTTGTTCATTCACCTGCTGAGCGAGTTGTATTCTCTTTTTCTCGTTTTCGTCTTCAATTCGCAAGTTTTTGGCTTTTTGAGTATAATCGCGCTCAATGGAGAGAACATTTGCCGCATGGGCGATTTCTAAGGACTGCACGGCAGCATCGTACTCTTCACGCGTTTTTACCTTGTTGATCAGATCTTGTTTGAGTAGATTCAGACTTTTATCGTAAGTAGCTTTTTCTGTTGCCAAGTCTTGTTGGCGGTTGTTATTGAACGAAGACTTATCAGCTTTACCAATTTTATCTGCACCAGAAGCCCGAGATGGGGTTGTATTTTCCAAATACGCCTTTCTTTTTTCTAAGTCTGCAATCTGTTTATCTATCTTTTTCAACCCGGAAGTATCACCCACCTTCAGGGTAAGTCTATCTGCTTTTAACTTATCTATTTTTTGCTGAATGCGATCCAGTTCTGCCGCGATAGAATTAGGGTCTGTCGTACTTTCATTTGTCTTTACATTCTTATTGTATATTTTTTTACCAAAAGTTTTATCTATTGCACTAAGCGTCGTATCTATTACTCCTATCTTTTTATCTACTTCACTTATCTCTTTATCTTTTGCAGAGATATTGGATGTATAATTCATGGAAGCATTTACACCTGTTGGGGTTACAGCACCACCCGTTGTTTGCGGACGATTTGCATTATCTTTGAGATATTGCAGCTGTTCTTTCTTCAACAAATTACGTTCTTCTTCTAACTGAGTGCGCTGCACAAGAAGATCTGCCTTTTGACTAACTAATTCCTTAATAGATCCTTCTGCTCCCTCAAGTAGGGCTTTTTCTTTCAATGCATTCAAATATTTACTCAATGCTGATGTATTTTCATCATAGACCTTTCCTTCCTGAGATAATTTTGCCGTATAATCCGGAACTATCTTTTGCAACTCTGTAATAGCTTCTCTACGTTCTGCTAACGAAAGAGAATTATCGTGTATTCTTCGTGTGAGCATCTCTATCTTTATCCTCTCCTCTTCTGTTCTTCGGGTTGCTTCCTTTTTTATATCATTAATTTTTTTCTGTGCTTTTGCAGCAGCATCAGTGCGCCGATTGAAAAGAAGGAGTGCGCCGACAACAAGTGTTATCCCGCCAAAGATGAGCCCCCACGGACTGAGTTTGAGAACGACATTGAAAGCTTTTTGCAAGGCAATGCTCAGCGTCATGGTTTTATTGAGCACTGCATGACGCAATATCGATAGTTGCAACATCATATTCTCTACAGCCACAGCTGCCGACTTGAGTTTTGACGCAGCTACGGCACGCAAGCTCCACAGATAGGCGGCTTTCTGCGCTGCTGCATAAGCTATGAGTGTTACAATGAGCAGAGCAACGGCTTTACCTACCGTATAAATTGTTTCGCGATGCTCTATAAGGTATTTGGTAACATTGAGGATGGAGATTTGTATCTGCCCATACGTGTCGGAAAATTCTTCCTTGAGCGGTAACAAGGCATCGCCCAGTTCTTTTTGTGCATTTTCTAAAGCGACCGTACGTTGTGCAGCCCTATCAGATGCAGAGATGTATGTTTCGCCTGCCTCGGCGAGCTGGTTTTCGACAATCTCTGCCACTGCCTTCATGAAATCACCCGTTTTTTTTGTTTTCTCGCTTATCTCTGTAGCAGAGAGACCAAGGTTATCAAGGATGCGCGGCGATTCACGGCCGAGACCGGTAACAATAGAGTTGACCATATAGTCGAGCGACTGTCCTGTTTGCTGCGCTTTGAGTTGGGCAAAGGCGAGATACTTGCCCAAATCTTCGAGCGGAATATGAAAATCTTTTGCCTGTACAGCTGCCTTCATCAGCTCAATATCAGTTACCGTTCCTTTGGTTGCTTGACGAAGGGATTGGAGATAATCTTTACTACCGATTCGTTCAAAGGCGTGCGTGATACCATCTGCCGACTCTGCCAGCTCGACACTTTTGCCAATGAGATCCTTGTAAGAAGATATCATCTTGCCAAAGAACCGACTAACGAGCTCCGCCCCTTTTGTCAGCGCGATTCCCGCCATGTAATTAAGGGTTGACTGATTGACAAATGTTTCTTTAAATCCCCTTGCGGATATTTTGAGCTCTTCCATGCGCGCAGTAACAGATCGGAGCCGACCTTGCAGCTGGTTATAGAGTTCAGGATTAAGTGTTCTGGAAACATTGTCGAGTTCGCGTTGCAACGACTTTGCCTGATTGCGCAGCTGGGACATGGTCATAACATTTGTATCGAGCGTTCGGGTTTGTTCCTTTATTTTCTCGGTCAGTTTTTTTATTTGCTGCCCCGTTTCCCGGTAAACAGCAGACAGGTTTTTATACTGCTCTGTTTCTTTTTTACCCTTAGCCTCGAGTTCGACCATCTGCCTGAGCCGCTGTTTGTTTTCGTTGCGTAGCGCAGTTGTTTGTTTTTCGAGTTTATGAATGCCTTGCTGTGCCTGTGCCGTTTTTACGTCAATGACATACTGAAGTTCGTCTTGTGAAAGATGTTTGCCCGCCATCGTATTTATGGATTAAGTGAATGTTCTAATTGTTCGCGTATCGCTTTTCGCACCTCGTCGGTGAAACCGTATCGGAGTTGGGGAAATGTTTCGTGATAAAGCACGCCCCATACAACGCGGTTATAAAGCGCAAGATTTTTGCGTTTATGCTTGGCAATGCGGTCGTTGCGTAGCCTATAAGCCATATCGAGAAATCGGAGGTAAGGGAGGATTTTAATAAATAAAGTTTGCGACCCACCCGTTAGCTTACTTTCGAATGAATGTTTGGAAAGTGATGTCAGTAGTTTTCCTGTACGCAACTGATAGTTGCTGCGTACAACAGACTCTTGCGTGGCATATATTTTCAATATACCACTTCGCAGCGTATCGGAGACAAAATTTTTCTTAATCAGACTGTCTGTTACCATATTTACTTATTGTGAAGCAAATATAGTAACAGACAGCAATCAAGGAAAGGACAGGAAGGGTGACTTAGTATCTATCGAAATAGAGATAGAGGGGAATACCTATTATCGGGGTGAGTACGACACCGAGAAATAAGAAAATAAACTTTATTATCCATGGACGCCCTGCTGTAAAGAATGGTAACAGCAAGATGGTAATAATGGTTGAAAACAGTATGATAATATCCATAATACTATGTTTTAATGTACAATTTGCACGGTTATTTTGCAATCCCATGGTTCCGCCGTGGGTCGGTAAAACGAAAAAGGCGGTCGCCGATTCCGCTGCTAAAAAGATGATGACTCCACCCGTCGGGCTTTGTAAAATCTACGGAAAGGCGACTGCCTGTATCATTCATTTTGGGGCATGAAAAAAGCCCAAACAAACAAGTTGAGCAATGACCGATGCTCGGCGGAATGGGTTACCATCATCTTCTTAGCAAGACAAAGATAGGAAGAACTTTTGAAACTTGCAAGAGAAAGTGTGATTTTTTATTCAAGGAATAAAAAAATAATTGGTGAAAAACTTGCGCATACAAACATTTATATGTATCTTTGTGATGTGATAAATAAATAAGTGCCATTTAAAAATTAAGGAAATGGAAAAAGAAACATTAGAAAAGCTGATTGAAAGAAAAGAGCAGGAAATTAAAGATCTTCAAGAGCTGGCAGAACTGGTGGGAAAAGAACACTTGGAGAAACAGATAGATCTCAGGCTGGAAGACTTGTTGAAACTTTACAAATTAAGAAACGGTTAAACACCCCCGCCCTCCCGAAAGAGAGGGCCTTCAAAACAGACAGAATTATGGCAGAAGATGAAAAAAAATTACAAGCGTACGAACAGCTTTTAGGCGACACATCGGCTAAAAGCGTGGCTCGTAAAAAAGAGATTATGGCTTGGCTTAAAGAGCATGGTACGCAAGAGACCAAGGATAAGGCGGAAGCCTTGATTATGCGAAACTTAAAGCGTATCGATAGGGAGGTGGCGACGATTCGGCAGCAGCTGGGCGGTGCTTATGATGTATTGCCGATTTCGTACATTGCCAAACATTATTTCGGTAAAAGCGTATCGTGGCTTCACCAACGCGTAAACGGTTATAGCGTGCGCGGAAAGGTGTACACGCTGAACGAAGAACAAAAGAAGATATTTAACGATGCCTGCCAAGACATCGCCCGGAAAATAGGCTCGTTCAGGTTGACTTAGCTTTTCTTAGTTGGCTTGTTTATTTATCACAACCGCCCGGAGCATGAGCCTGCTTCGGGCTTTTTGCTGCCGGATATTTGATAACGAATGGGCGGACATAGGAGAGGACAGCGACATGGAGCCCGGCGGCGGTGACGTTTGTGTGCGCATAAGGACGCAGGGATTCGGGGAGAATTTGGCGGGGAGCAGCGGGTATCAGACGAACAACCTTATGAGGGATGGGACGAGCGACGGTGATTTCGATGGTATTGTGCCGAAAAGTGTCGGCAACGAAGGAGGTACGGATAAAGGCAGAGATTAACATTGGGATTAGGAATTAAGGATGAAGGATGAAAGATGAAAGATTAGGAATTATAGATTATGGCTGATAGATAATAGATTAGGGTTGATGTAGGGGTGTTTTATACCGCGCAAGGAGATTATTTGTAATTTTTCCATGTGAAGGAGAAGGCGGTGTGACCAGAGCGCCGGGTGACGAAGAGATCGCCGGTGGAGATAATATCCATGCCGATAAGCATATCAGTTTCGTCGTCGATATAGTCGGTTTGCACAGCTTGTACAGTGAAGGGAGGTATGGTGGGTTCGATGATGACATCAAGTGTATAGACGGGGCTTTGTTTTGTTGCTCCGAGCCCCCGGAATGTGGACTGCCCGCATGGCTTCAGCTTAAGCCGCCGTGCGAGGGCTGCCGTGATGACGGTAGCGGTGCACCCGGTATCCCAAATGGCGATGATGCGATCTTGATCTTGCGTGCGGGGATTGACAGTAAGAACATAGGAGAAGATGCTATCGGTTTTCTCTGTAAAGGTAATGCTAAATCTTGCCTTTGATTCCATAAGCGATGTGATGAGAGGTATGAATAGAATAACAGGCTTCAGTATCTCCACACTGCTGTATGAGGTAAGCACCCCGTTTGAGCCGACGGCTGGCGACATAAAGTATAGCCATGTCGAGTGTAGGATAGGCAGCAGCAATGAAGTTGCCGGTGATAACGAGGTACTGTTCGGGATAGCGTTTGTACAGCTCGCGCTGGTGGTCGAGAAAATATTGAAATTCGGGTTGTATCATTGTCGTGAGGGTTTTGTTTGTTACAAAGATAGTTTTATTTGGATGAAAGATGAAGGATTAGAAAAAAGGATGGCGCGCCTCGCGGCGGGCCGATCCCCAAAAATTCAAAATGTCAAATATCATTTTGCGGGGTGAGCCGCTGTTTGTTTTTCGAGTTTATGAATGTCTTGCTGTGCTTATATCCTTACGTTCTTTTAGCATCCACCTGAAGGAGATGCCGATAGAACCGGGACGGTTGCAAAAATCGAAGCCGGCGGCACGGAGGGCGGCAAACACCTCGGCGGGCTTGACTTTTGCCGAAGGGTCGATTTCGGTGATGGCCTGCACAACTTCTTCAGTGGTGAAGAAGTGGGTGGCGTCGGCGGGTGTCTGCGCGGGCTTATACGTTTTTTCGAGAGCCGCCACGTAGATACTGATATCGGTGACGGGCTGCTCGGGACGGGGTTGTTTTCTCTTTTCCATTGTGGTTACAGTTTATCGGTTTCGGTTATGCTCTCGCCGTTGTCGGGGCAGAGGGCATTGAGTGTGCGGATGTCTTCTTTGAGCATGCGCAAGGTGCGGAGGGTTTGAAAGACACCGGGGCGTGGCTCGCCTGTTTCGTCGGCGAAGCATCCGGTGTCGTCGGTCATGATGGTGTTTTCGAGTTGCTCGAGCATTTCGAGATGCACGAGGAACTTGCCATCGGCAACCATGGCGTTAAGTGCTGCTATAGTGTCTTGAGAGACGTAGCAGAGGGATTGAGTTGCAAGGCGTGTCATAGGGCACCTCCTTCCAGCCATTGGGCCACACTACATGCTGCAATCAGGGCGATGCAGTAGAGTTGTGCGAGGAGCACATGTTTGTTGGTAAAACCGTCCCCACAAACGGTGGAGAACCATTCGTTCTTTTTGCCCAGCCATGCTTTGACAGCAGGGGTGCACCGACGGGTGCGAGAGGCTGTAATTGTCAACATTACAAGTAAATTTTGACATAAAAAAGCTGCACTACGTGTTGTCAAAGTCTTACTTGCAGAACTTCCGGGGGCGTTTCCGCACACCCGACACGGCGCAGCTGTATTGATTTTCGATACATGAGGATACAAAAACAGCCGACGTGAATCGGCGGCATCTGTACCGCAAGT
>NZ_BAKN01000036.1 GCF_000614205.1 Hoylesella saccharolytica JCM 17484
ATCCCAACTTGGGATTTGTACTCTCCCGAGGGTAGGCCCCTCGTCCCAACTTGGGATTTGCACTCTCCCGAGGGTGAACCTCTCGTCCCAACTTGGACGGTGCCTCTCCCGAGGTGACTATTCCGTCCCAAGTTGGGACGACTACCCCTCTTTTTGCGATCTTCCCTGCTTACTTGTTGCAGGAGAGGTAATGATAAGAGTGCTTTCAGAACAAAGATTCGCCCCAGAGATTGAGGCTTGTTTACTCTTTGTTATCCTCTTCGTCAAAGTATTTACCTTTGACTTCACACCAAATACAAGTGTTGTACACACCTGCAGTGAAATAATATTAAGCATACTTCTAGCTTGAAGATACGTATAACTGTTGAAGTTGGGCAAAAGGGGTGTCGTATTTTTTTACTAACTTTGTGGCAATATAAATAAGGTAGATGATAACGAACAAACAAACGGGTACTCCATATAAAAAATATGTGGTCGAAACAGACAATACGTTGTTGCAGTGGCTCACCGAAAATCTTACGGGGTATAGTCGCTCGAAAGTCAAAGCTATTTTGCACGGACAAGGCGTGTATGTCGATGGTAAATGCGTAACTCAGTTTGATTTTCCTTTGGTAAAAGGTATGCGGGTTTCGGTAAGTCAATCTAAAAGGGCAGTTAGCTTTAAAAGTAGGTATCTGAAGGTGGTATACGAAGACCGGTATCTTATTGTTATTGACAAAAGTGTGGGTGTGCTTTCAATGGCTGCGGGACATTCGTCACTGAATGTCAAAAAGGTATTGGATGATTATTTTTTGAAAACCCGACAAAAGTGTCGCGCACATGTGGTACACCGCTTAGATAGGGAGACTAGCGGACTGATGGTGTATGCGAAGGATATGGAGACAGAACAGATATTGGAGCATAATTGGCACGACATTGTTTACGACCGACGATACGTGGCTGTTGTATCTGGTGAGGTAAGAAATGATGTGGGAACGATGGCTAGTTGGCTGAAAGATAATAGTGCTTACATCACTTACTCGTCGCCGGTAAACAATGGGGGAAAGTATGCCGTTACCCATTTTGAGGTTTTGGCACGAACAACAACGCACTCACTGGTAGAATATCGGCTTGAAACAGGGAGAAAGAATCAGATTCGTGTGCATTCGGCAGATATGGGACACCCCGTTTGTGGCGACACGAAATATGGTAACGGCGATAATCCGATAGATCGCTTGTGTCTGCATGCATATCGTTTATGTTTTTATCATCCCGTTACGCATGAACGAATGGAATTTTCTTCGGCCATCCCACCAGGCTTTAAAAGCCTCTTTAAGTAGGTGTACCGACAGACAATATGTTTGTCTGTCGAACAGAAATTCACGTAAGTTGTAAATACTTTTATAAAGATATGAATTATATCCTTATCTGTGTGACTATTGTTGCCGGTATTGTTATAATCAAAAAAATTACCGGTTGTTTGCTTCGTACCGTTATCTTGGCTGTGTTACTGTTAGTTTTGGGCTATCTGTATTATGCATCTTGTCGGTAGTGGTTGCAACGATGAGGACATAAATCAATAACTATCATCATCATCGTCGCCAACTCCTTCGGCTTCCATATCTAAGTCATCGTTTTCGGCTTCAAAAGTGGTGCGATAGCTTTCTTCCATCATTTCATCATCGTCGTATGTCTCGTCATCGTTTTCTTCTCCTATCATCGATACATCGTCATCATCCTTTTCACTCTGATGTTCATCATCATCGTCAGAAAAGATGCTAGCCAAACTGTTACTTTCTTCTTTTCGAGAAATGATTTCCTGCACTTCAAGCTTTTCTTTCACGAAGATGGCTTCTACAGGTGCCTTTCTGTATCTCAAGCACCTCAAATCCATCTGCAACTTTCTTATCGTACATACCTCCTTTTTTGTGCAGGCGGTCTTTGGGAAGGACTGTTGTACTGATGTCAAAGCCACTTTCGATAATATCTTTGATGTTTTGCGAAAGCGAATCCCATCCTCCTCCGAAATTGCGTTCTAAAACCTCAATCAGTGTGGCTGCCGATATGTAATGAATGTTCTCATAGGTCAAATCGTTAACCCGCTGTATGGTACGCTTCTTCACTGCCAGTCTGTTCTTGGCATTATCGTCAATTCGTACAAGCGCAACTTTAAAACCACGCTCCTCGTATTTCTTTATGATTTCTGGTTTATCTATTTTCAGCTCTTCAACCTCAAATGCACTTTTGATGACGTCCAGGTAATGACGCGCATTATCTCGCAGATCAGAATCCTTTTCTGCGGCTTCCCACATTCTGAAAATATCATTTTCCTGAATACCCCAAATATTGCTTTTATTGATTGTTTTAAGTGTTAAAGCTTTTTTCTCTTGTTTCATATTTTGCTATAATATTTTCTTATGTTTTTTCGTTGAACTCGTCTTGAGTATTGTGCTTTTTTCTATATTTGCCTTTGTAAGTGTTGCAAAATTAAATACTTTCAACAAATCTGCAAATTTTTGTGATAAAAAAAGCCATCTATCACCTTTATTTAAGAGGGGAGTGCGGGAAAAATGATGTATTTAAGGCATTAAACAACTTGTTTCTGCCTATAACCGGTTATCCAAAGCCCAATAAAAGTAAGCATCCCATTGAGCATTAAAAGTTCATATCCAAATTGATAAGAGGTGAAATGTCGACTCAAAAAATCTGCTACATAACAGATAAGTGGAGCTGCTACCGCGACATAGATAACGGCCCTATTGTTTACTTGACGCTTGGTGAATAGTCCGAAAGCAAAAAGTCCCAACAGTGGGCCGTATGTATAAGCACATAGAATATAGATGGCATCAATGACAGAGGTAGAATTAACCCATCGGAACAGTAGGATAAATATAATAAACAACACGGAAATAGCTAAATGAACTCGCTTACGTAATGATTCGTTACCGGCTTGCTCACGTATGTCTACACAATATGTTGTGGTCAGGGCAGTGAGGGACGAGTCGGCACTACTGAAAGAAGCGGCTACAATGCCAATGGCAAAGAGTACGGTAACTAGTGTTCCCAGCTCGCCACTTGCAGCAAACATAGGTAAGAGTTCGTCTCCGACTGTCGGTAACGCGATATTTCTCTGCACCGCCAATGTAGACAACAATATACCCAAAGCCATAAAAAGCAGGTTGACAGGCACGAAAGCAAAACCATACGAACACATATCCTTTTGAGCCTCACGGAGCGTTTTACAAGTAAGATTCTTCTGCATCATATCTTGATCAAGCCCTGTCATGACAACAACGATAAATGCACCGCTGAGAAATTGTTTCCAAAAGTTCTGCCGTGAAACCCAATCATCTAATATAAACATGCTACTTCTCTCATCTCCCGCAATTAGTTTCAAGGCATCTCCCGGTGTCATTCCCAAAGTTTCTATCACCTTATATATAATAAGTAGAAGAGCTGAAAACATGCAAAAGGTTTGAAAAGAGTCTGTCCAAACTAATGTGTTAATTCCTCCACGTCGCGTATAGAGCCAGATAAGTGCTACCATAACTGTAACGGTTATAGTAAATGGTACTCCCAAATCATCGAAAACAAACCGTTGTAAAATCATACATACTACATAAAAACGTACAGTAGCTCCGGTGATTTTAGAGAGAAGGAAGAAAGATGCTCCTGTTTTATAAGCTGATTTGCCTATTCGAGTATCGAGATAGCTGTAAATGGTCGTAAGGTTAAGTCGGTAATAGATGGGTAATAGTAAAAAAGCGACTAAAAAGTAACCTACGATAAAGCCCAGACAAGTTTGTATATAAGTCATCCCAATTTGGTTAACCATACCGGGAACAGACACAAAGGTAACTCCTGAAATAGAGGCGCCCACCATTCCGAAAGCGACCATATACCATGGTGAATGACGATTACCGCGGTAAAATGTATCGTTAGTAGCACGCCGGGATGTAATTTTACTAAATAAGAGTAAAATACAGAAATATATAACCAATGTAATAATGATAATCATGCGGCAAAGGTATGAAAAGCATCAAAATGCATATATTCAATGTGGTTTCCTTTTGGCCATCCGCCTGAATGCTTGGCGATGAAACTTATCTTCAGCTTTGATAATCTTCAGTACCTTTCCTGCTGGTAAGAGTTTCATAAACTTATCATGATACTTTTGTTGCAATTCCTTGATTTGAATATCCAACTTATCTTTTTCTTCTACGGCTTTATGGGATGCCTTGTCATCTGTAACGTCTGTAAATCGATACCGTTTCATTTGCCCGAAAATGGCGTATTGTTCTTTTCTCATCTCGCGATAAACGGGAAAAAAGATGGCTGCTTCTTGCGCTGTAAGGACTGCTTCTGCGGTGATAAATTGCTCTAAATCGGCTTGAAAACGTTCTGGGTCAAACCTCTCTTTAGGTTGTGCTGCTAATATTTCAGTTAAAAGCAAGCCAATAAAAAGAGTTATCATCCTTTGTACACAGGTTTTATTCATTATCTGAATCAGATACATAGGCATAAATATCTTCATTATCAAACATAGTATAATCTACTGCCCGGTCTATATCGTTGTACACAGATGCTTTGATCGATAGTACTTCTTTTTGAACCGATGCCTTAGTTGATTGCTTTGCATTTCCTCCAAAGTATACGGAAATTCCGAAAATAGCTGCACAAATAGAAGCTGCAGCAACACCGATCAATTTGATTTGGCGGTGTGGGTATAATGAAGTATCGCTTTGATTCTCATCGAGCAACCGAGTTGAAATCGAAGAGAAAATATCTTCAAAATATCCTTCGGGTACCCGAAACGGATTTTCTCGCCCCATCTGGTGTTTGAATATATAATCTTCTTTATCCATTTTTCCTTTTAGTTTTATTATTTGACGGTAAAGCATTGGTGTAGTTTAATCTCTTTCTCTAAAAAAGTCAGTTATTTTTTTTACAGCCAAATGATAACTGGCTTTTAATGCACCTTCACTGGTTGCTAAAATTTTACTTATTTCGCTGTATTTCATTCCGTCAAAATAACGCAAATTAAAAACCAGTCGTTGTACATCGGGCAATGTGGTAATAGCTTCTTGCAATAGTGCCTGTGTATAATCACCATCAAAATAGGCATCAGCAAGTAATTGGGATGAAAGCGAAACGCCTTCTTCTACGCTTATTGATGAGATATTTTTATTTTTACGAACAAAATCCAATGACTCGTTGATAGCTATTCGATATAGCCAAGTGGATAGCTTGGATTGTTGTCGGAACTCGGAAATATTATTCCAAGCTTTTATAAATGTGTTTTGCAAAATGTCATCGGCATTTTCGTGTGTTAGTACTATTCGACGTATTTTCCAGTATAACGGTTCGCTGTATTGCTTTACTAGATCCGAAAAGGCTTCTCGTCGTGTGTCTGGAGTAGCCAACTTTCTTAAAATGGATTGTTCATCATAACCAACCATACACTTTCTGCAGCCTTATTTCAGGTATTTTTCAAGAGCACGATACAAGACTTTGTCATACCCATAGACATCCTTATACTCTATTATATTACCCTCCTGATTAGGATACATGGTATAGTAAGTAATAAAAACAGGAATTTCAGGAGTTACTTTCAAACTTTTCACAAGTTTAGGTGTATTTGCTTTTTTCTTACTTGACTGGTCATCAGCAGACTGTGATAAGTTGGCCTCCATAGAATATTTTATCCTTTCAGCCCATTCTTCACTTTTCTCTCCTAACAAGAAAAGGGCTAAATCATAGGGGTGCTGCACGCGAATACAACCGTGTGATACTCCTCTATTATTTCGACCAAATATGCTTCGTGTAGAGGTATCATGAATGAATATAGAGAAGTTATTATCAAAACGAAAGATAATCCGACCGAGCGAATTTCCCTCACCACCTTCTTGTACAACAAAATATTCAGGATTTATAAGCATTGTATACGTTAAGGTATCTGCATTTATGCGTTTTCCCGTTTTTCGATTACGTAGAAAAAAGTTTCGTTTATCAAAATAACCTTGGTCTCCTACATGTGGAAGAAGCTCTTTTTTTACAATAACTCGTGGGACAATCCATTGAGGATTAATGTCCATGCGCGTAATTCGACTTGTTAAAAGCGGCGTTTTTGAGTTAGATTTACCGCAAGCCATGCGCATTTCTAGTACACTATTGCTATCAATGGCATGTAAATGAAAAGACGGAATATTAACCAATATGTACTTTTTATGTGCTTGCGGATAATCATTCAGCGGCCATCTGCTACGTTCTAAATTACACAGCAACTTCATACGCTTTCTTTTAGACAAATGCTTACTCTGTAATTCTTTTAGGAACAAAGGATAAAGAACGTTTTTGGGGTGGATGTTTTCTAAGAACAAGGCCAGTGAATTATTAGTAACCTTCTGTAAAGCCATCTCACAAAAGTCCTTAGATACCCGTCCCATACCAATATCAAATAGATTTCGATAAATGATACGTACAGAGTCTTGTTCTCTAATATCCAATCGATTGAAGATATGCGATGGGTTAACAAAGCCAAAATGTTGAGCGCATACATATCGCAAAAAGGCTTTGGTAAGGTTAAATTCTAATTGGGCTATTCGCTTATTAGTTGTATTTCCACCGGAGTCTGCTCCAAAAGTGCGAATATGTTGCAAATCTTCAGCAATCTGCCTTGCCTCAAAATAGGCCGATTTAAAGCCTATATCGTCTAAAGTTTTAAATGCATCAAGAAGTTTGTCAATACTCGAATTCAATCCTTTTGGGGTTATCCACACCAGCTCTCCTCTATTCCGGTAATAATTAAGCGTATAACGATCGGGGATAGAGCTAGCATCAAATGTCCTCAGTAAGCAACCTATTTCTGTATAGATACAAGAGGTGTCAAGCTGATAAACTATAGTATCATCTTCATACCCAAAATTACTATGAGAGGTCGTTGTTTTTCCGTCATGACATGATACAATAAAAAAGAACATGACGGTAAAGAAAGAAAAGGCTTTACCTAAATTCAATACAAATTTACTTAATAGCTATTTTACGTACAATTTTACCCACTTTTACAATATAACATCCTTTCGGTAGGTTAAAATCAAAATGCTCATCTGCACTTTCTACCTTAACAAATGCAATGCAGATACCTGCAACATTATATACAGATAACATCTGTCCGGCTGCACCGCTAACACGTATGGAAGACTCTGTTACTGATATAGTTATGTTTTGAAAATCGGTATCTATTAAGTCAACAGGGGTATTTGCCCTTACAACTGTGGGGCTTCCAATAACCATTGTCATAACGAAGAATATGGAGAGTAGACGTTTTATCATATACACACATTTTTTTATTGAATTCATTGCAAATATAAAACATTTTGCCGAGCATAGCTAAATAGACATATAAATATCACAATGCTATTAACGTTCTTTAATATCAGACATCCATCACTAGTCCTTCTGATGCCAATATACTGTCGGGGAAAACTGTCTTAGCCTCTTCTAATAGAATATTTTCATCCTCATATCGGGCACTGTAATGTCCCAAGAGTAACTTACCAACCTCTGCTTTTTTCGCAACTTCTGCCGCCTGTTCTGCTGTACTATGATAAAATAATCTTGCTTTACTTTCTTGCTGCTTATCGTAGGTGGATTCATGGTACAATATATTTGCTCCTTTTACGATTTTATATAACTGGGGGATATAGCGAGTATCGCTGCAATAAGCATAACAACGGGGAGTATTGGCAGGTGTTACAAGTCTATTATTGGGTATGATATCTCCTTCTTCCGTAATCCAGTCGGCTCCTTGCTTGATGTTATTAATCTGACTTATCGGTATTTTATAAAAGTCAATCATGTCCCTACGAATATGTGGAAGTGTCGGCTTTTCTTTAAAAAGGAACCCAGAACAGGCAATACGATGCTCTAAAGGTATAGATGTCACTGTAAGACTTTTGTCTTCATAAATAATTTCATGGCGGGTGGTATCTATCGAATGAAATACAACAGAAAACTCTAGGCCAGTACAAAAAAGTTTCAGCTGTGCATCTAAAATCAGTTTAAGTTCTTTGGGGGCATAAATATGTAACGTCGTAGTGCGCCCCAACATCCCAAAACTGGATATCATGCCGATGAGTCCGAAACAATGATCTCCATGCAGATGTGAAATAAAAACGGCATTAATCTTGGTAAAACGGATACGAAACCGACGCAATTGTACTTGCGTTCCTTCACCACAATCTATCATAAAGAGCTTTTCGCGTATCTCAACGACCTGTGATGTGGCATTATGTTTTAGAGTGGGAAGCGCACTTCCACACCCTAAGATATGTACTCTGAAAGGATCCAATAGGGCTTACTGTTGTCGTCTAAAAGCAAATATACCGTATCTATTTTCCAAATAGAGAGAATCTGCTCCCAACTCATTGATTGTAAAAGTATCTTTGCTTAAGACTAATTTACCGTTAAAAATTTTCCAAGAGGTCCATGGGTTGTTCTCTTCCTTAATGGTAGAAAGTACGGTTCCATCTTCTTGTATTTCAAACAGCTTGTCGATACTTCTCCATTCACCTACTAATGTAGTGAGATTGATAACTGTTTCGGCAATGTTCTCTCCATCTTCATTTTTATGAGCTATTACAGCTAACTTGTCGCCGATTAAAAGTCCGCCTTGTACCTTGATATCTATGTCTCCTCCCAAGACATAATTAATTGTATCGCCTTGTAAGGTGATTAACTCTAATGTGTGGATAGCGGTATTTTTACCACATTTACCATAGATTGTAGAATCCAATACACCGCTTTCCTGCAACACATCCTTATCGGAAGCCTGCGTTTTTTTCTTTTCAGAACAATTTATTGTCGAAAACATTCCTGCTACAAGCAGTATCATCCTAAAAAATATTTTCATCATTACGTTTGGTTTTTAATTTATTTTTCAGACGTTTGTTCCTTATTCTTTGCTTCCTTCCATAATGCATCCATTTCACTTAACGACATATCTGTAAAAGACCGCCCCTGTTTTATTGAATGGGCTTCAATATAATTAAACCGGCGTATAAACTTTTGATTGGTTTTTTCTAAAGCATTGTCGGGATTGAGATGATACAGCCGGGCGGCATTGATAACACTGAAAAGAAAATCGCCTAATTCGTGTGTTGAAGTTTTGCTGCTTCCTGTTTTTAATTCATCTTCCAACTCATCCAACTCTTCTCTTACCTTCTTCCAAACATCATCTTTATTTTTCCAATCAAAACCCACATTACAGGCTTTATCTTGTATGCGGTAAGCCTTTATCAAGCTGGGTAGTGCATCAGGAACACCCGATAATACCGTTTTATTACCATCTTTTTCTTTCAGTTTAATTTGTTCCCACGTCTGCAATACTTCCTCTTCGCTGTTGGCTTTTTGTTCTCCATAAATATGTGGATGTCTAAATATCAGTTTGTCTGCCTCTTGATTACACACATCGGCAATATCAAAATGTCCTTTTTCACTACCTAGCACCGAATAGAAGATAACATGTTCGAGCACATCACCTAATTCTTTGCAGATATTTTTCATATCTTGTTTTGCTAGTGCGTCGCACAATTCGTAAGTTTCTTCTATCGTATTAGGACGCAGACTTTCAAAAGTTTGTTTTTTATCCCACGGACATTTCTGTCGCAAATCGTCCAAGACATCGAGTAAACGACCGAAAGCCAATATTTTTTCTTCTTTTGTATGCATACCTTTTGTTTATTCATAAAGACAATTATACCAATCTTTTAGTGGAAAAGATAGAGCGATGAATTATCTGTATTGCAAAGGTAATAAAAAAGTGTATATTATTATCAAAACGAGTAAGATTTAAAATGGGATGCAGGATTTGAGTTGCAATCGGTATTTCGATTAAAATCAGAGATATTTCCTATTATAATTTTACAGAAAACTATCGTAAGGAGTAGATCCATACTTGCAAAGATACGTTTTGTGTTTGTGCCAGGCTTAATGACGTTAAACTATATTTAAACTGTAGTCGAGAAAGAGAGTAGATTAATTAGGTATAGCAGTACGAAAACTGGATCAAAAATGCTGAGATCTTTAAAAGGAGGCCAAGAAGCAAAGAATCTGTAGAAAGGTAAAAGAGTGAAAAGATTCCAGCACTATAAATATGGTTAAGTTTTCACCTTTAAATCTCCCATGTCGGACTATAATTAAAAGTAAATCATTACCTTTGCATCATATCTTAGTACTGTATATGAAAGTTGCGATTGTAAAGTATAACGCGGGTAACGTGTTTTCGGTGATCAACGCGTTTGAAAGATTGGGGGCAGAGGTGCTGCTGACTGATGAGTATGACGTGCTAACAGCGGCAGACCGTGTGGTGCTCCCAGGACAGGGTGAGGCTAGGAATATAATGAGATATCTGCGCGAACGAGGGCTAGACAAGATTATCTGTTCGCTTCGCCAGCCTGTGCTGGGTATCTGCATTGGTCAGCAATTGCTTTGCAAGTACTCGGAAGAAAACGATGTAGTATGCTTGGGTATTATTCCTGCTGAGGTAAAGAGATTTAAACCGAATCTACATTTGGATAAGGTGCCAGCAATGGGGTGGAACCGTATCACACATTTGAAATCGTCATTGTTTAAAGGGATGGAAGATGGCTGTTTCGTATATTTTGTCCACAGCTATTATGTTCCGGAGTGTGCTAATACCATAGCACGGAGCGAATATATTGTACCTTTTAGTGCAGCATTGCATAAAGATAACTTTTATGCTACGCAGTTTCATCCTGAGAAAAGCGGACCTGTAGGAGAAAGAATATTGGCAAATTTTTTAAGTATCGAATAATGACAAGATGGTTGATAAGTGGATAAAACTGATTCCAGCGATAGATCTGATTGATGGTAAATGCGTGAGGCTTACCAAAGGTGATTATGGCCAGGTCAAAACTTATGGTGAGCACCCGGTAGAGGTGGCCAAGCATTTTGCCGATATGGGCTTTAAACGTTTGCATGTCGTTGATCTTGATGGTGCCAAAGTGGGGCATATGGTAAATATAAAGGTGGTGGGTGAGATCGTTCACGAAACAAACTTAATGGTAGACCTCGGTGGTGGCATTCAATCAGACGACGATATTAGACGGGCTTTTGATAATGGAGTTGAGATGGTTACGATAGGCAGCGTAGCGGTAAGGTGTCGAGAGCTTTTCTTGGATTGGTTGCATCATTTTGGTGCAGAACATATTATTTTAGGTGCGGACGTTCGTAACGGCCAAATTGCTATAAATGGATGGCAAGAAAACTCTGCAATATCGCTTTTCCCCTTTCTCTCGACTTATATTGATGAGGGAATAAAGCATGTTTTGTGTACTGATATATCAAAAGATGGAATGCTCGAAGGACCAGCTTTCGATTTATATAAAGAAATTCTTGAGGTCTTTCCCCAACTTCAGCTCATAGCTAGTGGGGGCATTTCAAGTATTGCCGATATACGAAAACTGGAGCAGATGGGAGTTTCTGAAGTAGTGTTCGGAAAGGCTATTTATGAGGGTATCTTGGATTTAAAGCAATTGCTGGCATGAGCGCATTGGCTAAACGTATTATACCTTGTTTGGATGTAAAAGATGGTATGACTGTAAAAGGTACCAATTTCGTTAATTTGCGTATGGCCGGTGATCCTGTTGAATTAGCTAGGCTTTACAGTGATTCAGGTGCTGATGAACTAGTTTTTCTCGATATCACGGCAGGTATTGAGGGTAGACAAACCTTTACCCAAATGGTTACACGGGTAGCCAAAGAAATAAATATTCCTTTTACCGTTGGTGGGGGAATTAACAAAATGGAAGATGTAGAAAGATTGCTATACGCTGGCGCAGATAAAGTGAGTATTAATTCGGCTGCCATCATAACGCCTGAGCTTATTGATATGGTTGCTTCTAAGTTTGGTTCGCAAGTCTGCGTGTGTGCAATTGACGCCCAATTTGAAGATAGTCGGTGGATTTGTTATACAAAAGGGGGACGTGAACGTACACAACTTCAGCTCTACGATTGGGCGAAAGAAGTTACAGATCGAGGTGCCGGAGAAGTATTATTTACAAGTATGAGTCACGATGGGATGAAAGCCGGTTATGCTAATGAAGCACTGGCCCACTTGTCTAGTATGCTTTCTATTCCTGTTATAGCCAGTGGTGGGGCAGGAGAGATGTCACATTTTCGGGATACTTTTCTTGTGGGTAAGGCTGACGCAGCATTGGCAGCAAGTGTGTTTCATTTTGGCAAAATAAATATTGGTGAGTTGAAAACATACCTTTTAAGTGAAGGTATAAAAGTGAGAATATGAAAACAGAACAAATAGAAATAGATTTCAGTAAGATGAATGGCTTGGTTCCGGCTATTGTGCAAGATGCTCGGACAAAGACTGTTTTGATGTTGGGCTTTATGAATTCAGAAGCCTACGAAAAAACTATAGCTACAAAAAAGGTTACTTTTTACAGCAGATCTAGAGGTTGCCTGTGGACAAAGGGTGAAACGTCAGGTAATTTTTTGGAAATGGTGAGTATTCAAAATGATTGCGATAACGATAGCTTATTAATTAAAGCAGTGCCCTGCGGTCCGATATGTCATAGGGGGTCTGATACCTGTTGGGGAGAAAAGAACGATGTAAATCCACTATTGTTCTTAACTTTCCTAGAGGATTTTATTGAAAAGCGTCATCTGGAAATGCCCGAGGGAAGTTATACTACCAGTTTATTTAAAGATGGTATTAATCGAATAGCACAGAAGGTAGGAGAAGAAGCACTTGAAATGGTGATAGAAGCGGTTAACGGTTCTAATGACAGATTGCTTTATGAGGCTGCCGACATGCTTTATCATCTTGTCGTACTATTAACCGAGAAGGGGTTACGGTTTGAAGAGGTTGTTCGTGAACTCCAAGTAAGACACAACCCTGAATGGCATAAGCATAATTAATCATTAAAATAACTGTTGTATGTTAGTGGATTATAGAAAGGTAAATATATATCAAGATAATAACCTTGTTCTTAAGGAAGTTGATTTTCATGTGGATAAAGGAGAGTTTATTTATCTCATTGGCAAGGTCGGGTCGGGTAAGAGTTCACTCTTGAAAACCACTTATTGTGAACTCGACTTTGTAAAAGATGAGGCAGAAAAGATTGAAGTACTGGGACGCGACTTAAAACTCTTGAAGAGAAAAGATGTACCGGATTTGAGACGAGAGATGGGAATTATTTTTCAAGACTTCCAGCTATTGCACGATCGTACGGTTTTTGGTAATCTATTATTTGTGTTGAAATCTACAGGATGGAAAGATAAACGAGAGATAAGAACGCGTATAGATAAAGTGTTGGCAGATGTTAATATGATTGATAAAAAGGACAAGATGCCATACGAACTATCAGGAGGAGAACAGCAACGAGTGGCTATTGCGAGAGCTATATTAAATGAGCCTAAAATTATTGTGGCAGACGAACCGACAGGTAATTTAGATGAAGAAACGGCAAGTAATATTGTTGCTTTACTAAAAAGTATCACTAAAACCGGTACAGCTGTTGTGATGTCTACTCATAATTTGATGCTAATAAATAAATTTCCGGGAATTGTATACAGATGCAGCGATAAAAAAATACAAGATGTAACAAAAGAGTATAGTAACACAAACTCTTCTGAAAACAAAACATAAACCAAATGTAGGTTATGATAATAGATGGTTAAAACTTTTGGAACATGAAAGTAATGAAATTTGGAGGCACTTCTGTTGGTTCGCCAGAAAGGATGAAGAATGTAGCCTCTCTGATAACCAAGTCGGGTGAGCCAACGTTTGTTGTTCTATCGGCTATGTCTGGTACAACCAATTCTCTTATTGAGATTGCAGACTATCTTTATAAGAAGAATCCGGAGGGCGCAAACGAGGTAATTAATCAGCTTGAAAAGAAATATATACAGCATGTTGATGAACTTTTTTTAACGGAGACATACAAGTCGGAAACTCGCGAATTTCTCATGTCGGAGTTCAATTATCTTCGCTCGTTTACCAAAGATCTTTTTACAAGCTTCGAAGAAAAGAATATTATAGCCCAAGGAGAAATAATAAGTACCAATATGGTTGTAAATTATCTTCGGGAAATGGGTATTAAAGCAATATTGCTTAATGCATTGGAGTTTATGCATACTGATAAAAACTCAGAACCGGACACAGCCTATATAAGAGAAAAATTATCTAAATTACTTGAAGAGAACAAAGGATATCAGATCTATATTACACAGGGATTTATTTGCCGAAATGCGTATGGAGAAATTGATAATCTACAGCGAGGAGGTTCAGATTATACTGCGTCTTTGATAGGTGCTGCAATACTGGCGGAGGAAATACAGATATGGACTGATATAGACGGTATGCATAATAATGATCCTCGTATAGTTGAGAAAACCGAAGCGGTACGACAATTAAATTTTGAAGAAGCTGCAGAGTTGGCATATTTTGGCGCAAAAATATTGCATCCCACCTGCGTGCAGCCGGCTAAGTATGCGGGAATTCCTGTTCGTTTAAAGAATACAATTGAGCCCAAAAACGAAGGAACGATTATCAATAATGTGCTTGTACGGGGTAAAATAAAAGCTATAGCAGCAAAGGATAACATTACAGCTATTAAAATAAAATCAAGTAGAATGTTGCTTGCTACCGGTTTTTTGAGAAAGGTGTTCGAGATTTTTGAAAGTTATCAAACGCCTATTGACATGCTAGCAACTTCTGAGGTTGGTATTTCGATGAGCATTGATAACGATTCGCATATTGATGAGATTGTTAATGAACTAAAAAAATATGGTACGGTAACGGTCGATTCTAGAATGTGCATAGTGTGCGTCGTCGGAGATTTAGATTGGAATAATGTCGGATTCGAGACATTAGCGACCGATGCGATGAAAAATATTCCGGTGAGGATGATATCCTATGGAGGTTCCAATTATAATATTTCCTTTCTAATTAAAGAAAGCGACAAGCAACGAGCGTTACAAAATTTGAGTAATGTCTTGTTTAAGTAGATTATTATTTCTTCTTATTAGTATACTATATATCTTTTAACATATTTATGACATTTTATGGCAGGTAATTTCCCAATAGAATGTTTCAAAAGTATTGATACACCGTTTTATTATTATGATATCGATGTATTAAACCGCACACTCAATATTTTGAAATACGAACTATCAAAATACAATAATTATTCTGTGCATTATGCCATAAAGGCAAATGCTAACCCCAGAATACTGCAAATAATCAGAGATGCAGCTTTGGGGCCGATTGTGTGAGTGGAGGAGAGATAGAGGTTGCTTTGAAAATGGGATTTGATGCATCCTCTATTGTCTATGCTGGCGTAGGAAAAAGTGACAAGGAAATTAACTTCGGGCTATCGAATAACATCTTTTGTTTCAATGTCGAAAGCTTTCAAGAATTGGAGGTTATTAATACATTGGCTAAAAAACAAGGAAGAATTGCGCAGGTATGCTTTAGAATAAATCCGAATGTGGA
The DNA here is from genome assembly GCF_000614205.1 of Hoylesella saccharolytica JCM 17484. Classification (GTDB taxonomy): domain Bacteria; phylum Bacteroidota; class Bacteroidia; order Bacteroidales; family Bacteroidaceae; genus Prevotella; species Prevotella saccharolytica. The sequence continues at coordinate 15,512 of NZ_BAKN01000036.1, forward strand.
TGCGCATACACATGCCCATATCACAACAGGATTGGCCGAAAATAAGTTCGGAATAACTTTAGAAAATACGCAAAGCATTGTGCAAAAAGCTTTAGCTTTACCTCACATTAAATATTTGGGATTGCATTTCCATATTGGTTCGCAAATTCTGGATATGGATGCTTTTAAGGCATTATGTTTTAAAATTAATGATCTTCAAACTCACCTGGAAGCACTTGGAATTGTTACTGAGAATATCAATGTCGGTGGAGGTTTAGGTATTAACTATGAGCATCCGCAAGAAAATGATATCCCCGACTTCAAATCTTATTTTGAAACCTATTCAGAAAATCTTATTTTAAGAGAGGGGCAGAAAGTCCATTTCGAATTGGGGCGTTCTCTTACAGCCCAATGTGGTTCATTAATAGCGCGTGTGCTCTATATAAAGAAAGGTATAGAAAGGAAGTTTATGATATTGGATGCTGGTATGACCGAGTTGCTTCGACCGGCCCTTTATGGCGCACATCATCAAATAGAAAACCTTTCTTCGCCCTATGATACTACTGAAGTATATGATGTGGTGGGACCCATTTGTGAATCTAGCGATGTCTTTGGCCATGATGTGTCAGTGCTTCGGAGCGACCGGGGTGATTTGATTGCTCTCCGAACTGCTGGCGCGTATGGTGAGGTGATGGCTTCGCAATATAACTGCCGACGGCTGCCTACGAGTTATTTCAGTAACGATTTTCATCTATAAAATATTACTATATGCTCTTCATAGATTATTCAACGATACTTTTTTGTGTCATTCTTTTTATCATCGCGATAGTGAGTTTTTTCTGTAACCCATTTTTTCGTGGGCAAGGTATCAAATATCTTGTTCGTTCAGCCGGTGTTGGGGATGAACAGGCAGCGCAAACAACGTTTCCACCCGTTTCTATAGTTATTCCGATACAAGACGAGGTGAATAACTTTGACAGCAAGTTGGACTGCTTTCTCAATCAGGATTATCCTGCCAATTATCGACTTATATTGGTTGCAGACGAGGGAAACACTTACGTAAAATCACTTTCTGTCAAATATGCCGATAACAAGCGACTATATTGCACTTTTGTACCTTTGTCGTCGCGGTATATGAGCCGTAAGAAGTTGACGACCACTATTGGAATTAAGGCTGCAGATACCGATTGGGTGATATTAATCGAACCTTCGTGTCGACCGTCATCCGATGCATGGTTACGCGATTTTTCTACCAGTCTTACTCCAGACGCCCGTCTTGTTCAAGGCTGTGTTCACTATGTCAATTATGCAAAAGATTCGTATAAGTTTGAGCAGATAAGCCTTTCTTATTATGAAATCAGCGAAACGCTACATCGGCTTCCCTATCGAAGCATGGGGCCTGCCATTGCTCTTCGCAAAAGCGACTTTATGGAAAGAGGGGGCTTTAGTGGTAACCTTCATTTACTTTATGGCGAATACGATTTCCTGGTTAACAAATATGGTGAACAAGGAAAATGCACACTGGCATTGGCCGAAAAAGCTTGGCTGGAGATGGATGCACCCTATCCAAAAGCGTGGTATAATGAGCACATCTTTTATTGGGAAACCAGAAAATATCTGCAAAATGGTAGACGGCTGTGCACACTTTATAATTGGGATAACCTGATGCTGTATTTCAATTATTTGCTAATAGCTCTCTTTATGGTGTTTGGTATTCTTACCGAACAATGGTGGATATGTGCAGCAGCTGGCGCATCTTTACTTTTTACCATTATATCCCGCATTTACATGGCTCGAAAAGCATTCCGCACATTTAATGTAAGCATCTCGTTATGGAAGATTATTCCATTTGAGCTTGCTTCTTGTTGGAAACAATTATTTTCATTTATTCGATTTTGTCGAGCTGATAAATACGATTTTACCAGTCATAAACTCTGAAATTATTTCGGGAGTTCCCGCCATCTCGTCAGAATCTCTGAAACCATTTCGGGAGTTCCCGACACCCCGTCAGAATCTCTGAAACCATTTCGGGAGTTCTCGACACCCCGTCAGAATTTCTGAAACCATTTCGGGAGTTCCCGACACCTCCGTCAGAATCTCTGAAATCATTTCGGGAGTTTCCGACACCCCGTCAGAATCTCTG
>NZ_BAKN01000035.1 GCF_000614205.1 Hoylesella saccharolytica JCM 17484
GAAACGACACGGGATAGGACCTACCATCTATTATAATAAAGATGAGAAAGGAAGAACTGTTCAGTTCTCAGTATCATTTCCCTTTTCTTTTAAAACCGACCGTATGCATTATCAACGCAACCTGATGGATACGTGTATCGTTCGGAAAAGTCGGCTGTTTCAGCCTCTTATTTTTTTGAGTATGTCAACCCATGGGGGCAAATACTACTATAGTTTGGATATGCAACGTACGATTGCGACCCCCGACTTGGTGCAGATGATAAACCTGAAAGACGATGTGAACCCATTGGCAGTACAGTTGGGCAATCCTAATTTGCAAAATACAATCAACAATAAATTTAGCATGCATTTCGGAATAAAGCAACCTCAACGCCAGCAAAACCTCTTTTTCGATATTTCAGGTACCCTTACCGAGCATGCCATTGCCAACGGCTTTGTGTATAATGCACAAACAGGCGGCTACACTTTTCGCCCCGAAAACGTAGAAGGAAACTATAGCTTGCAAGGCGAATGGGGCTTTGGCAGGGTTATAGACAAGGCCAAATACTGGTCGTGGGAAACCTCCATGCGCTATAACTACGTGCGCAATGTAGACCTTACGGCGGTAGCAGGCAGCGCGGAGAGTACCAAAAGCAAGGTGAACAACCATGTTTTGAACGAAAAATTAAAGCTGCAGTATCAGCGCGATAAGTTGCGCATTAACCTGCAAGGCACATTTACCTGGCGCAATGCTAACAGCATACTGCGCAACTTTAACACCATCAATGCTTGTGATTATACCTACGGAACGACGGTGAACTATACGTTTCCGTTGGGTATTAACCTCAATGCCGACTTGTCGATGCTTAGCCGACGCGGCTATGGTAACCGTTTGATGGATACCGACAACTTGGTTTGCAACGCCACTTTAAGCAAATCTTTCGGCAAAGAACGCTTCACGGCTCGTCTGGATGCTTACGATTTGTTTCACCAACTGTCAAATGTTACGTACAATGTCAACGGACAGGGACGCACGGAAGTAAGCTATAACACCATTCCGCATTATCTGATGCTTCATCTGGTTTATCATATCAACGTGATGCCGAAGAAAAAAGCCAAGGAAAACTCACCGCTTTCTCTCTTTTAAATGCCCTCTCCTTCTATCCATTTTGAAAAGAAAAGACGCGTAGATGGGGTAGTTTTTACCTTTCTTTCATCCCCTTTATATATATAATAAGGTGTAAATGTGGGAGCGGTATGATAGTGATAAAAACCTTATAATTGTGTTGTAAAAACCGCGTTTGATGCGGTTAGCGGTGGCAAAGAAAAGTAGGACATACGGGGGTAAGCAGCTATTGGTACATGGTAAACTAAAATAACAAATGTTATATTTAGTTAAATAAATATTTCTCTCTAAATTTGATTCACCTATATATTAGGTAGATAGAATAATTGTTTGTACCTTTGCACCCCGAAACGGCTTTTTATGACCGCTTTATATCAGTTTGATTAGAATAAAAATAATATATAAATTTAAAAAGTAAAGATTATGCCTACAATTTCACAATTGGTAAGGAAAGGCAGAAAGGAGCTCGTAGACAAGAGCAAATCGCCCGCTTTGGACTCGTGTCCTCAACGTCGTGGCGTTTGTGTTCGTGTTTATACAACTACTCCTAAGAAGCCTAATTCGGCAATGCGTAAGGTTGCCCGTGTGCGTTTGACCAACCAAAAGGAGGTTAACTCTTATATCCCCGGTGAAGGTCACAACTTGCAAGAACACAGTATTGTGCTTGTTCGTGGTGGTCGTGTAAAAGATTTGCCCGGTGTGCGTTATCACGTTGTTCGCGGAACATTGGATACTGCAGGTGTGGCTAACCGTACACAACGCCGTTCAAAATACGGTGCTAAGCGTCCTAAAGAGGCTAAGAAGTAATTGAGCGGTTAGGGTTTTAAGGCGGTGAGTGCTTGAGTTGGTAAGGCTTGCATTAGCAATTTCTTCGGAACTGTGGCGAGAAAATTTGCCGGAACTCATCCTTTAAAAAGCTGATAAAAGAAATTTAATGTCGGGTGGCGACTTAAAATACCACATTATTATAACCCGTTTTGCTGGAGAATTGTTAATTACAGGTTGAGTAAACATCCGGGTGCGGAAGTTGAAGAACGGTGACAACCCCATGCAGAATTTATTTTTCAAATAAAATGAGAAAAGCAAAACCAAAGAAACGTGTGATCTTACCCGATCCCGTATTTAACGACCAAAAGGTCTCTAAGTTTGTAAATCATTTGATGTATGATGGAAAAAAGAACGCATCATACGAAATTTTCTACAATGCGCTCGACGCTGTGAAAGTAAAGATGGAGAAAGAAGAAAAGTCTCCTCTTGAAATTTGGAAGACTGCTCTTGACAACATTACCCCGCAGGTAGAGGTAAAAAGCCGTCGTATCGGTGGTGCAACATTCCAGGTTCCTACTGAAATTCGCCCCGATCGCAAGGAGAGTATCTCTATGAAGAATATGATTTCTTATGCCCGTAAACGTGGTGGTAAGAGCATGGCAGATAAACTTGCCGCAGAGATTATGGATGCTTACAACAATCAGGGTGGTGCTTACAAACGTAAGGAAGATATGCACCGTATGGCCGAGGCTAACCGCGCGTTTGCTCATTTTAGATTCTAATATATATAAATAGGTATAAAGACAATGGCAAATCGCGATTTACATTTGACTCGTAATATCGGTATCATGGCTCATATTGATGCCGGTAAGACAACTACTTCTGAGCGTATATTGTTCTATACAGGTAAAACTCACAAGATTGGTGAGGTGCATGACGGTGCAGCAACAATGGACTGGATGGCACAGGAACAAGAGCGTGGTATCACAATTACCTCTGCAGCTACAACCTGTAACTGGAACTACCAAGATAAATCATTTAAGATTAACTTGATTGATACTCCGGGACACGTTGACTTTACTGCTGAAGTAGAGCGCTCGTTGCGTGTTCTTGATGGTGCAGTAGCTACCTATTCGGCTGCCGATGGTGTTCAACCGCAGTCGGAAACGGTATGGCGTCAGGCTGACAAATACAATGTTCCTCGTATCGGTTATGTAAATAAAATGGACCGTTCGGGTGCTAATTTCTTCGAAACGGTACAACAAATGAGGGACATTTTGGGCGCTAACCCTTGTCCTGTACAAATTCCTATCGGTGCAGAAGAAAACTTCAAAGGTGTTGTAGACCTGATTAAAATGAAGGCTATCTTATGGCATGATGAGACTATGGGCGCAGAGTACAGCGTTGAAGAGATTCCTGCTGACCTGGTTGATGAGGCCAAAGAATGGCATGATAAGATGGTGGAAAATGCAGCCAACTTTGATGATGCGCTGATGGAAAAATATCTCGAGGGTGTTGAACCTACAGAAGAGGAGCTGATTGCTGCCATCCGTAAGGCTACCATCGCAATGGAACTAACACCTATGGTATTGGGTTCTTCTTATAAGAATAAAGGCGTTCAGTCTTTGCTCGATTATGTTTGTGCTTTCCTTCCCTCTCCTTTGGATACAGTTGCCATCGTTGGTACTAATCCCAATACTGAACAGGAAGAAGAGCGTAAGCCGTCTGAAGATGAGCCGACTTCTGCACTTGCATTTAAGATTGCTACTGATCCGTTTATGGGTCGTTTGGTGTTCTTCCGTGTTTACTCGGGTAAAGTAGTGGCCGGTTCTTATGTTTACAACTCACGTTCGGGTAAGAAAGAACGCATCAGTCGTTTGTTCCAGATGAATTCTAATAAAGAAATTCCGATGGAAAGCATTGATGCCGGTGATATTGGAGCTGGTGTAGGATTTAAAGATATTCGCACAGGTGATACGCTTTGCGATGAAAATGCACCTATCGTTCTTGAGTCGATGACCTTCCCTGATACGGTGATTTCTATCGCAGTAGAACCTAAGAGCCAGGCTGATGTTGCTAAATTGGATAACGGTTTGGCAAAATTGGCAGAAGAAGATCCTACGTTTACGGTTCGCACTGACGAGCAAAGTGGTCAGACAATCATTTCGGGTATGGGTGAGTTGCACCTCGATATCATCATCGATCGTTTGAAGCGCGAGTTCAAAGTGGAATGTAATCAGGGTAAGCCTCAGGTTAATTACAAAGAAGCTATTACCAAAGATGTTACGCTGCGCGAAGTTTACAAGAAGCAGAGTGGTGGTCGTGGTAAGTTTGCCGATATTATTGTTACCGTGGGTCCGAAAGATGAGGATTACAAAGAAGGTAACTTCCAGTTCATTAATGAGGTGAAGGGTGGTAATGTACCTAAGGAATTTATCCCCTCTGTACAGAAAGGCTTTGAGAACGCAATGAAGAATGGCGTGCTGGGTGGCTATCCTATGGAAAACCTGAAAGTGACTCTTACCGATGGTTCTTTCCACCCGGTAGACTCAGACCAGTTGTCGTTCGAGTTGGCTGCCATTAACGCTTACAAGAACGCTTGTCCTAAAGCAGGTCCTGTTTTGATGGAACCCATTATGAAAGTAGAGGTTGTTACGCCTGAAGAAAATATGGGTGACGTTATCGGCGACTTGAATAAGCGTCGTGGTCAGGTAGAAGGTATGGACGAAGCACGTAGCGGAGCACGTATCGTAAAGGCTCAAGTGCCTTTGGCAGAGATGTTCGGTTATGTAACAGCGTTGCGTACTATTACCTCTGGACGTGCAACAAGTTCGATGGAATACGACCATCATGCACCTTTATCGAGCTCTATCGCTAAGGCAGTGCTTGAAGAAGTAAAAGGTCGTACCGACTTAGTATAAAAGTATTCGAAGAGAGGGGCGTCGCTTAGCGAATGACTCTTAAGCGGTGTTTCCACTCTTCTATGTTCACATTATTTAAAAATACATTATTAATATGAGTCAGAAAATTAGAATTAAGCTGAAAAGTTACGACCACAAGTTGGTGGATAAGTCAGCTGAGAAGATTGTAAAGGCAGTAAAAGCAACAGGTGCTATTGTGAGCGGTCCTATCCCTTTGCCTACGCACAAACGTATTTATACGGTTAACCGTAGTACGTTCGTTAACAAAAAGGCGCGCGAGCAATTCCAATTGCAGAACTTTAAGCGCTTGATTGATATCTATAGTTCAACGGCTAAAACCGTAGATGCTCTGATGAAATTAGAGTTGCCCAGCGGTGTTGAGGTTGAAATCAAAGTGTAGTTTTTGCTCGCTTTAAAACAAGTACAGTATAAATTATTAATATATTATTGAAATGCCAGGATTAATTGGAAAAAAAATCGGAATGACATCCGTTTTCAGTGCCGACGGTAAGAATGTACCGTGCACTGTTATCGAAGCTGGTCCTTGTGTTGTAACTCAGGTTAAAACCGTTGAGAAAGATGGCTATGAAGCTGTTCAGATTGCTTTTGGTGAAGCTAAGGAAAGCAGAACCACAAAGCCGATGGCAGGTATCTTCAAGAAAGCCGGTACAACACCAAAGAAGCACTTGGCCGAGTTCAAATTTGATGAGAGTATAACCTCGGTGATACAATCACTGTGAATCTTTTTGAGAATACAGAGTTTGTTGATGTGGTTGGAACCTCTAAAGGTAAGGGTTTTCAAGGAGTTGTTAAGCGTCACGGTTTTGGTGGCGTAGGACAAACTACTCACGGACAGGATGACCGCGCTCGTAAACCAGGTTCTATCGGTGCTTGTTCTTACCCCGCAAAGGTATTTAAAGGAATGCGCATGGGTGGCCAAATGGGAGGCGATAGAGTGACAACTCAAAACCTTAAAGTGTTAAAGGTTATTCCGGAACATAACCTCATCCTTGTGAAAGGTAGTGTAGCCGGATGTAATGGTTCAACCCTTTTAATTAAGAAATAATGGAAGTTAGCGTATTAAATATCAATGGTCAGGAGACCGGGAGAAAGGTTACGTTAAACGAATCTATCTTCGGAATAGAGCCTAACGATCATGTTCTTTATTTGGATGTTAAGCAGTATTTGGCCAATCAGCGCCAAGGTACCGCTAAATCTAAGGAAAGAAGTGAGATGAGTGGATCTACTCGTAAGCTTGGACGCCAAAAAGGCGGCGGCGGTGCACGTCGTGGTGATATCAATTCTCCTGTGCTTGTAGGTGGTGCTCGCGTATTTGGTCCGAAGCCTCGCGATTATGGTTTTAAGTTAAATAAAAAAGTAAAGCTTCTTGCTCGTAAGTCTGCATTGTCTTATAAAGCACAAGATAACGCCATTATTGTGGTTGAAGACTTCGATTTGGCTGCTCCTAAGACAAAAGATTTCGTAAATATTGTTAAAAGTCTTAATGCGGATAATAAGAAGACTTTGCTTCTTTTGCCAAGTGTAAATAAAAACGTATATTTGTCGGCTCGTAACTTGCAACGTTCTGAAGTTATGACAGCATCGGCACTCAATGCTTATAAAGTTTTGAATGCGGATGTACTTGTTATTACGGAAAAATCGTTGGAGGCAATCGACGGAATCTTAAATAAATAAGGAGACATTTTGATATGGCATTTATTATAAAACCATTGGTCACTGAGAAGATGACTAAAATTACAGATAAGTCTTCTGTTGAACGAAGCTATAAAGTAAAGGGCGAAGTGAGAACCAAGGCCGCAGAGGCTCGTTATGGGTTTATTGTTCGTCCGGATGCAAACAAGCTTCAGATTAAGAGTGAAGTTGAAAACTTGTATAACGTTACGGTGTTGAATGTAAATACTATGCGTTACGCAGGTAAACGCTCAAGCCGTTATACAAAAGCCGGGCTGATAAGAGGACAGAAGAATGCATTCAAGAAAGCTATCGTCACATTAAAAGCCGGCGATACAATCGATTTTTACAGCAATATTTAAAATAAGAAATGGCAGTACGTAAATTAAAACCGGTAACTCCGGGACAAAGACACAAAGTTATTGGCACGTTCGAGGATATTACTGCATCCGTGCCAGAGAAGTCTCTCGTTTACGGTAAACGCTCAACTGGTGGTCGAAATAACACCGGTAAAATGACTGTCCGCTATATGGGTGGTGGTCATAAGAGAAGATATCGTCTAATCGATTTTAAACGTGAGAAAGATGGTGTTCCAGCTGTAGTAAAGACAATCGAATATGATCCGAACCGTTCGGCTCGTATCGCGTTGTTATATTATGCTGATGGTGAAAAACGTTACATTATTGCTCCTAACGGACTTGAGGTGGGTGCAACCCTTTTGTCGGGAGCGGAAGCTGCTCCTGAAGTTGGAAACGCTATCCCTCTGGCCAACATTCCTGTGGGTACGGTAATTCATAACATTGAATTGCGTCCGGGACAGGGTGCGCTTCTCGTTCGTTCGGCAGGTAACTTTGCTCAGTTGACTTCTCGTGAGGGCAGTTATTGTGTTATTAAGCTTCCTTCCGGAGAGACTCGTAAGATTCTTTCTGCTTGTAAGGCTACTGTTGGTAGTGTGGGTAATTCTGATCACGCTTTGGAACAATCTGGTAAGGCCGGACGTTCTCGCTGGTTGGGTCGACGCCCGCATAACCGTGGTGTTGTTATGAACCCTGTAGATCACCCGATGGGAGGTGGTGAAGGTCGCCAGAGTGGTGGTCATCCGCGTTCACGTAAGGGCTTGTATGCTAAGGGACTCAAGACTCGCGCACCTAAGAAGCAGTCTAATAAGTATATTATTGAAAGAGCTAAATAAATAATTAAAGAATAAGTTATGAGTCGTTCATTAAAAAAAGGTCCATATATCAACGTATCACTCGAGAAAAAAATTCTCGCCATGAATGAGAGTGGTAAGAAGAGTGTCGTTAAGACATGGGCTAGAGCTTCAATGATTTCCCCTGATTTTGTGGGACATACTGTTGCAGTTCATAACGGAAACAAATTTATCCCTGTTTACATTACTGAGAATATGGTTGGTCATAAGTTAGGTGAGTTTTCGCCTACACGTAGGTTTGGCGGCCATTCCGGTAATAGGAAATAAAGGGAAAACCATTTAAAATGAGTAATAAATAATGGGAGCAAGAAAACATATATCGGCTGAAAAAAGAAAAGAGGCCCTTAAGAGTTTATACTTCGCAAAGCTTAGAGGCGTACCTTCTTCTCCACGTAAAATGCGCTATGTTGTAGATATGGTTCGTGGATTAGAAGTTAATCGTGCTCTTGGCGTTTTGAGATTTTCCAAGAAACAGGCTGCTGTTGACGTTGAGAAATTACTGCGTTCGGCAATTGCCAATTGGGAGACAAAAAATGGTCGTAAGGCCGATGAAGGCGAATTGTATATAAGTAAGATATTCGTAGATGAGGGTGTAACAATGAAACGAATGAGACCTGCACCGCAAGGTCGTGGATATCGTATCCGTAAGCGTTCTAATCACGTTACATTATTTGTTGATGCCAAAACTAATGACGAAAAATAATTAAGAATGGGACAGAAAGTTAATCCGATAAGCAACCGTCTTGGTATTATCCGTGGTTGGGACTCAAATTGGTTCGGGGGAAAGAGCTTTGGTGACAACCTCGTGGAGGATCAGAAGATACGCAAGTATCTTAATGAGCGATTGGCTAAGGCTAATGTATCGCGCATTGTTATCGAACGTACACTGAAACTCGTTACGATTACCATCTGTACGGCCCGTCCGGGTATTGTCATTGGTAAAGGTGGACAAGATGTCGATAAATTGAAAGAAGAGTTGAAAAAACTCTATAACAAAGATATTCAGATCAATATCTTTGAGGTGAAGAAACCTGATCTTGACGCAACCGTTGTAGGAAATAACATCGCTCGCCAGATAGAAGGTAAGATTGCTTACCGTCGTGCTATCAAGATGGCTATTCAAAATACAATGCGCGCAGGAGCTGAGGGTATCAAAATTCAAATCGCAGGTCGTCTGAACGGAGCCGAGATGGCTCGTAAAGAAATGTATAAGGAAGGACGTACTCCGCTTCATACATTCCGTGCAGACATCGATTACTGTCAGGCTGAAGCATTAACCAAAGTTGGTTTATTGGGTATTAAGGTATGGATTTGCCGTGGTGAAGTTTATGGAGAACGTGACTTGACACCTAATTTTACTCAGGATAAGCAGAGCAGTGGCCGTTCTGGTAACAATGGTGGGCGCTCAGGTCGTGTCGGCAATCGTAAGAGAAACAATAACCGTTAAAAGAAAAAGTTATTATGTTACAGCCCAAAAGAGTAAGATATAGAAGACCTCAAGATGGACGTGGTAATAAAGGCAATGCCGGTAGAGGTACCCAATTGGCCTTTGGTTCATTTGGTATTAAAACGCTTGAGGCTAAATGGATAGATAGCCGTCAGATTGAGGCTGCCCGTGTTGCAGTTAATCGTTATATGCAACGTGAGGGGCAAGTATGGATACGTATTTTCCCGGATAAACCTATCACCCGTAAACCTGCTGATGTCCGCATGGGTAAGGGTAAAGGTGATCCCGCCGGTTGGGTTGCTCCGGTAACACCCGGCCGCATCCTCTTTGAAGTAGAAGGTGTTAGTTTCGATATAGCAAAAGAGGCTCTTCGCCTTGCTGCCCAGAAACTGCCAGTTAAGACAAAGTTTGTTGTTAGACGTGATTACGATAAAAATGCTTAAGCTATGAAGATGAAAGAAGTAAAAGAACTCGAGACCAAAAGTTTGGCTGAGAAGTTAGAGAATGCTGTGGCAGCTTATAATCAATTAAAGCTTAACCATAACATTACTCCTCTTGAGAATCCGTCACAGATTAAGATAGCTCGTCGTGATATTGCACGTATGAAGACTGAACTTCGTCAGAGAGAACTGAATAAATAATAATGGTCCAGATGGAAACAAGAAATTTAAGAAAAGTAAGACAGGGTGTTGTTGTCAGCAACAAGATGGATAAAACCATTGTTATTGCAGCTAAGTTCAAAGAGAAACATCCTATCTATGGTAAGTTTGTTCAAAAGACAAAGAAGTACCATGTCCACGATGAAAAGAATGAGGCAAATATCGGTGATACTGTCCTCATTATGGAAACCCGTCCTTTGAGTAGAACAAAGAGATGGCGATTAGTAGAAATAGTAGAAAAAGCTAAGTAATTATGATACAAGCAGAATCTAGACTTACAGTATGTGATAATAGTGGCGCACGTGAGGCACTTTGTATCCGTGTATTGGGAGGTACCCGCCGCCGTTATGCAAGTGTGGGTGACGTGATTGTCGTAGCTGTCAAGAACGTTATTCCTTCAAGTGATTTGAAAAAAGGTGCAGTATCAAAGGCTTTGATTGTTCGCACAAAAAAAGAAATTCGTAGAGCAGACGGTTCCTATATCCGTTTTGATGATAACGCATGTGTATTATTAAATAATGCCGGTGAAATCCGCGGTAGCCGTATCTTTGGTCCGGTAGCTCGTGAGCTTCGTGCTGTAAACATGAAGGTGGTTTCTTTGGCACCTGAAGTTCTTTAAATTAATAAATAAGAAGTAATGAGTAAGTTACATATAAAGAAAGGTGACGAGGTTATCGTTTTGGCCGGAGAAGATAAAGGGCAGAAAGGTAAAGTGCTCAAGGTCTTAGTTGAAAAGAAACGTGCACTTGTTGAGGGTATCAATTTGGTATCCAAGAGTACGAAACCCTCTGCAAAGTATCCGCAAGGTGGAATCATTAAGCAAGAGGCTCCTATTCATATCTCTAATTTGAGCCTAATTGATCCTAAGAGCGGCAAGGCTACTCGTATTGCAATTAAGAAAACCGATGATGGAAAGAAAATCCGCGTCGCTAAGAAATCTGGGGAGGTGATAAAGTAATGAATACTGCACAATTAAAAAAAGTATATGCTGAGACGATTACGCCGGCATTGCAAAAGCAATTCGGTTATTCTTCTGCCATGCAGGTTCCTGTTTTGAAGAAGATCGTTATCAATCAAGGATTGGGTGATGCTACTCAAGATAAAAAGATTATTGATGTAGCTATTAATGAAATATCGTCTATCACCGGTCAGAAAGCGGTTGCAACATATTCTAAGAAGGATATTGCCAACTTCAAACTTCGTAAAAAAATGCCTATTGGTGTAATGGTTACATTGCGTCGTGAACGTATGTATGAGTTCTTAGAAAAGCTTATCCGAGTAGCTCTTCCGCGTATTCGTGACTTTAAAGGACTTGAAACAAAGTTTGATGGTCGTGGTAATTATACTTTGGGTATTGCTGAACAGATTATCTTTCCTGAGATAAATCTTGATTCGATAGATCGTATTCAGGGTATGAATATTACATTTGTTACAACAGCGCAGACTGATGAGGAAGGTTATGCACTGTTGAAAGCTTTCGGCCTTCCTTTTAAAAACGCTAAAAACGATTAAGCAATATGGCAAAAGAATCAATGAAAGCCCGTGAGGTAAAACGTGCAAAACTTGTTGCTCGGTATGCTGAAAAACGTGCTGCTTTAAAGAAGATTGTAGCTACTTCAGAGGATTATACTGAGGCCTATGAGGCCGCTCGTAAACTCCAAGCCATTCCAAAGAATGCCAATCCCATACGTCTTCACAATCGTTGTAAGATTACAGGACGCCCTAAGGGATATATCAGACAGTTTGGATTGTCTCGTATTCAGTTTCGTGAGATGGCATCTGCAGGTTTAATACCTGGTGTAAAAAAAGCGAGCTGGTAAGCTTTCTATATCGTAAAAACAGAATTTATTTAATATTGTCGGGGCTTTCCCGATCAATTAAACATTTTATTTATGACAGATCCAATAGCAGATTATCTGACAAGACTCAGAAATGCAATCATGGCTCATCACCGTGTTGTTGATATTCCTGCGTCTAACTTAAAGAAAGAGATAACGAAAATTCTCTTTGAAAAGGGGTATATCTTGAATTATAAGTTCATTGAAGAAGGACCTCAGGGATCAATCAAAGTTGCTTTGAAGTATGATCCTGTGACAAAGGCAAATGCCATCACAAGTTTGAAACGTGTTTCTACGCCGGGTTTACGTCGGTATACCGGTTATAAAGACATGCCGAGAGTAATTAACGGATTAGGTATTGCAATTATATCTACATCTAAAGGTGTAATGACAAACAAAGAAGCTACTGATTTGAGAATTGGTGGTGAGGTTCTTTGTTATATTTATTAATTGGAGGATTGAATATGTCTAGAATAGGAAAATTACCAATTGTCATTCCATCTGGGGTTACTGTTTCTCAAGATAATGGTCTTATTACAGTAAAAGGCCCAAAGGGAGAAATGTCTCAAAAAGTGGATTCTTCAATCAAAGTAAGTATTGAAAATGGTCATATCCTTTTTGAAGTAGATGAGAAAAGTCCTGTTAACATCAAGCAAAAGCAAGCTTTCCATGGATTATATCGTTCGTTAGTGAACAATATGGTTGTGGGTGTAAGTGAAGGTTACAAGAAAGTTTTGGAATTAGTTGGTGTTGGCTACCGTGTTTCTAATCAAGGAAATCTAATAGAGTTTTCTTTAGGTTATACACACCCTATCTTTATCCAGCTACCCAGTGAAGTAAAGGTAGAAACAAAGTCTGAAAGAAATCAAAACCCACTTCTGATTTTGGAGTCTTGTGACAAGCAGTTGCTTGGTCTCATTTGCGCTAAAATTCGTTCTTTCCGCAAGCCTGAACCTTATAAAGGAAAAGGTGTTTTGTTCCAAGGTGAGGTTATTCGTAGAAAGTCTGGTAAGACTGCTGCAGCCAAGTAACTTTAAAATTTGACAATTATGACAACTAAAAAAGTAGAAAGACGGATTAAAATTAAATATAGAATTCGCAAGAGCGTTAATGGTACAGCAGAACGTCCTCGTATGAGTGTCTTTCGTTCTAATAAACAGATCTATGTACAGATCATAAACGATTTGACTGGGCAAACATTGGCTTCTGCATCTTCATTAGGTTTGGAAACTATGCCTAAGAAAGAACAGGCACAAAAAGTTGGCGAGCTTGTTGCCCAAAAAGCACAGGCTGTTGGCATTACAGCTGTTGTTTTTGACCGTAATGGATATCTTTATCACGGTCGTGTGAAAGAGTTAGCTGATGCTGCTCGTAAAGGTGGACTTAATTTTTAAACGATTATGGCAATGAATAGAGTAAGAGTAAATAGTGACGCTGAACTGAAAGATCGGTTGGTTGCAATTAACCGCGTTACAAAAGTAACAAAAGGTGGTCGCACCTTTACATTCGCTGCGATTGTCGTTGTTGGTGATGGTAATGGTGTTATCGGTTATGGCTTAGGTAAAGCTGGAGAGGTTACTGCTGCTATCGCTAAGGGAATGGAGTCTGCTAAAAAGAATTTGGTTAAGGTTCCTGTACTTAAAGGTACTGTGCCTCATGAGATGGAAGTATCTTTTGGAGGAGCAAAGGTTTTGATTAAGCCTGCTGCAGCTGGTACAGGTTTGAAGGCTGGAGGTGCTATGCGTGCAGTTCTTGAGAGTTGTGGCATCACTGATGTGATTGCAAAATCTAAAGGCTCTTCTAACCCCCATAACTTGGTAAAAGCAACAATTGAAGCTTTGAGTCAGATGCGTGACGCTTATACCATTGCAGCTGTGCGTGGTATCAGTATGGATAAAGTATTTAACGGATAAAGTATAAAATCACATGGCAACAATAAAAATCAAACAGATTAAGAGTAAAATCGGGTATCCCGTTAACCAGAAGAGAACACTTCAGTCTTTAGGGCTTCGTAAAATTTCTCAGGTTGTTGAGGTGGAAGATACTCCTAGCATCCGTGGTATGATAAAAAAAGTTCACCATCTGGTAAACATTGTTGAATAATTAATCTTGTGTAACTTAAGACAATTATGAAATTAAATAATTTGAAACCGGCTGAAGGTTCAACACATGCACGTCGTCGTATCGGACGCGGTCCGGGTTCCGGATTGGGTGGTACTTCTACTCGTGGACACAAAGGTGCAAAAGCTCGCTCCGGTTATAAGAGGAAGATTGGATTTGAAGGTGGACAGATGCCTTTGCAGCGTCGTGTGCCTAAAGCAGGTTTTAAGAATATCAATCATAAAGAATAT
This sequence comes from Hoylesella saccharolytica JCM 17484, assembly GCF_000614205.1. GTDB lineage: Bacteria > Bacteroidota > Bacteroidia > Bacteroidales > Bacteroidaceae > Prevotella > Prevotella saccharolytica. The sequence goes on from NZ_BAKN01000035.1 coordinate 13,992, forward strand.
TTCCCTGTGAACCTTTCTGTTCTTCAGGCCTTGGCTGATGAGAAAGGGTTGAGTAAAATTGGCTTAGCAGAGCTAAAGGAAGCTGGACTCATTAAGAAGAATGTACTTGTAAAAGTTCTTGGCAATGGTGAGGTGAAGACGGCTCTAACAGTAGAAGCTAATGCATTCTCTAAAACTGCTGAAGAGGCAATCAAGGCAGTTGGTGGTAACACAACAATAATCTAAGTAAATGAAAAAGTTTATCGAGACACTGAAGAATTGTTGGCGGATTGAGGACCTGCGACAGCGGCTCCTCATCACCATACTATTTGTAGCAATCTATCGTTTTGGATCATTTGTGGTACTTCCGGGTATCAATCCAAGTCTGTTGGAAAAACTACAGGAACAGACCTCTGGTGGCTTGATGTCGCTTTTGGATATGTTTTCCGGTGGTGCCTTTTCTAATGCATCTATTTTTGCGTTGGGAATTATGCCCTATATCTCAGCCTCTATTGTTATGCAGCTTTTAGCTGTTGCTGTACCTTATTTCCAAAAGATGCAGCGTGAAGGTGAGAGTGGTCGGAAAAAGATAAACTGGTATACTCGGGCCTTGACAGTGGTTATTCTCTTGTTTCAGGCACCGTCATATCTCACTTACTTGAAAATGCAGACAGAAGGAGCTTTGGCTTCAGGTATTTCTTGGTCGGTATTTATGGTTCCGGCTACGGTTATTCTTGCAGCCGGAAGTATGTTTGTGCTTTGGCTAGGCGAGCGTATTACAGATAAAGGCGTTGGAAATGGTGTTTCATTGATCATTATGATAGGTATTATAGCACGTTTTCCACAAGCTTTTATTCAAGAAATAGGTTCCCGTTTTACTGCTATTACGGGTGGTGGTCTTGTTATGTTCATCGTCGAGATACTCGTTCTCTATGCCATCGTTTGTGCTGCAATCCTTTTGGTGCAAGGCACACGTAAGGTTCCGGTTCAGTATGCGAAACGCCTTGTTGGTAATAAACAATATGGTGGTGCACGCCAGTATGTACCTCTAAAACTGTTTGCTGCCAATGTTATGCCTATCATCTTTGCGCAAGCTCTAATGTTCATTCCTTTGGCAATTGTGAGATATCAGTCTGAGAATGCAAGCTATGTCGTGCAGTCTTTGATGGACAACCGCAGTCTGCTGTATAATATTATCTATGTGGTTCTGATTATTGCATTTACCTATTTTTATACAGCGATAACTCTTAATCCTACTCAAATGGCCGAGGATATGAAACGTAACAATGGTTTCATACCGGGTATCAAGCCTGGTAAGGATACGGCAGAATATATTGATGGGATAATGTCCCGTCTTACTTTTCCTGGCTCGTTATTTATTGCATTCATTGCTGTCATGCCTGCTCTTGCTGGATTATTGAATGTGCAACAAGGATTTTCTCAATTCTTTGGCGGTACATCTCTTTTAATTCTTGTAGGAGTGGTTATTGATACTCTGCAACAGATCGAAAGCTATTTAATGATGCGGCATTATGATGGGTTGCTTAATTCCGGACATACACGAAGTACTACTTCGGTTTCGGCATATTAAGGCCTTAACCTCTTATCAATGAAAGTCTTTCTTAAAACAGAAGATGAAATTGAGTTAATGCGTAAGGCGAACCAATTAGTTGGTTCAACCCTTGGTGAGTTAGCAAAGTATATAAAGCCCGGTGTAACGACCTTTCAGTTGGATAAAGTTGCCGATGAGTTTATACGCGATCATGGTGCAATTCCAACTTTTAAGGATTACCCAAATCCATTTGGTTCCCCTTTTCCGGCAAGCATTTGCACATCTGTTAATGAAGTAGTTGTGCACGGTGTACCTGATAAGAAAACTATTTTAAAGGAGGGTGATATTATTTCTATTGATTGTGGAACTCTTCTTAATGGTTATAATGGAGATAGTTGTTACACGTTCTGTGTCGGAGAAGTTGCTGATGAAGTTAAAAAGCTTTTGACAGTTACTGAGCAGGCTTTATACTTGGGTATTGATAGTGCACTGGCCGGAAATCATTTAGGAGACATTGGACATGCTATTCAAACCTACTGTGAAAGTAATGGCTATGGCGTTGTTCGAGAACTTACCGGACATGGAATAGGAAGAGCAATGCACGAAGAACCTAAAGTTCCGAATTATGGAGTGCGGGGAAACGGCATTCTTTTAAAAGAAGGAATGTGTTTGGCTATCGAGCCAATGATAACCATGGGTGACAGACATATCGGTTTGATGCCCGATCGTTGGACCATTTGTACACTCGACCAAAAACCGGCTGCTCATTTTGAACATACTATTGTTGTTCGCAAGGGGAAAGCTGAAATTTTATCTACATTTGAAGGAATAGGCTTACAGTAAAAAGAAAAGGATTAAATATGGCAAAACAATCTGCTATTGAGCAAGATGGAACTATTGTAGAGGCATTATCCAATGCGATGTTTCGTGTAGAGTTGGAGAACGGCTGTCCGATTACAGCGCATATTTCAGGTAAAATGAGAATGCACTACATTAAGATTCTTCCCGGAGATAAGGTAAAGGTAGAAATGAGTCCTTATGACCTTACTAAAGGTAGAATTGTGTTTAGATACAAATAAAATTCAATATAAAAATGAAGACAAGAGCATCGTTAAAGAAGCGTACACCTGATTGTAAAATTGTTCGTCGCAAAGGTCGCTTGTTTGTTATCAACAAGAAGAACCCGAAGTACAAAATGCGTCAGGGTTAAGAAGAAGTTTTATTTTAATTTAATTATTTTATTATTAACAAATGGCAATAAGAATTGTTGGAGTAGATTTGCCCCAGAATAAGCGTGGCGAAATCGCATTGACTTATATTTATGGTATAGGTCGAAGTAGTTCAGCAAAGATATTGGACAAGGCTGGTGTAAACCGTGACTTGAAGGTCAGTGATTGGACTGATGATCAAGCAGCCAAAATCCGTGAAATTATCGGCGCTGAATTCAAAGTTGAAGGTGATCTCCGCTCAGAGATCCAAATGAATATCAAGCGATTGATGGATATTGGTTGTTATCGTGGAGTTCGTCATCGTAATGGTCTTCCCGTTCGCGGTCAGAGTACCAAGAACAATGCTCGTACCGTAAGGGAAGAAAGAAGACTGTTGCTAATAAGAAGAAAGCTACTAAGTAAAATTTAAGTTGCAAGTTGAAAGCTAAGCGATGAGGGTTACCAATCTTTACACTTAGGCTTACAGACTTAAAACTTTTAAGCTAAAAAGATTATGGCAAAGAAAACAGCAACGAAAAAAAGAAATGTCAAAGTAGATGCTCTGGGACAACTTCATGTTCATAGCTCTTTCAACAATATCATTGTGTCTTTGGCAAATAGTGAAGGACAAGTTATTTCCTGGTCCTCTGCTGGTAAAATGGGATTCCGGGGTTCTAAGAAGAATACACCTTATGCAGCTCAGATGGCAGCAGAAGATTGTGCTAAAGTGGCTTTCGATCTTGGATTACGTAAGGTAAAAGCGTATGTGAAGGGCCCCGGTAACGGTCGTGAGAGTGCTATCCGTGCCGTACATGGTGCCGGTATAGAAGTAACCGAGATTATTGACGTTACTCCGTTACCGCATAATGGTTGTCGTCCTCCGAAACGTCGCCGTGTATAATTCAAGTATCACTAAGCATAGGTTTACGGTTTCCGTAAAGAAACAATAATAAAAAAGAATATTAAAAGAATATGGCTAGATATATAGGTCCGAAATCTAAAATTGCTCGTCGGTTTGGTGAACCCATTTTCGGCGCAGACAAAGTTTTGTCCAAGAGAAACTTCCCTCCTGGACAGCATGGCAACAACCGTCGCAGAAAGACTTCTGAGTATGGTGCTATGTTGGCAGAGAAGCAAAAGGCTAAATACACTTACGGCGTGTTGGAGCGTCAGTTCCGTAATATGTTCGTAAAGGCTGCAAAGGCAGATGGCATTACCGGTGAGGTTTTACTTCAAAATTTGGAAAGCCGTTTAGATAATGTCGTTTTCCGTTTAGGCTTAGCTCCCACTCGTGCTGCAGCTCGTCAGTTGGTTGGTCACAAGCATATTGTTGTTGACGGCAAGGTTGTTAACATCCCTTCTTATGCAGTAAAGGCCGGTCAAATTATTGGCGTACGCGAGAAAGCCAAGTCACTTGAGGTAATCGAAACTGCACTTGCAGGGTTTAATCACAGCAAGTATCCTTGGATAGAATGGGATGAAGCATCAAAGAGCGGTAAGTTCTTGCACAAGCCCGAGCGTGTAGATATTCCCGAGAATATTAAGGAACAATTAATCGTTGAGTTGTACTCTAAATAAATCATTAAGTTAATGGCGATATTAGCATTTCAAAAACCTGATAAAGTTGTAATGTTGGAGGCTGATGACAAGTTCGGTAAGTTCGAATTTCGTCCTCTTGAGCCGGGGTTTGGTGTAACCATAGGTAACTCTCTCCGCCGCATTCTTCTTTCATCTCTCGAAGGTTATGCCATCAACACCGTTCGTATATCGGGTGTTGAGCATGAATTCTCTTCGGTGCCTGGTGTAAAGGAAGATGTAACCAACATTATCTTGAATCTGAAGCAAGTAAGATTCAGGCAAGTAGTAGAAGAATTCGAGAATGAGAAAGTAAGTATCTCTGTGGAGAATTCGACGGAGTTCAAAGCCGGTGATATCGGTAAATATTTGACAGGATTTGAAGTGTTAAATCCTGATTTGGTAATTTGTCATTTAGATGCCAAAGCTTCATTGCAAATCGAGCTCACCATTAACAAAGGTCGTGGTTATGTACCGGCTGACGAAAACCGTGAGTTTTGTACCGATGTTAATGTCATTCCTATCGATTCTATCTATACGCCCATTCGCAATGTGCGTTATTCGGTAGAGCCTTATCGTGTTGAACAAAAAACCGACTATGATAAGCTTGTACTTGAAGTAACAACGGATGGTTCCATTAGTCCTAAAGATGCGTTGAAAGAAGCCGCTAAAATTCTCATTTATCATTTTATGTTGTTCTCTGATGAAAAGATTTCTCTTGAAAATCAAGACATTGATGGCAACCAAGAATTTGATGAAGAGATATTGCATATGCGTCAGTTGCTCAAAACAAAGCTCGTTGACATGAATCTCAGTGTTCGTGCCTTGAATTGTTTGAAAGCAGCCGATGTAGAAACACTTGGCGACTTAGTTCAGTACAATAAGACCGATCTTCTTAAGTTCCGCAACTTTGGTAAGAAATCGCTCTCAGAGCTTGATGATTTGCTCGAGGGTCTGAATCTTTCTTTTGGAACAGACATTTCAAAGTATAAATTGGATAGAGAATAATTGCAGAAAGGAAAGGTGAAAGATAAACTATCAACTTTTAGTGTTATGATTTCATCTTTCTATTCCGCAAACCTTTGTCCTCAAAAGTAAAAAAACAAAATAATGAGACATAATAAGAAATTTAATCACTTGGGTCGTACTGCATCTCATCGTGATGCCATGCTTGCAAACATGGCCATCTCTTTGATTATGCACAAAAGAATCACTACGACTCTGGCGAAGGCCAAAGCCTTAAAAAAATATGTAGAACCTCTGATAACACGTTCTAAAGACGATACCACCAACTCGCGTCGTGTCGTATTCCGTTATCTGCAAAACAAATTCGCTGTAACCGAATTGTTTAAAGAGGTGTCTGCTAAGGTGGGCGATCGTCCCGGAGGTTATACCCGCGTTATCAAGTTGGGTATTCGCAAGGGCGATGCTGCTGAAATAGCATTCATTGAGTTGGTAGACTTTGACGAGAACATGGCCAAGACTCCGAAGGCTGAGGTTAAGAAAACACGTCGTAGTCGCAAGGCTGCTCCGAAAGCGGAGAATACAGAAGCGGTGGCAGAACAAGTTACAGACGAAGCTCAAGTTGCAGATACTGCAGCAGAAGCACCCGCTGTTGAAGCTGAAGCTGCAACCGAAGAAGCAGCTCCGGTTGAAAAGAAAAAGCGGGCACCTAGAGCTAAAGCTAAGACTGCTGACGAAGAAAAGGCTGAATAACTTAGGTTTATTAAGCAGATATAAAGCGCTTCCATCCCATCGGATGGAAGCGCTTTATCATTTATCAAGGTTTATTTTTTATTACGAATAGGTATCTTTCTACTTCCTTCATCTCTTTTTGTTATCTTTGCATAGTTCATTATCAACCGCATGAAGGTAGAATTTTGGCAAACGCAGCACTATATTGCTGAACCTTATAACTTTCCATTTT
>NZ_BAKN01000034.1 GCF_000614205.1 Hoylesella saccharolytica JCM 17484
AATACGCTCATTAGGAGGATGTAATACGCTCATTAGGAAGATGCAATACGCTCATTAGGAGGATGTAACACGCTCATTAGGAGGATGTAACGCAAATACTATCTGTGCAAAACATTGCAACCGCATAGGGAAGAATGCCTTGCACGCAAAGAGGAAACGCTATCACGTATCAACTTAAAATAGAAAGACTATGTCGGTACCTTACAAATTAGTAAAATCGAACGGGAATGTACCCAACGATGCAAAGATGCGGGTGATGCCCGTTCTGTATTCTACCGTGGGCATACAGCTGATGGGGCGACACATCGAGAAGGCTACCTCTCTGACCATGGCCGACCTTATAGGGGCTTTCGAGGCGGTGAAGGTGGAAATGGCCGACCAGCTGATGATGGGCAATCGCGTACATCTGCCGGGACTGGGCTACTTCTCGCTCTCGGTTAAGGGCGAACTGTACGAAGATCCTAAGACGCATCGCTTTCGCCTGCGCAATCCCTACGTGCGCACGGTGAACTTTCAGCCCGAAAAGGGGATGATGAGGCTGCTGAGAAGAACCGAGTTTGAGAACCTAACGTATCAGCAGGAGCCTTATGGCAGGCCGACGGTAGACGATGTGTCTGCCGCCCTTGAACAGCTCTTCGCCAAGTCGCCGTTTATCCTCATCGGCGACCTGCGTGCCGCGCTCCGCCTCTCCCAATCGGGTGCCTATCGCCTTGCCCGCCGGCTCGAGGCAGAAGGTAAGTTGCGCAACGCCGGTTCGCCCTATCGCAAGATGTATGTAAGATAGAAAGAGATATGAAAACATCCTGTCCCGAATGTTATGTATCGAGCAACAGAGCCACTCCGTTGCTCCATCCCGAAGACTGTTTGCTGCATCACACACAATACATCTGCGGCACTTGCGGCAGGTGCATCTGCATCGAGTGCGAACCGAAAAGGGGATTGCAAAGATGGAACTTCCCGTTCAAGTCGGCCGATATCGCCAAGCTGTATCTGCGAACGGCCGACCATACGATGCGGCATCCCTGTGGTATCTATGAACTGAAAGACGACAAGGGAAGACTTTCATACAAGATTTTTGCCGACGAAACGGAGGCAGAAGCTTACCTGAAGAAGAACAAGACGAAGACGTGCACCGGTGCCCAGCCCCTCTTTCGTGCCGATACCTATCGAGAGTTTCCCGACACGCAGGTGAGGCGACTGTCGGCAGAGAGGTGGCGCGGTATCTGGCAGAGCGATGAGTTCCGAAAAATAAACAGCTAGCCAACGGCTATCTTTGTAGCACAATAGACGAATTAAATATAATGGAGAAAAACATCATCTCACATCAAACCAGCCGACAAGTATTCTTGGAAATCTGCTCAGAAGAGCCATTCATCCACAGTGTGCAAGATGCTTTAGACTTGTTGGGCGAACTCTTTGGACAATATTACGACGGACTAATAATTCACGAGAAGAGTATCACTCCCCGCTTCTTTGACCTAAAAACAAGGCTTGCGGGCGATATTCTACAAAAGTTCTCCAACTATCGTGTTCGGCTCGCTATTGTTGGCAATTGGAATAAATACACCAGTAACAGCCTCGTGGCTTTTATCCTGGAAAGCAATAGAGGTAGTATGGTTAATTTCGCCACCTCTACCGAAGAAGCAGTGAACCTGTTATCGAGATTTAAGTAAACCATCAGAATAAAATGAAAAAGGTTATCACATTACAAACAGAACGCCTTACGCTGCGTCCATGGAAAGAGAGCGATGCCGAGGCACTTTATCGATACGCTTGCAATCCCAATATAGACCCTATTGCCGGTTGGCCTCCACATACAAGTGTAGAGAATAGTCGTGAAATTATTAAGACTGTGTTGTCTGTCCCAGGGTCATACGCTGTTGTTCTGAAAGAGACAGACGAAACTGTCGGCAGCGTAGGTATCATGACAGCAAGGAGTGAGATTGGCTCTGCAAAGATGACAGATAGCGAATGTGAGATTGGCTATTGGATAGGCGAGCCATATTGGGGACAAGGCCTCATTCCCGAAGCCGTCAGCGAATTGATTCGATATGCCTTTGAGGATTTGCAGATGACCACCATTTGGTGTGGGTATTACGATGGTAACGAGAAGTCAAAACGAGCGCAAGAGAAATGTGGATTTATTTACAGTCATACAGAAAACAATAAACCTGTTCCATTGCTGAACGAGGTTCGTACAGAGCATTTTACAAAAATCACTTTGGAGGATTGGAAGAACAATAAGGATTGGAAGAATAATATCGACAACTTAAAATAAAACAATGAAAGAACAAATAACCTTGGTGGTTGTAGATTGTCAATACGACTTCTGCAATCCCGCAGGCGCACTCTACGTGGAGGGCGCCGAAACGGCAGTAAACCATATTCTGCACTTTATCAATACGCACGAGGGCTTGGCAGAGGTGATATTTACTGTAGACTGGCATCAGGCGAAGGATGCTTCGTTCACCTCGCAAGGTGGACCGTGGCCGCCGCATTGCATTGCATTTGCGAAGGGGTCGCAGATTGACGATCGACTTGTTCAGGCGTGCTTGGACAGAGAGATTCCTTATCGGGTAATTCGCAAAGGTGAGGTGATAGAAACGGAAGAGTATGGGGCTTTCCAGCATATTGAAAAACTGCCTGATGGTAGTTTTCGGCTTTCTACAATGACCGACGAAGTAACGTGCGCAGGTCATCGCATGGTGATTTGTGGTGTGGCAGGCGATTATTGTGTGCTGGAAACATTGCGAAATCTGCTTAATGGGGGGCTTGTGGTAGATGTCTTCGCTCGTGGTATCGCCTCGATAGACGGTGGTAGTAAGCTAGATGGCTTTGTTTGTGAGCGGAACTTATCACTTTGTTAAGCTGGAATATGGTTTTGAAAAATGCGGTGCAGGGCCCCTAAGTATATCTGCTAAAGAGATAAGCATTGGCAAGGGTGAATAGTTGGCAGAGAATGGTGCCGATTATTTATTAATCTCATTGAATAGAGAATTGATTATTTGCAGCGTGGTTGATAAGAGGCAAGAGAGTGTGGTAAATACGGGGAGAAAATTGAAAAAGAAAAAGAATTAAGTGCTTTTATAATTAGCTACTTAATTCTTTTTAGTGTACCCAGACCCGGGGTCGAACCGGGATGGATTGCTCCACTGGTGTTTGAGACCAGCGCGTCTACCGATTCCGCCATCTGGGCTTAGCGTGTGCAAAGATACATATTTTTCCATGATTGACAAATATTTGTAAGAAAAGTTTTGAATGCAGACAGTCGGATTGTGTACAAGTGGGCGGGTTGCTTCGTGTATAAGCGATGTGAATTGTTTAAAAGTTGGCCTGCCATGTGGTGTGGAAAGGAGTTGAGCTGCGCACAAATTGCAGTTCTGTAAACCGTGTAAGAGGCCAGATTGTATATGCGTTGATGCGTTATGGAGTGTGAAAGAGAGGTGGGATGGGTACAAGTTGCAGCGTTATGGAATGTGAAAAAGAAACAGATTGTATTGAGATTGTTTTGCTTTTGGGATGACAGTAATTTATGGATGTATAATTATTGTATGAAAGTTTGTTTATAACAGAGTTTTTTTATACTTTAGTCACCTATAAAATTTTACTTTCTCTGTTAATGAATAATACAATATTAATTTTTAAAACCTTCGTTCTGATGTTAGGTTTACATCCCGAAAAAATAATGAATAATAGGATATTTACCTTTAGCTCCTGCATTTGATATTATGCTTACATCCTCAAGAAACTATGAATAGTACAATATTAACCTCTCAAACCGGCAGTCTTAGCCTATGAATAATGTTATATTCAACTCGGGGCCTACTTCCTTTCCCCATCCACAATTATTTTATCTGCGAATAAATTACACTTTATAACTCCAACTTAATACATCTGATGTATGACTAAAAACAATTATTATTGTGTTATACTTGCCGGAGGACGAGGCATGCGCTTATGGCCCCAAAGCCGACAGTCTACTCCCAAGCAATTTATTGACTTCTTCGGAGTGGGAAGAAGTTTGTTACAGCAAACCTTTGATCGCTTTGTTAAGATAATGCCGAAAGAGCATATCTTTGTCAGTACCAATCAAATGTACACCGACATCGTGTGCCAACAGCTGCCCGAACTACCGTCCGAAAACATCCTTTCAGAGCCTATTTATCGCAATACAGCGCCCAGTATGGCGTGGGCGGCGCATCGCATATTGCATCTTAACCCAGAGGCAGGCATTGTGGTAACACCTTCTGACCAGGCCATTCAAAATGAAGAAGTATTTCAGAAAAATGTTTTGGAAGGATTGACTTTCATCGAGCACAGCGATAGCATTCTCACTATGGGTATTAAGCCCACACGTCCCGAGCCCGGATACGGGTATATTCAGCAGGGCGAGCAGGTTGAAAAGAATGTCTATAAGATAAAATCGTTTACCGAAAAGCCTGAAAGAGAGTTTGCCCGCGTATTTGTTGAAAGTGGCGAATTTTATTGGAATACAGGCATCTTTCTCGTCAATGCCCGCGCGGCTTACCAGTGTTTAAGCCGTTTGTTGCCAATGGTTTTGTCGCAGTTTGATAAAGAGCGGCCCACATTTACCATCGAAGAAGAGAGCAATTTTATACGCGATAACTTCCCGCTTTACCCCAATCTCTCCATCGAACATGGCATTCTTGAAACCACAGAAAATGTCTGCGTAATGAAATGTGGCTTCGGTTGGGCCGATTTAGGTACGTGGCACGGTATTTACGAAGCCATGCAGAAGGGGCAAAGTGATAATGTGGTTATCGACAGCATGGTGTTTTTAGAGGATAGCAGCAATAATATTATCAAACTGCCGAAGAACAAACTTGCCGTGATTAACGGTCTTGATGGATACATTGTGGCCGAGAAAGACAACGTTTTGCTGATTTGTAAGAAAGAAGATTCGTCTGCTTTGGTGCGTAAATACGTCAATGAGGTGCAGATGAAGTATGGTGACGACTTTGTATAACCTCTTCTTCCCCCTTTCGGGCGAGCTGCTTTCGGCTCGCCTTTTTTGTGTAAATGAGGCCCGTTTAGGTGATTTGGAAAAATGCTAATCTGCGAAATTGACCAATTTAGAAATGACAAAATAATGAGATTGCTACCTCGTCATGCTTGCGATAAAAATTATCAGGCGGCGCTTCGGGTGTAAATTCTTTAATCTCGCTCACTTATTGATGATGCGGATTATCAGTGAGTTACAGGATTTTTATTAGATATCTTGTTCTGCTTACCCCTTTGAAGTGCCCTAAAACCACGTTTTTTGAGGTGTAAAAGATGTGCTTTTGGCTTGCAAAACCTATGCTTTTACCTTCTCAAAGCTATGCTTTTGCACCCTGAAAGCATAGCTTTTGGAGGCTATACCTTTGTTTTTGTCAAAATAAACGCATAAATTTTCGCCAGAATTAAAATGTTAATTGTAACGAAAATCGAAAGATTCTACACCATTCGCTATACTTTTTGAGAAAGTGAGATCCATAAAATACGCCAATTGGGGATAAGAAAGTTCCATGAAAAGTTTGTAGCCCGATGGTTTTAACCAAAAAGGTATATAACTAAAGTAAGAGTGGCAAGAATAAGGAGAAAAATAAATACTGATGTGGCGTGTAGGGGTGTGCGCAGGGCGTTGTTGGTGTGTTGCAGGTGTTTTAGTTGCGAGGCGAAGGCGCCACGAAGAGTTTGATGGTAGGTGGGGTAAGTGTCTGTCGCGGTAAAATACTGCGCAACCTTATTCTGAACGTTTTCTAAGTGTATTTTATCCTGTTCGGCTTTATTGCAATATGCTTTTGATGGCGTTTTAGTCTGTTCGGCTTTATTGCAATATGCTTCTGTTGATATTTTAGTCTGTTCGGCTTTGCTACAAGATGTTTCTAAGTGTGTTTTATCTTGTTCGACTTTGTTGCGAATGGTTTCTAACAGTGCCTTACGCTCGTCAGAATAGATGTATTCGTGGTGAAACCTGCGTGGGCGACGAGGGGTAAAGAGGTTCATGGGCGTGGAGGTGGTGTGGGTTGGGTGCTTGCCGATGGGGCGGGCGGCATACTGCGAGGTCGGCGGGGTGGTGCCGACGGGCGGGTGTTGGTTTTGAGCTGAGTGCCTTCGGCTTTACCGCGCCATTCGTAGATGTCGTCTTTGCTTTTAGGGCGTATGTAATCGAACCAAACGAAGTTTTCGAGCTTTGGTTTGGAGGGCGGTATCTGTGTCATGGGATACATCGTGGCTTCAAACTTGCTGGTCCATATTTTCTCCAGTTGTCGACGGGGGTTGAGGTACATTCGCATGGTGTCGGTTTCGAGGTAGTTGAGGCCGATAAGCGAGCTGTCTTGATCGTCTACCGAATAATACACGGAGCGAACGTTGCTCACCGCTTCGCTTTTTCGAAGAACCCCCTCTTTAAAGTAGGCGAACATATCGCGCGAGGCGATTTGATTGAAGTGGATGCTGTCGGGCATTTGTTCGACGGAGAGTGCCTGCCCCAATACGTGTGCTTCGCGGATGGTAGAGTCGGCCATGTAAACGAGGATCTTCTCTCCGAGCAGCTGCCTGCTTCCGTTCCATACGATGGGATCGCGGTACATGGTGAGGCACGAGTCTTTCGAGTTGATGACCATCGAGTCGCACACGGCTTGAATGTCGTTTCGGTAGGCTCTTACCTTTAGGAAACAGTGTATCTTACGGTACATCGAGTCGGTGTTGATGTGGTAGGTGTAGAGCTTCATCGAGTCGGCGTGCACATAGAGGGTGTCTTCTTGCGAGTAATCTTTGGCCACGGCGCGTCCTGTGGCGTATCCGTATCCTGTTTTCTCATTATAGTTGAAGCGTTCGCAGGTTAGGGCGTTTTTGTTCTTCTTGTCTACATATATTACGTTGCCGTATCCTTGGCTCTGCCCTGTTTTATCGTCGAAGTAAAGGCTGTCTGCGGTAATGGTTTTCTCTTTGTCGGTAACGGTGGAACGTGCAAAGAGCCGGGCTTGGTCGGATTTGCTGTTAAAGTAGGCGTTCTCGGTGTCGATGACACCTGTTTTAGAGGTTATCTTCGAGGGGCCTACGACATGTGCCATCGACTTTTGGGTGTCGTAGTAGAGCGTGTCGGTGGTAATAAGGCGGTCGCCATCAAACATTTTTACGTTGTAGTAGAACACGGCTTCGCGTGTTTGCGTGTTGTATTGCCCCCAGTCGGAAACGAGTTTCTGCTTTTTGTCGGTAAGTGTTCCGCCTTCGAAGAAGTAGGCGTTGTTGTAGAGGCGGTCGTAATTGAGGCTGTCGGTGTGCAGAGTTTGTCCTCGGTGCTTGAGAATAACGTTCTGCCGTGCTTCCATCATCTGCCCCTGTCCGTCGTAATAGGCTCGCTCGCAGGTGAGTGAGAGGGTGTCGCCTTGTATCATCTTTACGTGTCCGAATGCCTTGAACGAGTTGGTGGCTTGATAGAAGTAGGCGCTGTCGCACCATAGTCGGGCGCCCTTGTGAAAGAACTGCACCTTGCCTTTAACTATCTGAGCGTCGGGCACAGGGCCGTACATATCGTAGCGCAGCTCGTCAGAGTGGATGAGGTGCACCCGTTCGTCTTGTGCGGGCTTCTTTTTTGTCTTGCGCGATGCGGCAAAAGACGAAAAGACACATAGTATCAGCAGGCATAGAACGATGGTGATACCTGCTCTATGCCTGCTGAAATAGGGTTTGTATTTTGTTTGTAATATCATTTATTGCACCTCTGTTGGGGTGTTAACCCCATGCTTTGTATTGTTACCCGGCTACTTTGTGGTGTTTACCGTGTTTGTGGGTGGGTTGATCGTATTTAGAGTGCTGCCGTATGGCGTGGTGTTATTTTACCCAACCTTGATACTCGAAGTTGCAGTTCTTGTATCTGTCGTCCATTCGAACATAGGTTTGTTTTATCTTGTTCACCACCCAGTTGTGTAGTACCTTTTCGCGCTCTTTGGCAAGCACGACATTTTTCAACACCTGAAAATCTTCTGTTATCGTGGCTTGATGCCCCTCTATTCTGGCTTTCAGTTTCACGATGGCGCACACGGTTTTGCCACGAGCGTTCACCATCTGGAATGCTTTGGAGATATCTCCTACTTTCATCTTCTCTACCTCGCGTGCAATTTCTGTTGGCAGGTCGCGCATTCTGAATTTGGAGGTGATTGCTCTGTTTTCGGCGTCGAAAAATCCCATCAAACCGTTGTTGCTGCGGGTGTCTTTATCATCAGAAATCAGCGTTGCAGCTCTTTCAAAAGATATTTTACCCTCTTGAATGTCGGCGTTGATGGAGTCGAGGCGCGCCTTTGTCTGGGCGATAGCTTCGCTGTCGATGCGGGGTTTGAGAAGGATATGGCGTACGTTCACCTTTTCTCCGCGTCTATCAATGAGCTGAATGATGTGATAACCGAATTCGGTTTCTACAATTTTCGATATTTTCTTTGGGTCGGTGAGGTTAAACGCCACGGTAGCAAAGGCGGGGTCGAAGCTACTTCTGCCTGTGTACCCCAATTCGCCACCCTGCCTTGCGCTTCCCGGGTCTTCCGAGTAGAGGCGAGCCAGTGTGGCAAAGGTTGTCTCGCCTTTTGTTACACGGTCGGTGTACTCGCGCAGCTGTTCTTTCACCCGGTTGATTTCTTCTTGCGATACTTTGGGATTCTGGGTGATGATTTCTACCTCGACAACGGTCGGAACGTAGGGAATACTGTCAGCGGGCACATCTTTAAAGTAGTTGCGCACATCGGCGGGCGATACCTTAACATCGGTAACGAGCTTTTCTTTCATCATGTTGATGAGACGATTGTTTTTATAGTCGTCTCGCATGGATTGTCTGATTTCCGAGATGGTTTGTTTGCGGTATTCTTCGAGTTTCTCTCGCGACCCAATCAGTTGTATCCAGTGGTTAATCTGTTCTTCTATGCCTTGCGATATTTCGCTCTCGGTTACCTCCAAACTGTCGATGGCGGCTTGGTGTAAAAATAGTTTCTGAACGGCTATTTGTTCGGGAATAGAGCAGTCGGGGTCACCTTTGAACTTACGGCCTTCAACTTCGGCTTGCAGGCGCATACCTTCTACATCTGATTTGAGTATCGGCTCGTCGCCCACCACCCATATCACTTCATCTATCACGCTGGCTTGGGGTATTGGGGGAATTTCTTTTACGACCTTCTCTGTTTGGGTCGTGTCGTTGTTTGTTGCCAACTGTTTGGTTGCTGACTGGGCTGCGGCGGAAAGGGTTACTGCTAATGCCATTGCCGATAATCCGCAAAATATCTTTGTTCGGGTTTTCATCATTGTGTATATGTCTTTTTATTCTGTTTCGAGTTTCCTATTCGGGGATATGCGTAAAAGTTTATTTAAAAGAGTTCTCTTTTAGTAGAGACAAAACTGCTTGCTTCCTGTGTTTCTATCGGAAGAGAGGGTGTCGCAAAGGGGCGTTTAGTGTTGATTGACAGTTTTGAGAACGGCTTCGTCTACCTCGACGGTGAATCTCTGGCGCAAATCTTTTATCCATTCTTTTTCTAATGCTTCCTGATAATCGGCCACCACCAACGCGCGTACATCGTTCATCTCTTTGGGAGCTTTGAGCAGTTTACCGTAGATGGCGTCAATGGGATAATCTTTTATCGGCTCAGGCTTTGTGTCAACTTTAAATACTTCTTTGTCGATTAGCGCGTTATCGCCTTTTTTGAATAGTCCCTTTTCAACGCGTATGCGTAATATAGAGTCGTTATTAAATGTAGAGCGCAGTTTTTCGGCCCATTGCTCAAAGGGTAAACCCTTTACCGCATTTTTAACCGCTTTTATGTCGGCCGGTGTCTTTACGTGATAAGCCATTCCTTTAAAGCGCGGTTCGTCCCAGGCATACTTCTTTTTGTTCTTTTTAAAATAGGCCTCCAATCCGGCTTCATCTTTGGCAGCCTTCTCCCATATCAAGCGATTGCTGATTTCGTAGAGAAGCAGTCCGTCGTAATACTCGCGAATGAGATTTTTTAGTTCGGGATCTTTCTCTCCCATCTCTCGTGCACGGTTTTCGAGCAGTTGTTCGGGCGTGGTTTGTGGATTTGCGGCCTTTGCCATCTCGGCAAGCTTACGGTCGATAATCTGTTCGCGCAGTCCACGCTGATCGATATAAGTCAGAATATCTGCTCTTACCGAGTCGTAAGGGTGAAACATTCGGCGGTCTTTCATCAGAATGATGTGATAGCCCGCAGGAGAAAGGAACGGCTTGCTCATCTGTCCTTTTTTTAGGGCATAGGCTTCATCTTCAAACTCTTTAAATGTTTGTCCGCGCTGTATCCACGGTAACTCGCCTCCGTTTACGGCCGAACCTTTATCGTCCGAATACTTTCGGGCCAGTTCGGCGAAGTTGGCTCCTCGTTTCAATGCTTGATAAATGGAGTCGGCCTTGTGGCGCGCGGTATTTTGTTGTGCCTGTGTTGCCTTTTGGGGCAGCAGCAGAAGAATGTGCGATGGTTTCACCATTCCCCCTTGTCCATCTATGCGCTGTTGTGCCTCGGTGTAAATTTTACGAGCCTCGTTCTCAATGTCGGCGTCGGTAATTATGGACGGCCGCACTTGTTGATTTCTGTAACCGGTAAATTCTTGTTTGAAAGACGAAAGCGTATCTAACCTTTCTGCAAGGGCTGCAGCTACTTTCAACTTATAATTAATAAACAAATCTACATATTCGGTCACACTTTTTTTGTCAATGACCCCATCGCGATTATTCTTGTTATACGAGTATTCAAACTCTGAACGGCTCACCGGCTGCCCATTGATTCTCATAATCGTAGGATCGTTTTGTGCATTGGCCGAGCCTATGCAAAGAAAGATTGCTGTTGAGAGTATTTGTAGTTTTATTCGTTTCATATCGTTTGATGAGTCGCTAGGTCAAAGGGAAGTGTCGACTACGAGCGAGATAGCCGACTTTGTTACCCTGTTTCTTCGTTCTATCTTTTCCTTATTCCGGTCTGCTGTAATTAGGTGCTTCGCTCGTGATGGTAATGTCGTGAGGATGGCTTTCCAATACACCGGCATTGGTGATGCGGGTAAATTTAGCATTATGCAGCGTTCCAATGTCATTAGCTCCACAGTAGCCCATACCCGAACGCAGTCCGCCAATGAGCTGATAAATTACCTCTTGTACTGTACCTTTATAGGGAACTCGTCCTGCAATGCCCTCCGGAACAAGTTTCTTCACGTCTATTGTATCGCCTTGGAAATAGCGATCTTTTGAACCATTTTTCTGCTCCATTGCTTCCATCGAGCCCATTCCGCGATAAGTTTTAAACTTGCGACCATTGAAAATGATGGTTTCTCCGGGACTCTCTTCCGTTCCCGCTACCAGTGAACCAATCATTACCGAACTGCCTCCGGCGGCTAATGCTTTGACCACATCGCCCGAATAACGCAGTCCGCCGTCTGCAATGAGGGGTACTCCTGTGCCTTTCAAAGCATCGTAAACACTGTAAATAGCGCTTAACTGAGGAACACCTACGCCGGCTACCACCCGAGTTGTGCAAATTGATCCCGGTCCGATACCTACTTTTACCGCATCTGCTCCGTGCTCAACAAGCAGCTTTGCTGCCTCGCCCGTAGCCACATTGCCCACCACAATATCTACATTGGGAAATGCCTTCTTGGCTTCTGTCAGTTTTTCTATCACGTATTTAGAATGTCCGTGAGCCGTATCGATAACAATAGCATCCGCTCCAGCCTCTACCAAAGCTTTTATTCTGTCGAGTGTATCGGCTGTAACGCCAACGCCTGCAGCCACTCTTAAACGCCCTTTTTCGTCTTTGCAGGCCATGGGTTTATCCTTAGCCTTGGTTATATCTTTGTAAGTGATTAGCCCTACAAGTCGGTTTTGCGCGTCTACAACAGGTAGCTTCTCAATTTTATTCTCCTGTAGTATTTTCGCTGCTGCTGTTAAATCGGTTTGCTGATGGGTGATAACAAGGTTTTCGCTTGTCATTACCTCGTCGATCTTTTTATCCTGTCGGTGTTCAAAGCGCAGGTCGCGATTGGTAACGATGCCCACGAGCCGATTATCTTCGTCAACAACGGGAATTCCGCCGATATGATAATCGTGCATCATTTGCAGTGCGTCTTTTACTGTTTTGCCTCTGCGTATGGTTACGGGGTCGTAAATCATACCGTTTTCGGCTCGTTTTACCACAGCCACTTCGTGTGCTTGTGCTTCTATCGACATATTTTTATGAATAACGCCGATACCTCCTTCGCGTGCAATGGCAATAGCCATAGCGGCCTCTGTAACGGTATCCATCGCTGCGGTAACGAACGGAATGTTTAGTTCGATATGGCGCGAAAATGGGGTTTTCAACTCTACCGTTTTGGGTAGCACATCTGAATAGGCGGGAATAAGTAGGACGTCGTCGTATGTCAGACCGTCCATCACGATTTTATCTGCAACAAATGAGGACATATAGTGGGTTTAAAAATTTATTGCATGCAAAATTAGCAATAAAAAATTACATACCTACGGGCATGCTTTGTTTTTCTGCTTTATTAATGCTATTTAAAGGTGGAACTGGAAGAAGGAGGAAGGAGGAAGGAGGAAAGATGAAGGATGAAGGATGAAGGATGAAGGATGAAGGATGAAGGATGAAGGATGAAAGTTTATATGTCTTTCCGTCTCTTGCCACCTACTTCAACCTACTATACCCTACCTTACCTACCCCAATAAAAGTGAAAGGATGAAAAGATGCAGACGCCATACCTCTCGCCTTGAATCATCCCCTCCTAACCTCCCCTTAGCTAAGGGGAGGGATGTGCAGAGTTTCTCTTTTGCAGTGTATGGCGTGTTATGATATATTGGTAGTAATGCAGCACACCTCTCCCTTTGCAAAGGCGAGATTGAGAGGGGATGATGAATCACCCACCACATTAAAAAGTGAAAAAGTGAAAAGGTGAAAGGATGAAAAAGTGAAAGGGTGCAGACGCTACACTGAAAGGTGAAAGGGTTGTTGTTGCTTTTTAGCGTTCGGCGGAACCTCCGCTGATACTTTCTTTAACATCTTACCCTTAGCGGAACCTCCGCTGATACTTTCTTTAATATTTTATCCTTAGTGGAACCTCCGCCGATACTTTCTTTAACATTTATCACTTGACGGAACCTCCGCTGATACTTTCTTTAACATTTATCACTTGGCGGAACTTCCGCCGGCATGTATTTCAACGCTTAACCTTTGGCGGAACCTCCGCCGGCAGTTTATTGTTGTTTTTACCCCCGTCGGGGCGTCCCGAACTGCGGTGTTCAGGGTTTAGACTTGTGTTTTCCGGCAGGGGCAATGGTCACTCTTCCGCTGGAATAAACCAGCGTATGGGTGCGCAAGGTTTTTGAAGCGTGGTTAAAAACAAGGGCGGGGTCGAAACGACGACCTTTAAAATGGGTTTCAAAATGCAGGTGCTCGGTGGTGGCGCGACCGGTTCTGCCCGTCAGTCCGATGACATCGCCGGCTTTAACGGCTTGGCCTACTTTGACAAAATTTTTTGATTGATGACTGTAAAGGGTTTCAAAACCATTGTCGTGGCGTATCACGATACAGTTGCCGTAGCCAAAGTATGGGCCCGAACGGGTGACAATTCCACTGAAAGCGGCTAAAATTTTGTCGTTGGGTTTGGTCTTGATGTCAACTCCGGCATGCCGTCTGCGCCCGCCGTACGGACTGATAACATGGCTTCCGGGCAGCGGATATGCCCATTCGTCGGCGGCAAAATCGCTTAAAATTAATTGATTTCCGGTGTTTTTGTTTCCGGTTGTTGGATGCTTGACTATCGGTTGCTCGGTAGTTTTCGCTTTTTCATCAGGTTTTGCCAATTCTTCTTTTTGTGCAAGCTTTCTCTCTGTTAGTGTTTTGTCTGCTAATTCATCGTCTGTGGCGGGTCTGACATTTATATGCGTCTTTTTCTTTTCACAAAGTAAAAAGGTCTTGCGCAAGCGTTGATTTTTGATATCAATAACAATGTTCGGGTTGATTCGCCCTCCGTTTACCATCAATGTAAAGAGACATGAATACTGACCTTTGCGGGTGCCAACGATGGCAATGCTTTGTCCTGCCTCTACCTTTTGTCCCACTTCTACAAGGTTTTGGGCGTTGTGTGCATACATCGTTTCTAAACCGTTATCGTGCCGAATAACAATTACGTTTCCGTATTTCTTGATGCGACGGGCTAATCTTACCTTCCCATCGAACATGGCTTTAACGGCATCGCCCTTGCTTGTTATTATTTCAAGGGCGTTATTGGTTGTCTCGGTAGCTTTTCCCACCGGCAGCGGAAAAGAGTAATGCCGCTTTTTGATGGCGGTGAGATCGATGATAAACGCATCCGATTTATCAAATAATCCCGGTGTAGCAATGCTGATTTGTTGTGTCTCAGCAGCAGTAAATTCATCCTTTGCAAATGCTGAAAGACTGCAAAAGAGAAAAAGAAAGACGATGAAGAAGTGTATATCTTTTCGCATTGTGAAAGCCATTTAGGGGTGTTAAGAGTCGGGGCGACATCTTAGTTCTTGATGAGAATGCCTGTAAATATTCGGCCGGAGTTAATTCCCTGTTTACGGGCAGAGAAATAATCGTTATTCTGTGCATAGGTACATATACCTGTCGATTGAATGTTGGCAGGCTGAACGCCTGCTTCCTGTAGCTGCAGTTGATTGCAAAAGGGTAGGTCAATATGCCATTTAGCCTTGTGCCGGGCGATTTTCTCCATATCAAAACCTGCTTCTACAAAGGTCTGATACACTTCGTCGCCCACTTCAAAATGCTCTAACGAGATGCCGGGACCTATTGCGGCAAGCAATTTGGAAGGGTTGGTTTGATAAGCTATTTGCATTGACTCGACAGCTTTCTGAGCAATTCGAGCCACTGTTCCGCGCCATCCGGCATGAATGGCAGCCGTTGCCTGATGTTCCGGATCATAAAGAAGAAGGGGTATACAATCGGCCGTAGATACCCCGATACATACATTGGGCACATCGGTAATCAGTACATCGACGCCGTTGAGTATCATTTCGCGTGCCGATGGAGACATCAACCACAGCTCTTTTCCTATCTGCCGTACTGTTGTTTCGTGCACTTGGTGTGGTATGATGAGGTTGGCGTCTGATATATTGAGGTGCTCGCACAGCATCTTTCGATTTTGCTCAACATCCGAAGGATGGTCACCGCAGTACGGGTTGATGTTCAATGAGGCGTAATTTGCTTGACTGACGCCCCCTTGACGCATGGTGCTGAAAGCCTGTATCGTTGGTAAAAAGTTGTATTCTAACAGCCTAATCATTCTCTTCTTCCCAGTCTTCTTCGTATTCAAAGTCGTCGAGTTCCTCCACGTCATCCGTTTCAGAATTGTCTATGTCAAAGTCTTCGCCTTCGGCTTCCATCTCAATGGCAAAGCTGCGCATGTCTTTATCGCGATGCACCAGTGTGTCTTCAGCAATAATTCCCTGTAATTTGTTACTTTCACTATTGAGCTCGCGCCACAGAATGTCTTTGAGTTCCGCCAATCCCTGGCCTGTAACGGCTGATATAAATACAACGGGCACATCTTCAGGAAGTGTCTCACGAAGCATGTCAATTAATTCATCGTCCAGTAAATCACATTTTGTTACTGCCAGAACACGATGTTTATCATTTAGCTCGGGATTAAAATTGTTTAATTCGTTTAATAATATCTCGTATTCTTTTTTGATGTCATCAGTGTCACCCGGTACCATAAAAAGCAGCAACGAGTTGCGTTCGATATGACGAAGAAATCGTAATCCCAATCCCTTTCCTTCGCTGGCGCCCTCTATAATGCCCGGAATGTCGGCCATTACAAACGACTTATGGTCGTGGTATCCTACAATGCCAAGTGAGGGCTCAAGAGTAGTAAAAGGATAATTGGCTATCTTTGGTCGGGCACTTGATAAGGAAGAAAGCAGTGTTGATTTACCTGCATTGGGAAAGCCAACGAGTCCTACGTCTGCCAAAAGTTTGAGTTCGAGGATAATGGTCATTTCTTCCATAGGCTCGCCGGGCTGTGCATAGCGTGGCGTTTGGTTGGTTGCGGTGCGAAATTGGAAGTTGCCTAAACCTCCTCTGCCACCTTTAAGAAGCATTACCACTTGTCCGTCGTGCATCACATCGCAGACATATTTACCCGTTTCGGCATTATAAACTACCGTTCCACAGGGTACATCGATGTACATATCTTTACCATCGGTTCCGTGGCACTTATCTCTGCTGCCGTTTCCTCCGTGTTCTGCGAAGATGTGTCGCTGGTATTTCAGATGCAATAGCGTCCAATAATTATGGTTTCCGCGCAGATATATGTTGCCACCTCGTCCACCATCACCCCCATCAGGGCCTCCATTGGGGTTGTATTTTACGCGTCGCAGATGCATAGAACCTCTTCCGCCCTTACCAGAGCGGCAGCAAATCTTAACGTAATCTACAAAGTTTGATTCGGGCATAACACGTGGATTGTTGAGAAATAGAGAAATAAGGGAGTGGAGAAATAAAGCCTGAAGGTCTGTTTGATCACACCTTAATTAAATATAAGGAATGGTGTGCCTACCTTTCATAACCTTTGTATAAAAACTGATCGCAAACGTCCCGGTTTGTGATAATGGGTACTTGGGCCTTCAATCGGCCTTGTCTGCGAATTGATGGCTTTACTTTCTGTCTCCTTAAATTCTTATTTCGAGAATTAAATATTTTCGATGACAGTGCAAACGTCGGCAAAAATGCGTTCCAATTCGCCCAAACCGTCAATGTGATTATGAATACCTTCTTGCTTATACCATTTGATAAGTGGAGACGTTTGGTGGTGATAAACTCCTAAACGTTTTTTGATGGTTTCTTCATTATCGTCTGAACGACCGCTCTGTTGTCCACGCAACAAAAGTCGTTTCATCAATTCTTCTTCAGGAACATCGAGCTCAATCATGGCTGCTACTTTATGGCCGCGTTCTGCCAGCATCTTTTTCAATGCTTCTGCTTGCGGTATGGTGCGTGGAAAACCATCGAAAATAACTCCCCCGTGCTCTTTTCCGAAACTATCGTACACGTTTGCAAGGATGTCGATCATCAGTTCATCGGGTATCAGTTGACCGTTATCGATAAATTCTTTGGCTGTCTTGCCCAGTTCTGTTCCATTTTTTATTTCGTTGCGTAACACATCTCCCGTAGAGATATGTTTTAAACCATACTTTGCGATCATTTTGTCGCTTTGAGTGCCCTTACCTGAACCCGGGGCACCGAAGATTACAATATTTCTCATCGATGAGTTGATATGTTTATAAATTAATGTGGTTATCAGAGCGTGAAATACTAGAATCGTGCTCTGGAAGGTGGTCCTGTAGGTGTTAAAAATTAACTTTCGACCACAGTGTATATATCTCTTAAATTGCGTCCTTGTTGGTTGTAGTCCAAGCCATACCCCACGATAAAGTTGTTGGGAATTTCTATCGCTACATATTCAATATTCAGAGGTACTGTTAAGCGTTCGGGTTTTAGCAGCAATGTGCAGATATGTATTGACTCCGGGTTGCGTGTTCCCAGCGTTTCAATCATTCGTTTTATTGTTAATCCCGACTCTACAATGTCTTCAACGATGATAACCGTGCGTCCCGAAATATCCTCATTGATACCGAAAACCTCTTTGATAACACCCGTTGAAGTGGTACCTTGATAAGAGGCCAGTTTGACAAACGAAATTTCACAAGGTATCGTAAGCATTCGCATTAAGTCAGCGGCAAAGATAAACGAGCCATTCAATACAGCCAGTAGCAATGGGTTTTTACCTTCCATGTCTTTACTTATTTTCTCTGCAACGACTTTTATTCGCTGTAAGATTTCGGCCTCTGATATAGAAATTTCAAAAACCTTGTCTTTTAGTTTTACTCTGCCCATTGTGCGATTTTTGCTATTTTGTCGCAAAATTACTAAAAATATACCAAACACTATCCCATCATTTGCATTAATTTCGTATTTTTGCAAGGTATGAAAATATTTACCGATACTCAGATAAAAGAGCTCGATCAATATACCATAGAGCATGAACCAATCGCCGGCATCGATTTGATGGAACGTGCAGCAAAAGCTTTAACACAAGCCATAGTTGAAGAATGGACTACACAAACACCTTTTGTCGTATTCGCCGGACCGGGAAATAATGGTGGTGATGCATTGGCTGTGGCTAGAATGTTGGCCGAAAAGGGTTATCAAGTATCGGTTTATTTGTTTAATATTCAAAGTAATTTATCTGAAGAATGTGCTGAAAACAAAGAGCGAATTATTGATTGCAAGAAGATAGCAAACTTTGTTGAGGTACACGATAATTTTGATCCGCCCCAGCTTACAGAAAATATGGTGGTTATTGACGGACTTTTCGGGGCAGGATTGAGCAAACCTCTATATGGTGGTTTCTCGGCTTTGGTTAAGTATATCAATCAATCGCCCTGTAAAGTGGTAAGTATTGATATGCCGTCGGGACTGCTCAAGGAGGATAATACTTATAATGTAAGCGTGCATATCATACAAGCCGATCTTACCTTAACCCTGCAACTACCTAAGCTTTCGATGCTTTTTGCCGATACGCAACGGTACCTCGGCCGTCTTCGCATACTTGATATTCAACTCAGTGCCGATTACATCGAAAACGTAAAAACACTTTTCAATATTGTTGAAGAGCAGGATATCCGACGTTTGTTGATTTCGCGAGAAGACTTTGCCCATAAGGGTTCTATGGGGCATGCCTTGCTAATGGCGGGCAGTTACGGTATGTCGGGTGCAGCGCTTCTTGCGGCTAAAGCCTGTATGCGTTCAGGTGTGGGTAAGCTTACGGTGTCTACTCCGCGTTGCAGTTACAATGTTATACAAACGGCATTGCCTGAAGCGGTGCTGAAATTAGATGATAAAGAGGCGTATATTTCTGAGGCTTTAGATGCCGAAGGACTTGATGCCATAGGCATTGGACCGGGTATTGGGCAAAAAGAAGAAACGGGAGTAGCGATGATTTCGCAAATAAAACGCGCCCGTTGTCCCATCGTCTTGGATGCCGACGCTTTGAATATATTAGGTACACACCGTTCTTGGCTGCAACAATTGCCCAAGAACACCATCCTGACACCCCATCCCAAAGAGTTTGATAGATTAGATGGAACCGTCGGCGATGGGGCATACGACCGGTTGATGAAAGCTTGTAAGATGGCTAAGCATTTGCAGGTCTATATCATATTAAAGGGGCATTACTCAGCACTTTGTATGCCTGATGGGAAGGTATTCTTTAATCCTACCGGCAATTCGGGTATGGCAACGGCTGGAAGCGGCGATGTGCTTACAGGTATTATCACAGCCCTTCTGGCGCGGGGATACAGCCGTGAAAACGCTTGTCTTGTGGGAATGTATCTGCATGGACTGGCCGGTGATATGGCAGCAGAGGTAAAAGGGAAGGAGAGTCTTATTGCCAGCGATATTATTCAGTATCTTCCCGCAGCATTTCAATATCTCAATAGTTAAACAATTTTATATGAAAAAGTTTTTAATTACTATACTCACAGCTTTTTGTTTTTGTGGTGCAGCCTTTTCGCAAAGCACCGTTCCGGTAGAAGGTATCCCTTATTTTCTGCCCAAGACAGCCGTTTGCTTATCTGTCTGGGTTGAAAAGACCACTTATACACCGGGTGAATTTGCCAAATACGGTGAGAAATATATGAAGCTGATGAATGTTGACATGGAGCCCAAAACGACATACCGCATCGTCAGAACGGCATTCTCTGCCTATGGCGTACCTGATTCGTCGAAGCATTATATGGCTCTGATGGATAGAAGACACAATATAACGGATGTTCGACGTAACGACAACGGCGTATTGTTGGCAATTAATGCCACTCCGCAAAAAGTGACGTTACCGACGGTATTTGTGCCTGCACGTAAGGCGCAACCGCTTAATCCGCGCGATTATATGAGCGAAGATGTGCTCTCTGCGGGTAGTTCAGCGAAGATGGCAGAATTGATTGCCAAAGATATTTATGACATTCGCGACAGCCGAAATCTGCTTTCTCGCGGACAGGCAGAGTTTATGCCGAAGGATGGCGAGCAACTCAAACTGATGCTCAAAAACCTCGATACGCAAGAAAAAGCTTTGATGCAGGTATTTGAAGGAACCATCGTAAGAGATACCACAGAAACCCTTATAACCCTTGTTCCCACCAAAGAGATGAAGAAAGAGGTGCTTTTCAGGTTTTCTAAGCACTACGGTATGGCTGACAAAGACGATTTAGGCGGTGTGCCTTATTATATAAGTGTTGAAGACCAACACATTGTTCCAACCCTTCAAACAGCGTCGGATAAAAGCCGAAGCAGAGATAATGCGGGGGTATATGTTAATCTGCCGAGTAAGGTAAAACTGTCGCTTTATCAAGAAGAGCAGCTTCGTTCTACCGTAGAACTGTATATGGGGCAGTTTGGAAAAACAGAAGCGTTGAATGGAGAACTTTTCGGAAGGCGGCAAAACACGCGCCTGATACTCGACCCTGTGACGGGAAATATCGAAAGCATACAGACTGAAGGCATTAGATAACGATAAAAAGGGGATGTAAAAGGATATTTGCCCCTCGTGGAGATTGAAAGAACAAAGGATATTCTTGATGCTTCCCCCCCCCAAGAAAAAAATACGTAATTAGGATACATTTTATAAACAACTAAAACTTACAATAATGAAAAAAACAACATTTCTCGTTGGGATAGCGGCGGTAGCCTAACCCTTACTTCATGCTGCCCAAAATGTAAAAAAGCAGATAACAATCAGCAGACTGCAACCGAGCAGACTACCGACAGTGCAACAGAAAAAGCTACGGAGCAGGCAGCTAATAACGCTGGTTATATCGACTTTGAACTGCCCGGAGCAGATGGCAAAATGCTACGTCTTTCTGATATCGTGTCGAAGAATAAGATGACGATGGTAGACTTTTGGGCATCGTGGTGCGGGCCTTGCAGAGCAGAGATGCCCCACGTTGTAAAGGCTTATAACGACTTTCATAGCAAGGGTTTGGAAATTGTAGGCGTGTCGTTAGACGAGCGCAAGGACGATTGGCTCAATGCTGTGAAAGAACTGAACATGAACTGGCCGCAGATGAGCGACCTGAAAGGATGGAATAGCAAGGCTGCACAGCTTTACCATATACAGGGCATTCCGGCGTCGGTTCTTATCAATCAGAACGGCGAAATTGTAGGACAGGACCTACGGGGCGAGGATTTGCACAATCGCTTGGCCGAATTATTGAAGTAGATTGTAGGGGCTAACGCTCGCTATACAAACTATATGAAGGATTTACGTTACACCTATTATGCTTCGGGTGTAACGTAAATTATTTTGTATAAAGGCTTTCGGGATAAGGATTAGCTGAGAATCGTTCTAATTCTTATGCTGAACTGACGTATACATCTACTTATTTTCGTTTACATTCACTCTTCATTTTCTTAGAAAAAAGTTTGCATCGTTCAACCTTTTTTCATATCTTTGCTGTGTACCTCGATAGATACACAACCCAACATCACACAACATTAAAACAAACCTAAACATCATTTACACAAAACCAATGAGCCACACCCCTACACATCCCTCTGCTTTATTATCTAAAGCATTATAAAAAACTGAATTGGATGAAAGTTTATAATAAATAGACTATCAAAAGTATGCAGCTTTTAGTTACTCAACCTTAAGACGAATGCAAAATTACGCAGCTTTTATCTACTCATCCTTAAGACGAATACAAAAATACGTAGTTTTAGCCTATTCATCCTTAAGACGAACACAAAAAGACGTGGTTTTAATCTACTCAACCTTAAGACGAATGC
>NZ_BAKN01000033.1 GCF_000614205.1 Hoylesella saccharolytica JCM 17484
AAGTCTACCCTCGGGAAAGTACAAATCCCAAGTTGGGATGGGGTAGTTAACTTTTGCGAAGTACCTTTACCACGATAAAACGCCCTGTTTACCTGCGATAAACACGAAATTCTGACTTGGGACATAATAACCGATTAATGAAAACTTAACATCATATTCACTTAAAATTGAATTAATTATGTTGAAAAATTCAGTCTTACCTGAGATTGTAAGCATTCAAGCTATATCTCTACACAATTTCAGCAATAATACGTTGTCAAATCAAAGTGCATAAGTACGAAGAACAAAGCTCCGGGTCAGTCTATCCAAGGGAACTAACCCGAAGCCTCTGATAATGCACAACCGAGGTATGTCGATATCCCTACCTACACTGCAAACATCGAGGGTGTATTCTATCATTCCGGGTATTCTTATATCACTGAGGCTAAAGCAAACATCAACCAGATTGATACTTACCCATTCTACTGAGAATTACTGATATTACCTTTGTATAAAGGAATTTTTATTGCAGTAAAGTTCATTGCTCAACGGTAGCTGCAAATAACTGGTTTGTGCATCAAAATAATTCACCAGAGAAATGAAAAAACGGGCTCATTTCTAACAAGTGATGTATAAATTTAGTGGATTGTCCAAATACAAGAATTTGTTTACTACCGAAAGAGAATTATTTTCTATACCTTTGCAAAAACATTTTCTAAAAAAACAATGGGAGAATATATCGTTTCAGCACGCAAATATCGCCCACTTTCGTTCGACTCTGTTGTGGGTCAATCGGCACTTACCACAACCTTGAAAAACGCAGTGAAGAGCGGAAAGCTGGCCCATGCGTATCTTTTTTGCGGCCCGAGAGGTGTAGGAAAAACCACTTGTGCGCGCATTTTTGCCAAAGCTATCAACTGTCAGACTCCGACAACAGAGGGCGAGGCCTGCAATCATTGCGAAAGCTGCGAGGCTTTTAACGAACAGAGGTCGTATAACATCTTTGAATTGGATGCGGCTAGCAACAACTCGGTAGAAAATATAAAGTCACTGATGGAGCAAACCCGTATTCCACCACAGGTAGGAAAGTATAAAGTGTTTATCATCGACGAGGTTCACATGCTGTCGACGGCTGCTTTCAATGCCTTTTTAAAAACACTCGAAGAACCGCCTGCACACGTTATCTTTATCCTCGCAACAACCGAGAAGCATAAAATATTACCGACCATTATCTCTCGTTGTCAGATTTATGACTTTGAAAGAATGACTGTTCCAGGTATCATCGAGCATCTAAAATCAGTTGCAGCAAAAGAAAATATCACGTACGAGGAAGAGGCCCTGGCTATTATCGCAGAGAAAGCAGATGGCGGCATGCGCGATGCACTTTCTATTTTTGATCAGGTTGTGAGTTTTTGTCAAGGCAACATCACTTATCAGGGTGTTATTGAAGACCTCAATGTACTGGATAGCGACAACTATTTTAATATCATCGATTTGGCCTACGAAAATAAGGTGGCTGATATTATGGCATTGCTTAATAGCATCATTACAAAGGGTTTTGACGGCGGAAACTTGATAAACGGACTAGCAAGCCATGTGCGTAATGTGCTGATGGCCAAAGACGAGGTAACACTTCCTTTACTGGAAGTGAGCCAACGACAACGCGAACGTTACCGCGAACAGGCACAAAAATGTACTACTAAATTTCTTTACAGAGCCTTAGAGATAATGAATCGCTGCGACATCAACTATCGACAAAGCAGCAATAAACGTCTGTTAGTAGAACTAACCTTGATCGAGGTGGCACAGGTAACACAACCCGAAGACGACAGCGGTAGTTCGGGGCGTAGCCCTAAACGATTAAAATCCCTGTTCAAGAATCTTATTATTCCTCAACCCAAAGCGGCTATACAGGTGGCCCATGAGGAAAAACACTCCCCTACCCTAGTGCTCCACGGCTAAAACTCGGTAATATTGGAATCAGTTTTTCAGATTTACAGCGTGAAAAAAAGTCACAAAGTGGGCAGCAGGAAGAAGAAAGTGCTAGAAATGAAGCTAAAAATCAACCCTTCGGACCAGACGAATTGGATATGCAATGGATAGTCATGTGCAATCAATTGCCACAAAAACAGACGGCAATGGCAGCCCGCATGAAGAATATGTCAATTCGTATTACCGACTTTCCGCATATCGAAGTGCTGGCAGACAATGAAATTATGCTAGAGCAAGTAGGAAATTTAAAAGATTGGATACGAATACAATTAGCTTCGCTTCTGCACAACGATAATCTGGATATATCAATTCGACTAGCTAAAGCAGAAGAAATGAGAAAAATTCTAACCCCAAAAGAAACATTTGAAAATATGAGGAAAGAAAATCCTGCAATAGAAAAGCTAAAAGAAATGCTGAACTTAGAACTTACATAATCTTTCTGTACTTCGGATAAACATAAAGGGCAGATCATCAAATTTATGATCTGCCCTTTATCATGAGATATTAAATTAGCGGCATTCCTGCATTCCTGCACGTTTCTCTCATTGTTTCTGGCCAGATACTAGCTTGAATTTCACCTACGTGCGCTTTATGTAATAAAACCATACAAAGCCTACTTTGACCAATTCCTCCACCGATACTTAGCGGTAAACGGCCGGCCAGCAACTGTTTGTGAAAATAAAGTTGGGAACGTTGTTGCTGACCTTCGAGCTCCAATTGTTTCATCAATGCAGCTTTATCCACACGTATACCCATAGACGAAAGTTCTATAGAACGTTTTAAAATAGGATACCATATCAAGATGTCGCCATTGAGTCCGGCTCTTCCGTTTTCTGCAATAGTAGACCAATCATCATAATCAGGCGCACGCCCATCATGTTTTTCACCATTAGGTAACTTACCTCCAATACCGCAGATAAATACTGCACCATACTTTTTACAGATTTCATCTTCGCGCTCTTTGGGCGTTTTGTTCGGATACATCTCAACCAATTCTTCGCTGTGAACAAAATAAATATGTTCGGGAAGAAAAGGTTTTAGCTCGGGATAACGTTCGCAAGTGAGGTATTCGGTACGTAAAATGGCTGAGTAAATGCGCTTCACGACAGATTCAAGAAATGTAAAAGTGCGCTGACGATAGTTGATGACAGCCTCCCAATCCCATTGATCTACATAAAGTGAGTGTAGATTATCAAGCTCCTCATCAGCCCGAATGGCATTCATGTCTGTATATATTCCGTACCCTTCCTTAATACCATAGTCGGCAAGCGTCAGTCTTTTCCACTTGGCCAGTGAATGAACAACTTCTGCTTCAACATCTCCCAAATCTTTAATTGGAAAGGTTACCGCACGTTCCACACCGTTTAAATCATCATTAACCCCTAATCCTTTTAATACGAAAAGTGGTGCAGTAACACGCTGTAAGCGCAATTCGGTAGCAAGATTCTGTTGAAAAAAATCCTTTATTAACTTTATTCCCTGCTCAGTTTGCCGTTTATTCAGCAAGACCTTATAGTTTTTTGGACATATCAGTTTTCCCATTACCATTTTATATTTAGCATAATGCAAAGGTAAAGAAATATCAACAAACCCAATTGAAAATAATATTTTTACAGCCTTTTTCTCTATCTTTGCACGCAAAATGAAAGAAAATAAGGAATTAATAAAAATAACTTATGAGCAAACAAACAGAGAAAATCAAGGAGCTGGTTGCTAAACGCGAACAAGCCCGACTTGGTGGTGGCGAAAAAGCCATCGAGAAACAGCACGAACGTGGTAAATACACGGCACGCGAGCGAATTGACATGCTGGTAGACGAGGGTAGCTTTGAAGAATATGATATGTTTAAGCTGCATCGTTGCCACAATTTTGGAATGGAGAAGAAACAATATCTGGGCGATGGCGTAGTTGCAGGTTCAGCAACCGTTGACGGTCGCCTTGTTTATGTATACACACAAGACTTCACTGTAAACGGTGGTTCATTATCCGAAACAATGTCGCAGAAAATCTGCAAAATTATGGATATGGCAATGACCATGGGTGCACCAGTGATTTGTATGAATGACTCCGGTGGTGCTCGTATTCAAGAAGGTATCTGCGCATTGGCAGGCTATGGCGAAATATTCGAACGGAATATTCTAGCCAGCGGTGTTATTCCGCAAATTTCAGCTATATTGGGGCCGTGCGCCGGAGGTGCAGTTTACTCGCCCGCTCTTACCGACTTTACACTGATGATGGAGAACACATCATACATGTTTCTTACCGGTCCGAAAGTCGTTAAATCGGTCACCGGTGAAGATGTTGACTCTGAAAATCTCGGCGGTGCATCGGTTCACGCAACGAAGAGTGGCGTAACCCACTTTACGGCAAAAACTGAAGAGGAAGCCATGGAGATGATAAAAAAGCTGTTAAGCTACATTCCCTCGAACAATACAGAAGAGGCTCCGCGTGTAGAATGCACCGACCCAATTAACCGAATGGAAGATAGTTTAAACGAGATTTTGCCCGACGATCCCAATAAGGCTTACGATATGTATAAGGTGATAAGTGCTATCACCGACAATGGTAATTTCTTTGAAATACAGCCTAAATTTGCCAAGAACATTATTACGGGTTTTGCTCGCTTCAATGGCCAGAGCGTAGGTATCGTGGCCAATCAGCCTTCGGCATATGCCGGTGTACTCGACGTAAACGCATCGCGAAAAGGTGCGCGCTTCGTACGATTCTGCGACGCATTCAACATCCCTATTGTCAGCTTGGTTGATGTACCCGGATTTTTACCCGGAACAGGTCAGGAGTATAACGCTGTCATTTTGCACGGTGCCCAATTGCTCTACGCATACGGCGAAGCAACTGTGCCAAAAATTACCATCAATCTGCGCAAGAGCTATGGTGGAAGCCACATTGTGATGGGTTGCAAGCAGTTACGATCTGACCTTAACTTTGCATGCCTACGGCAGAGATTGCAGTAATGGGTGCTTCGGGTGCAGTTGCCGTTCTCTGTGCCAAAGAAGCAAAGGCGAAAAAAGATGCAGGCGAGGACGTGAAAGCTTTCTTGGCTGAGAAAGAAGAGGAATACACCGAAATGTTTGCCAATCCTTATCAGGCAGCACAGTATGGTTATATTGACGACGTTATTGAACCACGCAACACCCGGTTCCGCATCTGTCGCGCCTTGGCACAACTGGCTACCAAACGCCAAAATTTACCTGCCAAGAAGCACGGATGTATGCCGATGTAATCCTAGGTGAATAATTAAAAATAAAGGATTATGGCTACAAAAGATAAGAACATTTATGCGGCGATTGCCTTAGCACTACATGAGTTCAAAGGCAACAACGTACACGATAAAGAACCGGGGGTTATCACTATAAAAAGACGTGAAAGCCTGTGGAATGCAAAATTCATTTCAATGACTCAAAAACCATAAGTAAAATGAAAGAATATAAGTATACAATCAACGGAAAAGAATACAAAGTAACGATTGGTGACATCGAAGAGAATATTGCTGACGTAAACGTAAACGGCGAAAGTTTTAAGGTAGAAATGGAGCCTGAGGCAGAACCCGAGAAGAAAAAACCGGTGTTGGGCGCAACAGTTTCACCCTCTGCTACAGAAGATAACACCACATCTACTGCCGCTAACGTTAACACGGCCAACGCCATCAAAGCTCCCCTGCCCGGCGTAATCACCGAGATTAAAGTTGCCGTAGGCGATAAAGTATCAGCAGGCGATACACTCGTTGTGCTCGAAGCGATGAAGATGGCTAACAACATAGAAGCCGAAAAAGCCGGAAAAGTTACTGCTGTTTGCGTAAAACAAGGCGAAAGCGTAATGGAAGACACCCCGCTTGTTGTGATAGAATAACGAGAATTCTAATCATATAACAGTAATTACATAAAAGCTCCATACAGACGGTATGGAGCTTTTTAATACAAGTAATACGTCAGTTCGGTATAAGTAATCCCCTCTCTTTCTTCCCTTTGCAAGGGGAGAGGTGTGCTGCATAAGCACTCAAAAGCTTATATCAAGAGAGAACTGAATCATTGTAAAGGAGAGACTCAATACATTCTGATAAAGGGGAGAGGTATGCTGCATTACTTGCTTTTTGCTCTTTATATGGTGCCTGCATCCTTTCACTTTTTCACCTTTTCAACCTTTCACCTTTATCCCGGGGGAGGTTAGGAGGGGATGTATCTCTCAGAGATAGCGTAAAAAGGCTAAAAAGCGCATTCGGAAATAAATCGATACGCGCTATGGGTATTACTTCTTATCCCGAACTGGCGTAAATAATGTGAGCATTAGTTAATGCCTTGAGAAGAAGGAAATATAATTCATGCAATAGGGGGCGCCACCCCTTCGCCTATTTCTAATTAAACTCTTTCGAGCATAGCTTTTTCAACCATTTGTATGCAAATTCTCAAGAAGAATACTTTTAACCCCTCAACCATCCGAATAATTTCATATAAACTGATTTCCCCTCCAATTGTACTAAATTTATTCTACCTTAAAAAACGATGGTGGGTTTGAATTTCTTTGCTTCTTCAAAATCCATCAGTGCGTATGACATAATGATAATGGTGTCGCCCACGAGCACTTTGCGTGCTGCAGCTCCGTTAAGACAAATGCAGCGACTACCACGTTCACCTTTTATAATATAGGTTTCAAAACGCTCGCCGTTGTTGTTGTTTACTATCTGTACCTTTTCGCCCGCAATCATATTCGCCGCATCCATCAGGTCTTCGTCGATGGTGATGCTACCCATATAATTGATATTGGCTTCGGTTACGGTAACACAATGTAATTTGGATTTCAGTACTTCTATCAACATGATGGAAATAGATTAGGAATTAGGGATGAAAGATGAATATTAATTATCAATTGTAATACTTTATATGGTCAATCAATCGGATGGGGGTGCTGCCACAATACACGGTGATACAACCAACGGCATGTGAACTATCGTTCCAGTTGTCAAGATCAACAAGCGTCAGTCCGTCAACGATAGAAAAGTATTCCACTTCCAGTCCTTCGTATGCATTAATCTCACCTATTACCCAGGCTCTTGTTTCTTTAACGCTACAGGTTTTCGCTTTTTCAAGGCTCTCTTTCAATATCTTGTAAATGGTAGCAGCCAACTTGCGCTCATCAGTGGTAAGTCGGGCATTGCGCGAGCTCATTGCTAACCCACTTTCCTCACGAATAATAGGGCATTCTACAATATTTACCGAGCTGCCCATATAGTTTACCAACTGCTTAACAACAGCTATCTGCTGCCAATCTTTTTCACCAAAATAGGCATTATCGGGCTGAACAATATCAAACAGCCGACTCACCACCTGGCATACCCCGTTAAAATGTCCCGGTCGGCGCGCACCCTCCATCACGGTTGTAACCGGTGGAAATGAAAATTGTCGCGTATCGGGCTCAGGATATATCTCTGTAACCGATGGTGCAAAAACGTAATCTGCTCCCACTGTTTGCATCAACATACAGTCGGCATCAAACGTCTGTGGGTAGTTTACAAAGTCGCTTTGGTCATTAAACTGCGTAGGGTTGAGGAATATACTAACGACGGTTTTGTCGTTTTCTTCAATCGAACGGCGTACCAACGAAGCATGTCCCTCGTGCAAAGCTCCCATCGTGGGCACAAACCCTATCTTTTCGTTGTTTTTCCTATCGATAGCCAAAGCTTTCCGTAGGTCAACAATCTTCTTAATAATTTTCATCTCTCTCGTGTTTAAAACGCGTGCAAAATAACGGCTTTTTTCTTAAATAAGGAAGAATATCCTTTAAAATATACCAATTTGATAACCGGCCGATGGTAATTTAAAACAATAAATCCCCTATCTGAAGTTTTTTTTGTACCTTTGTGCAAATTAAAAATAAGAAATGGAGCATTCCATATCATCCAAACGAAATCAAGTATGCCGAAAAAAGTTTTATTCATCAATCAAGAGATAACTCCTTATGTGCCGGAAACGGAACTATCAACAATGGGCTACCAACTACCTCAGAAAATTCAAGAAGAGGGTTATGAAATACGTACCTTTATGCCCAAATGGGGAAATATTAACGAACGGAGAGGTCAGTTACACGAGGTTATCAGATTATCAGGAATAAATCTTATCATCGACGAAACTGATCATCCACTTATTATTAAAGTGGCTTCTATCCCATCAACGAGAATTCAGGTATATTTTATCGATAATGACGACTATTTTATGAAGCGTTTGATGGCTTTGGATGAAAATAATGTGGAGTATCAGGACAACGGACAGAGAGCCATTTTCTTTGCACGTGGTGTACTTGAAACTGTAAAAAAACTGAGATGGTATCCCGACATCATTCATTGTCAGGGTTGGATGACTTCAATTATTCCCATTCTCATCAAAAAATCTTATAACGATGAACCAGCTTTTACTCACACAAAGGTTATCACTTCACTGTTTTCAAGTGAAATGAAAGGCAGTTTAGGTAACAATTTCAAGAAAAGTTTGGAATATAAGAACATTAAAGCAACAACTCTGAAAGATTTTAATGACGACTTTAACTACACCGAACTAGAAAAGCTCGCCGTTGCTTACAGCGACGGAGTGATTGAGGGCAGTCAGAAAATCAACAAAGAACTTTTGGATTTTACAGCAAGTAAAAATCTTCCTCTTTTAAAATATCCTGGCGAAGATTTTCTAAATGCATATAAAGATTTTTACGAAAAAGTTTACCCCACTAAGGAATAAAGCATCTAAAGAATTATTTCTTCTATCAATTAGAAACAATGAATTTAAAAGCATTATTAGCAATAGCTTTCATCGGTATGGCTCTTGTAAGCTGCGATGATACAACAGAAGGAATTGGAAACTCTCTCGTTAAACAGAATAGCGTAGTTATTTCAACCGATACGTTTACAGTTACAAGCAAATCCGTAATCGTTGACTCTGTTTTATCTAAAAATACAATTGCTTACCTTGGCAAAGTGCGCGATCCCGAAACAGGTGTTTATGTTGCAGGAAACAGTATGATACAGTTTCATACACTTCCTAACTTAGGGTTGACAGACAGTATCAATGGTAAAGACCATAATGGAAATATCATTGCCGATTCGTGTGATATTATCCTATTCTACGATGACTTTTATGGTGACTCGTTGCGACCTATGAAACTCACGGTGTACGAATTAGATCATCCGATGCTGGAAAATCAAAATTACTACTCTAACTTTGATCCTAAAGCCAACGGATATATTCGCACCGGTAACGGTATCAAGAAAGAACAAATCTATACGCTTTCCGACATGAACCGTGCCGACTCTGTAAAAGGAAGCTACAGACGTATACGTATTCCGCTGAATGATTCCTATACAGATAAAGCAGGAATAACCTACAACAATTATGGATCTTATCTTCTTCAGGCGTACCAAAAACATCCCGAATATTTTAGTACCGGCTACAATTTTATTAAAAATGTTGTTCCAGGTTTCTATTTTGAAAATCAAGGAGATCTTACTGGGTCGATGGCCTATATTCACGGAAGCAGAATTAATGCCTACTACCATAAAGGTGCCAAAGATTCTGTACGCTGGGCATCATTCGATGGAACCGAAGAAGTGTTGCAAACATCTAAGATAATCAATGATAACAATTCTATAAGAAGACTTGCTGCCGAACAAACTTGTACACATTTACGAACTCCTGCAGGTATATTTACCGAGCTTGAACTTCCTGTTAATTCCATCTTGAATGGGCATGAGCACGATACCATCAATGCGGTGAAACTGTCGCTTACCAGAATAAACAACACCTTACCTGCAAAGGTAGCTTTTAATGCCCCTTCCGAATTGCTTCTACTTCCCAAAGACAGTTTGCATTCATTCTTTGAAAAAGGTTCTCTCATTGATAATAAAACATCTTATTTGGCATTTCTCAATGCAAATACCTACACCTATTATAATATATCCAATCTGATTTCAGCAATGGGCCATTCAAACAAAGCATCAGCCAATTGGAATAAAGTGGTGTTGGTTCCTGTCACAGTTACTCGCACAAGAGTATCAACCAATTCTAACGAGACGATTATAACAAAAATTGTGCACGATATGTCATTGTCAGGAACTCGACTTGTTGGAGGAGAAAATAATCCCAATGGAGATGTAAAGATATCCGTTATATACGGTAAATACGAATAGATAGAATGGCAGACAATTTTCTGGAAACAAAACAACGGGAATATGAAGAAAGAAAACAGAAATGGCTGCGTGGTCAATCAAAATATCCCGTCAATAAGATAAAAGAAAGTCGTTCCAGCCGGTAATAGGGCTGAAACGACTTTCTTTGCTAATAGCCATTTTATAAAAAACTCAACTCACAAATTCTGTATTTTCTATTCTTCATGCACACTTTGAATACTGAATGCTGTGAACTTAAAATATTCTATATTCACCTAAACAAACAAAGACCGAGTATGAGAAAAATTCTTTTAACCTGCCTTGCATCACTCTTTCTTCACTCTGTCGAGGCACAAAAAGGTCATGGCTATCCCATCACACCGATACCATTTACACAAGTAAGAGTAGTAAATAATACTTTTTGGGGGCAGCGATTGGAAGCCGGCAGAAAAACAACCATTCCCCTTGCATTCAGTAAATGCGAAGAAACAGGACGTTATGAAAACTTCAAAAAAGCTGCTCATCCCAGTGAGAATTATAAGGTAGAAGGATTTAGCTTTGATGATACTGATGTATATAAGACCATCGAGGGTGCCGCTTATATCTTACAAACCTATCCTGATAAAAAGCTAAAGGCCTATATTGATAGTGTGCTTGACATTGTTGCAACGGCACAAGAACCCGACGGATACTTATACACATCGCGCACTATGAACCTAAACATCCTCATGAATGGGCCGGCAGTAAACGTTGGGAAAAAGAAGAAGATCTCAGTCATGAACTTTATAACTTAGGACACATGATAGAGGGAGCCATCGCTCACTATCAGGCAACCGGTAGTCGTAAGTTTCTTGACATCGCCATACGCTACGCTGACTGTACCATTCGCGAAGTTGGGCCCAATGCGGGACAGGTATGCGTAGTACCAGGACATCAGATTGCCGAGATGGCACTTGCCAAACTTTATGTCGTAACAGGACAAAAAAGATATCTCGACGAAGCCAAATTTCTGCTGGACTATAGAGGAAAGACTACTATTAAGCACGAATATAGTCAGGCACACAAACCTGTTATTAAGCAAGACGAAGCCGTTGGGCATGCCGTTCGTGCAGCTTATATGTACGCCGGAATGGCAGATGTAGCGGCATTAACGGGTGATACTGCCTATATCCATGCCATTGACAGAATATGGGAAAACATCGTTGGTAAAAAACTTTATATCACCGGTGGCATTGGCGCCACAAGTAATGGCGAGGCATTCGGACCAAATTATTATCTCCCCAATATGAGTGCCTATTGTGAAACTTGTGCTGCCATTGGCAATGTTTATGTCAACTATCGCCTATTTTTATTACATGGACAATCAAAATACTACGATGTATTGGAACGCACACTTTATAATGGGCTTATCTCAGGTGTTTCGCTCGACGGTGGTGGTTTCTTTTACCCCAATCCACTAGAATCAATGGGACAGCATCAACGCCAATCTTGGTTTGGCTGCGCCTGCTGTCCATCTAATATTGCACGCTTTATCCCTTCACTTCCCGGATATGTCTATGCCGTAAAAAACCGCAATGTGTATATCAATCTTTTTCTCTCAAATACCGGCCGGCTACAGGTTGAAGACAAAGATATTGTGCTTACGCAAGCCACACAATATCCGTGGAATGGTGATATCTCGATTAAAATAGATAAAAACAAAGCAGGAAAGTTTACAATGAAAATACGTATACCGGGCTGGATACGTGGTCAGGTCGTACCCAGCAACCTCTATTCGTACAGCGACAATCTACATTTGAAATACCAAATCACGGTAAACGGAACACCAACAAATGCAATACTTACCGAAGACGGCTATTACACCATTGATAGAAATTGGAAAATAGGCGACCAAATACATATTCATTTTGATATGCTGCCACGAACCGTGCGTGCTCATAACAATGTAGAAGCCGATCGGGGAATGGTTTCCGTTGAACGGGGACCGCTGGTTTATTGTGCAGAATGGCCCGATAACGTGTTTGACATCAAAAGTATCTTGCTGAATCAACATCCCTCTTTTGAAATAGTAGAATGCCCTAACCTACTCTACGGCATCTACCAGCTCCAAACACAGGCACAATTGTTGGCTTTTAACAAAGCGGGAAAACTTGCCACTGAAGACGTTTCGCTAACCCTTATACCGTATTATGCATGGTGTCATCGGGGTAGTGGAGATATGAAAGTATGGCTTCCACAAGACCTCAATGCCACCCGTCCGACAGAACCCACAACTCTTGCTTCACAAAGTAAAATCGAAGCTCTACACCTGCAAAATCATTAAATGTCATCAATGACCATTTGATACCCAAAGACGCAAACGATCACAACATACCTATTATCATTGGTGACCTAAACAGGGCGGAACAGAATGGATTTACCTATACTTTTCCAGAGGTTGCAATATTGCAAACCACTACAGTTTATTGGTTTGACGACCAACCATGGGGCGGCTGCAAACTACCCAAAACAGGAAAGTATATTACAAGGATGCTGCAGGCAATTGGCTTGTTTGAAAACATACAAGATGTTACTATAAACGCGAGGATGTGGAAGCACTCCTCGACACGTCCAACCATCAATAGCCATGACTATAGAGTACGAGACCATCAACAAAGAAACACCGAAAATGAAACAACTCATCTCAGACATCAAAAAAAGTAAGCAAACACCTTCGGAAGATTGCACCAATGGACCGTCCGCTCTTTGAAAAGATACCGAGCTATTACGAGATTGCTCGGTATCTTTTCGCTATAAATCAACTATATTTGCATAATCAAACTAATAGAAATCAATAGACGGCCAAACGTTCAAAACCAAATAACAGAACTGTTTAAATAGCGAAGTAATATAAGTAAAATAATGGGAATAAGCAATATTCTTAATCAAATTGTGCAAATAGAGCATGGATTTCAGCATATTATTAATGGGACTGATGAAATCTTTTCTACATATTCAAAGGAACAGTGTTTTAAATTTGCTCTTGAATTGTTTAAGCACGAAGCCTATCAAGCCCGAATGTTGGCAACAACTATATTTGGCAGATTGGCAACGATGAATAATGATGCCCTTTGTTTTCTGAAAGAACAAGTAAGCACCGATGAAAATTGGCGTGTGCAGGAAATGCTTGCAAAGGCTTTTGATGAGATTTGCAAACACAGAGGATATGAAGCGTCTTTACCTCTTATCGAAGAATGGATAAATGATGATAACCCGAATGTTATCCGTGCTGTAACTGAAGGGTTAAGGATTTGGACAAGTCGCTCGTTCTTCAAAGAAAATCCATCGGTAGCTATTGCTATAATCTCTAAGAACAAAGCACACGAAAGCGAATATCTTCGGAAATCCGTAGGAAACGCTTTAAGGGATATAAGCAAGAAGCACGCAGAATTGATACGGCAGGAAGTGGAACGATGGGATTTGTCCAATCCTCGAATTTCGTTTACTTACAAACTTGCAGCAAAATTACTGAAATGAATATTAGAATGAGTAAAGCTATTCTTTTTATTTTCTCAGGACTGCCAGCAGTAGGCAAGTCCACACTTGCGAGTTTTGTTGCAAAGGAGTTTGGAGCAATCTACCTGCGTATTGATACCATTGAACAAGGACTGAAAGACCTATGTCGTATCAGTGTCGAGGGTGAGGGCTATCGATTGGCCTACCGCATAGCAAGCGACAATTTGCAACTAAGCAATAATGTCGTGGCAGACAGCTGCAATCCTATTGAATTGACAAGAAAGGAATGGGAAGAAGTTGCCGCCAAGAAAAGTTGCCGTTTCTTGAATATTGAAATTGTTTGCTCGGACAAGTCTGAACACAAGCAAAGAGCAGAACAGAGAATTTCAACAGTTGAAAATATGACGATACCTACATGGGACGATATTGAGAACCGAGAATATCACAAATGGGAAAAAGACCACATTACCATTGACACGGCAGGCAAGACAATTGAACAATGCAAAACTGAACTAAAAACAAAGATAACCAACAGTCTTTCTCTAAAGAGAGGAAATCAAGCTCATAAAGATATTGACATCCTCAAAAAAGTTATTTTACAAAGGCTTTGTTACACGAAACTAGTGTATGATAGAATTAACCGTAAACTTAACCTTCGTTTCTCCCCCCAAGAGATAGAAGGCTTCATAGCAGACATTATCGAACGCACAGACGAAACTCATTTTCTTCAGAAAGGAAAAAACTATTACATCACCAATAATGCGGAATGCATTCGCATTACTGTCAATTCTTTCACGTATAGAGTTATTACGGCAGATAAAATAAAAGGATGAAATATCAGAGTAAATAACTAGATTTGCAGTTGTGCACTTTAGTCTGACAGTGTACAACAATATGCTTATTGACAAAATAACGAAAATATCTCATATTCAGATAAGTTTACTTATTTTGACGATTCCATAAGACCCTTTGTCTAAAGCATTGATTTTCAAAAGAATATAAATCAGTTTTTAAAACCTATGCTTTTAGCTTATAAAAGAATAGATTTTACCACCCAAAAGCATATGTTTTAGCTTGCAAAAGCTTAGCTTTTGAATTGCCAAAATACAACTTTTAGAATTCTCGGGCTAAAACTACTATATAGATTGTTAACCATAGAAGAAAGTAAAAGCTGATGAAAAACAAAATTACCAACCATTTGAGAAGCCTTTTTACAACAAATGTGAAAGGACAACCAAAGGGCTGGTAAAATCTGCCGGATGCATACTGTATTCTTTATCCTATTGAAAGCGATAACACATCATACGTTATCAAACATTTGCATCGGCTAAAATTATGAACAAATTATTTATTTATCAGTTTACAATGAATTGGTTAACTTATCTCCACTTAACAAAGGTACATTAACCAAGATACTTCATAAGGATTTTCGCATTACCACTATCACGCAGTTTAGCAATACTTTTTTCGCGAATTTGACGCACCCTTTCACGGGTCAATCCCAGTCGGTCACCAATTTCTTCCAATCCTTTTTCATGACATCCAATGCCAAAACATTCGCGAATGATAGTAATTTCACGATCTTTAAGCACCTTTGCCAGCACCGAATTTAATTCTTGAGCCATTGATTCATGGTCAGCTTGCTTATCTGTTCTACTATCATCGCCAGACGCCATTACGTCTAACATACAATTGTCTTCTCCATCTTGAAAGGGCGCATCGATACTTACATGATGCCCATCTGCCATCAAACTCTGTCCGATTTTTTCTTCATCTAGGTTTGTTGCTTCAGATAATTCAGAAACAGAAGGATGTCTTTGGTTCTCTTGTTCAAACTTATTAATCTCGTGATTAATTTTATTCAGCGAGCCAACCTGATTAAGAGGAAGCCTTACGATACGACTTTGCTCGGCAATAGCTTGCAGAATACTTTGCCTTATCCACCAAACAGCATAAGATATAAACTTAAAACCACGTGTTTCATCAAACTTCTGTGCTGCTTTTATCAAACCGATATTACCTTCATCGATAAGATCGGTAAGTGTAAGTCCTTGATGTTGATATTGCTTAGCAACAGATACTACAAATCGAAGATTAGCAGTTACCAATTTATCTTTAGCCTTTTCGCCTTCCGGTCCGCCTTTTTTTATCTTCTGTGCTAATTCAATCTCTTCGTCTATAGAAATTAAAGGTGCCCTTCCAATCTCAACTAAATATTTGTCTAAAGCTTCACTTGAACGATTGGTTATACTTTTTTGAATCTTTAACTGTCTCATCTTTTAAATCCTATCAACCTAAATTTATCAGTTAATTTAAACAATTTATAAATTATAAAACCTTGCAAAGGTAGTAAAAATATTAGATGTATCCTAATTATAATAAGTTTGATTTTAGTTAAATAACGTTAGTTATTCAATTGAATATACCGTACGTGAAAAACTGAATACAAAATAAGCCTGACATAAAATATTTAATTATCTTTGCCCTAAGTTTTATAATTCATTATGAATAACAATAGTTCCAATCACTTAGT
The DNA here is from genome assembly GCF_000614205.1 of Hoylesella saccharolytica JCM 17484. Lineage (GTDB taxonomy): Bacteria > Bacteroidota > Bacteroidia > Bacteroidales > Bacteroidaceae > Prevotella > Prevotella saccharolytica. The sequence continues at coordinate 16,164 of NZ_BAKN01000033.1, forward strand.
AATTATGGCAGGCGGTGTAGGCAGCAGATTTTGGCCTATGAGTACCGAAGAAACCCCAAAGCAGTTTATAGATGTTCTTGGAACAGGACGAACACTTATCCAACTAACATTCGACCGTTTTGCAAATGTTTGTCCCATATCTAATATATGGGTCGTTACCAATAAACGTTATCAGAAAATCGTAGAAGAACAGTTGCCCGAGATTGATAAAGGGCATATTCTACTTGAACCCTGCAGGCGAAACACTGCTCCTTGTATTGCATATGTAAGTTGGAGAATAAAGAAGACATGTCCTAATGCCAATGTTATCGTTACACCAAGCGACCATATCGTAACCAATCTGCAAGAGTTTAATAGAGTGGTTACTTCATGTCTGAAATTTACTGAAGAAACCGACTCGATACTAACTTTGGGCATTAAACCTTCTCGTCCGGAAACAGGTTATGGTTATATTCAAGCTGATTTAAGTTATAATTCAGCAAGAATCATGAGATATTCCGAGTAGATTCATTCCGTGAGAAACCCGACTTGAATACAGCAAAGGAGTATATCAGCAAGAATAACTACTTTTGGAATGCAGGAATTTTTATTTGGAGTATACATACCATTGTTAATGCGTTCCGAGTTTATCAACCAGCCATCAGTAAGATATTCGAAGGATTGATGCCTTACTATGAAACACCACTGGAGCAAGAAAAAATAGACGAAGTATATTCTGAATGTGAGAATATTTCTGTAGATTATGCCATTATGGAAAAAGCTGAAGAAATATTTGTATGTCCGGCCGAATTTGGTTGGAGTGATTTAGGTACCTGGGGCAGTCTTTGGGCACAAACCAAACACGATTTGTATGGTAACAGCTGTATCGGTAATCAAATAAAAATGTTCGATTCGCATAATTGCATCGTGCATACCATGCAAGAAAAGAAAGTTATCATTCAAGGATTGGATGACTGTATCGTTGCAGAACAAGACGGTATTTTGTTAATTTGCAAACTGAGTGAAGAACAGAGAATAAAACAATTTAGTGAAATATAAAAGAAATAGATATCATGGAGAGAAAAGTTGCACTTATTACAGGCATCACAGGACAAGATGGAAGTTATCTTGCTGAATTTTTAAATGAAAAAGGATATGATGTACATGGATTGCTCCGCAGATCCTCATCATTTAATACCGGAAGGATAGAGCATTTATATTTGGACGAATGGGTAAGAGATATGAAGCAGCAAAGACCTATTAAGCTGCATTGGGCCGATATGACAGACTCTTCTTCACTTATACGAATTATAGGCGAAATTAAACCTACCGAAATATACAATCTGGCGGCACAAAGTCATGTCAAAGTGTCTTTTGAGGTTCCTGAATATACTGCTGATGTAGATGCAACGGGTGTACTCCGCTTGTTAGAGGCCGTACGAATTTGCGGTTTGGACAAAGAATGCCGCATTTATCAAGCTTCTACATCGGAATTATTTGGCAAAGTACAAGAAGTTCCGCAAAAAGAAACGACACCTTTTTATCCCCGTTCACCTTATTCAGTTGCTAAACTTTATGGCTTTTGGATTATCAAAAACTATCGGGAAAGCTATAATATGTTTTGTTGCAACGGTATCCTGTTTAATCATGAAAGCGAACGGCGTGGAGAAAATTTCGTAACCCGCAAGATTACACTAGCTGCATGCCGAATTAAACAGGGATTTCAAGACAAACTATATTTAGGAAATCTTGATGCTAAACGTGATTGGGGATATGCAAAAGATTATGTAGAATGTATGTGGCTGATGTTACAACAACCGCAACCAGAAGACTTTGTGATTGCAACTGGAGAAATGCACACAGTAAGAGAATTTTGCGACTTAGCTTTTAAAGAAGTGGGTATAGAACTACGTTGGCAAGGTGAAGGAATCAACGAAAAGGGGATTGATACCCAAACTAACCAAGTTTTGGTAGAGGTAGACCCAAGATTTTTCCGCCCTAGCGAAGTAGAGCAATTGTTGGGTGACCCGACAAAAGCAAAGAGTGTTTTGGGTTGGAATCCTACAAAAACATCGTTTAAAGAACTGGTTAAAAAGATGGTGGCTCATGACATGGACTTTGTCAGAAAGCTGTATCTCAAAGCAAAGTTGCCAGAATGAGAAAAAGAAGGCAACAAATAGAAGCAAAAGTACTCTGAATAAACATAAAAGTGCTCTGAATAACACTTGAAAGGAAAGATGATACTGAATAAAGATACCAAAATATACATCGCAGGCCATCGCGGTCTTGTAGGGTCTGCTATTTGGAATAATCTCAAAGAAAAAGGATACAACAACTTAATTGGTCGTAACCATTCGGAATTAGACTTGACCAACCAGCTACAAGTGAGGAGTTTCTTTGATACTGAACGCCCCGAAGCTGTTGTATTAGCAGCTGCTCATGTCGGTGGAATTATGGCAAACTCGCTCTATCGGGCCGATTTTATCATGCAAAATATGCAGATACAATGTAACGTCATCAGCGAAGCATTTACTCATAACGTTAAAAAGCTCCTCTTCTTAGGCTCCACATGCATTTATCCCAAAAATGCAAAACAACCGATAAAGGAAGACGAACTACTTACCGCTCCGCTGGAATATACCAACGAAGAATATGCATTGGCGAAAATATCAGGACTTAAAATGTGCGAAAGCTATAACCTTCAATACGGCACAAACTATATCGCTGTAATGCCTACCAACCTTTACGGTCCCAATGACAACTTTCATCTTGAAAACAGCCACGTTATGCCAGCAATGATGAGAAAGATATATCTATCAAAACTCATCCACGAAGATGATTGGGATCGCATTCGTAAAGACCTTAACAAACGTCCGGTTGAGAAGATTGACGGCAATGCAACCCCAACAGACATTCTCAACATTCTTTCCAAATACGGTATTTACGACAATAAAGTAGAGTTGTGGGGCACAGGAGCCCCACTCAGGGAGTTTCTTTGGAGCGAAGACATGGCCGATGCCAGCGTTCATATACTACTTAATACAAACTTCAGCGACATTATTGGTATTGAAAAATACTCTTCTGTTTTTTACGGCAATCATTCAAACGGACCAACCGACCGAAACACTAACAGTGGTCGAGGTGGCGCCATTCCCGAACTGGGAGAGATACGAAACTGCCACATCAACATCGGAACCGGAAAAGAAATTACCATTAAGCGACTGGCTGAAATCATTGCCAATACATTGGGATACAGCGGAGAAATCCACTTCGATACCACAAAACCAGATGGCACACTCCGGAAACTTACCGACGTTTCAAAACTACATAAACTAGGCTGGCATCACCATGTGGAAATTGAGGAAGGTATCGAACGCCTGTTTCAATGGTATAAACAAGATTTGCACACAACATAAAACAACCCCGTCCTCAATTTTAATCTCATGATAGACCCATTGAATACGGATAGAGGTACCGAATTACTCAAAATAGTATTGCTAAAGGAAAATATTACCCATAATAAGAAAAGGAGAGGGGCTAAAAAGGGAGTTTAAGTACTAAAAAAGTGAGATATTTTAAAAAGCACTTTTCTATAATGAATGCTTGACTCAGTAAAGCTTCCTCTTATCAGCGTAACCGTCCCTATTCTGTAATCAGCAAACGAAGACTGTCTGCCTTAACCCGTTCTTTCAAAAAGGAATGCAGCCGTTTCCGTTCTACACTATTCAATCCGCTTCGACATTTCACCACTGCCAAAATATAGGCTTGCACGGCAATAGTATCCATCTTGACCTCTATTATGGATGAAAGACTAATACTTGTAGCAGAAGAGCATACAGCTTTTACTTCCCCCCGTATTTCTTTACTTAATTCAGAATAACGGGTATAAGCATCGAGTTTTCTTTCCAACACACGTACCTGATCGGCTTGTTCCAGTAGCCTCTGCTTATTAACGTTGCTTCCGCCAGTGGCATTAAGCGGTTGCTCTAACCACAATAAACTATCCGTCTGCGATCCTTGTATCACATGCAGCCAATAGCCATCCAAGCCATACTTATCCATTTGTTCACGTGCCTTTTTAATCGCAGATTCTGAAATAGTCTGTCCAATGGCTACTACATTCAGTGTTTTTGCTTTATCATTTCTATTCTCAGAAATAATTTGAGTTCCTTTGAATGAAAGTTCATTCTTAACAAATCTCACCATATTGTTGTCCAATACACTCTGACGAATAATCTGTACGGTCATGTAAGTTGCCGGAAGCATCGTAAGCAATACAATACCAATGATATATTTATTCATCTTGGCCAACTTTTCAGTATGCACTATTTGCTTGCGTCTAAAGCGAAGCATTCGAACTCCAACAAAGGTAGACAGAGCGATAAAGACGGTATTGATGAAGAAAAGATAAAACGCGCCGAAGAAAAACGAGGCATTACCCACAGCCAACCCGTAACCTGCAGTACAAAGCGGCGGCATAAGGCTGTAGCAATAGCAACCCCGGGAATAACGTTTCCCTTTCCTTTTGTTGCAAGAGCCAGGATACCCGCTGCACCTCCACAAAGAGCTATCAGAACATCGTAGAGCGAGGGAGAAGTTCGGGAGAGTAACTCTGATCGTGCTTCGGTGAGTGGCGAGATAAGAAAATAAATTGCTGCTGTAAGAACACTAATAACCGTAGCAATGAGATAGCTTTTGATAGAACGCTTCAACAAACCTATATCGTTGATGCCCACCGCCAATCCCATCCCCGTGATAGGTCCCATAAGTGGTGAAATAAGCATAGCACCAATAATCACGGCTGTAGAGTTGACATTAAGCCCCAATGAGGCTATAAAGATGGCAAAAACCAATATCCAGAGATTAGAGCCGTGAAAAGCAACCCCACTACTAATCTGCGCAATGGTATCTTTTTCGTCACTTCTGTCAGGCAGTGCATTAAAGTACCCTTTAATAATTTGCCAAAGTGTTATCTCGTTTTGTTCTTTTTTCATAACCGTTTATTTACCGGCCAAGATACGGATTTATATTTGTGCTTGTTTACGGCCTATCAGCCGTTTTTGTTCCAAATGTAGAAGGCTTGTTACCCATTATAAATTCGAGTTTTCCACCTTTTACGATGTCTTTAAAGCTGATGTAGGAGCGAGTGTAGGATTTGCCGTTCAATTTTACACTCTGAATATAGATATTATCTTTACTATTGTTGCGCGCCACAATGGTAAAGGTTTTATCTTTTCCCACCTTTACAACCGCTTCGTTAAAAAGAGGCGAACCGAAGATATATTTTCCACCCGCGGGTTCTACCTGATAAAGTCCTAAAGACGAAAGAATATACCAAGCCGACATCTGTCCAACATCTTCGTTACCGCTCAAGCCATCAATCCCATCGCTATAAAGCGTATTCATCACCTCGCGCAATTTGGGTGCAGCCTTCCAAGGCAACCCTGCATAATTGTACATATATATAATATGGTGACTGGGTTCGTTGCCGTGGGCATACTGTCCGATAAGTCCCGAAATATCTGGAGACGCCTCTGCACCCAAATCACCTTTGACAATAAAGAGCGAATCGAGCTTTTCGACAAATGGCTTTTCGCCTCCGAAGATCTTAATCAAGCCGGGAACATCGTGCGGAACAAGCCAAACATACTGCCAAGCATTGCCCTCTGTATAATCGTCTTGTCGATGAACGGCCTTAAAAGGATCGAAAGGCTCACGGAATTTGCCTTTGCTGTCGAGCCCGCGCATAAACTTGGTGTTTTTGTCGAAATAGAAATCTTTGTACGACTGACTGCGTTTCAAGAAGTATTTATAATCTTCCGTCTTGCCCAGTTCTTTAGCCAACTTTGCCACACAAGCATCAGCCAAAGCGTATTCCAACCCCTTGGCCACACTCTCGTTTTCGAGATCACAAGGCAGATAACCATACTTTTTGAGCGCAGCAAGCCCCCGCTCGTCTTTCATAGCCGAATGTTTGGCTGCTTCAAACACCTTTTCTTTATCTACATCGTACCCTTTGAGGGCAATATCTACCAACACGGGGATGCCGGGATTTCCTACCATACAATTGGTTTCATTGCCAACAAGATGCCAAACGGGTAACTTTCCCTGTTCGTTAAAGATGTGAAGCATGGTCTGCGCAATATCTTTCTGTTTTTCAGGATGAATAATGGTCATCAACGGATGTGCTGCGCGATAGGTATCCCACAACGAAAAGGTGGTGTAATTTTTAAAATCGCCCCGCCGAACCTTACTGTCTGAGCCGAAGTAGTCGCCGTTGACATCGTTGAACTCTGAAGGTGCAAACATTGAATGATACATGGCGGTATAAAAAATGCGTCGTGCACGAGCATCGTCGGTGGTAATGGCAATCTTTCCCAGCTCGCTATTCCAAGCCTCATCGGCAGCACTCACAGTTCCACGAAAGTCCCATCCAGGCAATTCGGCTTGTAAATTGGCACGTGCATTATCGATGCTTACGGGCGAAATACCCACTTTGACCAGTAGTGGAGTATCGGCATTGTCGGTTGAAAACACTGAAACACTTTCGCCTTTACCACTGTATAGGGTAACAGGACGTGTAAACTGAGCCACGAAATACACACGTTGATCTCGAGCCCAGCCCGTAGAAAGCCGAAAACCGGTTATCTCGGTGGGCGATGTTTGCGTGAAATCGCACTTCGTCATTTTGTCGTAACCGATACCCCGTTTCAAATCGAGCACTACATAAGCCGTCTTTACATCGGCGGGAAAACTGTAACGATGAAAGCCCACACGTGATGTGGCGGTGAGTTCGACACGAACACCCGACTGCAACATAACCGAATAATAGCCCGGACGTGCATATTCGCCCCTATGCGAAAACTTTACTTCGCGCTGTTTGGGATTAACAACAGGCAGCAAAGTAATATCGCCTAAATCGCTGGCACCCGTTCCGCTAAGATGCATATGGCTAAATCCTACCATGATAGAATCGCTGTAATGATAGCCCGAGCACCAATCCCAACCGCGCGAATGCTGTGTGGGACCAACCTGAACAAGACCGAAGGGAACATTTGCACCTAAAAAAACATGCCCGTGTCCACCCGTTCCGATATACGGATCAACATACTGTGTGTAATTCTGCGCAAAAGCAGTTGCCGTAAAAAGCATAACGGCTGCCAATGTTATTAACTTTTTCTTCATTTTCTCTTTCATTATAAGGGGTTAGTTATACTGCAAAGGTAACTATTAAATTGATATATCCATCTCCCTTTCGTTGTTTTTCCTTTTCGGCGTATCTTAAGGGCTCTGATAACCGTTTGGGGAGAAATAGTAGTTCATCCGAGGCCTCTGATTGAAGTAAAGTAAAAAAAGTAGCTCATCCGAGGCCTCTGATTGAAGTAAAGTAAAAAAGTAGCTCG
>NZ_BAKN01000032.1 GCF_000614205.1 Hoylesella saccharolytica JCM 17484
TTCACGGTACCCGGAGCAATGCATGCAGCTATTATTTATAGTCGAATGGATGTTTTACTTTATTTATTAGAGCATGGCGCAGACTATCGCCGTAAGTTTGAAAGAATAGATTGGGACAATCCCGAACATCGTTCGTTCTATGTTGATATTCTTTACGAGCTACGGTTTTGTATATATCCACTCGATTCTAAAGAATACAAGGACAAGCTAAAAGTAATTGATTTTTTGCGCAAACGGGGACTCAATTATTGGAAATCTCCGCTGCCCGATAATGCCATTGCAGTTATTAAACGAGACATTCGTCCAAAAGATGAGCAGGAACTAAAAGAATATCTCAAAAGGTATTGATTGTTGTTGCCGGATTGAGGTAACCATAAATGATACCACTTTGAGCTATGTATCATGTATGTTCTCTTTTTGTTATCTTTGTACACACCGTTTTCGACACAGTTAAAGCAAGAAAGGGTGGGGGAAACGGATAAAATAAACGATGGATAAAGATAGCAACCACAATTTATAAAGGAAAAATAGCCAGGCTTATATGCCTCAAAAACAACTAAAAAGAACCTGTATGCAGATATTACTTTCGTGTGCCAAAGATATGGCTTCAACAGTTTGTACTTATAAAGAAATCAAAGGTAGCACTCCGCTTTTTGAGCAGCAAGCTCGTGAGTTGGCTGCCAGTATGTCCAACTATTCGTGGGAAGAGTTGGGGCAGATTTTACAAATCAACGATAAACTGGCTCATCTCAACCGCTTGCGATATCTCAATTTTCTACAACCCGACGAGAAGTCGCATGCTATTCTGGCTTTTACGGGTATGGCTTATCGACATTTGAAAGCAACCGATTTTGATAGAACCGAGGCTGATTTCGCCCAGCAACATCTATGGATAACATCTTTTCTCTACGGCATTCTGCGTCCGTTGGACGAGATAAAGAACCATCGATTGGAAGGATATGTACGCCTTCCTGAAAACGACGACCGTTCTTTGTTTGATTATTGGAAACCTTTGCTCACTGAAAAGTTCATTGCCTCTGTCAAAAAAGACGGTGGCGTATTGCTTTATCTGGCAAGCGAGGAGATGAAAGGACTGTTTGATTGGAAACGGGTAAAGCAAGAAGTGCAGGTTGTCGAACCTCAGTTTATGGTTCGAAAAGGCAGCGGTTACAAAACCATTGTTGTGTATACAAAGATGTGTCGGGGTGCTATGGCACGATATGTCATTACCCGCCGTCTCTCAAATGTTGACGACATACTTGGTTTTGAGTATGAAGGCTATCGCTATCAGATGGATATCAGTACGCCCCAACGCCCGATATTTATTCTAGACTAATCTCAAATAGGGTGAAAAAACTTTGATCTCTGTTCTTTCCCAGATGAAGAGGCGCCGAATAATGTTGTTTTATTGTGTATTTTCGTATAAGTAAGTTGCTATGGCTTGGGTTGGCAATCTCGCTATTATTTTGTAATTTTATATTTGAAAATCAATAACCTACAGAGCATATATAGCGATGGTTACCACTGAAAAAGTTTTTCACTTCGTTCAAGGAAACTCCTGAAATCTTTTATATATTACGTCAGTTCGGTATAAGTAATCTATCAGCCAACGCATGCTTTATGCACCTTCAGTATTGTAAGCAAGAAGTTCAGTTCATTCTCCACCTTGTAACAATCTGTTACTTTTTTAACTTTTTGTTACATTTTAACTTTTCTTTTTCCGTTACAAATTGCATTTCCAATCTAGCAAAAGTTTTTCGTTTATTTGGTCAAAAAATAGCATTGAAAAAGCAAAAGCATAGGTTTTAAGGTGTAAAAACATAGCTTTTATAGCCTAAAACATCATCTTTTGCACGTTAAAACCATAGTATTTATAACCCCAAAAATGCGGTTTTAGGGCGTTTCAAGAGGGTAAAAAGAAGACAAAACCTATCCAAAACCACACAAGTAATTAATTATCAGCGCTATACGAAATCGTAAAATTCTTGTATTTTTACGACCAAGAATAAGTTGAACATTTTTGTTGGCACTCTCGCGAGGTTGCATCCGGTTTCTTGACAAGCGTCCAACTTACAATTTGAAAGTTAGGTTGGTTTCCAATTTATTCATTCATTAGTATCGAGAAACCATCGGTAATGCCTTTATATAGAGGTAAAAAAGGAGGTCTCAGTAGCCCTTGTTTTACCCCTAAATGGCATGTAAGGATGATATAAACGCATTTAAATATTTGCTAATAACATAAATTAATTGTTAAATACGTATCTCTTCTATTGTATCTATCCTAAATATAGTCTATATTTGTAAAGCTCTTTTAAAGAGAACTTACGATTATAAACCTAATTAAATATTTACTAACTAAGCTGACCGCTGACACTTTAACGGAAAAGTACCTGTAAAAGGTTTTGTTACTACTATTGCAGAATATCCGTTTTTTCGTTACAGTAAAAGCCGGGAAGCACTTAAAGAATCTTTTGATATCAACTTAAACAAACCAAATCAACTGTTACATTTTCATAGAAGAAATCCAATCATTAAATCTTAATAGATGTAAATGACATGAAAGAAATTTTGAATCATGTAGGCAATCTTATTTTTTGCCATTTGCAGAGCGTTCGCATGCAACGTTCTACAGCGGTACTCGCATTTTTGATGCTTTGCATCCCGTTTTCAGCATTTGCACTTTCGTCCGGCAATACTTTGTCGGCAGCCGGGTATTCCGTAAACAACAGAACGGCCGCAACTGCATTGCAACAGCAACAAAAAAGTGTGAAGGGCGTTGTCGTAGATGGCAACGGCGAACCGCTTATTGGTGTTAGCGTTCAAGAAAAAGGTACTACTAACGCAAGCATTACTAATATCGACGGTCGGTTTGAGTTGTCGGTAAGTCGTGCCAATGCGCAGCTGGTTGTTTCGTATGTGGGTTTTGCCTCGCAAACCCTTAGGGCACAGGCAAATATGCACATTGTTTTGACAGAAGACAGCAAAGCACTTACTGAGGTGGTTGTTGTGGGTTACGGCGCACAAAAGAAAGCCAACCTCACCGGTGCAGTGGCAAGCGTTGATGTAGAAAAGTCGCTTTCAAGTCGCCCCATCGCCGATATCGGGCGCGGTTTGCAGGGCGTTGTGCCGGGTATGAATATTCGCGTACCGACCGGTGAGGTAGGTTCTGATCCGTTGATTAAAATCCGCGGACAAGTAGGTTCTATAGAAGGAAGCAACGCACCCTTGATTTTGCTGGATAATGTAGAAATTCCCAGTATCCAAATGGTGAACCCTAACGACGTGCAATCTATCTCGGTATTGAAAGATGCCGCATCTTCTTCGATTTATGGGTCGAAAGCAGCCTTCGGTGTTGTATTGATAACCACCAAGAGTGGAGCAAATAGTAACCGCTTTGAGGTAACTTATTCAAACAACTTTTCGTGGCAAACAACCGCCAAGAAACTCGAGATGGGTGGTGTTGATGGCTTGCAATACACGCTCGATGCACAAATTAACCGGGGTGCTCCGATGCCTGCGGGCGGTATGTGGCGTATCTCGCCAGAGAGCATGGTTAAGATTCGCGAGTGGCAAGAATTGTATGGCAGCACCGTAAAGTGGAACGATCCGGTGCTCTACGGTCGCGATTGGGTGTTCGACGGCACCAATAAATATGGCTATCGTATATACGATGGTGTGAAAGCCATGGTGCGCGACTGGGCGCCAACGATGTCTCACAACCTCTCTGCAACCGGCAAATCGGGTAGCACCTCTTATAATATAGGATTAGGTTACCTTGATCAGACAGGTATGATGCGTACTGCTAAGCACGATGACTTTCGTCGTTACAACGCATCGGTTAACATTCAATCGGAAATTAACAAGTATTTATCTATTCGTGCCAGTTCTATTTACTCAGATCGCAACAAACGTTATCCCGGTGTGGGCACCACTGTGGCAGACCCCTGGTTGTATCTTTACCGCTGGAGTCCACTGTTCCCAATCGGTGTAACCGAACATGGCAACCAGCTACACGAGCCTTCTTACGAGTTGGGCGCTGCCAATACCGATAACCTACAAGATAAATATTACAACGTGAACTTAGGCTTTACGTTGAATTTTACCAAGGATTGGGACCTTAAAATGGACTATACGTACGACCGACAGACGCGCGAACGGAACAAGTCGGCTATACAGTTCAGAGGCGGACAAGTATGGTACAACGCTTTACCATGGCTTGAAAACGGTTATCCTGTATATGTTGATGAGCAAGGAAGACGAACAGATACGGGCGGTATACCTGCATACAGATTTCCGGTTCAGGATTATTACTCGAACGTTACAACTAATTATGTCGACCAAATGAGTCGGGCGGCAGATAATAATACGTTTAATGCTTACACCACTTATAACCTCAGACTGGGCAAAGAGCAAGAACATGCCTTTAAATTTATGCTCGGTATGAATAACGTTACCAGTCAATGGACCTTTCATAGCACCAAAAGAACGGGGCTTGTTGACCAATCTAACCCGCAATTTTTGTTAGCGGATGGCGAGTGGGATGGTGATGGAGACCGCAACTGGGAGTCGCAATTGGGTTTCTTTGGACGTGTGAACTACAGCTATGCAGACCGTTATTTGCTTGAAGCAAACGTGCGTAGAGACGGTTCTTCCAAATTTCCCAAGCACTTAAGGTGGAAAACATTCCCCTCGTTCTCTGCCGGATGGGTGGTTACCAACGAGCCTTTTGCCCAACCAATAACGAATGTTTTGAGCTTTGCTAAGCTGAGAGCATCGTGGGGAAGCATTGGCGATCAAACTGTTTCAAACTCGCTTTATCGCTCCATTTTAAAGCATAACAACTCGACATGGCTGAACGAGAAAGGATTGAGACCTGTTGAATACGGTACACCTACATTGGTAGACAATGACATTACGTGGCAGCGCATCGAGACATTAGACTTTGGTGTAGACCTGCGTTTCCTTAAAAACGAACTTGGATTGACGTTCGACTGGTTCAGACGTAATACCAAAGACATGATTATTCCGGGCGAAGACCTTCCTGTAACATTGGGTACTTCTGCACCAAAAGGAAATTATGGTGACCTGAGAACTACCGGATGGGAACTTGCACTCGATTATTATCATCGCTTTGCAAATGGTTTAGGCGTTACCGTGAATGTATCGTTATCGGATGCAACCACCTTTGTTACGAAGGGTGCAGACTATTTGACGCCATGGGCTGATCGTGATTTGTCTACTGTTTTCTCAACCAGCAGACGCTATGGTGACATCTACGGATTTGTAACTGATCGCCTTTTCCAGAAAGAAGACTTTGTTCTTGATTCCGATGGAAAGATTGTTAAGACCAATGTTATTTATAAAGGTACGTTGCGTAGAACTAATAAACAAACTGCGCAGCATCCGGTTTATCAGGTGCATTATGAAGATGGCGACAAGCTGATCTTCTCGCCTGGTGATGTAAAATTTGCAGATTTAGACGGCGACGGCTATATAACACCCGGCTCGGGAACGAATGGTGATCCCGGTGATCAAACCGTAATTGGTAACTCTACACCGCGTTACGAATACAGTTTCCGCATCGGATTGGATTACAAAGGTTTCGACTTCTCGGTTTATTGTCAAGGTATTGGTAAACGGAAGATATGGGGAGCGGGTCAGTTGGCTATTCCCGGATACTCAGCTAAAGAAGGGGCTATACCCAAAACCTTTGCAACTGATTATTGGACAGAGAGTCGCACGGATGCATTTTACCCCCGTGCGTGGGACTTGGGAGGAAATGATACGGCTTTGCAATGCAACGCCAGAGTAAGTATCTGCTCAATATGGCTTACCTGCGCGTAAAGAACATTAGCTTAGGATACACTTTCCCACAGCTGTGGCTTTCGAAAGTAAAGCTTACCAAAGCAAGAGTTTATATGTCGTTAGAGAACTTTATTACATTTGATAACCTGCGCGGATTACCCATTGACCCTGAAGCCATCTCAGGATATTCGATGTTTAGCAAAAGCTATAACCATTCGAGAACCGGTACGGGAACACCGATGTTTAAATCTTTATCGTGTGGTTTACAGTTGTCTTTTTAACGCTTAATACGATACAATTATGAAACTAAAGATATTTTCATTCTTAGCTGTTTGCGCTTTAACCCTTACAAGCTGCAACGATGTGCTGGATCGGCCTTCTCAAACCACAATGGAAGACGACAGTTTTTGGACCAGTGAGGATCGGGTACGATTGTATGCCAACAGCTTTTACACAAATTTCTTTGTGGGATACGGCCTTCGTTACACTGAAACGGCATATACGCCGAACATCCATTACACTTTTAACGACGACATGGTACGCAAGTCTACGCAGGCGCAATTTACGCGTTCGGTACCTACTTCCAAAGGAAGCACGTCGGAAGAGTTGGCTTGGGAAGAACAGTTTTCGGGTCCTACGTGGAACTTTGCATGGGTGCGCAAAGCCAATGTAATGATTGATCGCATTACGCGTTTGATGCCCAATGTGCTTAGCGATACACAATATAAACACTGGTTGGGTGTCGGTCGTTTCTTCAGAGGTTTGGAATATGCTCGTCTGGTCAATGTTTTCGGTAGCGTTCCGTACTATGATCATGAGGTGAAGAATACCGATAAGGCAGATCTTTACAAAGATCGCACCCCCCGAAACGAGGTGATGGACTCGGTGTATAACGACTTGAAGTATGCCATGAACAACGTAAGGTTGAACGACGGACAGCAAAACGTAAACCGTTATGTGGTGGCTTCGTTCGTATCGCGTTGGGCTTTGTTCGAAGCAAGCTGGCAAAAATATTACTATAAGAATAACGATCGCGCCCGTAAATTTTTCGAATTGGCGATTGAATCGGCAGAGTTGGTGATGAATAGCGGTAAGTATGACATTGTAACCGACTTCAGAACACTCTTTGGCTCGACAGATCTCACCAGCTCAAAAGATTGCATCCTCTATCGCAAATACGATGCTACACAGGGCGTTACCCATTGCGTGGCTTCCAATTGTAACATGAATTCGCCCAATGATGTGGGTCCGAATCTCGACCTGATCAAAGCTTTCATCTGCACGGACGGTAAAGATTGGCAAACGTCTGCATTGCCAACGGCAAAAGATTTTACGTTATCTAACCTCATTACCACACGCGACCCACGCTTTGAAGCCAGCTTTTACAGTGCAACGACTATGAAAGCAAAGAGTTGTGCACTATATGTTACGAAGTTTATACCACGCAGTGCGCTCAATTATCTGAAAGATGGTGGTTCGCCCGCACCCGAATTTCAGGGTGATAAGAATGTAACGGGCTATCCGGTGATGCGTTATGCTGAAGTATTATTGAATTGGATAGAAGCAAAAGCTGAATATGCGACACTTGGCGGACCTGCTGTTACACAGGCAGATCTTGATAAATCCATTAACAAAATACGTCAACGTCCCCTTGATGATGAAGCCAAGAGCAAGGGAGTAAAGCAAACAGCGAAGATGGAATTGGCGAATTTAAATGCCGATCCCAAACGGGATGCAGATGTTCCGGCACTGATTTGGGAGATTAGACGTGAACGTAGAATGGAGTTTGCCTTTGAGTTCTCGCGCATTATAGACCTTCGCCGCTGGAAGAAGCTGCAGTATATGGATACTGATCTCAATCCCGACCTGCTCATGGGAACGTGGGTAAACTTCCCCACAGAGCTGAATTCGGAGTTGGTTGCTAAGAACAAAGGAGCGTTTCGCGTAAAAAATGCAGCAGGTAATCTCGTTGTTTACGATGGCAACAACGGTGCAAAGATGGTAGGTTTCTTCTATCCGATAGAGAATTTAGGCCGCTTTAAGTTTCTGAATGTACCCAATGTAAACCCCTATCTTTCGCCCATTGGTGTCAACGACATCAGAGAATACAGCAAAAGAGGCTATCATCTGACCCAAACAGAAGGTTGGCCCGAGAACTAATGAATAAGAAACCGCTTAAAAATACAAAGTTATGTACAAGTTAAAATATGTAACCCTTGCAGCCGTTATATTGAGTTGCTGCGGTATGACATCGTGTGGCGACAACTATCCGGAGGCACAAGACGCCCCCTACGCCACAGATTTGCTGTCGATAAAAATAGTCAATGCAGGTCCTGCGCAAAACGAAACGCTGGTAGGAAAAATCGATGAAGAGAACAAAATGGTAAATTTTCCGCGTTTGGATACAGCCAGCAACTTCTCTGCTCTTAAGATAGAAGCACAAGTTTCGGCAGGAGCTACCGTGCAAAAAACGGTCTACGACTTTTCCATGGACCCCGAAGACACCTATAAAACACTATTGTTAAGGGTAAGTAACCACGCCCGTTACAAGGACTACTTTATCAAAGTGAGAAAGTATGTTGAAATATTTGGTGTCGATTTTGAGAAAGTAAAGGTGAGTAGTTTTGCAGGAGATACACGTTATCCTGATTATACAAGTGGCTCTACTCGTTGTGCCGACTTTGACGGTGCGCATGTATTGGTCGTTGCAAGAACGAAAACTGCTCCCCATTTGCTGAAAGTATCCGATCTGCAAGCCGGTAAACAAATACCCATTCAACTCGATCTCACGGGTGTAAGTGGCGGTACTTTCCCTTATAACATGGGTGCATTGGCAAACGGACACGTATATTTGGCTACGCTATCGGGTGGAAAAACCTCGCCATTTAAGATTTATTACTGGGATACACCCACCTCTAAGCCGGAGGTAATTGCCGATATTAATATTGCCGATATACCCGGAGCAGGCGCCCGTCACGGTGATAATATGTCTCTGAATATAGATAAAGACGGCAATGGATACATTTTCTTCGGAGATAACGGTTCAACAGAAATCTTGCGATTTACCGTAACCGGGCATAAAACCATTGGCAATCCCACGATTCTTCCATCCAATAGCGATATGACAGCCAATATGTCTATGTATCGTATTGAAAATACTTCGCAATATCTTTTGTCAGGTTTGCGCTTCCCCGTAGCCCTTACCGACGAGATGGGCGGTGTGAAATTTCAGCTGAATAAAGACCATATTGCAGCCGAATCCATCGGTGCACGCATCTTCACCTTTAACAAAGCACGTTATCTGCTTACTTGTACTGTAGGCTTTGGAAGTAAAACAACGACCACGCCTACCATGAATTTATATGATATTACAAAAGGTAACACGGTGCAGGAGGCGCTTGAAAAGATGGATGCCGCTAAAGATCAAAAGCCTGTTTACAGCTTTATTTTGGGCGGAGCACCTACCGGAGCGCCCGGTGTTAACACCAATTACTTTATCGAACGCGATGCCGATGGCAACGATGTGAAGCTCTATCTCTTCGCCTCGCGTGTCAATTCTGGCTTTGTAATCTGCGAATTGCCCGCAGCAGCAGACGAAGATTAACCGTTGGCAATGATGTATATACCTATTTAATATAATAAAGAAGTCAATATGAAAACATGGAAAAAAATCGTCGTTATGTTGTGTACAGGTCTTATCGTAGCCTGTCACGATAGCAATAACACCGACGAACCCGTTATAGAAACAAAGCCGTTGCTGCCTAAAAAAGAACTGCGCGGCGTATGGATGGCCACTGTTTGGGGACTTGATTGGCCTCGCGGCGACTACAACGCTGCAACACAAAAGGCCAAATACATTGAGTATATGGACTTGTTTGCCAGCAATAACATCAACGCCGTTTTTGTTCAGGTGCGCGGAATGGCCGATTCGTACTACGAATCGCCGTATGAGCCTTGGAGTAAGTATATTACCGGCGTAGCAGGAAAGAAGCCCGACTATGATGTTTTGCGTTTTATGATCGACGAAGCTCATAAACGTGGCATCAGTTTTCATGCGTGGCTCAACCCTTATCGCATAGCTACCCGGCTAAAAAAACGGATAATTTCCCCGATTTGGATGCCAAAATACCTGTTGCACTAACCCGCGATTACAGCAATATTCGCGTTTATAACCCTGCTTTGCCTGAGGTGAGACAACGCATTAACAATATTGTGAAAGATTTGATTACGAAGTATGATGTAGACGGTGTGCATCTCGACGACTATTTTTACCCCGATCTGCCTGCTGATGAGAGTCTCAATGACAGCGCAGAGTTTAAAGCCAATGTAAAGAAAAATACAAAGGGAGAATATGAAATGAGCTTAGCCGATTTCCGTCGCAATAACGTCAACCTTGCCATAAAAGGCATTCACGATGTTATTCAAGCAACGCGTCCGGAGGTTGTGTTCTCTATCAGTCCTGCGGGCAATAATGATAACAACTACAATCATTTATATGCGGATGTGTTGAAGTGGTCGCGCGAGGGCTGGGCAGAAGCCATTATACCCCAGCTTTACTCTCCTATGGGTTCGGGTAAAACCAACTTTAACCATCGCTTACATTGGTGGGCGCAATTCACTTACAATAATGCGCTCTTTGTAGGATACGGTATTTATCGGTTCGATCCTGCTTCAACAGAAGCCTCTTATCAAACATCCGAAGATTTGGCGAAACAGTTTGCCTTTGCTTCTACCATACGTAAGGTGCAAGGCAGCGTGTTATACAGTGCACTTAACATGCTTGAAAACAAAACCGATATTATGGCTGTTCTTCGCGAAGTATATAAAAATCCTGCCGTGTTGCCCTATTTAGGTAAGGCGAAAGCGGTGCTTCCTGGTTCTCCTACAGGTTTACAAATCAATGGAAGCGAACTAAAATGGACTGGTCCGGCTAATGCTTATTTTGCCGTTTATCGCAGCAATGGTGCAGGTAAAACTGCTACGGTGATAGCTGTTACGCGCGAAATGAAGCAGACTTTACCGCAAAAAGGTACTTATTTTGTGACAGCAGTCAGCAAAAAAGATAACGCGGAGAGTGAACCTTCACAAGAAATTAGCTATAAATAAAAGACGTTTAAGGCAGAAAAAGTGAAAAGGTGAAAGGGTGGAAAAATAGCTAACGTCCTTTCACCTTTTCACCTTTTTTGTTTTTAAGTTACTTTCAAATCGTAACTTTTTTAATGTTTGAGAACACTTTCGGTTTTCTCTTTTCCTGACAATTAACATTTTCAATCTAGAGAAAGATTTTCGTTTATTTTGTCAAAAAATAGTTTTTATCTTCCAAAAACATAGGTTTTAGCATTCAAATGCTTCTATAAAATCAGAAAACAGGAAAAATGTAGCGATTGAGTTGTGAATCAAGTTCTTAGGCGGACAATTGAGAAGTAATAAAAAGTCACGCTATGCCACGAAAAGGCAACTTGCAGCCATCGTTCAGTTTCCAATTCGTAACCTCTTTTGCGATGGCGGAAAAGAGGGGAAAGACGAGGAAATGGCAATATGATAGAGGTATGAGTATGAGATAGAAAAGAGATAACCAATGGAAATTCTTCCTCTCCCGCTTCGATTTCTGTAATCCTCCGCGATTTGCGTAATGAAGAATGACTCTGCATTGAATAATTTTGCAAACAAAGAAAGGAACACAATGAAGAGTACATTTTCAGTCATCTTCTACTTAAAGAAGAACAAGGTAAAGAAAGACGGCATCTCGCCCATCATGGGACGCATCACCGTGGACGGCACACAGGCACAGTTCAGCTGCAAGGTTTCCATCGAAGCAAAACTCTGGGGCATCAAAGGCGGACGAGCCATTGGCAAAAGCATCACGGCACGCGATATCAATCGTGCACTCGATAAGCTGCGTGCCACCATTACAAAACATTATCAGGAAATCATGGAGCGCGACAACTTCGTCACCGCCGAAAAGGTGCGCAATGCCTTTCAAGGCTTGGAATACCGCAAGCATACCCTCATCACCCTCTACGACGACTTCCTGACAGACTACGCCCAAAAGGTGGAATGCGGTTTAAAGTCCAAGCGAACCCTGCAAAAGTATCATGCCGTGTATAAGCATCTGAAAAGCTTCCTGCAAACCAGACACCATCTTAGCGATATCGCCTTAAAAGAAATCCAACCCACTTTTGCCACCGACTTCGAAACATTTCTGCTCACTTATTGCCATTTGAGCCATAACACCGTTTGGCTTTATAGTTTTCCTGTGCGGATGCTCATGCACCGAGCCGTAGAGAACGGCTGGCTGGTTCGCTATCCCTTTTCCGATTACAACATAAGCCAGCAAAGACCCGAACGGGTGTTTTTGACAAAGGAAGAAATCAGACAGCTCATTGATGTCCCCAAACTCACACCCACACAAACCTTTATTCGCGATATGTTTCTCTTCTGCACTTTTACGGGACTTGCCTACATTGATTTGAAGAACCTTCGTGAAGAGAATATCGTCCGCAGTCCACTCGACGGCGATGTGTGGATACGCACCCGCCGACAAAAGACGAATGTGGAAGTAAATGTTAAACTGCTTGATATTCCTCTGCAAATCCTCGACAAATACAGCGGGCTTAGTAACAATGGGTGTCTCTTCCCCATTCCCTCGCATGTCTACTGCTGCAACCAACTTAAAACTATCATCAAGAAATGCGGCATCGACAAACATGTCACATGGCACGTAGCCCGGCACACCATGGCAACGGTGGTATGCCTTTCCAATGGCATGCCCATCGAATCGGTTAGCTGTCTATTGGGACACAAATGTATCACTAGCACGCAGATATACGCCAAGATAACCAATGAAAAATTAGGTAAGGAAATAGATACTCTTTCCACAAAACTGACCGACATCAGCAATCATGCCGCAGCAACCCTCATTTAACGAAAAAGGAGAAAAGACAATGAAACGCAATATAATTACCTTTGAGCCTCCCGTTCTTGATATTCCGCAGGGAGAGATATGGATGACCCTTGCTGAAATTGCCGAACTGTTCAACACCACGGCAACGCATATCAGGCATACCATTCGGGCGATATATCGCTCGGAGGTGCTGTTACCGTGCCACACAACACAGTTTGTAATGTTAGAAAACGGCAACTACGATGATGTTTACAATCTCGACTTATTGCTTGCTCTTGCCTACCGCATCGACAGCTCTGCCGCCCGGCAATTGCGCAAGAAAGCCACAGAGAGCATCTGTCGAAAGCCAGAAACATCCATTATCTTCTGTCTTGATACAGCATGTGTCAATTAACACAGCAAACATAGATAAAATAGAGAATAAAAATAAGGAGAAATAAGCCCTCCAACGGTAAAAATGCCGAAGGAGGACTTGGCTTGTAATAGACTTTGCAGGAACGTTTTGCTATCCTGTCAATCTGTATTTATTTTCATCTTGTATTTGTGCACAAAGATAAACCACTAAAAGATATAGCCTGCTGTTTTGTTGGACAATATACAAGTTCTTTACTTTTTTTTAGAGAAGAGGGATGCCTCTACAACTTCAAAGTCTGAGGTAGAGTTGTTGTTGTCGACAAACTTGTTTCCGTCGAACCTTCTTATCAAGGCTTTTCCTGCATGCTTTTCAATCTTGTCGTTCGTCGTCTCTTGCACGCCCTTATGACCTTTGTCTACCTCTGCAGCTACCAATGACCATTTGAATTCCGTGTTGGGACAGATGGTCACGACGTCTATCACCCAGTCGTAAGGCATAATCAGCAACGTGGCTTCCTGACTGTGATGTCCGTTGCTCTGGTAAGCAATGTTCTTGCAGTATTTCCTCTTGGCGATGTCTTCTGCTTTCGTGTAACCTAACTCTTTGAGGAACGTTTGCTTGATGTTTTCGGGTGTGTCACCCAGTTTGATCAAGGCTATGGCCGTTTTGTTGGACACGTCGAAATTGCTCATTTCCTCTTTCTTCCAATCTCCCTGAGAATACCACAGTGTCATTTCACGCACATTGCTTCCCACGCCCTTGACCTCGTCTTTCGGTATCCACTGATAGTCAGCCTTACTTAAATCCAAGAGTTGGTCCAGTCTTTGGTAATTCTTCAGATCTTCGCCGTTTTCCTTCAAGTATTTTTCCTTGTCGACTCTGTGATTGATTGCTTTCTTGGCGATAACGACAGAGGCTCCGGCAGCCAATGGATGCTGAGTGCCGTTTCCGCCGAAGAGCACGATCGTAGACACCCCGAAGTGGGTTTTGATGAAGTTATACTCATCTTTGAGGTCTATTCTGTCGCAAGGGTCAAACAGGTGTACGGCCAAAGCATAATTGTCCAGATAGATAGTCTTGGAAGTGGGGTTGTAAATCTTTATGTACTTGTCGTCATCGTAAGTCTCATTGTACACTTTTCCGCTATAGGTCCGGGTGAAATAGGTACCGCCATAATACACTTCCTGTATCAGGAGATGGTCAATCTTCGTCTCAGAGGTTTGTCCGTTCTCGTCACCGTCTCTGCGGCAGCTTGTAAATACGGTTAGCCAGATTGCTGCGAGCAACAGCCCGCTTCTTAAAAAACTTCTCATTGTTGTATGATTTAATTAGTGAAAAATGTTTGTCTCTTACAGGAACCATGCACCGAACCCTCCGTTTCCGTGGGTCGTCACGTTGAGGATAGCATCATATGCCTCTTGTGGTGTCAGTCCGATCTCTTTCCCCAAATGATAGTAATACGGCTCATAGGGGTCGGGGTTTGTTGGGTCGGTATCATAGGTGTTGGTATATACCTTGAGCGGAATGTTGAAACGTATCATTTCCTTCCACCCCGATTGCGGATTAGGGTTATAATAAGGTGCACACACGTACTTGCTTGCACCCAAAGGCCGGCCGTCACTGCCGAGAGGCATTGGGGTAAGCGTCTTCTTGCCTTTATCACATTTCATAATTCTGACGGCCAAATAGAAATAGGGTAACAGGTTGCTGCTCCGACTGTAGGTAGCACCGTTCCTCAACGGCACAGGCCAGCCATCGTAGATGGGGTCGACTTCTTCGGCAATATTAAACTTTATGTGCCCTTTCAGCCCCACCCAGTCTTGGTCGTATGGCGCCATGGCACCATCGGTATGGAACCTCCGGAACGGTGGAAGCAGCTTTTGATTGAACAATTCACGCACACCGTCGGCCATGTCTTCGGTAGTCCATGTATCGCGATAAGTATACTCGAACAGCTTTGGGGTCGATAATCTCAATTTGTCAAAGCTGTCTTGAATCTTGAAATATGCCGACTCTACCATATCCGGTTTGTTCTTCCCTCGATAGCGAACGTCTTTTACTGTGAACGGTTGGCCTTTGTCGTCGACGTCACTGATTGAAATAAAGACCTGATATTGGTCTGAATGCTCCAAAATACGGTCGTTGATAAGCTTTCCATTGCGGTCATAAAAGAACAGGCACAGTCCCCAAAGCTTGGTAGAACCGCCTATGATACGGACATACTGCGGTCCCTTCTTTCCGGAAAGTTTTTCCAAATAGGTCACCGTACTCGCAGTGTCCACCTCCACGCCTATTCCTTTCGAGGTATTGTGGATAATAACGAACTCCTCTTGTTTCCAAGGAGCTTTCTCATAGATGAAGTTACCATGGAATTTACCTCCTCCATGTGGATGTCCTTCTTTGAACATAACGAGACACGTGGCCCAATCCTTGAGTGCACCATCTGGGTCGGGATTGGCTAACCCTGCCTCCGTAACGATGGGTGGTTTATACAAGTCGGCAGCCGATTGCGGCATTTTCTTTCGTGTCAGGGCATTGTCTTTATAGTCTACCTTGACGTCGCCGAATATAAATTTGTCACATGATGTACATAATACTGCAACGGTGAAAGTCAGCATGACTGCTTGAATGATTCTTCTCATATCAGATGATTTAGAATGTTTACATCGTTATCTTGGGAATACGATTGAAGAAACTGTCGCCGCCCCAGAACATGGCTTGCATATCGGTCTTTTCAGCCTTGGGGTAGAAACGTTGGACATCATTCATACACTTCTCCTTGTCTCCATCAAGGTCGGCAATCACTCTGAAAGCAATGGGATAGTCGATGTCGAAACTGTTCCATGCCGTTTGGAGCATGTTGTATTCATAGACGCCACCACTAACATTATTACCGGTGTAGCCATATTTTCCCAACTGATTCTCATTTGCAGGGATGGATACTCTATTCAGAATATGACAGATGCAGACCCTCATTTGGAATGCGATATCGTGTTTTTTGAAACAGAGCATACCTTTGAAACCCAAAGCATCATAGGGCGCACCGTCATCCAGCGACCTCTTTTCCCTGAGACGTATCACTGTACTGCCAGCACGGAGTCGGTTCATATCGTCATAATCGGTCAAATCTTTTCCAAGTTCCTCCTCTACAGGGTCAGTATCACGATACTCATAGCTGAAGACTTCAGGAACCCTCTCATTTAATTTGAAGTTATTAATAGTCTGATAGAGCCTGTATCGTTTGCCTGTGACAGGATCGTCGTAGGGTTCTGTTGCGGAAGGTTTCATGGAGTTTTCAATAGACTTCTCTGCCAATCCAAGACTATATCTCACACCATCAACCTGATTGTCGTCATCGGGCGCATAGATATTTGAAGGAGATATCCTAGATGCTGCTATTCTTTTCCCATTCGCATTTTCAGCAAAAGCGTATTTGCTATAATAAACACTGTCCAAAGACATGGGGTAAACCAACTGCCGACCATTCAGAGAATAATTCTGAATGGTAAAGAAGTGTTGATGTACCAATAAGGTGGCATTGTCTTCGTCATCGGAATAATAATTTGAGAACTGGTGGTTGATAAGCATACCATTGACATCATAGTACTTTAGCTCAAGGCCATAGCAGAACTTATCCGATTTGACAACATCAAAAACCTTCCTATCGGATGTAACCGTGATGTTCCCATTTTCGTCTTTCGATAATGCTATCTCCTGAACAAGAGGGATTGGGGTGGGTTTGCTACCACCTTCAAAAGCCACATATGTTTCGTCCCTATTGCCTAATTTATAATCAGATTTACGAGCTAGCCTCAAGATCAGTTGTACCGAATAGATTTGCTCATGTCCTTTCACGTCCCGTTCTATCGATGATGGAGGGGCTTTGACTATCTTTTTCAAAAAGTTATCTGCACTCTCTTCGGAGCAACCGCTCAGAAACAATAGTGCACAAAGCATACCTAATACAATATGGATATTATTTTTCATTTTATTTAGAACTTTACTATTGTTTTAAATGTTATGTTTGAGCCTCGCGCATGGGCATAATACCTAAAGCGGTCAGTGTATTCTTTATACAGTGTGTTAAATATATTGTCACCTATCATCATCAGTTTCAATTCTCTCTGTCCTGATAATTTCATACTCCATTCTGCTGTTCCGTTGAACAAGACATAGGCGGGCGGGGAGTCGGGTACCAAATCCTTGTCTGGATCAAAATGTGTTTTTTTGGTCACGTAAATACCTGATAGTGATACAGAGGCGTTGTATTTTCCCATACGGTCAAACGTCCAATGATAACTGCCTGACAAACCATAGCGGTCGGAAGGTATAAAAGGCAACCACTCTTTTTGTGTAAGATTACGGGCATAAATCCATTCGCCTTTTGCCATAATGGTAAGACTGGTAAGTGGAGTAATCGTTGCCGTAATGTCGCCTCCTGTCAGTACCACATTATCTTGCCCAAAAATAAACTTCGGATATTTGCCGCTAGGATGGTTATGGAACCTATTCAATCCTTTTCCGATGGCATCATAGATATAATTGTGTACACATTGATAAAAGAAACTCGGTTCTATGGAATACCAGTCCGTGCGGTATCTCGTACCGAACACAGCTTTGTATCCATGCTCACTAGTTAATTTTCGATTTCCCACCACCCAATGAGTACCGTGATGTAAGCCCGTAGCATAAAGTTCGTTGATGTCAGGGGGGCGCCACGACCATCCGATATTGGCCCGCATATCCCATCGGTCTGAGAGTTGATAGTGGGCAGCCAGACTAGTCGTGAAGTTGCTGTATACTTTGAAATCTTTATAGTATTTGTAGCTCTTCAGACTGGTATAACCATCCACATCCATTGCCCTAAAATCGTAGCGCATGCCGAGAGAACATTGAAATCGGCCTATTTTTGCTTGTTGTAGAAAGAACCCTCCCATGGTAAGGGCTGCATAGTTGGGGATGAAAGCCGGCTGCTTAGTACCCGGATAATTATAGTTGGACTGATAACTGCCCGAGAGTCCTGCTTCAGTCGTCATGTTCCAACACTTCCACTTTGCATTCCACAATAAGTCTGTTTTGTAAGTCGTAAGGATAAGGTCTTGCACCGGTATCCAACTATATTTGTCTTGTTTCCTGTTGTCAAACTCCCATCTTAGGTTGTCTTGATAAGAAAGAATGAGCGACAGTTTGTGATTCTTGTTGATTTCCCATTTGATATCACCTTTTAAGGTGAAGTGCTGTGTTTGTTGGAAAGGCGGTTTGATGTTGTAGGAGAATGGTTTGAGCGTATTGTTATCCGGTCTTCCTGCTGCAAAGCGTGCCAATAACTGGTCGATATCCGAGATTCTACTTGCATAATAGATACCGCTTCGCGAATAGTAAAGACTAGTATACAGCGTTGCTGTGATATTTTTGTTCTGATAACCGGCCAAAGCTGACATGCTGATATTATTGAAACCGGTATTGTTCAGAATATACTCAGCCGTGGAATAATCTCCGCCTCGCTGATACATACCATGCAGACGCAATCCCACATGTTTATATCCCATCTCCAAAGTTCCAGATCCATTATATCCCTTGGCATTGGACTCATAACCCATATTCACTGTTCCTCGAGTCTTGAGATGCTGTTGCCCATAAGGAAGAGTTGCTTGATTGAGTAGCACCACGCCCCCATAGCCCCATAACCATAGCGTATAGATTCGGCTCCCTTCACCACTTCTATCATGTTAGTGCCACTGTAGTCTATCTCTGGTGCATGGTCTTCGCCCCAACTTTGACTTTCCAAACGCACACCTTCGTTAAGAAGAAGGATACGACTGCTATGCATACCTTGTATGACAGGCTTGGCAATAGTGTTACCCGTACTGATAGAACTCACGCCAGGTACAACCTCCAGCAATTTAGCCAATGACGTGGTTCCTACTTTCTCCATGGCATCCAGTCCAATGGTAGCCGACTGTTGCAGCGCCGTAGTCTGATGTTTCTGCGCCATCACCACAACATTGTCTATCATCTTTGCATCATCTTGCATCTGTAAGGTGACAGTTTTGCCGGACACAATTGTTAAAGTCTTCGATATTTTTTTATATCCTACATAGGTAACGTCTACTTTTATCTTATTTATCGAACCTTTAAATATGATGATACATCGACCATTCATATCAGTTACAACAGGGGTGATAGCCCCCTCACAACGAACGGTAGCACCGATAATTGGTTCACGTGTTTTCTCACTTAATATGACAAATGTAATATGCGTGTCACTATCTTTATTTGTCATCCGATGCTCGTTACAGTCTGTTGCCCACATTCTACAAGCAAATAGAAACAACAATGACAAAACAAACAGACACTCGTTCATCCAAAAGCAGCTATTCCAAACGCAGTTTTTTTGTTGTGAAGGTCTACAATCAAGATGCATAAATTCTCATTATTATTGTTTACAATATATATATTTATTTCCATAAAAAACACTCATAGGTAAAACCACTTACTAAGTGAGATTCTCTAATCGTGAAATACATCGTTTTTATCTTCGTATTCTAACTCAGAAATACAATCTGTATCCATTTATAAACAGTATAAAATGTACCAAATGGTATTTAAATTGACCAAGTCGATACGCCTATATTTCTCTTTCAAGCAACGTTGTTCATAACAAGGACTACTCTTTCTTTCTCATGCAAAAGATACAGTTTTTATTTAAATTTGGGTGCGAAAATATAACTTTTATTTTAAATAGCCAATACTTAAAAATAGGTAAAAAGATTCGCAGTGATATAATATATCATCCTCAGAGAAAAGAACTTTTTTGTCTCCTTCTATCCTGTCCCACATGGATCCTCTCCTTGGTTTACTCCGACAACTTTAAAGACTTTTCTTATGCTGAAATCGCATTAATACTGCAGATTATTTTTCCCAGTGTGGGATCTCTATATGGTAGACAAAACCCTTTAGCCCAGCATTATTATTGGTCATCAAGCTGTTATTCATCAAATAGTAATGAGACATATTATTTGGATTTTACCAATCATCAACTAGTTCTGACCACTGACAACAGCCGATAATACGGCTTTCTTGGTAATGATGCTCGAATGGCCATCTCACAGTAATTGACGGTACGGAACGAGCAATTTTAATTATTTATTAGATTCTCTCTTTCGCCATATACAAGATTTTACTCAACCACGGTATGACGAGTATAGTTATTCAATATCGCAGTTTCGGCTGATACCGTTTGGGCTACCATTCAATCAATCTGGACTTTATCCATGTGTCTGTCTTTTTCATCACCCTATGCAGTCGCAATTTAGCAACCAATTGTCTTAAAGTTTATACCGACATGCTATACTCCTTGTCCGGCTTTCCTCTCAGATACGTCTATTGATGATAGATTATTTTGAAAGAACACGTCCTAAATAGCTTGCCATCGCATATCGTCTTGGACCGCACAGTTGTTGTCCACGGCGCGGTATTGCGCATGAAAAGACGAAAGCTTGGTGTAATAATCGAGCAGCGTCTTGTCCGTTTTTATCACGCGGAAAGGCTGTGAGAAGACACGGGCCTTGATGAAAACTGCACGGGCATAGACACCCGATTGGTCGTACATGGAGAGAAATTTAAGCCATTCCTCGTCATCGAAACGCACCATGACGCAGTGCGTCTTCCTTGTTTCCTTGGGGTGCTTGCCCCACTTGGGGCTGTCAATACCACCCCTGTTTTCGTTTTCCTTTTTCATATTTCTGTGGATTAAGTGGTTTTGCGACTCGGTCACCGTGCCGGTTGTTCCCCTATATGGACAGAACCGCCCTTCAAAGGATTTCCGACTTCGGAGAAAATCCTCTCTCTCTTTGTGTAGAGAGGGCATCTTTCGGGAGTTACCCGAAAGCCTTTGAGTTACTCAAAGAACATCTTGCTGTGTCTTCGAGGACACAAACATCCGCCTTCTCACGGATGAGAGAGTTACCTTCAAAAGCCGTCAGGGAGAACACCGACCGACAGACCTCGTCGTCCGGATGCAAAATTAGAGTGAAAAAGAAGACGGGAAAAGGCTATTTGCCTGTGCCACCCTATGCTACCCTGTGCCAAAGGCTGTCAGTTATAAGAGAAACGATAAGAGTACCGACATTTTATTGTTTATTTGCACCGACAAACCAAAAGGCGTCAGACAAACAGTCGGTTGGTAGGTTGAGAGAGACTCATGCCCCAATAGCCATTGGTTGGTTGCAACCGACACTTGGTTGTCCGTTTCTCCGGCTGTATCTCCGCAAGGAGAATTGGCAGTCGCAACCAACGGACGGCGAGAATGTGGTTGGAACGTCAAGCGGAAGGAACCGATAAACTGACAAACAAATGTATCAATATATGTATCACCTATAAAACCAAGAAGACAATGGATAAACAAAAAGACAAACCACTGTATGTTGCTTTCTCCACCCAGAAAGGCGGAGCAGGCAAGACGACGCTCACGGTGCTCGTGGCAAGCTACCTGCATTATGTAAAAGGGTATAACGTCGCCGTCATCGACTGCGATTTTCCCCAGTACAGCATCCATGACATGCGCAAGCGTGACATGGACAGAATTTCAAAGGACGATTACTACAACGTACAATTAACCCGCTCCGTATCTCTTCTTCCCGTCTGTCGGGTCGCGGGAGTAAGGGGCACAAAATCTATTCAAATTATGTCAGTGAAATACAAACTGTATCAAGACAATCGTTCAAATTCAAAGTTTAAAGGTCAGTGGTACGCCCGTGCGGTGGTGATGGATGCGGTGCATCTGGAAGAAATCAGCATAGAAATTCAGGAAAACACGTCGGCGAAGCAGGCAGATGTGTATGCCGTGCTGAAAGAACTGGTGAACGTGATGAACCGCCACCTGAAGAACGGCGACCGCGTGGTGCTCGACGGCTTTGGGTTGTTTAAGGTAGGATTGCGAACGAAGCCTGCTGCCACGGAGAAAGACTTTTCGCCTGCAAAGAACATCGTGGGCAGTCGCCTGAACTTTCAACTTAAAACACACTGTACGGCTCTGCACCCGTAAAAAATAGTTTATCCAAGGTGTGGAGGTGAAGATGATTGCAGAGAAGGAGGATGCGAAGAAAAAAAGCCGTAGAAAGATAAGAATAAAAAAATGAAAGGGTGGAAAGATGCCGACGCCACACGGGGCAGGTATGCTTTTCACCCTTTCTGTTTGCTGTTTTTATAGAATGCTACTCGGACGTAGGGAGAATGTCTTTCAGGGCTGTAGTAAATGCACCGTTAGTGGCAGCTCTACGCCCTGTACAGACGTTTCGTTGACGGCATTGAGTTTCAACTTCATTTTAAGGAAGTTGCCTTGCTTTTGTGCTTCAACCACTTCGAACCTCGGGCTTTCGAAATACAGGTCGAGCACAGAGCCGTCTCCCGATGTGGGCTTCCAAACGGTAACAATGGAGCTTCCGCTTCCCGTGCTTACTTTCTGCGGCAACAAGTCAATGAGCTTTCCGTCTCGTCGTATGCCCATCTGCACCTTTTCTATCCACGCCTGCACGGGAACTGTACCCATCTGTGAAAGTTTGTCGCCGTCGGGGGCGTTTCTGAACACTTTTCCCAGATGTTTGCCCACTTCGGTACTGCCTGCCAGCTGCAAATCTTTGTTTAAGTCGGCAAGAGACTTGAAGCCGTCTATAATCACCCCGAACTCTTCCAGTTTGGTTTCTCTACCATCATTTGCCGTGAGTTTGATGGTGATGAGCATCGAGTTGTCGTTGTCGTTTCTCACCTTATGAACGATGCGGGGTACGAAACGTGTGCGGTCGTATTTCAACAGCCCTGCATAGAAGACATCAGCATTTTCGTATACGCCGCGCATATAGAGTGAACGGACGGCATCACGATTGAGAGATACCTGCTTTTGGTAATATATGTCTTTATCGAACAGCAACGAAGGTGCTCCGTTAGCACCACTGCCCGTGTTACCTTTGATGCCGTTGTAGGTAAGAATGAACGAGAGTGTTCCCTCGTGGCGGTTCGACGGTGTGTATTTAATGTCGTTGACGACGGTCTTGGCAATATCTTCGGGGGTAAAGGTGTAATGATATTTCCCGTCGGGCGTGGAAGATGTGAAGTTGATGAAGCGAGAGAGATATTCGGTAGTGAATTTGTCGGTATTGCCGAGTCGATAGAGCGTGTCGAAGTCGAAATCTTTCTGATAGTCCATATCGCTTTTCCACGTTGCTACCACCCGTTTAGCCATAGCACCATCGGCAGGCTTGGGGGCAAAGCCTTCGAAAGTTACCGTTTGTTTGAAGGGTTTTCCAGAGATACTGCCTTTGACAGTTACGGTGAGCGTTCCCGTCTGTTCGTTGCGGTTTGTTTCATCGACGGCCGTTACAGTGAGTGTTTTACCGTCGATGGTCTTTTCGCCGCTCGTAGCTTTAAGTTTTTGTAATGCCTGATAGACAGTGAGACTTTTGTTTAGTCCGAAGTATTTGAAGAGTAGCTCTTTTTTCACCTCTTGCGTCTCAGTCTGCCCGGAGGGCTGTTTCCCATCGGTAGCGGGTTCCTCGCTACTGCATGCCGCCAGTGTTGCACACAGGGTAATCATCAATAATGCTTTTTTCATTTTCTCATTTTTTGTTTGTTAATTACTGAATACATTTTTCTCTTCGCCTTTTGCAAAAAAACGACAGACAACTTTTGTAAAGAACGTACTTTTGTCTTGTCGCGTGCAAAATTAACGATTTCTGTTGACATTTTTTGCATTGATGACGGATATATTGCGCCGATATGTATGGTGTGCCTCCCTCCACAAGGGATTTTTATCTTTTATTTGACTGTTTAGAATAATTTAATTACCTTTGTCGACGTGAGTTGTAAAGACGAGCGAATATCAAGTTAAGGATTAGCAAGAGTGGAACAGTCGACAATATATAATAATAGTGTAAGCACAATGCAAGGAAATACGAGTTTCTTTGCATCTTTTAGTGCTTTATATTTGGCTGATTCAAATAATTTGGTAACACATTCGCACTGCCGGTCAGATAGTACTAAACATTTTTGCCTACGCGCGCGGAGCGCATCGTACCTCATAAACAAAGGGCTCGTAAGAGTTCCCTTTGTTCGCTTTTTATGCTCTTTTGCCAAGTTACGCAAGAGAGAATGGCGATAAATATTCACACTAAAAACAATAGGAAAATGAATGAAAAAAAAGTTAGTAAGCATCTCTATGTTTCACCACGATGTGAAATCATAGAAGTAGAAAAATCAAACTTTATTTGCGCTTCTGTTCTGCCGAATGCAGGTTCGTCTACCGCACCATCGGAAACAGACTTT
>NZ_BAKN01000031.1 GCF_000614205.1 Hoylesella saccharolytica JCM 17484
GCTTCGTCAGAATCTCTGAAATCATTTCGGTTTTTACCACAGCCGGGTATTCGAGTAATTTCAAAACTTTTGCTACTTTTGTAGCCCTAAAACAACACAGATATGCCTGAGACAAACAGCCCGAACAAAAGAACAAAAAAGTCTGCGCCCGTTGACAATACCTACGGACACCTGCCCCCGCAAGCCTTAGAATTAGAGAAAATAGTGCTTGGCGCATTGATGATTGATAAAGATGCATTTTGGGTAGTTAGCGAAATGCTTCGTCCCGAAACCTTTTACGATCCTCGACATCAAAAAATCTATACAGCCATACGTACTTTGAATATGGACGAGAAGCCGGTAGACATTATGACTGTAACCGAACAACTGAAACGAGATGGTACAATTGATGAGGTGGGAGGAGTTGCTTATGTGGTAGACCTCAGCGCCCATGTCGCTTCATCGGCTCATATTGAATACCACGCCAGTATTCTGGCACAAAAATTTCTGGCACGTCAACTAATAACCTTTGCCAGCAATGTCGAAACAAAGGCGTTTGACGAGAGTATCGATGTCGAAGAGTTAATGCAGGAGGCAGAGGGTTCGTTATTCGAATTGTCGCAAAAAAATATGCGACAAGATTTTACGCAGATAGATCCGGTTATCAAACAGGCGATAGATATTCTGCAAAAAGCATCGGCCAATACGGGCGGACTAACGGGCGTAACAACAGGATACCAGAAACTGAATGAAATTACGGCAGGCTGGCAGCATCTGACCTTATTATTATTGCGGGGCGTCCGGCGATGGGCAAAACATCATTTGCACTGAGTTTGGCAAAAAACATTGCTGTAGATGCAGGAGAGGCTATCGGTTTTTTTTCGCTCGAAATGAATAATGTGCAGTTGGTGAATCGTCTTATTTCGAATGTCTGCGAGATTGTCGGAAGCAAAATTTTAAACGGACAGCTTACCCCCGACGAGTGGGACAGATTGGATAAGCGATTAAGAACATTGCAAGGGGCGAAGGTGTTTATTGACGACACGCCCGGCTTGTCAGTTTTTGAGTTGAGAACGAAAGCCCGCCGACTGGTTCGCGAGAAGAACGTGAAAGTGATTATGATTGATTATTTGCAACTGATGAATGCCAACGGAATGAAGTTTGGCAGTCGTCAAGAGGAGGTGTCTACCATTAGCCGTTCGCTTAAAGGACTTGCCAAAGAGCTGAACATTCCCATCATTGCCCTATCACAGTTGAGTCGTAACGTAGAAAATCGTGAAGGTTTAGAAGGTAAGCGCCCACAATTAAGTGATCTTCGCGAGTCGGGTGCTATCGAACAAGATGCCGATATGGTGCTTTTTGTTCATCGTCCGGAATATTATCACATTTTTGAAGACGAAAAAGGAAACGATCTACACGGAATGGCGCAAATTATCATAGCTAAGCATCGTAAAGGTGCTACAGGCGATGTGTTGCTTACTTTCAAAGGGCAGTACACACGATTTGAAGATCCTAGTGAGAGTTTTGCAGCATCTCCACTGCCTGATGACGGTGGTGGAATGATAAGGATGTCACGAATGAATGTAGATGATCCGTATGGGGGGCCTCCGCCAATGGGAGATGTACCATTTTAAAGTGGAATGAATGTTTTTAATGGCAAAATATAATAAATCGTAATATTTTAAATCGAAAAAATTACGATTTATTTTGTTTTTATCTATAATACTTATTAACTTTGCGGCATCAAACAGGAAATCATGCAATTATCACAAGTTATATGCGTCCTTATCTTTCGAATTCGACTACAACTACAGCAGTAGGCGGAAGCGGTAGGGTATGTGTATAAATCTATGTATACATAGAAGAAAGCCTTTTCTCGCTTCCAATAAGTGAGAAAGGCTTTTTCTTATCTGCGAAGTAGGGGAGGATGGTATAAAGAGTGAAGTATGGCTGGCGTAGAGGAGATAAATGTATTGAGAACCAAACACAGAAATCGATATGAGTGATAGATTATTTATTTTTGATACCACACTGAGGGATGGCGAACAGGTTCCGGGATGCCAATTGAACACTGTAGAGAAAATTCAAGTAGCACGCCAATTAGAACAGTTGGGTGTAGATGTTATTGAGGCAGGCTTTCCGGTAAGCAGTCCCGGCGACTTTCAGTCGGTGATAGAAATATCGAAAGCGGTTACGTGGCCAATTATTTGCGCACTGACTAGAGCAGTTGAGCACGATATAGATGTAGCCGCTGAAGCCTTGCAATATGCCAAACACAAGCGTATTCATACAGGTATCGGAACGAGCGACTCGCACATACGTTATAAGTTTAACAGCACGCGTGAAGAAATTATCGAACGTGCTGTGGCTGCCGTGAAGTATGCCAAACGTTATGTAGAAGATGTGGAGTTTTACGCAGAAGATGCTGGACGCACTGAGAATGAATATTTGGCTCAGGTTATCGAGGCCGTTATCAAGGCTGGCGCAACGGTGGTAAATATTCCTGACACTACCGGATATTGTTTACCTGAAACGTATGGTCGAAAAATAAAGTATCTGATGGAGCACGTCGACCACATTGATCGGGCTGTGATTTCCACCCATTGTCATAATGATTTAGGAATGGCGACAGCCAATACATTAAGTGGTGTGTTGAACGGAGCTCGACAGGTAGAAGTAACCATTAATGGGATTGGCGAGCGGGCTGGAAACACATCGCTTGAAGAAATTGCCATGATATTAAAATGTCATAAAGATTTAGCCATTGATACTAACATTAATACCACGAAGATTTTCCCCACGAGTCGAATGGTTTCAAGTTTGATGAATATGCCAGTTCAGCCCAACAAGGCGGTGGTGGGGCGCAATGCCTTTGCACATTCAAGCGGAATACATCAGGATGGAGTGTTGAAAAACGTTGAAACCTACGAGATAATGAATCCAAAGGATGTAGGTATTGATGATAATGCCATTGTACTTACAGCCCGCTCCGGACGTGCCGCATTAAAGTATCGCTTGGGAATTTTGGGTATAGACATCAGTGAAGACAAGCTGGACAAGGTGTATCAGGAGTTCTTAAAGCTGGCAGATAAGAAGAAAGAAGTTACCGACGATGATGTGCTGATGTTGGCGGGCGCCGACAGGGCTGAAGCACATACTGTAAAACTGGATTTTCTTCAAGTAACCACTGGAATGGGCGTGCGTAGCGTGGCTAGCATCGGATTGGATATTTCAGAACAGAAATTTGAAGAGGCATCAACAGGAAACGGCCCCGTAGATGCTGCTATCTTGGCATTGAAAAAGATTATTCGTAAACAAATGACGTTGAAAGAGTTTACCATTCAAGCTATTTCTAAAGGTTCTGATGATATTGGAAAGGTACATATGCAGGTAGAATACGAAGGTAGTGTGTATTATGGTTTTGGCGCCAACACCGATATTGTCACGGCATCGGTCGAGGCGTATATTGATTGTATTAACAAATTCAGACATAAAACTGAATAAAGATTACATAAGGAAATTTAGAAGCAAACTATAAGTACAAGGTTGCAAGAGCAAAAATCAGAAACAAAACGAGGTAAAATATGAATACTTTATTCGATAAAATTTGGGACAAGCACGTTGTGCAGGTAGTAAAAGATGGTCCTACACAACTATATATTGACCGGATGTATTGTCACGAAGTTACCTCGCCCCAGGCTTTCTCTGGGATGCGGGCGCGCGGATTAAAATGTTTTCGACCAGACCGTATTTACTGTATGCCCGATCACAACACACCTACGCACGATCAGGATAAACCCATTGCCGACCCAATCTCACGACATCAGGTCAATACACTGCAGAAAAACTGCGAAGACTTTGGACTAGTACATTTTCCTATGCTGTCGAAAGATAATGGTATCATACATGTTGTAGGTCCCGAGAAGGGATTATCACTACCTGGTATGACCATTGTTTGTGGTGATTCGCACACCTCTACACATGGTGCTGTGGGTGCTGTTGCTTTTGGTATTGGCACGTCAGAGGTCGAAATGGTGATGGCCTCGCAATGCATTTTGCAGCAAAAGCCCAAGTCAATGCGCATCGACATTAATGGAACGCTGGGAAAAGGTGTTGTGGCAAAAGACATTGCATTGTATTTGATGGAGCAACTTACCACAAGTGGTGCCACCGGGTATTTCGTAGAATATACTGGCAAAGTGGTGCGCAATCTATCGATGGAGGGACGCCTCACACTATGTAATCTTTCTATTGAGATGGGTGCGCGAGGTGGATTTATTGCTCCTGATGAAACAACCTTTTCCTGGCTCAAAGGGCGTCCTTATGCGCCCAAAGGTGAAGAATGGGAACGTGCTGTAGCCTACTGGCGCACGTTGAAGAGCACAACAGATGCAGTGTTTGATAAAGAACTAATCTTTGATGCAGCCCACATTGAGCCGCGTATCACCTACGGAACAAATCCGGGCATGGGCATGGGCATAACCGGTCATGTACCCTTACTCAATGAGATAGCCCCGATGGCACAGGTTTCCTTTGTGAAAAGTCTTGAGTATATGGGCTTTAATCCCGGAGAGCGGTTGTTAGGTCATCCCATAGACTATATCTTTCTGGGTGCTTGTACCAACGGTCGAATTGAAGACTTTCGCGCCTTTACATCTCTTGTAAAAGGTAGGCGTAAAGCCCCCGGCGTAACAGCCTGGCTGGTTCCGGGCAGTTGGGCTGTTAACGAGCAGATACACCAAGAAGGACTTGATACGATACTTGCCGATTCAGGTTTTGAGATTCGTCAGCCTGGTTGTTCAGCATGCTTGGCGATGAACGACGATAAAATTCCTCCAGGTAAGTACTGTGTTTCTACAGGAAATCGTAATTTTGAAGGGCGCCAGGGGCCTGGTTCACGTACCATCCTTGCAGGTCCGTATGTTGCTGGAGCTGCAGCTGTTACCGGGTGTATTACTGACCCACGTCAAATGCTGTAATGCCTTTTAATAGTTCACTACATGGGGTTAAAGCTTCTCAGAAGCAAAGAATTATAGCAATAAAACTAAAATTAGATGTAAAAAGAAAACTGTAACGATGAAACAAAAGTTTGATGTACTGACAAGTACTTGTGTTCCCTTGCCGTTGGAAAATATAGATACCGATCAGATAATACCCGCACGCTTTTTGAAAGCTACCGACAAAGAAGGGTTTGGAAAAAAACTATTTTATGATTGGCGATATAATAAAGATGGTACGCCCGTTGAGGGCTTTGTTTTGAATGATCCTGCTTATAGCGGAGAAATTCTAGTGGCAGGAAAGAACTTCGGCTCGGGATCATCACGTGAACATGCAGCCTGGGCCATCGCAGGCTATGGGTTTCGTGTGGTCATTAGTAGCTTTTTTGCTGATATTCATAAAAACAACGAACTTAATAACTTTGTTTTGCCTGTTGTGGTATCTGAATCTTTTCTAGAAGAGCTTTTCTCTTCTATCCTTTCTGATTCCCAAACGCGTGTTTGCGTCGATTTGCCCCGCCAAACCGTTAGCAATCTTTCGACGGGTCGGAGTGAACACTTCGATATCAACGGGTATAAGAAACATTGCCTGATGAACGGGCTCGATGATATTGATTATCTATTGCAAAACAAAGAGAAAATAGAGCAATGGGAACAGCACAACCTGTAAAAACTCGACATTTTGTCGAAATTATGGATAGCACATTACGCGATGGTGAACAAACCAGTGGTGTGTCGTTTCTTCCTCACGAAAAACTGGTTATCGCGCGGATGTTGCTCAAAGAGCTTAATGTTGATCGCATCGAAGTGGCGTCGGCACGTGTTTCTGAGGCGAACGAGATGCCGTGAAAATGATTTGTCGTTATGCTGAAATGCAGCAAATGTTGCATCGTGTTGAGGTATTGGGGTTTGTAGATGGTAAGCTAAGTGTAGATTGGATTCGTGATTGTGGATGTAGAACGATAAACTTATTGGCGAAGGGTTCGCTAAAACATTGTGTGGATCAGCTGCACAAATCTACCGATGAACATCTGGCTGATATTTTGCGGGTACTTGATTACGCTGAAACGCAGGGTATGGATATTAATCTCTACCTTGAAGACTGGAGTTCAGGGATGAAAGATTCGCCCGAGTACGTCTTCCAAATGCTTGATGCATTGGTTCCTACGCGTATTCACCGCTTTCTACTTCCCGATACATTGGGCATCATGAATCCGTTGCAGTGTGTTGAGTATTTTCGAAAAATCGTAAAGCAATATCCTCATCGTCACTTCGATTTTCATGCACATAACGATTACGATCTAGCCGTTTCTAACTCGCTAGCTGCCGTTCTTTGTGGTGCCAAAGGCTTGCATGTAACGGTTAATGGGCTAGGCGAGCGTTGTGGCAATGCGCCTTTGGCAAGTGTTCAAGCTATTCTTAAAGACCATTTCGGTGCATATACTCATATTGATGAGAGTAAGCTTAATGCAGTCAGTCGATTAGTAGAAAGTTATAGCGGTATCTCTGTAGCACCCAATCAACCTATTGTCGGCGAAAATGTTTTTACACAAGTAGCAGGTGTACATGCCGATGGTGATAATAAAAATAATCTTTATTGTAATAGTTTGGTGCCTGAAAGGTTCGGAAGAAAACGCGAATATGCACTTGGCAAAAATAGTGGAAAGGCCAATATTGCTAAAAATCTTGAAGAACTGGGACTTGAACTGACACCTGAACAAACTCGTCGTGTTACCAAGCGCATCACTGAATTGGGCGACCGGAAAGAACTTGTTACCCAAGACGATTTGCCTTACATTGTGAGTGATGTGCTGAAACATGATGCACCCGAAGATAAAATCCGATTAGTAAGCTACATTGTTACCACAAGTTATGGTCTGAAGCCCTTTGCCAGCATCAAAGTGCGTATGGGTGAAAGTGAATACGAGGCCGATTCGACTGGCGATGGACAATACGATGCCTTTGTTCGCGCGTTGCGTAAGATTTACAAAGAAAAACTCGGACGTACCTTTCCTACTCTTGAAAATTATGCCGTCACCATTCCTCCCGGAGGTCGTACAGATGCACTTGTACAGACGGTTATTACATGGCGAAACGGGGATAAAGTGCTACGTACACGCGGATTGGATGTCGACCAGACAGAAGCTGCCATTAAGGCCACTTTTAAAATGCTCAATTTAATTGATGAATGATTATCTCTTATTATTCATCCCTCATTACTAGTTAATAATCCCTATTCCCTAATTCTTCATCACTTATGAACTTAAAAATTGCTATTTTGCCTGGAGATGGTATCGGTCCTGAAATTATGAAACAAGGTATTGCTGTTATCAACACTGTTGCCGAGAAATTCGAGCATGTCATTATTTATGAGGAAGCCCTTTGCGGAGCACATGCCATTGATGAAGTGGGTGACCCATTTCCTAACACGACTTTTGAAGTTTGTAAAAATGCAGATGCCGTATTGTTTGCTGCGGTGGGGCATCCCAAGTTTGATAATGACCCTACCGCAAAGGTTCGGCCCGAACAAGGACTGCTGGCCATGCGAAAAAAACTGGGACTTTATGCTAATATTCGACCTATTCAAACTTTTGATTGCCTGATACATAAAAGTCCGTTGCGTGAAGAATTGGTACGTGGTGCTGATTTTATCTGTATTCGCGAACTAACTGGCGGTATGTATTTTGGCGAGAAGTATCAAGATAACGATAAAGCTTTCGACACCAATCTTTACACCCGCAGCGAAGTTGAACGCATTTTACACGTGGCGTTCGATTACGCCCGGCGTCGTAATCGGCATCTCACTGTTGTTGATAAGGCAAACGTCCTGGCTTCAAGTAGACTTTGGCGGCAAATAGCTAAGGAACTAGAACCGCAATATCCTGATGTCGATGTTGATTATATGTTTGTTGACAATGCTGCCATGCGAATGATTTCCGAACCTCGTTTTTTTGATGTCCTGGTAACCGAAAATACATTTGGTGACATTCTAACTGATGAAGCAAGCTGCATTTCGGGATCGATGGGCCTTCTGCCGTCGGCATCTATAGGCGAAAGCACACCTGTATTTGAACCCGTTCATGGTTCTTGGCCACAGGCAACGGGTAAAAATATTGCCAATCCGATTGCACAAATACTTTCAGCAGCGATGTTGTTTGAATATTTCGGATTGAAAGCCGAGGGTACGCTTATTCGCAAAGCGGTTGATGCTTCACTTGATGCAGGCATCCGAACACCTGAAATACAAATATCCGGAGCTCCCCAATACGGCACTTGCGAAGTAGGAACATGGATTGCCAATTATATCCGAAAGGCATAAAACCATCATTAAAGAAAGCTTAACAACCCTTTATCCGTCAATCTTGTGTGTAAACTATAACTTTGTAGCGCATTTTTACCCAAGATTGACGGTTAATTGTATTAAATGAAAAAACTTTTTCTTATTTTCTCATTACTTCTTTCCGCGTGCATCAGCCTTTGTGCGCAAGACCGAAAAAGTCTGCGCGACAGTTTGGTAGCAGCTACAAATTTGCTCGAATATCACCCCGATTCACTTGATTTGCGTTTAAAAAAGGCCGCTTGGAACTTACAACTTGAGCAATGGCAGTATGCCAAAGACGAGTATGATTTTATTCTCTCACGCGTTCCGAACAATGTGTCGGCACTATATTATCGTGCCTACGCAAACGAGAAATTAGGGCGTTACAAGTTTGCCCGTCTTGATTATGAACACGTGTTGACACGTGTACCTGGAAATTTTCAGAGTCTGTTAGGCTTGGCTCTACTCAACCAGAAAGACCATCGGTACTCGGAAGCGTTCGATCAAATCAATCGTTTGGTTAGCCAATATCCCGATAGTGCCGTGGCTTATGCTGCCCGCGCCGGTATAGAAAAAGAACGAAATATGAATGATTTAGCCTTGTTTGACTACGAAGAAGCCATCAAACGAGATCCACAAAACACCGACTATCGGTTGGAACGTATTGACATACTACTTAGTCTACGTAAGCGCAAACATGCTCGTCGAGCACTTGATGACCTGATACGAATGGGAGTTCCGCGTGCTATGCTTGTTCAATTGTACAAACGTTGCACGAAATAAACTCTTTTATTCCTTTCATCCATAGGTTATTTGTCTATTTTAAACTCAATATACCCTCGTTTAAATGAGCTCAGAGCGATAAATTTATCGCCTTTTGCAAAACAATTATACATTTTTTATTATATTTGCAATATGAAATAATTACAATCAATTTCACATTTATCAAAAAAGTAATTAAATATCAATTTCACATTTATCAAAAAAGTAATTAAATATCAATGGAGCTTTATTTCACAGGTGTTATTATAGCAATTAGTACATTTTTTATTATTGGGATATTTCATCCCGTTGTTATTAAAGTAGAATATTATTGGGGTACAGGACTATGGTGGCTGTTTCTTTTGATGGGGCTTATATGCATTGTAGCAGCTCTTTGCATTCCCAATGTTATACTTTCAGCTATATTAGGGGTATTCGGTGCATCGTTTCTTTGGTCTATTGGCGAGCTTTTCGAACAGAAAGAGCGGGTGCAAAAGGGCTGGTTTCCAATGAATCCCAAACGAAAAGATTGCTATAAGAAGTAGGTCGTGTAGACGAGTATGCGGAATGAAGATAGAATTGTTGCTCGTTGGTAAAACCAATGGTAAAACTTTTATTGAGGGTATTGACGATTACACCAAACGCATCAATCATTATTTGCCGTTTACGCTAACCATAATTCCTGAATTAAAAAATACTAAAAGTTTAAGCGAGCGGCAGCAAAAGAAAGCTGAAAGTGAACTGATATTAAGAAAGTTGCAGCCGAGTGATTATGTTGTGTTGCTTGATGAACACGGAAAAGAATTCAGGAGCATAGAGTTTGCTGCTTGGTTACAACGTAAACAACATGCTGTACAAAGGCTGGTTTTTGTAGTAGGAGGCCCCTATGGCTTCGCACCCGATCTGTATAACAGAGCTAACGAACAGTTAAGCCTGTCTAAAATGACTTTTTCGCATCAGATGATTCGACTAATTTTTACAGAGCAAATTTATCGCGCTTGCACCATATTAAAGGGAGAGCCATATCACCACGAGTAAAAATGGTTATCGAATATGGTTGATGGAACATATAATTTGCAACGTAATTTGCCATCCCATTCAGCACTACTACCTTTTATTTTCTAGATAGGATGGTCATAAGTTTTATTTGACCATCGTTAGGTTGTAGCTAAAAACATAGAAAAAAATGATTGTTTAACTACCGTAATCCATCCGTTTAGAAATTATCCTTATAAGTTGTTGATTATCAATGGTTCATCTTTCAGTTTTCAAAAGCTATTCTTTTGCACTGCAAAACATCATCTTTTAGGGGGTAAAAGCTATTCTTTTGGGTTATAAAAGAATAGCTTTTGAAAACCAAAAGGATAGCTTTTGAAAATAGACAGATGTTGTATCTGAGAATAAACTTTAATGATTTTATTCTAAGTAATTAATTTTCAGGTATTAATGTCGTTAACTGAAGTGTTGGTATGCTAAGGAATGAGATATTTATTAAATGAATAGCTAAACAGCATTTAGCTACCCTTTTAAAAGTGTACAATCTTCATTGTGTCTTTTATTTTATTATAGATATCCTCGCTAACCTTGCGTCCCCGCAAACTTCTTACTTGCGGAAAATCCCGGAAATAATGATTTTCAGAGGTGTACCAGCTATATTCTGCCAATTCTCGTATCATGTTTAGCTTACTGTTTAGCTTGGGTGTATACTTCGGGTTGACCACAGAGAGAATTCTTTCGTTTGTTTTTAATCGAATATCTAATATCAAGTATTGTCGTGGTTTTCTGTCATTGAGAGCTGCTTTTACAGTTTTCGCCGCAATTGATATTGTGATGTTCCATCCGTACTTGCGATTAAGTTCATTCATCATCCTCTTAAAAAGAACCCCATGCGGCGATGTATCTTTAAGGCCTGTATATGCTATGTAATAATGAATTATTTCGTGCAATAATACATTTTGCACTTCTCGATCGGTTTGTTCATAATAGTTACTGATATGAATGGCATAGTCGGAGCGTGTGGTACGTCCCCATACGGTTTTCCGTTTAAATGACATGGACCCCAGTCTGGTACGCGAATGTGACACCGTCAATCGAGGACGGGGGAGCTTGTTATCAAAGTAGTTGCGATTAAAGATGTCAAACCACGTTATAAGCCATTCGTTTGTGATCTGCATATCAGTTTCGGTTTAGCAGAAATGGTTATGTTGATGTTGTTGGAACAATAAATTTCTTAAATAGGAAAACTGTTACCAGCCTCTATTTATCACTTTTGGTTATCTCCCGTTTACGGATGAATGGTGGCTACCAAATATTCACTTCTAGTGCCGATTCTGAATTTACCACCCCATATACCTATTCCGCTGGTTACGAAATAACGAGTTTTACCTTTTGTTAGTGGTCCGTAAGCATTTTCATAGATAGCGTCTTCAATCCATGATATAGGCCAAACCTGTCCGTAATGCGTGTGTCCACTCAACTGAAAGTCGATGCTCGCCTTTTCAGCTTCTTCCAAATGGTAGGGCTGATGGTCTAACAAAATGGTGAATTTTGATGTATCTATTTTCTCTATCAAGGTTTCAACACTTGCCCGGCGGAGATTAGTGCGGTCATCGCGTCCTATAATATTAATGCCCAGCACTGTGGCCACACTGTCTTTCAATAGATGAATATCGGCCTCACGATAA
Organism: Hoylesella saccharolytica JCM 17484; assembly: GCF_000614205.1. Taxonomy (GTDB): domain Bacteria; phylum Bacteroidota; class Bacteroidia; order Bacteroidales; family Bacteroidaceae; genus Prevotella; species Prevotella saccharolytica. Next base: position 11,742 of record NZ_BAKN01000031.1, read on the forward strand.
AATTTTTCAGCATTAATGTCTCCGCTGTAATATTCGTGGTTGCCCAAACATGCATACACCGGAGCTGTTAATCGTCTGAATTCTTGAGCCACATTCTCTTCTAACAGTGGATGAACGCTAATATCGATAATATCTCCACCGATAAGAATAAGATCGGGCTTTTCGGCGTTAAGTATATCGACCCAGCGCGAAAACTCAGCTCTTCGATTATGGTAGCCAGATGTAGATCCGTCAACATTACTACTTTGAGCGTTTTATCCATTTGTTTCTCGCTCTTAATATCCAGTTCTTGCCGTACCTTATTATTATAGTGAATGTTTCCATACACAAAGATTGCGGTAATAATAGCCAGCACAGTAAATGTGCCGCGCCAACTGTTGATGAGAAAACTTGCCGGAATGAGATGTACCAATCGGCCTAAGTCGAGCAAAAGGAAGAGCATTACGGCATAAAGCAAGATAAAAAGCGAAGATGTTCCGATGCCATAAACAACCTCTGCGCAATTTAGTGAGAGCTTTTCAAGCCCCACACCGAAGCCGAAGAAAAGACATACAAGTCCCATTGATAGAAGCACCAGAATAATTACTTTGTATATGGGGTGAAGTGGAAGAAGATTCCAAAGATGCCAATATACGTAAGCATACCCCAATAAAGGGAGTAAAAGAAATAAAATAAGACCAATTTTCATTTTGCAAAGGTACACTAAAAATCATTGAATTAGTGAATTATACTATTTAAAGAAAACCATATTAGAAGAAAAAGTATTAGTTTTGCAATGTATTTTGATACATTAAAATCACAAAAATAACCCTATAAAAAAGATTTTATGCAAAAGATTTTTACATCGTTAGTGTTGGCCTTGAGTTCGCTTGTAACTATGGCTACCAACTATTCTGACGTTATGATGGTGAAGATTAACGGACAGGTTGTAAGTAATACCACAACAACCATCAGCGTGGATAAGCAGGGCGACGGCAGCTACAAACTGAAATTGGCCGACTTTACATTGACCGGCGGCGGAAACAATATCCCCGTAGGAACGATTAATATTACTGCATCGGGAGTTGACAAAGGCAAATACACTTTGTTGCACGCCAAGCAGGATATTCAAATTGAGAATGGAAGCACGGGTGAAGGATGGATTGGTCCGAATCTTGGTGCTGTTCCCGTATCACTTTTGGCTAAGCAGACAAGTGATAAACTCTATGCCGTTATCTCGATTAATTTTCAATCGCTGGATATTCAGGTACAGTTTGGGGGTGGTTATCAAGTTCCCAATTCCGACTTTGAATTGTTTACGGCCAGTAATGGCGAGCCCGACAGATGGCATTCGTTTAGCAGTGTGATTACGGGTTGGTTAACAGATTTGGCAAAAGGACAGCAAACAGAGAAAAGTACTGATGTACGACCGGGTTCTACCGGCACAACTAGTTTGCGTGTTTACGCACGAAGCATTATTGGTGTAGTGGCAAATGGAACCGTAACGACGGGGCGGTTAAATGCTGGAGCAATGTCGCCAAGCAGTACATCCAATAATTCGTTCCTCGATATGTCTAAAAAAGATAAGGATGTGAACGGCTATCCTTACTATACCACATTTGTGGGGCGCCCCGACAAGTTGGTACTTTGGGTTAAATTTAAGCAAGGAACACCTAATGCAAGCTTTCCCAATGCCACCGCAAAGGCAGTGATTACCGATGGCACGTATTATCAGTTGCCCGAAAATAAGTTGTATACCAACAAAATGGCAGAGGCAATCAGTAACACAATAGAGACAAAAGGAAATACTTGGCAGCAGCTGTCAATACCTTTCGATTACATCAATGATAATCTGGAGCCTAAAGCTGTATTGGTAACTATTTCTACAAACGCACAGGCAGGTAAGGGTAGCGCCACTGATGAATTGTTTGTTGACGACCTGAGTTTTGTGTACGACTTTGGTGTAAAGAAAATAAGTGTTAAGGGCGAAGAGTTATCTGGTTTTAACGAAGCTACCACAGAATATACTTATAGCAAGGTGGCTGGCATTACTGCCGATGACATCGCCGTTGAAACTGTTGGACACGGAACGATTGTGCACAAAGAGGTAGCGGGCGCAAAGGCAACCATCGTGGTGGCATCCGACGACCTTTTACAAAATCGGGTTTATACGCTTAACCTTACTACGGGTATCGACGAGGTGGCTACAGTTCCTAACAACAATACCGTTGTGATTTACGATTTGAACGGTATACGCGTTAACGATATGAACCGCAGAGGCGTTTATATTCTCAAAGATGGCAAGGGAAATACTCGTAAGGTTGTGAAAAACTAACCCACTGATTTTACCCTAAGCTTTGGCATTGCCAAGTTGAAACGTATTTGTTTCTACTTGGCAATGTTTTTGAAAGGGATTAGGGATTATGGATTAGGGTTTAATTGCCTATTGATGAAAGGTTGGGGATTATAGACTTACCGGGCTACTTAGCTGCCATGCGTCAAAAATGATTTTTCGTATTGGCGACTGGAACGCTACGTATTAAAAATTAAATTTTGTGTCGGCGACTCAGTCGCCGCGAACTAAAAACGTTTTTATGCCTCGGCGACTCAGTCGCCGTGCATATTTATGCATTTTATGTCTCGGCGATTCAATCTCCTTGCATATTTATTCATTTTTAGTTCGGCGACTGAATCGCCGCGTATATTTATGCATTTTAGTGGCTGGCGACTGAGTCGCCGGGCATTTATAAAAAAATAGTCGGCGATTCAGTCGCCGACTATTTTTATTTTTTTACTCGGCGTTCCAATCGCCGCTGTTTTATTTTCCGTTTCGCAATTAATAAGTGGGGTTGAAAGCAGTTATGTTTCAACCTGTTTTTCAGGCCAGTTGATTAAAAATAATTTGGTGCGTGCGCGTGTAAATGCCGTGTAAAGCCAATGCAGGTAATCGGGCGTAAGCATTTCGTTGGTGATATATCCTTGGTCGAGATATACGTGTTCCCATTGGCCGCCCTGTGCCTTGTGGCAGGTGATGGCGTATGCATATTTTATCTGAACGGCATTAAAATAACGGTCGGATTTGATACGTTTAATGCGGTCGGTTTTCAATGGAATGTCAGAATAGTCGTCCATGACCTGCTGATAGAGTTTTTCGTTCTGCTCAGGGGTGAGTGCAGGCGACTCAGTGAGCAAACTGTCAAGTACGACGGTGGCTTGCAGTTCGTAGTTGTCGTAGTCGGGCAGTTGCAACCAGACTTCCGCAAAATGTAATCCATAGGCCTCATGTTCGTTTCTTACTCGCTGCACGCAGGCGCGGTCTCCATTGGCAAGAAAGGTGATGGGACTTTTCTCTTGCTGCGTAAAATGATAATTGTTTTTTACAATCATCAGCATTTCTCCGCCCGTGAGCATTTCTTCATAACCTAAAACGGAGGTGCGGATGCCACGATTAAAGATGTTTGTCCGTTTGTTGCTGCGAGTGATGACAATGGTTTCGTCGGTTCCAACTTCGGCGTAACTGCTACCGAGACTTTCGATTAGGTCGCTTCCTGAAACAGGAGTTATGTCAGCAAAGGTTGCAAAGCGAATGCGCGGTAAATAGGGTTGTGTGTCGTGGGTTATCATCCTGCGTATCAGGGTAGCGTTATAAAGAATGCCACTATCTCGGTTCTGTCGCAACACCTCGTTTAAATCGCATTCGTAGACTTTGAGTGCATAGCCCTGCATAACATCGGATAAAAGAGCAGGCGACTCGCTTTCGCCCACCGGAGGCAGCTGGGCTTTGTCGCCAATAAGCATCATCCGGCAGTTACGTCCCTGATAAACGTATCGCACGAGGTCGTCGAGTAAACAGCCGCTTCCAAAGGCCGTGTCGCCGATTTGGGCGTTGGCGACCATCGAGGCCTCGTCTATAAGAAAAAGGGTGTCGGTGTGTAGATTGTCGTTGATGTTGAATATTCCGCCCGTTTCTTCGAAAGTTCGCTGCCGATAGATTTTGCGGTGAATGGTAAAGGCGGGATGGCCATTGCTATTTAACGAAAAGACCTTTGCTGCCCGACCTGTCGGAGCTAGCAGAATAACTTTCTGCTTCATGGCATTCATCGCTTTCACAATCGCACCCGATAAAACTGTTTTTCCCGTTCCGGCACTTCCTCGCAAAATCATTAACGTATGCATGTCACGATCGGTAATAAATTGAGAAAAGATCGATATTGCCTCTTTCTGTTCGGGTGTGGGAATAAAGCCGAAGTGTTGTTGTATGCGGTGTATAAGTTCGTCGCCAATCATCATTTTAAAATTAAACAATCGGAATTGTAAACTATTTTGTACTTTTGCAAAGTATACTCGCAGATTGTGGGAATGTTGAATCGGCCGCTGTCGAGCCGTGGAATGCAAAGGTAAAAAAGTATTCTGAATCGTGACAATGAAAATAAACAATAATTATCTATTGGCGCTCTGCGTATTGTTGCTCATTCTACTCTGTATCTTGAGTATCTGGCGTGCAGCTGATTAATTGCTGAAAAAATGCAGGAAAACAAAACCAATACGGTACTTTATCAAGAGCGACTTATTGTGCGCATTACTCGTCGAACGCTTGCTTTTGCTGTTACAGACAAAACAGCAGACGCGCAAGTTGCTTATGAACCTTATACTGTTAGAAGTGGAATATCGATGGCTGCCAACCTGCGTGAGGCCTTTAAAAGTGCAGCGCTTTTGCAGCGTGGTTATAAACGTGTGACTATTCTTGTCGATGTTGCGGTGATGCTTGTGCCGATTGAAGAGTTTCAAGAGGAAGATATGCAGGGGCTTTATCAGTACACTTTTGGACTTGACGATGGCGATACAGTTGTTCATCAGATTTTACCAGACTTGAATGCTGTTGCGGTATTTCCTGTCAACAAGGACATTAAGTTGGTTGTTGATGACCATTTTACAGATGTACGAATCACGCCACTGATACGGAGTATCTGGACGCATCTTCATCGTAAGAGTTTTATAGGTATGAGCAAAAAGTTATACGGATATTTTCACGACAAGAAGTTGGAACTTTTTGCATTCAGCAAAAATCGGTTTAAGTTTTATAATTCGTTTGAGCTTGACTGTTCGCGTGATGCAGTCTACTTTATAATTTATGTATGGGAACAGTTGGGAATGGATAAGACTAGCGATGAGTTGCATCTTGTAGGCGATATAGTTGATAGCGAAGAACTCAAAATTTCTTTGTTGCAGTTTATTTGCAAGGTTTACATCAATAATCCGGCAGCAGATTTTAACAGTGCACCAATTACTGCTGTCTCCGGATTGCCTTACGATTTAATCACCTTATTTGCCAAAGGGACAAAGGGCACGGAGTGTTAATGACTACTGTTTCAGCTTTCGGAAATCTGTCAGAAAATGAGAATCATAACAGGGATATACAAAGGTCGACATTTCGATATTCCGCGCACTTTCAAAGCACGACCTACCACTGATTTTGCCAAAGAAAATATCTTTAATGTTGTAAGGGGATATATTGATTTTGAGGGTATTGTTGCGCTTGACTTGTTTGCCGGAACAGGAAGTATAACGCTTGAACTACTCTCGCGTGGTTGTGCATCCGTGATCAGTGTAGAGGCCGACCGTGAGCATGCGGATTTTATACGTCATTGTACTGAAAAACTGAATACTGACAGAAATATTCTTATTCGCGGTGATGTGTTTAGATTTCTGAAAACCTGTCGGCAGAAGTTCGATTTTATCTTTTCCGACCCACCTTATGCTTTGAATAAGTTAGATGAAATTCCTGCTCTCATTTTTAACTATGGCCTATTAAAAGAGGGTGGCGTTTTTATTCTTGAGCATGGTAAACAAAAAGATTTTACCAATGTTTCTCGTTTTGTCGAACACCGCGCTTACGGTAGTGTAAATTTTAGTATTTTTAAGTAGTCTGTGAAGTAGAAGGAGATACTAAAACATTATTTTCTTTACAGCATTTCATCCCATTTTTATTCTTCAGTTTGTGCTTTTTTGTCTGTTGATGAATTGAACATCCTGAACATCCATGACACGGGTTTCCGGCATTTAAGAATACATCATAAATTTTGTATCCAATATATATAGATGCCGCGATAAGTATGATTGTGATAATGATATATTGTGCCATCTTTGCTTGCAAATTTTAATCGCAGCAAAGGTAAACATTATATTTATTATTCAGGTGTATTTGTGAGAAGTAAAATTTAAGACTTAAAAGGCTATGCCTACTTTTAAGTCATTTACTTCAGTTAGTAATCTTCTGGGAAATGAAAACTTAATCTCCTCGGGGGAATAAGCTCTTACAGGATGTTTTTCGTATCTTTGCAACCAAAAGATTTAAAAATGGAAATAAAGAAATCTGCTTTTACTCTATCGGCTCCGACGGTGAGTCAGTGTCCGAAAGATAATAAGGTTGAATATGCTTTCATCGGGCGCTCTAATGTAGGTAAATCGAGCCTTATCAATATGCTTTGTAACCATAAAGGGTTGGCCAAGACTTCTTCTGTTCCGGGAAAAACTCTGCTCATTAATCATTTTATTATCAACGATGCATGGTATCTGGTAGACTTGCCCGGGTATGGGTTCGCAAAACGCTCGAAGACGGTGCAGAAGCAATTACAGCAGATAATTTCGGGCTACATTTTACAACGTGAGCAGTTGGTCAATGTGTTTGTACTTATCGATGTACGTCATGAACAGCAAAAAATTGACCGTGAATTCGTTGATTGGCTTGGTGAGAGTAGCATTCCTTTTACCATCGTTTTTACCAAAGCTGACAAGTTGGGGCCAGTAAAAGCACGCCAGAATGCAGAGAGATGGATGAAGCAGCTGGAAAGTGGTTGGGAAGAGCTTCCACCTTATTTTATTACGAGTTCCGAAAAACGTATGGGGCGCGATGAAGTGCTGGGTTATATCGAAGAAATTAACAAGAATATAGAAGCACGATAGAATTATGGGCAACTTAAAACCTGTGCTCGATGTGCAAAACCTAACCAAACGTTTTGGAGCTAAGGTTTTGTTTGAGAATATCTCGTTTTCCATTTCCGAAGGACAGCGGGTGGGGCTTATTGCTCAAAATGGGGTGGGGAAGTCGACGTTGATTTCAATTCTTACAGGATGTGAGGGGAAGGATTCGGGCGAGGTAATCTATCGAAATAATCTGCGCGTATCTTGTCTAGTTCAATCGCCTGTGTTCCCCCAAAAAGAAACCGTGCTTGATGCTTGTTTTAATCATCATGGTGACGAGCAAAAAATTCTCAAAGCCAAACAAATTCTTACTCAACTAAAGATAGCTGACCTTACGCAATCAATGGGTGAGTTGAGTGGTGGTCAGCAAAAACGTGTGGCATTGGCTAACACACTGATTACCGAACCTGATTTCCTTATTCTCGATGAGCCTACCAATCATCTTGACCTTGAGATGATAGAATGGCTTGAGAACTTTCTTTCACGCGGCAATAAAACACTACTGATGGTTACACACGATCGGTATTTTCTCGACCGTGTATGTAATCTTATCATCGAACTCGATAATAATGCTCTCTATAGATATCAAGGCAATTATTCTTACTATCTTGAGAAAAGACAGGCCCGGATAGATAATACCCGGGCAGAAATTCAACATGCTAGCAATCTTTATCGTCGCGAACTCGATTGGATGCGTCGACAGCCACAGGCACGGGGACATAAGGCAAAATATCGTGAAGATGCTTTCTACGAATTGGAAACTAAAGCCAAGCAGCGAATTGAAGAACGCCAAATACGATTAAAAAGCAGTAATGTATATATTGGGTCTAAGATATTTGAGTGCCAGTATGTATCCAAATCCTGGCAACCAGATAAAGTTATTCTAAAAGATTTTTATTACAACTTTGCCCGTTTTGAGAAAATGGGAATCGTAGGCAACAACGGTACAGGTAAGTCTACTTTTATAAAGATGTTGTTGGGCGAAGTTCAACCCGACTCTGGGCGCTTTGATATAGGAGAAACTGTCCGCTTTGGTTATTTTTCACAAGAGGGACTGCGCTTCGACGAAAGCCAAAAGGTAATTGATATAATAACTGACATTGCCGAATATATTGATTTAGGCGGTGGCCGCCGTTTCACAGCATCTCAGTTTCTACAGCATTTTACCTTTACACCCGAAGAACAATATAATTATGTCTACAAACTTAGTGGTGGCGAGAAACGCAAACTATATCTTTGTACGGTATTGATGCGTAATCCTAATTTTCTGGTTCTCGATGAACCCACTAACGATCTTGATATCAAAACCTTACAAGTGCTTGAAGAATATCTGCAGGATTTTTCGGGATGCGTTATTATCGTCAGTCACGACCGCTACTTTATGGATAAAGTTGTAGATCATCTGCTCGTTTTTAGTGGTGATGGAAAGGTGCAAGACTTTCCCGGGAATTATACACAATTTCGTGAATGGAACCAACTGCAATCCCAAACTGAAAATACAAAAGATGTCGTTGAAAAAAAGGAAAAGGTAATTTATTGCAAAACGGAGAAACGAAAGATGACCTATAAAGAAAAAACTGAATTTGAGCAGTTGGAAAAAGAAATTGCAGCACTTGAAGCTGAACAGATGGGTATTGAAGAACAGTTGTGTAGTGGAACATTGTCTGTTGATGAACTGACCGAGAAAAGTAAACGTTTGTTTTTGTTAAAAGATGAATTAGATGCCAAAAGTATGAGATGGCTGGAACTCAGCGAAATAGGTCTTTAAGACAAATCTCATATAGGAAAAATCCTTTAGAACCTGTCAACCAAGTCAACTTGACTAAAACTATTTTTCAGTTTTATCACTTTCTTTCCTGAGTCGGTTTAATTTTGACTAGTTCCTAAGAAACTGCTGCAGCAAGATAAATGAAGAAAAGTATGGTGCAGAAATTTGTTTCTCTTTAAATGTGCAAATTTCGCAAAGTATAGGTTTAATTTTAACTTAGGGAATATAAACACTTGGTTTAATCTTAAAAGAATAGAGAATCCTTAACTACAAGAATTCTCTATTTAGAGGTACCTGGCAGAGTCGAACTGCCCTACACGGTTTTGCAGACCGTTACCTAACCGATCGGCCAAGGTACCTTTTTAAAAGGTTGTGCAAAGATATATATAAATATCTAGAACACCAAATGTTTCTTTGCATTTTATGTAAAGAATAAAATGTAGAGTTGAGGTTTGATTACACAAGCCCGTCAAGTTCTTTCTTTAATACTTTTAGGTCATCTCTTACTGCAATCAAAGTATTTAATACATCCGAACTCTTGTCTGCACAATCTCGATTTACTGTAATCATTTTACGTGCTGCTGCAATTTTAAAGCCGCGCACTTTTACCAAGTTGTAGATAACTTTCAATAGTTCGATATCTTTTTCTGTATATTGTCGTATTCTTGAGCCAGGCAGAACTTGTGGTTTGAGCTGGGGCAATTCTGTTTCCCAATATCTCAAGGTGCTTTCATTTACGCCAATAATCTCGGATACTTCTCTTATTGAATAATATAATTTTAAATTTCTATTTGTCTTTAGTACCATTACTATTAGTGGACAAGTTAACAAATTTTCTTATTCTTAATATGCAAAAGTACGACAAATACTTTAATTACAGCATTCATTCAAAGTCTTTATAGAAAAAAATATTGTACTTTTGTACCTAATTATAATAGAAACTAAATAGAGATTAACGATGATGACAGCGAACGAAATACGCGACTCCTTCAAACAATTCTTTGAGGGTAAAGGACATAAGATAGAGGCTTCGGCTCCCATGGTGATTAAAGACGACCCCACATTGATGTTCACCAACGCCGGTATGAACCAATGGAAGGACATCATTTTGGGTACACGCGACCCTGAACCACGCCGTAGGGCCGATTCGCAAAAATGTCTTCGCGTAAGCGGAAAGCATAACGACTTGGAAGAGGTGGGCCACGATACGTACCATCACACCATGTTCGAGATGTTGGGTAACTGGAGCTTTGGCGACTATTTTAAGCGCGAGGCCATCGACTATGCTTGGGAATACCTTGTGGATGTGTTGCACCTTAACCCGCAAGACATCTACGTTACGGTTTTCGAAGGTAGCGAAGAAGAGGGCATCGCACGCGACGACGAGGCTGCAGAGTACTGGTCAAAGCACCTACCTGCCGACCATATCATCAACGGAAACAAGCACGATAACTTCTGGGAGATGGGCGAAACGGGTCCATGTGGTCCGTGTTCGGAGATTCATCTCGACTCGCGCTCGGCCAAAGAAAAGGCCGAAGTGCATGGCGCAAGTCTTGTAAACAAGGATAATCCGCAGGTTATCGAGATATGGAACATCGTGTTTATGCAGTTTAATCGCAAGTCCGATGGTTCGTTGCAGCCTCTGCCGATGCACGTTATCGATACCGGTATGGGCTTCGAACGCCTTGTACGCTCGCTACAAGGTAAGACATCGAACTACGACACCGATGTTTTCCAACCCGTGATACAAGAGATTTCGCGCCTTTCGGGTCTGAAATATGGCGCCGACGAGAAAGTGGATGTGGCTATGCGTGTGGTTGCCGACCACCTCAGGGCTGTGGCTTTCTCCATCGCTGATGGTCAGTTGCCTGGCAATGCCAAGCTGGATACGTTATTCGTCGTATCCTTCGCCGCGCCGTTCGTTACGCCTACACCTTCTTGGAGCAACGTTCGGCCTTCATGTTTAAGCTGTTGCCCACCTTCATCCACGAGATGGGCGAGGCCTATCCCGAACTGAAAGCCCAGCGCGAACTTATCGGTCGCGTGATGAAAGAAGAGGAAGACTCTTTCCTTCGCACACTCGAAAAGGGCATTTCGATGCTTAACGACGAGATGGAGCGCCTGAAAGCCGAGGGAAAAACGATGCTAGACGGCGCACAAGCTTTCCGTTTGTTCGACACTTACGGCTTCCCGCTCGACCTGACAGAGCTTATTTGTCGTGAGAATGGGCTGCAAGTAGATGCCGCCCAGTTTGATGTGGAGATGCAAAAGCAAAAAGAACGTGCTCGTAATGCTGCTGCCGTGGAGAATTCTGATTGGGTGGTGCTGCGCGAAGGCGAACAAACCTTCGTGGGTTATGATTATACCGAGTACGAATGTCATATCCTTCGCTATCGTCAAGTTACGCAGAAGAAGAACACTTACTTTGAACTGGTGCTCGATTATACGCCTTTCTATGGTGAGATGGGTGGACAAGTGGGCGACTGTGGTGTGCTGGTGAACGGCGAAGAAACAGTAGACATCATCGACACAAAACGCGAAAACAACCAAAGCATACACATCGTGAAGGAGTTGCCCAAAGCTCCCGAGGCCGACTTTATGGCTTGCGTGGATACGGATAAGCGCGAAGCAAGTGCTGCTAACCACACGGCAACCCACCTGTTAGACTATGCCTTGAAGGCTGTGCTTGGCGAACACGTTGAACAAAAAGGCTCGTTGGTGGCTCCCGACACGCTGCGTTTCGACTTTTCACACTTCCAAAAGGTTACAGACGAAGAACTTCGCGAAGTGGAACGCCTTGTAAACGACCTTATCCGCCAAGACTTACCACTCGACGAGCACCGCAACACCCCCTTAGAAGAGGCTAAGGCGATGGGTGCAGTGGCCTTGTTCGGCGAGAAATACGGCGATACGGTGCGCGTTGTGCGTTTCGGGCCCAGCTGCGAGTTCTGCGGTGGCATCCATGCACGCAGCACGGGGCGTATCGGATTGTTCAAAATCGTTAGCGAAAGCAGCGTGGCAGCCGGCATCCGCCGCGTAGAGGCTCTCACCGGAAAGCGTTGCGAGGAGGCTATATACGTGCTAGAAGACACCATTCGCGGCATTCGCAACCTCTTTAACAATGCCAAAGACCTGCAAGGAGTTATCGCTAAGTACATGGAAGAGCACGACTCCATGCGCAAAGAGATTGAGAAATTCTCAGCACAAGCCGTCGAAAGACTTAAAGATAGCCTTGTAGAGAAGGCCAAAGATGTAAACGGACTGAAAGTGGTTAAGGCCGTTTTGCCCATCAATGCCGAACAAGCCAAGAACCTGGTGTTTAAGGTTCGCGAGGCCATTCCGCAAAACCTGGTATGCGTTGTCGGCTCAACGGCCAACGACAAGCCTTTGCTTAGCATCATGTTTAGCGATGATGTGGTGAGTGAACACGGACTGAATGCAGGCCAAATCATTCGTGAAGCCGCCAAACTTATTCAAGGTGGCGGCGGCGGTCAGCCGCATTATGCCTCAGCAGGAGGAAAAAATCTCGATGGCATATCTGTGGCCGTAGACAAGGCTGTGGAACTGGCTGTAGGCTAATATCATTCATTGTTCCGACAATAAATATACTACTTGTATTGAAACCCCATGAACAGAATGATGTTCGTGGGGCTTTTTGTTCGAGAGAGTCAATCAAAAGTTGCGAAAAATCACTTGGACTTGACTGCATAACCACTAAATCTCAAGTAGGGAAGAACTGCAACTGGTATTTGTCCGTGTAATTTTTTTTATCTATCTTCGCAATGTATAAAAGGTATAACAAAAGTATGATAGATAAAGCAACCGTCGAAAGAATTAAAGAGGCGGCAAATATTGTTGACGTAGTGAGTGAGTTTGTTACTCTGCGTAAATCTGGCGCCAATTTTAAAGGGTTGTGTCCATTTCACGATGAGAAGACCCCATCTTTTATGGTTTCGCCCGCACGCGGAATGTGTCATTGTTTTGGCTGTGGAAAGGGTGGCAATCCCATCAGTTTTATTATGGAACACGAGCAGATGACTTACCCAGAAGCACTGCGATGGCTGGCGAACAAGTATCATATCGAGATAAAAGAACGCGAACTGACTGAAGATGAGAAACGCGAGCAGGGCGAACGTGAGAGTATGTTTATAGTAAACGACTGGGCTGTAAAATATTTTGAAGATACTCTACACAACCATGCAGATGGTGTGGCCATCGGCCTGGAGTATTTCAGAAGCAGAGGATTTCGCGATGACATTATTACTAAATTCAGGTTGGGTTACGACCTTAATAATCGAGAGGCATTACCAAGGACAGCTGTAGCTAAGGGCTATCGCGAAGAGTTTTTAGTAAAAACGGGGCTGTGTTATCGCCGCGACGATGGTGTCTATATCGACCGCTTTGCAGGACGTGTTATCTTTCCATGGTTCGGAGTGAGTGGAAAAGTTGTGGGGTTTGGTGGACGTCTGCTTGACTCGCGTACCAAAGGTGTGCAACAGAAGTATGTTAACTCGCCCGACTCAGAAATCTATCATAAAGACCGTGAACTTTACGGCATCTTTCAAGCTAAGAAAGCCATTGCCAAAGAAGATTGCGTATATATGGTAGAGGGGTATACTGATGTGGTTTCGATGCACCAGTGTGGAATTGAGAATGTGGTGGCCAATTCGGGTACGGCACTTAGCGTGCATCAAATTCATACGCTTCACCGCTTTACCTCTAATATTGTCTTGTTATATGATGGTGACGAGGCGGGTATTCACGCTGCATTGCGTGGAACAGATATGCTGTTGGCCGAAGGGATGAATGTTAAGGTCCTGTTGTTTCCCGATGGCGACGACCCCGACAGCTTCGCCCGCAAACATACCTCCGAAGATTTCAAACGCTATATCAACGAACACCAAACCGATTTTATTGAATACAAAAGCCGCTTGTTGTTGAGTAATGTTACTGATTCCACAAAACAATCCGAAGCTATTACGTCTATCGTTAAAAGTATATCGCTTATATCCGATCATGTTTTACGTTCAAAGTATATACACGAGTGTTCTATTAAACAGAATATCCCCGAAAGCACACTTATCAACACAATGAACGAGTTTGTACGTAACACAAATGGCCAGCAGTCAGACGAAGAACGTCGACGCCAAGAGCAAGCACTTGTAAAAAATCTGGAAGACTCTCTTGTATCGCAAACAAGCAAAGTGGAACGTATGTTGGTTCAGCTTATCGTGTGCAACGGCGAAAGAATTATTTTTCGTGATGTAGAGGACGAAGGGGGAGAAGTGCATAACCTCACAGTGGCACAAGCAATTCAATACAATCTCGCAACCGACAACCTAGCGTTTCAAAACCACCTTTTTGCCCGTATACTTGACGAAGCCGTTGAACGTAGTTTACACGCGGGTTTTAAGGCCGAGCCTTATTTTATTCATCATGACGACATCGAAATCAGTAAGATTGCTACAGAGATGGCGATGGAAAATTATCAGCTGATAAAGAATCAGAGCGAAAACAAAGTAGATAATCAAAGCGAAGAGGCACAACGACAAACGTTGGAAAACGAAGAAAAGAAGCTGCAAAAACAAATGCTTCATTTATTGATGGATTTCAGGAGAAATTATCTCGAACAGCCACTCAAAGATCTACAAACGGCTATTGCGCAGGCGGGCAATACCCCCGAACGCCAGAGGCAGTTAATGGCCGAATATCAGAAGATGCAACACCTCAGAAACAAAGTGGCCCGACAACTGGGCAGCGAAATTATCTTATAATCCTCTATATATATCAATGATATATCTGCAACAAATACTTTTAGCACTTTACACGCTGACTACTGTTGGTGTCATCATCAAATTACTGATGGATCATCGACAGCCTGCCAAAACAATGGCATGGCTTCTGGTGCTTATCTTTATCCCTGTTGCAGGAATTGTTTTCTATTTCTTCTTCGGTCAGAACACGCGTAAAGAGCGGTTAATCAGTCAGCGCAGTATGGACCAGCTAACGAAACGCAGTATGTTGAGTTATGCCGAACAAGAAAACCTTCAAATTCCAGAAGCTCATCAAGAGTTGATACGGCTTTTCAGCAATCTCAATTGGGCACTTCCATATAAAGACAACGAGGTAGAAATCTTCACCAACGGGTACGATTTTTTTCTTCATCTTTTGCAGCAGATAGGGCAGGCGAGACATCACATCCATCTTGACACATATATAATTGAAGACGATGCTTTGGGGCGTCTTATCGCCGATTCCCTTATCAATAAAGCGAAACAAGGGGTCGAGGTGCGACTAATATACGACGACGTGGGCTGCTGGAGCGTTCCCAACCGCTTTTTTGAACGAATGGAACGTGGGGGCGTTCAGGTAGAAGCTTTTATGCCCGTTCGTTTTCCGATGTTTACAGGAAAGATGAATTATAGAAATCACAGAAAACTGTGCGTTATTGACGGAAAAGTAGGTTTTGCAGGCGGAATGAACATCGCCCTGCGCTACATTCGCGGAACCCGCAGACAAGCTTGGCGCGATACCCACATGTGTATTCGTGGAGCAGCGGTATATGGCATACAGCGTGCATTTCTTGTTGACTGGTATTTCGCGTCGCGCGTGCTTATCACCAATAAAAAATACTATCCCGAACAGTCCTCCGGCATTTGCAACAACTGCATTGCCCAAGTGGTAACGAGCAGTCCTGTTTCGCCCTGTCCCGACATTATGCAGGGGTATATGCGTATATTGCTCGAAGCCAAGAAATATGTTTATATGCAGTCGCCATATTTTCTGCCTACCGAGCCCATACTTTATGCCATGCGAACAGCGGCTCAGGCGGGTGTTGATGTGCGATTGATGCTGCCCGCCCGCAGCGATTCGCGATTAACCGAGTGGGCAGGACGGTCGTACGTACAGGAAGCTCTTGAGGGCGGTGTCAAAATTTGTTTTTATGTGGCAGGATTTAACCACAGTAAGCTTT
The DNA here is from genome assembly GCF_000614205.1 of Hoylesella saccharolytica JCM 17484. Classification (GTDB taxonomy): domain Bacteria; phylum Bacteroidota; class Bacteroidia; order Bacteroidales; family Bacteroidaceae; genus Prevotella; species Prevotella saccharolytica. Next base: position 27,443 of record NZ_BAKN01000031.1, read on the forward strand.
TGGTTTGCGACGACACGCTTTCTACCTGCGGTTCAACCAATGTTGATTTTCGTAGTTTTGAAAACAACTTCGAGTCGAATGTATTTTTTTATGACGAAGCGATGGCGCAGCGTTTCAAAGCAATTTTTCTTGCGGACGAAGCCGAGTGTATTGTGCTCGACGAAGCCGAAATCTTTTCGCGCCGCCCCTTCCTTTCGCGCCTTTGGGAGTCGTTGGTTCGGTTGCTTTCGCCGTTGCTTTAAGGTCGGTGTGCTTAGTCCAACGCTTGGTTTTCATTTCTGCTTTCCTTTTTTATTTCTTTTGCATATTTCAACTTTATTATTTACCTTTGTGCCCATGATGTTACGCAATAGTTCAAACATATATAGTATAAGGTATAACGTTATGCAGAGAAACTTTACTTTCTCTGCAACTTTTAACGTTTTATCTTTGGCAAGCTCAAATAATTTGCTAACACACACACACACACACACACACACATCAGGCACCTTCGTTGCTTTTTCTTACGCGCGCGCGTAGCGCAGTGTAACCGCATTGCCCAAAGACGTTTCGAACGTTTTTGGCGTACAGTAAATCATTCCCGTTATTTCCACTTTTTAAGCGCGAAACAATGGGATATTTCGTATATGTATTCAGTTTAAAATTAAAATCAAGATGAAAAGAGTTTTATTCACATTATTAAGCTACTGTTTTGTCCTCGTCGGTTGGGCGCAAACACCGGCTTTTGATTTCAGAGCAACCGACACGTACGGCAACAACTGCCTGTACAAAATTATTGACCCCGTTAAAAAGTATGTGGAATTATGGGGAGCAGACGAGAGCGTATCTCCATATATAGTATCCACATGGGGTTCTACGCGCAAAGTAACTTTGCCTGCCACCATTCAGCACAATGGCAACACGTATACAGTAAAACGAGTTACTAACTTTATACGTGCAACTCCGCACCCTTTAGCCGATACGCTTGTTATTTCCGAAGGAATTCAAGAAGTTGGAGGAGGAGGCCTATCGTTCGGAGGTCTGATTTGGAGTGCAGCTCCCGTCACTTACCTGCCTACTACTCTTAAATATGTTCACGGATATGGTTTTGGCGAATGTTTTGCTGTTAAAAAGTTTGTTGGTTTAGAAAATACGCAACTGGTACGAATAGCCTCCGGAGGTTTTAACCAATGCGGTAGTTTAGATAGCATGACGGTTTGGAAGTTTCCGAGCACACTACGCTATTTGGGAGGCGGTGCTTTAAGCATGAGCCACAAGCAGCGTGAATTGGAACTGCCGGCTTCTCTTGATACACTTGACTTTAAGTTTATAGATGGGTCGGGAACAAACGGTATATCGTACAATATAAAGCAAATAAATTTTTTGAAGGTTATTCGTCTCAATAGACCTACCCCTCCCTATACGCCCCATGTAAATACCAGCACCTATGTAACTCCTGAGGGACAGACTATCTATCAGTTTGGAGACTATGGACTGTTTTCATATCAGAAGGCAACATACAACCCCGGTCCTCCAGCTCATTATACTTATACCCTCTATACCCCCGACAGCTCTATACGCCCATCGACGGCACCGCTGCCTACGAAGCTACTGCAGGTTGGGATATGTACAAAGGCAAGTATTACGAGCAGGTAAAAATCGGCGCCTCGGGTTATGCCACGCTTTACCTTGTCACCGAGAACTTCAAGGTGCCCACGGGCTACGAGGTGTTTGTGATAGAAAACATCACCAAAGCCACTACGCCGGGCGGACTGGATAAAGCCAACGCCAAGAAGTTTGTGGCGGGCAGTATCATTCCTGCCGGGCAGGCGGTTATTCTCAAAGGCGTAGCAACCAAACCTGTGTATACCAGGCCAACGTATCGGGCACCCCCGTAACCATTACCGACAATATGCTCATCGGCACCGCCACCGACCAGACCATCAACGCCACTGGCTACGATTATTATCTCTTTGGCAACGGACCCCTCGGGCAAGGTTTTTACCCACAAACGGGGCACGACAAGATTTCCATCTCGCTGAAAGCCCACAAAGCCGGCTTGCGCGTACCTAAAGGCAGCGGCGGTTCGGCCAAGGCATTCGTTATCGACCTCGACGCCGCCGACACCTATGTTCCCACAGGCATTCAATCGGTTAAAACGCCCCAGCACCAGACCGACGTTATCTACGACCTGCAGGGCCGTCGCGTAACCCATCCCACACGAGGCATCTACATCATGAACGGCAAGAAGATGGTATTTAACTAAAGAAAGGATTACAGCAATGAGAAAAAAAGAACTCTACATAGCCCCCGCGAGCCACGTTGTACGCTTGGCAGTAAACGGCAACATCACAGAGCAATTTCCCGTCAACTCGCAGCACACCATTAGCGAGGGCGACGCCAAAGGCGGATATTT
>NZ_BAKN01000030.1 GCF_000614205.1 Hoylesella saccharolytica JCM 17484
GATTAAACCCAGCAGGCTGATTCCAATTATACTTTTTAGTAACACCCAAGGGATTGAACATCAGATCAAGAGTACCGGCAAAGAAACCTAACTGGTTCTTACGGGCTCCTGTTGGATCATGTGCCCAATCCGCATTGCTGATATGAACACCACCACGAAGTCCGATGGCAGAGTTAAGCCACCAACCAACATTGGCATTGGCGGTATAACCCAAAGAACTACCCAAAGAGTTCTGAACTTTATCATACCAAGAAGGACCGATACTGTATTCGAAGGTTAAAGGCTGACGAGAATAGTCACAAGTCAGCATTTCCCGTATATCCAACATTGTCTGTCTAAACGTCTTATTGACATTATACATCATACCTACATTCAGGCTGTTATAAAAGACACCTTCCTTTTTATATATCTGCCAATTCGTATACCGGTCTTCGGGGAGTCTATAAACCGTATGATTATAGAATAAAGCCAAATTACGTGTCAGATTATAAGTGAGCATTCCTCCGAAATTGAATCCCAGATCAGTCTTACCATCACCCATGGCCAAAGTAGGGCCACCATAAACATAAGCACTCCAACGGCGATAAGGATTATAACCTGCAATAGCATTGAAAAGATTGAACTGATAATCCAATGAAAGCATTGTATTGTTTATCGGTTCTTTCTCTACGGCTCCACCTAAAAGACTTTCCTTTGTTATGTGGTCTGTAAGATACTCACCACTTAACCTCACTCCGTGATATGGATTTAAATTATATCCACCAAAAATTACTCCATTCTTTAATAACGGAGAACCACTATTTGCATAACGCCATGTATGAACGGTAGTATTCCATCCCAAACCTGCTCCTAAAAAGAAACCTCTGTGTTGAGCATAGCGTTCTTTAACATTGATGCTATCCAAATTAAACTTCTCACGACTAGGTTTATCTCTGAATAACAATGTTAGACCTAACTTTAAAGCCAACTCATCAAACTGCTTTCGGTCATTGGGAGCTTGATAAAATTCAAGGAAGGAATAGATCGGTTCAACGTTCAATCGAAGATCATTCGTCAACTTCATCCATAATTGACTTCCCAATCGATACCCCACATAATTACCTTGCAGATAATCACCATGTTCTGGGCTTACAACCTTCATTCCCCCATACTCATAACCGGCCAGTAAATTCATACCCAAACTACTATCCCAATTATAATTTCGTTTAAATCCAAACGGATTAAAAAGGAAATCAAGGGTTACACCGCGTGCACCTAAAAGGCTTTTGGTGCGTAGACCCGGACTAGGAGTTTGCGAATTATCTGTCCAGTCTGAATTTACAATATGGACACCTGCACGAAGTCCGATTGCAGATGAAAGCCACCATCCCCAATAGGCATTAGCTGTCCATCCAGCAGAGTTCCACATAGAGAGATTTGCCTTATTATAATAAGCAGGGCCTATACTGTAATCGAAGAACATCGGACGACGCCAATGCTTCTTTGCGTACTGTTCATGGAAGAAACGTTCACTTTCTTCAAACCTTTTCATAAAATCTCCGCCATCCTTCTCTTTTGACAATTCAGGCCAAAAATACCATATATAAGAAAGGTTAGCTCCATATCCGAAATCCATACTATTGAACTTCGTTCCATCCGCCAAATCAAGTTTTCGCGTTCCAAGCTTAACAAATGGTTCAATGGCAAAAGAAGCATGCGGACTTGTTGACACACGAAATTGAAGCCCAAAACGAGCTGCATATCCGAAAGCAGAAGTTAAGGCATAATTACTTATATCACCATACTCTGTAGCAGCAAGCTTTGCATTTTGCACACCAGCACCAATTACTCCCAAAACATTTAGAGGACGTTCTGGGCGATAGCCCATCAAATAATTGGTAAAATTAAACAAGTAATCAACATTTGCCCCTAAAGAGTGATAGGTAGTTAATGATGAAATGTTTCGTGAGCCTTTTGTAAAGCCGAGATTACCCTCAAGTGATAACCGAATAGAACTCATCGGGCTAAACTCTTTTCCAAAGCCTAAATGCAGATTTGCAAAAGGAGTATAGCTAAAATCCCGATTCGGGAGATAGCTAGTAGCACCACCACCAAAATGTAAATAGGTATGTTTCCAAAAACTATTACTTACAAACTTATCACCCTCATAGCGATGTCTACGGTCAAGTACAAATCGAAGGCCATTATATCCCTTCGGCTTTGGAATCGCATAAGAAACAGTATCTCCTGACTCTGCAGTATCGTCAGGCATAATTTCTTCCAGGTCTTCCAAATCTTTAACAAGGGTATCCTGCTGTAAAACAACAGCAGGGGTATTTATATAGACGTTATTGTTGCTTGGCATAGAGAGTACTTTTGCCTTAGAAATCGAAGGCAATACCATCACAGTCAATACGACAAAAAAGCTTTTTCTCATTTTATCTAGCTTAAAATTATAACTGTATATCAACATTATTCTTCTGTACTCGACTCAGCAGCTTTAGGCTTCATCACCAAATATCGGAATTTCTCTCTATAGAGTTCTTTTTTACTTTCCTCATAAGGGTATCTCTTCCTCACATCATCAGGCACATTCGCGTCAGACACATAAAACTTTGAATAGAATGTTGGATCAATATCAAAACAGTGTTGAAAATATGCCAAAAACTTAGGAGTTTCATTAGTCTGCATTTTAACAGCAAGTTCTGCTCCAAACTCTTGGATCAAAGTTGATATATCATTCTCTGACTCTATATCAGGATTATTAGCAGCAATAATACCCTTCATATACCACTTCTTTGCAAGATTATCAGGTAAAGAGTCAACCATCGGATTTAATGCTTCATAAGTCAGATCCAAATCTGGCGCCAATTCAACACTCAAAATAGCTTGGTTCAATGAGTTTGCCCCCATAACAGATTTTAGTGCTGTTTGTGCGCGCTCTTCTTCTTCCATTGTCTTATTCTGTTTAAAGAAGAGAGTTTCCAAGTCTATAAGCATCTTCAACTCGTGATATTCAGGGGTGTCAGGCAATTTATTTGCTAAGAAAGCCGCCTGACTCATCTTACGTGCTTTCAAATACATCAACGCTTGATTGGCAACAACTTCACGGAAATTAACTGTATACATATAAGAACTTTCAAAGGCAACAGGCCGTGACACCTCAAGTCCTGAAGACATATCAATAAATGGCTCTAAAATAGAGAGATTTACAGAGTCTTTCTGTAAGAGTTCTACTGCAATTCTATTAGCTAAATAAGCCGCGAAAGGACTATACTTAGCAGTCTTCCTTGCCATATTTTCTTTATAAGCGCGGTAAGTCAACTTACGCAGCTCAGCAGTATCTGTTATCTGTGAAAACAAATTATAGTAGTCACCGTTTGAGAATATTTCAGAACCTCCTTCTGCATAACGCGGATCATTACGATAAGTCCACAAAACTTCTTGCGGTTCCAGCACTTTATTACGTCTAATAGTATAAGAACTCTTTATCAAACGTTGGTTTTGCAAGATCTGTCCAATAGCTGGATTACTAACCATCATTCGTCCAATGCCCGCCAAATCGTTTGCTTTTGCATAACGTCTCAATTCATCCGCCTCATACTTTTGTCCGCGTTCAGCAAGAGAATCGGCAACATCATTCCAAGTATAAACCTTAGGTTCTTTTATACTTAGGCTCGCACTTTGAATGTTTGAACCAACCATATTCAGGATTTTTCTTGCACGTTTGCGAGCCAACTCAATATTCATGGCCTGAGAACCTTCAGGAGATGCAGTTCCTTGAATACTAAAATTCATCAACGAATTACCAAACGAGCGTAATTCTTGAACTAACAAATCCAATGTTTTCTGATTGACCGAATCCTCTGTAAGTTCATCCTTTCCGACAACAAAGGTCAATTGCAAGTCGCGAGGAACCTCACTCAACCTAGCACGAACGGTTTCGAAAAAACGGCGATCAAGCTTTATCTCTTTTGCAGACAAGCTGACATCAAGCATTTTCCAAGGCTTACGAACATTATTAGTTCCTTCCTTGAAATCTTGAAAATAAACATGCGTATAATCTTCCAAACTGATTTTAGACTTCCACTTATAATTTTTTTCCGAATCAGGCTTTGGATAAGTAGCATCCCAAGTAAAACTAAAGACACCATCTGTTAACGCGTTATCATTTATATAATAAGGATGAAGAGAGTCATTTCGTTCAAAATCAAAACTCTTCCGCTTAATTTGATTAGAATGATACTTATCTCCTTCAAAGACCAAAGGCTCAAGATATTGTATCGTATCACCCGTAACAGTATTCACAACCACTGGCTGAAAAATCAAGCGCGAATGCTTAGTAGTATACCAGGCAGGAAGATTCATATTAAGAGTCCATCGCATATTCTCACCATCATCAACAGGAGGCAACTCTTTAAAATTCATACCTTGTCGTTTTCCAAAGACGTTGACGTTCTGGATTAAAATACCATCAGACTTTGAAGGCGCAAAAACAATATCATAATTTAGTTTATCGGCTGTAACATCAACCATTTTAAGGGCTCCCTCATTGATCAAAAGTAAGGTACCACCAACAGAGATATCTGCTTCAAAGTGTCCTTCGTAATCGGGAATTACGACATCGTTACTCTTTATTTTTACAATACTTCCAAAAGAAGTATTTTGTGAATTGTACAACTGAGCTTGTCGACGTGCTTCATTCTTATTATCAAAAACATAGACAGGCACAGATAAGGGCATCTTACCAGACTCTGTCCCCTTCATTTCCTTCATCAATTTGGAAACGGTACCGGTGATATGAATAGCCTGTGCACTAACTTTTTGAGAAAAAGTCAGCAACAGGAGGAACATCAATATTAATTCTTTTCTTTTCATCATTCTTATTCTCCTATAGCCTTACCAAATTGTATACGAAAGCGTAACACCTATTTTTGTCGGCAATATACGATATTCCCAAAAGCCATCCTTTGCTGGTGTATCATCTTTCAACAACAAATTTGTACCGTCCTTCATTTTTTCTCTATGATGAGAAAAAAACAACTCCAGCACCGACATGCGCATCTACGGAAAGTCTACTTGACAACGGAACAACATAACCAAACGTTAATCCACCGCCCCATGCAGTTCCTTTATAACTTTTATTCCCCCATGTCATACTATACTCTGCTGCCAAAAGACCAATTCCAACAAAGTGATGATACATTGGTCTACCACCAAAAAAGTAACGATACTCGGGCTGAACGCCAATAACTCGCATCTCTTTATGAAAATAAGGTTTATTGTTACCAAAAACGCTTAGCCCTAAAGTAGAACGATTGCCGACTGTCATTTCTGCACCTATATTATAAGTCTGCAAAGCCAACATTGTGAGATCGGTGTTTATTGCGAAAGATTGTGCCTTTGCACTACAACAAACTCCCAAAATCATCACAAGAAAAACTCTTATCCTTTTCATTTTCATTCTCTTTACTATTCCTTATTTTCACCTGTTGTATCATCAGATTTATCTTGTCCTGTACTATTTCCTACGGGGAAATTTCCATCGGGATTACTCGATTCAGAACTGTTTCCATTAGTCGGAGACGTATCATCACTTTTCTTCGAATCAGCATCAGTTTCCCCAGATGAATTTGTTTCATTAGTCGCAGGCGTATTGGCAGCAGCCTTTTCCGTCTTTTTCTTTTGACGCTCTTCCTCTTTTTGTTTTTTCTTCAGTTCTTTCTGCTCTTCTTTTGCCTTAATTGCTTCTTGTTTTTGAAGCTCTTTAGCCTGCCTCAAAGAATCTTTTATACGCTTAGCCTCCTCCTTAGACCTCTGTTTTTGAATCTGCGCTTCTTGCTCCTGATTTTGATGAACTACACGCAAGGAGTCAGCTTCTCGCCTTGCATTTTCCCTATCTTGCTCCTTCTGTAATTTTAGTTCGCGAGCTTTTTCCTCATTAACAGTTTTCAAAGAATCAGCCACTCTACGCTCATTGGCTTTTTCTTCGATAGCTTTTTCACGATCAACGATCTTGAGAGAGTCGGCCACACGCTTGGCTTCTTCTTTTGCTTTAAGTTGTTCAACGCGTAATTCCGCATTTATTTTACTCAGAGAATCACGTTCATACTTCTTTTCCAACTCACGATGCTGTTCTTCAAAACGTTTCTCGTAATCAGCCTTCTCCAAAGAGTCGTCACGTAATCGTCGTTCTTTTTCCCAAACAACATTTAAACTATCGCGCTTCAATTTAGCTGTTTCAAGAGCTATGCGATAATCATTATCAATTTTCAAGCGATCCTTATATCTATTAGACAGCTTCGTACCAAAATGATAAATGAGCGAAGCTCTTAAAATATCAGTAGATGCCGCATAAATCCAAGGAGAGAATGTTATATTATATCCCCCTTCAGGTTTTGTGATAGTATAAACATACTTATCACTAACAAAGTCGCGGCGATACTCGTGATACTTAGCAAACACAACACCAGCATTCACTCCGAGATCTAGATCTAAGCTAGAACCATTTTGATAACCATAAAGCTGGGTAACCGTACCAGCTGATACGCCGCCAATAAAAGCCTGGCCCTTTCTACCGGTAGTACCGAATTTTATGTCAAACTGATTGGCCCCAACATACCCCCCAAGATAAAAAACATCGTTTAGGCATACGAGCATGCCAATACTTTCGCACTTCTAAACGCGCACCGTAAATATCGTAAACGTAATAAGCATTCTCTTTAGAATTTGTATTCCAATTAGCACGTCCATGCGCACCGATGGTCCATTTATTCCAGTTTTTATTTCCTATAGCAAACTCAACACCGATATTCGGAGTCAATGTTACCCAGTCTACTAAATTGGTTTTAAGGTTAAACCGATGTCCAAAGCTTAACGTATCCACCTTATTATAATATAAGAGGTTACTTTGTCCAAAGGCTACTAAAGTTCCAAAGCACAGCTGCAACAGAAACAGTAGAATCAGTTTATATCCTTTTGACTTCATCATAATTAAAAATTTATCAGCTCTTTATGTATTCTAATTATCGTTTAGACCGTTTCCTTACAGTCTTTTTAGCAGTGCTCTTTTTAGTCGTGCTTTTCTTTACTATAGGCTTTTGACTTGCTGCCACGGTTGCCGTCTCGATCATTCGTTTGGCATAATCATCATCCGGATCTACCGTTTGTACTTTACGTGCATACTCAATGGCCATATCATAGGCTTGTTGAGAATAATAATAAAAAGAAAGCTGTTTGTAACACTCTATCAAATGATCTTTGCTTTCACCGCTCTGCTCAAGCAATTCAATTGCTTTTAAATAGTAGGGCTTAGCCAAACCTTTTGTATAATCAGGATCAAGCAAAGAACTTGCCTTGCTTGCCAATAATATCCTAAATAGCTATTAGGACGAAGTGCTGCCACCTCGCCAAAGACATGATTAGCCTGCTCTATTGCTTGCGCCTGGTCTTGTGTCAAAGTATTTCCTTCCTGCTTTGCAATCCCCTTTCGCCAATATAGACGTCCTAATTGATAAAGTTCGTAAGCACGATTTTCATCATTATCTTTCAACTTAGAAATATATGCCTGATAATACTTAATTGCATTATCATAATCATTAATACGCAGATATGCATCAGAAATCTGCTTATTAATACCGGGTAAATTAGCATTCTTTTCCAAGGCAATATTAAACTGCTCAATAGCCTCATGCGTCTTACCTTGTCCATTTAAAGCGTAACCATAATAAATATAATCCTGATATTGCAACTTAGCATCCTTGCTTCGATAGAATAAATCATCTGCAGACTTTACTGCATCATCATAATTCTGCAACTCAGTATTATTGTATAGCAACAAACGATTAAAGACTGGATCTTTAGCGTTACGCTTATGCCCCATCTGTGCCAATTCTAACGATTTTTGATAATTTTTCTTTGCATAGAGTACCAATGAATATTGCATCAGTTCTTTATCATCAAGCGAATCAGGCCCAATAGACTCATAAGCCTCTTGCGCCTTGGTAAAATCATTTGCCTCATAATACAAATCGGCGATACTTTTATTGACGTTAATATCAGGTCTGTTTATCTTTAAACGGTTCAGAGCTTCAATAGATTTCTGAACGTCTTTAGAAATAAACAAGTTAGCATACTTATAATAAGCTTCAGGATTTTTTCTGTCGAAATACATCGAACGAGCATAATAATATTCGGCAGAATCTAGTTTATTATTAGCTTTAGCAATGTCTCCACCTAAGTTAATTGCTTTAGTGCTGATTCGCCTGCACCGCTGTGCACGTTTAAAATAATCTTTTGCACTATCTAAGTCACCTCCGTTCAAGAAGACTCTTCCTATTGCAGCGATAAGCTCTGTATTTTCTTTGTTTTTCTTTATTAGTTTTTCCGCACTACTTTTGGCTATATCCGGATTATCGACAAGAAGGGAAGCGATAACCTGCAAATCACTACTCTGTAGTATATCATCATCCAGAGAAAAGACCGGAGCACAAATAATTATGCTCAATACTAATACCAGCCACTTCTTATTCATATATTTCTAAATATTATTAATTATTCCTTTCAATATAATGTATGTATGCATATAATTGCCTGTAAATATGATATGATCCTTATAAAAACATACTAAAAAGACCCTTTATATCTCTCATACACACCAAAATAAATCCTTAAATCATCTCTCTTGTGGACACAATGACCAGAGTTGTTATCACTTTCAAAATGCAAAGTTATATATTTTTTCTTAACAGAAAAAGAAAACGAACAAAATGTTTACTTTTCTTTAATTACGAAATGAACAAAATACGACTCTATAAAGCACTCTTAATCAGTAACTTACAGAACAATTAAAGATAGAGATTCATTCAAAAAATAAACAGATCTTCTGAATCATCAAAATATTTCTTTAAAAACACCAAACAAAACATTGATGCTTATCCGACAATTAAATAAGAACAAAAACTTTCAATCCGCAAGTTTGAGAAATGTCAAGAAATCGAAAGAACCGAACGAGAGTTTCAGCAAGATCTTTCAACAGATCCTCAGCTCCTAAAAACACAAAACACATTTTTGCATATTACTGACAATCAGCAGGTTTGCAAGCTTATAGATAAGTCCTATTATTTTCCCAGCTTTTTGAAACATCCTAAAAACCGCACCTTTTGGCTTGCGAAAACATAGCTTTTAGCCTCCGAAAGATGATGTTTTGCAACCTGAAAGCTATGCTTTTACAAGTTAAAACCTATGTTTTTGCACCCTCAATGCTCATTTTTGACCAAATAAGCAAAAACTTATTATAAAAAAGCATTCCATAGCAAAAAAAAGGAAAGCATATATATAGATAGAGAAGATTAAGAAAGTAACAAGTTTGAACTTATACCATACGATAAGAAGGGAATAAACTGCACTTGATTTTTTATGAAAATCGACAAGAATCAGAGCAAGTGTAATTAAAAAAGATGATACTTAAAACTTTCTTAATAACATTACTTGAATAGTATAATAAAAAAGTACTGCTTCATTAGTAAAGCAATGAAGCAGTACTTGCAATCAATAAAAAGCAGAAGAGAAGCAACCTCTGCTCTGAAAATATATTACTTAATAAGACGATTTTGCTTTCTCTGCAGCGGTAGCGGCAGCCGAAACAGCAGCGGCAGCATCAGCCTTTGCCTTAGCTATGTCAGCTTTTGCTTTGTCAGATTCAGCCTTTGCCTTTGCAGCATCAGCCATAGCTTTTTGTGTATCAGCTTTTGCCTTTGCAGCATCAGCTTTTGCTTTCTCTGCAGCAGCTTTGGCAGCAGTTGCATTTGCTAATGCTTTTTCAGCATCAACCTTTGCTTTGGCGGCAGCGACTACTGCTTTTGCAGCATCTGCTGCAGCCGCAGCTGCATCTGCTTTAGCAATTTCAGAATCTGCTTTAGCTTTCTCTGTATCAACTCTTGCCTTCTCTGCATCGGCCTTAGCTTTTGCTGCATTAGCCTTTGCTTTAGCGGCATCTGCTTTTTGTTTTGCTGCTTCAGCCACAGCTTTTGCAGCCTCAGCCTTTGCTTTAGCAGCATCAACGGCAGCCTTCTGTGCATTAGCCACTGCAGCAGCGCCCTCTACAACTTGAGCCGATGCATTAAAAACAGAAATTAAAGCAACAGCCACAATACTCAAGAAAAATCTCTTCATATTCATAACTTTTTAATAATAAACAGAAACACAATTGGCATATCAATCATGTTGAATAACTTTAAACGGACATGCCCGGTCATTATTTCTTTGCAAATTTACGAAAAAATAAAAAAAAAGGACAAATTTCACTTTTTTTATATAGAGTTTATTCAAATTAAACAGGTAAATTTTTCATCTTTTTACTCATTAAACTTCTAATATAAATAGGTAAGAATATAATCGTTACTTCGCTGATACTTAACAGCTACCTGTTGTTCTGACTTCAAATTGATTGCATCTAAAACACCTATATCATTGAGCTTAGAGATGATTATCCGGATATCAAAAAAAACTAACTGCTGATCTGAAAAGTATTTATAAACGGTTTCTTTTGCACTCCAATTGATAAGCTGGTGAGCAAGCGTGGGAGCAAACTCGTCATTACGTATAAACTTATGGGCAATACGTCCTACCCTATCGCTACAATACTCTATATCTACAGCCACATTTCGAGTTTGAGAAAGGATGAGAGCAGCAAACCCCTTGGTATGACTAATCCCAATATGATAGCCTGAAACATGCGGACACCCATATAAATCATGAGTTATTCGGAGCGCCTTATCATGGGCTAGTTCATAAAGAAGAGCGTAAATGGCGAGTATTTCAATTCTGCGCTGTGCACTACGCACAACTTTCAACCTCTCTGTAATATCAGACAACCAAGAATAATCGCGTATTAAATCTTCCTCTTGCTCTTCAATCTTCCACAGCCCCAACCGCACATCGGTATCAAGAGTTTCTATTTTTAACAATGCCATATCCTTCTTGGGTTCTGTTAATCTTGGGGAGCATCTGCATGAACCACCAACTTAACACGGCTGATACGTCTTTCCTCTATCGCAAGAATTTCAAATTGATAACGACTATAACTAATAATTTCGTGCACACTGGGAAAATCTCCCTTTAATTCTAATAGTAATCCCGCCAGCGTATCGGCACTTCCCTCCACCTCACTAAATTCTTCGTCACTTATATTTAATATTCTGCATAAATCGCTCAATAAGGTTTTACCTTCAAAAATATAAGTATTATAATTCAATTTAGTGTAGAGCCGCTCTACCTCATCGTCGTATTCATCATTAATTTCTCCGACAATTTCTTCTAAAACATCTTCTAACGTTACCAATCCACTTGTTCCGCCGAATTCGTCAACAACGATAGCAATATGAATTTTATTCTCTTGAAAGTCGCGTAACAAGTCGTCTATTTTCTTTGTTTCGGGAACAAAATAAACGGGTCTTATCAAACTTTGCCACTTAAAGTTGGAAGATTTAGACAAATGAGGCAATAAATCCTTAATATACAAGACGCCCCGCATATTGTCCGTATTATCTTGATAAACAGGAATTCGGCTGTAATTATTCTCTCGGATACAATCCAAAACATCATTAAAGCTGCTTTTAATATCCAAATCTACTATATCCTGCCTGCTCGTCATAATCTCTTTGACGGTTTCATCACCAAACCGTATAATTCCCTGCAATATCTTTTCCTCATCTTTTAAGTCTTCCTTGTTAGTCAGTTCGAGAGCCTGTTCCAAATCATCAACACTAAGTGTATGACTTTCTTTACCAACAACTTTTTCGGCTAAGATGCCTGTATGTAACAAGACAGATTCTAATGGCCAGAACAACTTTCGCAGAAACAAAATACCATTTACAGTTGTTCTACAGAATTTCAGAGGATTCTGACGACTAAAAATCTTAGGCATAATCTCACCAAAGAGTAATAACAAAAAGGTAAGAAGAATGGTAATACAGAGAAACTGCAACCAATAAGCTTTTGGACCAAAATGTATCAAATGAGCGAAGACGTAATTACAAAGCATAATTATCGTCACATTCACAAAGTTGTTGGTAATAAGAATGGTGGCCAATGTTCGTTCCGAGTCTTCGCGCAACATGGCTATATTCGCATCCTTGGGATTTCGTTCGACATCCAGACTCATCACATCGCTGGGTGATAGACTAAAAAACGCTATCTCCGAACCACTCGCAAATCCCGACACTCCCAACAAAATAATAGCAATAACAAGCGCTATAATAACCCCAAGGGTGGGCGTCTGAATATATATATCAGATAAGGTTTCTGTAATATAAGATAAGTCCAAAACTACATAGAATTAGTTTAAAAGGGCAACTTTGTACCATCCGCAGTATCGCCAGTTTGCGTTTCCTCCTGCAAGGAAGTCGGCTGACCCGTAACCGGTCGAGGTGAAAGAAGTTCTATGTTATCCGCTAAGATTTCCGTTACATACTTTCGTTTCCCTTGCTGATCATCATAAGTTCTATACCTTATGCGCCCTTCAACATAAAGTTTATCGCCCTTATGTACATATTTCTCAACAATCTTAGCCAGATTTTTCCAAAATATCACTGTATGCCAATCAGTATGGTCAGGTACTTTCGTTCCATTTTGTAGAGTATATCCCCGCTCCGTTGTAGCAAGAGTCACCTGTGCCACAGCTTGATCTGCCTCATAATACCGTACTTCAGGTTCCTTACCCACATTCCCGATTAACATCACCTTATTCATAAGCTACTCGTAACTAATTATTTCCACATACCCAGATACCTGTATCGAAAGTTTCGTCCCTTAGCCGAAGGAAATTGTGAACGTCGATCCACTCTTTCACGAAGATGATCAATAATTCGGTTATAACAGTCCTGACCAGACATCGCCTTGCAATGCACCACAAAACGTGTGTCCCGATACTCATACTTACCCGTTGACGGTACCAAAACAACACGCTTAAAATCAAGCTCACCCTCATACCAGCCTGGTTTTTCTTCCGTCAATCTTGTCATTACTGTAGCAGCCAAGTCATGCTTATCAAAGGCAGTAGGAGCAGGAACAGGATGCAACGCCTTCTTCTGTTTAAAATCAAGCATGGTTGGCGCAACCGTTTTAATAATGATAAAATAAACACGAGGACGAACCTTGTAACGCTTTGGATAGAAAACATCGCTGGCAACGTAATCACGAATATCGTTTTCCAATTCAATACTCATTCCAATTTCTGGAATAGATTGTAAAAAATCAAGTGCTTTTTCGACGTTATCAACTAATGTTTCTTTATCAAAATATCTTAAGTATAAATTCATTGATAAAATTATGTTTCTCTAAAAAAGAGCGGAAAACGAGACTCGAACTCGCGACCCCAACCTTGGCAAGGTTGTGCTCTACCAACTGAGCTATTTCCGCATCACAAAAAATAAAAAAAGTGAAGAGGAGGAGACTCGAACTCCCACGAAGCAATTTTCACTACCCCCTCAAAGTAGCGCGTCTACCAATTCCGCCACCTCTCCAGCATTTCCACCATTCGGTTAAACAGATGTGCCCAGAACAGGACTCGAACCTGCACGCTGTTAAACACACGCACCTGAAACGTGCGCGTCTACCAATTCCGCCACCTGGGCCTGTTCAATAAATCAATAGAATGATGAGCGGAAAACGAGACTCGAACTCGCGACCCCAACCTTGGCAAGGTTGTGCTCTACCAACTGAGCTATTTCCGCATTATCTCTACAAACGAGGCATTTCTCCAAATGCGTGTGCAAAGGTAATAAGTTTTTCTGATGTCGCAAACTTTTCACTATCTTTTTTCTTAAGAAGCCCTCCAACACAACCATTGGAGTGTAAATGTAAAGACAGTAAACAGCAAAAAGCAGACTGTCCAAATAGCATCTTTACAAAACAAGCACGAGCCTCGCAGTATAAAGCAGGTTGACAATTTACATTTTATTTCATATCTTTGCTGCGATAAATTATCAACCCGACAATACTACAACCATAAGTAAAATAAAAAACAGAACAGCTATGATTAAAAAAAACGTACTTACATGGCTCTGCCTGCTTATTGCAATGGCCGGCTTTTCAACCACAAACAACACACCGGCAGTCAGTTTGAGCACACCGGCAGTCAGCATGGTTTCCTACGAACAGGGGGTATTTGACAACGAAGGCACGCTTGCTCTCAAAAACAACACCAACGAAACCATTCAAAACATTTCGTTTACAATTACCTATCTCGACATGAAAGGAACCCCATTGGATGACGAGGACTTCTTTTTAAACGTCGACATAGAACCAGGAATGACAAAGAAAGTCAACATCCCGGCCTACGAACACGCTCGCAATTATCATTATTACCAAACACCCGACAAGGGTTCAGGACACCCTGCTTTCAAAATCAGGTATAAACTTAAAGACTACAATTTTGCAAACGCAGACGAGAACGCGCTACAAGCGGCAGATGAAGACACCGTAGAAACAGAAGAAAGCGGACTTCCATCTATAATTTTACCATCACTTGATATGCTCACAACCCCCATAGGTATTACCAGCATTCTCGTCATTATCGCCATTACCATCGGGATATACGTCCTCGTTGGCGTGCTTGCCAAAAGAAGAAACCGAAGCGTTCTGCTATGGATTCTTCTCGGCCTTACCACCACTCCCCTACTCGCCATCATCATCCTGCTCTGCATAGGCCCGGCCGAACCGCCCCAGCCATAATCTATCCGACCTACCTTGCAGAAGCAAGCATCAAGCCAAACCATAAGAAAGCAAAGTCCTACAAAGCGGATACGCCCCTACCAAAAGCGTATCCGCTTACTTTTTCGTACCTTATTCTTTACGAAGCGTCCCCTCATCCACCATCCCATCCCCCTGCAAGCCTGCCGTAAAAACATTTTTTCCGACTGCAGTTAGGAATAAAATAAAGATAGCGTATTTTGAATACAATTATTTCTTATACCGAACTGACGTAATTATTAATAGAATGTTGTGCGATTGAACCACCGGCATCTGCCAATAACGCCCCAAAGGGCAGATAGGTAGGTTTATGATACGAATTTTGTTCTGCAGCGCCGTTTAAGGGGCGATTGCCCGCCGACAACGAGTGTTTAGACTATCTAAAAGCGATATCGCCGGGGCGATGATACGAACAGATAAGAAAGATGGTTGTTGCCTTGGGGCGACGACCATTAAACGTTAAAAAACAACTTGTCGCCCGTGGGCGAAGTGAGAAAAAGATTAAAGAAAAGCGTTTCGCCCGTGGGCGAAGCTAATAAAAGTTAAAGGAAAGTTTGTCGCCCGTGGGCGAAGTGAAAAAAGATTAACGGAAAGTATTTCGCCTACGGGCGAAGCTAATAAAAGTTAAAGAAAAACTCGTCGCCCGCGGGCGAAGTGAAAAAAGATTAAAATAAAGTGCTTCGCCCACGGGCGAAGCATAAAAAAATTGCGAAATACCTCTTTCGCCCCGGGGCGATGAAGCATAAAATCGGCAGAACCTATTTTATACAACGGGCAACCATCACAAAAAACATGCTTTGCGCCCCGTTGCAACCTATACCGGTGGGTTGTGGTTGCCAATTGTGCGTTGGTTATCAATTCGCAATTATCAACCGTCAATTACCAATTATTCATTACATTTGCACTAAACAAAAAATATTACAGATGGACATCACACGCGTTAAAGAATCGATAGAGAGAATTGAGAACCTTTCGTCGACATTGGGCATGGAGTTTCTCTCAACCCCCGAACCCGACACTTGCATGGCACGGATGAAGGTTGACGAGCGAAACCGACAACCGTTTGGCTTTTTAAGCGGCGGAGCGTCGTTGGCGCTGGCCGAAAATCTTGCCGGTGTTGCCTCGCTGGCACTCTGCCCGGGTAAAATCAGCGTGGGTATTAATGTAAGTGGAAGTCATCTTATCGCTGTTGAGCAGGGGGATACCGTAACGGCTCTTGCCCGGCTGATGCACAAAGGGCGCACGCTGCATCAGTGGCTCGTAGAGATAAGAAACGAGGCCGGAGCGTTGGTGTGTTCGGTTCAGGTTACCAATTATGTGCTCAATGCCCGAAAGGATGACTGACTTTGCCCTTTTTAAAGCTCCGAATGAAACCTTTGCCACGCGCTTTATTCAGACATCGGGGCGAGCAGAGGCGGTGGGGCGATATACGTTGCTTAACCATGCAGAGGGTTTTGTTTTTGCGCCTTTCGTTATCAGCAAAGATTGTCCGATACTGGTTATCCGCCTGACGTTGTAGAACGGGTTGAGCTTACTACAAGGGGTGTTCTGCCGCAACAGTCGGCTGCTTCTTCCCGCTCAACGGCGGTGCCCGTTACGCCGGGTTATCATCGCGACTTTCAGCTGTTTCATCAGCAACTGTTAGATGGGCGGTTTGATAAGATTGTGCTGAGTCGTTCGGAAGAATTTTCGCTGCAGGCTCGTGCCGATGCCGAAGAAATGTTCAGGCTGGCCTGCGCAGCCTATCCCCAACAGTTTGTGGCACTGGTTAGCACCCGTTGCGCCGGTACTTGGCTGATGGCTACCCCTGAAGTATTGCTAAAAGGCGGTTCTGCCCAATGGCAAACCATGGCCTTGGCGGGAACGATGAAATTGAAAAAGAAAGAAGGGGTGCCGGATGATGAGGTTGGGCTGTCGATGAGTTTACCCGTTGTGTGGAGCGAGAAAAATAAAGAGGAGCAGCAACTTGTGGCTCGTTACATCCGAGCGTGTTTACAGCAGTTGGCCACTCGTATCAACGAGTCGGAACCTTACACACAACAAGCCGGTGAGCTGGTGCATCTGCGCACCGACTTTACATTTATCGCCAAAGAGGGATACGGATTGGGCGACATCCTTGACGTGCTGCATCCCACGCCTGCAGTGTGCGGACTACCCAAGCAAGAGGCGTGGGCGTATATCTGTGCGAACGAATCGCATGAGCGTAGCTATTACAGTGGTTTCTGCGGTACGGTATCCAAGGGCGGTAATGCCGAATTGTATGTTTCACTGCGATGCATGCAGGTTGAAGAGAACCGCTGTAGATTGTACGCCGGCGGCGGACTGCTTAAGGATAGTAGTGAGGAACAGGAATGGGAGGAAACAACTGTCAAGATGGAAACGATGCGGCGGGTGATGATGTCGGCTGTGGCTGATGTATCAAGAAACTTAAGAACTTGTGAAATTATAACGAACCGTATGTTCAGCAATAAAGAAAACATTAATATACTTACTGCTCTGCTCGTAGAGCATGGTGTTACAAGGGTTGTGGTATGTCCGGGCTCGCGTAATGCCGCTATCGCACACAACCTCTCACGTGTTCGGCAGATAACTTGTTATGCTGTAACCGATGAACGTTCGGCAGGTTTCTACGCGCTGGGGATGGCGCAACATCGCTATGAGCCGGTGGCTGTATGTGTTACCTCGGGTACGGCTCTGCTCAATTTAGCTCCTGCTGTAGCCGAAGCACGTTATCAGCAAATCCCGTTGGTAGTTATATCAGCAGACCGGTCGCCGGCTTGGATTAATCAGCAAGATGGGCAGACGCTGGAACAACCAAACGCACTGGGGCAGTGGGTAAGTAAGGCTGTTAGTTTGCCCGAACCGCTCGATGCGGAACAAAGATGGCACTGCAACCGATTGGTGAACGAGGCGCTGACAGCTTGTAAACGCTACGGAGGCAGCCCCGTGCACATCAACGTTCCGGTTTCAGAACCGTTATTCTGCTTTGATGTCGACCGATTGCCGCAGGAACGCTCTATCCGCGTTATTGAAGCCGTTGAAGACGCCGTGGCTTGCAAGGTGTTTGAAGAGAAGTTGTGGGCTGCCCAGCGTCCCCTGGTTGTGGTGGGACAGTTGCACGCCGACGAGGCTTATCAAGTAAGGCTCTCTGTTGAAGAAATCTGTAAAGATGTGCCGGTGTTATACGAGTGTACCTCGCTATCACCCGATTATACAACGGGCGATGCTGCTTCGGGTAAGACAACTGGGCCGCTGAATATAAATGAGGTGTTGAGCCGTATCGAGCGAGCAACGACCGATGTTAGTCCCGATTATATTCTCTATCTCGGTGGTACGCTTATCAGCAAGCGGCTGAAGCAGTATCTTCGCCAGATACACTGTGCAGAAACGTGGACGGTAAATCGGGGCGGACATGTTTACGATACATTTATGACGCTTTCGGGTGTGGTGGATGGACGTCCGGCATACGTGTTGCAGCATATATGCAAGGTGCTTCGAGAGAAAAAAGAGCAGCGAACGCTTACATTCGACAGCGGCTATCAGCAATGTTGGTCAGCAGCTATTGACGCAGGTAAGGCTTCTACAAAGAATGCTGCTACGGGCTACTCGCAGTTAAGTGCGGTTAAGGCTTTCTTCGAGCAGCTTCCTACCGACCGGCCGTATTATCTGCATGCGGGCAACAGTATGTCAATAAGGCTGGCAAATCTCTTTGCGCATAGCTATGTGTGGTGCAATCGCGGAGTTAACGGCATCGATGGCAGTCTGTCAACGGCAGCGGGATTTTCTCTTGTTGCCGGTTGCGATGTATTCTGTATCATCGGTGACCTTAGCTTTTTCTACGATCAAAATGCGCTTTGGCCTACTTTGAATCGCAACCTTAAAGTGCTTCTACTGAACAACCATAGTGGCGGTATCTTCAATACTCTGGAAGGACTTGAAGACGGCGAAACATGTCGGCAGTTGGTGAAGGCGCAACATCAGCTTTCGGCTGAGTGTGCTTGTCGGCAATACGGACTTACATATCTTTCGGCCCACAACGCTAACGAACTGAAAGCCGGGTTGATGGCGTTCTTGGACCGAAGTAATCAACAGCCGGTGGTGTTTGAGGTTTTCACCGATTCAGACGCAGATACTGCTGCATGGCAAAATTATCATAGACAAACGTAACAACATTATATAAAACAAATGAAAGAAAGAGAATGGAAACCGATTACAGGATTCGACTTTAAAGAAATACGATTTGAATTCTACAACGGTATTGCTAAGATTACTATCGATCGCCCTCGTTATCGCAATGCCTTCACCCCGTTGACAACATGGGAGATGAGTCAGGCATTTTCATATTGCCGAGAGGCGCAAGATATCAGTGTTGTACTGCTCACAGGTGCAGGCGATAAGGCTTTTTGCTCAGGTGGTGATATGAACGTCAAGGGTCGGGGCGGATATGTAGGAGCGGATGGCGTTCCTCGTCTGAATGTGCTCGATGTTCAGATGCAAATCAGGCGTCTTCCAAAGCCAGTCATCGCGATGGTTAACGGTTTTGCAATTGGCGGAGGACACGTTTTGCATCTTGTATGCGACCTAACTATTGCTTCGCACAATGCCGTTTTCGGACAAACGGGACCCAAGGTAGGCTCGTTTGATGCCGGGTTTGGTGCGTCTTATCTCGCCCGAATTGTGGGACAGAAAAAGGCGCGAGAAATCTGGTTTCTTTGTCGACAGTACTCTGCTGAAGAGGCCGAACGCATGGGAATGGTCAATAAAGTGGTTCCACTTGAAAGTCTTGAAGACGAGTGCGTAGCATGGGCTGAAACGATGATGGAACGCAGTCCGCTGGCTCTTCGCATGATTAAGGCAGGGCTCAACGCGGAACTTGATGGGCAGGCAGGCATACAAGAACTGGCCGGCGATGCCACTATGTTGTACTACTTCCTCGACGAGGCACAAGAGGGCGGCAAAGCTTTCCTCGAGAAGCGGAAGCCCAATTTCAAGAAGTATCCCAAGTTGCCGTAGAACGAATGGCTTTTCATATCGATATTACCCCCCGAATATTCCATTTCAAACAACCTGCGGGTACGTCGCGTGGTGTTTATCTCACCCGAAAGTCGTGGTTGCTTCGTCTCACTTCTGATGAAAAACCTGGTGTTCAGGCTTGGGGCGAATGTGCTCCGCTACCGCAACTGAGTTGTGATGATGTGCCCGATTATGAGAGTATTTTGCACGGCCTGTGCCAACGATTCTGTAAAACAGGCGCAATCGATTTCTTCGCGATGCAACCTTACCCTTCGATGGTTTTTGGGCTCGAAACTGCAGTAGAGCAATTGCGTCGCAATGGTTCGCCGGCACTTTCCGACTCTGCCTTTGCACGTGGGAAGATGGGTATTCTTATCAACGGACTGGTGTGGATGGGAACGTTCGATGAAATGTGCATCCGTCTCGATGAAAAGTTACAACAAGGTTTTCGCTGCATAAAAGTTAAAATCGGGGCGATTGATTTTCAACACGAATTGGCTTTGCTACGTCGCATTCGAGAACAGTTCAATCAAGCACAGGTAGAACTGCGAATTGATGCCAACGGAGCCTTTGCTCCGCATGAAGCGCTTGCTAAACTGGAACAATTGGCCGCCCTCGACATCCACTCCATTGAACAACCCATTCGACAAGGACAGTGGACCGAGATGGCTCGGCTGTGTAGTCAGTCGCCTATACCTATCGCCTTAGACGAAGAACTCATCGGTATCAACGGTTCTGTGCAAAAGGCCGAACTACTTGACTACATCCGACCAGCCTTTATCGTACTCAAACCCTCGTTGCACGGTGGAATGAGTGGTGCTGCAGAATGGATTGATATGGCACGCCGACGCGACATCGGTTCGTGGGTGACCAGCGCATTGGAAAGTAACATTGGACTGAATGCCATTGCACATTTTGCCGCCAAAACTTATGGCGATGCTGTAATCATGCCGCAAGGTTTGGGAACAGGATTGCTTTACACCGATAATATCCCCATGCCCTTAACAATAAAAGGAGACCGACTATGGTTCTTGCCCAATTCATAAAGGAGTGGAACAATGGCAGCAACAAACTGCAGGTACATACAAGCGGTTCGACGGGGACCCCCAAACTGTTGTGGGTGGAGAAACGACGGATGGAAGCAAGTGCGCGAATGACGTGTGATTTTCTGCAACTGCGCGAGGGTCAAACAGCACTACTTTGTTTACCGGTAGATTACATAGCGGGGAAAATGATGGTAGTAAGGGCAATGGTACAGAAATTGCAGCTGATAAGCGTTGAACCTGACGGTCATCCGCTTAAAGCCGTTGAACAAGATATTGATTTTGCAGCGATGGTTCCACTGCAGGTGTATAATAGTTTGCAGAACCCTATCGAACGCGAACGTTTACGCCGCATTCGCCATCTTATCATCGGTGGAAGTGCCATTGACTCTGCACTCGCTCGTCAACTGAAAGATTTCCCCAATGCCGTGTGGAGCACGTATGGCATGACCGAAACCCTCTCGCATATTGCCTTGAGAAGACTCAACGGTTGCCACGCAGACGATTGGTATACCCCGCTATCGGGCGTAGAAGTAAGTCTGCATACCAACGGATGTCTTATTGTCACCGCACCGCATCTCTGTTCACACCCACTCGTCACCAACGACCTTGCCGAGATAAAGCCAAAAGTCCTTTCCACGCCCACGCAGATTAAACCTAAAAACTCGTCAACCGGAAATCTCTTTCGTATTCTGGGTCGGCTGGGTAATGTAATTGTCAGCGGAGGCGTAAAAATACAAATTGAAGAGGTGGAAAATATACTTCGCCCCCATTTGTCAATCCCCTATGCCATTGTGCGCTGCAAAGACGATAAATTTGGCGAAGTTATTGGTTTGAAATTTGTTGCAACCGACTTGCACAACGCCACCCCGGAAATAGAAGAACTGTGTGCCATTTGTCGACGCTATCTACCGAAGTATTGGCAACCCAAACATTATCTGCCTATCGAAGAGATAGAGCTGACGGCAACGGGAAAAGTAAAAAGATAGCGCACTCATTTGATCAATGAAAAGAATAAACCTGAATCATCCACTTTTGCAGAAAGGGAAGACAAAAGGAAATGGATTACTATGAAAAATCCCCTCCCCCTCTTTTATTTTGTAACTATTTTTTGCGTTTTAGGTATTTTATTTACTCTATTTTTGTGTTTTTTAGCAAAAAGATAGGTTTTACAATAAAAGAATATTAATTTTGCAGTAGACAAAACGATTAAATACCATTTGTGAAAGTATCTACAAGTTTTCTTTTGGTTTTTGTGTGCATGGTCACGGCTTGCGATTTGAAAATACGGCCAGACATGCTCGGCAGTCATGATGTCTGTATTAAAGTACAGAGATACGACCGCCTTGAGAGCCGTTATCTCACAACGGGTGACTTTTCGGCTTTACAACAGATGAATACCGACTATCCCATCGAAACGCGCACGCTAATTGAGAAGGTCTTACAGTTGGGCGTTATTGAAGACTTTGAGATTCACAAGAAGTTTTTAAGATATTATCAGGATTCGACGCTGCAAATGCTCATCAGCGACGCAGAAGCAGAGTATGCCAACATGAGCGACATCAACAAGAAGTTTTGTAAGGTATTTCATCAGCTGAAAGAGTGGTTGCCCAGTCTTCCCAAACCACAGGTTTACGCCCAAATAGGTTCGTTAGATCAAAGTATCATCATTGGTGAAGAGATGATTGGTATTTCGCTCGATAAGTACATGGGCGAAGACTATCCGCTGTACAAAAAGTATTATTCGGCAGAGCAATTGAAGTCAATGAAGCGTGAATACATTGTGCCTGATGCGCTGAGTTTTTATCTACTGAGTTTGTACCCCTTGCAGCAGTATGATTTGCGAAGCCAGAAAGAACGCGACCTGCATATGGCTAAGATGATGTGGATACTGAATAAGGCTATGGGTAAAGATTTTTTTAAAACAAAGTTTATCGATGCTATCGATAAATACATGCGGCGGCATCCGGAAATTGAAATTGGCGATTTTATTAAAAGTAACGATTACCATGCGTTGCTACCGTAAATTCTGAGCAAAGAATATATCGAAACTACTGCGCCAGGCATCCTTGATAAATTCCCTTGGCCCTCAGTCGATTAATCAGCCGATGGGTAAACTCATAATTTTTCAATCCCCATTTGGGTGCCAGTAGCAATTCATCGGGCGACTGACTTACAAACCGCTCCAATACTAAATCTTTTCGTAAATACTGAATGTATCGGCAAATCACGTCGATATACTCGTCGACGCTGTACAGGTGAAACGGATTTTGCTGATATTCTTTCGCCAAATGCGTGCCGCGGATAATCTGCATCTGATGAATTTTCAGAATATCGATAGGCAGAGCCGAAATAACGGGTGCCTGACGGATACTCGACTCGGCATCTTCGCCAGGCAGTCCGATGATGATATGCGCACCAGTCAGAATATCCCGCTCGTGTGTTCGACAAATCGTTTCGCGACTGCATTCGAAAGTGTGCCCGCGGTTGATGCGCTGCAGCGTAGCGTTATTAGCCGACTCGATGCCGTATTCAACTAGTAAAAACGTTTGCCGGCTCAGTTTTTCAAGATAATCAAGCAGTGCATCGGGCATACAATCGGGCCGCGTGCCCACAACCAGTCCCACAACGTCGTTGGTTTCGAGCGCCTCTTCGTACATGCGTTTCAAGGCATCTACCGAACCGTAGGTATTGGTGTATGCCTGAAAATAAGCCAGAAATTTCATTTGTGGATACTTGCGCGCAAAGAATTTTTTGCCTGCCTCGAGCTGTTCTGTAATCGATTTTCGGGGCTGGCAATAGGCGGGGTTAAAGCTTTGGTTGTTGCAATAGGTACAGCCGCCTACGCCCGTGGTTCCGTCGCGATTGGGACAGGTAAACCCCGCATCAATCGATATTTTCTGCACTTTATAGGGCAATTTTTGCCTTATCCACGTGCCGAAATCGTTGTAGAGCTGTTGCATGGCAAAGAGAAGAGAGAAATTTCGTGACTTTTATGTGAATTCGGCAGAAAAAGACTGTTTTTTCAGCCCGGTTCCTATTGGAATTTCATCAAAAATATTTTTCAAGCTGTTCACATCGGAACCGGGACAAATTTAATTTCGGCTGTCACCTTCGAAACCGGATAAATCTCCTTCCGACCAGTTCGGAAGGAACAGCACGCTATTTTATCTCCACTTTCAATGGATTTTTCAGCGAAAGCAAGAATTCTTCCGAGCGCACACGCCATTCGTTCAGGCTTTTTACATCGTAACGACTCCACGCACTACCGAAATAGTAGGTGTATCGCTCGTTGTTACGCAGGCCGCGCACAATGCCGATGAGGTGCCCGGCATTAAAGCCTTGAGGCTTGGGGTACATCAACTTTTTTATCTCGTTGATTCGCTTGGGAAAGAGTACGCCCACGTAAAGCTGACTGGTATTGTCGCGCATATCGTCGGTGGGGTCGGCGTAGAGCAGAAAATCAGATCCGAGCACCACACCGGTGGTATCTTCGGTGTGCAATACCACGCCGGTGGCAAGGTTGCGCGGCTGAGAAAGTCCTTCGTACCAAACGGTCATACGATTGTAATTGGCACTTTTGTCAAGGCTAATGATGCGATGCTCTACAACGGCTTTATCTTTTCCCACACGTACAGGATTAAAGGTGAGTTGCATCGTAAAGCGCAGCGGACCGTTGTCAAGAATGCGGTACTCTTTATAACAATAGGGTAACAGCAGCTGTCGCCAAGCATAAGCGAGGGCGCTCCGCAACCCAACGTGGGGCCTACGCTGTAGGCATCCATTCCGTAGCCGTGGTCGAGATGAAAGGAAGTGGCTCTGTCGATAGCTTTGGCTTGGTCGTTGAGCCCGAGCCGGCGCAGAGAGTCTTCAATGATGTTACCTTCAAGCTCCATTCGGTAGCGGTTGGGTACAACGAGGTCGGGCGTGTTTTTCGTCCAGATATCTATGCCAAACGATTTTTCCCCTGTTTTCTGTAGTGCCGGACCGTATACGCGATAGGCACCACGATCGTTTTCCCATGTAATGTCGTCTTTTCGTATTTTATATTGTGCACCATAGGTCCAATGCTTCATTTTCTCCGGCTCGCCTTTCTCAACAATAAATACAGCCTGTGTTCGAGGACGCGCTCCTGCATCTACGAGCAGTTTTCCATCGTGCGTAATCTGATAATCTACTTGCTGAAGGGTTTTTGAGTTCTTCACAACAAAGGATTCATTTTCGCCCAGTTTTAATTTCTGGCGAATGTCTTTGATATCCACTTCGATGAGTTCTTGTCGTTGTACATTGCCAGAATTGGAAACGATGATGCGAACTTGTTGGGCTTTCAGCGTTGCGGGAAGGAGAAAGATGCCGAGCGCGACGGCGGTAAAGATACGTTGTAATTGCATGATTGCTTGTTTTTTGAGTTATTAATGTTGTGCGGCGGGTGTTAATTCGGCTTTGAAAAAGCGAGTGATTTGCCGCAGTAGATGTGTGCGGGTGTTTCCGCCCCAGATGCCGTGATTACGATTCGTGTAAACAATTTCTTTGAAATCTTTATCGGCTTGCACCAATGCTTCGGTATATTCAAACGTGTTTTGTGGGTGAACATTGTCGTCAGCCAATCCCTGACACAGCAACAAGGCTCCGTTCAGCTTGCTGGCGCGTGTTATGGGGTTATCGTCGTAGCCGTCGGCATTTTCGTTAGGCGTTTGCATATAACGCTCGGTGTAAACGGTGTCGTAAAAACGAAATGATGTAGGTGGTGCCACGGCTACACCAGCTTTAAATACGTTATCGCCGGTGCTCATACTCATTAGCGTATTAAAGCCTCCGTAGCTCCAGCCCCAAATGCCGATCTGACCACCGTCGACATAGGGTAGTGACGCCAAATAGCGAGCCGCAGCCACTTGGTCTTTCGATTCTAACTGTCCCAACTTCAGGTAGGTGCATTTTTCAAATTCTGCACCTCGTCCGCCTGTTCCGCGACCATCTACACAGGCAACAATAAAGCCTTCTTGTGCCAGATAACGGTCGAAGAGTGCACCCTGACCCATCGAACCGATGTTCCATGCATTAACGACCTGCTGACTGCCGGGACCGCTATATTGAAAAAGGATAACGGGGTATTTCTTCGATGCGTCGAAGTTAGTAGGTTTTACCATCCAGCCGTCGAGCTTCACCCCATCGGTGGTGGTGAAAGAGAACATTTCGGGCGTTGGAAGATTGTATTGGGTCAACTTTTCTTTTAGGGCAGCGTTGTCGAGTAGGGTTGCCAGCAAGCGTCCTTTGGCATCGCGTAGAGTAAAGACGTAAGGTGTATGACTGTCGCTCCACGTATTGATAAAGTACTTTAGATCGGCCGAGAAGATGGCATTGTTCCATCCTTCCTGTTGAGTTAGCCGTTCGGTTTTTCCGTTCTTTCGGGTTACCATAATTTGGCGATCATGAGCATTTAGTACCGAAGCCTGATAGAACACGTCACCAGTCTGCTCGTCATAGCCATATACGCGAGTTATCTCAGTGTTACCCTCGCCGATGGTGCGCTGCAACTGACCGGTCATATCATAAAGGTAAAGGCGCATATGGCCGTCGCGATCGCTGGGCAGGATAATTGTATTTTTATAAACAGATATGCCACCGATTACCTCTTCTTTGACATACTTGTCTACTTTTTCTTTCACCAGCAGCTGGGCTACTGTGCTGCGCGGATTAACCGTATAGATGTTCAGTACATCCTGATGTCGATTCATTGTGTAAACCAGCATTTTTTCGGCATCTGCCGTAGGTTTTAGACGAGGGATGTAGCCATCGACTGCCATTGGAATGTTCAGACGCCGTGTTTGCCGTGATTTGATGTCATAACTCCACACCGTTGGTACCGAATTGGCCTCGCCCGCCTTGGGATACTTGTACGTATAAAGTCCGGGATAAGTGGCATTTTCGTTCAGTTCGGGTTCCATACCCTTAAATAATTGCAGCGAATAGCTTTTTACCATTGTTTCGTCGTATCGTATCCAGCACAACATTGTACCGTCTGCGTTAAAAGCCAAAGCATTGTTAAACGAAAATTCTTCTTCGTTTACCCAATCGGGAATACCATTAATCACCTCGTTTGCTTTACCGTCGGTTGTTACCTGACTTTCGGCATTGTCGTAAAGCAGTTTAACGAGAAAGATGTTGTTGTCTCGCACAAAAGCCACCTGTAATCCGTCGGGCGACCACGTGGGCACCTGCTGCGGACCGCCGTCAGATAGCCTCTCCAACTTCTTCGATGCAACGGTATAAATGTAATACACCGCCGTATGCGAGCGCCTGTACACTGCCTTTTTCTGTGTGCGTATCAGCATCCTTTTACCGTCGGGCGAAAGGATGTAACCATCAAACCGGTTGAGCTTTTCGCCCTGTGTATCGTCGATATCGAAAAGAACATCGGTTTGTTTTCCCGTTTTAAACGAATACCGTACCACGCGCTTACCGTCGGAGCTGATTTGTGTATACAAATCGCTGCCTTCGATGGGGGTGATACCGCTGATGGTTTGAGCCGACAAACTGCCGTCGGTAACGGCCTTCAAATCCAGTTTATTATTTGCCGAAATACGCGAAGAACACAATAATAGGGCTGCACATACCAAAGATAGAATTCTCATTTCAAAATGTTTTACTAATAACTCGCGCAAAGATAAATAAAAAAAATGGTATAGCCCGAACATACGCCCATGCAGAGAGGTATGCGAGGCTGATATAACATTTATTCAATGCCGTAAGCAAGCATTTCATCCGTTTTTCGCTCATCCGAGGCCTCGGAAATAACTTTCCGGTTAACTTTTTCCTTATCCGAGGCCTCGGAAAGTACTTTCCTTTTAGATATTTTTACATCCGAGGCCTTAGATGATATTTTCCGTTAATTATTTTCACATCCGAGGCCTCGGAAAGTATTTTTTTGTTAATTATTTTCACATCTGAGGCCTCGGATGAATGTTTTTTCTTAATTGAACTCACATCCGAGGCCTCGGACAAGTGTTTTTTCTTGATTGAACTCACATCTGAGGCCTCGGACGAGTGTTTTTCTTTTCTTCAACTGTCGGCGCCCGGCACGACAAACGGTTCTGCCCAAGGTAGAAAGCTGCTTAATGCGTGCGACGAACGGTGTAAAGATAATTACCCGTTGTAGTTTGCTGCCGGGCCTTGAGCGAAAGGCGATAGAGCTTGTCGCCCCATACTTTCGACAAGCGGATGTCGGTTTGCGGAATGGTTTCGACCGATACCTCGAACGTGGCGGCATCGTAAGTAAGCGTTGCTCCGACGTTATCTACCTTGATATTCACCGTACCCGGCTTCGAGGTATCTACAGTTCCCCATGTCAGAAAATTAATAACGTTGGGTGCCTTGCAAGCATTCAGGTCGAAACGATCGGTTATTACCAGCTGGTTTTTTTCAATTGGTAAGCTCGCACCCAGCTTTTTACCTCTGCCTCTTTGGGGTAAGCACCCGAAATATCCACCGAGAACGATTTTGCCTTTTGGTCTACCATTGCATTTTTCGATTTAAACGTTGCACCGAAACTCTGTGCAACACCGTTAATCATTGGCAGATTGTGATAATTGCTCTGCATCGTCCAGATGGTATAGCGGTCTTTACTGAAAGTTTTACTGGTGTAAGTGCCCACGCCGGCATCTACCATTACCGGAACGTTATCAAAGCACAAGATAAAGGTGCCTACATCGTTGTGGTTATGACTTTCGTTGTTAAAGCCACCTTTGGCTGCCAGAAAGTTGCCATTGTTGCGGATGTAGCAGAACTCGGTTTGCGGATACCATACAAAATCAGCGGGCGTGAAGCGCGCTTTCTCTGCCTGCATCAACGGTTTAACCCGCAACATTTCGAGTCCGTTGTAAAGGTCCATCCACGAGCCGGGAAGCTTGGAAGGATAAGTTTTATCGCGTTGGGCAGCCATCGCTTTCATGGCGTTGCTGTTTACCGCCATTCCGTAGCGATAAATCAGAGGTGTGTTTACCTCGACAGCGCGTGCCGAAGCGTCTGCAAAGTTGGCTACCCACTCGTTGCCGATATACGAATTGGCGATATATTCGCCCATACTTTTGATTTGGGCGTTATTGAAGAGCGAGATTTTTCCGGCAGTGGCCATTGATAACACGGAAAGGTATTCGAATAGTTTGCCTGAGGCGTGTCCCCAGTAGGAGGGACCTTCTTCGCAGGCGCCGTCGGCTTTTACGTAGTTGATAAACTTATCAACCGACACCATCGAGCGATATACTGCCCGAGCCAGTGTGTCGCGATTGTTTTCGAGCAGCATGAAGCATAGCAAAGCATTCGAGTTGCACCAAGGGTTCCAGTTGTTTACCATCACGCCTTCTTTGTAGTTGAAAGCCATCCACCAATAGTCGTCGCGTGTAAGGTAGGGTGTTAGTTCGCGTTCTTGCAGTTCATGGCGCAGACGAAGCGACACGATAGGGTCTACCTTATCAAATTCGGCGCGCAGAAAATAATACGTCCATGACAACATTTGCGCCATTCCGCCCTGATGCAGTTCAAGGATGTGTTCGCGATAGTCGGGCATGGCGCGGCGGGTTTTCTGATAAGCTTTGAGATGCGCCGACTCGGCCCATGTTGTCATTTCGCTGAAAAAGAAAATGCCATTTATCAGGTCGGGGATAAATTGCCCCTTACCTTCTGCCAGTTCTGCCATGAGCATACTGCTGAACGCGGCCACATTTCTTCGGTTCACGTCTTGCATAACGGTTCGGCTGCCACTCTTCTCGTATTCGAGATATTTTGTAGCCTTCACCACCTCCCAGTTGTAATCGAGATACTTCTGTCCTGCCTTGATAATAGCCTCTTTGTTGGTGCCCAGCAGTGCATCCCATCCTGCTCGGTCGGTATATGCGGGATAAGGCACCCATTTTTGGTTCATCACCAAGGCTTGTTTGATTTCTTCTTCGGTAGCCAGTTTTTGCAATAGATTACGAGCTTCATAGGCCGTCGCTTTCACAGCGACGACCATGAGCATACATAAAACTATTAAAAAACTTTTAGCATAAGTATTTACTTTGTTCATTTCTTTCATCCTTTCTTTACTTTAAGATGTGTTCGGGAATTGAAACTGATTGTTTCTTTTTCTTTTTCTTCATCCGAGGGCTCGGATGGCCTACTTTTTTTACTTTACCTCAATCAGAGGCCTCGGATGAGCTTCTTTTTTTTACTTTACCTCAATCAGAGGCCTCGGATGGCCTACTTTTTTTACTTTACTTCAATCAGAGGCCTCGGATGAGCTACTTTTTTTATTTTACCTCAATCAGAGGCCTCGGATGAACTACTTTTTTTACTTTACC
>NZ_BAKN01000029.1 GCF_000614205.1 Hoylesella saccharolytica JCM 17484
AAAATAAGATGGAAATTTGAACTGCCGGGCATAAGTTTCAAGAAGTTCTGCTGTTGTATGAACTCCTTCAAGGACAAGTGAAAAGACTTCCGGATCAGAAACGTCTACGTCATCCTCGTAATAATAAAAAATGTCTTTAACCATATTTTTAGGGTTTAAATTGAATAAATGTTTCATAATGATCAGGGCTATAATACTGTATGTTGTCAAACAAAGTAACTATATTCGCACTTGTGCACTTTTGTTTGACAACATACATAAAATAGTACTCATAAAGGGCTCTATTTTTCATATAATCGTCTAATTTATATTCTTGCATCTCAACAATTCTGTAGACATACACTTCATTATTGATTACATACAAAATCGTATTCATACCTTCCAAGTCTGGACAGAACAATAGATACTTCGGATGTTTACGCATTATTCTTCTAAAAGCCTTAGGAGCTTTCCTTGCATGCTTTCGTGAGAAAGTTCTATAACCAGAATCTTTCCAACTATATTCTCCGTCATTACAATATACGTATAGACGTCCTTTATATCTTTTGTCGAAATAAAAAAGATTAAAAGCCAATCTTCCTGTATCCACTTGCAATGTTCGTTCATCTTTCACCTTTAAATTCAAAACAAAAATAGCCATTTCTGATTTTACTTCATTTACAAATTCTTTTATCCATTGAGCAGTCATGGTATGACCTCTCTGGATATATTTCGAACATATACTATCAACGCTATTGTATTTTTGTATGTCACCTAAAGTAGCACTATCGGTACGAATAATGCCTAAGAATTTATCAGTATTCTTATCCATTTTATCAAACGATTTTGCATATGATAATATCATTTTATCAATATAAGAAGCTGTATCTATATTGCTATAAGCATATTCTATCTGCTCTGTCAATGTCTGAGCTTTTGAAATGCTCAGAAACAGACAGCTCATGATGAAAATTAAACCTATTCTTTTCATATTTTTTCGTTTCCACGCTTACTTTATACAGAAACTCCGGATGTTCTTTCAATACAGTTCCTGCAAGAAAACGATATTCATATATTTTTTTGAAGCGTAACTTTTATTTTACTGATGTATTGTTAATGACTTTTCCCTTACTCATCACCTCTTTCCGATTATCTTTTTATACCACTTTATAATGAGGCATAGCGTTTTTGGAGGCTCGGTAAGCGATTGCTCCATAGCCAATCGAGAATTGATATCTTGTAATATTTTACCAACCTGATCTTTATTACATTCAGAGAAATACACTTTCATTTGCAAAACATCGGGATATTTTCTCCAAAGTTCACATATCTCATGCAACACTCTAATATATATCCTCAATTCTGATTCCTCCAATCGCGGCATATCCTTATGAATAATGACAATTCGCTTTTCTTGCATCCATTCATCTAAGTAACATAAAGAATCTTTCAAAGCATCCCAGTTATATCCAAAATAAGATGGAAAATTGAACTGCCGGGCATAAACTTCGAGAAGTTCTGCTGTTGTATGAACTCCTTCAAGGACAAGTGAAAAGACTTCCTGATCAGAAACGTCTACGTCATCCTTGTAATAATAAAAAATGTCTTTAACCATATAGGAAGAAATATCTTTATCCATATTTCTAACGTTTCAATAGAATGGTATACTCACAATTTAGGGATAGGTTAATAGGCACATCAGCTGTAATACATGTGGTAGATTATCTCTTTTTATCTGTCTGCCATCTATTCTCCATAACGTGGCCACATTTTTATTGCCTTCATACTTATATTAGGCGGGTAAGTAAGATACCAGTTTACTCGCTGCAAGTCTTGTAAACTTATATCATATCGTATTAAAAACGCATTTCTCGGGTGTCCTTTTCTTGCTTCCAACTTCTTTGCATCAAAAACAAATATCATTAATGTATCGTGTGGCAGTACATCAGTATATACAAATTCCCATGAATTACGATTTTTTAATGCTGACTTGTTTATCTCATTTGAAGAAACTTTATATATCTGAGGACTTGCAAGTGCACTTCCTACAAAAGTACTAGTATCTGGATAAAATACTGACTCAACAAAATACACGGCATTACTTGATTTATTTTCGAATCGAATAAAATAGTGGTGATTTTCGTCTTCCACATATCGGCATGAAAAGACTGATAAAGCAAGAAATACTACAATAATGCATCCAAAAATATATTTCATCATAACTTTTATTGTTTAAGTTCTAAAATATTTATTAATCCAGGTATCAACCAACTCGGACCAAATACGTAATCTCCTCACCTGAACCAGAGCATTCCTTTCTTTAACACGGATTCATTATCTGAGGAATAATGCCCATGTTTATGTTGAAAAAGGGCGTAGCTTGGGGCTGCATACAAACTGCGTTTGCCATTGACGAAATTGCATCAATGTAAATACACACAGTTCAGAGATTACATTTATTCAAAGAAAGCACACATACACCCCCAATTTAGGGCTAAGTTAAAATCTTAACATACTTTTTGCGAATATAGGTATTAAATTTAATTAAACAAGAAAACTATCTATATTTAACACAATTATTTTAATTAAAGATTAAAATATCAAATGGGCGAAGCATTTAATAAGTATTTTATGAGGCATTTCTCGCCTATCGAGAAACAAAAGAAAAGGTATATCTCTTGTGGGGGATAGGTTGTTGCTTTATTGAAGAAATGCTTTACCCTTTCATTACAGTCTCTACATCTTTTATCTTTCCATCTTTCTTGTGGCGTTTGTATCTTTTTACCCTTTCACTTTTTTTACTTTATCACCCTTAAATGACGTCTGCGTTTTTTGTCTTTTTACTTTCTCATCCTTTCACTTTTCGAAAAATTGACCAATTTGCATATGTTAAAATCAGGGCGCCTCATTTCAAATGCTTGCGATAGAAACCAACAAGTTGATGTATGCTTTCAAATACGCCGGTATTTTTCTATTATGGGGAGCGCTGACTATCAGTAAGTTACGTCTTATTTGTTGTTTTTTGTATTCAAATATCCCCCGTTTTATCCCCTAAAACCGCGTTTTTGGGGTTGCAAAAGCATAGCTTTTAGCCCGCAAAAGATGATGTTTTATTAAGTAAAAGCTATGCTTTCGCAACTCCAAACCTATGCTTTTAGAAAATCAATGCTTGTTTTTGTCAAAATAAACGCATATTTTTTCGTAGAATTAAAATGTTAATTGTCAGGAAAAGAGAAAAATTCTATACTTTCTATTTACGGTTTTTGATACCAAAAATCCATAAAATTGAACAATAAATCTGCATCGACCGGGTATAAGAAGTGCTAATTCGTTCATTCTTTATACCCCGTTTGAGCCACCATGCAGCACACCTCTCTCCTTGAAAGGCGAGATAAAGAGGGGATTACTTACACCGCACTTATATAATAAATGGTAAAGAGAAAGCCAAAACTTCTTTTAGAATGTATGTAAAACCTATAATTTTCTATTAAAATGTTTGTTAGGATAAAATAAAAATTATACTTTTGCAAGCAGATGGTTCCTGCGTGGCTGTTGGGAGCATGTTTCATGGCATGGAAATACGGTCTGTAGCAATACCTGAAAATTAAGAAAAGCAAATGAATAGATTGAACGCATACTTTTATTATTTTTACTTTTACTTTGCAAGGAATTGTGAAGCGGGAAGTTGCGTGTAAATTTCAACTTATGACAAGAACATCTTAACAAGAGATAATAACCAAGTCCCGCTTCATAATTATTTGAGGCGGGATTTCTTATTTAAAAGACTTATGAAGAGAATAGCCATTCAAGGTATTGCCGGTTCATTTCATGACATTGCGGCACACCAGTATTTTGAGGGCGAGCAAGTGCAAACCTTGTGCAGTGCTACCTTTGAAGAGGTGTTTGAACGGATAGCCAACGATCCAACCGTTATCGGTATGGTGGCGATTGAAAATACTATTGCGGGTTCGTTGTTGCATAATTATGAGCTGTTGAGAGCATCGGGAACAACCATTGTGGGCGAGCATAAACTGCACATTCAACATTCTATTTGCTGTCTGCCCGACGATGATTGGACCACTATCAGCGAGGTATATTCGCATCCGGTAGCCTTAATGCAGTGTCGCGAATTTCTTTCTCGACATCCCGATTTGAAAGCTGTTGAGGCGGAAGATACGGCTGGAGCGGCAGAATATATCAGCCGAAACAGGCGTCGAGGATGTGCCGCCATTTGCAATTCGTCGGCTGCACGACTGTATGGTATGAAGGTCTTGGAAGACCAAATCGAAGATAATAAGCATAATTTTACCCGTTTTCTGGTGGTATGCAGTCCGCATAAAGCAGATTTTTTGCGTGCAGAAGAAGCTACAAACAAGTCGAGTTTAGTGTTTTCTCTTCCCCATGAAGAGGGCAGTCTCTCTAAAATACTCACCATTCTGTCGTTTTACAATATCAACTTAACTAAGATACAGTCGTTGCCAGTTATTGGGCACGAGTGGGAATATCTGTTTTATGTAGACGTAACATTTACCGATTTGATACGTTATCATCAAAGCATAGACGCCATTATACCGTTAACAAAAAAACTAAAAATATTAGGAGAATACCGTGATGGAAAACAACCAAAAGATTAACATCGTGCCTGCCGAACGCCTGTCGTTGGTTCAGGAATACTATTTCAGTAGAAAACTAAAAGAGGTGGCACAACTCAATGCCGCCGGAAAAGATATTATCAGTTTGGCAATAGGGTCGCCCGATATGCCCCCATCCAGCCAAACAATCAACAAGTTGTGTGAGGTAGCACGCCAACCTAACGCACATGGCTATCAGCCTACGAAGGGAACCCCCGAACTGCTTGAAGCAATGGCGGGCTTTTACAGCCGTTGGTATGGGGTAAAACTCGATCCGCAGACCGAAATATTACCCCTTATCGGCAGTAAAGAAGGCATTTTGCACGTTACGTTGGCATTGGTAAATCCGGGTGATGAGGTATTGGTGCCCAATCCGGGATATCCCACTTACACCTCGTTGAGCAAGTTACTTGGTGCTAAAATTGTGAATTATAACTTGCTTGAAGACAACGGGTGGCAACCCGATTTTGAGAAATTGGAGAGTAAAGATCTGAGAAAGGTGAAGTTGATGTGGACCAATTATCCCCATATGCCTACTGGAGGAAAAGCCCGCATGAAAACTTATGAACGGTTGGTGGCATTTGCCAAGCAGCATAACATTGTGGTTGTAAACGATAACCCGTATTCGTTTATTCTGAACGAACAGCACCTATCGCTGTTGCAAGTTGAAGGCGCAAAAGACTGTTGCATAGAGTTTAACTCGATGAGTAAGAGCCATAACATGCCCGGATGGAGGGTAGGACTGTGTGCTACCAATGCCACGCTGATTTCTTGGATACTGAAAGTAAAAAGCAATATTGATAGTGGAACCTTTCGCGGCATTCAGTTGGCAGCGGCAGAAGCATATAATGAAAATACCGCCGAGTGGCATCGCGAAGCCAATATTGAGGTTTATCGAAGGCGTAGGCTTATCGCCGAGCGCATCATGACAGTGCTGGGATGTACTTTTGACACAGCGCAGGTTGGAATGTTTTTATGGGGAAAAATTCCCGATACGTATGCCGATGCAGAAGAATTGACCGAACGTGTATTGCATGAAGCCCGTGTTTTTATTACCCCCGGATTTATTTTCGGTAGCAACGGAAGCCGATACATCCGCATTTCGCTTTGCACAAAGGACGAGAAAATGGAAGAAGCTTT
This sequence comes from Hoylesella saccharolytica JCM 17484, assembly GCF_000614205.1. Taxonomy (GTDB): domain Bacteria; phylum Bacteroidota; class Bacteroidia; order Bacteroidales; family Bacteroidaceae; genus Prevotella; species Prevotella saccharolytica. The sequence continues at coordinate 5,751 of NZ_BAKN01000029.1, forward strand.
GCAGCGTTGCGCAGTTATTCGTTCCTGAAAGAAACCGTAGAAAGGGCATTTAATCCTGTACACCTATTTATATATATAACAAACAATCGGGCCGTTTTCTTTTTAAGGAACAGCTCTTTAATATAGAATTAATATGGAATTAGACTTATTACCCTTGAATTTGCCAAGTGATAATGAACGGCCTATCGTGATGGCGGGCCCTTGTTCGGCAGAAACAGAAGAACAAGTGATGAGTACAGCTCGGATGTTGGCACAGAGAGGGTGCCACATGTTCCGTGCCGGCGTGTGGAAACCTCGTACTAAACCGGGCGGATTTGAAGGGCATGGTGAGATGGCTTTACCGTGGCTCGAAGCGGTAAAGGCGGAAACGGGCATGTTGATAGGTACTGAAGTGGCTACCCCCGAACACGTAGAACTTTGTCTGAAACACGGCATTGACATCCTCTGGATTGGTGCCAGAACCACTGCTAACCCTTTTGCCATGCAGGGGTTGGCCGATAGTTTGAAAGGTGTAGATGTTCCGGTATTTGTGAAAAACCCCGTTAACCCCGATATCGAATTGTGGATAGGCGGGATGGAACGGATCAATCAGGCCGGTGTTAAACGTATGGCAGCAATTCATCGAGGGTTTTCGAGCTACGATAACAAGATGTATCGCAATACGCCTATGTGGCAAATCCCCTTGGAATTGCGTCGTCGCATTCCACATCTGCCCATCATCTGCGACCCCAGTCATATCGGCGGTCGCCGTGAATTGATTGCCCCGCTGTGCCAGCAGGCAATGGATTTGGGTTTTGACGGATTGATTGTGGAAAGCCATTGCAACCCTGATAAGGCATGGAGCGATGCCAAACAGCAGGTAACACCCGATGTTCTCGACTATATTTTATCGCTTTTGGTGGTGCGCGATGAGAAGACAACGACAGAAGGGATCGGGCAGTTGCGCGGTCAGATAGACGAATTAGACAATCAGTTGATGGAGCTATTGGCGAAGCGTATGCGGGTATGTCGCGAAATAGGCCAATATAAAAAGGAGCACAATATGACCGTTTTTCAAGCCAATCGCTATAATGAGATATTGGAAAAACGCGGTGCACAAGGTGCACTTTGCGGTATGGATCCCGAATTTATCGCAACTGTCTTTGAGAGTATTCACGAAGAATCGGTGCGCCAACAAATAGAGATTATCAATAAATAAAGATGAAAATACTGGTACTGGGAGCAGGTAAGATGGGGAGTTTTTTTCTTGACCTGCTTAGCTTTGAACATGAAACGGCGGTCTATGAAAAAGACCCTAAACGCATGCGCTTTACTTATAACTGCGAAAGGTTTACGAAAATAGAAGAGATTGAACATTTTAAACCCGAGTTGGTAATTAATGCGGCAACGGTGAAATACACCATCTCTGCTTTTAAAGAAGTGATGCCTTATCTGCCTACAGAATGTATTATCAGCGACATTGCTTCGGTTAAAACCGGTTTGCAAGCATTTTACGAGCAATGCGGACATCCCTATGTGTCAACGCATCCTATGTTTGGGCCCACCTTTGCCAATCTTCATCAGCTGAGTGAAGAGAACGCCATCATTATCACAGAAGGTGATTATATGGGTCGTATCTTCTTTAAAGAGCTTTATCGGAAGTTAGACCTCAATATCTACGAATATACTTTTGAAGAGCATGACAAAACAGTAGCTTACTCGTTGAGTATTCCTTTTGTCAGTACGTTTGTTTTTGCTGCTGTGATGAAGCATCAAGATGCACCGGGAACGACCTTCAAACGCCACCTGCGCATTGCAAAAGGCGTGCTCGGAGAAGATGATTATTTGTTGCAAGAAATTCTCTTTAATCCTTATACAGGCGCACAAGTGGCACATATTCGCACCGAACTGAAAGAGTTGTTGGAAATTATTGACCGAAAAGACAGTAAGGCCATGGCGGCTTATTTGAGCAAGATTAGGCAGAACTTAAAGCAAGATATTAATTTTGACAGCCATATATAAATAAGGTGAAATGACGCTGGGTGTACTCCTTGTTTCGTTTTTTACGTTGATACAATTCAACTGTGAGAATCTTTTTGATTGTGTTGATGACCCGAAGAAAGCTGATGAAGAGTTTCTTCCTGATGCCTATCGGCATTGGACAAAACGCAGATACTGGAAGAAACTGAATGGTATCGGACAGGAAATAGTGGCTTGTGGAGGTGAAGGAGATAATTGGAAGTTGCCCGACTTAGTGGCATTATGCGAGGTGGAAAACGATAGTGTGATGCGCGATTTGACAAAAAGATCGCTCCTTCGCACTGCCGGATACGAGTACGTGGTAACCCATTCGCCTGATATACGGGGTATCAATGTGGCATTGATGTATTCGCCTTTTACATTCCGGTTGCTTCATCATCAGTCAATAACTGTACCTTTAGTAAAGGATATGCGTCCGACAAGAGATATTTTATATGTAAAAGGTACTGTGATTACTGGTGATACACTGCATGTTTTTGTTTTACATGCTCCCAGTAGATCGATGGGAGAGGCGAATTCACGTCCTTATCGTGTGGCTGTTGCCAAACGGTTATGCAGCGTAACCGACTCTATACGTAGGGTCAATGCACACGCTGAGATTATTGTGGCGGGCGATTTTAATGATTATGGAAAAGCAGAGGCCTTGCAGCGGATAAGTGAAAACGGGCTGGTGGATGTGACAAAAGACGCAAAAGGGAAGAATGGCAGTAAAGGAACCTATCGTTATCATGGAGAGTGGGGTAGCTTAGATCATGTATTTGTCAGTTCGACAATGGCTGCACGATGGGTAGAAAGTTTTATTTATGATGCCGATTTTTTGTTGGAAGACGATGAAAAATATGGCGGAAAACATCCCAAACGTACCTATCTGGGACCTAAGTATATAGGTGGATACAGTGATCATCTTCCGTTGGTTGTACGCTTTTGCTTAAAAGAAAAAACATCAGCATCGTATACCAGATGAGAATCTTTTTGCAGAGGTACTTGAATTTCTCTTAAAAACAAGGCGTAAAATCCTTTATTCTCCTTATTAATACGTACCTTTGCAGCAAGTTAAGCAAACGTGCGAACAGAAAAGTGTACTTTATTATTTTCTTGTTTGCATTCCTTAATTATATAAAACAACAAATTGATTATAGTATATTTCCATGTTTGAAAATCTGAGTGACAGACTTGAAAGATCATTTAAGATTCTTAAAGGTGAAGGTAAAATTACCGAGATTAATATTGCGGAGACATTAAAAGATGTTCGTCGTGCATTGATTGATGCTGACGTTAACTACAAGGTTGCAAAAAGTTTTACCGATACTGTTAAGCAAAAGGCATTGGGAGTGAATGTGCTTACGGCTGTAAAACCCGGTCAGTTGATGATAAAACTCGTTCATGATGAACTGGCAGAACTGATGGGGGGAGATAGTGTTGGCTTACAACTGAAAAGCAAACCGGCTATCATTTTAATGGCGGGTTTACAAGGTTCGGGTAAGACAACTTTTAGCGGTAAGTTGGCTAATCTCTTAAAGAACAAGCAAAATAAAAAGCCTTTACTCGTGGCTTGTGATGTCTATCGGCCTGCAGCAATTGAACAATTGAGAGTGATTGCTGCACAAATAGGAGTTCCGGTATATGCAGAAGAAACGAATAAAAACGTTATAGAGATTGCAGGTAATGCTATTAAAGAGGCGAAAGCTAAAGGCTGTGATGTAGTACTGATTGATACGGCGGGACGTTTGGCTATTGATGAACAGATGATGGACGAAATATCCCGACTCAAAATATTTGTTCAGCCAGATGAAACACTTTTTGTCGTAGACTCGATGACGGGTCAGGATGCAGTCAATACAGCTCGCGAGTTTAATGAACGATTGGATATTGATGGCGTTATCTTGACCAAGCTTGATGGAGATACGCGCGGAGGTGCTGCATTAAGTATTCGTACGGTTGTTGACAAACCGATAAAGTTTGTCGGTACAGGAGAAAAGATGGAGGCGCTTGACGTCTTTTATCCTTCGCGCATGGCTGATCGAATCTTGGGAATGGGCGATATTGTATCGCTTGTAGAACGTGCACAGGAGCAGTTTGATGAGGAAGAGCTCGCCGTTTACAGAAAAAGATACAGAAGAATAAATTTGATTTCAATGATTTCCTTCAGCAAATTGAGCAAATCAAGAAGATGGGAAATTTGAAAGACTTGGCATCAATGATACCGGGAGTAGGTAAGGCAATTAAAGATGTCGATATTGATGATGATGCTTTTAAAGGTGTTGAGGCAATTATTAAGAGCATGACACCTAAGGAACGCACCAACCCGGATATTCTGAATAATAGCCGTAGGCAGCGTATTGCAAAAGGAAGTGGAACCAATATTCAAGAGGTGAACAAATTGATTAAGCAGTTTGAACAGACTCGGAAGATGATGAAAATGGTTACCGGAACAAATATGGCTAAGATGGCAGGTATGATGGGAAAAATGAAAGGTATGCCCGGAATGCCCAAATTTTAAGGAAAAGTTATGCAGTTGATAGACGGAAAGGCCACTGCTGCTGAGATAAAAGCAGAAATTGCCGCAGAAGTGAAGCATATAATAAGCGGTGGAGGAAAACAACCTCATCTTGCTGCTGTACTTGTTGGACATGATGGTGGATCTGAAACTTATGTCCGAAATAAGGTTATTGCATGCGAACAATGTGGGTTTAAGTCAACATTGATTTGTTTTGAAGCTGATGTTACTGAGGCTGAACTCTTGGCTTGTGTAGATCGATTAAATAAGGACGAGGATGTAGATGGCTTTATCGTGCAGTTGCCTTTACCTAAGCATATTGATGAACAAAAGGTTATTGAAGCCATTGATTACAGAAAAGATGTGGATGGTTTTCATCCGATTAATGTTGGGAGAATGGCTATCGGGTTACCTTGTTTTATCTCTGCTACACCATTAGGTATTCTGACGCTTCTTAAACGGTATGCTATTGAAACGTCGGGAAAGAAGTGTGTTGTGCTGGGAAGAAGTAATATTGTAGGTAAACCAATGGCGCAGCTGATGATGCAAAAGCAGTTTGGTGATGCTACGGTTACTGTTTGTCACTCTCATTCGCCTTCATTAAAGGAGGAATGTCAGGCTGCAGATATTATTATAGCAGCGATAGGAAGTCCTGATTTTGTGACGGAGAATATCGTAAAAGAGGGAGCTGTGGTTATAGATGTGGGTACAACTCGTGTTGAAGATCATACGAAAAAAAGCGGTTTCCGCTTGAATGGTGATGTCAAGTTTGATGAGGTTTCGCCTAAATGTTCTTTCATTACTCCCGTTCCCGGAGGGGTTGGGCCAATGACTATTTGTTCGTTGATGAAGAATACATTAGCTGCAAGTAAGAAAGAATATTACGAATAATCATTGCAGATTGCAATTTTATTAGTAATTTTGTCGTTGGAAAAGCGAATATGGATAGTAAGGAGTATTACGAGCAAGGAAATAAGTATCGCAAAGAAGGTAATTGGCAAATGGCTTTAGAATGTTACTCCGAAGCGATAGAACAAGATCCGAATAGTCCGGCCGTTGAGGCAAAGGAAATGCTCAACAATATTTTAAACTATTATTGCAAGGATTTATACAATCCATAGAAAGCAAAACGCTTTTGCAAGAATAGCTTTCCAATACCAAGAGAATATGAACAAGATAAAAGGGGCTGTAGTAATTGATACAGATAGATGTAAAGGATGCAATTTATGTGTTGTTGCTTGTCCCTATGATGTTTTAGAATTAACTCATAAAAAAGTGAATACAAGCGGATATTCCTATGCCGAATCTGTACGAAGTGACAATTGTGTCGGATGTACAGCTTGTGGTACAGTTTGTCCGGATGCGTGTATCACTGTTTATAGAGTGAAGATGGAAGAGTTGTAATACTATGGCAGATCGTGAAATCAGATTGCTGAAAGGTAATGAGCTATAGCCAATGCAGCTGTTCGTTGTGGTGTCGACGGGTATTTTGGATATCCGATTACTCCACAAAGCGAGATCATTGAAACACTTGCACAGTTAAAACCTTGGGAAACTACGGGTATGGTGGTTCTGCAAGCCGAAAGCGAGATAGCCTCTATTAATATGGTATATGGTGGAGGAGGTGCCGGAAAGCGAGTGATGACTTCATCATCTTCACCCGGAGTGGCGTTGATGCAAGAAGGAATATCCTACATGGCAGGTGCCGAAATACCCGGATTGATTGTCAATGTACAACGCGGTGGGCCCGGATTGGGAACTATACAGCCTTCACAAGGTGACTATTATCAAGCAACAAGAGGTGGGGGTAATGGCGATTATAACGTTATCGTATTAGCACCTAACTCTGTTCAGGAGATGGCAGACTTTGTTGATTTGGCTTTTACTCTGGCTTTTAAGTATCGAAATCCTGCTATGATATTAAGCGATGGCGTAATTGGTCAGATGATGGAAAAAGTAGTTCTGCCACCAATGAAGCGCGTAGAACGGAAGAGGAGATACGGAAGGAATGCCCTTGGGCATCCATAGGAAGAACGAAAGATAGACAACCGAATATCATTACCTCCTTAGAACTAAAGCCTGAAGTGATGGAACAACGCAATTTGGCTTTGCAGAGGAAGTATGAAGAGATACAAAAGGCAGAAGTAAGATACGACAGTCAGCGGCTTGAAGATGCTGAATTGGTAATCGTTTCTTTTGGAAGTGCCTCCCGAATAGCGGAAAAAGCGATAGAGCTTGCTCGTGAAGATGGCTTGAAAGTTGGTCTTTTTCGACCTATTACCTTATGGCCTTTCCCGCTAACTCAACTTCAAGAGGTTGCCAAAGGAAAAAAAGGCATACTTGTTGTTGAGATCAATGCAGGTCAGATGATAGATGATGTGAGGCTGGCGGTAAATGGGAAGGAACAAGTAGAACATTTCGGAAGATTGGGGGGAATAGTTCCCGAGCCTGAAGAAATTGTAAAAGCATTGAAGGAGAAATTCTAATGGCTACAGAAATAGTAAGTCCTGAGAATTTGGTTTACGCCAAACCTTCGCTGATGAACGATACAGCGATGCATTATTGTCCCGGATGTTCACACGGAGTGGTGCATAAACTTATCGCGGAGATCATTGAAGAGATGCACATAGAAGATAAAGCAGTGGGCGTATGTCCAGTGGCTGTGCCGTATTTGCTTACAGATATCTTGATATTGATTGGCAAGAAGCGCCTCATGGACGTGCACCGGCGGTAGCAACGGGTATTAAACGTATGTGGAACGACCGATTGGTGTTTACCTATCAAGGTGATGGAGATTTAGCTTGTATCGGTACTTGCGAAGCGATTCACGCACTTAATCGGGGTGAGAATATCACTATTATATTTGTCAACAATGCCATTTATGGAATGACAGGTGGACAAATGTCAGCTACAACATTGCTTGATCAGCCCACAGCAACTTGTCCTTCAGGGCGTATTCCTGACTTACATGGTTATCCTTTAGATCTTACTGATTTGGCTTCACGCCTTGAAGGAACCTGTTATGTTACTCGTCAGAGTGTTGATACTGTTCCTGCTATCCATAAAACCAAGCGAGCTATTCGCAAAGCTTTTGAAGCCTCGATGGCTGGAAAAGGCTCTTCGCTTGTAGAAATCGTATCGACATGTAGCAGTGGGTGGAAGATGACGCCTGTAGATGCTAATAAATGGATGCAAGATAATATGTTCGACTATTACTCCAAAGGCGATTTAAAAGATACAACGAAAGGATGAAGAAAGAGATAATCATAGCTGGATTTGGAGGACAAGGTGTACTCTCGATGGGGAAAATATTAGCCTATTCGGGGCTAATGGAAGACAAAGAGGTGACATGGATGCCGGCATATGGGCCTGAACAGCGTGGTGGAACAGCTAATGTTACCGTTATCGTAAGCGACGAACGCATCTCTTCGCCTATACTTAGCAAGTTTGATGTAGCCATTGTGCTTAATCAGCCTTCGCTTGAGAAGTTTGAACCGAGACTTAAAGTGGGTGGAATACTTATCTATGACGGGTATGGTATTATCAGTCCACCTGTAAGAGAAGATATCTCGGTTTACAGAATAGACGCTATGGACAAGGCTGCGGAAATGAAGAATCCCAAAGTTTTCAATATGATTGTGTTGGGAGGTCTGCTTAAAGTTTGTCCGGTGGTGAGTACTGAAGGGCTTAATAAGGCTCTGTTTAAAACTCTTCCTGAGCGTTATCACAATCTTATCTCGCTCAATATGCAGGCAGTAGAGCAGGGAATGAATATTATTACAAAGGTTTAGAAACAACTTGATTTTTTTATAACTCTCTAATTTTTTTGGGGCCGGCTGCAGTGATGCACCCGGTCTTTTTTCGTTTTTAGAAAATTGAGGTGTTTCTTTCTGTATTTTGAATTGATGTTTAAGTCGATTAGGAATAAGGATTTCACCTTGCAAGAGTACATAGAATTGGAACTTACAAATTTGTGCGGAATGATTCTGTGTATTTCGTTTAAAATTTACCTTATGTAAAGCAATTTGATGTACAGAATTTGGCTTTATAGTATTGTGTGGAAAACATAGGTGTTCAGTCTTGTGCTATGTAACATCGCGTATCTATTTTACCTATTTTGACTTCTTTCCTTAATTGTGTGGCAGATTACGCCTGTATTTATCATGTTTGAACAATAAAAAAGATGCCTCTTGCTTCTCATAGCAAGCAGGCATCTTATCTTTAAGTTTAAGATTTTTATTATGAAATTTAAACTAAATGTTTTATTAAATCTTCTCTATCACCCGGCAACATGTCAATGACAGGGATTTCAATCATAGTGTAACATCCCGGCTGCAGACGCATTGAGGCGCGCGCTACGTTGACAAGTACTTGACTTGTTAGTGCCGGATTGTTGATACTCATATCGAAAGTGAAGTGCTGATTTTGCGTTTTTCCACTTACGCCTTTGCGCACCAAGTGAACACCGTGTCCCATATCGCGTACTTCATCCACTGATGGTACGGCGAATACATAGGTTTCATCGTTAGCAAAATAAGGGTCGGCTTTCACCGCTTTTTCGACATCCTCGAGCCGAGCTCCCGCTTCCAATTCCACATAAACCATGCGACGGTGGATTCCTTCTCCCAAGGGTATGGTCATAGAAAGGGCGTTTTTAACCCCCGTTTTGCTACGAACACATACACTATGCCCCATACTCATTCCGGGACCGAAGTTGGTATAACTCAGTCCTTTTGGTGCAAGGCTCTGCATCAGTGTGCGAACGATAGAGTCAGATCCAGGGTCCCAGCCTGCCGAAATAATGCTTACGGCCTTGTGTTCTTTGCTTACGGGCATCAGTTCGGCGCGATAATCAAGAATTCTTGTGTGAATATCGAAGCTATCGACAGTGTTAATGCCCATGGCAAGAATCTTTTTAGCGTATTCAGGACATTGTCGGGTGGGCAGTGCCAGGATAGCGACATCCACATTTTGTAATTCGCTAATGTCATTAACGACGTTGTAGTTGGACAGTTCTACAGGTTTATTTGTAGCACCTTGTCGGCGTACAATGCCTGCGATTTCAAAGTCGGGAGCCTCTTCTAATGCTTCGATAGCATATCGTCCAATATTGCCGTAGCCCACTACGGCTGCTCTGATTTTTGTCATTTGTGTTTTATTATTATCCCGTTTCTTTCCTTATTCAGCTGGCTCTCGGTTGTTTTGTCGATAAAATTCTACATCTTCCGGCTTAAAGTTTTTAATGAAGAGATAGTGTCCGTTTACTTCTTCTTCGGCATGACGGACGTAGACATTGGCACTTTTTGTGAAGAGGTGAGGAGCCTTTGAAGCGTCGGCCAGAATGAGTAGTGACATTAATATGTCGGCCGTCATTTCGTAAAGTCGACGTGCAAGGAAGTCTTGTTTTTCCTGATTTCCCTCTTCTTTGATAGTGTTTACACATTCTTCATATAGTATCGTCATCTTTGCTACGCGCTCTTTTAGTCCTGCAAACTCGCCTGATACTTCCTCTTCGAGCATCTCTTTGATTATGGAAATATAGGTTCCGTTAGTGATATACCGAATGGCTGCCACTACCTGAAGTTGTGTTGTCCCTTCGTAGATGGAGAAAATGCGTGCATCTCGGTAAAGACGCTGACTCTTATACTCCATGATGAAACCCGATCCGCCGTGTATCTGAATAGCATCGTAAGCATTTTGGTTGGCATATTCAGAGTTCATTCCCTTTGCCAATGGTGTGAAAGCATCTGCCAAACGAGTATATTTCTTTTGTTCGGCTCGCTCTTCGGGGGTTAGTTTGCGGTCGCGTGCAATATCGTCGAGTGCCTTATAAATATCGACATATCGCGCGGTTTGGTAGAGAATGGCACGACCAGCGTCGACTTTTGCTTTCATGCGCGACAGCATATCGTATACTGCCGGGAAGTCAATAATGGCTGTATCAAACTGTTTGCGCTCGCGAGCATAGTTCAAACCTTCGGTATAGGCAGCTTGTGATACACCCACACTCTGTGCGGCAATGCCTAAACGGGCTCCGTTCATTAGCGCCATTACATATTTAATAAGGCCCAAACGTGTTTCTCCACATAGCTCGGCTTTTGCATTTTTATAAACTAACTCACACGTAGGAGAACCGTGAATACAATTTGTGCTCAATATGTCGAACGGTTACGCCCCCTTGACGCTTGTCGTAGATAAACATCGATAGTCCGCGGCCATCTTTTGTTCCCTCTTCCGAGCGTGCCAAAACAAGATGAATGTCCGAGTCGCCATTGGTAATAAAGCGTTTTACACCGTTTAATAGCCAGCAACCATCCTTTTCCGAGTAGGTGGCTTTCAGCATAGCGCTTTGTAAGTCGCTACCCGCATCCGGTTCGGTAAGGTCCATTGACATGGTTTCTCCCTGACAAACGCGCGGAATATACTTTTTGCGTTGCTCCTCGTTACCAAACTCATAGAGTGTTTCGATACAGTCTTGCAAACTCCAGATATTTTGGAAGCCAGCATCAGCGGTAGCCATCATCTCCGAAGCCATCGAGTAGGGGGTGATGGGCAGGTTCAAACCACCATATCTGCGGGGCATGGATACACCCCAAAGGCCCGCTTTTCGGGTAGCGTCAAGATTTTCAAATGTCTTCGAAGCATACACCATTCTTCCGTCAACCAGATGTGGACCTTCTTCATCTACCGATTCACTGTTGGGCTCGATGATGTTAGCCGTGATATCGCCAGTGATTTCCAACAAACGTTTATAATTTTCGATAGCATCCTCGTAGTCTACGGGTGCATCCTCATATTTATCCTTATCTTCAAAGTTGCGCTCTTTCAGCTCAACAATTTTCTTCATCAATGGGTGATGAAGATGAAACTCCAATTCGGGGGAGTCCAAAAAGTAATTAGCCATGTTTACTTGCTGTTCTGTTTATAATATTTGATAAGCTTCGGTACCACCTCTTCTACCGACCTGTTATAACATAGTCGGCAATTTTGTTGATGGGTGCATCAGGGTCTGTATTTACAGAGATAATGATGCCACTGTCTTGCATACCCGCGATATGTTGTATCTGCCCGGAGATACCGCAAGCAATGTAAACCTTCGGATGAACCGTTACGCCGGTCTGTCCGATTTGTCTGTCGTGATCTACCCAACCTGCATCAACGGCGGCGCGACTTGCTCCCACCTCACCATGAAGTTCTTTGGCAAGATTAAAAAGTAGGTCAAAACCCTCTTTGCTGCCTACGCCATAACCTCCGGCAATTACAATGGGCGACCCTTTCAGGTTATGTTTTGCCTCTTCAACATGGCGTTCCAACACCTTTACCACATAGCTTTCTTGCGGTACATACTTATCTACGTCGGCATAAACCACTTCGCCTTATAATGCTCGTCTAGCAATTGCTTTTGCATTACACCGCTGCGAACGGTTGCCATTTGTGGCCTGTGGTCTGGATTAACGATGGTTGCTACGATATTTCCCCCGAAAGCAGGACGAATTTGATACAACAGGTTTTCGTAGTGTTTACCCGCTTTTTTATCGTCATAATCTCCTATTTCCAGTTGTGTACAATCTGCCGTAAGACCACTGGTAAGCGATGACGATACACGAGGCCCCAAATCGCGACCTATAACCGTTGCACCCATCAGGCAGATTTGCGGTTTTTCTTCTTTAAAAAGGTTCACCAAAATATCGGTATGTGGTGCTGAAGTGTAGGGAAACAAACCTTTTCCGTCAAAAACAAAAAGTTTATCCACGCCGTAAGGTAAAATCTGTGCTTCCACCTCGCCTTTAATTCCATTGCCAGCAACTACTGCGTGCAACTGCACACCCAATTGGTTGGCCAATTTGCGACCTTTGGTAAGCAGTTCTTGAGATACCTCAGCAACCTTTGAACCTTCGGTTTCGCAATATACAAATACGTTATTCATATTATTTTAGTTTTTCGGTTATTTAGTTTTTCATTTTACAAATCCCTGTCTTAGTTTTTCAAAGCATCAACATATATTTTAAGTACGCGTACCTTTTACTGTATAAGAAAGAGATGTTTTTTTTAAACTGAACCGTCTATCCAATAATCTTTTCGTCTAATAATTCTTTCATCATTCCCTCAATATCCGTATCAGCAGCAGTGAGTGTTTTGCTTTCTTTGGCTTGGAAAACGATGTTTTGTACACTTTTTACCTTTGTGGGCGAGCCGCTTAATCCGCATTGTAATGCGTCGCCGTCTACGTCTGCCACGCTCCATTGGTTAAGCGTGAGGTAAGGGCGCACGTCAAAAAGTTCGGCATAGGCTTCTTTTCCATTGCGCTCCATCGGACATTTTGCGTTTTTATATTTCATCACCAGTCGCACGTTGCATGGTCTGCAAGGAGCAGCACTACCATTTACCGTGACCACGCAGGGCATCGGAGCCTCAACCGTTTCCACACCGCCGTCGATATGTCGGCGAATGGTGAGCTTACCATCTTCTGCTTTCAGTATTTCTTCGGCATAAGTAACTTGATTTAATCCCAGTTTTTGTGCAACCTGGGGACCTACCTGAGCTGTGTCGCCATCAATGGCTTGGCGTCCGCCGATAACGATATCTACGTTGCCAATCTTTTTAATAGCCATTGCCAGTGCATACGAAGTGGCCAATGTATCGGCCCCAGCAAAAAGCTTATCGGTAAGCAACCAACCCGTATCGGCCCCTCGATAAAGGCCTTGACGGATAATTTCTCCTGCGCGTGGAGGTCCCATCGTAAGGATACCTACCGTAGAACCGGGATGTTGTTCTTTCAATCGTAACGCCTGTTCGAGCGCGTTTAAGTCTTCGGGATTAAAGATTGCAGGCAGGGCTGCGCGGTTAACGGTACCCTCAGCGGTCATCGCATCTTTGCCCACATTTCTCGTGTCTGGTACTTGTTTGGCAAGTACAACGATTTTCAAACTCATAGATTTATTAATGATAGATAATATAATGTGAATTTTCGAGCGTAAAAGTACGCTTTTTTATTTGATGACAAAAGAAAAAACAGATAATTCTTTATTTTTCATAGTTATTGTTCGAGCTTTCGCTCTTCCTTTTTTGATAACTTATCGGATGTTAAAAAGTATGCGTAAAGTTGATTCCTGTGTTAAATTTTATCCTCTTTAAGTGCAAAAATACGTTGAACTTTCTCTGTAAAAGAATAATCGATTAGAAGTATGAGAGTATTTTGGATAAATGATTTTCTATTTGATTATCAGTTGTTTATCGTATTTTTGTAACTGTTTACATTTTTCTTTGTTTTCAAAAGCTATGCTTTCACCCTCCAAAAGCTATGCTTTGGGCTTTCGAAAGCTATTCTTTTGCGCATTAAAAGTTATGCTTTTGCCATCCGAAAGCATAGCTTTTAGATTTCTTACGCGTAATTTTCGGTTTTCCATAGCTCATAAATGGCTTATTTGCTATTTAGACTTTGCAAAATATGTGTTTACTTTTTCTGTTTTCACGCAAAAGCCGATGTTAAATCAGCTGTCGGTTTTTAACATCCGTTATACAAGATGAACTATCAGATAACTATTGCTTCCGATTTATTGATAATCATCAGAGTTACAATTTGTAAGCAAATGATGTACAAAGCAATCTGTTTGTGTGGTTACAATAATCGCATTTCACCTTTGGTAGTCGCGTTAAAAGTAAATTAAAAAGGCAATTATTTAATACTTTCAACTTTTATTGTTATCTTTGCAAAGATATCAATATCCCCAGTTCTTGTCTTGGAAATGACGATGTTAGAGGGATGCTTTTCGACTTGAAGAGGTAGAAAACAAACGATAAAAAGAATGACATGATGTTCGGTAAAAATAAAGAACCCCTTTTATCTATACACGTTTCAGATAGCAACTAACAAACATTTGGACGCAACATTATTCGTATATAGTTCATAATAAGGTGTTCTGTAATTAACCAAACAAGAATCAAGTATGAAAGGAATAGTATTGGCCGGCGGCTCAGGCACGCGTCTTTACCCTATTACCAAAGGTATTAGTAAGCAGTTAATACCTATTTTTGATAAACCGATGATATATTATCCCATATCGGTTTTAATGTTGGCAGGTATCAAAGACATTCTTATTATCTCTACTCCGCACGACTTACCGGGCTTTCAAAGATTATTGGGAGATGGTAAGGACTTGGGCGTGAGGTTCGAGTATGCCGAACAACCCAGTCCGGATGGATTGGCGCAGGCCTTTATTATTGGCGAAAAGTTTATCGGAACAGATAGTGTATGCCTGGTGTTGGGCGATAATATCTTTTATGGTGCTGGTTTTACGGGGATGTTGAAACAATGTGTACGTGATACCGAACAAGGTAAAGCAAGCGTCTTTGGCTACTATGTGAACGATCCGGAACGCTATGGTGTTGCCGAATTTGATAAGGAGGGCAACTGTCTGAGTATAGAAGAGAAACCTGCAAAGCCGAAGAGTAATTATGCGGTGGTGGGGCTTTATTTCTATCCCAACAGCGTTGTTGAAACGGCCAAACAAATTAAACCCAGTGCCAGGGGTGAGTTGGAGATTACTACCGTTAATCAGATGTATCTGGAAAAACAGGCTTTAAAGGTGCAAACACTTCAACGTGGATTTGCTTGGTTGGATACCGGTACACACGATAGTTTGAGTGAAGCCAGTACATTTATCGAAGTAATAGAGAAACGACAAGGGCAAAAAGTGGCTTGTCTGGAAGAAATTGCACTTGAAAATGGATGGATAAACCAAGCACAAGTGAGACAATTGGCGCAACCAATGATAAAGAATGAATACGGACAGTATCTGTTGAGAATAGCACAAGAGGTCTAAAACACTCATTATTACAAAGCAATTGCATAGAAAAAGTTTTTTGAATTCATTACACATTGTATGGAAGAGAATAAGAATACAACTCCCAATCAGGAACAAGAAAAAAACGGATCATCCTTACTAAACTTTCAATTTATTTACACAACCCTTATTCTTAATTGGAAATGGTTTGTGTTATCATTGATTATTTGTTTGGGAGTAGCAGCCATTTATTTGCGTTATACCCCTCCGATTTATCAGGCGTACGCCAAGTTACTAATTAAAGAGGAGAGTAATAACCGAGGTAGAAGTAACTTACAGAATGCAGCCAATTTGGGTATTGTATCCAATTCAGCAGGTATCGAGAATGAAATGGAGATTTTAAAATCTCACTCGATAGCTACAGAAGCCGTAAAAGATCTAAAGCTTTATGTAATTTACACCTTTCGCGGAAAGGTTACTGATCCGCTGATTTACAAGAACCAGCCCATCTCTGTAGACTTGGATGCTAAGCATTTGGAAGAATTATACACATCTGTTGAACTGACGATTACACGCAGTAGGAAGGCTTATCATGTAGAAGGAACATACGGTAGCAACAGAATTGAACAGTCGTTTAGCGCCCTACCCGCAGCTGTTCGAACGAAAGCGGGTCTTCTTACATTCAGTGCAAACACCTCTTCGCCTTTGCCTGAAGGGTATACGATGATGGTAAGAATAGTTTCGCCGGAAGCTGCAGCTTATAAATACGTTGGAGGTTTAAGTATAGGACAATCCTCTAAAAGTGCTTCAATTGCTCAATTGACCCTCACTGATGAGAGCCCACAACGTGCTTTGGATTACCTCAAACAATTGGTTGTTTGCTATAATCGACAGGCCAACGATGATAAAAATGAGATTGCTGTTCGTACGGAAAATTTTGTCAATGAACGTTTGGAGAAGATTTATGCCGAATTAGGTAGCACAGAAAGTCAGTTAGAGAGTTATAAGAAAGCCAATAAGATGATTGAAATTGAGCTAAAAGCTAATCAGGCGCTGGCTAATAGCGACCAGTATGATCAAAAATTAGCTGAAGCTAACCTGCAAGTGGCTTTGCTGAATAGTATCAACGACTATATGGATCAGCCGGGAAATAAATATGAAACGCTACCGGCAAACATTGGAGTAACAGACCAATCAGCCACTTCATTGATCAATAAATACAACGAAATTGTATTGGAACGTAACCGCATTCTTCGCAGTGCATCGGAAAACAGTCCTACAGTTATACCGTTGACTGCTCAATTGGACGACTTAAAGAGTAGTATTCGGCGGGCGATGGCGCAGGCAAAGCGCAATCTGAGTATTCAACGTAATGCTGTAGCTTCGCAGTTTGGCAAGTATAACACGATGATAACGAAAACCCCTGAACAGGAAAGAATACTCAAACAAATTAGCCGTCAACAAGAGGTGAAGTCAGGTTTGTACTTGATGTTACTTCAAAAACGTGAGGAAAACTCGATTTCTTTAGCAGCAACGGCTGATAAAGGAAGGTTGATTGACGATCCTGTTTTAATAGGTAAAGTATCTCCCCAATCAACAAACGTCTTTTTAATTGCATTGGTTATTGGGCTGTCTGTTCCAGCATCGATATTATTTATCATCGGTCTTTTAAGATACAAGATTGAAGGACACGATGATGTGGCACGTTTGACGTCGCTACCTATCATTGCAGATGTGGCTGTTGCAAACGAATCGGCCAAGACGAAAGCCGACATTGTGGTACACGAAAACAAAAACAACCAGATGGAAGAGATATTCCGATCAATGCGAACGAATATCCAGTTTATGTTAAAAGAAGGACAAAAGGTGATTTCTTTTACATCGAGCATATCCGGAGAAGGAAAAACTTTTACAGCTGCCAACTTAGCCGTATCGTTCGCACTTTTGGGTAAAAAGGTTATTATTGTAGGTCTTGATATTCGCAAACCACGCTTGGCCGAGCTTTTTGAGATAGATGATCACAAGCATGGTATCACTAATCTGTTGACCAAGAACCATATTACGCAAGAGGAAATACGCGAACAAATCTTGCCATCGGGCGTAAACAACAATCTGGAACTGCTGATGTCGGGACCTATTCCGCCTAACCCTGCGGAACTACTCACACGCAAATCACTCGATGACATTATGGATTTGCTTAAAGAACACTATGATTATATTATCATTGACACAGCTCCTGTGGGATTGGTTACTGATACATTGCAGGTAGGGCGCATATCGGATATCACGGTTTTCTTGTGTCGTGCAGACTATACACCCAAAGAGAACTTCGGATTAATCAACAGTTTACATAACGAAGGCAAACTGCCTAATATCTGTATTGTTGTAAATGGTATTGACTTATCTAAGAAAAAATACGGTTATTATTACGGATATGGGAAATATAGCCGATATGGACACTACGGAAGATATGGAAAGTATGGCCGTTACGGCCGCTATGGAAGCTATGGAACGTATGGTAGTTATGGTAATTACAGCAAGAGTCAGTATAGCGATAAGAATGATACATCGGTTAAACGATAAGTCTGGGATTGCTTAACAATACAATTACACAGTAATATTGAGGAGTATGGTTATTGCAGTAGATTTTGACGGAACAATTGTTGAACACAAATATCCGGAAATCGGCAGAGAGATTCCCTTTGCCATTGAGACATTAAAGATGCTGATAGAAGACAGACACCAGCTTATTTTATGGAGTGTGCGTGAGGGAGAATTATTGGAAGAGGCCGTTAATTGGTGTAAAGAACGAGGCGTTGAGTTTTATGCCGTAAATAGGGATTACCCTGAAGAGAAGAAGGAAAATAATAATCATTTTTCCAGAAAACTAAAAGCAGACTTGTTTATTGATGATAGAAATGTAGGAGGATTACCCGATTGGGGTGAGATTTACAGAATTATCCGCGAGAACAAAAGTTACAAACAAGTGGTAAAAGAAACTTTCAACCCTACTGCCAGCAATGAAAATAATAGGAAAAGGCATTGGTGGAATTTCTGAAAAGCCCAGTAACTAGAAATATAAAAAAGGTTCGAATGTTAATAACATTCGAACCTTTACTTTTATTACTAACCAATAATTTATGCTTCAGCAGGTGTTTCGTCAGCTGTTTCAGCAGGTGTTTCTGTTGTTTCTTCGGCTACAGGTTCTGTAACAGGTCCTTCTGTGGCAGCTTCAACAACTTCTTCTACAGTTTCTACAGCCTTTTCTTCGACTGTCTCTACTACCTCTTCTGCTGTTGCAACGGTTTCTTCAGCGGCCTCAGCAGCCTCTTCTTCTGCCTTTGCTACAGCCTCTGCAGCTTTCTTATCCGCAACTTTTTTAGCTATATTGCATTGATTGTCTTTTCTGCTTCAAGTCTTTTAGCAGCCAAATCCTTCTTTGCCTTAGCCTCATTTTCACGTACTGCATCAGTACCTTTTTGTTTATCGGCTTTCCAAGCCTGAAACTTTTGTACTGCAGCTGCATCGTCAAATGCACCTTTCTTTACTCCACCACGAAGGTGTTTCATCAAATATACACCTTCACTTTTAAGAATATTGCGAGCAGTGTCTGTGGGTTGTGCGCCACATTCTACCCAATAAAGTGCCCGATCGAAATTCAAATCTACAGTAGCAGGATTGGTATTAGGATTGTAAGTACCAATCTTCTCAATAAATTTACCATCTCGTGGTGCCCTTGCGTCAGCGATAATGATACCATAAAAAGCGTATCCTTTACGACCGCCGCGTTGTAATCTGATTTTTGTTGCCATTTTGCAATTAACTTTTTAATTAGGTTTGAATTCTATACCATCAACTCGTGATAGCGGGTGCAAAAGTACTTATTTTTTATTGATACAGAGTTTGTTAGGTATTTATATGAATGATTATTAAGGTTTATTAACGGTATGAGACGAGAAATTTCCGCTAATACTTTCTTTAGTATTTGGCTTTTCGTAAAACTTCGATTGATATCTCGTTTTATCTTCTTATTGCTCTGCGTACCGTCTATTAAGAATTTTCAAGTAAAATTAGTTTGTAGGAAGTAGAAAGTAACTGTGGAGGTTGGATTTTTATATGTCTGATGGTTATCTCTATATCAAACTATAATTCTGCATTATAAAGTATCTATTATGAATCAGGCAATCACGCTGAAGCAATTGGCTTTTCGTTATTTTGAAGGCAGTATCACAAAAGAAGAGGGAGTGCGCCTTTTTGATTTTGTTCGTGCTGATGAATCTCATCTGCAGCAATTACGTCAGTGGGAAAAAGAATGGCTTGCAGAACATATGCTTTCGGACGAAACAAGGAATGAATGGCATCGGTTGACTCATAGACTGAAACTGCGGAAGAGTGTGGTGTTCGGGCTAAACCGTAGTGCAATATGGGGTGTTGCCGCCTCGATTGTTGCTGTCGTGTGTATGACTTATGCTACCTATATTACGTTCCATGAAGTCTTTTTTGTATGTCAGGCTCCAATGGGTGGGCGCACGAATATTGTTTTACCCGATGGTTCTCGGGTTATTTTAAACGCAGGGTCGAGTCTGCGCTACTCGAACCGTTTCGGCAACCATAATCGAAAGGTTGAACTTTCAGGTGAGGCTTTCTTCGATGTGGCTCGAATGAACAGGTACCCCTTTACTGTGCACACCGCAGGATATGATGTAGTGGTACGGGGCACGCGTTTTAATGTGTCGGCCTATGCCGACGATAATTTTGTTGCTACTAAACTTTTCGGGGGTAGGGTAGAGGTGCAGCGTGGTGATACCGCAGTGGAGATGCAGGCTGGTCAGATGGTGGTTTATGATAAGCAGAGTCAACGGTTGGCAAAATTCCACATTGCAATGGATAATCGGGGATGGGTAGACCATCGGCTAAATGCCGAAGATATGTCGCTGCAGCGGTTGGCAAAGATTCTTTCACGACAGTATGATGTGAATATTCAAATTGCTGACACCAGGCTTCAAACAGTTGCAGTGACCATGCACCTAAACCATGTAGACAATATTGACGATATTATGCTTGCGTTAGGAAAGGTCATACCCGCCGACATTCACCGAAAGGGAAAGTATATTGTTATTAAACCTTTATCTTAGTTATTTTTTGTATCTTATAAACTATTCATCTAATAAATAAATTAAAACTATCAATGAAAAGAAATCGACTTAGACTTTATTGTCTGTTCTTCTTCGTTTCGATGTTGTCGATGGGGATGAGTCTGCAAGCCCAGACCATAACCAAGACCTTCAGAAATGTTCCGTTGAAGCAGGTTTTGAAAGAGATAGAACAACAGACCAAGATGTCGTTTGTTTATCGCAGTTCAGACTTCGACGTGAATAAGAAAATAACGGCAATATTCAAGGATGTGCCTTTGCGTAAGGTTCTTGAAACGATTTTGGAATCTGAATTTGAAATTCAGAAAAATATCGTAACGATTCATAAAGCCGTTGACAAACCGGCTGTTGTTCCCGCTACGCCGACCGGACAAGATAAGGGTAAAAAGCTACTTTCTGGACGGGTTGTCGATACTTATGGTGAACCCGTTATTGGTGCTACGGTGCGCTCCGTTTCTTCAGCCGATGCCACGGTAACCGATACTGATGGTAATTTCAATATTTCGCTTCCTGCCACTGGAACCATCCATGTGTCGTACATCGGCTATAATGATAGGGAGATGCGTATTGCCGGTAAACAAAGCATCATTGTAACGTTGGAAGAAGATAAGAAAATGCTCGATGAGATTGTGGTTATCGGTTATGGAACCACCACTCGCCGTAGTATTACGGGCGCTGTAGATCAGGTAAAATCCAACATGCTTGAAAACCGTCCAGTAACTAATGTTACGCAGGCTTTGCAGGGAGCAGCACCTAATCTTATTATTCAGCGTAAAAACTACAATCCTAACAGTGAGGATAACAATATCAATATTCGCGGTATTAGCACAACTAATAGCAATGCTCCACTGATCGTTATTGACGGACTAGTGTCAAGCGATGGCGCTCTTGATCAGCTCAATCCCAATGATATTGACAATATCTCTGTGCTCAAAGATGCTGGTGCGGCGGCCATCTACGGATCACGCTCTTCCAATGGTGTCCTTCTTATTACGACGAAAAAGGGGCATTATAACGAGCCAACGAAGATACGGCTTAGCACTGCTGTTGGTTGGGAATATCCCGATATTCTTTTTACTCCTGTCAAGGGTTATCAGAATGCTACGTTAAAGAATGTAATGCTAATGAATTCAGGACTTCTGCCCGAGTTTACTCCCGAGAAAATCAAAGACCTATACGACCATCAAAGTGAAGAGCAGTGGTTCTTACCTCAGATATTCCGCACAGCTTTGCAACAAAATCATAATATCAGTGTGCAGGGAGGTAGTCAGAAAACCACTTATTTACTGTCAGGAGGCTATATGAATCAAGAGAGCAATTATGTTGGTAACAAAGATTTCGGTGTGCAGCGCTATAACTTGCGGTCGAATATTACAACCGAATTGGGTGCAGTTAAAGTGCAGGCTTTGCTGGCTTTCACTCGTAATAACAGTGTCAGTACAACAGGTAGTAGTCTTGAAATCGACGCAGAGCGGATACCACCTTATTATTATTATAAGATGAAAGAAAATGGCAAGTATCTCATTAACGACGTTCTTTCTGAATTTAATCCACTGGGTAGTCTTGAAAGTAATGGCACCAATAAGTATCGAAACAACGATTTTGTGGCTAATTTAAATGGGGAGATTAAAATCTTTGATGGTTTGAAATTGCGTGGCGTATTTGGTGCTAATATTACCGGACAACACCGTTATACACGCACTTATAAAGTACCGTATTACACACGACCAGATCAGGAAAAACCCTCACGCTATGCCAATGAGAACTATTACACCTCTGATTGGAATTACGACGCTTATTTGCTGAATACGCAATTACTTCTCGACTACAATAAAACGTTTGGTAAACATGTCGTGAGCGGACTTTTCGGTGTTACGAATGAATCGTTTACGTCTACAAGTAACGAGATTCGGGTACTGAAGCCTAATGAAGATTTGGGTACGCAGAGTAGCAACAATGCTCAGATTGTTGTTGGAGGCGGTTCTTCTGTTTCTCCTGAAAATACTACGCGTACCAGTATTACATCCCTTCTTGGGCGTTTGTCTTACAACTTTTATGAGAAGTATTATGCCGAGTTTAATTTCCGGTACGACGGTTCTTCTAAATTTGCCAGTAAAAATCGCTGGGGATTCTTTCCATCTCTTTCTTTAGGGTGGCGTATTTCGTCGGAATCTTGGATGAAGGAGTATCAGCAGCATGTGGGTGACTTAAAAATTCGTGGTTCATATGGTGTCTTAGGGAATCAGACCATTGGTACCTACGACCGATATACTACTTATAATATGTATTCAAATACATACGCCTACAACAACTCTTCGGTTACAGGGGCCGGTTTTACACTGGGGTCTGAAGATTTGAAGTGGGAGAAAACGCATACGATAAATTTAGGGTTGGATGCTTCATTTCTTCACAATACACTTATATTCTCGTTTGATTATTACTATAAGCGTACGGTGGACATCTTGATGAAACCGGTTATTCCGTCTGTCTATGGTACCAGTCAGAATATGGCTAATCTAGGTGAAGTGAGTAATCGGGCTGGGAATTCTCACTTAATTATCGACTCAAGTCTGGTTATTTTATACATACTTTCAGTGCGAACATAGCCGATTCGTTCAATAAGTTGGAAAAATTTCCAGAAGATGAAGAGATTACCCACAATGATGAAATCTATTTTATCAAGCGGGTAGGTGTGCCTCTTGGCTCTTATTATGGTTATAAAACGGATGGCTTTTTCAAAAATTATGAAGAAATAGGAACTTCTGCACTACCAGTTGGGGCGAATGTGCATCCTGGTGATTTGAAATTTGTTGATCGGAATAATGACGGCATCATAGATTCCAAGGACCGCTATATTCTAGGTAACGCCTTTCCTCGTTATACCTTTGGTTTTAACTATTCTATTACATGGAAGGGACTTGATTTCAGTATTTTTGCACAGGGAGTGGGAAAACGTGAGATGATGGTCCGGGGTGAACTGATGGAACCATTTCATTCCAATTACTCTTATGTTATGTTCCAACATCAGCTTGATTTTTGGACACCGACTAACACCGATGCACGCTGGCCACGTCTGACAGCCCCAAGTTCTGCTTCGAGTGCCAACAATTGGCGTCGGCCCTCAGATATCTATATGCTTAATGGTGCTTATCTACGATTGAAGAATATTATGCTGGGTTACACCTTGCCCCAAGTATGGACAACAAAGTTTGGTATCAATAAAGTTAGAGCTTATGTCACAGGACAAAATATTCTAACCTTCAGCCATAACTCATTTATAGATCCTGAATCATCCGAGTTTAACAACAGAATGCAAAACAGTGGTGCTAATAGTGCTCGTAATTATCCTACGCTGAAATACTATGGTTTTGGGCTTGATATTGAGTTTTAAATTATAAAGGAATAATAATTATGAAAGTAAAGAAATATATAGTTGTTTTTCTGTTCGGTGTAATGACTTTAATGGGTTGTAACGGTATGGACAACGAACCGACTAATAGTTATACTGACAGAAACTTTTGGACATCTATTGAAAAAGCCCAGTATATGCTGAATATGGCTTATAATCAGTTGTATAGTGCCGGTAAAATGTGGAATGATGAGCGATTAAGCGATAATGTGTTTCAAGGTCGAACCTTTACTGATCAGCGGAGAATGCGTAATGGTATTGCCGATGCTTCTCTTTCAATCTTTGCTTCAGAGTGGGCTGAGTTATATGAAGGTATTAAAACCTGTAATGTGTTTCTTGAACATATAGATGTTCTTCAGGCTTCTGATGTGGTGAAGAAGAATATGAAAGCGCAGGCACGCTTTATTAGAGCTTCACTTTTCTTTCGTCTAACCAACTTCTATGGTGCAGTTCCTTTCTTTACAAAAGATATCTCATGGGAGGAGTCGCATACCATTGCTCGTACGCCACGTGTAAAGATTATTCAATGGATTCATACTGAACTTGCCGAGATACTTACTGATTTAGATAACCGTATTGCTATGGATGCTTCTGCAAATGGTAAAATTAGTCAGGCTGCGGATTTGATGCTTCAAGCTCGGGTATATCTGTATGATGGCGACTGGGCTAATGTGCAGAAATATTGCGAACTGTTGATGAGTGGTGATTATGGTATTTATCAGTTGTTTCCCAATTACAGTGGTCTCTTTGATCAAGATAACGAGTACAACAGCGAGGTGATTATGGATGTTGCTTATGTTCCAACGACTCGCACATGGGGTGAAATGTATGATATGTGTCCACCATCAAAAGGTGGACGTGTGTCGAGTACGGCTCCTACACAAAGTCTTGTAGACAATTATCTGACTTTAGACGGCGAAACGATTGACGAATCGACTACATATAATCCCGCCAATCCTTATGTTAATCGTGACCCTCGTTTGACGGCTACAGTCGTATACGATGGTTACGACTGGAGTGGAAATGT
Source organism: Hoylesella saccharolytica JCM 17484 (assembly GCF_000614205.1). Classification (GTDB taxonomy): domain Bacteria; phylum Bacteroidota; class Bacteroidia; order Bacteroidales; family Bacteroidaceae; genus Prevotella; species Prevotella saccharolytica. The sequence goes on from NZ_BAKN01000029.1 coordinate 30,640, forward strand.
GAAAGATGGCAGTACAAATGTTGTCATTCATATCCATCCCAATTCTGCGGATAAGTCCGATGCTTATCAAGGACCTACCGCCAATCAATCGTGTACGGGCTATTATGTCCGTAAGTATTATGACACAAAGCATGAAGCAGGTGTAGAAGCTGCCAATAATATTATTATTATGCGTTATGCTGATGTGCTCCTGATGTATGCTGAGGCCATGAACGAACAAGGCAAGATGAGCATCGATGTGTGGAATAAAACCATTCGTCCCATTCGCAAACGGGCTGGTTTTACTGCTGCCAAAGCTTTAGATTATCCGTCAACTGCTGATCAGGCCACGATGCGACAGCTTTTGCGTCGTGAGCGTCGATCTGAATTGGCACTTGAGGGACTTCGTTGGTTTGATATCAAACGCTGGAAGGCCGGATCTGAATATCTTAACGGTCCTGTATATGGCGCTCGTTTCGGTAACAATAATTCACTGATAAAGCTGGACAACTATAAGTTTCTTGAGACGAGAGATTATCTCTGGTCGGTACCTCTGTCGCAACTTGACATCAATGGTCATCTTAAACCCAACAATTCAGGCTATTCTAACTAATTTAAAATCCAATACGATAAAAATAAATGATTATGAAAACAAAAATATTTTCATCACTTCTTGTACTTTGTATCTCTATTCTGGGTACATCATGCACATCCGACATGGAATATAAGGATGTGAACGTGACATCTGTTCAGCAACTTTATACGCCGAAAGATAATGTTGGTATTGAACTGCAGGCATCGGCTACCGCTTCCGTTTTCTTTGAGTGGGCTTCAGCATTAGCCGAAGACGGAATTTCTCCTCAGTATGAAGTGCTTTTCGATAAGGTAGGTGGCGATTTCTCAAAGCCGGTTTATTCGCAGACTTCCGATGACATGGGTTTGCGGTCTTATGCCACCATCAGTCATAAAACGCTCGATAAGGTGGCTCAGTTGGCAGGCTTTGGTAGCGGGGAGAAGGGAAGTCTTGTTTGGACGGTTCGTTCTTCGCGAGGTGTTGTGCAGCAGAGGGCTACGGTTGTGCGTACGCTAACTGTTACCCGCTTATTGGGTTTTACTGAAATTCCTGCACAGCTTTTCATCACGGGCGAAGGTTCTGAAGGTGGAACCGATGTATCGAAGGCGTTGGCTTTTGCTTCGCCCGCCAGCGGAGAATTCACGATATTTACCAAACTGGAGGCCGGAAAGAAGTATCATTTCGTTAGCGGAAAAGATACTGAGGCTCGTGTGTTTTATACCGAGAGCGGGAAACTGAAGGAAAGTTCTACCGGCGATGGAGCTGCCACCGTCAGCGAAACGGTATATACAGAATTAATCTCGACTTCAACATCTCTACCGTTGCTATGGCCAAGGTGGTAAGTTTGGGTTGGTTCTTCAGTCCGAGTAATAAGGTTGACATCGCTTTGACCTATCAGGGTAACGGAATTTGGAAGGGTACCGGCAAAACAGAATTTCATCAGGAAGCTTGGGGACGCGATGAAAGATACAAGTTTGAGATGGTTTATGATAGAGACGGAACCCGGCTGGTAAGCCACTGGGGACCCACCAACCCTTCGCTCGATAGTCGTCCGGGCGATAATGAAGATCCTGCCTACTTTAATATGCAAGAGTGGCCGACATCGCAGTGGAACAATAAGTGGAAACTCCATGGCAAGTTTGACAACCAAATGACCACTTTTACGGTGTATCTTAATGGTGAGGGCGTTTATAGGCATACAGTGGAATTGGCGCAATAAAGATGATATAGCTATGAAGAAGTTTTTTAAGATTTTGATATTCCTCTTTTTGGGCACGACTTCTTTATTCTCGTGCCAGAATATCGAAGATGAATATAACAATAAAGGGCTTTACGCCATTGATTGGAACGCGGCCGCCGACAGCGCAACCGATGCTTTGCTGACTCGTTTTTGGAATCCTAATACGCATTATTTTGTCTACGATGCCGATGTATTCGAAAACGGAACCACACCCGGCTACTGGCCGCAGGCTCATGCCATGGACGTCGTTATTGATGCTTATATCCGAACGAACAATGCTAAATATAGCGAGATGTTCGACCAATGGTATGAAGGAATTAAGGCCGTAAACCCTTACCAGCGCAACCGAGGCTATCGCAATAATTATTACGACGATTCGGAATGGATTGCCTTGACAATGTTGCGCCTCTATGAGGTTACAAAGAAAGCGCAGTATCTGAACACGGCTACCGACCTTTTTGAATGGATAAAAACGGGATGGAACGACCAAGGCGGTGGCGGAATTGCATGGGAGTCAATAAAACATCGGTTCAGTAAAAATGCCTGTTCTAACGGTCCCGCAGCCATCTTGGCCGCTCGTCTTTATCGTGTAACCAAAAACGAGGATTATCTCGTTTGGGCAAAAAAAATCTATGCCTGGGAGAAAGAACATCTCTTCAACCTCGCTACAGGTGCCGTTTATGATCATCTCAACGCCAATACGGGCGAACTTAACACGATGACGCTGAGTTACAATCAGGGCACTTTCCTCGGAGCCGCACACGAGCTGTACCGGCTTACCGGCGAAGGTGAATATCTGAACGATGCCCGTAAGGCTGCTTTCTATGCCATTACCAACGGCACAATGATTGATACCGGTAACAACGTATTGCGCGATGAGGGCAATGGCGATGGCGGTCTTTTCAAAGGTATTTTTATGCGCTATTTTACGCAGCTGATTCTTGACAAAAATCTCACTGACAGTTACCGAAAAAAGTTTACAACCTTTTTCAACAACAATGCCGAAACGTTGTGGCGAAAGGGTGTGCTCAAAGCCGATTTGCTCTTCGGCACTGCATGGACAACGCCCACTATCGGCACCACGCAGCTTACGTCGATGGTCAGCGGCTGTACCATGATCGAGGCGAAGGCTTATTACGAACAGCATACAGACAATTGAATGCGGGCAGGGTGTTGGCAATATTCGGCATGGGCAGAAAAAAGTTTTTTTCGCTCTGCTGAGTGTCGGCGCCTGAAAAAAAGTTTTTTTTGCTCCGCTGAGTGTCGGTGCCCTGAAAAAAAGTTTTTTTGCTCCGCTGAGTGTCGGTGCCCTGAAAAAAAG
>NZ_BAKN01000028.1 GCF_000614205.1 Hoylesella saccharolytica JCM 17484
CGAACTCACGTTAAATATATCTATGCATTCTTGGTGCGATTCTCCCATAAAAAGTCGCTTATTCTGTATGAATGTGTCCCATGCTGTCTCAATGTGTCTCAATCGCGACACTTGATGACACCGAGGTAGGTATCTCATGGTGTCTCAATAGTGACAACGAATGACATTTGCACGATTTGCATTTACACTCGCGGTAGAAATACAGTGCAAAAATAACTGGAAAAACTGTAACTAACAAATATACAACTTGATGTACTAAAATAGAAAAAGTCCATCACTTATAGGGACTTAGTCTAAATTTCTCCAAGTTGTTCAGAGTTGCTAATAAGGTCTCATTTGCCGATGCAGCATCATTACCTTTCTATCACTTAGGCGATTAGCCATTTAATCGGTACAAGGCACCCTAAAATAAATGAAAAATCAGTTTTATCTAACTGTTTTATAAGTGGTTACCTACTTGTACCGCATAGCTTTGTTCTCAATCTTTCAATCTTCTTTTTGTCAGTATTGTCTATTAATCAGCTAATTACAATACCTCCCATTTGTTTTTAGCACACTTGCTCACTACAAAAGTACCCATTTCGGAGCATATCAAAGCAAAATGACGCAGGGAAAATATCATAGCACTCCCTATTGGGTATAATTTCTTCTTTTACTGAAAATAATATCCCCGAAAAGGGGTATAATCGATTTATATTTCTTATATTTGCCACTGATAAGGTATATAATGGCTTGAGCGGAGTGTGCAGTGCACAATGATATGCCTTGAGTGTGGAACTTCAAGCAATTGATGTAAGATGGTAGCGAGGACAATCATAGCGCAGTATGTGAAGGAGATGCGCAAGAAATATAAACTGACACAAGTAGACCTCTCTGAGAAAGCAGGAGTGGGGCTACGCTTTGTGCGTGAACTAGAGCAAGGCAAGACCACGCTCCGCCTCGATAAGGTCAATAAAGTTTTTGAACTCTTCGGTTCGGAGTGCGGTCCTGTGCCAATGAAACGAGAAGGAGATGAAGTATGAAGCAGGCAATTGTTTATTGGAAGAGGCTCAAGGCAGGTATTCTCACAGAAAGTGATGAGGGCTATTCCTTTGCTTACGACAAGGACTATCTGACTATGCCCGAAGCTCAAGGAATAAGCCTAACGATGCCTTTGCGAGAAGAACCTTTCCAAAGTAATACGCTTCATCCATTCTTTGACGGACTTATTCCTGAGGGATGGCTATTAGATATTGCTCAGAAGAATTGGAAAATAGATGCAAGGGATCGCATGGCGTTATTGTTGGCTTGTTGCCGAGACTGTATTGGGGCGGTAAGTATTAAATCTCTAAATACGACTGAAGATGACGAATAGATGCCTATATTGCTACGAACCTTTGGTTGATGGAGAGGTGGATTACCATGCCAAGTGTTGCCGCAAATTGTTTGGGATGCCCCAAGCACCGATATTGCCCTATAGAAGTAACGAAGTACGAGCGTTGGCTGACGAGGTTGTTCGTTCTCAAACCACAGTGACAGGAGTACAACCCAAGCTGTCTCTCGACTTTGATCAGATGAGCAATTCTCCCAAGCGATTTACCATTGTGGGTTTGTGGGGTCGGTTTATTCTTAAACCTCAAACAGAGCGTTATCCGCATCTCCCCGAGTTGGAAGATGTGTCGATGCACCTTGCCGAGATTGCCAAGATTGAAACAGTTCCTCATGGACTGATGCGATTTAGCGATGGTGAGCTATGCTATATCACTCGTCGCATAGACCGAACAGAGCTGGGCGAAAAACTCCCAATGGAAGATATGTGTCAGCTTTCAGAGCGTCTGACCGAGTATAAGTACAAAGGCTCACACGAGCAGATGGCCAAGCTCATCACCAAGTATAGTTCTGTGCCGAAGCTTGATCTTGTCAAGTATTGGGAGCAGGTACTCTTTTCGTGGCTGATAGGTAATGCGGATATGCACCTCAAGAATTACTCGCTCTATGCGCCAATAGGCAACGAATACCAACTAACACCCGCCTATGATCTGCTGTCTACGGCACTTGCTATTCCTGAGGATACGGAAGAACTTGCACTGACGCTCTGTGGCAAAAAGCGCAAACTCACTCGCCAACACTTCCTCGAAGCTATGACAGCCTCAGGACTAGATGAGAAAGTGTGCGACAACATCTTCGCTCGCTTTGAGCGCCTCCTCCCCGAATGGGAAGCCTGCATCCACCAGAGCTTCTTACCAAAGGGGATGCAGGAACAGTATGTTGCATTAATGAAATATAGATTTGAAACATTCAATCTAAGCATATAAAGAATGGCTAAAAAGAAAAAGGAAGAGACATTAAATCTCGAAACTATACTATTCAACTGTCGAGACTACCTCCGTAGTAATGCAACCCTCAATGACAAGAGAGATTTACTTTTGACTCTGGTATTCCTCCGCTTCATCGGGGAGAAGTTTGAGGATGCTCAGGAGACATTGCGCCAGAGTTTCATCGAGAGTGGAATCACTGACGAAGCTATCATCTCAATGCGCCTCAATAACCCTCGAGCATACGGAGGAACTGCATTTGTTCCTGAGAAGGCTCGATGGAGTCTATTCTTGGAGACTCCGAGTGAAAAGTTAAATAGTACACTGGACGATGCACTCCAATGTCTGGAGGAAAGTGGCGATACTCTCAAAGGGTGTGTGCGCTTAGGTCTATTTACTGCTATAAATCTGGAGAAAAGTGTCATCAAAAAGGTGGTGGATGAGGTCAATAAGATTTCGCACAAGGTCTTTGGTGAGCAGAAGGATCTCATTGGACGAGTCTATGAATACTTCCTCAAGTCTTTTGCTGTCAATGCCTCTAAAGAGGAGGGCGAGTTCTATACTCCTCACGATATTGTAGAGCTGATAGCTGCCTTTATAGAGCCTTATGATGGTACACTCTACGACCCCTGCTGTGGCTCGGGTGGTATGTTTGTGCAGTGTGCCAAGTATGTAGAGGAAAAGGATGGCGACATCGCTCAAATCAATGTATATGGTCAAGAGAATGACCCTGCGACCTATCGTTTGGCTAAGATGAACTTAGCGGTGCGAGGTATTTCGCACCACTTAGGCGAGCGGAATGCCTCCTCCTTCACCAACGACCTACACAAAGGACTCACCTTTGATTACATTATGGCTAATCCTCCCTTTAATCTCAAGCGGTGGTACGACACGGCACTCAGCACCGACCCTCGCTGGGCAGACTATGGTGTGCCACCAGAGAGCAATGCCAACTATGCGTGGATACTGCATATCCTCTCGAAGCTCAAAGCGGGGCGTGGCGTCGCAGGCTTCCTCCTTGCCAATGGCGCACTGGGGGACAGTGATGCCAGTGAGATACGTCGCAAACTTATCGAAGGGGACAAAGTGGAAGCCATCATCGTACTTCCCCGAGAACTATTCTACGCTACAGATATATCTGTTACCCTCTGGATACTCAACCAAAACAAGAGAGGTGGCACCCATCATGGTCGCAGGTTACGCAATCGCTCGGGCGAAATCCTATTCATGGACTTGCGTCAATGGACAACCAATGCCGTCAAAGGCGAGCAAAAGAAGAAAGTAGAGTTACACTCAGACCAAGTACGACGAGCATCTGACATCTATTTTCGTTGGCAGAGAGAGGGCACGGACGGTACGCAATATGCTGAGCCCGAACTCTATCGGTCTGTAGGTATAGACGAACTGAGAGTCAATGACTTCACGCTGGTTCCCAGTCGTTATATCGAGTTTATAGATAGGGATAGCCAGATTGATTACCACCAAGTACTCACTGCAACAGCTAACACTGTGTCAGATTTACTCAAGCGACAAACAGAGAATGACAAGATGTTGCGCCAAGCACTTAAACAATTAGGCTATGACTGCGAAGAATAAAACAACTCCGTGGATCAGGCTCGGTGACTATATCGAAGAGTGCGACGAACGTAATCTCGAAGGACTACCACTTCCTTTTTATGGAATTAATAAGGAAAAGACGTTTATGCCAACTGTTGCTGATACGAACCAATTAGACAATTCCAAGTACAAAGTTGTAGGTCAGGGGGTATTTGTTTTTAGTGGAATGCAAACTGGACGAGATCAATGTATCCGCTTGGCTCTGAGAGAAGACAAAAATCCAGTGTTAATATCGCCAGCATATACAACTTTCAGAATGAAGGATGAGAGTAAGTTGCTTCCTGAATATCTATTTATATTCTTTAAGCGCAAGGAAATGGATCGGTATGGCGCATTTCTTAGTGATGGAAGTATTCGTTCTAATCTTGATTGGGATCGATTTTGTGATATTCGTATCCCCTTGCCATCAATTGAAGTACAACAAGAGTTAGTCAATACTTACACTGGACTACAGCGTTTAGCCGAAGAGAATGAGGCCTTAATAGCCCCATTGTCCAAAGCCTGCCAAGCGTTTATCGTAGATTGCCAAAAGAAATACCCATCAGTTGAACTCGGTAAGTACATCGAGGAGGAGGATGAAAGAAACTTGGACTTGTTGGTTACTCTTTCACAAGGTATCGCCAATACAAAAGTGTTCCAAGAGCCAAAGCAGGTATCTGCAAATTCTAAATCTGATAAAATTGTTCGCAAAGGATATTTTGCTTATAATCGTGCAACCACTCGCAATGGAGAAAAAATTTCTATAGCTTATCGCATTGGAGAGGATTGTACGATATCATCAGCGTATTGTGTTTTCCGTATAAAACAAGAGGAACTACTTAATCCGAATTTTCTTTGGCTCTGGTTTTCTCGTCCCGAATTTGATCGTTATGCTCGTTATATGTCTAAAGGGAGTGCACATGAGTTTTTCGACTGGGAGGAACTTTGTCGAGTCCACGTCCCCTTGCCTCCTCTTGAGGTACAGCAGTCAATAGTTAATCTCTACCACTGTATTGAGGAAGCTAAAAAGATAGCAAGCGAAGCTCGAGCGCAATTACAAACCCTATGTCCGGCACTGATACAGTACGCCGAACATAACTAAAAAGGGACGAAGATGAAGTTTTATGAAAGTGAATATGAGGAAGCCCTCATAGACTTGCTGCAGCAAGAGGGGTGGGATTACACTCATGGAGGTAATATAAGACGTAACAATAGAGATATTCTCATCTACAGAGACCTACGCCAGTATCTCCAAGAGCGCTATCCAGCATTGGAGGCTAATGACTTGGACGAAATTGTCAGCCACCTACAACATACAGGGGGACAGACTCACTTTGATGTACTTCGCAATACGTATCGTCTACTACGAGATGGCTATCGCTATACTCGTCACTCCGATGGCGAGATTTTCGATATAGAGTATATTGATTTCGATACCCCTTCGGACAATCGCTTCCGTTGTGTCAATCAATACGAAGTGGGCTATGGGATGCAAGGAGATAGGCGTATCCCAGATGTGCTACTCTTCGTCAATGGTATCCCCCTCTGTATCTTTGAGCTAAAGAACCCTACGGATGCCACGGCAACCATAGCAGATGCCTATCAGCAAATCCATACTCGCTATATGAGGGACATACCGCATCTACTACGCTACTGTCCCCTCTCATGTATCAGTGATGCAACCGCCAACAATACCAAACTGGGTACGACCTATACGCCCTATGAGCATTATTATGCTTGGAAGAAAGTCAATAACGAAGATAAGGTAGCAGAGAAAGGTTTGGACCAAGTACGTACAATCGTATCGGGAGTGTATGCCCCTGTGCGCTTTTTGGAGATCGTGCGTGATTATATCTACTTCCCAGACGAAGTACATCCGAAGCAAGAAGAAGTCGTCTGTCGCTACCCTCAATTCTTTGCGACTCGTATGCTTCGAGAGAGTGTAGTCCAAGCATTTGAGAGACAGGATAACAAGGGAGGTACTTACTTCGGGGCTACGGGGTGTGGCAAGACCTATACCATGATGTTTTTGGCTCGCCAACTCTCCTTGCGTTGTCCCGAACTTGGTTCTCCTACCATTGTGATGATAGTAGACCGTGAGGATTTGCAGTCCCAAGCGGGCAAACTATTTTTACGATCCGAAGATTTTCTCTCGATAGGAGCTGCCAAGATCATCACTGACCGAGAGAACTTAAAAACTGAAATGTCTCTTCGCCAGTCGGGCGGATTCTTTATCTGTACCATCCAGAAGTTTTGTGAGGAGATAGGGCTGCTCAATACACGGCACAACATTATTTGCTTTTCCGACGAAGCTCATCGTAGCCAAGTACGGCTCAACACTCAACTCAAGGTTAGGCAGTCGGCCAAGGAGGAATCATCACTCAAAGAGGCTGAGCAAATAGGAGCTTTCGTCACGAAGCCTTATGCCGAGCACTTGCGTACCGCCTTCCCCAACGCTACTTTTGTCGGCTTTACTGGTACGCCGATAGATGAAACGATACAGGTCTTTGGTGGTATTGTCGATAGCTATACGATGAAGCAGGCTGTAGATGATGGCATAACCGTAGGCTTGAAGTATATCCCGCGCATCGCTAAGGTTACACTCGACACAGCTAAAGTCGAAGAAATAGACCGCTACTACAATCAGTGTGCAGAGGAGGGAGCGACAGAGGCTGATATTGCGACCAGCAAGAGAGCAATGAGTGCTATGGAGGTTATCTTGGGGGATGATGAGCGACTAGAGCGACTTGCCAAGGATATAGCAGATCACTATACTCAGGCCTGTAACAACAAGGCGGATGTACCCCAAAAGGCTATGATTGTGTGTAGCAAAAGATCTATAGCATACAACCTGTTGAAGAAGTTTGAGTCCTTATATCCAGACTGGTTCGTTGAGCGAAAGTCTCCTGATGATACGCTACTGAGTGATAAAGAGCTACGAAGTCTCCCCAAAATGCCGACCATTGCTATGGTGGCAACACGTGGAAAGGATGACCCGAAAGAGATGTATGACTATCTGGGTGATAGAAGTCGGACAAAGTTGCTTGACGATGCGTTCAAGATGGAGCAGTCCAACTTCCGTGTCGTCATCGTCGTCGACATGTGGATCACCGGCTTTGATGTCCCCTGCCTAACCTATCTATACAACGATAAGCCATTGCAGAAACAAACGCTTATACAGACCATTAGTCGTGTGAACCGTAAATTTGCAGGCAAGGAGTTTGGGTACGTCGTAGACTATATCGGTATCCGAAAGAATATGATGGAGGCAATGAGTCGATTTGGCGGAGAGGACTTTGGACCAAGTGAGGATGATGTACAGCAGGCATTGGACGCTCTCATCGTAGAGATTGACCTCATTAAGAAGCTCTTTGTGGGCTTTGATCTCACTCCTTTCATCGACAAGAATACAAAGCCATTGGAGCGACTGGAATGCCTTTCCGAAGCTGCCAATTATATCCAATCGCAAACGTCTGAATGGAACAAAGACCAAGGCAATCGTCCTCCAAAAGCCGTCAGCGCTCAAAGTTATTTCTTAGCTCATATCAAACGCCTTCGAGTGGCGTATGATATCTGTCAGCCATCAGCTGTCCTTAACCACGAATTGCTTTCGCTCTCGCAATGCTTTATGGCGGTAGCTTCTTATATTCGTAAGACTTCTAGTGACAAGCACGATGCTGAGAGTATGAATAGAGCCGTGGAGAAGATGGTGAGGGAAGCACTGGTGTGTAACTCTGTGGTCAGTATTCTTGATACCGATGTGGAGGAACAGATTTTTAGTCCTGAGTTTGTAGCACAACTCGAGGGTATAAAACTACCTGCGACTAAGTTGGAAGTATTGGTAAATAGCTCCGCAAAGCCATTAGAGAGTATAAGAATACCAATAAAATCGCAGCAGAGAAGTATGAGGCGCTACTAAAGGAAACACTGGACAAATATCACGAACGTCGATCAGCTCTTTCGGCAGAAGAAGCCTCGCAGACACAAGCAACAGCAGTTTCAAAGATTATGGAAGAGGCAACGAAACAGGCTCTGGAACTACTAGAACAGCTTGGTAAGGATCGAGAGAGCTTTCGGCATCTGGGTTTAACCTTTGAGGAAAAGGCGTTCTATGATATTTTAATGCACTTGCGAGATAAGTACAACTTCGAGTACGGAGAGGATAAAGAGGAGAACGGCTTTATCTTCAACGACAAGTGTAAGATATTGGCTAAGAAGATTAAAGAACTGATAGACATCCAATCCTCTTTTACCGACTGGCTCAATAATAGTAATATCCGTGCAGACCTCAACAACAAGATATTCATTTGTCTCCACCAAAATGGTTATCCACCTCAGTACAATGACGAGGTTATCGACCAAGTGATGGAGCAGGTGGAGCACTTCAAGGAATATGGGAGATGACCCATGTTAATTTATTCGTGAGTAATCATTTCAGACGTCTTAATGCAAATAATAGACATAAACAATTGACATACTCGCTATACTTAAAAATACACAATTATGATAGATAAATCTTATTTGTATTTAGATTTTGATGCTTTCTTACGTTCCATCAAGCAGAATGTCGATAGCTCCTTTAGTGTTTTATTGGGTGCAGGAGCATCTATTTCATCGGGAATTCAATCTGCGAATGATTGTATTTGGGACTGGAAATACTCTATATATCAAACGAATTCAGGTTCTCAAAGGGTTGCCTTAGTTGATCCAAAAAAATCCGATGCAAGTAAAAGTATTATCCAAAAGTGGCTAGATAATCAGCCCAAATTTTCACAGATAGAAGCTCATCAAGAATACTCATTTTACGCTCAAGCAGCATATCCGATAGAAGCTGATCGGATAAAATATTTTCAGAATCTATTTCAAGGGAAAAGTCCATATATTGGATATAAACTTCTGTGTTTATTGAATAAATATGGAGTCGTAAAATCTGTCTGGAGTACAAATTTTGATGGTCTTGTAGAAAGAGCTACACAACAAGCCAACATAACCCCTATTGCCATCAATCTTGACTGTGTTGATCGTATATACAGAGCAGAGAGTGTCAATGAACTATTGTATATAGCACTGCATGGGGACTACAAATTCAGCACCATAAAGAATACTGCAAATGAATTAGACTCACAACACACAGAATTTGTATCTGCGATGTGTCGCTATTTCGTTGATAAGAATCTGATTGTCATGGGATATAGCGGCAGGGATAACTCTCTTATGGATGCTTTAGTACAAGCATTTTCGAAAAAAGGAGGAGGACGATTGTATTGGTGTGGAATGGGAGAAACAATAACGATAGAAGTTCAAAACTTAATACAGAGAGTTCGGGCTGCTGGTAGATCTGCATATTATGTTGACACAAGTGGCTTTGATAATACCATGCTGTCTCTTGTAAAATATTGTTTTAGCGAGGACGTTGCAAAACAAAGGGAGATCAATGAGATACTCAAAATAGTAGAGCCAGAACAAATAACCCCTTTCGAGATACAGAAAAGCCAAAATAAGAGATATCTAAAAAGTAATCTATTGCCGATTGTCCTCCCTAAAGAGTTATTTCAATTCCAAATATCTTACAATGATACTGCGGATAGATGGGGCTTTCTTAGGGAGAGAATCAAGGAACGAGAGATTATAGCTGTTCCTTATCAGGATAAGGTGTATGCTATTTCAACAGTTTCTATTATTAACGATGTTTTTAAAGATTGTTTGGTTAGCGAAATAGAGCGCACTTCAATATCTCTCAATGAAGTTGAAAGAAACGGCTGTTTTAAAGAATTATTTCTCAAGGCTATATTGTATGGTTTTTCTCAAATTCGAAATTTGGGGATTAATTATAGACATGGGATTATATGGAAGAAAGAAGCTTTCTATACAGAGCTAGGTAAAACTGTACATGAAGCTATCGAATGTGGACTTTCATTTATTCCGCAGGCAAATTATGCTCTTATATCAATAACTCCATCACTACACATAGAATCAAGTTCCCCGATTGAAAAAGAGAAGAAACAAGAGTATAATCGTAGGTATTTGGATAAAATGAGAAATAAAGAGTACGAAGAGAAAATTCAGGAATGGTGTAACATTCTTTTTAGGGGAAATAAGTTAGTATTCGATATTCCTTTGCAATCCAATAATGATTTGAAATTTTTCATTTCCTCTAATAGAGGGTTTGCGGAAGTGTGTAATTATGGGAAAGATATTGAAAAATCTTATACTCCTGATGCATATAACACTAAACAGACCATATACTATGGAATGCAGATTGAAGAGCCTCAACTGGAGTTTATCAATTCAATTATAAGTAGACCATTTTATGATGTTAATCCTATGCGAGGACTATCTAATCATAAGCCTTTTGATGCAGATTATTATGACAAATTTCCTCAAGATGTTTGCTTAGGTATTGTGTGTCCTACTTCGTATTCCTTAATGTTTAGTGAATTCCTTAAGAGATTAAATACCAAAATACCGGCTCCAAAATCTTCTGATTACATACACAACTACATAGGATTCAATAGTATATATAATTGTCGACTTGATATTCCTGATATTAATGCAGATCGATGGGTCTCAATAGGTGATAATCCTCAAAATGCAGAGGAATTGGCAAGAAATATTTGCATGGAAGCAAAGAAACTTTCAGAGCAATATCCTGGAATTGTAGTGAATATTTTTATACCTACCATATGGAGTAACTACAGAAATTTCAAACACAATGGAGAGTTTTTTGATTTACACAATTACATCAAGGCATTTGCAGCCAGAATCGTTTTACAACTCAACTTATAGAAGAAAAAACAGTTTGTAATACAATGATGTGCGAAATCTCATGGTGGTTATCGTTGGCTTTATTTGTCAAAACATTAAGAACTCCTTGGACACTCGCAGACTTAAATCCTAATACAGCTTACGCAGGAATTGGTTATAGCGTTAAGAAGCAAGCGAAGGGGAGAACTGAGATTGTTTTGGGATGTAGCCATATATACAATGCTCAAGGACAAGGTTTGAAATATAAATTATCAAAAGTGGAACATCCTCAATTTGACAAGAAGAGAAATCCGTTTTTGAGTTTTGAAGAGGCTTTTAAGTTTGGAATGGATATATTGAATCTATTCCAAAGCGCGATGGAGAAATTGCCTCAAAGAGTTGTAATTCATAAACGCACGCCTTTCAGAGAAGAGGAAATAGAGGGCATTACAAGTGCTTTAAAACGAGCTGGAATAACTGAAGTTGATCTAATTACTATTACGCAAGAACGCAATATTAAGTTTATTGCACAGGTTGTTTCTTTTGGGCAATTAAATACCGATGGATATCCCGTAAATAGAGGAACATGCATAAAATTATCCTCACGAAACGCCTTGCTATGGACTCATGGCGTAGTTCAATCAATAAGAGATAAACGAAGATATTACCAAGGAGGGCGTTGCATCCCCTCTCCATTAAAGATAACTAAATACTACGGAAATGGAGATTTACAGACAATAGCAAAGGAAATTATAGGGTTTACCAAAATGAATTGGAACTCATTTAATTTCTATACCAAGTTACCAGCAACCATAGACACTTCAAATACACTTGCTCAAGTTGGGAACTTATTGAGAAACTATAACGGTACGACTTATGACTATCGCTATTTTATCTAAATGTACATATCTCTGCATTGGTAGTAAAATAAAAGGCTTTTAATTGACTTGATGAGTGTTTTTGGGGGTGCAAATAATAAAGTCCTCACTTACCGAACAATAACTTGTGAGTGAGGACTTCCTTTATCCTTGCTTATGTGTCACATTTTTTCTTTTCTAATTAGCTCTCCCTCTTCGACAAATATTTGATGGAGAAAGAAGTTATTTTTATTTCGCTAATGCCTTTTGAACTTCCGCTTGTTCTTGCGAGAGTTGTCGCTCTCGAAGGGCGAGCTCTGCTTGGCGTTGGATTGCGAGTTCATAGTTGATGATTTGGTGGCGTAGTTCGCGAATGGAGTCGGAAGAGCTTCGGAAGAGAAGAGGCTGTCGAGATGGGAGATTGTGGGATTATTGTAGCCTTGCTCCATACGTAAGATGCGGTAGCGAAGGGCGTAGTTTTCGAGGTTCTGATTGGCATTGCGAAGATACACTGCCCAACCGATAGTACAGGCGAGGAGTACAAGAGATATTCCCCAGATGAGCCACTCCATCCAGCGTTTGACATCAAAGAGGTAGTACTTCTTTACCTCTGGAGGAGATTGAGTTTCTTGGATTTTCTCGGATAGAGAGGCTATGTTTTCGGTTTGCTTCTCTTGGGTCTTTGTGATGCCATCTTTGATTTCTCGGATTCGTTTGCCAAGGACGATAGCGACATCTGTCAGTTCACTCTTGAATTTGCCATCTATCTCAATCTTTTGCCCAATAAGGCGTGCTACATCTGTAAGAGAGATACCATTTTCCTCTGATGTTGTAGTTGTTGGGATAGGCTGAGATGCGAGGTTGGAGACACTCGTTTTGAGTTCTCTGTTCTGTTGTTTGATTTCCTCGAGTACTTCGAGGAGGATGTTCATTTGGTCGTTCATTATCTTCTACATTTTAGTTTCTTATTAGCTTGATTTCTTAGTTTACGTTGGAATACGAGTTCTGCGACATCTACGGCAGGCGCATTGCTATCGAACAGCCCCTCGCCAAGGTCTTCTATGGCTTTGCCCAGCTCTCCGATAAAACTTTCAGTTTCAGAGGAGACGAGTGGCGAAGAAAGAGCTTGCGCTGCATTCTGTTCTAAAACAATGGAGAGTTTGGAGTAGCTACACGAGCGGTCGATGTGTGAACCGCTAAAACTTACGCCATCTTTGCTGAAGAGTACGCCCCCTACCTGATCGGTCTGTCCTTTTGTCTTGAATTGTATGTCTATCCCTTGGCGTCTCAGAGCTGAAGAGAGTTCATCCCAATTCTGGCATCGAGGCAATACGGCTTTGATAGTATCGAAGATTTCATACCTAAGTCGATCATTTCCTCGAAGCCGATTACGTTTTACGGCCTCTTTCCCTTCTCCCCATTTCAGCTGGTTAGCTTCGGTGAGTTCTTTGCAGACCTTTGTTGAGTGGTACTTTTCGTTGCTGTCGGAAATTGTTTTTCCGTTGTTGTCTATACGATTGATGCAGATGTGTACGTGGGGATGCTCTCTGTCGAGATGGCGTACAATGAGGTATTGCGTATCTCCATAGCCCATCTTCTGCAAGTATTGTAGTGCCAAGTTATTCATCGTCTGGTCGTTCAGTCGCTCAGCATCTTCAGCCGAGAAACTCAAGATGGTATAACAGACAGGCTTCTTTACATTAGGACGCATTGAGGCTTGTAGTGCAAAGTCGTTGGCTATCTCGTGAGGCGAAACATCTCTCCTAACCCCTTCTGCATAGAGAACTCTCGCTTTTCCTTCTTGCTTCCCAAGGATATAGGCAAGCACTCCAGAAAAGGATGTTCCTTTGATTATCTTGGCTATCATGATTTCAGAGCTTTGAGTTGTTCATCGACTATAAGTTTGAGCATTCGTAGTTCGGTTGGTATGGTGGAGATGCCAAAAGTGTGAAGGCGATGAGCTATTTGGTTGATGTTGTTTGCTATTCCCGAGAGCTGGCGTATCTCTTGCATCTGTTCAGGAGTAACTCTTGGCTTGATGAAACTCTCAGAGATGAGCATTCTCAGAAATTCATTCTTATTGATACCTGCCTCTGAGGCTTTACTTTTGAGGGTGAAGTACTCCATCGTATTCAGTTTGAGTAGGACGGAGTAGCTTCTCTTCTCGGATAGTTTTTTAGTGGGGCGTCCCCCTTTCTTTTTGTCTTCTGTTGTCATTGTTCCTTTCGTTTTATTGATGAGACCATCGGGATTATTTCGCCCTGTTTGATGGGCGTTGAGGAGGTTTTGGGTTACCCAAAACACAAACTAGCTTCTCTACCTATGCAGTCTTCTCTTCTGTGGAAGAGGTTGTGCCAATCTTTGCTCTTTTACGACCCGAAGTCCGAGTTTATCGATCAGAAGTTGGAGGTTGGGATTTTGCTGAATGAGGTCTTTCAGCACACTCGTTTGTGTTTTGATTTGGAGGAGGTAATCCGCAATATCGTAGCCAGCTTGCTGGTCTTGAAGAGGAGCGTGTTTCTCCAAATAATCGAAGAGCTGCACCTCCATTCCGAGGCTCTGCATCATCTTTAGTTTCTCCTGCCAATAGTCCGTTGCTCCGAGGTCGGGAAAGAGAACTACTTGACGTCCGAAGAGAGGAACGAGATTGCTGCTTTTGAAACATCCGTGCTTTCCGCCAGTTGCCAACCACAGATATTGAGGTAGATAATGAGAGGCAATGAGTGCCGTCTTTTCGCTCTCAACCAGAGCGATTGGTTTATGCTTGTCGGCATCAAGAAGATGCTCTCCGAAAAAGCATTGACTAAGGTTGTAGTTTGGGCGTTTGAGCAAACTATGTACCCATGTGATATGGTTGAATGGCTGCTTTACTCGCTTGGCAGTCTCAGGATTGTAGAGCATAATCTTGCCTGTTCTGACTCTTCCGATAGTGTCTATCTGCCAGAATACGGTTGCCCCTTCCCAATGTTTAGATGTACCAACGTGATAACGATGTACCAATTGGAGTGCTTCGTCCTCTCCAAGTTGTTCGGAAAGAAAGCAATAGAGGTTGTTCTGCTTATATCCTCTCAAGGTCTGCTTCATCGTTGCTTTCTCGATGAAGGATGGCGGTAGAATGATTGGTGTCGGTTTGTAGTCGGTACTATCAGACGAATACAACTCTTCTTTTGCTAATGGATGCTCGGCAAAGTAATCTTTGGGTGTAAAGTGGTAGCCACAACGTAGTTCGTGATCGCAACGTCCGACGTTGTCAGGGAACTCGATTTTTTCCTCTGTGTCTATGTAGCGAGCGAAACATCTGGGACGTTCGCAGGCTGGGCAGGTGTGACGTGTACGCACCCCTTTGTATGGTTCTAATTTGAATCTATAATTGCTCATTGATAAATTTGATTTGAATAGCACACTATCTGCATTTTGTACACTTTCAGGTTAATAAGGGATATAGAAATGCTGATAATGCAGAAAGTGCGCTGGGTTAAACATTGAGTTTATGGTAAAGTCCGTGTCGTTCCCTAGCAAATAGGTGTCCGATATTGCGACTGAGAAAATCCTTAAAAGCCCTCTCTTTCATCCCCAATTGTTCCGCAATACTCAGGGCTTCGGCTGTCTGAAAAGATGCTGGCAATTCGGAAAGGAGTTGCTGCTGTTGCTGAGTGAGCTGAACACCAGCAATCTCCGAGTGCACTTGCTGTGCCGACTGGCGAAAATATTCGGTAAGAGTGACGGCTCGTTCCACAGAAACAAGGTCAATCTCGTTTTTATCTCCCTCGGAACACGCCCAACGAGCCATTTGGATGATGAGACAAAAGCGAATGACATACACTTCCAACTTACAGTAGACTCCGACGAGAGTTTCGTTGGGTTCGGTATCGCAAAGCTTGGCATGCTCCTCTTGCCACGTATAAAGTCTAGCTTTAGCATCTTCGGCAAAAGGGATAATCTCAGGAAGTAGTTCGCCCTCTTCGTCTTTGGAGCAAGGCATCTCAATAAGTTGCTGAATGATACTCGCCCATCGTCCTTCAGTGCTTTCGGGAAGTTCTGTTTTGCTCCATCGTGCTTTCTGCTGTAGGTTGGGCATCACAAAAAGAATACGATCTATAAAGCCGTTACTGGAGCGTTCTCCTTTGGATAGCTCTCCGAGGATCTTCTTTTGGATGGTGCCTACAACAGAGATAAAGGGACGCTTGATAAAGATGGAACTCCGATTTCCCTTGCGATCACTGATGGTTGCTTGGCACTGAACACAGAGATCCAAAACTGCTCCTCGGAACTGCTATTGTAGCGATTGAAGTTCTTGAACCAAGCCGAGAGTTCATCCGTCCACAAGCAAAGACCTCGCTTATTCTGAGCATGGATAAAACTCAAACCTTCGGGTGTGATATCGGAGACGATAAATCTTCTTCGTATCGGTTCTGTAGGTTGCTCTGAATGACCAGCCTCTATACGCTCCTTACGGCTCATCCGTACAACATTTTCGTACTCAGAGTAGGCTTGTTCGTAGAGTTTATTCTCTTGATAGTCAAAATCAAGAAAAGGCTTCATCGCAAAGCTAAGCGGATGACTTTTGTTCGTGCCAGGGCGTCCAACTAATGCTACATAAAGCATTGCACTCTCTTGCCAACCTCGTTTGAGCTGGACAAGGTGCGTATTCCCGATGCCTACAGCGATAGCCACCAGCATTGCCGATGCGATATAGTCGATAGGAAAGCCTTGACACTCGTGGACTTCAGCAATGATGTTTCGTATCTCAGAGGGAAAGATACCAATGGGAAAAGCAGAGTCTGAGAATGACAATCCCAATTCGATGGCTTTATCCAGCAGGACTTCTGGCACGATTGTTTGTTCTCCCATAGCCCATTATCCTTTGAATGATTTAGGCTTGTGTCGAATGCCTGCTCTTATGGAGGATAATTGATCCTCTGAGGAGGGCGTATAAGTGATGCCTTTACGTCCGCTTTCTACCCATTGCAGTAGCTCTTCTTTATAGAAATAGAGCTTCTTACCTCGTTTGTAAGCAGGGATAATCCCCTTACGGACGAGAGCATAGATGGTAGGTTTTGCTTTTTGAATGACTTCGCACGCTTCATCTATACCGATGAGAGACTTCTCTTCAGGTATAGGGGGACGCAATGCCGAGACCATCTCTTTGATAGCAGAGACCTGTTCGGTCAGATACGTTACCGCTTCGGGTAACTTGTCGAATATAATTTCTTTGTCCATGTTCGCAAATAAATTTGTGCAGGTTGCTGCGGGTTTCTGATTATTTGCGAGCAAAGGAAATCGGTGTTCTCTCGGGGCGCTACAACTCCTTCAAGTAACTTTTGGATAACTTTCTAATAGGGTTGAATGCTCATCAATGACAAGGTCTTTACAGAGAGGGATAAGGTATTTCCCCTCTGTATTGGTGAGCTTTCGTTGGATAGAACTCACCTCGACATCTCTCAAGGTATGGGCAAAAGTGTGTTTGAGAAAAAAGGCTATATCTTCTCTTTTCTTCCCGAAAGGACGAGATATGTTCCATCCGAAGTGCATTAGGTCAATGCTTTTGAGATGGGGAGATACTTTGATATCTTGGCTACTCTCGATACTCCATCCAGAGGATAGATAGCGAGTGATCTGTTCGCAAAGTTTTGTCAGCTCTTCCTCACTCATATAGGCTGCAAGTGTTCTTTGGGTGTAGGAGGTGACGACTTCCATTTTCTTTTGCTCTTCTCTTGCCTTTACTTGAAAAGCCTCTTGACGGAACTGTTCATAGTTGGAGGGCAATGGAGAGGGAATAATTGTCTTCGGAGGTTCGATGACCGCTCTCTCTTTAGATTTGAAGATATGCCAGAAGAAATCTTCTAACAATGATTGTACCGCCAGAAAGAGCAAAAAGAAGACAACGGAACAAATAAGGAAAACGCAGAACGCAGTAAAGCCGTCTGCTCCACAACTCAAAGTAGTGGAACGAACGGCAAGGGAAAACAGGACAATACACCCGAGGGTGATTGTTTGAGGAATATAGTTATCGTTAGTGCTTGATGGCTTCATACTTATCTATGCTTTGATGCAAACATAGACAAGTATTCATCACCATTCATTACTTAGGGAAATAGCGGGAAGCATAGGGAAAAGGAAGTAAATACAAGTTTCACTTTAGAGAAATCTTCTCAGCTGTTTCACGCTTTTTCGAGTTCACAAGGTCAGCATAAATTTGCGTCGTGGAGACGTTCTTATGCGTTAGCATCTTGGACACCGTGTAGATGTCTGTACCTAATGAAATTGTATCACAGCATAAGAATGGCGAAAGCAGTGAAAGGTAATATGCTTCGTGATACCTGCTTGCTTGATCCATTTCTTCAGCGGATAGTTTATCATACTTCGTTGTAAACCTCTAAAGACTTTGCCCAAACTTGGTTCGCCACACAATTCATAGGCTTCGTAGCTGATTGGGAGAGTAGCTTCGGTAGAGGTTTTCTGTGTCCTGATGCGGATGCAATAACCTTGGTCAGGAGCAAGAGTGAAATCCTCCCAACGGAGATTGAGAATATCGCTGATGCGTAGCCCCGTAAGGCAAGAGAAGAGAGATGCTCTTTTCAGAACATCATGCTCACAGGGCGTCTGAGCGAGTATCTTCACTTCATCAAGTGTCAAATACTCTTTCTTGACCTCCTTAGCCTCTAGCTTGTCCAAGAAATCATTGATATTCTCTCTTAGCCATTTGTCTCGGTAGGCAATCTTTAGCAATCCCCGAAAGGTAGAGAAGTAGCCTGATGCCGAATTAACGGACACATTCCCTTTTCGTTTGAGTTGCTTGGCATTGAGGAGATACTCTCGAAAGCCTTGACAGAGTTCTATTGTCACATCTCCGAAGGTGCAATGTCCTTGCACATAGTCATAGAAATGTTGATAGACGATGCGCCACTTCTGATCTTTCTTTCAGCACATCTTTAGGAAGTAGGCAAGGAAATCGGTTTTCATTTTAGTCCTATCAAGGAACCCGAACTCTTCATTGATGAGGGACTGAACACGAATACAACGGATGGCTTCGGCTTTGTTCAGCATATCATTGTTGAACGAACGTTCCATCTCATTCTTGGGATGGGCATATAGATAGATACCCAGATACTCTCGTCTTGTCATCTGCATTGTCTCGGGATTACGGATAGCAGGATAGTTGTCCAAATAAAGCGAAATCCGTCCGCTGTCATACAATCTCTGTCTCAATGTTACTTTAGTACATGTATGTCTCATACTTTTATTGATTAGTGGGTGATACTTATTGTTTGTCTACAAAAGAAATCAGTGTTCTTTCGGTGGGGCAAAGCACCGAGAAATAACTTATCGAATGATGGTTGGTGGTTGTAATGCTTCATCGAGTTCTCGTTGGGAGATGAGGACATTACGCCCTTGTTTCACCTTCGGTATGTTGTGTTGCTTGGTGTAGTGATAGAGTTGATCGCGAGTGAGACCATATTTAGCCATCGCTTCTTTGACGGTGTAGTAACTCGGTGCGGTGGCATCAAGTACCCCTTTGGCTTCTTCTACGTGTCGAGTCGAATAATGGCTCTTTCCTTTGACCTTTTTCTTGGGAATGTTGTGGTCAAAGACAAAGTTATAGACCGCAGTGATAATCATACCAAAGCGAGTCGATATGTTTTCGGCTGTACACCATTCGGTAATGGAAGCATCGGGAGCTTTCTTCGCAAAGTAGGCATCGATGTGTCGTTTGCTCCAATAGGTCTTTCCTCGGTTATGAGTACGAGGGATATTCTCTCGCTTAGCTATCGCAAAGAGAGCTGCACGAGAAATGTCGTAGGTATCGCATACCTCGTCGGTTGTATATAGTTCAGTGATTACAATCGCATCTCGGGGCTGTCGCTTTTCATAAGGTCGCTCCGCCAGCATCTATTCTATGTCTTCACGCTTGACGATTGAGCGTTGAGAACTCATATTATAAGCCCTCAACCGCCCTGAGTAGATATACCTATATATCATACCCAGCAATCGCCCTGCTTCTGCAATGGAGAGGTAAGGTTTGTCTATGAGGTCTTTGACTTTCTTCTCTTGCTCATTAACCTCAGTTCGCTGTACTCGTTCTTCTCTTCGTCTGCTTTTATAGGCTCTGCTATTACATTGGTGTGAGCAGTATTTGGTCGTAGTCTTCCATGCTACAAACTCCTGTTTGCAGTGCTCACATACTTTTTGATTGGAATTTTGCTCGCTGTCATTTCGCTATATTCTTGTTGTGTACTGTCTATTGGTGTAGCACCATGTCTCATTTGTCCAGTATCTCGGTATATACGCGAGGGGTTGGAGGGTTGGCGAGCTGCTTGCGGTACAAATAAGGTACAAGAATGAGCGAAAGAACGGCTCCGAATGATGCCTAACGAGGAGAAAGAGCAAAAAGAAAGGTGCTCATAATGAACGCCTTTTCGATATTTGGTGATATTTGATTATCGGTTGTAATTAGAAATTACTTGCCGATGCAAAAATGGCTAAAAATGTTGCCAAGTACTTCGTTGGAAGTAATGGCTCCGCCCGTAATCTCAGAAAGATGATGGAGACATTCACGAAGATCTTCGGAGAGAAGATCTCCACTAAGGTTGAGATGAATACCTTCAATAACCCGATTGATGCCTTCTTGTGCATGAGTAAGAGCATTGTAATGACGAATATTGGTGATAATAACATCATTTTCTCGTATTTCTGGAAGATTGGCGGCTTGATAAATAGCGTTTTCTAGTTGTAGAATATTTGTATCGTATTTTGCTGAGATTAAAATAACTGTTGGAGAAACAGCCCAGGTGTTGATGGATAAGGTGAACTGATTTTTATCGATTTTATTAATGACAATAATCAACTTTTTTCCTTTCACTCTCTCTTCAATTTCTGAAACTTCATCGGGAGTAGGTTGCATATCTATCACCCAGAGCACAATGGTTGCGGTCGAGAGTTTCTGATAGGTACGCTCTATACCTAAATTTTCAATTTCATCATGTGTCTGTCTGATGCCGGCTGTGTCGATAAAGCGAAAATTAATACCATTAATTTGAATGGTATCTTCTATTACATCGCGCGTAGTTCCATGTATTTCACTGACAATAGCTCGGTCTTCTTTCAGTAGTTTGTTGAGCAGCGTACTCTTTCCTACGTTTGTTTTTCCGATGATAGCAACAGAAATACCTGATTTTATGGCATTTCCTACTTCAAACGATTGGGTAAGCGAAGTAATTTTATTACTGATAGATAGTGCTAGTTGAAGTAATTCAGAACGTTCTGCAAAGGTAACATCTTGGTCACTGAAATCGAGTTCCAACTCGATGAGTGAGGTTATTTTCAGTAGTTTTTCACGTAGTTCGTTCAGTTCGTTTGAAAAATATCCACGCAACTGTCCCATTGCCAATTGATGAGTGGCTTTGTTGGTAGATGCGATCAGGTCAGCAACGGCTTCTGCCTGGCTTAAATCCATCTTCCCATTTAGAAAAGCGCGTTGCGTAAATTCACCGGGAAAAGCCTGGCGACAACCTTGCCTAATCAGTAAGCGTAATACCTCGTTAAGGATAAAGTCGGAACCATGACAAGATATTTCAACAGAATTTTCGCCAGTGTATGAATGGGGGGCGCGAAAGATTGTTATTAAAGTTTCATCGATAATGGCACTATTCTCATTGGTGATATGTCCGTATAAAACCGACCGCGCTGCTAGTTTTTCCAAACTTTTTCCGGAAGTTGAAACAAATATTTTATCAACGATGGTGATGGCATCGCTACCCGAAACTCGAATAATGCCAATGGCTCCACCGGATGCTGTGGCTAAGGCGCATATTGTTTGATGGTCGTTGAGAATATTCATGTGTTAAATTCGATTGAGAACCAATTGAATCAACCCGTCAATAGAGTTTTTATAACTGGCGTTCACATTTTTGGCACGTCTGTTGGCTATCACCATGCAACAGGTAAGTGCTTTATGGCCAAGTAAGCGGGCAAGACCAGCTAATGCACTGCTCTCCATCTCGAAGTTAGTAATACGATGACCATTGTACTCGAAACTTTCAACTTTTTCGTTTTGCTTAGGATCGGCTAGTGGAATACGCAGTTCACGTCCTTGGGGTCCAAAGAATCCGCCGCAGGCGATTGTTACTCCTCGAACCATTTCTTTGCCTGCCACGCGTTCAAGTGTGTCTTTGTCGGCATCGATAACATATGGAGCGCATAGCAGAGAATTCCAGTGCATATGTTCCTTAAATTGTTGTTCGAAAGCCAGATCACAAACCTCATTCCTTCCACTGTAGAAGTTTAGCAAACCGTCAAATCCGATACTCTTTTCGCTGGCAATGTAGGTTCCTACAGGTGTATTTTCCTGTAATCCGCCGCAAGTTCCTATTCTTACTAATGTCAACGAGGTAAGTTTTTCTTTCTCGGTTCTGGTCTTAAGGTCAATATTTACAAGAGCATCGAGTTCATTCAGTACAATGTCGATATTGTCGCAGCCGATTCCAGTGCTTACAACCGATATGCGTTTACCGTTGTAAGAGCCTGTCATTGTATGAAACTCACGACTTTGCACATCGCATTCGATAGTATCAAAATGCGATGCCACGAGCGAAACTCTGCCGGGATCGCCAACGAGAATTACTTTTTGAGCGAGTTGTTCAGGCAGGAGATGAAGATGGAAAATACTTCCGTCTTCATTAATTATTAATTCTGATTCTGCAAAATACTTCATTGTTCAATGATTTTATAAATTAATTAGCTAGTGTATTGTTTTAAAAGATTCACTAGTTGGGTGGAGGAGTTACTCCTTATTTTCCATTTTCACTGTTACGAATCAACTTTTCAAGTGTTTGGCATTCGGTTCTTATTTGTTGTACTTCCTTTTCCAACGCTATGATGTCAATACTTTCTTCGCGTTTTCCCCGATGATAATTTTCGCGCTTAGCATCAAGCTTTTCTTCCGTCTTTTTCAACATTTCGCGTAGTTCAAACAGTTGTAGATAGAGTGATTTTCCACGTTTTGTTTTAAAGTCAGAAACGCTTCTATATACCGTATTATCATTAATGGGAAAATGAATACTTGCCGTCGATGTACCCTTACCCTTTCGTTGTAACATCGCCTTGATGGTGTTAAGTGCCTGTGTACGATTACCAAACTTCCATGTTTGTGCAATACTTTCGAGCCGAGCATAGGCTTCGAGTTGTTTTTGCGTAACCTCACCCTCTTTGAAAGGCACACGTTGGGTTGTAGGTACAAAAGTATAAATACATACTTTGCCTTCGGATTGAAATCTGTCACTGACCAACCAGCCTAAGTTATCGGGCTCGTCAAAGGCCAGTAGATAATCGTTGGCAGTTGAATTGAAAGGTAATCCATAGTTCTCAGGCTCGTAGAATTTACCTGTTTCGGTATTCCTACGTGTCATAAAGATATCGTATCCACCCAAACTGTTTTTTCCTTTGGCCGCAAACAATAAGGTGATGCCATCAGCCATCAGAAATGGATAGTTTTGTTCATGATATACCGTGTCTATTTCGCTCAGTTGTTGGGCACTGCTCCATCCGTTTCCCAGTCGGTCGCTGGTATAAATGCCGGGAGCACCAAGTGTATCTCCTTCGGCAAAATATATCATATTCTGGAATTCATTGATGTACACGACACCCTCTTTTCCCTTTTCAGTTTTAAAGAAAGAACTGTAAGAGGCCAATTTTCCAGCCTCGGAATTAAGTGGAATTTGTGTCAGAAAATCAGCTTTATCTACAACAACACTGTCTACAAACATGAGTTTTGCTGTTGCTCCAAGCATACTTTGATATAGTATCTCAGTAGGAGTCAGTACCACCGGTTGCATCTTTGGCCTCTTTGGCTTTATCGTTTTTCGTTTCTGTGCAAACATTGTGCAACAAGATACAGTTATCAAAAGAGATAAAACAATATGGCGTTTCTTCATTTCCTTACATCTTTATGTCTAAACAAAGTTAAGCAATAAAAGGGGGATGGGTAGGGATACCTTTCTATTTTTTAGTTTTTTTAGGTTGAAAAGCCTTTTCTCAATAGATGAAATGGGGTTGTAGGGGTAGAGTAAGGGTAGTATAACTGGTAGAATTTTATGCTGTAACTGAGCAAAATTACCCGAGAACCTGTTCGCCTGAAAGTTGGTGATGCATTCCTGCGGCAGCCTTTCTTCCGTCGCCCATAGCAAGAATTACGGTGGCACCACCCCGCACAATATCTCCTCCTGCATAAATTTCGGGACGGTTGGATTGCATGTTTTCGTTCACCACGATAGTGTTTTTGCGTCCTAGTTCCAAACCTTTAATCGAGTTGGGGACAAGTGGATTAGGTGATACGCCTACGGCAACAATTACCTGATCTACCTCCAATGTCTTTGTAACACCTTCTAATGGTTGCGGACTTCTTCTGCCGCTAGTGTCGGGTTCACCCAATTCCATCACCTGTAAAACGGCTGCTCGTACTGCACCCTGTTCATCTGTAAGATATTCAAGTGGGTTGTGTAGCGTCAGAAAGTTAATTCCTTCTTCTTTGGCATGTTTCACTTCTTCAAGTCGTGCAGGCATTTCTGCCTCTGAACGGCGATACACCAACGTTACCTCTGCTCCCAAGCGTTTGGCCGTTCTACACGAATCCATAGCTGTATTACCACCTCCAACGACCATCACACGTTTGCCCAAATTAATGGGGGTATCGGTGTTCGGATTGGCTGCATCCATTAAATTTACCCGCGTGAGGTATTCGTTAGACGACATGATGTTAATGGCATTCTCGCCGGGAATACCCATAAAGTTGGGCAAACCTGCACCTGAACCAACAAAAATACCCTTAAAGCCTTGCATTTCAAGATCGTCTGCTGAGATGGTTTTACCAACAATGCAGTCTGTAAGAAATTGAACTCCCATTTTTTTAGGTTATCTATTTCTACATCTACGATTTTATTGGGCAGCCGAAACTCAGGAATGCCATATTTTAACACGCCTCCAACCTCGTGCAAAGCCTCGAAAACAGTTACTTCATAACCTTTCTTGGCCATGTCGCCGGCAAAACTAAGGCCTGCCGGACCTGAACCAACAACGGCTATTTTGATGCCATTAGCAGGAGCAAGTTGGGGTATAGAGATGTTACCGCTCTCTCTTTCATAGTCAGCAGCAAAGCGTTCGAGATATCCGATAGCCACAGCTGGCTCGTTCATCTTCAAGTGGATGCATTGGCTTTCGCATTGTTTTTCTTGCGGACAAACGCGTCCACAGACAGCAGGTAGGGCTGAAGTGTTTTTAAGAACCTTAGCAGCTGCGAGAAATTGGCCGCGTTCGATGTTTTTAATAAACGAAGGTATGTTGATGCTAACCGGACATCCTTCCATACAAGTCGGCTTTGCGCAGTCTAGACAACGTTTAGCTTCAGTCAGTGCCAGCGCCTTAGTCAACCCTTTGTTTACCTCTTCTACTCTTGAAGTAGCTCTGTACAGAGGATCCAATTCGGGCATTTGTACACGGTCAATAGCGGTACGTTCCTTCGGTTTCATTGCTAAGCGTAATTCTTTTCGCCATTCGGCATTACGGTCGGTAAGTACCTCTATGCTGTCGTTTGTTGGCTTTACGTCCATCGTAATGACATCGACCATTTGCTCTTTTTTTTCTTCAATTTGTTCTATATGTGCATTGAAACGTTCTAGTTCTTCATTTTCGGCTTTCTTAAACGTTCCCATTCGCTTGAACATCTCATCCCAATCTACCAATGCTCCGTCAAATTCAGGACCATCAATGCAAACAAATCGGGTCTTTCCACCGATGGTCAGACGACAGGCTCCGCACATTCCAGTACCGTCTACCATAATTGTGTTGAGCGAAACATCTGTAGGAATATTATACTTTTGGGTAAGTAAACAGCAGAATTTCATCATGATGGGAGGACCGATAGCAAAAGCGCGGTCTACGTGCTCTTGATTAATAAACCTCTCCATACCAATGGTTACGACGCCTTTTTCGCCATACGACCCATCGTCTGTCATAATAATCACTTCGTCCGAGCTTTTTCTTACCTCTTCTTCGAGAATAATCAACTCTTTAGAGCGACCTGCCAGCACTGATAGAACCCGATTACCCGCAGCTTTTAGTGCACGAATAATGGGTAACATGGGTGCTACACCCACGCCGCCACCTGCACAAATAACGGTTCCGAAGTTTTCTATATGTGTGGCATTTCCCAACGGACCAACCACATCAGTTACATATTCACCCTCGTTGAGATTGCATAATTTGATAGAAGAAAGCCCTACTTTCTGTACTACCAGCGTGATGGTACCTTTTTTTAAGTTGGCATCAGCAATAGTAAGGGGCATTCGTTCGCCTTTTTCACCTACTCTCACAATAACAAAATTGCCCGCTTTTCTACTTTTTGCAATAAGTGGAGCCTCAATCTCAAAAAGGAAAACCTTTTCCGAAAACTGTTCTTTTCTAATAATCTTGTTCATGATAGTAATTGATAATTAATAATTGGAAATGGGTAATTTTAAGGAGAGTACTCTTGTTTTGGGCTGTTTTATCTTTTGAAATCTTTAAAATCAGAGTTGATATTTTAATGATTTCTATAGCATTATGCTATATAGATATAGTATTGTATTTTTTTCAATAACTTTGTACCTTAGGGTAATTCGAGCCAATAGTCTGTTTTTGTCAGCCTCTTTCAAAGCAATGTTCAGTTTATTTATAAAGTAAGGAATACTTTGTGGGTTCTTGTTTCTTCGTATATTTGCTACAATAACTTGTGCTATTTTAATATCTGCCGCGACATTACACATTTATGTAGTGAATGTCGTGCAGATATTTATAGAGGTTTACAATGCGTATGGCGAAAGTTCCATTTATTAATAATAAGGTTGTCTTTCATTACGAATGTAAGGCACAAAATGGCTCGTTAGTACCTTAAATTGCAATTGTCAATAGGCAATGAACAATTGTCAATTAAGTTTGTCGTCAAGCATTTCAAATCCGCAATAAGGAATAAGCACTTTGGGTACACGTATTCCTTCAGGTGTTTGATTGTTCTCGATAATTGCTGCAACTATGCGCGGTAGAGCTAAAGCTGAACCGTTTAGCGTATGACAAAGATCTATCCTCTTGTCATCTGTACGTCTGTAGCGACATTTTAACCGATTGGCCTGATAACTTTCAAAGTTAGATACCGATGAAACTTCTAACCAACGTTTTTGCGCTGCACTCCAAACCTCGAAGTCGTAACAAATAGACGAGGTGAAACTCATATCTCCACCACAAAGCAAAAGGATGCGATAGGGTAGGTCCAACTTCTGCAATAGACCCTCTACATGTGTAAGCATCTCTTTATGAGATGTGTGCGAGTGTTCCGGCTTGTCAATACGAACAATTTCAACTTTATCAAATTGATGCAGGCGGTTTAGTCCGCGAACATCTTTTCCGTATGACCCCGCCTCACGTCGGAAACAGGCAGAGTAGGCACAACGTTTGATAGGAAGTTCTTTTTCGTCAAGAATAACATCGCGGAAAATATTGGTTACAGGTACCTCTGCTGTAGGAATAAGGTATAAATCGTCTGTTTCCGCATGATACATCTGCCCCTCTTTATCGGGTAATTGGCCTGTTCCGTATCCTGAGGCCTGATTAACAACGAGTGGAGGTTGCACCTCCAAATATCCGCTTTTACGTGCTTCGTCTAGAAAAAACGCCTCTAATGCGCGTTGTAGCCGGGCCATTTTACCTATATAGATAGGAAAACCGGCACCTGTTATTTTAACACCGAGGTCGAAGTCAATAAGATTAAACTTCTTGCACAAATCCCAATGGCACATGGCATCTGTCGACAGATTGGGCATTACACCCCCTTCTTTTACTACAATATTATCTGTTGCGTCTTTCCCTTCAGGTACTTCGTCTGCCGGAATATTGGGAATGTTACATAGCAATGTTGCCAACTCCTTCTCGGCTTCATCCATCTGCAACTGCAATTCTTTATCGTTTTCTTTATATCCGGATACTTTTTCTTTCACAGCATTTGCCTCATCGGCTTTGCCTTCCTTCATAAGCATACCGATTTGTTTGGACAGTAGGTTAACCTCTTGCTTGTTTTTGTCTAATTTTTGCTGTGCTTCTCGTCTACGCTTATCCGTTTCAAGAACATTTTTTATAGCTTCTTCAGCCCCTTTAAAATGTTTTTTTTCCAATCCCTTAATTACACGTTCGGTTTCCTCACCGATGAGTTTAAGTGTAAGCATACGTTATTTATTTACTGTGTTATAATTTTCTCGCAAATTTACTAATTTATTTTCTACATGCAAAGTTTTATCGGGGATAACGCGAAAGGTGCTTACATATTGAGCAAAAGATACCTGTCTGTTCTGTGTTCGTTTCTCTAATCCGTTCGAAGAAGTGTAGATTTTGTGCTGTCTGCATTTTTGTACCTTTTTACCTTCCCACTTTATTATTTTGAACATACTTTCAATTCGTAACTTTTTTAACGCTTTTAACCTTTTGTTGGTTTTCTCTTTCCTTTACATTTTAACATTTCAAAATAGCAACAAGATTTCTTTTATTTGTTCAAAAAATAGAGGTAAAAATTTAAAAGCATAACTTTTGCATGCTAAAAGCATAGCTTTGAAAGTGTAAAAGCATATCTTTTGGATTGCAAAACCTACACTTTTGTAATGTGAAAAACAATGTTTTTAGGGCGTTTTAAAGGGATAAAAAGATAATAAAGTATACCTATATTTTCATAACTTTTTAATTACCAGAAAGATAAGAAACTGAAAATCCTTGCGATTTTACTAGCCAATTGTTTCTTTGTAAATTTGAATGGCCTTCTCCGAGCGTGGCAATCACTTTTTTAACAATCGTAAAACTTACGAATTGGAAGTTTCTTTACCTATATCGTAACAATCAGGTAAATGAACATAAATGTAAGCCCATATTCCCTGTATCTTTTCTTTATATCATAATTTTATCCGAACTATTGTTTCTTAATATATAAAATACGCTAATTCGGGATAAGAAATATAACGATTTACTAAATCAAAGGCTTGTAACAAGGTATGTTAACAGGAACAAAATAAGCAGAATCTTTTCTGTATATGCAGCATATACCCTACCCTAAATCCAACCTACCAGATACAAATAACTTTGCAAGGCCTATTCCCCACAAAGCTTCTTATAAGGACAAAGGGAACATCTGCTTTTATCGAGAGTGGGTTCAAACGGGAGATTTTTATTGAAAATTTCCCTCAACAGCGATTGCATTCGCTCCCAAAACTCATCCTTTAATGCATCGACATCTGTTATTTTCTCCTTTCCAAATGCTAATATCGGGTCGTAATCTTCGGCCGATGCCTGCTGAATAAATAAGAGTGCAGGACTAACGGGAAGGCCTTTCGTATTCCATTGCTGTGACTGCCGCACAATCATCGAGTATAGAAGAGCCTGTAGATAATAATCAGAATGCTTTGTGGTGACATTTAAACCGGAGAAAACATCATCCAAACTCTGCACCTTTTGGATAGGAATACGCCCCGTTTTATAATCTACTACCCTGATTAAACGGCCTTGCTCGGTGGTTATTTCATCAAGTCGGTCGATATATCCACCCAATCGAAGCGAATACATATCACCATCTACGGGTATTTCAACATCTGTATAAAACTTTTCTTCCATTGCAAGAATAGAGAACGGAGCCAGCCGTTTATCTATCTGCAAAAGTTGTTTCAGATAGCTGATAATTACCCCTCGATTAATCAGTTGCAAGCCGTTATACTCGGGATGGCTCTGTTTGTTTTTTACCTTGAATAACTCTTCATTAAACACTTGGTCTACAATTCTCTGCAAAGCACTTTTATCCGAGTTGAAACTTTTAAGTTCTTCGGGCCTGACAACCTGATTTTTATCCATCAATTGCTCATAAATCAGCTGCGAACATCGGTGAAAAATATTACCGAATGTACGATTATCTATCTCGTCGGTCTCGTTATCAGCCTCTTTTAAGCCCGCCAGTGTGTAATAAAAAAACTGTAACGGACAGCGAAGATAACGGTTGATGGCCGTAGGCGACAGCTCTTTTAAAGCCAATAAAGCTGCCATTATCGTGTCTGTTTTATCTATTTTCTGCGGCCGGGTGATAACCGGTATCTGTCCTGCTTGAATAGATTTGCGGTCGATAAAATGCCCACTTTCGACCATTAACTGTAACATAAAGCGGCTCATCTCGCCCGTATGACCATCTTCTGTTGAATTATTGTAAAGCAAAGTGATGTTTTTTGCTCTTTGCAAAAGCCGATGAAAATAATACGAATAAATGGCAACTTTGTTGTCTATGGTGGTCAGTCCGTAGGCCTTTCGAATGGAATAGGGAATAAACGAAGCATCGTTAACCGACTTGGGTATGCACCCTTCATTGCAAGAAAGTAGTAAGAGATTGTCGAAATCGAGGTTACGAGTTTCGAGCATACCCATCACCTGCAAACCAATAACCGGTTCACCATGGAACGGAATACTAGTGGTTTGTATCAATTGGGTTATCAATCGTTGCAAGGTAACTATATCAACATCCAGTTCTTCGGTGTCTATAAGCTCTGATAACCTATTAAACAAGGTGTACATTCTGAACACCGCCTCTTTTAAAAGCTGATCATCAGTATCTTTTGAAGCCTTTCCCAACGCTTGCAAAATGGTTAAAATCCATTTTAAAAGCTGCGAATTAAAACCTTGGACACTATCAACAGTAGCATCCCAATCAGAGAAAAGTAATTGTAAAGCAGTATCTTTTGAAAGCTCGTCTTTCGAAGGATAGTACACCCAATGCGCCTCTAAATAGGACAGTAGCTCTGTACTTTTTTCTGAAAGCAAAAGTGTGTAAGGATGTCTCAGCACCGGTCTGATATAATGCAACCGATATTTGTCGGTATTTTTTACACGTCCAATAGTCTGCATCACGATTAGCGAATTGACAAAAGCGTAAACAGGCGACTGAGAAAGCGGAAAACCCGTGGTAATATTTACATTCTCTACAGCTGATGGAAGACTATGAATAACCGTCTGCAACAAGGCTTCATTATAAAGTACAATAGCTGTTTTTCGTCCTGCTTGGATATAATCTTTCTGTTTTAACCATTCGGATACATAGCGTGCTTGTATAGTTTCGGTAGATGCAGAAATAAAAGTGATGTTTTTTTTCTTATTCAGATTATCGTAGATGTCTTTGTCTTTGTTGGATAATTCATTGGGAAAAGCTGACAGATATTGACGAATATACGTTCCCGCTTCATTAGAGACACCCTCCATATAATAGGTATCAAAGTCCCAATAAAATCTTGCCTTACCCGCCTTAACCAATCTGGCAAACAGTTTTTGTTCAACTTGTTGTAGCATATTAAAGCCCACAAAAACATAAGTATCTGCGTTAAAATCGATCTCTTGGTTGGTTACCACGCTGCGATAAAGCGCGCCTTCGTAAGCCAGACCTTCGGCTTTAAGGTGCTCGTTATACTGATGATAAATCTTACCGAAGTTTTTCCAGAGTTGAAGAAAACGACGTTTCAACTCGGTGTTATACTCTTCGGAGAAATGGACGAAAAACTTTTTCAAGGTCTCTCGCTGTTCTTCTGTCAGATAAGAGATATCATCCAGTTCATGAATATTGCTGATATTGTTAAACAGATGATCGGCATCTACCATGTTCTTATCAATATCATCAAAATCAGACAGCATCAACTGTCCCCATCCATAAAAGTGATCAAGTGTTTCGCTACTTCCTGTACAAACCGTATATACTTTGTGTAAATCGCAAATAAGTTTAATGTCATCACCTATATTCAGGTTACTATAATTACAGAAAAGCTGACTAATGGTAAGATAAGACGGGCTCCATAGCGGCCGATCGGTTAATCTGGCCAGATATTCGTTCAGAAAGAGGGATGCTCTTTTATTAGGAAAGACCACGACAACACGAGATAAATCATTGCCAAACTTGCTTAAAAGGTCTTCTGCTACACATTCCAAAAATGTCTTTTTCATTTTACTTCCACGATTTTATTACTGTAAACAAACCATAAGAATCCCTTGATACGTGTATATCCCATATCCAAAAGCAACGCCATATAATTATGAATTTGGTCGTGATACTCGTCTTTGGGTTTACCAAACTTAAAGTCGATAACAATCATTTCATTTCCATCGGTAATCACTCGGTCGGGCCTGTGTTCCACAACTTGGTTGGTCAGTGGGTCAACTGATAAAATAGAGCACTCATTAAACAAGGTCCATTTCGGCGCAAACCAGGCTTTGACCCGTTCATCTTCAAATCTTGCTTTCAGAAGCGACAAGAGTTTGTCTTTCGTCAGCATGTCATCATAGAGTATTCCATCAAATTCCAGCTGTTGAAGAACCGACGGAACATCGTCCAAAGTACGTATTCGAGCAAAAATACTATGCAAAACATTGCCCAGTGTAATATATCCCTGCTGCTCGTTGTCGTCCTTTCCATTGATAAAATCAAGGCTTTTGTTGCTTTGCACAAACTGAGCCTTATTTTGATAAGCATTGATTTCTATTGTCACAGGTTTGGGCGACACATTGAAAACATTATTGGTTGGCGTTACAGACTTTGTTTCTGTAAGCGCTTCGACGTACAAGTTTCCATACGAAAACGATATATCATCGGGATATTCGTCAGAACCTGCTTGCAATACGCTTTCAGGCAGCCGGGCATGAACATCATTCAGACTTTGTTGAATAATAGCCGAACGGGTATTAGACTTGCCTATTTTACCATAAACGAACAGGTTTTTGCCGGCTCTGGTAAAGGCAACGTATAGCAAATTCATATTATCTACCCGGTTTTGCAAATGCTCTTGTAGATAATCTTCTTCAAAAATAGACTCTTTCATCTGCTTAGGATTGAAGTCTACAGGTATCAGTGGAAGCTGATTGAAAGGCGAACTGTCGGGCGAACACCAAAGGGTTGTACCGTTTTTTCGATTGTCCAATCGCAAAAGGGCACAATTGTATGGTCAAATTCCAATCCTTTACTTTTATGAATCGTTATCAATCGTACACCATTCAACTCATCGCTTTGAATGGCTTTATCCATCATATTAGTTTCCCATTCTTCTAAAAGAGCATCTATATCGGCAGAGGTTTCGGTAAGAAACTTGCTCAATCGGTCATAAAAAGTACAGATATAAGCACTCTCATCCTTTAAGGTATTTAGCTGAAAAGCATTGTAAATATGCTCTACTAATGTATAAATAGGAAGAGAGCTAAGTGCTACCCGCCTTTGCCAAAACGCTTCCGGAAGATACGAAGTAAGCTCTTTATCGTCAAGAAAGAGATGTCGATCGGATATGTTTTTCCCCAAGATATGCGTCTGATAGGCTTTTACCAGATTAGCAATAAGCAGTTTATCGGTAGGGCGTATTAACACTTTAAGCGCATCGATAATAATATTTACCCCGAGTGAAGCGCGTAATTTAAAAGCTTCGTCTGAGATAATTTGCACGTCGGGTAATGTTTGCATCAGGTAATCGGCTATCAAACCGATGGTATTATTATCTCTAACGAGAATAGCAATATCTTTGGGTTGAGCTTTTTGGTCTATCAATTGCACTATCGTTTCACGAATACGGGCTAACATTCGTTCTTCGCTATCGGCCGAAGAAAACAATTCTACCTGCACCAGCCCCTGTGAACGCTTGCGTTCGGGCACTGTTTGCACAACGTCTTGATAGGCTGTTTGCAGTTGTTTGGCACCTTCCGGGTCTTCCGCAGCTAAGGTTTGATACTCTAAATTTGCTGCAACAGTAAAGAAAGCATTATTAAAATCGATAACATTACGCTCCGATCGATAATTCATTGTCATTCGTTCGACCTTAAAAGAAGCAGGAGCCGAGGTGAATTCTTTTTCAATATCATTAAGTAATCGCCAGTCTCCAGAACGCCATCGATAAATACTTTGCTTCACATCGCCTACAATAAGGTTTTGCGAGTCTTGGTGACTCATACACTCTTGTAACAACACCTTAAAGTTTTTCCACTGTATGGTAGACGTATCTTGAAACTCATCTACCATGATATGCTCCAACTGTGTGCCAATCTTTTCAAAAATAAACGGAGAATCATTATCTTGAATCAGAGAATTTAGAAGGGTCTGCGTGTCGCTGAGAAGAAATCGGTTAGAGTCGGTATTAATTTCTCTTATCCGTTTTTCGATACTTTCCAACAGTCTTAATTGATCAAGATGACGCAGGGTTAAACGTGCAGATTTATAAAGTTTCAGCTGTTTTTTTCGAACCTCTTCCGAGCGAAGCAGATAATCAAAAAGCTGTTCGCGCACTACCGTTAAGGTATAACCGTCACCATCTCGTTCAGCTTTATTTACCCAATTATTAGGATCAGCGAGGGCATCAGTTACTCTCGCAGTGAGCAGTTTATCTGTATCATAAACGCCCTTTTTAATCTTTTCAAAATAGCCACACACTCCGGTGGTGCCATAAGCAAAATCTTTTATCTCGAGGTGATTATCGGATAATATTCTGTCAAAGCCAACAGCAATATCTTCTAACTTGGCTTTTGCCTCGGTTTCGATGGTTCTGATGGTCTTGACATATCGTTCGTAAGCCTGTTCGTCAGAAAGAAATTGGTTCAGTTTTTTATAATTACTCTTATAACTATCTTTAAAAATATTCTCTCCGAATTTCTTTATCTTACCGATAACATTCCAGTTTTATCGTCAGAAATGTTTTGTTTGATGTAAGACATAATCCATCCCAAGATTTTACTTGATGTTTGCAAACCCTCTATCAGTTCGTCTACCGCCTGCTGTTCTATCTGATAATCGTTCAAACCGATATGCAGATTAGCGGTTAAATCCAACTCTCTGGCCAAATTACGCAATACACTTTGAAAAAAGGTATCTATCGTTTCTACCCTGAAATAGTTGTAATTATGAAGCAGATTGTTTAAGGCAATGCCTGCTTGTTGGGCAACATATTCTGCTGAAACATCAAGCTCTGAAGTAATCTTTTCTAAATAACTCTGCGAGTCGGGAAGCCCTTTCCATATACCGTAAAGCTGACTAAGAATACGAAGTTTCATCTCTTCGGTGGCTTTATTGGTAAAGGTTACGGCAAGAATATTTTTATAACTACCGGGATTAAGTATCAATATCTTTATATAATTAACCGCTAATGTAAAGGTTTTGCCGCTACCTGCGCTTGCCTTGTAAATGGTTAAGGGTGTAGAACCGGATTGTTTCATACTATAAAATACTTTTCTGATACGATTATATTACTTACCAGTGCCCGAATAACTCAAAAGCCAAACCTACAACCAAAATCGTTTCGATTTGAAGCAAAGTCAGCCATTGAGAAAAGAACGCGTCGCCAATCCATAGCCACATTCGAAGTAAGAATTTAAGTTTTTAACAGACAAAGCACTGAGATAGATACGTTCATTTCTTCACAAAGGACAAAAATAAATAAAAATCTTCTAAATACCTTCTGTCAAGCGGGTGAATTAAGCTGTAAGCCACTTCAAAATAAAATTTTGCACACTTTATTCTTATTAATCATACATACGAGGGCTCAGACGTACACTAGAAAATGATTTAACGTACATCCGAGGTATCGGACGTACGCTAGAAAATAATTTATCGTACATCCGAGGTATCAGACGTACGCTAGAAAATAATTTATCGTACATCCGAGGTATCGGACGTACACTAGAAAATAATAGAACGTACATCCGAGGTATCAGACGTACGCTAGAAAATAATT
>NZ_BAKN01000027.1 GCF_000614205.1 Hoylesella saccharolytica JCM 17484
ATATTAGAAAGAATTGTAGCCAACAATGATTTGATGCTCGAAAAGACAGTTGCGGGTGTAAGAATATATTATTTTCGCAAAAGGAAATACTTCAACGTCTTATCGACAATATTCAGTCGGTAAGTTCGGGAAAGGCTTATATGTCGAGGGGGTATACCGATGTGTGCGGTCTTGCTGTACTTAAGCAGATAAGGTTTTTCAACTCGGATTTTTCCTTTAATGACGAACATAGTGGGTTAATTGTGCTTTGTGATGTAAGTATTGTCAATAAATTAGTTATTGATTTTTATGAAGAAGATAGCTTGCAAGTGTACGATCTGCAGTTATTTGGTGAGAAATGGATACAGTATGGGTATAAATCAGGCTGAATTTCAAAAGAATTCAGCCCTGATCGTTTTATCAACTGTTTATGATGCTTTATTTGCAGATATTAGCTTGTTGCAAGCCGTAGTGTTTCTTCTTGTCGACCACAAGCAGAATAAGTGAAATAACAATGGCTGCACTGCCAAAGCCGGCAAAGATTGACATTGAGGTGGTGTAGGTAGGATCAATACCGTTCATCTTGCCAATCATCATTGGTACAAGCGATAAACCGATGTTTTGGATGTAGAAGATAATGGAATAAGCTGAACCGAGTAGTTTCAGGGGGATAATCTTGGGTACGCTGGGCCACATAGCCGACGGTACAAGTGAGAAAGCGATGCCGAGCAAAATCATAATGATAACGGCAAACCAACCATAGGGTAGAATATGGCTCGCGAAAATAAGATGCACGGTGGTGAGCATGACAGAGCCGATGAGCATCAGGGTAGCCCCTTTGCCCACTTTGTCGTATATCGACAAAAGGGGCGTGAGGAAAATAGTGCCAAAGGGTATCATACTGGGCAAAAGTCCAGCCCACTCGGCAGATACGCCATAGTTGGTAATCATCAGTTTGGTGGCGAACTTAAGGAAAGGGAATACACCACTGTAAAACAAAAGACACAGCAGAGTGATGAGCCAAAAGCCGGGATTGGTGAAGATTTGTTTCAGATCTTTGAAGTGGAAACCCTCGTCTTCAGTGTTTTCTTCTTTACTGCTCTGTACAGATGCTTCAAATTTACGATCCATCACGGTGTAAACAAGGAAGGCCAACAGACCGATAATCAGCAATACAGCACCGAGTAGGATGGGGGCTTTCACGCTACCGAATGCACGGGCAAGAGGTAGGCTTCCGCCCATTGCTGCTGCCGTTCCAAGTCGGGCAAGAGCTACTTGCAAACCCATGGCGAGGGCGAGCTCGTGCCCGGTAAACCATTTGGTAATAACTTTAGAAACCGTAATACCGGTTATTTCACACCCAACGCCGAAGATGGCAAAGCCAAGACTGGCAACGGCTGCCGACATGGGTAGTGAGAAGTTGATATGCCACGCCAGGAGATTGAAGTTGAGTGAGAATACGCTGTTACCAAAGTCTGCTGTAACACCGTAGTATTTAATAAGTACGCCGACTACCATCAGTGTGCAACTCATGATGCCCGTAAAGCGCACCCCCATCTTATCGAGAATAATTCCGCCGAAGAAGAGCATGAGCAGAAAGACGTTGATAAGTCCATAGCTTCCTGAGAAAAAACCATAGTCGTCTGAGCTCCATCCCAGTCCGCCTTCTGTGCTGCTTTTGGTAAGAATAACTTCGAGAGGCGACATCACGTCGGTGATAAAATAGCCCATCATCATGGTAAACGCTACAATGAACATGGCGGTCCATCTGGCAGCTGCTGAATCGTTCAGCTTTTGTTTGATTATTTCTGTCATTAGTGTTGAATTTAATTCTTTTGTAATAGTTACTTTACTTTTTTAGCCATTTGTCGAGCCAACCGAAGAAGGTGCGCTGCCAGAGAATACCATTCTGTGGTTTAAGCACCCAATGGTTTTCGTCGGGGAATATGAGTAGCTCAGCAGGGATACCTTTCATCCGTGCGGCGTTAAATGCGCTCATGCCCTGTGTGGCATTGATGCGATAATCTTTTTCGCCGTGAATGCAGAGGATGGGTGTATCCCATTTGTCGATGAAAAGATGGGGA
Organism: Hoylesella saccharolytica JCM 17484; assembly: GCF_000614205.1. Lineage (GTDB taxonomy): Bacteria > Bacteroidota > Bacteroidia > Bacteroidales > Bacteroidaceae > Prevotella > Prevotella saccharolytica. Next base: position 2,064 of record NZ_BAKN01000027.1, read on the forward strand.
GAATTCTCGTAAGTACGTTTGGCATTAGCGAACGGTCTTTATTCCAGTAGGCATCTTCGTATTCCCAGTTAGAGAACCAATTTTCTTCGGTTTCGGTGTACATCGCCTCCAGATTGAAAGCTCCATCGTGTGCAATAAATGCCTTAAAGCGCTTGTCGTGGTGTCCTGCGAGCCAGTAAACGCTAAAACCACCGAAGCTGGCACCTACGCAGCCAAGCCGATCTTTATCAACGAAAGGAAGGTTTTTCACGGCGTCGTCAATGGCAGAGAGATAGTCGCTCATACAGAGTCCGGCCCAATCGCCGGAGATTTCTTCGTTCCATTCAGAGCCGAAACCGGGTAGACCGCGACGGTTGGGAGCGATGATAACATAGTCGTTGGCAGCCATAATTTGGAAGTTCCAACGGTAGCTCCAAAATTGGCTGACGGGACTTTGTGGACCACCCTCGCAGAAGAGTAGAGTAGGGTATTTTTTATTCGGGTCGAAGTGAGGTGGCAAGATAATCCAAACGAGTTGTTGTTTACCGTCGACAGTCGACACCCAACGCTGTTGTACTTTACCGATTTCCAGTTGGTCGAAGATGTGTTTGTTTTCGTCGGTGATTTGTTTTACATCCGATTTCTTCTCTTTCTTCGAGGGAGTTACGATAAAAAGGTCGTCGGGGTGTGAGAAACTGTGGCGTGTGGCCAGCAGTTTACCCGTGTTGCCAAGCAGTTGCAGCGACCCGTAATCGTGCCAACCATCGGTAAGCTGCATCACTTTGCCTGCGAGGTTGGTTTGGTACATATTGACGCAGCCATGCCAAACGCCGATGAAATAGAGTGTTTGCGAATTGGCTGCCCAGCAGAAAGCATCGACATTCGAGTCGAATGCCTCGCTGACATAACGTTTTTCGCCGGTAGAGAGTGTATAGACACACAGTCGGTTGCGATCGCTTTCGTATCCGTCGTTTTTCATGCTCTGCCAAGCTACGTATTTGCCGTCGGGCGAGAACTGTGGATTGATGTCGTACCCCACGTTGTAATCTTTATCTTGCCGGTTGACGGCTTGGTGTTTCATCGTTTTGGTGGCATCCACCTCCGGTTCGCGATAGTCGGCGGGTTTGCAGAGATTAACCGTTTTACCGGTGGCGAGGTCGTAAAGAAAGATGTCTGAGTCGGTAGAAATTGAATATGCCTTACCTGTTTTTTTGCGACAAGTGTAGGCGATAGTTTTTGAGTCGGGACTCCAAGCCAGCTGTTCTATGCCACCGAACGGTTCCATCGGACATTCGTAGGGTTCACCCTCGAGCAGGTCTTTTCCTTCTGTAATGACATCAGTGCCAACTTCTGCCAGAAAAGGGTGCTGAATGCTTTCGACATAATGATCCCAGTGGCGATACATCAAGTCGGTAACGCGGCGCCCTGTTGCTTTGGGTAGGTCTTGGGGATTGGCTGCAATAACGCCCGTGTAGGGGATGGATTGGATAAGAATAATGTGTTTGCCATTGGGCGAGAAGAGAAAGCCCTCGATGTCGGTTTTGGCATGGGTAAGTTGTTGGCGGTTGGTGCCGTCGGGGTTCATTGCCCACACTTGTCCTTTTGAAAGAAAAGCGATGCGTCGCCCGCCGTCAATCCACACGGCATCGGTTTCGTTGTCGGCAGTGGTGGTAAGCTGCCGTTTGTTCGTTCCGTCGGCGCTGGATACGTAGAGCACCTGATGGCCCTTGTTTTCTTTAACGCTGTAATAGCCCACGCGATAAACTATTTTTTTTCCGTCGGGCGATGCATGCGCACTGCCCAAGCGTCCCATGGCCCAAAGAGCTTCGGGCGTCATGCGGTCGGTTTTCAGTGTGATGTCGTTTTTACCTATCATTGTTTGCGAATTTGCTTGCGGCGTGGCGGAAAGCAGTGCCACCGTTGCCATTGCGATGAATTTCTTCATAGGGTTTGGGTTTATATCAGTAGAATTTTGTTTTTTTTCTTTATCCGTGGAGCTTTCGCCAGGGTGGAAGAAACCTTTTTTTAGACGAGCGGGATCTTTTTCGGCGTGGAGAGATCGTTTTTTGTTAAAAACAGACTTCTGCCATAGAAGAAATTGTCCCGGCACCCTCGGCAGGGCTTCTTCCCCGGAAGAAATGTTCCCGGCATCGTTGGCAGAGTTTCTACCTCGGAAGAAATGCTCCCGACACCGCCGGCAAGGTTTCTACCCCGGAAGAAGTATTCCCGATACCGTCGGCAGATTTTCTACCTGGCAGAAGGTTTGCCGGTTGCGAGGTTGGCGTTTTCGGCGGGGTAGAAACAGGGTAGGGGTTATTTCTTTCCCAACTGTTCGCGCTTGCGCTGCATTTCTTGCTGCTGCTCTTGCATCGCCTGCAAGCGGGCGGCAAGTCCTTTCAGCTTCTGTGGGTTGTTTTTCGCCTCTTTATAGTTGGCTTCGAGAGTAGCGAGCAACTTTTCATCGTTGGTGGTTTTGCGCAGCATAAACATGATGGCGGCGCTGAAGAAGAGGCTGACGAAATAATAGAAGTTAAGGCCTGAGGAGTAGTCGTTGAACATAAAGAAAAACATCACGGGCATGAAATACATCATCCATTGCATCATTTTCATCTGTTCGGCCTGCTGTCCTACCATCTGGTCGCGCTGCTGGCGCATAGTCATCACCGAGTAGAGCACGTTGGCGACGCAGAAAAGAATGCAGGTGAGCGACAGGTGGTCGCCGATGAGCCAGATGTTGGTGTTCCATTCGATAATGGGGTCGTAGGTAGAGAGGTCGTCAATCCAGAGGAAACTTTCACCGCGCAGCTGAATGGCGTTGGGTACAAAGTTGAACATAGCAATCCAGATGGGCATCTGAATGAGCATAGGCAGACAGCCGGAAAGGGGACTAACGCCGTACTTGGCGTACTCGCTCATCATGGCTTGCTGTTTTTTCATCTGGTCTTCGGGCTTGTCAAACTCTTTCGTGGCGGCGTCAAGTTTGGGCTTTAGCACGCGCATCTTGGCCGAGCTCATGTAGCTCTTTTTAACGAGCGGATAGGTGATGAGTTTGAGCAGCAGCGTGATGATGATGAGCACGATACCCATGTTGATGTTGAAGCCCGTGAGCCAGTCGAACACATAGATGGTGAACCAGCGGTTGATGATGCGGAAAAGTGGCCAGCCAAGATAAACCAGTCGTTGCAGCTCGAGGTCTTTCCCAAAACGATTTTCGGCTTCTACCTGCTTCAGTAGTCGGAAATCATTGGGACCATAGTAGAAATCAAGCTCAGTGGGTATTTTCCCTGTGGGATCGAAGAAGGTTTTAAGCCTGGCCTGATATTGTTTCAGATAGCCGGAACCTTTTTCCTGCGGAATGCTCGTGAGCAATGCACCACTATGGAAATCGTTTTTAGCAATCATCACTGCCGAGAAAAATTGGTTTTTAAACGCTACCCAATCGGTTTTCTCTTCTGTGGGTTCGTCTATTTTCTCAGAGGTTTCGCTCAGATAATCCGTTCCGCCCTTTGCCTTGTGGTAGGTTAGTGTGGCGTAGCGGTTTTCGAAGGTAAATCCTTTCTCTTGCTGTGCACAACGCTCTTCCCAATTAATATCTACTGTGTTGACATTAGGATTAAGAATGCCTGCCATGCCTGTTGCCGTGAGGGTGGTGTGCAGCATATAATCTTTGCCGAGCAGATAGCGCAGGGCGAGTTGTTTTCCGTCGGTGGTTTTTGCTGTGAAAGTGACGGTTGAGTCGGTTTGTTCGGATGGGGTGAAGTGGAGCTCGGCAGTGCTGATATATCCGTTTTTCGAGGTCAATGTATAAGAAAGTTGTTGGTCTTTACCCTTGAAAAGCGTTACGTCCGGGTTGTTATTGCGGTCTTTAAAACCTTTGATAACAGCTTTCTCTACAACAGCTCCCTCGCTGGTCAGTGTCAGTTCGAGTTTGCTGTTCTTGAGAATAATTTTTTGTCCGGTTATGTTTTGTTCTGTTTGCTGTGCGGCAAATCCGTTTTCGTTTTGCAGCACAGCCGAGTCTGCGACAGCGTCTTGCAAGGTTGTTGTTTTCTTGGTCTCCGCCTGTTTCTTCTTTTGTTCGGCCTCTGCTTGTGCCTTTTTCTCCAGCAATTCTTTTTGCTGTTGTTTGGCCAATTCTTCATCTGAAGGTTGGTTCCACATACTGAAGCCAATCAATACGGCTGCAATCAGTACGAAGCCGATAATAGTATTTTTATCCATTTTATTGTGTTATGCTTTTGTTTTGTTTTCTATGGCTGTTTTGACGAAGTTGACAAACAGCGGATGTGGATTGAGAACGGTGCTCTGATACTCGGGGTGAAATTGTGTTCCGATGTACCATTTCAAACCGGGGATTTCGACAATTTCCACGAGGTCGCTCTCGGGATTTTTTCCCACGCACGCCATGCCTGCCCGTTCGTATTCTTTCTGATATTCGTTGTTAAATTCGTAGCGATGACGATGACGCTCCTGAATGTGCTCTTGCTTGTAAATGTCAACCACGCGTGACTTCTGTTTCAGCACACATTCGTATGCACCCAAACGCATTGTGCCGCCCATGTTGGTAATGTTTTTTTGCTCCTCCATGATGTCGATTACGTTATGTTCAGTTTTCTCGTCCATTTCACGACTGTTGGCGTCTTCGTACCCTAAGACGTTACGAGCAAATTCAATGACCATCATCTGCATACCCAGACAAATGCCGAATGTGGGGATGTCGTGGGTACGGGTGTAATGCGCTGCGATGATTTTGCCCTCGATGCCACGCTGCCCGAAGCCCGGACAAATTATAATTCCGTCTTGTCCGGAGAGTTTCTCTGCTACGTTTTCTTTGGTGAGCTTTTCAGAGTTGATAAAGGTGAGCACCGTTTTGTAGTTGTTGTAAGTACCAGCTTGATATAAACTCTCGCGAATACTTTTATAAGCGTCTTGCAGGTCGTATTTTCCCACGAGTCCGATGTGTACCTCTTTGGTGGCTTTGCGACGAAGCTCGAGAAAACTTTTCCAGGGGCCCAATGCTGGCTTTTCTCCGATGGCTGATTCATCTTTTTAAGAATAGCCGTATCCAGACCTTGATCTTGCATTCGCACCGGAGCTTCGTAGATGCTGGGTAGGTCTTCGCTCTGCACTACGCAGTCGATGTCTACGTTGCAAAATGCTGCTACTTTTTTCAGAATACCCTCGTTCAGTGTTTTCTCCGTGCGTAATACGAGCACGTCGGGCTGAATACCCAGACTTTGTAACTCTTTTACGCTGTGTTGTGTGGGTTTGGTTTTCAGTTCTTGGGCTGCTTTGAGATAGGGGATGTAGGTAAGATGTACACATACGGCCTTCTTGCCCAGTTCCCATTTCAGTTGTCGAATGGCTTCGAGGAACGGTGTCGATTCGATGTCGCCCACTGTACCGCCAATTTCGGTAATAACGAAGTCGTAGTGGTATTTTTCGCCCAAGAGTTTAACGTTTCGTTTAATTTCGTCGGTGATATGTGGCACCACTTGAATCGTTTTTCCCAGATAGTCGCCGCGTCGTTCTTTATCGATTACTGATTTGTAAATCCGTCCCGTGGTGAGCGAATTGGCTTTAGTAGTTTTGATGTCGGTAAACCGCTCGTAATGCCCGAGGTCGAGATCGGTTTCCATACCGTCTACCGTAACATAACATTCGCCGTGCTCGTAAGGATTGAGCGTGCCCGGGTCGATGTTGATGTAGGGGTCGAACTTCTGAATGGTAATGTTATATCCTCTTGCCTGGAGGAGCTTACCAATAGACGAGGAGATGATGCCCTTACCCAATGAAGATACCACGCCGCCCGTCACGAAGATGTACTTAGTTTCTGCCACAATATTTATTTTTATTTGTTATAGACTATCATTAAAATGGATATTTCTTTCTAGTGAATCCATTATTCTAAGTGTGCAAAATTACTATAAAAAAAAGAAATACACAAGCTCGGGGGACGTATCTTATGGGGGATGGAACGTTTTGAAAATAGGGTGGGGCGAGGGATGCAAGGTTTCCCAAAGTTGGGAAAAGTTGGTTTTTTGTTTTTTTCCTCTTCCCAAGTTTGGGAAATGCTGCCGCTGCCGTTTTTATGGCTTCCCCAGATTGGGAAGTGTTGCCGGCGGCGTTTTACGAGTTTCCCGGGTTTGGGAAGGTTTGCCGACACCGTCTGGGAGATTTCCCAAGGTTGGGAACACTTGTTGGCGTTGTCTGAGCTATTTCCCAATATTGGGACGGATTTTCTTTTCCTATTCAATCTTTTCCCAAAGTGGGCAGCTGTTCTCTGCTTTCTACTTACAGTTTCTCGCACTCGTCGAGCCACATTTTGGCCGTTGCATCGCTGGGCATTCGCCAATCCCCACGAGGACTAAGGCTAACGCTACCCACTTTCGGTCCATCGGGCAGGCACGAACGCTTGAACTGCTGGGCGAAGAAACGGCGGAGGAACACCCTTAGCCAATGCTTTATCTCGTCGTCGGAATAATGCTTGGCGCGTTGTTGCGGCGATGCAAAGGCATGACGAGCCATGATAAAGAGGCGTTGGGGGGTGAAACCGTGGCGCAAGAAGTGGTAGATGAAGAAGTCGTGTAGCTCGTATGGGCCAACGAGATCTTCGGTTTTCTGCTTGATGTTGCCTGCTTCATCGGCAGGAATAAGTTCGGGCGAGATGGGCGTGTCGATGATATCGTAGAGCGTTTGGCAGGTAGCGTCGTTGTGCATGGTTTGTGCAACGTGGCGAACAAGGTGCTTGATGAGGGTCTTGGGGATGCTTACGTTTACGGCATACATGCTCATATGGTCGCCGTTGTAGGTGGCCCAGCCCAATGCCAGTTCGGAAAGGTCGCCCGTTCCTATAACAATTCCGCCGAGTTTGTTGCCCAAATCCATAAGGATTTGGGTGCGTTCGCGTGCCTGTCCGTTTTCATACACCACGTCGTGCACGGCCATGTCGTGCCCAATGTCTTCGAAATGTTGGGTTACACTCTTGGCGATGTTGATTTCGTGGGTGGTTATTCCCAATTCGCGCATTAAGTCGATGGCGTTTCGGTAGGTTCGGTTGGTTGTACCAAAGCCTGGCATGGTAACGCCGATGATGCCCTCGCGTGAAAGTCCTAGCTTGTCGAAAGTACGAACACATACAAGCAGGGCGAGTGTGGAGTCTAGTCCGCCACTGATGCCCAGCACCACCTTTGAGGCATGGATGTGTTTAAGGCGTTGGGCCAAGCCCGACACTTGTATGTTGAAAATCTCCTCGCAACTGTCGTACATCTGTTCGTCTTGCGGCACGAAAGGCAAGGGGTCGATGGTGCGTTGCAGGGCGAAGGGCTTGTTGGTAAGGGGAGCTTGGGCCGTATGCAACAAGGCGGTGTGCCCGTGTTGGGCGTTAACGTAGGTGCTATTGGTGCGCCGTTCGGCACGAAGTTTAAAGATGTCTATCTCGGAAACGACGATTTGCGGCTCGAAATCAAAGCGTTTGTTTTGGGCTAGCAGTTTCCCGTTTTCGTAAATTAGGGCGTTTCCACCGTAAACCACGTCTTGTGTGCTTTCGCCAAAGCCGCATCCGCTGTACACGTAGCCTGCCATTGTGCGGGCACTTTGCTGTGCTAGCAGACTTTTAAGGTAGGCGTGCTTGCCGATAAGCTCGTCGCTGGCCGAGAGATTGCAAACGATGTCGGCGCCAGCAAGTGCCAAATAAGTTCCAGGGGGATTGGGTGCCCATACGTCTTCGCATATTTCTACGCCGAACTTTACACCATCGGCGGTAACAAAGATTTGGCTTTGCGCTGTGAGTAGGGCTTGCTGACCAGCGTAGAGAATGGACGTGTCGTTGAGATGATGGGTGGATGCGAACCATCTTTTTTCGTAGAACTCGCTGTAATTGGGCAGATAGGTTTTGGGAACGATGCCAAGGATTCGGCCTCTTTGAAAGACCACGGCGCAATTGAGCAAGATACTGTCTACTGCGACAGGCACGCCAACCACGGCAATGACGTCTAACGTCTTCGTGTTTTCGAGCAGTGAGCCTACTGCTTGTTCGGCTTGCTCGATGAGTAGCTGCTGTGTGAAGAGGTCTTGACAGGTGTAGCCCGTGATGCCTAGTTCGGGAAACACCACGATTTCGGCTCCTTGTTCGTTGGCTTGCTTGATTTGCAGCTCTGTTTGTTCGGCGTTGAAATGGCAGTCGGCCACTTTAACAGCTGGAATAGCTGCCGCCACTTTGATATATCCGTGTTGCATAATTTCTTTTTTGAGGAGTTCTTTTTGAGGAGTTTTTTTGAGGAGTTATGGAGTTAAGGAGTTAAGCCAAATGCTCAGGAGTTAAGGGGTTATGGAGTTAAGGAGTTAAGCCAAATGCTTTGCGGTTTTTGTCAACCTGAATCCTAGGAGAACTAGGAAATCTAGGGAACTAGGAAATCTAGGAGAGTTAGGGAAACTAGACACGCAAGGGGAACATGGATATTTAGAAACCATATGCGGCTTTGTGGGCGTTAGCCATCTTTTCACCTTTTCACCCTTTCACCCTTTCACCTTTTCACCTTTCCCATCTTTTCACCTTTTCACCCTTTCACCCTTTCACCTTTACCAACGTTGCTCCATACCCATATTCTTGGAACGAGGCATCTTGGTAAGTGTAGCCTTTAAAGTGTCGGTTCAGTTCGTTGATGATGGCTTTTCGCAGCACGCCTTCGCCCTTACCGTGGATGAACACGATTTTAAGGCCACGTTCGTTGGCGTGTTCTTTAAGTGTTCGGCGGAAAACTTCAAGCTGATATTGCAGAATATCGAGCGAATCCATACCTTGTGTAGTCTCTAAAATCTCGTGGGCATGCAGGTCAACCACCAAAGGTTCATTAGTTTTGCGGTCGTGATGAGCATGTTTGCCTGTTGCCGAAACTGCGCCTTTGGCAGACCGCGCGTCTTGTTTCATCTTTTGTATGGCAGCCTTAGAGAGCATCTCCGTTTTCAGTTTGTCTGCATCAATCTCACTAACGGGCGGTTCGGCTGGTTCGTCGCCCTCGACGATGGTATAGAGCATGGCAGGCTCGTTGTAAAAAGGCGTTTCGGCAAAGAGATGTTGTTTGAACAGTTTAAGCGGCTCGATGTGTAGCTTTACGTCGATGGCAGGCTTGCGCACATAGCTTTTTTGTCTTTTGAACGCAATGGCTTGGAAGGCCGATTGCTCAAAGCTGTTATAGTCTTCAGCGGCAATGGTTTCGAGCGTAACCTTGGTGTTGGGTTCTATTTCGCCCTCGTTGCGCAGCATCCAGCTTTCGCCCTCGGCAGTGGCAAAGGCGTAACGCAGGTAATAATTGCTGTCGTTCACAAGCTCTACGGCCATTTTGGTGTGGCTCAACTGCCGAGCGTTTTCGGGTACGAAGGCCAAATACACGTTCAAACTGTTGCCGCCCACACGTTCTTCAACAGGCTTGCGGAAGGTAATTTCGCTGTCGGCAGGGTCTGTTTCGTGCTCCGTTTCGTTATCTGTCTCTTCGTTTTCGTACCCTCCACTTAGCAATGCCTTGATGGATTGCTTACCAGGGGTGTCTTGTTGCGTGGTGTTTGTCTTCTGTTCGTTGGTCACCTTTGACGTTCTGCCTTGCTTGCGGTCCAACTCCTCGTCTACAACCACCACCTCGTTGATGCTCATGGGTATCTCGAAACCATCGGAATCTTGTACTAACACGATGTTTTTTCCTTGGAAACCAGCAACGATGCCGTCGCCCGTTTCGCTTAGAAACCTTACTTTATCTCCTTTTTTCATAGTCTTACTGTTTGGTGTTAGGGAATGAGAATGCTACTGTCGCCATAGCTTAAAAACCTAAAATCGTTGTCGAGCGCATAGCGATAGATGTTTTTCCAATCGCCTCCAACGAATGCGCTAACCAGTAAAAGCAATGTGCTTTGCGGTTGGTGGAAGTTGGTGACGAGGCGTTTTACGATTTTATATTGGTAGCCTGGCGCGATGATTATCTGCGTGCTGGAATGGAGCGAGGGCAAATTGTTTCGGTCCATGTAGGCAATCAGTTCGCCAATGGCTTCTGTGGGCGTGATGTTCGTGGGCGTTGGCTCGTAGGGTTCCCATTGATTTACGTGCAATTGTTCGAGCGAGACGTTGGGATTGGCCTTTACCTTGCAGCCCATGTAGTACAGACTTTCGAGGGTTCGCACGCTGGTTGTGCCCACAGCTATGGCCTCGCAGTTGTGTTGCAGCAGCTTTTCGAGCGTTGTTCGGCGTATGCACACATACTCGGTGTGCATGGAATGCCCCTCAATTTCTTCGCTCTTTACGGGCTTGAAGGTGCCTGCGCCAACGTGTAGGGTAAGCTCTTCGCGGTCGATGCCGTGCTGGTCGATGTCGGTAAGCACCCTTTGCGTGAAGTGTAGACCGGCAGTTGGAGCGGCTACCGAGCCTTTAATCTTGGAGTAGACGGTTTGGTAAGTGGTCTTGTCGCTTTCTTGCGTGTTGCGATTGAGGTAGGGTGGGATGGGCAATTCGCCTGCTTTGTCGAGTAATTCGGCAAACGACAGCTTGTTGCCAGTCCATTTGAAGTCTATTTTCAGTGCCGTTTCGCACGACATGTCGCGTTCGGCAGTGAGTTGTACTGCTGCTGGTTGCCCCGCAATCTCGATGGTAGTAGTTAGCGGTCCGCCTTTCCATTTCTTCAGATTTCCCACCATGCAATACCACGAACAAGCATCAGTTGTTTGGAACATTTGTTCGTAATCGGCGGGCAATGCAGGTTCGAGGAGGAATATTTCGATGAGCGACCCCGTTTCTTTTCTGAAATGCAGGCGCGCTTGAATAACCTTGGTGTTGTTGAAAACCATGAGTGCGCCCTGCGGTAGATAGCGGGTGATGTTGCTAAACTCGTCTTGCGACACCTCGCCGTGGTTGTAAACCAATAGCTTGCTCTTGTCGCGTTGGGACAAGGGAAACTTGGCTATGCGTTCGTCGGGTAAGTCGTAGTTATAGTCTTTTATCCTGATGTGTTTAGTATTCATTGTTATGCGTTGAATAAGCTGTATATGATGATGGCGCAAATCCACAGTGCCATAGTGAGCAACACCTTGCCAACATCGGCCTTTAAAAAGGCTGAGGCGGTGGTTTGGGGTGTTACTTGTGTGCGGGGAAGACCTAATGGCTTGCCCCAACGACGATAAAGCGCGTAGGCCGACCAACCTATGAGTGCGCCCCAAAGTAGTCCGAAGAGGATGTCGAGTGGGTAATGGAGGCCTAGATAGAGGCGTGTCCAGCAGTTAACGGCCGACCAAAGACAGAGCATGACGGCCAAAGGACGGCTCTTGATGAGCAAACTGAGGAACACTGCCAACGAGAATGTGTTGGCGGCATGCGCCGAGAAAAATCCGTATTGGCCACTGCGTATGCCGTTAACAATCTTGATGGTGTGCTTGATATAGGGGTCGTTGCTGGGTCGCCATCGCCCAACAAGGGGTTTGATGATGAGTTCTACCGACACGCTCACCACCACAACGGCAAGCACGGCGCATCCTATGGTGAGGAATATTTGCGGCATGGTGTCGTTGTTTTTGATGATGACATAGATAAGAACCACGTAGAGTGGTATCCACGTGAATCCCGAAGTGAGGTTTACGGCCAAGGAATCGACGAAGAGCGAGTTGCTCCCGTTGAACCAGGCAAGCACCATTCGGTCTAGTTCCAAGATGTTGGTGAGGTTCATTCTTCCTTTTTACTGTTATTCTGTTGTTGTTGATGGGTTCTAATCTCTCTATCTTTTGCATCTGTGGCGACAGACGTTTTATGCGCATGTTTGTGCATCCGTTGGGTTGTAAGCCCACGCGCTCTTGAGTTATTCTGCCTTCGCCGTCTCCTTATTATATAAGGTGGCAAGCTTTTCTGTTTAGCGTTGAAGTCGATAAACGCCAGAAACAGAGAGACGTTTAGGCGCAAGTTGCGCGATGTCCACGTAGTCCGTATATATATAGGTGTACGCCTTTATATATGGTAGGCATGTCTTTAATGTATGCAGGACACAGCCTTATATCGGCAGGACGTGCCTGTTGTAAATGCTAGGCGCGTCTTTTATGTATTGCCTGACTGCTCCTTAATATATTAAGAGCAGAAAAGGGTTGGTGTTGTAATAGGTTTGCCAGCCGCCTTTGTCTGCCATGTGCCTGTACAAAGTAGTTTGTACTGGGGCTACAAGCTTCTTGTAGTCACGCTACAAGGTGCTTGTAGTGTCTGTACAAGCCTTTTGTAGCACCACTACAAACAGCTTTGTACGGCCACGTGGCGCGTGCTGTTGTTCGGTGCTTAAAGGCACTTTGCTTACAAAAACCTCATCTTTTCTATATAATAAGGTGTATGCGCGCTCGTTAAGCGTGCTTTGTACGATGGTGTTCGATGTCGGCGAACCTGCCTTAAATCTCTTCCACCGTGTCTTGTTCAATCCATCCTTCGCGCCCATCGGCAAGCTTAACGCCCAGCCAACCCTTGATGGAACGGTCGGCGATGTCTACCCTTGTGCCTTCGTGCAACACGGCCTCATCGGCTCCCGAACGTATGGGCGTCTTTTTAAGATTGGCTGCTGGTGCCATGATTATCGCCCCTTCCTTACTGGTGAGCGCGCTTTTTTGGTGCATGGCAAATATGATTGACAGCACGAAAAGTACGGCAAAGGCGATGGAACAGCCAAAACCGACCTTGCGAACAGGTATGCGCGAGTTGAAGAAATACAGCAGAATGCAGCATCCCAGCAATGCAGCCGAAAGCAAAGCCGTGGTTGCCCAACCGTCTACTGTGGCGAGATTGGCCGCAGAGCGATACCAAGTGACGAAGAACATCTCGTCGGGTTCGGCCACTTTGTCGATGGTTTTGCCGCGTGCGAATTGCAGGTTGAACCTTATTTGGCTGTTTCCTGGGTTGATAAGTGCCGCCCTTTCGTAGGCTAAGATGGCCTGTGGGATGCTGTCGGAGCGGAAATAGGCATTGCCAAGGTTGTAATATACCTCGGCCGAAGGTGCTTTTTTCAGCAACGCCTTGTAGTCGGCGATGGCCTGCGGGTAGTTTCCGCGCTTATATTCTTGGTCTGCTGAGGCCTTAGTAGCAGCGTTTGCCGTCAGCGACAGCATGCTCATGGCCAAGGCGAGCAGCACTAGGGAGGCTTTTTTGTTCGATTTCATAGTGGCTTCGATGTCCATAATAGCCTTTACGGCCATGTCGTAGGTCTTATTCATGTTGCCTTGCGAGTCGCCCGGTGCGTAGCGTTCGAACTCGCATTCGTCGATGGCAGCGATAAAACTGTCTATCGTTTCGGTGTTTACGGCTCTGCGGTTAAGCGTTTCGGCGATGTTCTCGCGTGTTAGCTGTTCTGCCGATATGCCCAGTTTGTCGCTAACATATCCCCAAAGTGCATGCAACACTTCGTCGTAGAACTCGTTTTGGCGGCTTTCTTCCATCAGTTTTCCTGCGAGTTTCAAGCGGCGTGCGGCCACCTTGTTGGCTCTCGAACCACGCAGACGGCGCGAGTCAGAATAAATTTCTTGCCTCTGGCGAAGCACGATGAAGATTACCACGGTTGCGCCAACGATGACGAGCAAGAGAACGAACCACAAGGGGGAGGCGAAGAACATGCGGTTAGACTTTAACATCACGGCTGGACCCTGCATGATGGGGCGGATGTCTTTGTTCTGTTCCTCTTCGAACTTGCTCATTTCCGAGGTCGTTCCCGTTCCTTTCTCGATGTTGAGGGTGAAACGTTGGGTTCGAATGGTGCGGTATTGTTGGGTCTTGGTGTCGTAGAACACGAACTCCGTGGGCGGAATTTCGTACTTCCCAATCTGTTGTGGCACAGCCAAGAAGTCGTAAATCATGTTTCCCTCTATGCCGTTGGTGGTCAGTTGGGTCTTGTCTGTTACCTTTACGTCGTACTTGTCGAAACTCTTGGGGAAGTTTACGGTGGGTGCTTTTAGCAGTTTAAGGTTTCCTGCGCCGCTCACCACGATGCGTAGGTTAAGCGGTTCGCCCGTTTTTACCTCCTTTTTGTTTAGTTGTGCCGAGATGGTGAAGTTGCCCACGCCGCCAGAGAAGTTGGCAGGGCGTGCGGGTAATGGGTCTACTTGCAAGGTAAGTCCTGGTGCCTCAATCTCTTTTTTCACTTCAACATATCCTGCTCCGCCGTTAAAGATGGCCTCAAAGGGGTCTACGTTTCGGTTTCTCTGCACCACGATACCGTCGAACTTGATGCTGGGGATTTTCAGTTCGCCGCTCATTTGGGGGTACATCACGTATTGGCTCCATGTAACGCACTTGTAGTTTTTGCCGTTGAGCCTTTCCAAATGGAAACTTTTTTGCGTGGGCAGCTTCACTTCTTGGGTGTGGAAACCGTTTAGGTCGGGCATTTTTCCGTTGAGTTGTGTCAGCTCTACCAGGCTATACACCTTGTAAGAGAGTAGCACGGGCTCTTGCTCGCGCACCCTTTTTTTGCTTGCGCTCACCTTAATAAACAGGTCGCTACCCGAAATTTTGCTGCCGGCGGCTCGCATGGCATCCTCGTCGTTGTCGTAATCGTGCATCTTTGGCGCGCCGCTAGCTGAGGGCTTGGCCGTTCCCACCACGTTAATCTTCACGGCAGGCGACATAATGGTCTTGCCATGTACCATTGCCTTGGCGGGCGAAATGGTGTAAGTTCCGTTCTTTGTGGCATAAAGCGTGTAGGTATATGTCACCGACGAACTTGAACTTGTGTGCCCGTTGGTCATCTGGTAGCTCGATTGCGACGAGGTGTAAGGGCCGGCAATCACCTCGATTGCCGACGGGATGTTACCAGCCTTGAAGTCGTCCACGTCTTGTGTGTTGATGGTATAGGCTATTCGGAAGTTCTCCCCGGCGGCCACTTTCGATGGAGCCGACACCGTTAGGCGTTGTGCTGCCACGAACATGACGTTGACCAAGGCCACCATCAATAGGATATGTCTCTTCATTCGTTTCATAGAACCAATTGTTTTTTTAGGTGAGTGTGGTTAACCGCATCGTTACCAATTCTTCTCAACCATCCTTCTCGACGGCTGTTGCATTGCCTTCTTCAGCCTTTGCTGTGTGGCTTTCTCATCTTGTATGGTAGCATTGAGCAGCTGTTCGGCATTTTCCTTGCTCATTTGCTCCTTGGGTTTGGGTTGTTGTTTCTCTTTCTCCTTTTGCTGTTTTTGCTGTTCTTGTTCTTGTTTTTGTTGTTTTTGTTGTTTCTGTTGGTCCTTGTTGTTCTTGTTCAGCCTCTTGCATAGGGCAAGGTTATAGCGCGTTTCGTTGTCGTTGGGGTTGTTGCGCAGTGCCTCTTGGTAGGCTTTGATGGCATCGCCGTATAGCTGATGCCTTTGGCAGATGGTGCCGATGTTGTGGTAGGCCATAGCCTTACGGGTTTTGTTGGTTTCCATCTTGCCTGCATTTTCTAGTTGCGCAATGGCCGCCGAGTCTTTCTGTTGCATCATCAACGCGTTTCCCAAGTTGTAAACGGCGTGCGCATTGCTGCCGTTTTGCGACATGGCCTTGCGGTATTCCACCTCGGCTTTGGCATAGTTCTGGTTGCGATATAGCTTGTTACCCGTGCGTATGAAGTGCCTGTCGTTTTGTGCGAAGGCCAATGTAGGCGCAATAAACAAGAGCAACATGGCTGCGTTTTTCTTCGAACCAAAGAGATGGATGTTGCGCCACTTTGGGTTTTTGATGTCGAGGATGAGTATTTCGGCGATGAGCAAGATGATAACGATGATGCACACGGCCTGAAATTGCTCGCCATATTCGCTATAAATCACGGCTTGCGTGTCTGCGCGTTGCAGCTTGGCCAGTTCGTTGTTCAGCTTTTCTTGTGCGTCGTTGGTGTTGTCCACGTGTATATAGGTGCCGTTTCCTGCCTGCGCAATCTGTTTACACATGCTTTCGTTCAGTGCGGTAAGTACCGTCTGTCCGCTGCGGTCAGTGAGATAGCCTCCTTCGGACGTGGGGATGGGCGACCCCTTGGTGCTGCCGATGCCTAGGATAAACACGTGGATGCCCCGTTCGTTGGCAGCTTTGGCCGCTTCTAGTGCGCCTCCCTCGTGGTCTTCGCCATCAGTAATCACGATAATTGCCTTGCCGATGTCTTTTTGTTGGCTGAAACTGCGCATCGAAAGGTTGATGGCCTTGGCGATGTCGGTTCCTTGTGTGGCGATGAGTGCTGGGTCGATGTTTTGCAAGAACATTTTCGCCGAAACATAGTCGGTGGTGATGGGCAGTTGCACGAAGGCGTCGCCGGCAAACACCACAAGCCCTATGCGGTCGTGTGTGAAGTTGTCTACAAGGTTCTCGATAAGCAGTTTACTTTTCTCCAAACGCGATGGCACCACGTCTTGTGCCATCATCGAGTTGCTGATGTCTACGGCAATGATGGTCTCGATGCCGTTTCGTTTGTCGTGGGTTATCTTCGTACCCATCTGCGGACGAGCCAACATCACCACCAACAAGGCGAAGGCAGTGGTGGCCAAGCCCAGCTTTACCCACGGGCGGTAAGTGGAAACGTCGGGCATTAGGTCGTTAAGCAGTTCGGGGTCGCCAAAGGCTCTGAGCTGCCTTCTTTTCTTGCGGTGTGCCAAGAGGGCCACTAATGCCAGCACAGGCACTAGTAGTAGCAACCATAGGTATATAGGGTCTTCGAATCTAAACATTTCTTTTTCCAGTTAAAATGGGGTTGTATTTTGAGGAGTTTAGGTAACTAGGCATTCTAGGAACACTAGGGAACTCAGGGCTCACTAGGGACACTAAAACAACTAGAACCATGCACAGCTTTGTGGGCGTTAGCCATATTTCTCACTCTTTCACCTTTAAACAGCAGGGCATATTACTCCCCTCTCCCTTGGAGAGGGGGTGGGGGTGAGGCCTCTTTTACGGTATTCGCCTTAGCACAGTGGTGCGCAGTAATATCTCAGCAAGCAATGTGATGAGCGCCAAGATGGCGAAAGGTTGGTAAGCCTCGTAGAGTTTAGAAAACTTCTTCACACTCATTTTCGACTTCTCCAACTTGTCGATGTCCTTGTAAATCTGTTTCAACTCTTGGTTGTTCGTTGCGCGATAGAAGTTTCCGTCGGTGGTGGCTGCAATGTCTTTCAATACCTTGGTGTCTATTTCCACAGGCATGTTTACATATTGCACGCCCCCCGCCACGGGCATCGGATAACGCGCCACCTTGTTCGTTCCCACGCCAATGGTGTACACCCTTATGCCTAGACTCTTGGCGATGTTGGCACTAGTCATCGGCGAGAGGTCGCCCATGTTGTTCGAACCGTCGGTAAGCAATATCACCACCTTGCTTTTGGCCTTGCTGTCTTTAAGTCGCGACACGGCGTTGGCCAGTCCCATGCCAATTGCCGTACCGTCTTGGATGAGCCCTTTGGCTGCGATGTCGGTCCTAACGGTTTGCAGCATGTTGAGCAGAGAGGTGTGGTCGGTTGTCATAGGACACTGCGTGAACGCCTCTCCTGCAAAGATGGTGAGCCCGATGTTGTCGTTTGGCCTGTCGGCAATAAACTCTGCGGCCACGTCTTTGGCCGCCTCCATGCGGTTAGGCGTGAGGTCTTCGGCCAGCATCGACGTAGAAACGTCCATCGCCAGCATGATGTCGATTCCCTCTACTTGCTTGTTGCCCCACGATGTATGCGTTTGTGGCCTGGCCAAGATGATGACGGCCAGCGCAAACGTGGCGCACCTAAGCAGCACGGGCAGGTTCATCAGTCGCATTCGCCAGCTTTTAGGAGCGTAGCGGTATGCTCTGGTGTCGCTCATGCGCAAGGTGGGTTCGCCCCTTTTCTTATAGATGAAGTACCAAAATATATAAGGTACTAGGAGCGCAAGCAGCAGGAAATATTCTTTGTTTGCAAATTCCATATTGGTATTTATCCTTGAAGGTTTGTTAACCCAGCACGTCGTAGAGGCTATACACGATGTAAACCATGATGGCCGCCACGCATATGGCGATGGTCCATATCACGGTTTTGAGTGCCACGCGCGTTTGTTTGGTTCGCTTGTCGGCCTCGGTTAGTTCGGGTACGATGCGTTCCGTGTCGGGTTGGTTTTCAATCTTGGTCTTGTCGATGAACTGGATAGCGTTCACCAAGTTGAGGTCGTTCTCGTTAATCAGCGTGGCGTATTTGGCGAATTTCACCAAGTCGGCTGTTTGGAAAATCTCTTTCAGTTCGTTCATCATTTCCTGATTGCCGTTGGCGTTCAGGTGTTCGATGATTTCGGCACTGGTCATTTCCATGGCGTTAAAGCCAAAACGTTCGTTGATATACTGCCTTAGCGCATCGGTTAGTTGGGTGTAATACTCCTTTTGGTTTTCCGATGCGGTCATCTTCTCGGCTTTTATGCGCTCGATGGCCGTCATGGCCTTTTGATGGGGCAGTATTTTCTTCACGATACGTATGCGCGTGATAACAGGCTTGTTTTGTTTGAGCCTCACAAGGAGGTAAACGCCCAGTGCGGCAAGCAGCAACATCAGCACACTAAGGTAGAACATGGATGCCCAAGGTTCTTCTGTCCACGAGAAAGGGTTGTTTTGTACGTCTTTCGGGGGGAAGAACTGATTGGGGTGCAACGTGTCTACATCCATCGTAACCACTTTAAGTGCCAAGATGTTAGCCTCGTATTCCTTGTTGTTCACCTTTACTTTCAGTCCAGGCAGCGAGTATAGTTTCTCGTCGAACGAGGTGAGCGTGTAGCTTTTCGTGGTTTTTTGCAGGCCATTGTCTAGCTCGGTGGTTTCCTCCTCGCTGGCTTGCAGCACCTCAATGCCTGGCACCATTTCTTGCGAGGGCGTGAAATTAGGAAACACCACGGTTTGTCCCTTCGGTGCCGTTACGCTTAGGCGCAGTGCCGTTTGCTGTCCGATGTAGATGGCGAACGAGTCTATTTTCTGTTCAACGGACACCTGAGCCTTGGCTGCCACAGCCAAGAGCGCGACAATAAGCAGCGTTATGTGTCGTTTAATCATCTGTTTTGTCCTCTTTGCATAAATAAAAGCATCATTGCCTTAACATAGTCTTCGTTGGTGGCCACCGACACCCAGTCTACGTTGCTTTGCGCGAACGTGGTTTTGAGGGTGTTCATTCTTTCGAGCCAATATTCGGTATGTGCGCGCCTTAATTTGGCACTGGCCGTGTCGATGAACATTTCGTGTCCTGTTTCGGCATCCTTCACCTTCATCAGCCCCACGTTGGGCAGGGTTTTGGCGCGTTGGTCGTACACCTGAATAGCCACCACGTCGTGTTTAGAGTTGGCTATTTGCAGTTCTTTTTGGAAACTGTTTTCGGCGTAGAAGTCGCTCACCACGAATGCGATGCACCTGCGTTTCATCACCCTTGTTAGATATTCGATGGCCGCGGCAACGTTTGTTCGTTTGCTTTGCGGCTTAAAGTCGAGCATCTCGTGGATGATGTACAGTATGTGTTTACGTCCCTTTTTGGGTGGGATGTATTTCTCAATGCGGTCGGAAAAGAAGATGACGCCAATCTTGTCGTTGTTTTGTATGGCACTGAAAGCTAAGATGGCGGCCATCTCTGTGGCCATTTCGCGTTTGGTGCGTTGCGTTGTTCCGAAGTCTAACGAGCCACTCACGTCGATGAGTAGCATCACGGTGAGTTCGCGTTCTTCTTCGAACACCTTGACGAAAGGTCGGCGAAAGCGTGCCGTTACGTTCCAGTCGATGTCGCGCACGTCGTCGCCAACCTGGTATTCGCGCACCTCCGAAAAGGCCATACCTCGTCCTTTGAAGGCCGAGTGGTATTGCCCCGCGAAGATATTACTGCTTAATCCCCGGGTTTTAATTTCTATTTTCCGTACCTGTTTAAACAGTTCGAGCGCATCCATTTAAGGAACCTCCACCTTATTAATAATCTTGCTGATGATTTCTTCGCTTGAAACGTTGCTGGCTTCTGCTTCGTAAGAGAGCCCGATGCGGTGTATCATCACGTCGTGAACCACTGCGCGCACATCTTCGGCACTACATAGCCGCGGTGTTTGATGAAGGCGTAAGCCTTGCAGCCTTAGCGAGGTTGATGCTGGCACGTGGCGAACCGCCATAGTTGATGAGCGGCTTGAGGTCGGCAAGCTGATAGCGTTCGGGATAGCGAGAAGCGAAAACGATGTCGGCGATGTATTGTTCAATCTTTTCGTCGATATACACTTGGTTAACCACACCACGGGCCTTCATGATGTCGTTGGCCGTAGTTACGGGTTGCACCTGTGGCAGTCCGCCGTGTATGTTTTCGCGTATGATGAGCTTTTCTTCTTCAAGCGTGGGATAGTCGATAACCACCTTTAGCATAAAACGGTCTACCTGTGCCTCAGGCAGTTGGTAAGTTCCTTCTTGCTCAATGGGATTTTGGGTGGCCATCACAAGGAAGGGTTTAGGCAAGGGAAAGGTGTTCTCGCCAATGGTTACCTGGTGTTCTTGCATGGCTTCGAGCAGTGCACTTTGCACCTTTGCGGGTGCGCGGTTTATTTCGTCGGCCAGCACGAAGTTGGCAAACACGGGTCCTTTCTTTACTTGGAAGTTCTCTTCCTTTTGCGAATATACGAGCGTACCTATCACGTCGGCCGGCAAGAGGTCGGGGGTGAACTGTATGCGGCTGTAATCGGCGTCTACAAGTTGCGCCAAAGTCTTAATTGCAAGAGTCTTTGCCAGTCCTGGAACACCTTCTAAGAGGATGTGCCCGTCGCTAAGCAAGGAAATGAGCAACGAATCGATGAGGTGTTTTTGCCCCACGATTACACGGTTCATACCTGTTGTCAGGTTGGTGATAAATGCGCTTTGTTGCTCGATAAGTTGGTTTAATTCACGGATGTCTAAAGATTCTGCCATAATTTTCTACTTTGAGATTAAAATTAGTCACAAAAATACAACATAAAGAAGAGAGCAGAGAAAAACAGGCTCTAAATAATATTAAAAATAGAGTGATTTACCTTAATAGACTGTGCTAAATATATTGAATTTTAATTTGAATGGAAAGTGTCGAACAACTAAACTGGAAAATACCTCTCAATTCTATATAATTATTATCTGTTTTTCAAGGCATCCGATTAGGTACGATGGTAACTTCTGTATTCATCGAAAGGGATTCTTTCATCTGGTTCTATCATCTGACCTGTTCGGGGTAGGCAAAACTTAATGTACTTGATGTTAAGTCCACGTTCTATCCACATCGTTTCATAGTAGGTTCGGATAGAGAGTATTTGGCGTGTGCTCGAGTCAATGTTATCGGTATGATAGAGATTTTCGGTTTGAAAAAGCACAGGCAGTTGATTTTTTTTTGCCATAAGAGAAGTGTAGGTGAAAAGAAAATTTGAGTCAGTTTTCAAATGAATAATGCCTCCATTGATGAGAAAATGACGATATCGCTCCATAAAAAGAGTTCCTGTGAGACGCTTGCGCACGTTTTTCATCTGTGGGTCGCTGAATGTAAGCCATATTTCTTGTACCTCGTCTTCACCGAAAAAACGGTCAATAATCTCGATATTTGTGCGCAGAAACGCCGCATTATGTAGGTTTTCTGCCAATGCCATTTTGGCGCCTTTCCACATTCGGGCTCCTTTAATGTCTACCCCAATGAAGTTTATTGTGGGAAAAAGTCGTGCTAATTCTACTGTGTATTCGCCTTTTCCGCATCCCAGTTCCAAAACGATGGGATTAGTATTTTGAAAGTATTGCTCGCGCCAGTGGCCTTTCATTTTAAATGCGGACTTTCCAATAATTGAAAAGGGATATTGAAATACGTTGTCGAATGTTTCCATTTCGGCAAATTTCTCCAGTTTACCTTTGCTCATATTTTTCTATTGTGATAGATGCTTGAATTTTATCATGAGTTCTGTTTTTATTCTTGCTGATAAAAGAATTGTACCTGCAACCTTATCTGGTTTGCAGGTACAAAGTTAATTAAATCTTTTTTCTTTATCGAGTTTCTTACAAGTAAGTAAAGCTACTTCTTATGCTTGTTCAGCTGTTTCTGCTTTTAAATCCTCATAGAAATGTGCACGAGTGGTTTGCCAATATGGATAGAGAACGAAGATACCCAAACCAGCGGGAATTATCGCAAGGATAGCCCATCCGATAAAGCTTAAATCAAGTAAAAAGAGATCCATCTTATGACCGTTCATCATTTTCATACTCTTTTCAATAGCTTCATTATTTTTAATTGTGGGGTCATCTTTCAAAATATACGATGTCATACCGTACGAATAGGCCTTAATACAACCCGGAATAAGAAACAATAGACACCACAATAAGGTGTAGACAAAGACGAGTAACTGTGTAAGGAAAATCCTTGCAAAGTCTTTGTAACCATCAAAAAGTCTTTCGTAAGATAAATCACCATTACGTATAATGGCTAAATGATAAACTGCATATCCCCAACCTAATGGAATAACCACAAACGACCAAATGTTTCCGGCGTTTTTAACACCGGCATTGATAATCAACATGGGTACTGTTGCTGCTACCAAATAAATCAAGGCAGCAATAATACCTTTGTCCCACTTGCCCTTTAAGCTTTCAAGGGCCATGTCTTTGTAATTTGAAGTTGTTTTCATAATTTTAATGATAAATAGTGTAAAAAAACGAATAATTTATTCAATGATAACTGTTGTCCATCCGTGAACATCAGGTTCAACTCCGTATTGAATGTTCCGCAAATGGTTATACAACTTTGTGGATATGGGTCCTGGATTTCCATCTTTGCTGAAAGTGTATCGTTTTTGCGTATCAAGGTCATCGATATACGAAATAGGACTTATCACTGCTGCTGTTCCGCAGGCACCTGCCTCTTCAAAACTTTCCAATTCTTCTTCTGGTATTTGGCGTTGTTCTACCTTCATTCCATAATCTTCAGCAAGCTGCATCAAGCTCTTATTGGTGATGCTGGGTAGGATAGAAGAAGATTTCGGAGTAATATAAGTGTTATTCTTTATACCAAAAAAGTTGGCAGCACCACATTCGTCCATATACTTTTTCTCTTTTGCATCGAGGTAAAACTCGCACGCATATCCCTTTTCATGTGCCAATGCGTTCGCCTTTAATGATGCTGCATAGTTTCCTCCGACCTTATACATTCCTGTGCCTAACGGTGCCGAACGATCGTAGTCGCGAACAATAACATAGGGATTGGTTGCAAAACCGCCTTTAAAATATGGACCAACAGGTGTTACAAAGACTATAAACAGATATTCGTTAGCAGGGTGTACGCCCACTTGTGCGCTTGTTCCTAATAACAAAGGACGAATGTATAATGTGGCTCCGCTTTCGTAAGTGGGTATGTATTCTTGATTCAGACGAATGGTTTTTGTTACCATTTCTTTAAACAATTGTGTAGGAACTTCGGGCATCATAATACCTCGACATGTTCTCTGCAAACGCTCTGCATTCTCGTCTATTCTAAAAATACGCACCTTACCATCCGGACATCTGTAAGCTTTTAAACCCTCAAATGCTTCCTGCCCGTAATGCAAACAGGTAGCAGCCATGTGTAATTTAAGGTATTCATCAGAATTTATTTCTATCTCACCCCATTTACCGTTGCGATAATAACAACGTACATTATAATCAGTTGGAATGTAACCAAAGGATAAGTTAGACCAATCCAAGTCTTTCATAACACCAAATAATGTCTTATTTATAATATTTATGCAAATGTAATAATAATTACGTGTATCAACAATTTTTCTCTTGTTAACGATGAAAAATTATCGATTATTTACTTATAATTAAAGAAAATATAAGTTCTTTATACCTTATTATATATAAGGCCGCAAAGAACGATGATATAGGTTTGCACCTATTAGAAGGCTGATGACGGGTGATTACTTCTCATTCAGCATTTTTTTTATCTCTTCATCTGTTTTTGTCAATTTATCCTTGCACAGTTTAATCAGCTTTTGTGCTGTTTTTAATTGAGTTGTTAACGACTCGATGTCTAAGTTTCCGTTCTCCATTTTTCGGACAATTCCTTCTAACTGTGCTATCGCTTCTTCGTATTTTATCTCTTGTTTTGCCATCTTGTAATTTATTTTTGGTTATGTTTCCTTAACAATTGACGTTACTTTTCCTTTCGCCATTTGTGTACATAATGTGTCTCCTTTCTTTAGGTTTTTCGCATTGCGTATTACGTGCCCGTTCAGGGTTGTAATACTGTAACCTCGATTTAAAATCAACATTGGGTCTTGTGCCTTTATTTTCTGTTGAAGTATTTCCAAACGGTGATTTTCTCTGAGTCTAATGTGTTCGTAAAGAGGAGAAAGCATTTCCGACAAGCTGTTTAAATGTTGCTCAGTTTGTCTTATTCTGTTCGTAATTGCATTTTGTATACGGAGAAAAAGATTGTCGAACCATGCATTTTGCCTATTGCTCACGAAAGAAAATAATACGGGTACTTTCTCAGAAATTACATTCAGTCGCATCTTTTCTATTTCTATTCTGCGTTGTACCATTTGTATCAATTCTTCTTGTGCATCTGAAATTCTATTATAAACTTCTATCAAATGATCAATTAATAAGGTGGCGACAGCTGTCGGAGTTTTTACACGTATATGAGAAACTAAGTCCAATACACTTTCATCTCTGTCGTGACCAATTCCCGTGATAACAGGTAGAGGAAAGTTAGCCACATTTTCGGCCAACAATAAACTGTCAAAACCACTTAAATCACTCGTGGAACCACCGCCGCGAATGATAACCACAACATCAAAATGATCGATTTTCCGGTTGATTTCATTTAATGCGGAGATAATACTGCTTTCTATCTGCTCACCCTGCATAATGGATCTAAATAGCGACAGCTTAAATTGGAACCCGTAATCGTTCTCTGCAAGTTGATTGCAAAAATCTCCATAACCTGCAGCTTGTTCACTGGAAATAACTGCTATGCGTTGTGTAAAAAGGGGTAAAGATAGTTCTTTTTGCAACTCGAGCACACCCGCTTCTTGTAGTCTTCGTATGATGTCCTGCCGTTTTCGTGCCATATCACCCATTGTAAATGTAGGATCTATATCGGTGATAATCCATGAGAAACCGTAAGTTTCATGAAAATCGGCATACACCTGCACTAATATTTTCATGTCTGCGCGTAGTATATGTCCTGTAATACGTTCAAAATGAGGACTGATATACATCCATTTGTTTTTCCAACATTTGGCTGAAGCACGTGCTAAGGGGGTGTTGCCATACTCGTCTTTTTGAATTAACTCCATGTAACAATGACCTCGAACTTCTCGAATGTCTGATATTTCAGCCTCGACCCAATATTCATCGGGCATAGATATGGTAATGGTTTCGTGTACCATCTGGTTCAGTTCGTATAATGTCAAAGCCTTTGTCATCATCTTTTAACCTACCTATTTACTTCCGCCATTATAAGCTTTCCAAAAATCGGGAATGCCATAGCCGAACACATTGTCAGGTGTTGTATAGCGATCAGACGATTTACGCACCAAATCTATAATTTCCTTTGCGGTTTTATGAGGAAGTGCCTGCCACAAACAAGCAATCATTCCGCTAATCAACGGAGCCGAAAAAGAGGTTCCCATTTCGTTAACGATCGTACCTCGACCGCTAAGAACAGCTACAGGACTGCCATAAGCCATTACATCTGGCTTAATCCTCCCATCTGCAGTAGGACCTACAGAGCTGAAAGGCGCATTGAGATGGTTCTGGCTGATAGCACCAACCGTAAGCGCATTATGTGCATCGCCCGGTGCATTTACCTTCTTCCAAGTACCCATACCGTCGTTACCCGCGCTGTTAACAAGTACTATGCCTTTATTAGCCAATAGGGATGCTGTATGCGAAATCATAGTTTTTTCACCGTCTAAGTCGGCATATTGATAATTAGTTGTTGCGTCATCAAAGTCGTGGTAACCCAAAGAAGAATTAATGATGTCTGCTCCTATAGAATCAGCATATTCAGCGGCTTCGGCCCAATAATCTTCTTCAGAGAGACTTTCTGTTTGCCGATCTTCACACCTAATCAGTGCATACGATGCCTCAGGAGCTGTTCCTATATAGGTGTTCGGTACGTTTACCGCCATAACCGAGAGTACTTTTGTGCCATGGTCGATTTCAGAAAAGATGCCTTTTGCATTTCTTGAGATGATATCAGAAATATCTGCCATCTTAATATTGCGTAGTGAAGGAATTTTATCTACATTCATAAAGCCACCGTCCAATACAGCTATCAGTTTTCCTTTTCCTAGAAAGCCGGCTTGATGCAGACGAATACCATTGAGACTTTTTATCTGTTCTTCAGTTATCCCGTAAGTTCCTTGCGAAATAGTATCCCATCTGTTAAATTCACGATGAAAGGCTGAACGAACAGGTTTGTCAATCGAGTCGGGTGACGAAAATACCAGGACTGCTTTCTTAACAAAGGATAATTCTAGCAGACTTTTTATAGCATCTTTGCGTGATGTTTTAATTAATACAGAATTGTTCCATTTACTTTTTCCCATAATAGATACTCCTTTTTCTGCTATTCGAGATAAATAGAGTGGGGATAAGGGTAAATCTGTAGAGTCGATAGGTAAGCGTTGCTTGTGTCGGCGTAACAAAGAACGTGCTGAAAGGAATTTCTCTGGCTCAGTAGTCTTAAAAGGTGTACCGGCCTTATCACACAAAATCAAACGATAGAGATAACATTTTCCACCGGGATACGAAATTTTGTGCATCCCTTCTGTATGCCGGGCTTTGCCCATAAGGCATAGAACCAAAAGCGTAATAAGCAGCAAATACCTTTTAATCATCTTGCAAAAATAGCATAAATGCGCATAATTATTGCCTGTTTGTGATGAGAAGTATTCTAAAAATTGGTAATCTTATAAGCTTTATAATAGTATTATGCTTATAAATCAATAATTTATGGAGCTTTGAGTAAGGTGTTCTTTTAGAATAGCTTATCCCGAACAAGCCTAATGATTTGTATCTTGATGAAACAGAACTATTATCAACCATATTTACAACATCTACATACTTTTCTCCCTTGGATGTTCTTTAAATTTACACATTTTATGCGTGCTTTTGTTAAAAAACAAGTTAATATTTGCAACTTATGAAAGATTGTTTTTACTTTTGCCCCGAATTCAGAATTAAACGGTGGGTATTTTGCCCGTCAATTATTAATTTAAATTTTAGTTTTAAGATGAAAAAGATTTTGTTGACATTCGTTGCAGCATTCGTTGCAGTTAGTGTAAGTGCACAACTTTATGTGGGCGGAAGTTTAGGTTTGGCTAGTACCAAAATCGGCGAAGGTGATGCCAAAACTACTTACAAGATTCTTCCCGAAGTGGGTTACAATCTTAATGAGAATTTAGCTTTCGGTGCCGTACTGGGTTGGGGTAAGGGTAATCCCGTTTCAATTGAGAATACTGCTGGTATGGACAGCTATTTTACCGTTAATCCTTATGTACGTTACACTTTCATGAATTATAGATTTGTGAACGTCTTTGTTGACGGTGGAGTAGGTTATACCCACTATAACGATGCTGATGCAAGTCTTGTTAATATTGGGTTGGCACCTGGCGTGTCTATCAATTTGAATGAGCATTTGAGCTTTGAAACCCACGTTGGTTTCCTCGGTTGGAAACATGTAGAGCCTAAAACCGGTAAAGGTAGCGATGCTTTTGGATTAGCTGTTGATGGTAATAACATTACTTTCGGACTTTATTACAACTTTTAACGGTTAAATCCGTGTGTGTTTTAATGATTTAGATAAATGGTGTATCAGCTTTTGATACACCATTTTTTTACCCGTTTGTTATTCTTTTCGTACTTTTGCATTAAAAGATAACGGTTTATGAAAGAGATAAGTTGGGGATTTATAGGGTGTGGTGAGGTTACGGAGAAGAAATCCGGACCTGCATTTAACGAGGTTTCGGGGTCGCATGTCGAGGCAGTGATGAGCCGCACAGAAGAAAAAGCCCGTTCGTATGCAGAGCGTCATCGAATCAAGAAATGGTATACCGATCCGAACGAACTGATTACCGACCCAGATGTATCTGCCATCTATATAGCCACACCGCCTTCCAGTCATGCTACATTTGCTATTATGGCCATGCGGGCAGGTAAACCTGTTTATGTAGAAAAACCGTTGGCAGCCAGCTACGAAGATTGTGTAAGAATTAATCGAGTGAGCGAGCAGACAGGAATACCTTGCTTTGTGGCTTATTATCGACGTTATTTACCTTACTTTCAGCGTGTAAAAGAAATCATCGCCAACGGTGTTATCGGTAAGATTATTAATGTTCAAATCAGATTTTCTGTTCCGCCTCGTGACCTAGATTATAAGTCGACCGATCATCTTCCGTGGCGCTTACAGCCCGATGTTGCTGGTGGGGGATACTTTTATGATTTAGCTCCCCATCAATTAGATCTTATTCAAGAACTTTTCGGTGTCATTACGCGGGCACATGGATATTGTGCCAACAGAGCCCATTTATATAATGTAGAAGATACAGTTAGTGCTGTTTTCGAGTTTGAAAGCGGTGTTGTGGGCAGCGGAAGTTGGTGTTTTATTGGTCATCAAAGTGCCAAAGAAGATTGTATAGAAGTGATTGGTGATAAGGGTATGCTATCTTTCTCAGTGTATAATTACGATCCTATACGCCTCATTACCACAGAAGGAGCAGTTAACATTAATGTAGAAAATCCGCCTTATGTGCAATTGCCAATTATCAAATCGGTGATTGAAGATTTGCAGGGAATAGGTACCTGCGAGTGTACAAGCGTAAGCGCCACGCCGGTAAACTGGGTAATGGATCGTATTTTGAGTAAATTCTAAGATGAGGAGGTTATCGGTTGCTTTTGTTTTCTTATTATTTGTTGGGGCAATTTTTGCTGCAACCGATAGTCTTTCTGCGCCGAAACCTCAACAAAAATCTTTTTTTAAGTCTGTTGTACACGGCGTATACGATTTTGTAAAAGACTTTAGTCGTGTTGATACCGATTATATTGAACCACAACATTACAATTTTACGGTGATGTTGCAAAATACCAATACGTATGAACTTTATCGGCTGAAAACTCAAAATGGCCTTTCTGTTACCTTTGCTCCTGAACCCAACATCAAGTTGGGGCCTTATTTGGGTTGGCGATGGGTGTTTCTTGGCTATACAGTCGATTTGATGCACCTTAATAATAATGATAAAACAGAGTTTGATTTGAGTTTTTATACCTCGCAAATCGGTGTTGATTTGTTTTATCGTCGAACGGGTAACAGCTATAAAATAAAGAATGTTTATGTAGGCGAAGAAATTAATACAGATGTGATGCAGGGACTTTCTTTCGACGGATTTAATGCCAGTATCACTGGTTTTAATCTTTACTATATTTTCAATCATCGCAAGTTTTCTTACCCTGCAGCTTTCAGTCAGAGCACCGTTCAGCGTCGTAGCGCGGGCAGTATCCTATTGGGGATCGGCTATACAAAGCATAGTTTAGAGATGGACTGGGAAAAATTAGACCAACTTATTACTGAAAAATTGGGTCATGTACCCAATCGTATCAAGCTCGATAGCACCTTACAGTTTGGGAAAGTTAGTTATAGAGATTTGTCTGTATCGGTTGGTTATGGTTACAATTGGGCTTTTGCACATAATTGGTTACTAGCCGGTTCGCTTTCGGCAGGTATCGGTTACAAAACCACAACAGGTGAGATGCATGGTGAAAAGACATCTTTTCGTGATTTTTTCTTCAACAGTTTGAATTTTGATGGTGTCGGTAGGTTTGGCATTGTGTGGAACAATACTCGCTGGTATGTAGGTGCAAGCAGTATCTTACATACCTATAATTACAGAAAAAGTCAGTTTTCTACCAGCAATATGTTTGGAAATCTGAATATATACTTCGGTTATAATTTTGGAAAAAGATGAGAACTTTATTTTTATTGTTAATCTGTCTGATGGGGATAACAGGAAAAGCTAACACCCTGCAGTATGAAAAGAGTGACAGTATAAAGGTTGTGCGCTTGCTTTCCGATGGAAAAAAGCAGCCTAAGAGAACAAATCTTATATTGTATTTTGCACGTCGGTTATTGGGTATTCCTTATGTGGCTCATACGCTCGATCAAAACAAAGACGAGCAATTGGTAATTAATCTTCGACAGTTGGATTGTACCACGTATGTTGAAAACGTGTTAGCGCTAACCTTATGTACCCGAAACAGCCGGACATCTTTTGCTGATTTCTGTCATTATCTTATGCAAATACGTTATCGTAACGGACAAGTTGCTTATACAACACGCCTACATTACTTTTCCGAATGGATAGCCGACAATACCCGAATTGGGATTGTTGAAGAGGTGCAAGCGCCTAATCCGCCCTTTACAAAACAACAGACGTTGCATATTAATTATATGAGCAGCCACGTTTCGCAGTATCCTATGCTGGTAAAAAATCCTTCATGGGTGGTTCCGATAGCAGATATGGAGAAAGAACTAAACGGTAAAACCTTTCGCTATATTCCCAAACAAACGCTTGCCAATACCTCTGTCTACCGCAACACCATTCGAGATGGTGATATTATTGCCATAGTAACGGGGAAGAAAGGGCTTGATACCAGTCATATCGGCATCGCCGTTTGGCATAAGAACGGCTTGCACATGCTTCATGCTTCATTGCTTCAGCGTAAAGTGGTAGAAGATACAAAGACTTTGCGCACTTATATGTTGGGGCAGAAATCACAGTTGGGTATTCGCATTGTACGCATAAAATAATCAATAATTTTTATACGGACCTTTTCAATATAATGAAACAATGAAGAAAAATCTATTCTTTCTGGTCTCTTTATTGCTATTTACAGCATGTTCTGTCATGAAAAAAGAGACATTACAAGAGATAGCAGAGCATACAGAAGTAAGTTATGTGCTCTCTGACGAACAGCGCGACATTGTGTCGGCAAGTAACGATTTCGGTCTTCTCCTTTTTAAACAGTTGGTTAAAACTAATCCTGACAGTAGCCTGATACTCTCTCCGATGGGAGTCGTTTACAACCTGAATATGCTTAATAACGGTGCCGGGGGTACCACTTTACAAGAAATTTGTAAGGTATTGGGCTATAAGCCTACCGATTTAAGTAGGGTAAATGCCTTGAATAGACTGCTTCTCATTGGCCAGCGTAAGCAGATGAAAAGATCTGATAGAGAGGTTAAAGGTTATATGCAGACCTCCAATCTTTTGGCTATTAATAAGCAGTTTCCTATTAATGAGGCTTTTAAAGACTCACTGTCGCATTATTATTTTGCCGATGTTCTTTCTGCATCAGATGTAGAAACGATGCAAAAACGTATCAATGAGTGGAGTACGGAGCAGACGGAAGGGAAGATAATAGAGCTGCCGGTACAGTTGTCAAACGACATAAAGGTTTGTCTAGTCAACACTGTTGTGTTTGTTGGCTTATGGGAACAATCTTTTTGGAAAGAAGAAACACGTGCCTTTCCTTTTCATTTGGCTAATGGCAAAACGCAGAAAGTACAAATGATGCACGGTTCTGACAACACGCATATCTTTTCGGGTATGCGAGGTAAAGACTTTTCTGCCTTACGTATGCCATATCAGGGAGCGTTTTACTTCACTGTTTTGTTGCCCGATAGCGGACTTACCATAGAATATTTATTGGCCAATTTTAATGCGCAGAGCCTGCAAGCTATCAATAATGGTTTGAAGAAATATAACGAGGTGTATGTCGATTTGCCCAAATTCAGCTCAAAGACAACCTCTCCCTTGAAAAATTTGTTACAGTCTTTGGGCATACGCAAGGCTTTTTCTGAGCAAGCCAACTTTGCCGGTATGAGCACAACACCGCTAAAAGTAGATAATATTGTGCAGCAAACAGAAATTCGGGTAGATGAAAAAGGTACGGAAGCGCAATCGGAATCGATGACGATGGTAACCGAATTGAGCGCCCTGTCTCCTTCCACCAAGTTTTATTTTACTGCCAACCGCCCCTTTATTTATTATATCTCAGATGCTTTTGGTAATATTTGCTTTATAGGAAAGTATAACGGTTAACAACAAAAAAGTGATATAGAAATCCTTCTTTCTGTTAGAAGATGAGTAAAAACGATTTGATAGCATTTTAACAAAAATGCTATCAAATCGTTACTTTTTTAATTGTTAAGGATGTTGGTGTAACCTCGCGAGAGTGGCAACTGAATTCATCAACTTGTTGTCGGCTCATAAAAACGCAAGGATTTGATGGTTTTGTATGTCTCTGATAATCATCAATTTGCCCACTTTTAGTAACTTAAACCCTCTTATTACCCTTCCGAAATGCCCCTAAAACCGTGTTTTTCGTACTACAAAAGCATAGGTTTTAGTGTACAAAAACTATGATTTTACTACCCAAAAGCTATTCTTTTACATTTCAAAAACTATGTTTTGGGATTTTCTGTATTATTTTTTGACCAAATAAACGAAAAACTTTCTCTAAAAAGAAAATTGGAAATGTAATAAAAGATTAAAAAAGTTACGAATTGAAAGTTGATGGGGTAGGTTATTATAAGTGAAAATAAGGAGTGAGAAATTAATAAAGAATTAGAAAACAATAATTAAAAATGAAGTAGTGATACTAAATTCAAACAATCATACCTCCTTATTCTTCTATCTTTTATTCTTAAATATCTCTTTCACCTTTCTGCTTTCTCAGCCTTATAAATCCCCTATAAAAAAGCGAATAAAAGTTTTGCGGGTAACGAAAAATAAGTTACCTTTGCACACGCAAATCGGAATGCGATAGCCGATATACATTATCTATATGCACCCTTAGCTCAGTTGGTAGAGCAACTGACTCTTAATCAGTGGGTCTAGGGTTCGAATCCCTAAGGGTGTACTTGATAAAATGTATACATTGCACCCTTAGCTCAGTTGGTAGAGCAACTGACTCTTAATCAGTGGGTCTAGGGTTCGAATCCCTAAGGGTGTACAAAAGACCAATCGATACCTATCGGTTGGTCTTTTTTATATTAATACCTTTGGCACGGTGTTTGTAATAATATCAATTATTGAATTGTATCAAGTAGAACGAAAGGAAAAGGAGTTATCAAAATATGACCAGTCAATTTTCACCCAAAGTATCAGAAATATTGGCATTTAGCCGCGAAGAAGCAACGCGTCTGGCAAGTCGTTCGGTAGGGCCTGAGCATCTATTGCTGGGTATTCTGCGTGGAAACGACGGACCCGTGAGTGAACTTTTCAGCAGGCAAGATATAAATATTCAGGCCATTCGGGCAGAGTTAGAGGAACGTGTGCGCGATTATACGCAGAACGAACCTATTATAACGAGCGAATTGGTATTAAATGAAAAAGCGAGCAACATACTTAAACTGGCGGTATTAGAAGCCCGTGTACAACATACGCAGATGGTTGATGTGCAACATTTGTTGTTGGCTATATTGCACGATAGAGTGGATAATGGTGCTAAATCTGTACTTGAAAAGAATGATATGAACTACGAAGACACGTTGGCTTATCTACAAAAGCGTACCATGCCCTCGCAAGATGGATTGGGATTATCGGACGATGAAGAGGAAGAACCTATTATACCAGGGGGCCAAGAAGGGCATAACGAACGTACATCGACCACACAAACGGCTAAGAATAACGGTAAAACGCCTATTCTCGACAATTTCTCGACAGATCTGACAAAGGCTGCTATGGATGATAAACTTGATCCGGTGGTGGGTCGTGAAAAAGAAATACAGCGAGTTATTGAGATATTGAGCCGAAGAAAGAAAAACAATCCTATCATCATCGGCGAGCCGGGTGTGGGTAAAAGTGCCATTGTAGAGGGGCTTGCGCAGTTAATTGCAAAGCGCAAAACATCGCCTGTACTATTTAATAAACGTATTGTTAGCCTCGATATGGCGGGAATTGTAGCCGGAACTAAGTATCGTGGGCAGTTTGAGGAACGTATACGAGGACTACTCAAAGAGATAGAAAACAATGCCGATATCATTGTATTTATTGATGAGATACATACGCTTATCGGTGCAGGAAGTACGCCGGGAAGTATGGATGCGGCCAATATTATGAAGCCCGCATTAGCTCGTGGTACCATACAATGTGTTGGGGCGACCACGCTTGATGAATATCGCAAGAGTATAGAGAAAGATGGCGCGTTGGAAAGACGCTTTCAAAAGGTGCTTTTAGAGCCTACTACGGCTGATGAAACTCTACAAATTCTTGAGAATATAAAGGATAGGTATGAGCGGCATCATCACGTAAGCTATACAGATGAGGCATTGCGGGCCTGTGTCAAACTGACAGAACGCTATGTCACCGACCGTGCTTTTCCCGATAAAGCCATTGATGCGCTGGACGAAGTAGGAGCAAAAGTACACTTGCAACATGTCGAAGTGCCTCCCGCTGTGATTGAGAAAGAAAAAGAATTGGACGTTGCCAAGCAGAAAAAACAAAGTGCGGTAGTGAACCAAAACTATGAATTAGCCGCCAATTATCGAGATTTGCAAACCCGTTTGGAGAAGGAACTTGACGAAATGAACCGTCAATGGGCTGATGGAGACACATCCGAAAGGCAGCCGGTAACGGAGAAAGAGGTGGCAGATGTTATCTCGATTATGACGGGTGTACCTGTTCAGCGAATGGCAGAAACCGAAGGCGTAAGACTGAAAGGTATGTCGGCAGAGTTAAAACAAGCCGTGATTGCACAAGATGCAGCCATTGAAAAGATGACCAAAGCCATCTTGCGTAATCGTGTGGGTTTAAAAGATCCCAATCATCCCATTGGTGTATTTATGTTCTTAGGTCCTACGGGCGTAGGCAAAACCTATCTGGCTAAGAAACTGGCGCAGTTTATGTTCGGTAGCAACGATGCTTTGATACGGGTTGATATGAGTGAATATACCGAAAGTTTCAATGTGTCGCGACTGGTTGGAGCACCTCCGGGATACGTTGGCTACGAAGAAGGCGGACAGCTAACCGAGCGTGTTCGACGCAAACCTTATTCTATTGTGCTGCTTGATGAGATAGAAAAGGCACACGGAAACGTGTTCAACCTGTTATTGCAAGTGCTGGATGAGGGAAGACTAACTGATGGAAATGGGCGACTGGTAGATTTTCGCAACACTGTAATTATTATGACCTCGAATGCCGGAACGCGTCAGTTGAAAGAGTTTGGGCGTGGTGTGGGCTTTAATACGGGAGGTACTTTGGGACCTAATATGAACGAAAAGGATAAGGAATATGCCCGCTCTATTATACAGAAAAGTTTGAGCAGACAGTTTGCTCCCGAGTTTTTGAACCGTTTAGATGAAATCATTACTTTTGACCAGCTTGATCTTTCGGCTATCGGAAAGATTATTGATATAGAGTTGAAGGGACTTTATAAACGAGTGGAAGACTTGGGGTATCATTTGCAAATTACCGATAAGGCCAAAGAATTTGTTGCCTCAAAGGGGTATGATGTTCAGTTTGGAGCTCGTCCTTTGAAAAGAGCTATACAGACTTATATAGAAGATGGATTAGCCGAACGTATTCTTTCGGACGATTTAAAGCAGGGAGATACCATCTCGGTAGGTAAAAATCCGAATAAGGAAGAGTTGACATTCAAGTAGGTTGATTTAATGTATTTAGCTCGTCATCTTTCATTCTTCAGCATTTATTCCTAATTCCCCTGTCTCATGTCGTTATGGAAGAGCATTATTTATCCGCCCGTACACGTTAAAGAAGAAAGTTTAAAAGCCTGCTTTTCGGGTAAATGGGTAGTCGTAACGGGTGCTTCTCGAGGAATAGGAGAAGCCCTGACACGGCGGCTGGTGGCAGTTGGTGCAAATCTTTATTTGATAGCTCGCAGTGAAGAGCCACTGAAACAGCTCTGCTACGAGGCGCATTGTATGGGCTGTAAGGCTTATTATAGCGCGATAGATTTGCGTCAACGAGATGCTTTGGAAGATCTCTGTCGACAGTTGAAAGTTCAATTGCCGACAGTAGATTTTTTCTTTTGTAATGCCGGAAAGTCTATTTGTCGAAGGGTAAACGAATCGTTAGAGCGTTTGCATGACTTTGATAGAACCATGGATTTAAATTATCGGTCGTTGGTAGCTTTATCTTTATCAATGTTGCCGGCTATGCAAAAGGCAGGCGGTAGACTGATTTATACCTCCTCGGTAAGTACGCTTTATCCACCCGCACCAGCGTGGGCGGCATATCATTCGTCAAAATGCGCTGCTAATGTGTGGTGCAAAACAGCAGCAGTGGAACTGAAAAAGATGAGTGTAAAGGTTCAAGTGGCCTATTTGCCTTTGGTTCGTACGGAGATGTCAGATGCCAATAAACGTTACCAACACTTTCCTGCTTACACTCCTAAAGAAGCTGCAGACCTGTTGCTTCGATTAAGTTTGCAACGTCGTTTTGCCTACAAACCCTGGTGGGCGAGGGCTTCTCAACCTATTGCAGCTTTTTTGTCGCCTGTTATTCGTTGGATATACTCACTCATAGGATGAACAAGAGAGAATCGCTTTTTCGTATTCTGATACGCCTTCGTTTCATTACGTTGACGGGAATGTTTCAGTGGATGCACAGTTTTTGTAGTGAAGGGGTTACGCTGATGGCAGCACTGCGCTTTGCCAAAAGGTTTTATTCAGAGCAGTGTGCATTGGTTTGCGACGGACAACGGTTTACTTATCGCGAGTTGTATTTTGCGGCCCGGCGATTGGCACAATTACTTTATACCAACTACGATTTGCGTTGCCGAATGCAAGTGGCATTGTTCTGTCGCAATCATACCTTATCTGTTCTTTTACTTCCCGCCTTATCTCGTTTGGGGGTGCATATCAAACTGCTCAATACCGATATGAGTTCAGAGAACCTTGCCGCGTATTTGCAACGCGGAAAGGTGAGCCTGCTGATTTACGACTACGAACTGCAAGAGCGTTGTTCTGCCGCGTTGCCAGCTTGCAAGGCGGTAACCTCTGAAACGCTTTCACAGCTATTGTTTGATAAAAAGAAAATTGTTCTAAACAAAAAGTTACCCAGCCGGGTGGGAAAACCGGTTATATCGGTATTGACCGGCGGCACAAGCGGAACTTATAAAGAAGCCGGCAGAAAATCTTCGGCAACCCAATTTCTTTCTCCTTTCTTCGCGCTTTTGAAAGATGTACGTATCTATCGGTATTCCGGTGTATTTCTTTCGCTTCCTCTTTATCATGGTTTCGGTTTGGCCACGCTCATCATATCGTTGCTGATGGGTAAGAAAATCTGTATGATGCGCCGGTTCGATGCAGCCGAAGCCCTGACTTTCATCCGACAAGAAGCGATAGAAGTGCTGCCCATTGTGCCCGCCATGCTTGCCCGAATGTGGCAGAACGAAAACGTTATCGGCGACTTGCAAACCGTGAAATGTATGATTAGCGGCGGCGACCGACTGGATAAAAAATGGGTTGAAACCGTGCACCAACAGTTGGGAAAAATACTCTATAACCTCTATGGCACCTCTGAAGCAGGCTTTTTTATGCTGCAACGCCACAAGATTTGGAAGCGAATGAAGAGGTAACCATCGGTAAACCTATTCGTGGTGTGGTGTGTCAACTGCGTGAAGTTGACCCGCAGGGAGTTGGAACCCTGTGGGTGCGCTCGCGATGGGCGATGCAGGGGCGCGGAAATCGTTGGCAGAGCACGGGCGATTTGATGTGGTGTAACCCGCGGGGATATTATTTTCATAGGGGCAGAGCAGACCAGATGGTGGTTTGTGGCGGCGAAAACGTATATCCCGAACACGTTGAACGGGTACTGAGTCAGCATCACGAAGTAGTTGCCGCGCAGGTTTACGCGGTAGAACACGCGCAATTTGGCCATGTGTTAGAGGCGCGTGTAGAACTTGTCGCCAACGCTGTAGCCACCCCCGACAGCATTAAACGTTGGCTTGTTCCCCGTATTTCGCGTGCCGAAATGCCGCACCGCATCCTTTTGCAAACCATCCCCCTTCTTTCTACGGGCAAAAGAAAGGCTATCAATGGAATGTAGCAGATAGCAACGTAAAAAAGTAGTTCATCCGAGGTCTCGGAAAGCAGTTCGATTTTTATTTTATCTTAATCCGAGGCCTCGGAAAGCAGTTTGATTTTTATTTTTCTTCTATCCGAGTCCTCGGATTGCAGTTTGATTTTTATTTTATCTTAATCCGAGCCCTCGGATTGTATTTTCTGTTAATTATTTTTACATCCGAGGCCTCGGATAAATATTTAATTTAACCTTTTTCACATCCGAGCCCTCGGATTGTATCTTCCGTTAATTAATTTCACATCAGAGGCCTCGGATGATATTTCCTGTTAATTATTTTCACATTTGAGGCCTCGGATGAGCTACTTTTTTTATTTTACCTCAATCTGAGGCCTCGGATGAGCTACTTTTTTTACTTTACTTCAATCAGAGGCCTCGGATGAGCTACTTTTTTTTACTTTACTTCAATCAGAGGCCTCGGA
>NZ_BAKN01000026.1 GCF_000614205.1 Hoylesella saccharolytica JCM 17484
AAAGATAAAACTTACGGGCTATATGCCTTGTACAGACGTCAAAGCAACACTTACGTCTATTAATTCCACTGATGTGCCGGGAAACTCTGTGTATAATGCCGCAACAGATACATGGAATACGGGAAGCGGTGAAGCGGCGTCTGCCAACACTACTTATGCTACGGGAATAGATGATGGTACTTATGAGGGAAGATATATAACAACCAGTAACGAGGAAATCCCTTTTATCGCTTCTACTGATGTTTCTAAGCTAAAACTTACCTTTACAAGTGGAAGTATTTACAAACAGAATATGGCAAGTGCAGAACTTACTTTCAGCCCTAAAACAACGTTGAAGTTAGAAAAGAATGGTGCATATATATTGAATATCAATTTGATGTATAACTTTCTTTACTTAATGAGTAACGGGGATGTCGGTTCTTTTTTTGAGACCACTTACGGTGGAGGAACTAAAACTCCGGTAGGGATAGTGATTAGTCAAAGTAAAAGTTTGGCAATAGCTTTACATGATGTAAATGGAGGAAACAGATATATCTGGGATACAACACCAAATTATAATAAGCAAAGTAATAATAGAGTATTTACACTACAAACAGATCATAATCCCAAAGAAGCATTTGGAGATATGGATGGTTATAAATATACATGGGAAGGAGCAGGTAGTGTTAATGGCAGTACAGTTAAAGCAAATGAACAAGCGCATTATCCTGCTTTTTACTATGCGGCACATTACAATTCGGGAGAGAATTTAACTGGTACGCTGATAGGTAAAAAATGGTATTTTCCTGCTGTAGGTGAATGGGTTTCAGTTTTTACTTCTCTTATGTTTGGAGACCCTTCAAAACTAACAAACTACTACTCGAATTACCCATGTTATACAGGAGTATTAAATAATGCTTTGACAAAAGTAGGAGGAACAAAACTGACCTCCTATTGGGTAAGTACAGAATTTTATCGTCCTGATAGTTGGGTTGCATACAGCAATGCTGCTGTTATTAGTTTTGGATATGCGGATACGAGTTTTGGTAGTACTACTAAATATTATGATGGCCGCATCCGTCCTTTTATTAAATATTGATAAAAGATTTAATGGGCTTTAATGCAATAAAAGAAAAAGTTCCCGCTTGCGCTTAAATTTCTTCCCACATTTTTTTGTGGACATACATATTTAAAGGCAAAAATTAAAGGGTGAAAAGATGCTAACGCCACACGGGCAGGCATACTTTTCATCCTTTTTACTTTCAAGGGAAGTTTGTATTTTAGACATACCTGGCAGAAATGTCATCTCTTGTAATTCTTTTCCAACATCTTTTCCAAGTCTGAAGTCTTATAGAGTATCTTGCCAGCAAACTGCGTGTAGGGGATAATCCTCCTATCCCGATAGTCCTGCAAGGTACGGGGACTGATATACAGCCGCTCGCACACTTCCTTACCCGTAAGGAAAAGTTCTCCGGCGAAGAGCGGCTTGTGCGTTTCTGCCACTTCCAGAATTCTTTTCCCCACACCTCTTAGCGCCGAGACGACCAGCTGCATCTCGTCGCTTTCCATGTTCAAATCTTTTGCCATTTCCATCATATACTGTTGTTTTTAGGTTTGTCTGCTCTTGCAAGGAGCAGCTGTTCCACATCCTCACGCCTGTAATAGCACTTATGTCCGATTTGCGTAAACGGCAGTATGCCCGTATCGCGGTAATGCTGCAAGGTGCGCTTGCTGATGTTCAACAGCCTGCACACATCTCTGTTGTGTAGCCAATCGGTGTGTTTGCTCTTTTCTCCGAATGCTTTGTAACAACATTCTGCAAGGCTCAAGATTTCATCTCGAAGCTTTGCCCAATTGCTTTCTGTAATGACGTAATAGTTCATAATCTTATCTTGTTATTGTTTATTACTTCAGGCTTTTCCTGTTTCCACCTGCAAAGATAATGGCGTATGTAGGCCTCTCAAAGCAGCAGGGGACAGTAGGGAAGTATCGGGAACAATAAGGAAAAGAGCAATCCACTTCATCAGTTCGTATTTGCGTTTTCCTACCCCGTCTTTTTCTTTTGCGAGTGCAGAGGAAAGTTCACTTATCCTTTGTCGAGCGCAGCTTGTCTTATGCAAAATTAATATTGGATATTTCTTATTCCATCACTTTTCATTCAAGTGGCAGCTTGTGGCGTCGTAGTGGAATAGGTTGGCACAGTAATCCGAGATAAAATATGCTCCAATCAATAGTTTGTAGATAGCTGGAGCAAAAGACTGTATTTGAAAGCAGACAACGACAATCGTATTTCTACTAACCTATCTTTCCTGTCATCCGTTTTTTGCTTAATGAGACGATAAATGCTCTTCTTGCCTGCCCGTTTACCTAAGAATTTCGCAGCAGATGGACGCAACATTATGTAAGAAACCTCTGAATGCTTGGAAGTTACGCATTCTCACCCTAACTTCACTCTTGGAAACCAATTCAAGGAAATAATGAAAAGAGAAGCAGATGCAGGCAATATAAACGACAGGCGAAATCACAATCGCAAGAATAGCTCGTCCAAAAACGCAGAGATAGAAACCTATCTATCCTCCTGTTATGAGTTCAGATACAATACAGTGTTGGGAAGAACCGAATATCGTGGCAAGAACGATGCTCACTTCTCAAAGGTCGGTCGTTATGAAATCAACACGCTCCGCAGGGAACTTGACAACGATGTCGGTATTGTTACTTCTTCCGATAATCTCTATTCCATCATCGAGAGCAGTTTCTCTCCACGCATCAATCCCATACAGGAGTATTTCAAAGGATTGCCACTGATAGATATAGGCGATGATAGTAGCTGTGGTGGTAGTTACAGCAGTAGTGTTGTGCCTTCTTCCTTTTCATTGAAAGCTATTCCCGATTTGGCAAGCTGCGTGGTTGTCCGTAACTCCCAAAAGTGGCTGCCGTATCTCACCAAATGGCTCGTGGCAGTGGTTGCCAATGCAATGGACGATCGCGAGTGCCGCAACCACACCTGCCTTGTGCTGACAGGCGAGCAGGGGAAGTTCAAGACAACATTTCTTGATTTGCTCTGTCCGCCGGCACTGCACGGTTACAGTTATACAGGAAAGATATATCCGCAGGAGAAGGACACACTTACCTATATCGGGCAGAATCTTATCGTAAACATTGACGACCAGCTCAAAGCCCTCAACAAACGGGACGAGAATGAACTGAAGAACCTCATTACCTGTCCGATGGTTAAATATCGCATGCCCTATGATAAATATGTGGAGGAACATCCCCACTTGGCAAGTTTCGTGGCATCGGTGAACGGCAACGACTTTCTTACCGACCCGACAGGCAGCAGACGTTTTTTGCCTTTTGAGGTACTCTCCATTGACATAGAAAGAGCAAAGGCTATTTCGATGGATAAAGTCTATACAGAAGCCAAAGCCCTGTTAAGGTCAGGCTTCCGCTATTGGTTTGACGATGACGAGATAGCCGAACTGTATCGGGAGAGCGAGGACTTTCAAGTACAGACAGCGGAAATGGAACTGCTACTCCGCTGTTTTGAGAAACCTACGGAGGATAATCCCAACTGTACCTATATGACCACCACAGAAATAATCACCTACTTAGGCTACTATACGCATCTTTCCTTGTCCCTGAAGCACATGGGCGAAGCCCTTAAAAGGAGTGGCTTTGAGAAAGTGAGCAAGAGGCGTGAGGGCGGCAGTCCCATCTATGTATATAAGGTAAGGAAGATTCTCCCTTGTCCCTTGCCAAGTTATTGCAGCAACCAAATGTAGTAGCCGTATGCCGTAAGTTCGTAGTATGACTAAGTACTACAAAAATATATTGTAAATCAATTATTTAACTTAAAATAGTATGTAGTAAGAAGAAAGATGAAAAAGTTTGGAGGGGAAAAACTTCAGAAAAGAGTTTTTCTTTCAACTACCATCCAAATATCATTCAAACACACTATTGTCATTCAAACAAAAATTATTTAATCAATTCAATTAAAACATATCACAATGGAAGAAGAAGATTTATCAGCAATAAAGCGATACTCTATCGTAGAGTATCTTGAAAGGAAAGGCATCAAGCCTGTACGCAGGACACCTGCCTATGCCCTGTACCGTTCACCACTTCGTGAAGAAACACATCCGAGTTTCAAGGTGGACACAGAGAAGAACCTCTGGATAGACTATGCCGAAGGCAGGGGCGGAAGCATCATCGACCTCTGTATGCGATTGGAGGGCTGCACGCTGTCGGAAGCCATCTGCCGTTTGGGGCAGACCACTTCCTTTGATACAGCGTGCAACAATGCCGAACCCTCAAAGGAGAAGGCATACAGCAGCAATGGTAGTATCAGACTACCAAAAGAGGAAATGGCAAACGGGGCAAGGAGACTGATAGAAGTATCAGACACCTTACCGCCACATTTGCAGGAGTATCTTACAAAGGTACGCTACATCAATTTGGAAAAGGCATTGCCTTTTCTCAAATGTATCAGCTATGAGGTAAGGGGAAGAAGATACGAAGCCATTGGCTTTGCCAACTTCTCTGGCGGCTATGAACTTCGGGACGACAATATGTTCAAAGGAACGATTGCCCCAAAGGACATCACTCCGATATTTGAGAACAAAACACAGCCCGTCTGCCTGTTCGAGGGATTTATGGACTTTCTCTCTTTCCTTTCAATGAAAGAAGAAGTGAATAACCGCTGCCTTGTGATGAACTCTGTGAGCAACATTGGAAGAAGTATCAGCTACCTGAACAATCATCAAGTATCTTCTATCCGTACTTTCCTTGATAACGACGACGCGGGGCGGAGAGCAACACTGGAGCTGATAAAGGCAGGTTTTAAGGTAGAAGATATGTCTGTACATTACGGGAACTTCAAAGACCTCAACGAGTATCATGTCAGCCGTGTTCGTGAGCAACAGAAAAAGCTGGAGAAAGCTCCAAAAACAAACAATAAACCCAAACAAGTCAAACTAAAAATAACGATAGAGCAATGAAAAAGATAAAAGCAAGCAGAGAGGAGATAGACCAATCCATAAAAGACGCGTTCAACATGAACAGACAGGAAAGTAATGAAAGGACAGAAAGGAGAAGTCTTACATACTACTTGGGAGATACAGAAGACGAGGTGGAAGAACAACCACAGGCAAAAGCTCCATCAAAGGAAACAGATTGCCGAGAAGTAATAGTTTCCGAGCCATCCGAACCTACACTGCACACAGAGAATGCAACCGTTCAACGGCGTATCAGTGCCAAGATGAGACGGGGAACGCTCGAAGCCTATAAACAGACTTTCCTTGTTCCTACAAAGTTGAACGACCGAAAGGCGGTTTATCTGAGCAGGGCGACACAAGAGCGTGCGGACTTCATCGTCCGTAGGTTGGGCGACAGGGGCAGCAACCTTTCAAGTTTTGTGGAGAACCTCGTGCGCAGCCACTTGGAGGAATACGGTGAGGACATAGAGAAATGGAGAAAGCTGTAAACCGCAGGAAAAGGGAACGAGGAAGGAATTTCAAAAGAATTATTTCATGTTCTAATCCTACAATTGCATTAAAATATGACGTCATTTTCTTATAAATATGACGTCTTATTTGACCAGAAATGACATCATATTTTTGCTAAGCAGACATCTGAACGATGAGAACATCACGAACGCTGTTAAACATTGAATGCACGGCATTCACTTTTCGGCTGCAAAACGCCTCGTGCGTAAATGGCCTTA
This sequence comes from Hoylesella saccharolytica JCM 17484, assembly GCF_000614205.1. Classification (GTDB taxonomy): domain Bacteria; phylum Bacteroidota; class Bacteroidia; order Bacteroidales; family Bacteroidaceae; genus Prevotella; species Prevotella saccharolytica. The sequence continues at coordinate 5,702 of NZ_BAKN01000026.1, forward strand.
TCACTGACATTGCAAGACGTCAGTTTGTACCCACAAACTGCCCCCTGCTCCCCTCGTTTAATTATCGGGGAGATTAGACCGTAATCACTCCGTTCTCATCGGTCAGCATTCAAGAATTAAGAGACAATGAATCATCTATAATGATTAACTTTCAAAGAAACTTATATGAAAAGATACAAAGGAAAAGCTGCCCGATGGCAGCAACAGAATAAGGAAGAACAGCGGATGAACAAAACGGAGTTCATCAAGGTAAGATGCACCTTAGAGGAAAAGCAGCGAATTAAATCAAAGGCAGAAAGCACAGGCCGGAAGTTCTCAGATTACTGCCGTGAGATACTCCTTAATGGTGAGGTAATTGCCATTCCTAAGATGACGGACAATGAAAAGGAAGCCATAGAGGTGTTGAGACGAACGGCCTACTTCTTTACACATGTTTCCAACCTTATCAAGGTAAAGGATGATGCGTGGGTACTGATTACTCAAAGTCTTTCCTATCTGGCAAGGGAAGCTTTTAAGCGCTTCTTTAATCCCAAATACCGTATTGAGGAAAGAGCAATTAAACTTTTAAATCTAATGGAGAATGATAGGGAAATGTAAGGCTATCGCGCACGGCAGCAATGCTCTGGAATATATTTTCAGAGAAGGGAAACTCGGTAAGACGCTTCTCTTTCACAATCTCTGCGGCACTACGCCAAAGGAGATTTACGAGGAAATGAAGATGGTGAGCGATTACAACACACGGTGCAGAAACAAGTTCCTGCGTATCGAAATCGGCATTGCACCACAAGATGAGAAAAGATTGACTCTTGCATCCGTCCGTAACCTTGCGTCAAACTTTGCGGGACGCATGGGACTTGCCAACCATCAATGGGTGGCAGTAACGCACAGGGACACCGACAATATGCACATCCATATTATTGCCAATCGCATCAGCCTGTACGGAGAAGTGTATGACACCACCTTTGTGAGCAACAGGGCAGCAAGGGTGGCGGAAGATCTTAGCCGTAAGTATGGTATGACCATCGCAAAGGAAGTCAAGGCGGAAAAGAAACACAAAAAGACAAAATCCAGCCCAACAAGAGAACAAACAAAGCAGCAGGTACAGAAGATATGCTATGCCCTACTTGAAAAATACAAAGGCACAGGCATCACTGGGCACTCCATGTTCCTCTACGACCTTAGCAAGAGTGGTGTAACCATTGAACGCTTAAAGAACAAACAGGGCAAGGTATATGGCTTGAAGTTCGCATACAGTGGACAGACTTTTAAGGCATCGGAAATCGGCAGGGAGTTCGGTTACCGTTCCTTGCAGAAGAATTTTGAGATAAGCAACAAGACAGGACCAAAGAAAGCAACGACAATGGCAGACGAGCCGGCAAAGAACAACGCTCAAGCCGATAGAGGCTATCAACTTGTTCCTCCCAGCCGTTCCTATACGTCACCTGCCAACACAAATGAAAGTTCATCTATTGCACAAGCCGTAGGCAATGTGGCAAGTACTGCCATAAATGCAGCCGAAGAAATCATTTCCGGAGCAGGCGGGTTAATCAACCCACAGACACACGGTGATGATTATGCCGAGACAGCATGGCAGCACAGGCTCAGAAACCAAGCCAAGAAAAAGAAGAAAAGAGGAATAGGATTGTAACCACTTTTCTCTATTCCTAGTCTCTATCCCAAAACGAAGACAAAGCAAAAGAGAGAAATCTTCATCAAAAACGCTTGTTATTCAAAGCAAATGATTATCTTTGCAAATAGAATAACAAGCGTTCTTTGTTAATGCAGAAACCTGCGATTGAAAGTAATTCGCTCGTTTCCAAATCGTTACCTGTTTAGTTTATGCAATAAGGTAACTTCTTTATTTTCAATTAGATATATTTTAAGAATTATCTTGGATGGTAAAAGCATAGCTTTTGCAAAAACTACCGTAAGATGCCGATAAACAAAGGGTTATTTTTTTACCTGATAACTTACTCAAAATGCGAACTAAGGAAAGATAAAGAAAACCTTTGGCGATATCATCGGTTTTGTATAATTTTGTAAAAAACTCAAACAAAGAATGTTGAATTTCATCTCGTTCGGCAGCGGCAGTAGCGGAAATTGTTACTATTTATATACAGAAACAGAAGGCCTTTTAATTGATGCGGGTATTGGCATCCGTACGCTGAAAAAATACTTTCGCGATTATGGGCTTTCGCTCTCAGATATTCAAAACGTATTAATTACACACGACCATGCAGACCATGTAAAATCGGTAGGCAGTTTAAGTCGCGACTACGGTTTGCCCATTTATGCAACGCATCGTGTACATGTTGGAATCGAGAAAAACTATTGTGTACGTTGTAAGGTTAGTCCCGAACGACTGAAACTGGTCGAGGCAGACAACACTTTTTCATTGGGCGAGTTTTTAATTACCCCCTTTCATATTCCGCACGACAGTTTCGACAATGTGGGCTATAAAATAAAACACAATGATGTTGTATTTTGCTTGATGACGGATGTCGGCACGGTTACCGACGAGATAAAACCTTTCATCGGTAATGCAAACTACTTGGTAATTGAAGCCAATCACGATGTAGAGATGTTATCAAATGGTCCTTATCCGCAACATCTGAAAAGTCGCATTCTAGGAAATACAGGACATTTAAGCAATAAAGATTGTGCCACAGCCTTGGCAGAAAACGCAACAGAGCGATTAAAACACGTATGGCTGTGCCATCTCAGCGAAGAAAACAATCATCCAGAATTGGCCAGAAAGACAGTTGAACAAGTTTTACGAAGTTATGGCATCATTCCTGGAAAGGATTTTGAGTTGGAAGTGCTGAAAAGAAAAAGTCCTACAGGAATATATAAACTGGAATAACCATACAACTTTATTAAAAGTGAATACAAAAATGAGACGAACCTTTTTTATGATCGCCTTAATGGCATTACTATTCGCTGTTAACAGCAATGCACAAACAGGCATTAAACTGCAAAAACGTGAATTTAGAGGTGCATGGATACAAACTGTTAACGGACAATTTATGCGCATGTCTACAGCTGCCATGCAGCAAACCTTACGCTCACAGCTCAATGAGTTGCAAAAGGATGGGATAAATGCCATCATCTTCCAAGTTAGGCCGGAATGCGATGCTTTATACGAAAGCAAACTGGAACCTTGGAGCAGATACCTTACCGGTGTACAAGGAAAAGCTCCTTCGCCTTATTGGGATCCTGAAGTGGATGATTGACGAGTGTCATAAACGAGGTATGGAGCTTCATGCATGGTTGAATCCCTATCGCGCTAAAACAGCCGGAACTACCGAATTGGCATCGAATCATATCGCTATTCGCCATCCAGAAAGCGTATTTCCATACAATGGACAGTTTATTCTAAATCCGGGACAACCCCAAAATCGCGAACATATTTATAAGGTTGTAGATGATATTCTTACCAGATACGATGTAGATGGTATTCACATCGACGATTATTTTTATCCTTATCCTGCTGCCGGGCAAGTAATACGAGATGATAAAGAGTTTGCCACCCATAGTAACGGCATTAAAAATAAAGACGACTGGCGCCGCGATAATGTCAATATCTTTATCAAACAATTGAACGAAGCTATCAAAAAGCGTAAACCCTGGGTAAAGTTCGGGGTATCTCCGTTCGGCATTTACAGAAATAAGAAAACAGCACCCAACATTGGTAGTGAAACCAGTGGACTACAAAACTACGACGACCTTTATGCCGACGTTTTGTTATGGGTTAACAACGGTTGGGTTGACTACTGCGTTCCGCAGCTCTATTGGTCTATCGGGCACAAGGCGGCAGATTATAAAACATTAGCCATTTGGTGGAATAAATATGCAGGTCAACGACCGCTTTATATTGGCGAAAGCGTTGTTCAAACTACCAAAGATGCCGACATTGACAATCCTACCATCAATCAGATGGCTGCGAAGTTTAAATTGCGCGCACAACTACCTAATGTAAAGGGAGCTGTTTTATGGTATGCCAAAGCCGTTGCAGACAATGTGGGTAATTATGGCAACACCTTAAAAGACTATTATTGGAAATATCCCGCCCTACAACCTGCCATGCCCTTTATCGATGATAAAGCACCTAAAAAGCCTAAACACGTAAAAACCATTTGGATCGAAGACGGATATATTCTGTTTTGGGTGGCACCAGCTGCCAAGCATTGGGCAGATTCGGTACAAAAATACGTAGTTTACCGATTTGCAGCGGGCGAGAAAATTAATACCGATGATCCCTCAAAAATCGTAACGATAACCTATAACCCCTGGTTCAGACTACCTTACGATAAAGGTAGGGTAAAATATACTTACGTTATCACCGCACTAGATCGGATGAGTAACGAAAGCAAAAAAGTAAAGAAGAAAATAAAGCTTTAAAAAGAAAGATAGCTGCATTTTACTTGCAACTTGAATTAGCGTACAAGCAATCCGCTTGGAAAAAATAATATGGAGAACCTATTTTAAGAGGTTCTCCATAAATGTATCTAAATCTTTATCCAAATCGCGCAGCAACTCTCCACCGATAATGGTCATGTTATCATCCGAGAGATATAACTCTGCAATATGGTTTCTGTCATCATCTTCAAGCACAAAGCTGTAAGGTTTCAACAAACCCATATCATCAATAACGTTGCTCATCTTCTGCAATGAATCTTGCAAAAGCAGCGCAATCTCATCGTAAAAATCTTCATCTTTAGCATCTATCCATTGTTCAACCACACAACGAGTAATCTCTTGCTCATTATCATCAAAAGCTAACATTTCTCCTGTGTCTTGCGAAACTCGCAGATGTATATCCGTTAAAGCAGATGATTCATCACAGTGAGGATACTTCTGCACAATCTTGCCAATCATTCGTTCTATCTGAAAAATGGTTTGCTCTGATGCTTTCATAATACAAGTTCTTGATAATGGACTGTAAAAATACGTACAATTATTTTATTTTTTGCAGTATTTGATAAGTTTAACGCTGTGAAATTAAAACTCTACCAATACTTTTGCATTGATTTGCCGACCCGTAAGATAGTTGGGAATGGCATATTGTTGATTGGTAACATCAGTTATCCAATAGTAACTGTTGACGTTTTTAATACCGAAGAGGTTGAGACAATCGATACCGAGCCAAATGTTTCGAAAAAGTGAAGCAGAGATGCGCGCTTCGTTGTTGAACAATCGGTAGCTCATACCAATGTCGACTCGTTTGTAGGCGGGGGCACGAAAAGAATTGGTTTCGAGCTCGCGATGAGGCGCGGCAAAGGGCAGTCCGTCGGCAAAAGCGACCTTGAGCGACATCTTCCAGCGGTCGGTTCCGGGAAAATAATCGGTGAAAAAGAGGTTCACGGCATAACGTTGATCCGTGGGCAGCGGAAGCGATTTTCCATTGAGCTGCATCCGAGTATCCATCAGAGAAAGACTAATCCACGAGTCGGTTCCAGGTACAAACTCACCGTAGAGCTTGAGATCGATGCCTGCTGCATGTCCGCTGCTGAGATTGTTACCATAGTATACCACTTTCACATTATTTACACTGTAAGGAACGAGATTGCTCAAAGCTTTATAATATAATTCGCCTGTAAATTTAAAAGGGCGACCGGCAACACGAAAGCGGTAATCGGCAGCAGCAATAAAGTGAATGGAACGCTGACTTTTGATTTTGCGATTGAGCGTGGCGTAGGTAACACCGGCAACGGTAGAAGTATCGCGAAGTTCCTTATAAAAAGGCGCCTGATAATATAAACCGGTGGCAAAACGCAGGGTAAGATTTTGATTGAAAGGCGGAATAATACCCAACGAAAGACGCGGAGAGAGAATAGTTTCACCGTTAAAACTCCAATGACTTAATCTTACGCCATAGTTTAGCGTAAAGTGTGTGTGTTCGTGTGTACTTGTAAAGCGGTAAGTATCCTGCATATAAGCTTCGATGCGGTTGGCGTCAAGCACATTCTTTGCTTTCAGCGAATAAATCATTTTGAGGTCGTACCCTGTGTGCGGAATGCTGTATCCGCTCGAGTCACGCATCTCGTACTCCACACTGTGCTCTTCCACTTTCTCGCGTTTCAGGGTTACGGCACTCTCCACTGCATGCTTTTGCGATTGGTGTTGAAGCATCAATTTCAAGCTCTGAACATGTGCCGTGAGATGATTTCGTGTATGTTCGAAATAGGTTCCAACACCAAGATTTTCACTGGTTTCTGTCTGCGTAAGCCAATATTGCCCTTGGATATCGTAAGTTTCGCGCTCTTTAGTACGGAAAGCCGATGCAATAAGCGACATCGAAGTACGCTCACCAAAGTTACGTTTCAAACTCAGCGTTCCGAAGAAAGTGCGGAAAAGATCTTTCTCTTGTCCATCGAAATACACTCGGAATGACCGCACATTTTGCATCGTTCCGAACTTAGTTTCACGGTCGGCAGGAACAAAATTGTAGCGGTTATCAGATATATTACCGATAAAATCTATCTGCCAGCGCGTGTTGGGTGTATAACTCAGATAGGTTTGGTAATCAAGAAAAGCAGGCCGATATTCACCTTTTGTATCAAGCGACCCCAACAGATATTGCGTCGTTTTGTAGCGCAGGGCATTACTCCATGAGAAAGATTTTGACCCGAACCCCACATAAGCACTTGCGCCAAGCAAACTCGCTGCCACGCTTGCTTCCAACCGGGTGGGACGTCTGTAAGTAATATCGAGTGCCGACGACATCCGGTCACCATATTTAGCGGCATAACCTCCGGTCGAAAATCCAATTTTCTCTACCATGTCGGGATTGATAACCGAGAGTCCTTCCTGCTGTCCGCTGCGCACAAGAAACGGACGATATACTTCTACATTATTTATATAGACACTGTTCTCATCGAATGCACCACCCCGAACATTATATTGCGACGAAAGTTCATTATGGGTCGACACGCCGGCCTGCGCCTGAATAAGTTCTTCCACTCCATTGCCTGTAGTCGACGGACTCAGCTTTGTGGCATCCTTTTTCAATTCCTGCGTCTGTCCTGTTTGCCGCCGCATCTCGGTGATGCTGACCTCTTCCAACGTATTATCGTTCTCACGCAATACGATTTGCAGTGTCTGCTTTCCTTGCGGACGATACAACACCCGCGTTCGCGCCTTATAACCAATCATCGAAAACCTTACCACCACTGAGTCTGTCGATTGCAGACTGAGACTGAATTCACCTTTTAGGGAAGTCAGCGTTACCTTTCCCTGACTCAGCACAGCCACTGTCGCCATTTCTATGGGACGCATCTGCTCGTCGGTAACACGCCCCTTCAGCATGAACGATTGTGCGCAAATGTTTACACGAAACACTAGGAACAGAAAAAGGATAAGAAGATATCGATGCTTCATTCGTTGTGTACTAATCTTCCCGTGCGCCTTTTTGGCAAACAGGCTCGCAAATGTACAAATAAATATTGAAAGGAGAAAAAGCCTGCTCCAACGACAGAAATATAAAAAGAAAAGATGCCGACAACATTAGGTTGTCAACAGTACTTTTATTCGAATCTAATAGTTTGATTTTACTGTAAACAGTATTCGTTCATCAACCAAATAGTTCAACTTACATCTAGCCAACAACTTTTATTAATTTTGAGGCACAACTTGGGACGGTGACAATATTTTCATCAGTTATGGGATAAAAATCTTTAGAAGAAAATGAATTCTATACACAATAGAAGAAATGATCACTCTATCTGATAGCCTTTTCTAATTAGAATTTATATATTAATAAAAACACAGAAAAAGCAAGAATATGTATCAAATTTATCACAGAATAACATAAATTATTACAATAATAAATTATTTTCTTATATTTGCAAATATTTTTCGTTTTATAAAATCAATTAAAACTCAATTGGATGAAAAGATTTTTACCTCTGTTATTAAGTATGGTGGTTGGAAGTGCCTCTGCACAGACTATCAAACCTGGATTTTATGCCAAAGAAGGTATGAAAACGTACTACCGCATGGGATGGGACTCTATAGAAGAGGCCGGTACATGGAATTACTATTCGGTTAACAATAAAGCAACGTGGCAATTGTATGAAAAAACCACATGGAATGGTTTACAACCGTTTAGTTACTTCGATGCTAATAGTAAATACTCGCTTGGCATCAGATACTCGGAAAAACAACAAAAAGAAACGGCAAAGTCACCCGAGATAGAGATAAAACCCAACAGCGTATGCAACTTTTACAGTTGCTTTAGTGGTGGTTTTCTAGTGTTTGCCAAGTGGATGCTGAAAATTACCGATGTAGCAACGAAAGAAGAGAAAGTATTGCTTAATTCGTTTATTTGGTCACAGAACGAAGGCTATACAGGTCCAAACTGGATAAAATTCAACATCGACTTATCAGCATATAGTGGAAAGAAAGTGCAATTTTCTTTCGTCTATGAGGGAAAAGGAGGGGAAGATACATTTATCGATGGCTTCGAGGTGTCGCAGATTGAAGATGCTGAGGCAACGTCGGTTTCTATAACAGAAGGCCAGTCTGTTCACTTTGCAAACACATCTGAGGGTGAGATTACCTCTTATTCGTGGATATTTACGGGCGGTATGCCGAGCAGTTCTACTGAGAAAGAACCTGTTGTTATCTACAACCAATCGGGCGTATATCCCGTAACACTCACCGTGAGCGACGGCACCAACACACAGACATTTACACGCAACGCTTATATTGACGTAAAGAAAGTCGCCCCCAAAGCACTTATCGGCTTGGCAGACATCGGATATCTTTCACCATTCATAGGGCGATTTATCCCTACAGGCACATCTGTAGCCTATAAAGACCTTTCTGAAGGTAAACCCACAGAATGGACATGGACATTTACGGGTGCTAACATTGCGCGCAGCAACGAACAAAACCCTATCGTAACATATAATACTTCGGGTGTATTTAGTGTAGGATTAAAGGCTAAAAACGACGCAGGAGTAAGCGATGATGCCTTAATTAACTTCCTGCAAGTGGGCGGCGAGCAGTATATCTGGAACATCAGTCCTGAAGAAAACAGCAGTTTGAATAAAATCGATATGAGCTGGTATGGATATTATGCCGGCAGTAACTGGTTAGGGATAACCAAGTTTGCAGAACAATTTACAACGCCTTCTGCTCAGGCACAAATTAAGAGTGTTGATATTTACTTCGCCTCGAACACTACCGTTACACCTGACACACTGATTAACGTATCGATTGCCGAAGTGGGTACTGATGGAATGCCTGGCACGGTGTTAGCAACTACATCGCTCAAAGCCTCACAGCTTATTTACGTAGATAACGACATGAAGCCTACAACATTCGCATTTGCTACACCCATAACAGTAAATAAGGCATTTTTTGTTGTGATTGAAGGAATCCCCAATATTGATAATGGAACGAAAAAAGACGAAATCGCCATCTTCTGCCATCGCCGCAAGACCAACGAGAAATGTACAACGTTCCACCTCTTGGCAAATGAGGACGAGCACCACCAGCCAACCGGCACTTATACATGGTTAAAAAATACCGAAGACCCACTTTCAATGGCTGTGTGTCCGTTGTTAAGCTACAACCTCTCACCTACTGCTATCGATTATCTTGCTAAAGCACAGCAGGTGCAAGAACTAATATTTAACGGTAATGATTTGTTATTATCGGTACCATTCGAGACTGTATCGGTATTTACCATCGACGGTCGTAAGGTGCTATCGGCTTCACATCCCGACCGAACGGTTTCGCTGAGCACATTGCCTGCCGGTATATATGTTGTGAAGGCCAATATCAGAAGCCGTCAATCGGTATTAAAAGTAATGAAGAAATAAAATGTGCCCGAAAGGCATATTAAGAATAAAATTAGAAAAACCGGCTAAGCTGGAAAGCATATGTTTTTTTAGTAATAGTGCGTTTAATGCCTAAAGGCGCGCTCAACAACATAACAGGTTTCGTGCTCTTGCAACGAAACCTGTTCTTTTTTATCCATAATGTAGCATCAATGACCAGACTGCTCTCATTTTACCCATCATTTTCATTAAAAGGCGGGGAATTTCAACAAATACAGTGACTGCACTGACGAAAATAGACGGATTTGTCATAAATCCGCCTATTATATTATCCACTCAGAATAACTGGCTACACAAAAAACTTATATCATTTCATCTCGCCAGTTTTGTAGAAGTTCAGCAGGTTGATACTTAATATGGCTAGATATTTACTTTGCAATTCGTTCTGTTGCGCCATTAAAAGCTTGTCTTTTCCTGTCATCAGCTCAATGGTATTCTTCAGTCCCAACCGAAATTGCTCGTTCAGTAGATCGAAACTTTCCTGCGCACTTTGCACACTAGCCTTTGCTGCCTTAAACTTGCTCTGATTGGTAGTAGCTTGCAACCAATACCTCTCGATATCTGAATAGAGGGCAGCTTGTTTGTCTTGCAAATCCAGCATGTAGTTTTGCCGCTCAATAAGCGCCTTGTTCAAGGCCGTCCGCTTGGCCCGGTTATCAAAGATAGGAATACTCAATGTCAACCCGCCACCAATATCAAAATTGGTTTTCAGTTGCTTTCCCCATTGGGTATGACTCATCGAGGTAGTATTGGTTCCGAACGCACCATTTAGGCTGATAGTAGGCAGGTTTCGCGCTCTTGCCATCTTGACATTGATATCACTTCCAGCAATAGCTAGTTGCGCAGCCTTCATCTCCGGTCGCTGTTCCATTGCCGCCGCATATACCTCAGCGGTGGTAGGAATGTTTTGCAGCGCCATTTCATCCGTGGTTGTGGGAACAGCTACGGTAAATTCCTCGTCATCGGTAAGCTGTAACAGTTGTTTAAGCTGTCGCTTAAAATCAGCTAATGTGCTACGCGCTTCGATCAGATTGTACTCTTCTTGCACCCGCTGGGCAGTGAGCTGCGCCAAATCAGCTTTGCTCATCTTACCCACACGCAGCATTTCTTTCCCCCGTTCCTCATTGTTACTACTGGTTGTCAGACTCTGCACGTTTACCCGAATAGCTTCGGTAGAATAAAGTATCTGCACATACAGCTGAGCTATTTTTTCTTGAATAGTGGCAGCAGTAGCTTCCGTCTTGGCATCTGCCTGCTGTATCGCCAGTTTTTGCAGTTTCACGTTGTTATGATTTCTGTTACCATTCCATACAGTCCAACTGGCCGACACGACGTATGTCCCGTTGTAATATACTTTATCAACACTCGATTGCACGTAGCCATTTGCAACGGTTGCCGAACCTGTTTCGGGCCAAGGCCGATAGGTAACGTTCTGCGAAGTGGAGGCATTGAGCGACGGAAAAAGGTCTGCCTTACTTTGTAGCATATCCTCCTCTATCCCTTTAGCCGCAAGGCGATCTTTTTGCAAAGTGATATTATTTTTCAATGCATAGTCGATACAATTGCTAAGGGACCATTCACGAGCTTGCACAACACTCGACACTAATACCGGTACCACAGCCATCAGCTTTATTTTCCAAATTCTATTCATACAATTTCGGGTATTTTTTGTTTCATTAGACACAAATATCCACCATCAAGTTCAGCACGGCTACTTTTATTAACATAATTTATCTATGAACGAGCCACAGATCGCTGTTAATTCGAGCAACCTATAGCCCGTTATACTATTCGCTTTCAGCGCAACCATTGAAAGTGATACGACTTATTTATCAACCTGAACACTGTTCAGCAGATTAAGTTTGCCATCATCTATCAGTTTGAGAATAAGTTCACCAAATAATGTATTCGGCCACGCAAACCAAGTACGACTATAACTAAATGCATCGTCTTTATTGAACGACTCGTGCATCATACCCGTGTTGCCATCAGTTTGCATCAGCAATTTTATGCAGTGCTTAATTTCCTCATCATCATTCGAGGTGAACGCCTTCATCATAATGCTCATCTGCCATGGCATATTGCACCCACATGTGGTCCGCCAATACCTTCACCATCCTTTCCTTTAAAAAACCAGGGATTGTCTTCGCTCCAGACAAACCGACGGGTGTTCTGATAAATGGGATCATTCATTTCTACATCACCTAGATACCCCATCGCTAGCAAACTAGGAACGTTGGCGTCATCCATTAATATCTGACTCCCGAAACCATCCACCTCAAAAGCATAAATCTTTCCGTATTTGGGGTGGTTGTGTATGGCATATTTCTTCAAAGCTGCGCTGACCTCATCGGCCAAAGCCGTGCATTGCTGAGCCATTTTCTCGTTCCCATTTACCTTTGACAGAATTTCTGCAGCCTTACGTAAAGATGATACCGCCATAAAATTTGAGGGAACAAGGAAAAGGAATGTTGTAGCATCGTCCGACGGACGGAAGTAGATGCGATAAGTCCCACCGGTTTTACCGGCAGTCCGTACCCATCACCAGCAAGTGTTTCACTAGGACGAGTACTGTTACGCAAAAAACGATAAGGTCCTAACCCATCTTTTCGCTGTTGCTCCTTAAAAGTGGTAAGGATCTTCTGCATTGCCTCTTGCCATACCTCGCCAAAAATCGAAGTATCGCCTGTTATCTGCCAATAATAGTAAGCCAAACGAATAGGGTAACAGAGCGAATCAATTTCGTATTTACGTTCAAACACCTCAGGCACCATCTTCGTTTGATCACTATGATGCCCCTCTCCGGTTGGGCCATCGTTAAAGGCATTGGCATAGGGGTCAACATTAATTTGTTTGAGTTGCCTGAGGATAACGCCACGAAGCATTGCCTTGAGCTTCGGGTCTTTCTTAGCAAAAGGAACGTAGGGCCACACCTGCGCCCCCGAGTCACGCAACCACATCGCCGGAATATCTCCAGTATAAACAAATGTATCGTCCTCTCCATTCACCTTGCGATAATGCACTGTCGTTTCGAGCGTATTGGGAAAACAATTTTCAAACATCCAAGCCAAATAGCGGTTATTTTTCAACAACTTTTTCACCTCTTCTATCTTCTTGTCGATTACGTCCGAACGAAACAAACGGTCTTTCACTGCTGGGCGTTTGGAAACATAAAGCCGTGTGTTATCGGCCATTGCCTCGATATATTCCCGTCCATACTTTTTTTGTGATTGCGCCCATGTGTTTTGTATCGGAAAAAGATACAAAGCTAATACTAAATAAAATGTTTTCATAAATCTTTCTTTATATTATTGGGGTTCGTGATTATTGTTTTCAGTTATCAGTGGGCAAAGATAAGCAAAATAGCCCGGTAAACCACCTGATTGGATTAAAAAGTGTCATTACATAACCTTCCGCTGAGTTTCGTAGGACAGTATAATGTCTTTCCACCCAGAAAACCACCATTATAACTTAGAAACATCTCGAGAGTATCCAACATACTGTCGGAGACTATGAGAACTAATAAATTTAGGGCATTCACGAAGACTAATAAAAAAGCGACAACCTTCACAGGCAATCGCTTCAAATCTTCAATAGGTATTAGCTCTCCTTTAAGGTAAAAAGATTGTTTTCAGGATAACAGATGCAAAGGTAAACGTTTTTTTATTATTCCGTAAAAATATTTCATACCATTTTATGTCATTTCAGCTGTATAGACGTACTTTTTCGCTTTTATTGTCGAATCTAGTATATCGATGCATGTCTTTGGGTAAATAATTTACATCAAAAATAAGAAAATATTCATCAGCTTTTCATGATATAACATAAAAACTATTCTGTTGTTTTTATGCTTTTAAAAAGAAAAGGAAGCGCAGATTTCTGGTTACGTTCTTGTCTCCAATATCCGGTATAAATTGTAAAAATTGAATTGGGGATAACCAAACCTTGACGATCAAGCGTTGCAATCATCACTGCGCTTCCAAAAATTATTGCAAAATTATAATCTTTCCATTTAGGGCACAATACTTAAAAGTGGGTAATTGTAATACGCAAACCCTCCATCCATCCTAAAATACCTAATAGTGACTATTGGCCAATTCGCTTTTTTTTTATTACTTTGCAACTTAATACCACCCGTATATAATTATAATTTAGGTAAAACGAAGGGATGAAAAATCAAAAAATGTACGAACCCGATGATAAGATGATTCTTCTTATCAGAGATAATTATAGCATACTTCAAACATTGGGTGCATTCGGTATCAGTTTGGGGTTTGGAGACAAGACGGTGAAAGATGTGTGCGAAGATCAGAATGTAGATACCTATACTTTTCTGGCTGTAGTGAATTTTGCCATCAACGGTTATCGAGACTATGATGATGCCGACCGACTATCAATTCCTACGCTCATTAAATACCTCAAAGCTAGTCATGCCTATTTCCTCGATTTTCAATTACCCTTTATGCGAAAAGCACTGGTAGCCGCCCTTGACGAGAATGATAATCTGGCACGGCTTATCCTTAAACTATACGATGAATATGCCCACAGCATTCGTTCACATATGCTGTACGAAGAAAAAATGGTGTTCCCTTATGTTGACTCACTACTCAAGAATAGTGCGCAAAGCAACTACGACATCGAAACCTTCTCAAAACATCACGGACAAACCGATGGAAAACTACGCGAACTGAAGAACATTATCATTAAATATTTGCCATCAGACGGTCTACATAACAACCAGCTCACAGCCGTGCTCTACGACATCTACAACAACGAAGAGTGGTTGTTTCATCACGGACAAGTGGAAGACGAAATCTTCGTTCCCGCCATCCGTAGACTTGAAGCAAAATCCAAACAAAATGATGTTTCGGTGAAAATATCTAATATGATTAACCAAAACACCGACAATACGGATAACCTCAGCGAACGCGAGAAAGAAGTGATCATCAGTCTTGTACAAGGGATGACTAACAAAGAAATTGCCAATCATCTCTGCATTTCCATTAACACCGTCATCACACATCGCCGCAATATCGCCCGCAAACTGCAAATTCACTCACCCGCAGCTCACTATCTATGCCATCGTCAACAACCTCGTCGATATAACGACTGTTAACCTCTAACCTGGCATAAAATGGAACGCCCCAAAATAGCCATCATAGATCTTAACACCCTTGCGGCTTTGGGGTTAAGGCAGATACTGCAAAACATTCTCCCCATCATAAAAGTAGAGATATTTGGCTCATTTACCGAACTAGAAGCTAACCATCCCGATGACTTTGTTCACTATTTTGTTGCAACAAGTATCGTTCTACAAAACCGAAATTTCTTTCTTGAGCGCAAGCACAAAACTATTGTGCTTACCACCTCGCTTACTCCTGATGGAGGAATGACCCAGTTCAACACCCTCTGTGTCAACATTCCTGAACCTCAATTGGTGCATTCTCTCCTTCGGCTTGAGCAATACGCACATGCTCACGGTCGTCATTTGCCTCCTATGCCGTCAGTGCTTCAAGCCAAAATTCTATCGGATAGAGAAATAGAGGTATTGGCCTTAATTTGCCAAGGCTTTATCAATAAAGAGATTGCTCACAAACTGAGTATTGGATTGAGTACCGTCATTACACATCGCAAAAACATTATGGACAAGCTCGGGGTAAAGAGTGTCTCGGCCCTCACTATCTACGCCATAATGCACGGATATGTAGATATTAACAAGATTTAGCGATAAAAATAAACACACACTATGTAAAAACACATAAAAAATAAGCCGTTAAAAATACTTTCTGTTATTTTTGTAACAAAACTTAGACACAATATGAAAAAGATAATAAACCCGTGGTTACATAAAGAAGGGTATGATTGTTTTGGTTGTGCCCCCGACAATCCCTTAGGTTTAAAGATGGACTTTTTTGAAGACGGGAACGAGATTATTTCGTTTTGGCGTCCGCAAGCTCATTATCAAGGATGGGTAGGTATGTTGCACGGAGGTATTTTGGCAACTCTACTCGACGAAACAGCTGGATGGGTAATTAGCCGTAAACTCCAAACAACGGGCGTAACCTCGCATTTAGAGGTAAATTATCGCCGTCCGGTAAAAGCTGATGATCCACAAATAACTTTGCGTGCACGAATAAAAGAACAAAAACGTAACCTTATTTTTATTACCTGCAGTTTGGAGAATAGTGAGGGTGAGACGTGTGTTGAGGCAGAAGCTGTATATTACACATTTGATGAAGAAAAAGCGAGAGAAATGGGTTTCACATCTTGTGATGTAGAGAATGAACAGTTGTTTTCGATGTAAAGTAGCTCTATTAAAGCAGATAATATCTCTATAAAATATTAGGAGAAAAACCTCTTTCCAGACTTATGAAATAGGTTTCAGTAAAAATTACTTTTCTAACACCAGCTAAGATAGCCTGCAGCAGCAAAAAGCCCAAATAGAATTATGATACCGGTGATTTCTACCCAGCGTAAATATCGATAACGGTACCCATCAGAAAGCGGATACAGACGTATGCAAATGCAGTAACATCCCCACGCAAGAGCGCAACCTACAAAGGCACCTATTATCGTGTCACCGGGGTAGTGAACACCCAGATAAATACGACTGTAGGTGTGAAGGAATGCCCATGAATAAAGGAAAATGGTGAAATGCTTTTCTTTGAAAACCAACATACCCAATGTAGCAAGCATAAACGAGTTGGCGGCATGACACGAGGGAAAGCCATATCGTCCACCACGATAATCATTCACGATATGCACAAGGTGACCAATACCACTCTCGAAGTTTGAAGGGCGCGGACGATTTACCAATGGGCGTATAATTTCTGCACAAGTATAATCACTCAGCGCAAAGGTAACACCAAACAGGGCGAGAATAACTAGCAATTTGGGTTGGAATTTGGTATGCAACAAGCAGACAATGAATATGGAAAAATACATTGGTGTCCACACCCATTTATTAGATACCAAATCCATAAAAATATCGAAAAACGTATTATGAAATCCGTTAAGCCACAACAATACGGCAGCATCAAGGTTGTTGAGATATTCTATCATAGTTTGTTCAGCGCTGAGCTATGTCATCATAAAGTTTTTGTAAATAGGCTTTACCGTAAGGAAGGTTATGCCCCTTCCGACTTCCCTCTTCTACAATCGTAGTGTTCGACTCGCAATCAAAGATCACCGTATTATCAGCTGTTATCATCATTAACGCATTGGGTACAGTGGAAAAGCCGAAATGGGGTACTTTGGGATTCAGCATATCTTTACTGAATGTAAACGCGTCATATCTCATCCCAAGTTGTGAAAGTATTGTGGCAGCAATATCCGCTTGCGATCCGTAGGTAGATATCTGCCCGCGCGTTTTGAGAGCTCCGCCGAGCAATACCAATGGGATATGATAACGGTCAGACGAATAGTTATCAATGTTTTCAGGGTAACAGCCCAAATGATCAGGAACAAGAACGAGCAGAGTATTAGACCACGAAGGCAATTTCTTAAGTTGCTCGACAAACTTACCCAAACAGTAATCGGTATATGCAAAGGCGTTCAAAATTTTGTTATTCAGCTTTTGATAGGGCACATCAAAAGGCTCATGACTGCTACTAGTTTGTATTACTTTTAGGTAAGGCATAGCTTGTTGACTGCGAATATCTTCTATGGCACGATCAAATACATACTGGTCGGGCACGCCCCATTTACTCAGTCGCAGTTTTATAGAGAAGTCAGCATCCGAAACAATCTTCTCAAATCCCGCTGTAGTGAGGAATGAACGCATATTGGTAAAATCTGCATCGCCTCCATAATAATACTTCAAATCATATCCCACCTGTTTCAATTCTTTCGTAAACATAGGCAGTGATTCAGTTTTAGCGGGATATTTCATAATACTCATCGTGGGCTGGGCGGGATATCCGGCCAAAATGGCTACTAACCCACGATCGGTACGGAAACTATTGGCATAAAAGTGGGTAAACAGCACGCCTCATTGGCAAACCGGTCCATATTAACAGCCACATTAGGGGTGCCTCCTAACGACTTCATTATCTTGGCCGAAAAGCTTTCAAGCACCACCATTATAATATTAGGACGTTTTGTATTTAAAAGTCGCTGCACATCAGTACCACCACCTCGTTTTGTGGTATCGCGTATTTGGGCAAACAGCTTGTCAGCTTCCTCGTCTTCCATAAAGCGATATTGCCCCTTAACATTTCCATCATTGATATACGACGCTAGCAAACTAAAACAGGGATTGATGGCAGCGTGATTTAAATGCTGATTACTGCTGTAATACACTCGACCGAGATTCATTGTCGATGTTGTAAGACTTCCACGTATGGGAAGAATAAGTAGTGCTGTGGTAACGAGTGTAAACACCGTCGCAATGCAACGCGTTTTGATCAGTTCGCGCCCTTCGGGAACTGATGCCAGCATTCTCTTAAATATATAATAGAATAAAAGTGTTAGTAGAATAAGCGCCACCACACCCGCAGCAATAAACCATAATGAAACACTGGCCAGTGCATCTTTGGGCGAACTGAAGAAATAAAACAACGGTGTAGTGTCTATTCTGAATCCCCAATAACCGTAAAGAACGGCATCGAGCATACTGATTAAGGCGAAAAGAAGGGCTACAAGAAAAAAATAAAACTTTTGAAGACACCGTATCGGTCGTGCATCAAACCAAACCGACAATATCAGAAGTAATGCCGGAATAACTGTGAGGTAGCCTGCAACCGACATATCCATAGGAAGACCGTGCCATACTACATTTAGATAATCTTTAAAGTCACAGCCTTTGTAAACACTGTGATTGAAAAGCATAAAAACGGGTTTCAGGGCAACCGACACAAGCGTAAATATCACGAATGTCAAAACAATAATTCCTATCAGCTGCCACTTGTAATACAGTCGTTTCTTATTCATCGTTAGACATATATATGGGTTTATCAGGTATTGCGCACCTTATCTTTTTCGTACACAAAGGTAGAGCTTTATTCCCATAAACAGGCTAAGATGCGAAAGAAAATGCCATTAATTATCAAATTAATTCTCTACCTTTGCTATCTAAAATCAAATAGAATGATAGTTTGCATAGCCGAGAAGCCCAGTGTTGCAAGAGACATTGCCTCTGTGTTGGGTGCCACAGCATCACGAGACGGATATATGGAGGGGAACGGGTATCAGGTAACATGGACTTTCGGTCATTTGTGTACCCTGAAAGAGCCCAACGACTATACGGAAAACTGGAAAAGATGGAGTTTGGCAGCACTTCCGATGATCCCCCAACGCTTCGGAATCAAACTCATTGAAGCCAAAGGAATCCAAAAACAATTTGACATCATCGAGCGGTTGATGCAAAATGCTGACGAGATTATCAACTGCGGAGATGCCGGACAAGAAGGAGAGCTGATTCAACGATGGGTAATGCAGAAAGCACAAGCTAAGTGTCCGGTGAAACGATTATGGATTTCATCACTCACAGAAGAAGCCATCAAGCAGGGATTTGATAATTTGAAAGACCAAAAGGAATATCAACCCCTCTATCTTGCAGGACTTAGTCGGGCTATCGGCGATTGGATATTGGGTATGAACGCCACGCGTTTGTACACATTAAAGTATGGACAAAACCGCCAAGTTCTTAGTATCGGCCGCGTGCAAACTCCTACACTTGCCCTTATTGTAAACCGTCAACACGAAATTGATCACTTTAAACCGGAGGCTTATTGGGTGCTCTCTACTCTTTATCGCGATACACTTTTTACTGCCACAAAAGGTAAATTTACAAGCAAAGAAGAAGGTGAAGCGGCCTTTTCGACAATTGCCGACAAGGTATTTGAAGTAGCCGAAGTAAACAAAAAGAAAGGAACAGAGGCTCCACAACATTTATTCGACCTCACTTCGCTACAAGTAGAGTGCAACCGAAAATTTGCTTATTCAGCTGAAACAACGCTCAACCTTATTCAAAGTCTATACGAAAAAAAACTCACCACTTATCCTCGTGTAGACACACAATATCTCAGTGACGACATCTACCCTAAGTGTGTCACTATACTTAAGGGACTTAAAGGCTACGAGCCTTTCACCCAATCACTTCTAGAAAAATCGCTTACGAAAAGTAAACGCTTTTTCGACTCCTCTAAAGTTACCGATCACCACGCCATTATTCCTACGGGTGTACCTGCCAGCAGTTTATCAGATATGGAGCACAATGTGTACGACCTCATCACCAAACGCTTTATTGCGGCTTTCTATCCCGATTGTAAATTCTCCACAACAGTCGTTACAGGCAAGGTAGAGGATATAGAATTGAAAGCTACGGGCAAAGAAATTCTTGACCCGGGATGGCGTATCATCTATGCAAAGGATGTGGTTAACATAGAAGAAGAGAATGAAAAAGCAACGTCGGAAGAACGTACTTTGCCCACTTTTACCAAAGGAGAAACCGGACCGCATACGCCTACACTAAGCGAAAAGTGGACAACGCCACCCAAATATTACACGGAAGCAACATTGTTAAGGGCAATGGAAACAGCCGGAAAGTTTGTTGAAGACGATGAATTACGTAGTGCTTTGAAAGAAAATGGTATCGGAAGACCGTCTTCGCGGGCAAGTATTATCGAAACATTATTTAAAAGACGCTATATCAAACGTGAACGAAAAAATCTGCTCGCAACCCCTACAGGCATCGAACTGATTGGCATTATACGCGAAGAATTGCTCAAAAGCTGCGAACTGACAGGTATTTGGGAAAAAAAACTACGCGACATAGAACACCAAAAATACGATGCTGCACAATTTATCAGCGAGTTAAAAGAACAGATAACAGCTATTGTTAACGAGGTGTTGCGCGATAACAGCAACCGCCATATCACCCTTACCACCGAAGAAGACCTTAAAAAGAAGATAGCAAAGAAAAAGGGTTCAACGGTTAAAAAGGCATCGCAACCCACTGCGCAAAATAGCGTTCGGGCTTCTGCCACAACGCTCTTTGCCACCGAAGACATCATAGGAAAGCCCTGTCCACTGTGTCACGAGGGTACTATTATTAAAGGAAAAACGGCTTACGGATGCAGTAATTGGAAGAAGGGTTGCACCTTTCGTCAACCATTTGGTTCGTAATATCTACTCATAACACATCATCAAAAGTTCTTGGTGTTAAGCTATATCCGCATATCCCAATAAAAAAGCGAATGCAATATTTATTGCATTCGCTTTTATTCTATTCGCTTATTCGGTTAATTATATCTGTACACCAGGCTTACCTTCATAGCTTCCCACAACCTTCGTTACAGTTTGCGGGTTTTCGGTTTTCTTCAGATTGAATACAACCTTATAAATTTCACCACTTTTCTTTTCAATCAACAGTGTGCTTCCGGCATCCAATAAATTGCTGTTATCGCCACTAATGTACGTTCCCATGATGTTCCAATCAAAAGCATTGGCCTGATCCAGCTTGATGGTTTGCCCGTATTGAGCGGTAGGAATAGTAAACGCAAGGGTACCTAAACTTAAATTTGTACCCGAACCAGATACAGTTGAGAGTGTTATCATCACATTACCACTAAGCTCTGAAACAGTCAACACCCTTACTTTCAATGCGCTTCCGTTAACCTCAATCGCATTATGCAAATCGCTTTCATCATTACCACATGATGTAAAAAGTGTCGAAGCACACATAGCCACGAATACTACTGCCATCACACTGACAAACCTCAAAATTTTGTTTCTTTTCATTTCACTTGTTTTTAAAACTCCGCAACTCAATCATTACTCTTTTATAAACACTCCGGATTGCTGTTTCTGGGGTGTTGCGGTTCAACTCCTTGTCTACATAATCCGAATACATCAGCAAAGGTATGGATATTTTTATAATAAATAATTAATTTAAAGCAAAATTATTGCACAGAATATTGCTCAATGAAACATCAAAGAAAATACGTAATTCAAGCAGCCTCACCCTACTCTTCGGCAGCTTCCATGCTTACAAAGCTCTTTTGTCAGACTATGAAAAGCCATAAAAGTGAAGAAATCTGATAACAAACACATTCCCTTAGTTCTTTATAGCATTTCATAGAATCTAAGTGCTAAATAGAACCTTAGCGAGCAAATTTCGAATGTAAAACGCGATTATCACAACTAACAAAATAGGTAGTTTTGCACTACATTTACTTATAAATTGTAAGTTAGAGGGTTGTCAAGAAATCGGAAGCAACCTCGCGAGAGTATCAACGAAATCATCCAATTGATTCTTTGCTCGTAAAATCGCAAGAATTTGACAATTAAGTATCTGATTAATTATTAATAGCTTACCCATGTATTATTAACTTTTACCTCCCTTTCACTCTTTTGAAACGCTCTAAAAGTACGTTTTTTAGGTTGCAAAAGCATAGGTTTGGAGATGCAAAAGATGACATTTTTACTAATAAAAGCTATGGTTTTGCAACCCAAAACCATAGCTTTTGAAAAATGAAACCTATTTTTTGACCAAATAAACAAAATTTTTTCTCTAGATTGGAAAAGTAATTTGTAACGAAAAAAGAAATCCAAGAGTGTTCTTAAATGTTAAAAAAGTAACAAATTGTAAGTAGGTAAGGTCAGGCAATACTTAGGTGTAAGTAGAATTCTACTTTATACAAAAAATGGCTGATTATCCATTTTCAATTATCCATTTTTCACCTTTCCATTTCAAAAAAAATAAAAGAAAGTTTTTTGTTTTTAAAATAATAATTATACCTTTGCAGGCGAATTAGCGAAATGGTGGCTATAGTTCAGTTGGTTAGAGCGTCAGATTGTGGTTCTGGATGTCGTCGGTTCGAACCCGACTAGCCACCCTAAGTAAAGGGAAGTCTATATAGTAGATTTCCCTTTACTTATATTCTCTACCAACGACTTAGTTAAATAATGTTTCAAAAATAACAAAAGGAAGCATAACTAACTGTTGTTCAAATAGATTATTCGTAAATTTGACATGCAAAACAACCGTATAATGAGGCTGCGATTATTTATAATCTTATTATTCTTTCCCTTATCCTATACCCTTGCCATCCAGTTCAGACACCTTGATATGAAGGATGGCTTATCACAATTATCGGTTTTATCGATTTATCAAGATAAGCTGGGGCGAATGTGGTTTGGAACGGAAGAGGGCATTAACCTATACGATGGAAACGGGGTTAAAGCCTACAAATCGTATGAAAATAAAACGGGAAAAATCCGCGTAAATGTTTCTTATATTGTGGGCGACGAAGAGGGAAACGTATATTTCACAGCCGACAACTCGCTGATGAAGTATGACATCGTTACGCAAAAATTTACTTGCCTGATTGAAGAAAATATTCATGGCCTCTATTGCGTGGGCAACCGGTTGTATTTTGGTAAAAACGATGCGCTCTATTCTACCGATGTAAAACACTTTAGACCGGTACTTATTTGTCAGTTTGGGCGCAACCAGTATGTTAAATCTGTCCGCATAGACCATCGCGGGCGTTTTTGGATAGGCACCATGCGAGGTCTTTACATCATTGAGAAAGGTAAGAAAACCCACGTGCAAATTGGTGATGGCGAGATAAACGATATTTTTGAAGACTCACAACGCAACATGTGGGTATCTACACGTAGCAACGGTTTCTTCCTTTTTCATTACAACAACGGACGGATAGAGCACTTTGAGGCCCATCCCAAACCTACTTGGCAGTCGTTTTACAATTATGCCAATAAAGAAATGACCGTGAGTCACCACATCGCAAGCAATATGGTACGCGGCATTAACGAAGACGATAGTGGCAATATCTGGTTAGGCACATTTCTTGGACTGAACGAATATAACCCAAAAACTGGTGTTTTTAAGGTCTATGCCCATACCAATAACCCTTATAGCATCAGCCATTCGTCGGTGTTTCCGGTCTTTAAAGATAAACTTGGCGCACTTTGGGTGGGTACTTATTACGGCGGTGTAAACTATTTTAACCCCAACCACGACCTCTTTACATTTTATTCGGCCGACATCAACCGCAAAGACTGCCTGAGTTATCCGTTTGTGGGACACATGACCGAAGATAAAAGGGGTACTCTGTGGATATGTACGGAGGGTGGCGGATTGAACCGAATGAACCGCACTACGGGCGAATTGACCCACTATATGATGAGTGGAGCGGGTAACAGTATTGCGCATAACAACCTCAAAAATATTGTATACGACGCCCAACGAGATAAACTTTACATCGGCACCCATACGGGCGGAATGTCTTTTTTCGATATTCAAACGGGGAAATTTGATAACATCTGGGTACAACGTCCTGCTTACTCAGCCCTCTGCGGCGACCAAATTTTCGATATGAAGCTATGGGGAAACTACGTTGTTTTTACAACTCAGAATGGCATTTGGAAAATTAATGTCAATACCACAGATGTATCTTCGCTCTTCCCTTCAAAGAAAGAGTACGGTTATCGCTATTTTCACATCGACAGCAAAGGCTTTATATGGATTGCCACAAAGAACGGTGTTTATCGTATTTTGCTGACCGACGAGCGCAAACAACGTTTTTTTAAATGCGGAGAAAAAGGATTAGGGCGCAGTGTACTTACTGATGTAGGTGAAGATACACGTCATCGCATCTTCATTGCAACACGTGGTTCAGGGCTGTATTGGTATAATGAACGGCTCGACCGATTTGAAAACCTTAACACGAAAAACAGTAATCTTATCAGTAACTTCTGCTATGAGATAGTAAACTATCGCAACGAACTGATTATTAATTCTGATCGGGGGGTGTGTTTATTCGACCCGTACAAACAGACTTTTAGAAATATAGAGCTCTCGCCCGACTTTCCACTAACGGGTATTCATATCGGTTGTGGTATCTATGTATGTCGAAACGGCGATATTTTTGTAGGAGGCACCAATGGATTGGTTTCTTTTCGAGCAGATAAAATACATCATCGCCAAGAAAACGAGCGGTTATTTGTATCACGAATCTTTGTAAACAACAATGAAGTTTTTCCCGAAGACGAGAGTGGAATATTGAAAAAAGCCCCTTATTATACAGATAAAATTGCACTCGATTATAATCAAAACGACCTTACACTCTACTTTTCAAATAACAATTACACCAGTATGTATCATCGGCCTACATACGAATACAAACTGGAAGGATATGATGAAAAGTGGATTTCAACCAACGACCGCCGAATTAATTATACTAACATATCTCCGGGAAATTATACGCTGGTTATCCGCGAACAAAAAAGCAGCTTCAAAAAACAACCCGGTGAGATACGAATAGACATCACAGTACATGCACCCTGGTATAAAACACCCCTTGCTTACTTATTGTATCTGGCGGCACTTTTCACCTTATTATATTATATATATAGATTCAAACGATCTCAATTAATATTGAAGACCTCATTGGAGATGGGTGAACGCGAAAAGAAAAACATTGAAGAACTGAACAAAGCCAAGCTGCGTTTCTTCACAAGTATATCTCACGAGTTTCGCACACCGTTAACTTTATTGATGGCCAAACTTGACTCTATCACCGGAGATATTGCTCCCGGAACCACACTACATAAGAAATTAAAGGGATTAAAAAGTAATGCCAACCAATTGTTAGGACTGATAAACGAATTATTAGACTTCAGAAAGATGGAGCAAGGACACATCAAGCTGAAAGTAACCGAAAATGATATGGTGGCATTTGCACGTGATATCTATCGCAATTTTACCGAGTTAGCCGATAGTAAGGCTATTCGTTATACTTTTACAACCTCACAACCAGTCATCTCATGTTGGTTTGATGCCAAGCAAATGGAGAAGGTTATCTACAATCTTCTTTCAAACGCATTTAAGTATATACGCAGTGAAAACGGAAGTATTGAGCTACAGGTGCTTTCTGAAGATAATACAGTGGTTATCAAAGTACTCGACAATGGGATGGGCATTTCTGCAGGCGAACTTGACAAAGTGTTTGAACGTTTCTATCAATCGGATATCTCTGCCCAGGCATCTTCTCCTTCTTCAGGAACCGGTATCGGGCTGGCTCTTGTCAAAGAGATTGTTCATCTGCATCACGGAAGTGTACGTGTAGAGAGTTCGCAAGGTTATGGATCGGTATTTATTGTAAGTTTACAAAAAGGAAACAGTCAGTTTACAACAGAAGAGAAAGTAAAGACTGTGGAGCATACGTCCCACATCGTGAAGTCTGAAACCATACAACCAAACGACTCTATCGACCTTCCAGAACCTGAACCAACAGAAAATTCACAGTACACGATTCTCTTGGTTGAAGACAATGAAGAATTGCTTGTCACACTAAAAGAGCTTTTTGCCAAGACCTGCAATGTAATGTTGGCCACTAACGGACGCGAAGCACTTGAGCAAATCAGACTACATAAGCCTGATTTAATATTGAGCGACATCATGATGCCCGTGATGAACGGAATGGAACTATGCAAAACTGTAAAAGAAGATATTACAATATCTCATATCCCCATTATACTTTTGACGGCGATGGGTTCAACCGAACATACCATAAAAGGATTAAAATATGGCGCAGATGACTATATTGCCAAACCTTTCGACCCACAATTGCTGGTGGTAAGGTGCAATAATTTGGTACGCTCGCGTGCCTTATTACGCAACACTTTCATGAAAGATACACACTCGGAAAGCGAGTTGCTGGGTACGACACCCCTTGATCAGAAGTTCTTGCGCGATTGTAATAGTTACATAGACAGTCGCCTTAACGACACCGATTTTTCTGTTGACGATATGGCGCAAGCATTAATGATGGGTCGAAGCACTTTCTTTAACAAGTTTAAAGACCTTACAGGAATGACACCCAATGAGTATGTGCTGGCCCATAAAATAAAACTTTCAGCCGTATGGCTTAAAGAAAAACGAGACTTACAGATAGCCGATATAGCCTATCGGCTGGGTTTCAGTTCGCCTCGTTACTTTTCCCACTGCTTTAAAAACCGATATGGAGTAACCCCAAAAGAGTTTAGAGCCTCCTCTTAAAAGGCTGTTTAAAAGATAAACAAATCAACTTCTCACCCTTCATAAAATATGCTTTAAACATTTTTTATGAAGTTTAATTATCTAAAAACAAAGTAAACCTATTATTTTTGCAAACAAATTAGAGGTATTCAAGTAATTAGTAGATAAGGCACGAACGAGAGTATTACTATATAAATCAAGGTATGTGCCTGAAAATTCAACATAAAATATAAAGCAAAAAGATTAACAAACAGGTTTTATTTTAAACAAATTAATGATGAAAAAAACAGTATTATGGAGCCTTTTAGGCTTATTTGTGAGTGTATTCAGTGCATGTTCGTCAGACGATAACAACGAACCTACTCCCAATCCTTCAAAACAAACGGCACAATTAGTAACTTATCAGTTGGATGATCAACATAGGACCATTACACTTGATGAGATAAAGTATGATGCAGAAGGTAGAATTACAAAGTTGGTAACCTCTGTTAAGTATAAGTCAGGCGGCGGTGATTTTACAATAGAAAGAAATTATACATACAGAAAAGACTCTGTCTTTGCGGTTACAAATAACGGTGGATACACCAAGCATTTTGGCGCAAAGCTTGATGAGCAAGGAAAAATTGTATCTGCTAAAGACGAAGAGGGAGAGTATCGTTTCACATATTCAAATGGAAATCAGCTAACTTATATCTACGAAACTTCGTATGGTAGCGAATATGAATCTACTTTAACATGGCAAAACGGTAATATTATCTCAGCCAATGTCAATAATGATAAGAAAGATTATACCTACACAGATTATTCGGCAGCTGATGTAGTTAAACTTGAAGAAACAAGTATGGCTCTGCCTGACATATATATGCTTGATCCCGTACTTTTTAAACAAGGCTTTTACGGTGCATACCCCAAGAACTTGATAAAAACTTATACGCGTAAAGAGTATATCACTGAAAATGGCGAATATAAGCAGGTGGAACGTACGTACACACTTACTTATACACTTGGCAGCAACAACAAGATAACCAAGATTACCAACGAACAGGGTCTAACCGAGACTTACACGTGGAAATAACTTTTTCAATAATGTATAAGAAGAGGGATAGAACCCATATACTTTAGCTTTTTACGTGTATCAAAAGAGCCACATTCATTTTTGAGTGTGGCTCTTTTACTACTCTATATGTCTGTATTTATTGGATAAACAGGACGTGGAAAGGTTCTGAAAATCTGCATAGGACAGAGCTTTATCATAAGGAGATTGTTGAAGTTTTTATTTTGTTGTTCAACGGATTTAGCTTAAATTTGCATAGTTATAATATAAGGTACCTAAATGAAAGAATTTGTTATATCTGAGGTAAAAGCTGAAACCACTATTCTTGTGGGATTAATCACACAACAACAGAATGAAGCCAAGACCAAAGAATACCTTGATGAGCTGGAATTTTTAGCTGATACGGCAGGAGCCGTAACCGTAAAACGCTTTACACAAAAAGTAAATGCGCCAAGCATGGTTACTTATGTGGGTAAAGGAAAACTTGAAGAGATAAAACAATACATAAAGGCAGAGGAAGAAGCTGAACGTGAAATAGGAATGGTTATCTTTGACGACGAACTGTCGGCAAAGCAAATGCGAAATATAGAGAAAGAGTTGAACATAAAAATTCTTGATAGAACATCGCTCATTCTTGATATTTTTGCCATGCGTGCACAAACCGCTAGTGCCAAAACACAAGTAGAATTAGCTCAGTATCGTTATATGTTGCCTCGCTTGCAGCGCCTTTGGACGCACTTGGAACGACAAGGAGGAGGCTCAGGAAGTGGTGGCGGTAAAGGTTCGGTAGGCTTGCGCGGACCAGGAGAGACGCAGCTGGAAATGGACAGACGAATTATCTTGGGACGTATGGCACTGTTAAAAGAGCGACTGGCAGAGATAGACAAACAGAAAACAACGCAACGGAAAAATCGCGGAAGAATGATTCGGACAGCCTTAGTGGGTTATACCAACGTAGGCAAATCTACACTGATGAACTTGCTATCGAAAAGTGAGGTATTTGCTGAAAATAAACTTTTCGCCACACTCGATACTACCGTGAGAAAGGTTGTAATAGAGAATTTGCCCTTCTTACTTGCAGATACCGTAGGATTTATACGTAAACTACCTACCGATTTAGTTGATTCATTCAAGTCTACACTCGACGAAGTGCGCGAAGCTGACCTACTTGTACACGTTGTTGATATCTCTCATCCCGATTTTGAAGAACAAATACAAGTAGTAGAAAATACACTTAAAGAACTTGATTGTGCCGACAAGCCAAGTATGATTGTATTTAACAAGATTGACAGCTACACTTTTGTTGAAAAGGATAAAGATGATTTAACTCCGGCGACAAAAGAAAATCGAACGTTGGACGAACTGAAACATACATGGATGGCACGGCTTCATGACAATTGTATCTTTATTTCAGCCCGTGAACGTATCAATATTGATGAGCTGAGAGATATGATTTATAAAAAAGTAAGAGAATTACATGTACAGAAATATCCCTATAACGACTTTTTGTACGAGATGATAGAATGAACAGATTGCTTACAGAAGAGGAGATAGGACTGCTGGAAGATTACGGCTGTACAGCTGAAGATTGGACGGCTATCAATGTTTCTGAGGATTTTAAACCTACTTATATACACAATGTTTCATTTTACGGAAACATCGAATTGGGTGTTTTTGAAAAGAATATTGAAGTAAGTAAGGGATTCCAGAAGCATTCGGGAATACGCAATGCAACGTTACGTAATGTTAGTATTGGCGATAACAGTCTGGTGGAAAATATTGGTAACTATATCCATAATTATACCATTGGTGAGGAATGTTATATCTCGAATGTAAGCACTATTGAGACAACAGAAGGTGCTACTTATGGAGAGGGTAATCTTATATCTGTATTAAACGAGATAGGTGAAGGTAATGTAATGCTTTTCGGCAATTTAAACAGCCAGCTGGCAGCCTTTATGGTCAAGCATCACAGTGATAAAGAACTGCGCGACAAATTACGCAGGCTAATCTATGAAGAGCTTTCTAAGACCACACCTGAACGCGGAACAATAGGATTTGGTGCAAAGGTTGTCAATACCAAAGAGATTATCAATACGGTGATATTTGATAATTGCGAAATCAATGGCGCATCACGGCTTTTCGATTGTTCGCTTTTAAGCGTTGCCGGATCAAGCGTATATATCGGTTCGGGAGTGATTTGCGAGAACTCTATTATAGCTGATGGTTCATCTGTTACCAACGGTTGTAACCTGCAAGACTGTTTTGTAGGTGAAGCCTGTCAGTTAACCAATGGTTTTACGGCATCAAGTAGTTTGTTTTTTGCAAACAGCTATATGAGCAATGGAGAAGCCTGCGCCGCCTTTTGTGGTCCCTTTACGGCTAGTCATCATAAAAGTTCGCTACTTATTGGAGGTATGTTTTCGTTTTATAATGCAGGTTCAGCCACTAATTTTAGCAATCATGCCTATAAAATGGGACCATTACATTATGGTACTTTCGAACGTGGTACAAAGACAGCAAGCGGTGCTTATATCCTTATGCCAGCCAATATCGGTGCTTTTTCAGTGTGTTTCGGTAAGCTAATGCACCATCCTGACACTCGTAATATTCCTTTTTCATACCTCATTGCTTATGGCGATATTATGTATTTGGTACCAGGTCGTAATTTGAATACCGTAGGACTATACCGGGATGTACGCAAATGGCCCAAGCGAGATATCCGTCCTCGTAGTGGGCAAAAGAGTATTGTGAACTTCGAGTGGCTCAGTCCGTTTACCGTAAACGAGATGTTACAAGGCAAAAAGATACTTGAACGCCTACGCGATGCACAAGGAGAGACGGTTTCAGAGTATAATTTCAGGGGATATGTCATTACCAATAATTCGCTTAATATTGGTCTGCGCAACTATGATATAGCTATTAAAATATTCATCGGTACACGCGTTGAGAAGTATGGTATAGGTAAACCGACAAGCATTATCGGTCAAGGCGCTTGGAATGATTTGTCAGGACTGTTACTGCCCGACAGTGAAGAACAACGGATGAAAGAAGATATAAAATCTGGAAATATCAGAAACATACAAACCAGTTTAGAACGATTTGCGGATATTGCCGAACATTATGAAGACTATGAACACGTCTTTACCCACTGGTTGATAAAGGAATTTTACAAAATTGACTATCCAACCGTAGACGATTTGGATACCATCATTGAAGAAGGAAAACAAGCAAAGCGTGACTGGATAGCAACTATCAAACAAGATGCTTTGAAAGAATATAAATTGGGAGATGTTGAAGAAGAGATATATCAAGGCTTTCTTCAGCAGCTGGACAATGAAATAGAATAATATAAACCAAACATATCTTTAATATGCTAAGCATAAAATCATTAGGGGCAGCTATCCTTTTAATAGGTTCGACAGCCACAATACAAGCCCAAACGTACAAGTATCAAACAGTACCGGGCGATTTGATGAAAACGCGTATATATACGCTGAATAACGGACTGAAAGTTTATTTGTCAGTAAACAAAGAGGTTCCACGTATTCAAACTTTTATTGCCGTAAAGACGGGAAGCCGTAATGACCCCGCAGAAACAACCGGATTAGCTCATTATTTGGAACATCTAATGTTCAAGGGAACAAAGCAATTCGGTACAAACAATGCAGAGAAAGAAGCTCCGCTCTTGCAGGATATAGAGAACAGATATGAAAAGTATCGGTTGTTGACCGATCCTGAACAACGTAAAAAGGCGTATCACGAAATTGATAGTGTATCGCAACTGGCGGCAGCATACTTTATTCCCAACGAATACGACAAACTAATGTCTGCCATTGGTGCAGAAGGTACCAATGCTTATACAAGCAATGATGTGACCTGCTATACGGAAGATATTCCTTCAAACGAGGTTGAAAACTGGGCAAAGATACAAAGCGACCGTTTTAAAAATATGGTTATTCGGGGCTTTCACACTGAACTGGAGGCCGTTTACGAAGAGTATAACATCGGATTGACCCGCGATGGCAACAAGGAATGGCAGGCAATGTTTAAACTTCTGACACCAACACACCCTTATGGAACACAAACCACGATAGGTACGCAAGAGCACTTGAAGAATCCTTCGATAGTGAACATAAAGAATTATTTTAACCGTTATTATGTTCCAAATAATGTGGCTATCTGTATGGCAGGTGATTTTGAACCTGACGCGGTAATTGCCACAATCGATAAATATTTTGGTGGATGGAAGAAAAGTGATTCGTTGACTTTTCCGCAATTTCCCAAACAGGCACCGCTGACAGCTCCGAAAGACACAACGGTGATGGGACTTGAAGCTGAAAATATACTCATGGCTTGGCGTTTTAATGGCGGGGAGTCGTTACAAGCTGACACCTTGGATGTGATTGCAGAGATTTTATCGAATGGAAAGGCCGGCTTAATGGACATTAATCTAAGTCAAAAGATGAAGTTTTTAGGCGGAGGAGCCTTTGCTGAAAATTTAGCCGAGTATGGAGTATTGGGTATTCAAGCCATGCCTAAGGAGGGACAAAGCTTGAAGAAGTGAAAAATTTGGTTTTGGGCGAAATTGCAAACCTGAAAAAAGGAAACTTCTCGGGTCATCTGTTACCGGCAATTATCAACAATATGAAACTGGCATACTATAAGGCGCTTGAGAAAAACAGAGACCGTGCCAACCTATTTGTAGACGCATTTATTAACGGAAAAGAATGGGAAACAGTGGTAAACCGTCTCAATCGCCTTTCGAAGATAACAAAAGCAGAGGTTGTTGCATTTGCCAATAAATATCTTAAAGATAATTATGCCATTGTTTACAAGCGCCAAGGTGAGGATACAACACAAAAAAAGATAGACAAGCCACAGATAACTCCTATCCTTCTAATCGGGATATGCAAAGCGATTTTGTAAAGAGCATCATCAACAGTAATGTAACACCAATCGAACCACGGTTTGTTAATTTTGACAAGGATCTTGTAAAAACAAAAACCAAAAAAGGATTACCTGTATTATATGTTGCAAACAAAGATAACGGATTGTTCACTTTGTCGTTCCACTACGACTTCGGACTCGAGTCTGATAAGCGTTTGCCCATTGCCGCAGATTATCTTGACTACTTAGGTACCGACAAGCTCACGGCCGAGCAGGTGAAACAGCGTTTTTATGAATTGGCATGCGACTATAGTATACTTGCCGGGAACGATGCTTTGGAAATCAGGCTCAGCGGTTTAAACGAGAATATGCCGCAGGCTTTGTCTACGCTTGAAAACCTCTTGGCTAATGTAAAGGTAGACACACAAGCCTATAAACAGTATGTCGAACTAATCAAAAAGATGCGCAAAGACAACCGAAGTAATCAACGAGAGAACTTCTCGGCACTTTCTTCATACGGCATATATGGACCATATAATAAGGTTCGCAATGTGATGACCAATAAGGAATTGGACAACACTAATCCGCAGACATTACTGAACCTGCTCAAAGGTCTTCGCTATTACAAGCATAAAGTGCTCTACTGCGGTCCGTCAACGCCCGCACAGCTGATTACTGTTATCGATAAAGGGCATCGCACGGCTAAAGTTCTCAACAATGTTCCTGCTGGACGCCAATACAAAGAGCAACAAACACCCGTCAACGAAGTGCTCATTGCTCCTTACGAGGCAAAGAACATCTATATGACGCTATACAACAACAGCGGCAAGAAGTGGAATATCGCACAGTATCCGGTGGTTTATCTCTTCAACGAATATTTCGGAACGGGCATGAATGGCATTGTTTTCCAAGAGTTGAGAGAGACCCGCGGACTAGCTTACAGTGCATGGGCGCAGTATTTTATGCCGAGTCGTCAACTCGAAACAGAATCGCTTAAAGGCAACATCATCAGTCAGAACGATAAGATGATGGATTGTATCAAAGCGTTTGGAAGCATCATCAACGAGATGCCGCAGAGCGAAAAAGCTTTTGAGCTGGCAAAACAAGCTTCACTGAAACGCATTGCCACCGAGCGTACCACCAAGTTCGGCATCATCAACGCCTATCTCCGCGTACGCAAGTTGGGCTTAACCGCCGACATCTATCAGCGCATATACAACGCACTTCCGGCTCTTCAACTGCAAGATATTGTAAAATTTGAAAAAGAAAATATGGCGAACAAACCCCTTCGTTACCTTATTTTGGGCGACGAAAAGAACCTCGACATAAAAAGTTTGGAGAAAATAGGCAAGATTAAAAGAGTAACAACCGAAGAGATATTTGGATATTAAAAAGAAGTTGGCGAGGTGAGCAAGTTACCCACCCGTCGACTTCCGAACTAAATAAATTCACAAAACATTATGGCACAAACACCAGATTTTAAGTACGCCCCCATGTTTCAACTGGGAAAAGATGAAACCGAGTATTACCTGTTAACCAAAGAGGGCATCTCGACAGGCGAATTTGAAGGCAACGAAATTCTCAAAGTAACCCCCGAGGCACTTACCCGGCTCTCCAATGCAGCCTTCCGCGACGTTAACTTCCTCTTGCGTCGCGCACACAACGAGCAAGTGGCAAAGATACTCACCGACCCCGAAGCCAGCGACAACGACAAGTACGTGGCGCTCACTTTCCTGCGCAACGCCGAAGTGGCAGCCAAAGGCAAGCTTCCTTTCTGTCAAGACACCGGAACCGCCATCATACACGGCGAAAAAGGACAGCACGTCTGGACAGGATTCTGCGATGAAGAGGCGCTATCGAAAGGCGTGTACAAAACCTATACCGAAGAAAACCTGCGCTACTCGCAGAATGCGCCCCTCAACATGTACGACGAGGTAAACACACGCTGCAACCTGCCTGCACAAATTGACATCGAAGCCACCGAGGGCAACGAATACCGTTTTCTCTGTGTGGTAAAAGGCGGAGGCTCGGCCAACAAAACCTACTTCTACCAGCAAACCAAAGCGCTTATCCAGAACCCCGGCACGCTTATCCCCTTCCTTATCGACAAGATGAAAAGTCTTGGAACGGCAGCCTGTCCGCCCTACCACATTGCATTTGTCATCGGCGGAACCAGCGCCGAGAAAAACCTTCTCACCGTGAAGCTCGCCTCTACGCATTATTACGACAGTCTGCCCACAACGGGCGACGAGACCGGACGTGCTTTCCGCGACGTAGAACTTGAGAAACTATTGCTCGACGAAGCCTACAAAATCGGGCTTGGCGCACAGTTTGGCGGAAAATACTTCGCCCACGACATCCGCGTTATCCGTCTGCCCCGACACGGCGCCTCGTGCCCCGTAGGGCTCGGCGTGAGCTGCTCGGCCGACCGCAACATCAAGGCAAAAATCAATCGCGACGGTATTTGGATTGAAAAGCTCGACGACAATCCCGGAGAACTAATTCCCGAAGAACTGCGTCGCGCCGGCGAAGGCAATGCCGTGAAAATCGACCTTGACCAGCCCATGAGCCAAGTGCTCAAAGAGCTCACAAAATATCCCGTCTCTACCCGCGTCAGCCTTACCGGAACCATCATCGTGGCACGCGACATCGCCCACGCCAAGCTCAAAGCGCGGCTCGATCAAACCGGCGACCTGCCCCAATATATCAAAGACCACCCCGTGCTCTACGCCGGACCGGCGAAAACGCCCGAAGGTATGCCCTGTGGCTCGATGGGGCCCACCACGGCCAACCGCATGGATCCCTATGTCGACGAATTTCAAGACCACGGCGGTTCGATGATAATGATTGCCAAAGGCAACCGCACGCAAGCTGTAACCGATGCTTGCAAAAAACACGGCGGTTTCTATCTGGGCAGCATCGGCGGACCCGCCGCCATCTTGTCGATGAACTCTATCAAGAGCATCGAATGTGTCGAATTCCCCGAAATCGGTATGGAGGCCGTTTGGAAAATTCGTGTCGAAGACTTCCCCGCCTTCATTCTCGTCGACGATAAGGGCAACGATTTCTTCACGCAGCTCAAGCCCTGGACGCCCACTTGCAACCATTAGTTTGCAACAGGCGGTAAAGTGCAAACTCACTGCAGTTCGTAATAATATTAAAAGCGGAGGCGGCTCACAACGAGCTGCCTCCGCTTTGTAGGTCATTGGTGTATTACAATATTGAGCATCTTGGCGCCAAATCAGAACAAGTGCATCTTGCAGCGAGCCTTTTCAGGGCGACAAGTAAGACAGATTGTGTTCAGAAACTGCTCGCTAAAGAATCTTTTTATAACGAACCGCGCATTAATCGCCTACCAGATGCCAACCTTGGCAAAGAACACGCCCGCAGGTAGGCTTGAAAAATTCCACCGCTTCAGAAAAAACGTGGGCGAAGAGGTGAATTCGATACAGGAATTCGGGATAAAATGATACCCATAACACATATATTGATTTGTTTCCGAATGTGCTTTCTAATCTTTTCCGCGTTATCTGCTGGCAGATACAGCCCCTCCGAACCTCCTCCGGGATAAAGGTGAAAGGTTGAAAAGGTGAAAAAGTGAAAGGATGCAGGCCCATATAAAGAGCAAAAAGCAAGTAATACAGCACACCTATCCCTTTATTGGAACATATTGAGTTGCTCCTTTATAACTATTGATTTCTCTCTTGATATAAGCTTTCGAGTGCGTATACAGCACACCTCTCCCCTTGAAAAGGGGAGAAAGAGAGGGGATTACTTATACCGAACTGACGTAAATTATTGATAAGAAAAAATCTATTCTTCTTATAATTTTTAAATTATAGAGACATATAAATTAATCTTATTTATAATTCTAAAATTATAAGAGTATATAAATTTATTTTGTTCATAATCCTAAAATTACAATTATAGATAAATTAATCCTATTTATAATTCTAAAATT
>NZ_BAKN01000025.1 GCF_000614205.1 Hoylesella saccharolytica JCM 17484
TCCCCTCTCTTTCTCCCCTTTTCAAGGGGAGAAGTGTGCTGCATAGCCACTCGAAAGCTTATATCAATAGATTCTGTCTATAGGAAGTAAACAATAAAGGTGTGCTGCATAACCACTCAAAAGCTTATATCAAGAGAGCACTCAATAATTGTAAAGGAGAAACTCAACACATTCCAATAAAGAGGTTGGTGTACTGCATTACTTGCTTTTTACTCTTTATATAGTGCCTGCATCCTTTCACTTTTTCACCTTTTCAACCTTTCACCTTTATCCCGAGGTAGATTAGGAGAGGATGTACCTGTCAGCAGATAGCGTGAAAAGGTCAAAAAGCGCATTCGGAAATAAATCAATAGGTGCTATGAGCATTCTTTCTTATCCCGAATTCGCGCAATTTAAAGGTAAAAAAGTGAAAAGGTAGAAGGGTATTTCTTGGATGAAGGAAGAAGAAATAAAGATGAAGAATGAGATGACGGTAGGTTTCCTATTCCCCTTATCCTATACCGATATTTCACCGGCAATCGACTGATTCATCAGTTGACGAATGAGGTTGCTGTCTCGATGCAGTGCTTGCAGGTGCATCAACTTGGTTAAGGCCGCTTCAACCGTACTGTCGTAACCACTCACCACACCTGCATTTTTGAGTTGAAAGCCTGTGTCGTATCGTTCCATCTCTACCGATCCCGCTATACATTGACTGATGTTTACCACCACAACTCCGCGTTTCGACGCTTCGTTGAGCAGTTGGAGCAACCACGGATGTTGTGGAGCGTTGCCGCTTCCGTAGCTTCTCATCACGATACTTCGCAGCTCGGGCGCCTCTATGACATGCCTTAAAAGACTTTCTTGAATGCCCGGAAATATTGACAAAACAATGGTGTTGGCATCTGTTGCGGTGTGCGGTATCATCGCGCGGGTAAAGTCAGGACGCAAAATGCGGTGTGTATGAAAGTTGAAATTAATACCTGCATCGCACAAAGCAGGGTAATTAAACGATTCGAACGCGTTAAAACCATCGGCATTTTGTTTGGTGGAACGGTTTCCACGTAATAATTTTCCGCTGAAATATACGCACACTTCGGGCACCATAGGTGTGCCGTCGTTGTGGTGTGCGGCAGCAAGGTCAATGCTTGTCACCAAATTCTCTTTGCCGTCTGTGCGTAGCTGACCAATAGGGAGCTGACTACCCGTAAGGATAACAGGCTTTGTAAGATTCTCAAGCATAAACGAAAGTGCCGATGCTGTATAAGCCATGGTATCCGTTCCATGCAGAATAACAAAGCCATCGTATCGGTTATAGTTGTCTGCAATGATGTTAACGAGGTGGCTCCAAAGGCGTGGAGACATATCGCTTGAGTCGATGGGGGTAGCAAATTGATATACGTCGATGTCGGTTTGAAGGTATTGAAACTCGGGCAAATTATCAATCAAATAATTAAAATCAAGTGGTTCGAGCGTGCCGGTCACGGCATTTTTACCCATTCCTATTGTTCCGCCGGTGTAAATAAGTAATACCTTCGAGGTTCTTTCAAAAACAAAATCGGTCATAAAACGATGGTCAAGAACTTGAATTTTGTTGCAAATATACGCCAAATCCCATGTAATTCAAAAATAAAGTGTATATTTGCGAAAGCAAGAAAGGACTTTGAAAGTCACACCAAAATATATTGAACGGTGATTGGCGGAATAAAACTTGGCTTGCAGATGCAGAAATTTCAAATACCGGTTTATGGCATTATCGATAAGCGAAAACTTTCTTTTGGATACCCTTCAGGCACAAGAGCTATATCATCAACACGCTGCCGATCTGCCCGTTATCGACTATCAGTCGGGCATTCAGCCGGCATGGGTGGCCGAAGATGACGTCTTTACGAATGTAGCCGACCTGTTTTCTACTCGTCGTTTCTGTTCGGGCAGCCCTCTTAAAGCCACGGGTGAGGGCAAAAAAGATGGCGTTGATACTGATACGGATGCATGGCAACGGTTTAAAAGTTGGGCCGACATGTTGCCTTATCTTGTGGGTAGCGAGCAGTATCTGCTTACGCATTTAGCACTGAAAACGGTTTTC
Source organism: Hoylesella saccharolytica JCM 17484 (assembly GCF_000614205.1). Lineage (GTDB taxonomy): Bacteria > Bacteroidota > Bacteroidia > Bacteroidales > Bacteroidaceae > Prevotella > Prevotella saccharolytica. The sequence goes on from NZ_BAKN01000025.1 coordinate 2,066, forward strand.
GGCATCGATACTTTTTTAAACGAGCAAACGGCAAAGGCTGTTTACGATGCCTGCAACGAGCAGTTGGCAGAACGCCCCTTAACGATGCGCGGATTGTTACAACGCTTTGGGGTAGAATGTGTGTGCACAACAGACGATCCGGTAGCCGATTTGAGGAGTCATCAAGTAGCTCGTGAGGGTGGGGCAGAGGTAAAAATGTTACCTACATGGCGTCCCGACAGAGCTGTAAATATAGAGAGGCTCGACTTTCGTGACTATATATATCAGCTTGGTCAGGCAGCCGATGTAGACATTTTAAGGTTTACTGACCTGTTGGAGGCCCTGCAACGCCGACACGATTTCTTTGCCGCTAATGGTTGCAAACTGTCTGATCATAGGCTGGAAGAGTTTTATGACGAGCCTTATACCGACTCGCAGATAGAGATTATCTTTGAAAAAGCTATGCGTGGGCAAGAACTTTTTAAGGCCGAAGCCCGCCAATATAAACACTGTATCTTATCGCGAATGGCCGAAATGGATAGCGATGCAGGGTGGACACAACAGTATCACTATGGTATGATTTGTGATAACGACTTATCTGGGCGTGCTGTTGGTGGGCTTGATACAGGTTTTTGCGCCATGGACGACTATTCTACAGCGCGTGCTATGCTCAGTTTTTTCAATCGTTTGCAACAGAAAGGTAAACTGACGCGTACCCTTTTGGTGGATGTTAATCCATCAGGCAGTGATATGTTATGTACTATGGCAGGCAATTTTCAAGATGCAGCCTGTCCCGGAAAAGTGCAAATGGGTATCGGTTGGTGGGGAGATATTCCCTCGGCAGACATTGCCCGTCAGTTGAAGGTACTGCTGAGATACGGCTTACTCGGTCGTTCGGTGGGTATTTCGGGTGGTGTCAGCTCGCCACTTTCGTACGTTCGTTACGACTATTTCCGCAGAATACTCTGTCGCGAGTTGGGCAATGACGTGGTACAAGGGCTTTTGCCGCACGATATGCAGTTGTTAGGCAGCACTGTAGAAAACGTGTGTTATCATAACGCCCGTTGTTATTTTGATTTTTATTGACGCTTTCGCATGTTCTCTTTGCGGGGCAGCGAGCGTGTTGAATTACTAACTTTTAATATTTACTGATAATGAAAAAGCAAGGAAAATTATCTCTTACAATGCTGTTGGCAATAGGATTGTCGGCTCTTTTAATGATTCAATGTAGCGACAAAGACGATAAACATCTGCATGTAAAAGGCGTGTTGGCAGGTGTAGAAGATTCGCTTATATTTGCTTTGAATGGCTTTACAGATGGCGAAATCGTTATGCGCGACACCACAATTGCTACCAAAAAGGGTGCTTTTGACCTGATGTTGCCCGTTGATTCCGTATTTTCGCTTGAGGTAATCGATGGTGCATCTGATCGCAAAGGCGAGTATGCAGGCTTTTATACCATGGCTATTCCGGGCGAAGAGCTTATCATCGAGGGCGATATAAGGGGGCATTGCACGTTTGGAGGGTCTGATTTTTATCGTCATTACAATGAAGCGGCCAAAGTGGTAACGCCCTTTAACCTCAAAATGAACAAGTTGGCGGCTGATTATGACAAGCTTTTGCGACAAGGAAAGATGAATGCAGACCTGGAAGACGGTTACAGTCAGCGTGGCTTGGAACTGTATCAGCAGCGCGAAAAAGCTATTCTTGCCTTTGCAAAGAGTCATCCCAATAGCGAGGCTTCGGCTGCATTGGTAACCTATCTGGATGTTGACAGTGCGCGCAAACTGATTGATATGCTGTCGCCTGAGGTACGAAACGGTAGAATGAAAGGTTATTTTGAGCCACTTATTACTGCACCGAAGATTCCTTTGAAACAATAACAAGCCTCTCGGAAAACAAAAACTTACGAAGTATACCCACCGTTGGAAAGCCTTTTTATATGCTTTTCGACGGTGGGTTACGCCATTAAAAAACGATGCTTTAAGGGCGTATTTGATTTTTTTTGCCTAATTTTGTACGCTATATAAATAGCCTATATAATATAAGGTATAAGCAAATTATGAAGAAGAAAATACAATTCAGTCTTGTATATCGAGACATGTGGCAGAGCTCCGGTAAGTTTCAGCCACGCAAAGACCAGTTAGAGCGCATCGCTCCTGTAATTATTGAAATGGGTTGTTTTGCTCGCGTAGAAACTAATGGCGGTGCTTTTGAACAAGTGAACCTGCTTGCCGGCGAGAATCCCAATGAGGGTGTGCGTGCTTTTTGCAAGCCTTTCAATGAGGCAGGAATTAAAACCCACATGCTGGATCGGGGGTTGAATGCTCTGCGTATGTATCCTGTTCCCGATGATGTACGGGCTTTAATGTATAAGGTAAAGCATGCACAAGGTGTCGATATTCCCCGTATCTTTGACGGATTAAATGATGTGCGCAACATTATTCCCAGTATTAAATGGGCTGCCGAAGCAGGAATGACCCCGCAAGGAACGCTCTGTATCACCACATCGCCTGTGCATACGCTGGAATATTACAGCAATATTGCCGATCAGTTGATAGAAGCCGGCGCCAAAGAAATATGTTTGAAAGATATGGCGGGCATAGGTCAGCCGGCCTTATTGGGCAAATTGACCAAAGCCATTAAAGACAAACACCCTGATATTATCATCGAATATCACGGTCATACGGGTCCCGGACTGTCGATGGCTTCTGTGTTGGAAGTGTGCAATAACGGTGCCGACATCATCGATACAGCCATCGAACCGCTGTCGTGGGGTAAGGTTCACCCCGATGTTATCTCGGTTCAGAGCATGCTGAAAAACGAAGGTTTTGACGTACCTGAAATCAATATGAGTGCTTATATGAAAGCGCGCGCATTAACACAAGAGTTTATTGACGAGTGGTTGGGCTACTTTATTAATCCGGCTAACAAGCTGATGAGCTCTTTATTGTTGGGAAGCGGATTGCCGGGAGGTATGATGGGAAGTATGATGGCAGACCTTGCAGGTATTCATAGTACTATTAATAATATCCGGAAGAAGAAGGGCGAGCCCGAACTTTCTACCGATGATATGCTGATTAACCTCTTTAACGAGGTAGAATATGTATGGCCTCGTGTAGGTTATCCGCCTCTTGTAACACCTTTCTCGCAATATGTGAAGAACATTGCGTTGATGAATTTGCTCACAATGGAGCAAGGAAAGGGTCGCTTTGTGATGATGGACGACTCGATGTGGGGTATGATTTTGGGCAAGAGCGGTAAAATTCCGGGTACCATTGCACCCGAATTGGTGGCGTTGGCAAAGGAAAAAGGGCTCGAATTTACAGATGCAGATCCGCATACTTTGGTACAGAACAACCTCGAAGACTTCAAGAAAGAGATGGACGAAAATGGTTGGGAATATGGTCAGGACAACGAAGAACTCTTCGAATTGGCTATGCACCCGGAGCAGTATCGCAACTATAAGAGCGGCCAAGCTAAGAAAAATTTCCTTGCCGATTTGCAGAAAGCGAAAGATGCAAAGATGGGAAGCAAACTCTCTGTTGAGGAACTTGCGGCCTTCAAACATGCCAAAGCTGATGCACTGGTAGCACCTGTGAAGGGTCAGTTATTCTGGGAATTCAATGGCGATGGTGAGTGTGCACCCACTGTTGAACCGTTTATTGGCAAAGAATATAAGGAAGGTGATGTATTCTGTTATATCGTTGCAACATGGGGCGAAATTGTAACCGTACCCGCAGCGTTGGGCGGAAAGCTCGTGGAAATTAATGCCAAGCAAGGCGCCAAAGTAAATAAAGGCGACGTGATGGCCTATATCGAACGGGCACAATAAAAGATAAATATTGCCATAAAATAATGATAAGGGCGCAACCCGATACTTTTTCGAGGGTTGCGCCTTTTTCTTTTGTTTGTGGGGTAGTGCCTAAATGTAATGTTTGCAATGCGTAAATCCAACCCTTTCGATGTGTAAATCTGATATAGAAAGTCTGTTTTTGTTTTTTTTCGGATATCTTTGCAACTATGTTTAACTAATCCTGTTGCTTACAGAATGTTTGATTTTAGAGAACGATTACAAGGCAGACTGCAGCCGGACGACATCCATGAAATGACGGCTTACGTGCAAACGCCTGCAAACGATAAAAGGAAAGAACAGCTTTTCGCGTTTATTTTCGATGCCGACAAACGCATTTCAGACAATGCTGCATGGACGCTAACCTTCTTTTCGTTGGCTGATAATGAGTGGTTGAAGGTGAAACATGACGAGATTGTTGACGAGGCGATGCGCACAACAAGCGAAACCAAACGTCGCAATCTGCTTACCCTGCTGCTTAGGCAGCCTTTTACACCGGCCAATCTGCGCACCGACTTTCTCAACTTTTGTATGGAAGGCATCCCCAATACCCGTATTCCGGTGGCCATTCGGGCACAACTTATCCGGTTGGCATACGCTCAATGCTGTGTTTATCCCGAACTTTTTGACGAACTGAAACTGGTGTTGAGTATGCTTGAGGGGTTAAACCTGCAGCCGAGTATAAGGACTGCAATGCACAATGTGTTGAAAGCAATAGACCGCAAACCGAAAAAATAACAGCTTATGGATTATCAAACTCTGATAGATAAGTACTATACCGAAGACAACCGTCTTCGAAACATCCTGCTTATACATAGCCGCAGTGTTGCCGATTTGGCGCTTTCGCTGGCTCGCCGACACCCTGAAATGTCGCTCGATCTATCCTTTATCGAAGAGGCTGCTATGCTTCACGACATCGGTATTATTCGTTGTAATGCACCAGGTATCTACTGTTTTGGTACTGAACCTTACCTCTGTCACGGTCGAATAGGTGCAGATATGTTGCGTGCAGAGGGTTTTGCGCGGCATGCACGTGTATGCGAACGGCATACAGGGGCGGGTATTACGAAGCAGGAGATTATTGAACGCAACCTGCCATTGCCCCAACAAGATTTTCTACCCGAAACACTTGAAGAACAATTGATTTGTTATGCCGATAAGTTTTTCAGTAAGACGCATCTCGACCGACAAAAAAATGTGACGCAGGCAGCCGACAGCTTGGCTAAATTTGGCGCAGAAAGTTTGGCTCGTTTTCAGCATTTGGTGCAGCTTTTTGGTACTCCTTAAACCGCCTTTTTGTTGTGAAAAAGCGGAGAATAGACTATTTGGGAAGGTTGAACGGAGCAACCTTGTAGGGGACATGAACAAATAAATGCAGGGCACAGATTTGTTCAGACGATTTCAGATTGAAATACGCAGATGCTGATTTGTCAGCAAATCAGAAAAAGTACAATCCATAAAATTGACCAATTTTTAGGTGCTGAAAATAGATGTTCTCACCTCTGCTGCTTGCGATAAAAACAAGCAAGCTGCTGTTTGCTTGTAAATGCGCAAATCTCGTGCAGTTATCTTTTGTGTTGATTTTTAGGGGGTTATGATTAGGAATTTAGTTTTTGTATTGGTTTTATCATCCTTTTAGCCTCTAAAACCGTGTTTTTGAGGGCGTATAACTTATGCTTTTGCCATTTAAAACGTGGCTTTGGGGCATTACAGAGGGATAAATAATAAGCAAAGTTTATGTACAAGCACACAAAATGGTGATAATCAACGATATGTATAACTACGTTAGTTCGGTATAAGTAATCCCCTCTCTTTCGTCCCCTTTTCAACCTTCCACCTTTATTCCGGACGAGGTTAGGAGAGGATGTACCTGTCAGCAGATAGCGCGGAAACGGTTAAAAAGTGCATTCGGAAATAAATCAATATGCGATATGGCCATTATTTCTTATCCCGAACTGGCGTACTTTTTCACCTTTACCCTTGCTTTCAAATCGTAACTTTTTTAACGTTTAAGAACACTCTCGCTTTTCTTTTTTCGTTACAATTCACCTTTTTAATCTATCGAAAGATTTTCTTTTATTTGGACAAAAAACAGGCTTGATTTTCCAAAAACATAGGTTTTGAGTTGTAAAAGTATAGCTTTTAGCACCCCAAACATCATCTTTTGCATGCTAAAACCTATGCTTTTGCTATCTAAAAAACACGGTTTTAGGGCGTTGCAGAGGGGTAAATAATAAGTGAAATTTATATATAAGTGTGCAAATTGCTAATAATCAGTGATATACGTAGATGCAAAATCCTTGCGATTTTACGAGCTAAGAACAGGTTGGAAGATTTTGTTGGCACTCTCGCGAAGTACCTTCCGATTTTTTGACAATACCAAAACTTACAGTTTGAAACTTTTTTTCGTGGAATGCTTACAGCTGATATTTTGTTCAATAGGGTATTGTTGCAGGAGCATGCTTTTTGAAAACTCGTTTGCATTTATTTTGCCAAACGTCGTGTTTATAGTAACTTTGCATAAAATAGACTACACCTCAGCAATCTAAAATAAATTTTATTGCGTTCGGTTTGCACTATTTTTCACAAAATAGGCTGTGCTTTAGCAATTTAAAGTTATTTTATTTTGCTTGGTTGGCAGTGCTTTTGTATAACGTAAATGATTTAAACAGAAACAGATAATGGAAAAAGTAGTAAGCGGAATACGCCCAACGGGAAATCTTCACTTGGGTAATTATTTCGGAGCAGTAAAGAGTTTTGTGAAGATGCAGGATGATTATGACAGCTTATTTTTTATTGCCGATTGGCATTCGCTTACTACCAGTCCGAAACCGGAAGATATTCAGAACAGCGCAAGAACAATTATGGCTGAGTATTTGGCGTGCGGTATTGACCCCGAAAAGGCCAAAATCTACATCCAAAGTGATGTGAAAGAAACACTTGAGCTGTATCTTTTCCTTAATATGAATATGTATTTGGGCGAATTGGAACGGGTTACAACTTTCAAAGAAAAGGCCCGTAAACAGCCCGATAACGTTAATGCGGGGTTGCTTACTTATCCCACGCTGATGGCGGCAGATATCTTACAGCATCGCGCTAAAAAGGTTCCGGTGGGTAAAGATCAGGAGCAGAACATGGAGATGGCGCGTAAATGTGCACGGAGGTTTAATAATATATATGGTGTAGAGTTTTTTCCAGAACCGCAAAACTTTTATTTTAATGCCGAAGCGGTGAAGGTTCCGGGATTGGATGGCAGTGGAAAAATGGGGAAAAGCGAAGGAAACTGCATCTACCTGCGCGATGAAGATAAGGTTATTTCTAAAAAGGTGATGAAAGCTGTAACGGATATGGGACCGCAAGAACCGAACAGTCCGAAGCCGGAGGTTATTGAAAACCTCTTTACTTTCTTAAAAATATGCTCAACACCCGATACGTACGACTATTTTAACGAGAAGTGGAACGACTGCACCATACGGTATGGCGATTTGAAAAAGCAGATTGCCGAAGATATCATTAAAACCGTTGCACCTATTCGCGAACGCATACAGGATTACTGTAGTAATGCTGAATTTCTGGATAAAGTGGCTCGCGAAGGGGCTGAGGTGGCACGCGAGAGTGCTGCTGCCACACTGCGCGAAGTAAGAAAAATTATAGGCTTCAGAAATTAAATACAGGTTTTGTCGGTGCATTTGGGCTTCGGCGAGTATTTGTAAAACAGGCATAAGAGGTGTGTAAAAGCACTTGCTTGTGCCTCTTTTATTTGAATGGATGCACATTTGCCTGCATAAGGTGGTTTGATTTATTGCTAAACGAACAAGCCCTAAAAACATTTTATGCTTTTAGGGCTCGTCTTTAACGGGTTTTATCTTTTGAGTAGCGGGACCCAGGATTGAACTGGGGACCTCATGATTATGAATCATGCGCTCTAACCAGCTGAGCTATCCCGCCATCATTTCGTTAAATGCGGTGCAAAGGTAGAATAAAAATGTGAAACGTGCAAAAAATACATCTTTTTTATTTTGCTTTCCATTAAAAATCGTATTTTTGCAGATGTGAGTTAAGATTTTTAAGTATCAACTATTGGTTTATGAAGAAACAACAGCTGATTATAGAGCATGAGCTAAAGTGTAACTCGCCGAACATCATTTGGGATTTACTGAGTACTGATTCGGGATTAACCCGTTGGCTAGCCGATGATGTGAAGCAACAGGGCGATAAGCTGACTTTTACTTGGGGAGAGGTGTGGAACCATCACGAGATAAGAACGGCTACGATTGTAAAAAACATAAAGCTGAAGTGCATCAGAATAAAATGGGATGACGAGGAAGGGACCGACTCTTACTTTGAGTTGCGTTTGGAGAAAGGCCATATCACCAACGATTATGTACTTACCATTATTGATTTTGCTTGGGAAGACGAGCTGGAAAGCATTCGGACGATATGGAATGACAATCTGACGAGGTTAAGATTGACGTGCGGAATCTAATTATTTGTGATTCAATCTGAAGGCTTATTGTTTGTTTGGGTTAAGTCGTAATAAAATAATGAGATACAAAAAGCGAGTTACATATTTCGATGTAACTCGCTTTTTGTTGATCTAGCTCAGTCTGAAAACTAGCTTTTGATGGTTTGAATTTATTTTACCAAGATAACAAGATATTTGCTGGTGCTCCAGAAAGTCTGCGGGTTGGTAATGGTAAGCACATACTCTTTGTTTTCATCTTGTGTAAGCGTATAGCTGCTTGACGGATGAGTGGTGAGCATTTTTGCCGACTTAGAGTAGAGCTTAACTTCTTTCTTTGTTCGAATATCGATTTTGGTAAAGTAGTTGTTATTGAAGTTTGACTGTAATACTTTACCATTAACAAGGATGTTTTGTTCCTTTAATTCCTTTTTAGTTCCAAACACAAACCAAGCCGTATTCAATTGTTTGTCTTGGGTGCTGATGGTTTGAGCCTTCGCCGTATTATCGTTCTTGAGATTGTTAACGTTGGTGTTTAAGTTATTAACGGTTTCATCCAACTCAGCTATATGAATATCTTTTGCATCAAGTTCGGCACGCAATTGCTGTAGCTGTTGGTCTTTTTCTTCGAGCTGTTTCATTAAGTTTTCGACCGTTTTCTTCAACTCGTTGCCCTTAAAAGTGCTCTTTTCTAATTGTGAACGCAGTTTTTTGAGTAGCGCACGGTTCTCTTCCATGCGTTGAGCAATAACTTAATGTTGTCTTTTATCTGCTCAGGTTTGTTTGCTCCTTCACCATCTTTGGCAATCCTTACATGGTTTTCTGCTTCATTAATTTGACGGAATCCATCTTGAATTTCATTCATGGTGCCCATCATTTCATTCAACTGATTATCTCTCTGCATAAGCACTTGCTGCAAAGAATCGCTGATTTGTGACTCGGAACCTGATTTTTTATTCAGTCCGTTACAACCTGTTAATGCCAAAGCGGCAAGACAAACGATGATTAAATGTTTCATAATTTTTCTCCTTTTATTGTTGTTCCTTTATCTTTTTTTGAATTATATCCTGCCAATACGATAACAATTTCGCCGCGAGGTTCGTTGTTTGTAAAGTGCTTGATTACATCAATAAGTGGTCCGCGCACGCTTTCTTCATGAACTTTTGATATTTCCCGGCAGATGCAAACCTCTCTTTCGGGGCCTAAAACCTCTGCAAACTGTTGCAATGTTTTGAGTAATCTGTAAGGCGATTCATAAAATATCATCGTTCGCTTTTCCATTCGTAACGATTCCAAATATGTCTTTCTACCTTTTTTTTGAGGAATAAATCCCTCAAAACAGAATTTATCACAGGGCATGCCTGATGCTACTACAGCGGGTATACAAGCAGTTGCTCCGGGTAAACATTGTACGGTTATGCCTGCCATAACAGCTTCGCGAGTGAGAAAAAAACCGGGATCGCTGATGCCCGGAGTGCCTGCATCGCTAATGAGCGCTATTGTTTGGCCTGCTTTTAAACGCTCAACAATGGCAGCAGAGGTACCGTGTTCATTAAATTTATGATGCGAAAGCAGGTGTGTCTGAATAGCGAAATGCTTCAGAAGTATGCCCGATGTACGGGTGTCTTCTGCCAACACAACATCTGCTTCCTTTAATATCCGAAGGGCGCGTAAGGTTATATCCTCCATATTGCCTATCGGAGTAGGTACGATATACAAAATACCCATAGTGTCGGCAAATATAGACAATAAATTATCAGGTACAAAAAAAGCAATCGTTTCTTTGCAATTTTTAAAACGTCTTTTTGTACTTTTGCATCAATATGATAGATAACAGCACGGGAGAAACTCATCGACAGGGTAGGATAGAGGTGGTGTGTGGCTCGATGTTTTCAGGTAAAACAGAAGAGCTGATTAGGCGAATGAAACGCGCTGTTTTTGCCAAGCAAAGCGTTGAAATATTTAAACCGTCTATTGATACTCGTTATTCTGAAGAGGATGTAGTGAGTCATGACCATAACAGTATTACTTGTACGCCCATCGATTCGTCATCAGCCATCCTTTTGTTAGCTGTTGATATTGATGTGGTTGGCATCGATGAGGCTCAGTTTTTAGATGAGGGGTTGGTCGATGTATGCAACGAATTAGCCAATAAAGGCGTTCGAGTGATTGTTGCCGGATTGGATATGGATTTCAAAGGTATTCCTTTTGGACCGATGCCGGCGTTATGCGCCATTGCCGATGATGTAACAAAGGTGCATGCCATTTGCGTAAAATGTGGTTCATTGGCCTATGTAAGCCATCGAATTGTTGATGAAGAACGCCGCGTATTGGTAGGTGAAAAGATGGAATACGAACCACTTTGTCGGAGCTGTTATCAAAAGGCATTGCGTGAAAAGTAAACCACGTGGCGGTGATTGTCAATATATAAAGAAGAAAGGAGTAAGCAATGTTAGAGGAGAAAATAACGCTTGATAAGTTAGTAAGATGGATTTTGTGTGGTCTGATTATTCTGGCCGTGTTCTATATTACCAACAGTATGAGCGAGGTTTTGCTTCCTTTTTTTATTGCTTGCTTGTTGGCTTATCTCTTATATCCGCTTGTAAGACTTACTGAAAAGTATCTTCATATTCGTATTCGTGCGCTTTCCATTCTCTTTGTCCTTATTCTTCTTATTGGCATCATTACGGGAATAGGGCTGCTGATTGTTCCTTCGATGATCGAACAGTTTGAAAAATTATCGGATGTAACAATGCATTATCTAAGTCAAACCGCACAAACTAACAGTCTTACAAACTACATACGCCAATGGATACAAGAGCATCAGCGTGATATTGACCACTTTCTAAGGAGCCAGGATTTTAGCGATACAATCAAAACAGCTATGCCACAGGTCTTCTCTTTTGTGGGTCAGACGGCCAGTGTCGTTATTAGTATCATTGCATCTTTTATCACCTTATTATATATGTTCTTTATTTTGCTGGACTATGAGTTTCTTACCGATAACTGGATAAAGATATTTCCGAAAAAGAACAGACCTTTCTGGACAGCTTTCGCAAGATGTTGCACGCGAATTGAACAATTATATACGTGGACAAAGTTTGGTATCGCTCATTATGGGCATTTTGTTTTGCATCGGATTTACGATTATTGATTTCCCAATGGCCATTGGTCTGGGCATCATGATTGGGATAATGAATCTCGTTCCTTATCTTCATACGTTTGCATTGATACCTACTGCTATCCTCGCCTTACTGAAAGCAGCCGATACAGGACAAAATTTCTGGATTATTTTTGGGTCTGCTGTCCTCGTTTTTGCCGTTGTACAGGTTATATCCGATATGGTTGTGACCCCAAAAGTTATGGGAAAAGCAATGGGATTAAACCCTGCAATCCTGTTGCTTTCGCTTTCTGTATGGGGCTCTTTGTTTGGTTTTATCGGTCTTATCATAGCTTTGCCTCTTACCACCCTTATCATGGCATATTGGCAACGTTATGTAACCAAAGAGCATGAAAAGGACGAAAAGGAGGTAAAGGCGATACATAAAAATGCCACACCGTCAGAAAAAACAAAAGAATAATTTGTTGGTTTCATAAAAAAAACATACCTTTGCACACGCAAAATCGCAAATGATTTGTTGGAAGATCCGTTAGCTCAGTTGGTAGAGCACAACACTTTTAATGTTGGGGTCTTGGGTTCGAGCCCCAAACGGATCACAAAAAGGATGTCAAGAATGGCATCCTTTTTTGTATTTATATGTGAAGTATGAGTGTAGATGGTGTTTAACGAGCATTCGTTAAACTGAGGAATAGACGCCCAATGATATCTGTTCTTTCGGGTTATATGCACAAAGATAATCTATTAGGTGCAAAAAGAGCGGTTATTTTTTATGCTTCGTCTTTCCCTTTACCGATTCTCACTATCTTTCTTCTTATAACCACGACATTGATGGCTGTAACCAGTATCACTAAAAGCAGCCCTATGAGCAGGGAAGGAAGCTGTGAGCCTTCGGGAATATCGGGGAAAAGACCTTCCAACAGTTGCATATAAACAGATTGGGCAAACAGCAATCCAACCTGGGCTAAGAGCAAAACAAGAACGTTAAGTCCTGCTGTAAGCAGTTGATAGGGTAGCGAAACCTCTATGGAACTGTAACCGATAAGCAGTAAATTTTGCAATTTTGAGGTGTTTTTCTGCACCAACAGGTAGATGCTCAGCAGTAAAACATAGAAACTGAGAGCAGAAATGATAATGCCTACACCCATCACTATTGATACTGTAAGCTTGAGAAAATAAGCCGTCTTCTCTGCATCGAGGTTGTTATCTTCTAACTCATAGTTCTTTTCTGACAAGTAGTGTGCTATTCGTTCATCGGTTGGATTGGTCGCTTCAATCATTAGTCGGGTTGGGTTATTGTGTGTTCCGGGGGCAAACTGTGCGTTGCTGCTGTCCATAAAGGATTGTGGAACGAGGATGGTATTTAGCTTTGAAGAAAATCCAACCACCTTTCCTATGAAGTGTTTTTCATGTCCATTACCGCGAATAACAATGTCGAGATGTAGCATTCCTACTAATCCCTCGCTGATTTTTGGCAGTGAATGAGTCTGTGCGAAGCCGAAATTGTACATTGCTAAATAGCTTCGGGGCAGTATAACCGGTACATTCTCGCTGCCTGGAACGTACTTCCAGCTATTCAGTGTAATGTCTACAAAGCTGTCGGGAATACTTTCAAAGAACATTTCTGCATTCAGTATGTTCGTGTTGTTGATTCGCATCGAGGCAGTTGCCTTGTATTCGGCAGCCGTAAACTTAGCCCATCTCTTCACAAAAGGCTGTCGGGACAGCTCGTTTTGTTCGCTTTCGCTGAAATCGTGTGTACGTCCGCTTAACGTTTCAGTTGTTCCTATCTGCTTACTGATAATCAGATAGTCGGCTTTCATAAAACTGTCACCCGACGTGAACACCGGTAATACGTCGTTATAAAACTGAAAACCGAACAGTACAACCAGCATTCCGAAGAGGTTGGCAAAGAAGAAACCGATAAATTGAGGTATGCTAATATGCCTCCGTAATAATTTCCAAACCAGCTTCATAACCTTAAAATCCTTTCGTAGGGCAGTTCTGTGTGTTTGCCAATACTGGTTACAATTACCGCAGCCTCTTGTTCTCGGGCTTCTGTTAACATAATTTCGGTCATCGTTTGAGCATTGTTGTCATCGAGATGACTGATGGGCTCGTCAAGCAAAAGAAAGTCGAACGGCTGAACCAAAGCCCGCATCATGGCTACACGTTGTTGTTGTCCGTAAGACATTTTTCCCACTTCCACATCTAGTTTATCTGCAATATCCAATTGTTCAAACCATTCTTTTATTTGTGTAGACGACTTCCACCGGGTCAGTTGGTTCTTTATTTCCACATTCTCAAAGGCGGTAAGTTCAGGGAAAAGCCTTAATTCTTGAAACAAATGACTGATGTGTCGACGTCTGAAATTTACCCAATCGCACATTTTGTAGGTTGAAATGTCTGTTTCGTCAAATAGGATATGTCCGGCATAATCGTGTCGATAACCTGATATATAGCTGCAAAAGGTGCTCTTTCCTTTTCCGCTTTCCGCCTCGACTAAGTACAAATAACCTCTTTCAAAGGTTACCTTGCTGTTCCATATCTCTGATTTGAAGTCTTTGTGGTGTGTAAAAACCTGAGGCAGCACACTTTCAAAACTTATTCTTTCCATTATTTCACGCTATATACCACAGTTTTTAAATTACCCAAAAACGGGTTTAACAGTAGGGAGATGTTTTTTTCTTGGGACATCAGCGAACTGAGTTGAAGCACCATAACCAGTTTCTTTCCTTGTATTTTGTTTTGTATTTTCGGTGCAATAGGATTGTTTACTCCGTGCAAAGTGGCTTTTGCATTCTGTAAAACAGGCCCGCTATAGAAGCGTAAGTCGGGAGTTACGCCGAAATAAAACGTTGTGTTTTTATCGTGATAAGCGTAGACTTGAGGACCCACATTTTCTATTTGTGCATCTGAGGAACACGATTTTTTCCAGTATTCTACATCTTTCAGCCAGTTGGCAGTAGCCAAATCGGCCACCATCGACATTTTAAACATGCCCTCTTCCCATAACGAAGGCAGAATAAAAGCCATATCACCGTCTACACTTTTAAGGATGTTGTCCATGTCGATAACTGTGTTTGCACCTGCTAACAACATGCTTAAACTACGATTATCGTGTATTTGTTTTATTAGATCTTTACCATTTACGTTCATAAAAAGGCCTACCGATGCTGTTGCAGGCATAGCTTTGAGGTACCTGTTTTTAATGGGGCGATAAATGGAATAAGCCTTTTTCAGCTCCTTATCAATATTTTTGTTGAACGAAAAGATTTCTCCTTCAATGCGCAACACATCGTCATCAAGTTGCATTCGAACAGCCAGTAGAATATGATTAAGGTCTGCATCTTTGGGTATACCCATGGTAAAGGGTAGTGCAAATTTCTCGGGTATCGCCCCAATACGTGTTACCAATGCTATGGGCGCATTGATACTGATCAGCTTTTCGTATATCGGCGTACCTTTAGCACCTGTTTCATCGTCGGCATCCAGATACTTTGCCATTCGGTTTTGGACAGTTCCCTGCGACTCAGCTGTCATCGGACCCATTATTAAAAGTGCCTCAGAACTGTATCCTATCAGCCAAGAATCCTTCAAAACGAAAAAGTTTTTCCCCCTGCGTTTACGGCTTTTAACGGCAATACCTTGTTCAACAAGTCTGTCTAAAACTTTTTCCAAGTTGTCTTCGTCAGCCACTTTGGCACACAGTCCTACATTACCATCTGCGGCTTCAAATAGATATATTTTTTCAGATAGATCCAATCCGCAACCTGCCTTATCGTCGATGGAGAAAAGTGAAGACAGAAAATCTTTGTCTATCAGTCCTTTTAACTCCTTTGTATCTACAGCTATCAATGCATTGCAATTGTGCGGAATGGCATCGATATAATTAGAATACGTGCAAGAAGACAAAGCTATGACGACTGCAAAAATATATCCTGCAAACTTTTTCATCTTATAAAGGTTTACGCAAAATCAATTGGGCCATCATCACAGCAGATAGTGCAGCAGTCTCGGTTCTTAGTCGGGCAGCGCCTAATGTCACCGATTCGAACCCGTTTTTCTGTGCCTGTCGCACTTCGTCTATCGAAAAATCGCCTTCCGGGCCAATCATTATTGTGATTTCTTCGGTGCACGAAGCATGACTCAATTCATCAAAAAAATATTTCTTTTCTATTTCATCGTAACAATGTGCAATAAACTTACGTCCGGTACGTGTGGCGTGGATAAAGTCGTTAAACGATTGCATGGGATGTAAAACAGGTATCCAAGCCTTTCTGCTTTGTTTCATGGCAGACACCATGATACGCTCCATGCGTTCGCCTTTTATCTGCCGGCGTTCAGAAAAAGCGCAGTTTAGAAATGAGCATTCGTCTATTCCTATCTCGGTAGATTTTTCTATTAGCCACTCCATTCGCTCTGTCATCTTGGTGGGTGCAACCGCTAAATGGATGCGCCCGTTCCATGTTTTTTCTTGTGGAAGCGTCTCTTTGATGTGATACATACAGGTATTTTTAGACACTAACGACAGTTCTGCCGCATAGAAAGTGCCCTCACCATCCATTAAAAACACCTCGTCTCCGGCTGTAAGACGCAACACCCGGACGGCGTGTTGAGCTTCGTCCGGGGGCAAATCGTTGCGTAATGCCGCATTGGGTACATAGAAAAACCGAGCCTCTTTCATTATTTTTTGTCTTTTCGTCGTTGTATTTCGTCTCTCAAATGTGAAGCCAGCTCGTAGTTTTCATCCTTAATTGCGCGATTCAAAGCTTCTTTGAGCATCTCGTCTTCCAGTACATTTACCGGCAGAGATACGCCGCTTGATAGACTGTTATACGGTACACTCTGTTTCTCCATCAAAGAGGTCTCTATATAAATAGGTGTCTTGCTGATGTAAGAAAATAGTACGGCATCGCTCGCCCGCAATACAATGGGTTCCAGCGTGTCGATGTTATAGAGCAGTGCCCGATACTTTCCGTTTACAATATCATCGATGATGATTTCATATCGAAAGTTGGTTTGCATGTCGATAATTTGCCAAAGCACCTCGGGTAACAGCTTACCGGTGATGGGCAAGTGGTTCAGCCGTATGCCAAATTGTATGAGCATGGCCTTATCGCACGGAATAGTAAGCTGTCGTTTCTCCGCCTCATCTGTCAGAACCAACAGTCCGATTTCTTCATTACCTACAATTTCGGATACGTTTTTAAATATCAGTCGCAGCTTAGATTTCATCTTAATTCTTCCTTTTTAGGTCGGAATACCAGTGCAAAGGTTATTCCTACGACCAACGCATAACCAGCAAAAATCAGCCAGCATGCCTGCCAATCTACCTCTCCGTTTATGGTATGCGTATTTACTATCTGTTGTGCGCCCAGCATTCCGAGTGTTGCACCGATACCGTTTGTCATCAGCATAAACAGTCCTTGGGCACTCGAACGCAGATGTGGGTCGGTAGAACGGTCTACAAAAAGTGAGCCGGAGATGTTGAAAAAGTCGAAAGCCACACCATAAACCAGCATTGACAGCACAAACAGCCATACGCCATTGCCGGGATTTCCTATCGCAAAGAGCCCGAAACGCAGCACCCATGCAAACATCGCTATCAGCATAACGTTCTTGATGCCATAACGTTTCATAAAGAAGGGGATAAGCAAAATACAACAGGTTTCGCTGATTTGCGATAGTGAAATCAGAATATTGGCATGGTTTACACCAAATGTTCCGGCGTATTCGGCTATACTTTTAAAGCTCTGAATGAAGGGGTTGGCAAAGCCATTGGTTACCTGTAGGCTCACGCCCAACATCATAGAGAAAATAAAAAAGATAGCCATACGCTTTTGTTTGAACAGCGAAAAGGCGCGCAAACCGAAGGCATCGGTAAAGCTTTTCTTTTCGTCTCCCGTTGAAACGGGGCATGCGGGAAGGGTGAAAGTGTACAGAAACAACAGTACACCGCAGATACCCGACACCACAAATTGATAATAGTTGGCTTGAAATCCCAACAAGTCTACCAGCCACATGGTGCATATAAAACCCACTGTACCAAACACGCGGATGGGTGGAAAATCTTTTACGGTATCCATTCCCGCCTGTGTCAAGGCATTATAAGCCACCGAATTGCTCAGCGCTAATGTGGGCATATAGAACGCAACGCTTAAACTGTACATAGGGAAAATCATCATCGTGTCTGCCAAGTCTTCGGTAGGAACACCCATGTTTGCAGTTGTGGCGCGATAACCGTAGAATGCAGCGGCAAACATAAACAAGGCTGCAAGCAGCTGACACAGTCCCAACAGACGTTGTGCAGGTATCCATCGGTCGGCGATAATGCCCATCAGGGCAGGCATAAAGATAGAAACAATGCCTTGCATGGCATAAAACGAACCGATGCTATTAGCCATACCGATGTTGACAAGATAGGATCCCATGGATGTAAGATAAGCTCCCCAAACGGCAAATTCGAGGAAGTTCATCAGCGATAAGCGTATTTTCAGATTCATGATAACAATATTATTTAAACGCAAAGATACTAAAAAAGACAATAAATGCGGAAAGGAGGAGGAATTTTGCAGTAAAGGTGAAAGTATTATCTCTTCAAGGAACATAACATCAAGCATATTCATGGTAAGCCCTTGCATCCGCAGACACAAGAAGATAGAACAATATCACAGATTGATGAAGAATGTAATTAAACTAAATCATTACTTCTGTCCCTCAGAATCTGAATTAGAAAAGGGCATCAAGCAGTGGGTAGACTATTATAATGAAAGAAAATTTCATGAATCACTCGATAATCTCACACCCAGAGATATGGCAATTTATAAAACTTTCTTATCCCGAACTAGCGTAATAGCAATAAGTTGCAAGATTTTTATTGGATATTTTGTTCTGTTTGCATCTTTGAAGTGCCCTAAAACCACGTTTTTCGAGGTGTAAAAGATGTGCTTTTGGCTTGCAAAACCTATGCTTTTACCTTCTCAAAGCTATGCTTTTGCACCCTGAAAGTATAGCTTTTTGAGGCTGCACCTTTGTTTTTGTCAAAATAAACGCATAAATTTTCGTCAAAATTAAAATGTTAATTGTAAAGAAAATCGAAAGATTCTATACCATTCGCTATACTTTTTGAGAAAGTGAGATCCATAAAATTGACCAACAAGTATAAAGGTGAAAGGTTGAAAAGGTGAAAATGTGGAAGGATGCAGACGCCATATAAGGTAAAAAGGTAAAAAAGTAAAGGGGTGAAAGGACGCAGGTGACCCCATGTAAGGTGAAAAGTGAAAGGGCGAAAGATGCACGAATCGTACGTTGCTACACGCCTTTCATAAAGTCTGCTTACTGTTTACAGCGGTGTGGGGATAGCTAAACCGTGCGTCTCTACCGGTACTTTACAAGGACTGTTTACTATTGCAGCTATGTAGGTACGTACAGTTCGCACCTATACCGTGCTGAATTCATCAACTTATCAGCACGAAAAGACGGCGTTTCTGATTTTTTATGCTAATTTTGCAGCTTAGTCGGTGCAGGTTTTCCGGCATGAAAACAATGTTTAGGATAAAAAAACTGGACATATTTATAGCAAAGCAATTCGGAATGTTATTTTTCGGAACGTTCTTTATTTGTCAGTTCGTGGTGATGATGCAATACGTTTGGCGTTCTATCGACGAATTGATAGGGAAGGGTCTTTCGATGGAAATTCTTGCCCAGTTTTTTTGGTATTTGGGACTGATGATGGTGCCCCAAGCCCTTCCATTGGCCATTTTGCTATCTTCGCTTATCACGTTTGGTAATCTGGGCGAAAGCAGCGAGCTTACCGCTATCAAGGCTTCGGGCATTTCGCTGATGCAATCGTTCAGGTCGTTAATCGTTATTACGGTTTTGATATGTTTGGGTTCGTTTTATTTTCAAAACCAAGTGGGGCAACATGCCACGCTTAAAATTGCCCAGTTGTTGTGGTCGATGAAGCAGAAAAGCCCCGAGTTGGAAATTCCTGAGGGCGTGTTTTACAACGGCATTCCTAAGACCAACATCTATGTACAGAAAAAAGATACCGAGACCGGAAAGCTCTATGGTATTATGATTTACAGGATAGCCAACAGCTATGAAGACTCGGAGATAATTCTTGCAGACTCCGGACGCCTGCAAACTACTGCCGATAAAAAGCATCTTTTGCTAAGTTTGTGGAGCGGAGAGTGGTTTACCAACCAGTCGCAAGAGGTGGGAAGCAATGCCGCCGTGCCTTTTCGCAGGGAAACATTTCTTTCTAAAACCACCCTTATCGACTTTGATAGCGACTTTAGTATCACCGATGCCGCGCTCTTGGCGGGCGATGCACGGGGCAAGGGATTAAGTCAGATATATAAAGATTTAGATTCGCTTAACCACCAATACGACAGTATTGGCCGCACTTATTATCGCGAGATGCAAGCCACCTATTATGATAGGGGCCCGCTGAACAAGGCCGACTCGTTGCAGGCCGTTAAACTGGCAGCATCCGATAAACTGAATTTTGATACGTTGTATGCCCGCTTAAGTAGCGATAAAAAGAAAGATGCCGTTAGCATTGCCCGTTCTCAGGTGCAGTCGCTATTGTCTGATTTGGAATTTAAAACGATGATAACCGACGATGGAAACAAGATGATTAGACAGCATCAGATAGAGGCTGTTAACAAGTTTCTTTTATCTTTGTTGTGTCTTATCTTCTTTTTCATCGGTGCTCCGCTGGGTTCTATCATCCGTAAAGGCGGTTTGGGAATACCCGTTATCGTATCGGTGCTGGTGTTTATCGTGTATTATATCCTCGACAACTCGGGTTATCAGATGTCGCGAAGAGGCATCTGGACGGTGTGGTTCGGCAGAAGTCTGGCGCCCGGCGTGCTTGTTCCGGTAGCTATTTTTGTAACCTATAAGGCTAATAAAGATTCGGTAGTGTTTAATCTCGATGCCTATCGGCATTTCTTCAGAAAGTTCTTGGGGCTTCGTATCAAGCGAAATATATCGGGAAAAGAGGTGATTATCAATGAACCCGACTATCGCAGGGATGCTGATTTGCTGGCCGAGATGAGCCAACAGATAGCCACTTACTCGCAAGAACATCGGCTTACAAGCGCACCGAACGTGTTTAAAGTGTTCTTTAAATATCAGCCCGACCACGTGATTGAACGTTTGGACGAGCAGTTGGAAGCTATCATTGAAGATCTCGGAAACACCAAAGATAAGGTGATTATGACCGAGCTGAACAACTATCCTGTGCTTTCAAACAAGGCGCACACACGCCCCTTCGACCGTCAGTGGATGAATGCGGTGGCGGCTGCAGTAGTGCCTGTGGGGCTGTTTCTTTATTTTCGGATGTGGCGTTTTAGGCTAAGGCTGCACCGAGATTTGAAAGTAATCCGCCAAACTAATGAGGTGGTTATTGATAGAATTAACTCAATTACAAACGGGTAAGCCACAATCGGTACGGTTGTTGGTTACACCTTATATATAATATGGTACAAAAAAGTGTTCTGTTTGGCAGAACCCAATTCTAAAAAACTAAACAACATGGCAGAATTAGCATTCAATACAGTAGAAGAAGCCATAAAAGACTTCAAAGAAGGAAAGTTTGTTATCGTTGTAGACGATGAAGACCGCGAGAATGAAGCGACCTGATTATAGCCGCCGAGAAGGTTACCGCCGAGAAGATTAACTTTATGTTGAAACATGCGCGCGGTGTGCTTTGTGCCCCCGTAACCCTCTCGCGCTGTGCCGAACTTAATCTTCCGCATCAGGTTCAAGACAATACTTCGGTATTGGGAACGCCCTTTACCGTTACGATAGATAAACTCGAGGGTTGTACAACGGGCGTTTCGGCACACGATAGAGCCGCTACCATTCGCGCATTGGCCGACCCTTCGTCTACCCCCGAAACGTTTGGTCGTCCCGGACATATCAACCCTCTCTACGCGCAAGATAACGGTGTGCTACGCCGAAGTGGTCATACAGAGGCGGCGATAGACCTCTGTCGCATGGCAGGTTTGTATCCTGCAGGGGCGTTAATGGAGATAATGAACGAAGACGGAACGATGGCGCGCCTGCCCGAACTGAAGAAAATGGCTCAGCAATACAATCTCAAGCTTATCAGCATCAAAGATATGATAGCCTATCGGCTGAAAACCGAATCGCTTATCGAAGTGGGATACACCGTTGATATGCCTACCAAATACGGACATTTTAAGCTTACGCCGTTCCGGCAAATCAGCAATGGGCTCGAACATTTTGCCCTTACCAAAGGCGAATGGACGGATAACGACCCGGTATTGGTGCGCGTTCACTCGTCGTGCGCTACGGGCGACATCATCGGAAGCATGCGTTGCGACTGTGGCGATCAGCTGCATTACGCCCTGCAACTTATAGAAAAAGAAGGTCGCGGCGTGCTTATTTACATGCAACAAGAGGGTAGAGGTATCGGCTTGATGAACAAAATTGCGGCTTACAAATTGCAAGAGCAGGGCTACGATACCGTTGATGCTAACGTACATTTAGGTTTTAAACCCGATGAACGCGATTATGGTTGCGGTGCGCAGATGTTGCGACATCTTAATATTCATAAGATGCGGCTGCTTACTAACAATCCTGTTAAACGCGTCGGACTGGAAGCTTACGGGCTTGAAATCACTGAAATTGTACCTATTGAGGTGCATCCTAACGAATACGATTACAAGTATCTTAAAACTAAACAAGACCGCATGGGGCATCATCTTCATCTCTAACTCCTTTCGCTCAATGGGTTTCATTCTGCGAATAGTAGGTCTGCGGCTTTCGAAGCAGGTGCCATATCCTTTAAAATATGAGGTTTTAATCTCTCAAATATGGTGTTATATTTTCCTCAACCTACTTCATCGCCGCTTCAACACATCCCAACAGCTCCTTGTGGTAATATCAATAAAAATGCTTATCTTTGTGGACAAATAACTTAGAGTTTATATTCTATTTCCCGTCATCAGGTTATTGTTTGATGCCGGAACGATAGATTTACATTACAAATTATGAAAAAAAATATCTACAAACCCATTTACGGTCTCTTATTGATTTCGCTTCTAACCCTCTCGTTACAACCTGTTGCCGCCAAAAAGAAGAAAGTGCCGAGCATCGCAGCATTGGCTAAAGACTCTCTTGGCAGCAACGATTATGGAAAAATCGTAAAAGATGGAAAGAAGAAAATAGGTATGTTTACCGTTATTTTCAAGGCGAAAGATAACAAATTATACTTTGAAATGCCCGATTCGGCTTTTCAAAAGATGTATATGTTGGCCAATCGGGTAGCCTCTACAAGTAACACACGCGACTTTGTGGCTGGTCAGATGGCTACTCGTCCGATGTTGCTTAACTTCACAAAAGACGAACGCGCGGTGTATATGCACCTTGTACAAGCCGCTAATCAGGTAGATGCGCAAGACCCTATTGCATCATCGTTCGGCAAAAATTTTATTAATCCGATACTCAAGGCATTTAAAATCGTTGCCCACAACGGAAAGAATGTGGTAATAGATGTTAGTTCTTTCTTTGGCTCAAACGAAACTTCTATCAGTCCTATCAAGCCCGATAACCCCATAGCCAAGCTCTTTGGTGGCAGCGGATCGCTGAAAGGAACATTTGTTTCGGATGCTTCGGGCATCAACGAGGTAAAGGCTTTCGAAAAAAATATTGAGATAAAAACCACGCTAAGCTTTACCCTTACCGGTATTTTGTCTAGTCCTTATTCTGTAAAAATGCACCGCTCGCTGTTCGTTTTGCCCGATAATCCGATGTCGATGCGTTACCAGGATAACCGGGTGGGTTATTTTTCAGCCCTTAAAAACCTTTTCAGTTCAGACAAAGACCGTGTAGAACAGCGCGTGTTTATCAATCGCTGGCGCGTAGAACCGAAGGCCGAAGATATGGCAAAATACTTCAGCGGGCAACTGGTAGAGCCGAAAAAGAAAATTGTTTTTTATGTTGATTCGGCCTTTCCGACCAAGTGGCGGCAGACGATAAAAGACGGTATCGAGGTGTGGAACCAAGCTTTTGAAGCTGCCGGCTTTAAAAATGTAGTAGAAGCACGCGATTATCCAGCCAACGACTCAGTGTTCGATCCCGACGATATGCGGTATAACTGTTTTAAATATGCCACTACAGCCACTCCCAACGCTATGGGGCCGAGCTATACCGACCCTCGAACGGGCGAAATTTTATGTGCCGACGTTATCTGGTATCACAATATCGTTTCGCTACTTCACAACTGGCGATTTATCCAAACCGGTGCCGTTGATAAGCGAGTAAGGAAACCTGTGTTTGACGACGACGTGATGAAAGAATCTATTAAGTATGCTGCTTCTCACGAGATAGGTCACACATTGGGTCTGATGCACAACATGGGAGCCAGCTATGCCTATCCTGTCGACTCCTTACGCAGTCCCTCTTTTACCCAAAAGTACGGCACTACACCCAGTATTATGGATTATGCCCGCAATAATTATGTGGCTCAACCCGGCGATTTAGAGCGTGGTGTAAGTCTTCTTCCGCCAACTTTGGGTGTCTATGATATATACGCCATCAATTGGGGATACCGTTTAATAAAAGACGCTCGCACACCCGATGACGAAAAAGCGACGCTAAACAAATGGATAACCGATAAGTCTGGTGATCCCATGTACGAGTTTGGTGCACAGCAGGTAATGGGTATCATCGACCCCACCGACCTGACAGAAGACCTTGGTAACGATCATATCAAAGCCGGAAATCTGGGTATCTCGAACCTGAAAATATTGGTAAAAAATCTTCTCGATTGGACAATGGAGAAGGGAGAACGTTACGATCATACCGAAACTATATATAAAGAGGTGACCCGACAGTATACGCGTTATATCGGTCATGTTATTCCTTATCTCGGTGGAATTGAGTTCAGAGAGATCAGACAAGGTGACGGCAAGTCTGTTGCAAGGCTTATATCAGCAAGGATAAGCAGAAAGCATCCATGCAATGGTTGTTAAATCAAGCGCGTAATTATGACACTTGGCTGTCGCCGGCATCGCTTTTAAACAAGCTGGAACTGGATATGAACACCAATGATAAGCTGTGTAGCACCATCGTTTCTGCCTTATTCAATGGCGGAATCTTATATCGTATCAAGGAAGGAGGGATGATTGACCCGTGCGCAATTATCCGTTGGATACCTATTTGGCCGATTTGACCAATGCACTTTTCATCTCTCCCGTGGCAGGTAAACTGTCAGAGGCTGAGCAAAAACTACAAGGTGCAGCCATTGCAGTGATGATGAATGCCTCCGGATTAAATAAAAATGAGGTTAAAAAGACTTCACTTAGCGAAGAAAATGAACTTCAACAGATTGCCGATTCTCCTTTATGCTGTGGTTATCAGCACGCAGACACAGGCTTTACCCGTATCAATATGGGGGCCTCTGCTCTGTCGAAAAGCGAATTAGGCGCAATTATGTTGGGACGTTTGCAAAGAGTTTTAGCCAAGTATAAGGCTTACAGAGCCACTGCAACAGGCTCAACGCGCGACTATTACAATTATCAAATCTTTTTGATTGAGCGGTTGTTGTCTAATTAATGAAGGGCGATTTTCCTGCCGATAAAAAGTTTCTACGTATCTAACTCAAAATATAAAAGTCTTATGCAAGTATGTAAGATATTATCTTTTCTTATCCTCTTGCTCTCTAGCTTTTCCTTATCATACGCCCAGCAGGGTGGTATGGTAAAAGGAAAGGTTACAGATGGTGGTGGCGATGCTGTTATCGGGGCGCAAGTAAGATGGAAAAATACCAAAGTAGTAACGGTTACAAACGTTGACGGTGATTTTACAATACCTGCCAACAGCACAACCAAGACACTCGTTATTTCGTATATCGGGTATAAATCAAAAGAGGTCTTGGTGGGCGATGCACCTGTAACTGTTGTAATGGAAGACGATGCACAGCATCTCGATGAATTGGTTGTAATAGGTTATGGCATTCAAAAGAAGTCGTCGATAACGGGTGCTGTAGAGACGGTTAAAGCAGAAGACCTGCTCATGATGCCAACTACCAATCTGGATAAGTCGCTTGCAGGGCAGGTTGCCGGACTGCAAGTAATGCAGACAACAGGTGATCCAAGTGCGGCAAAAGAGGCCAATTTCAGCATTCGTGGTATCAAAGGAGCTCCTCTTTTGGTTATCGATGGCGTGCCAAGGTTCGGTACAACGACTTCTGAAGGTGAGATGCGGCTGTCTGACTTGAATCCCGACGACATTGAAAGTGTTACCATTTTGAAAGATGCAGCAGCTTCTGCGGTGTACGGATCACGTGCTGCTAATGGCGTTGTATTGGTTCAAACCAAGCGGGCAAAGGGTAATCAGAAGGTAAAAGTAAATTACCGGGGACAATTTAACTTGCAACAAGCCACCCGATTGCCCGACTTTTTGAATGCGTACGAATTTGCTAAACTACGCAATCGGGCAATAGAAAACACCCCTTCAACCACCTTATTGCCTTACACGGATGCTGAATTAGAGGCTATTCGCACACGTTCCAACCCCAATGTGTATGGCAATGAGAATATTTTAGACTATCTCGATAAGTCGGGTTATTCAACAACCAACAGTCTTTCAATCACCGGTGGTAACGATTTTGTTAAGTATTATCTTTCGTTAGGTTATGCAGATACCAAAGGTTTGTATAGCGGTGTGAAGCGAAACCGTTTGAATTATTCTGCAAAACTTGATGCCACATTGCTCAAAGGTTTGGTTCTTTCGATTGATTATACGGGTTCTAACTCGATGGGTAAGAACAGTAGCTATACTACTATCGAAGATGCTTATGCCTTTTCACCCGTTCAAGTGCTGCGATTTGCTGATGGACGATTGGCCAGTTCGGATGGTAACAACCCGTTGATAAACATTTACGGACTGGGCGGTTATATCAAAGATAGCAGTCATTTCTCTACCATCACAGCCAATTTGACGTATTCTGTTCCTTTTATAAAAGGTCTGTCGGTATATTTGCGGGGTACATTCGATGATAACCACAGCATCACAACCAACTTCAAAAAGCCGGTTACATTATATACTTACGATAAAAATACCGGCAATTTTGCTGAAGATAGCAACACCATTTATCCAAAAGCAAAGTCCACACAACAACAGGAAGACCGCTTTTATAGTAACCAATTGTATGAAGCCGGGTTAAATTTTAACCGCACTTTTGTACAAAAACATGATGTCGGACTTACACTGGTAACCAACTATCAACGTTTGCATCCTCAGTATATGATGGGTAAAAACCTTGATAAAACGCCTTTTCCAGAAACCATCGGAACGGCTAAAGAGGCAACTCTCAATGGCGATGAGAGCATCAATCAACGTGCATCGCTCATCGGTCGCGCTAATTATGCTTACGGTAACCGTTATTTTATGGAGTTCAGTTTTCGTATTGACGGTTCTTCCAACTTTGCTCCCAAGAAGCGTTGGGGCTTCTTCCCGTCGGTGTCTGCATCATGGGTGTTGTCTAACGAAGAGTTTTTCAAAAAATGGAAACAAGAAGTTTTGACTAATGTTAAGTTCAGAGCATCTACCGGATGGTTAGGTAACGATGGTTTGGTAGGCCCCTATTCTTACCTTACCAATTATAAAGAGTATGTTACTTCGGGTTATAATATCGGCGGAAACTTTCGTCCCGGTCTTGCATTGGCTGGCTATCCCAACGCTGCTTTAACATGGGGCAAGACTCATGATTATAACTTGGGCACTGACTTAGGCTTCTGGGGAGGTCGCATCGGCTTAACTTTCGAGTACTATATACGGTATGAAACGGATAAGATAACATCTGCACCAGAGTATCTTTTCCCTTCTTCTACCGGTGCAAACGGCAATGTACCGAGCATGAACTTTAGTAAACTGAAGGCTTGGGGATGGGATCTCAGCCTTACGCATCGCAATACGATAGGCAAATTTAAATATAATGCTTCGTTGTCGTTGGCTAAAAACAATGATGAATACTTAGATTATGGTGACGAAAGTGCACAAATTCCGAACCTCAGACGCAAAGGACGCAGTAGTTTAGTATGGACAATGTACGAAGCTGATGGCTTGTTTAAGAGTCAGGATGAGATTGATCATCACCCCTTAAATCAAGATGGGCAGGGTAATAGTACGTTAGCGCCCGGCGATATTAAGTATGTAGATCAGAACGGCGACGGTGTTCTCGACAGTAAAGATAAAATATACGTCAAAAATTCATCGCGTCCCGACTTAGATATTGGTATTCGTTTAGGTTTTTCTTACAAAGGTTTCTTTGTTAATGCGATGCTCCAAGGCGAGCAGGGATACCGTCAGAACATAAAAGATTATTATACGCTTGACAATGGAACACTACAAAAATTCCAGCGTTATCACCTTACAGACACGTGGTCGGAAAGTAATCCCAACGCCCGTTATCCCAGAGTAAAGTTTGCCACCTCTAACGATAACAATCGTCTGGAGTCGACTTTCTGGATACAAAATTGCAACTTCCTTCGTTTCAAAGTACTGAATATCGGTTACACCTTGCCTTCTTCATTCTTGAAGAAGCTCTCTTTGGCCTCTGCCAGCATTGCTTTGCAAGGCAGTAATCTCTTTACATGGTCTACCCTGAAAGATATGGATCCCGAGTCATTGCGTGGTTATCCTGTTCAGAAGTCGTACGGTATCACCCTAAATGTAGGATTTTAACGAGTTACAAGTATGAAATTAAAGAAGTATATTTTCACGGTTTTCCTCTCCGTTTTTTTATCGACATTGGTTTCTTGCGACTCGCTTTTCAACGATGCACCCATCAATACCATCTCCGAAAAAGAGGTTTGGCACAATCCGATGTTGCTTGATGAGTACGTCAATGCTTGGTATAGAAGCATGGGAAGCGGTTTTAGTACCTATGTACCCAGTCTGGCTTTGGTAAAGAATGCCTCACGCTATAACATGGCATGGTTTACCGATCAGCTCTCCGTAGGAAAGAACGATTGGTTCAATGCGGGGTATGGCGACTTGCTGAAAGGTAATGAACAAGAACTCACCAGGTGGGCAAGATATAATTGGAACATTTATTTTACGCAGATACAAGCCATTAATTTGATGTTCGAAAATCAAGGTAGCATAAAAGAAGGTGAGCAAAAGAATCGCATTTTGGGTGAAGGACACTTTTTCAGAGCTTATTATTATTATATCCTTTGGCGACTCCATGGAGGCGTGATGCTAATTGACCACACCTACAACCCATTGGAAAATGCTGAAAAATTCCCACGTGCTTCTTACCAACAAATGGTCAATTTTATTGTTAAAGAAGCCGATGCGGCTGCTCAATTACTTCCTGTTACCTACACTTCTACCGATGCGGGGCGTGCAACAAAGGGTGCTGCGCTCATGCTGAAAGCAAAAACCTACTTGTGGGCATCTGCCGAAGTGTTTCAAAACAAGCAGGCAGACCAGGCTTATCTTGGTTTTACCGATGATCAATCGACGCAAATGCTGACATTGGCAAAAGCTGCATACGAAGCTGTTATCAACCTGAACACTTATCGTTTGTTGCCTATTTCGGAAACCACACAAGATGGAATAAAAAACGGTTATCGTAAGATTTTCTTGACAAAAAACAGCCAAGAGTCTATTTTTGAAATACAACACGCCAACGATGGCGATTATGCTACCAAGTTTGGACATAAATTAGACCGCGACGCTGCTTCTCCTTTCTTTACCGGAACCACAGCCGCTTATACGCCTACACAAAATCATGTGGATGAGTATGGTATGCGTGGCGGAGCTGCTTACGATGCCCTGCATCCCTACGAAAATAGAGATTACCGCTTTTATGCTAACATTCTATACGATGGTTGCACGTTCAAGGGGCACGTTATGGATATTCATTACGACAATAATACGCCGGGTGAAGACCTTAAACCCTATGGTACGGCCGAGTCGCCGGGCGTTAGTCGTACGGGATATTATATGGGAAAATTTGTCGACGAAACGCAAACCATCGATCGTGATGGCACCAAAGCCAGTAAGCAGAACTATATTATATGGCGTTATGCCGAAGTTTTGCTCGATTATGCCGAGGTGCTTTATCGCTTGGGTGATGTTTCCGGTGCACTCACTCAGGTCAATACCATTCGTAATCGCGTACACATGGATCCTCTCACAGCGCTTTCGTGGGATGCCCTTGTTAATGAGCGGCGTGTAGAATTGGCATTTGAAGAAACCACTTATTGGGATCTTTTACGCTGGGGAATAGCCCAACAGCGCCTCAACGGCTCGTCTAATCCGCTCAAAGCTATGCGTATCGATCTCAAAAGCGGTGTTTATAAGTATACCATCAGCAATCTCAATCGCTTTCCGGGACGTATCCGCCGATTTGCTGCCAAACAGTATTATCTGCCCATTCCTTGGAGTGAAGTGAAGTATCAGGGTATCCAACAAAATCCCGAATGGACGGAAGTGTAACTCCGTTCTTCGTATTTCTCATTATTTATAATCTATAAAAGTTTATTTATGACAAAGTTTTTTACAACATTGGTACTGGCTTTTGGCCTTACCTCTGCCTTACATGCACAAGAGTATAATATGTTTAATCTTGCTGATGTCGACGAAAACGGATGGTTGTGGTTTGATACACAGGCCAAAATCGATAAGTATGTTGGTCGTATTAACGAAGATGATAATAAGGCAAACCTCAACGGAAAACTTATTCAGATGGTTGCTGCCAACCAACCACCTCTTTATCCCGAAACGACAGTATCTCCTGATTACATCGGTATTGGAAAAGATGGCAAGAAAGGAACAGAAATGTCGCGCAAAGGTGCTATTATGTTACAACCCGGAAAGGGACTTTTTACAGTGGCTACCGGTGGTAGTTTTTTAGTATGTATGCCTTCTTGTGAAACTTATAGTATGGCTGTTTCTTGTGAATCAACTGTTGGAGGCCGTCTGTTAAGCACTAAAATGGTAATGAGGAGCTATCACAATATACAGTGCGGGCAGCTTATACGCAATTTAATAAGTTTGCCCCTGTGGGTTATACTGTTGTTACAGGGCTCGAATCAGTTAATCGTGGAATCATTCAGGGTACCATTAAATCAGATGGACCGGTGTATGCACTCTTTACCAACGGTACGAAAGATACGCTTTATATACATGGTATCAAGGTAACAACACCCCGTCAAGAATCTACAGGTATTCGCGAAACGGCTGTTCAAACCACTTCTGATGTTGATGTATATGCTGTTGATGGCAGCTATTTGGGCCGTTATGCCAATGAAGCAGATGTAAAAGCGTTGCGCAAGGGTGTATATATTATACGAAAAGGAAAGCAGGTAAAGAAGGTAGTGACCGACTAAACAGCCTGTATTTTTATTCCGTGTACCGATATTTTCCGGTCGGCAGCTCGGTAAAACAGGTATTGTTCGGTTCCTTTTTTATCCGATAGGGTAGGTAGAATAATGATAAAAGGCAGCCCTTAGACTGCCTTTTATACATATAAGCGGTTGATTTGTTTTTAAGGAAGACTGATTGCTTCGCTTGGGCAAACACTTGCACATGTTCCACATTCAGTGCAGGCATCTGCATCAATCTTATAAATCTCGCCTTCAGAGATTGCCTCTACCGGGCACTCGGGTAAACATGTACCACAGGCAATACAATCATTTCCAATTACGTAAGCCATAATAAAATTCAGTTTTTAATGTTAATAATGTTTTTGTATAATATGTATCATACTTACTTTTAATGATGCAAAGGTATAAAAATAAATGGTATGTACCTATAAATGATGATTATTTTTCTCTATTTCTTATTTTCTTAGTTCTTCATCATCCTCTTTTTATGGTCAATTTTTAATTACCAATTGTCAATTTCCTATTTTTAATTATCGGTTATTTATGCAATAACCCCCGCCGAAAGGCGTTCTATAAGATAATATGAAGAGAGCATTGTGCATATTGTTCATCAGTATTTGCGGTTGGCAAATAGGGCTTGCGCAAGAGCGGAAGGTAGAAAACAGACCTTACACCGACCTTAGACAACTGCATTTTGGGGTTGTTGTTGGGGTGCATCTGCAAGATGTAGAGTTTGTAAATGCAGGTCCGCAGCCCTTTACACGCGATGACGGAATAGTGGTACAGACCCACATTACAACCGATCAGAACCGTTATGACCCGGGATTTACCGTTGGTGTGGCGGGCGAATTACGGCTCAATCGCTATTTTCAGTTTCGTGTAGCACCCGCCTTATATTTCGGAACGCGCTACCTTACTTTTCATAATCTGCTCGAAACCAATGCTGCAGGTATGCCCATCGAGCATCATCAAGAAATGAAAACGGCTTATATTTCTTCCGCTTTCAACCTTATATTTGCGGCTCCTCGTTTTAATAATCATCGACCTTACGTTGTAGCAGGACTCAATCCGATGATTAACTTGAGCGGTCGAAACAGCGATTATATTAAGTTTAAACGTTACGATCTGTTTGCTGAAGTAGGTTTGGGTTGTGATTTTTACCTCCCTTTCTTCAAGCTTCGTCCCGAATTAAAGTTTATGTTTAGTCTTGTCAACTGCTTAGATACCCGCCATGCCGAGCAGTTACGCGATCGAAATATGATTCCTTACGCTCGTTCGGTAAGCGATGCACGCAGTCATATCGTTGCCTTATCATTCTATTTCGAGTAACGTTTTTGTGGTATTTAAACCTTACCACTTGGTTTTTTATTTTTACTTTTCGCCCTTTCTTCCAAATTTTCATATTGTAAGTATTCTTATTGAAAACGTATTAAATTGTTATTTTCATGATTGTTAAAAGCCACCCGTTATTTCGTTGAAAACAAAATAAAGTAACCACGGGAGATTTTAAAGCATAAAATGTCCTTATTTAAATAAACTTGGATATTGCTGGCTGACAGTGCGTTGCAGAGATATATTTATATTTGATGTGGTTTAAACAATCTTTTTACTCCCTAAAAACACATCTTTTAGGTTGCAAAAGCATAGCTTTCGCCAACCAAAAACATAGGTTTTGCATGCCAAAAGCTATGCTTTTGCAATTCAAAACTTATACTTTTAGAAAATCAAAGGTTGTTTTTCGCTTTTTCAACCCTGTTTGTTGAAATTTTAAATGTTAAAATGGGACGAAAGTTGAAAAGTTGAATTGTAAGTAGAAAGCCTTGTAAGCCGACAATTTGTTATTGTCTGTAAAAATCTTCCTTGTGGTATCTTACTGTAAAACAGGATGAAATTTGTCTGCTTCCTCTTTTATTTTTCTAGGTTTATTTGATAATTAAAAACAGTTAATTATATGTAATAAAAAGAACAATGTCATCAAAATCTATCGTATATTTGCCACATACTAACTATAATGTTGCCATAACATGAAAGTAAAGATTTTGTTAAAGTCTAAGGTGAATATCTCTCAGTTGTTTAAGATATTACCTTTTGTATGTGTTATTCTGCTATCGGGTTGTAGCGTATTGGAAGAAACTGAGGGATTTATTTCTTCTCAAAATACTACCAATAAAGATGCCGCGCGCTTTATAAAAACCATCAACAACCAACCTGATTAATTAAGTCTTTATCGCAATTTGCTGGCTGATTATCAGCCAACGTACGATTTGGTAAAAATGAAATATGGTTCAGAACATG
This sequence comes from Hoylesella saccharolytica JCM 17484, assembly GCF_000614205.1. Classification (GTDB taxonomy): domain Bacteria; phylum Bacteroidota; class Bacteroidia; order Bacteroidales; family Bacteroidaceae; genus Prevotella; species Prevotella saccharolytica. The sequence continues at coordinate 35,155 of NZ_BAKN01000025.1, forward strand.
GCATGTATTATTTTGTTCCTTATTGCGAACCTGTTTCAGCAGAAGTAAAAGGTGCTATTTTAATAATTATCCTAAAGGTATTTAATGGAGGTATTAAAGTAGTAAAATACAATAGGGAAGATTCATGGGGACCAATAGCCTATGATATAACTGATAATAATGAACTTGTAAGATGTAAATAATATGAAAAAGATAATTTGTTACATTCTGTTTGGATTGATGAGTTTATCTGCAAATGCTCAAACCGACTCTTCTCTTGTTTCCGTAGCAAACGATACGATAAGGCAAGAAGAATTGTTGAAAAAACTGGTTAAAGAAAAATATAGGTTTTATTTTCATCGTGTCTCTAAGTTATACGATATACTGAAGAAAGCAGATTTTCCTATTAAATACATAGCATCAATAGATGCTGAAGGGTGGGGACAGCCGGACGGGAAAGGCTACGTTGTAGGTATCATTCTTTTTAATAAAACTTTTGATGAAATTATGGCAGGGGCTGAAGTGCTCAGTCTCAGAATACCGTTAGCTATGAAAATAGAATATAGTGAATTTTGGAATAGTTTTCCTGACACAGAAGGGATAGAAGAAATATTAGAAGGGGTTGAAGGTTATGGTGTAAAGTTTATTTCATATAAAAAAGAGAGACCTTTTCCGCGGAGAAAATAGGTAAAGCTATTTTCTCGCTATCTAATTTAATATGAATTTAAACTCTGATTTCAAGAGGTCATATTTTTCATTAATCATCAGGCAATAATGACAATAAGTTTCTTGAAGTGGTTTGGAAGGAAATTTAAATATGAAACAGTGCAAAGCGTGAGAAATCAAATTATAACAAGAAACTTAAAAAGCACGCAATTAGTGATAATGAGTAATGTTTTCTTTTTCTGTTTTCTAATATTTAGGAAATATCAATAAGAGGTTTGATTAAATTGCCATATACTTTCAAAACCAAAGCAACTTCCCTGCTAACAATGATTCTTGATAGGGAGGTTGCTGATGTAGGGATAGGTTAAAGCATAATTTTTGAGTTGAAAAAATTATGTTTTTAGAGAAGCAAAACTTGTTTTTCGTCTTTTCAATCCTGTTTGTTGAAATTTTAAATGTTAGAATAGGGCAAAATACAAGAAATAGGATTGTAAGTAGAAAGCCTTGTAAGCCGATAATCTGTTATTTCTTGTGTGTCTTTTTCTCCTTGTCTTGGTATAAGTAAGGATGGTGTTTCTCGGCTTAATGTGCTATTTTTCAAGCCTGTTTATTCATGCATTATCATCTGAAAAGCAGCAATTCAAAGTTAATTTGTATAACGAAAATGGTAATATAGTGAGAAACTATCGTATATTTGTGATGTATAAACCAATGCCATTGTATTGTATAAAGGCAAAGATTATCTTAAAATCTAAGGTTTATATCTTTCAACTATTAGGGATAGATGATGTGTCCGTTAAATGTGAGTAAGATGAAAAAAGTATTGTTTACCTTTTTATTCAGTTTATTAAGTGTCCTTGTTGTAAATGCACAAACTGAATACACACTTCATTCTCAATCGGAGATGAAGGCGTATTTAGAAAGAATGGTAGCGCAAAAGTGGTTTATTGGCCGCCCACTTTCAGAATTATACGATGCGTTTAAAAAAATAGGCTTTCCGATAAAGCATATGTCTACGATGGCGAGTGGAGGTTATGTGAGTCCTGATGGGGAAGACATGACCACTGGCGTGGTGATTTATAATGCAGATTTGCATACGATAGATACCGGTGCTCGGCTTTTTAGTATTTATATAGAGTTAGATATATATAAGAAAGATAGAGAACTTTGGAACAAGCTTCCTGATGAAGGATGGATGGAAATACTGCAAAAACGCACTCGAGAGTATAAGATTACAGATATTACCTATGAGTTTGGGGCAATTGTTCCTCGTTAAAAGTAACAATTGAACGATATCTATATGTCCTAGTTTTTCTTATTTAGAATATATATATAGGTTGAATTTATTGTATATTTGAATTGTATAAAGACAAAGATTATCTTAAGATCTAAGGTTTATATCTTTCAGCTATCGGGGATAGATGATGTGTCTGTTAAATGTGAGTAAGATGAAAAAAGTATTGTTTACCTTTTTATTCAGTTTATTAAGTGTTCTTGTTGTAAATGCACAAACTGAATATACACTTCATTCTCAATCGGAGATGAAGGTGTATTTAGAAAAAATGGTAGCGCAAAAGTGGTTTATTGGTGGCCCAATTTCAGAACTATACGATGCGTTTAAAAAAGTAGGCTTTCCTATCAATTACATGTCTACAACAGAAAGTGGAGCTTATGTTAATTCGGATGGAGCAGATTATACCACTGGTGTTGTAATTTTCAATGAAGATGTCGACAGAATAAGGGCAGGAGCTTACGTCTTTATGGTCTATGTATCATTAGATATTTATATGAAAGATAGAGAACTTTGGAGAGGTCTTCCTGATGAGGGGTGGATGGAAGGACTACAAAAGCGTACTCGAGAGTATAGAATTATGAACATTACTTATAAATACAAAAGAATCTTTCCTCTCCGGAAATGACAGCGTGGTTACTTATATATCCGATTGTTTTTCTTACTTAGAAATGTATACTCTCGGTGTTGTGGTCTTTAAAAGTTATAAACCATAAGTATGCAACATGTTGTTTATTGCCTTTTATTCAGTTTGATAAGTGTGTTTACCGTGAATACGCAAACCAACAGAACGCTCCATACGGATGCGGAAATACAAGCCTATTTAGATGATATTGTAAACAATAAAAAGTTTACGAGTGGGTATTTTATGAGCTATACAATGATTTTTAAGAGGTAGGATTTGCAGTTAAGCACGTATCAACAATAGCAACTAACCCGTGTTTCTTATTGGAAGATAGAAAAGATTTCGTACGATAGGACTACCATTTTTAACTGTATGAATAATGTTCAGTAACTGATGGAGGTTAAGCTCATCCATCATTCACTCTTTCTATATGGGTGTGTATTCGCTAATATTCGCATTTTGTATCATGCCATCACCATTAATTTTCCCTATTACGTCTATTGTTAATATATAACAACTCATTACAAGATATACTTTATAATTGTTATTTTTTTGTATCCTTCCATAAGGGATTTCATCTAAAATTTGTTTTTGTCGTTTTTATAAAGTAGGCTGGAATAACCAGCCTACCAATTGTCCATTACTAAAACCCGAGAGGTTTTCAGCCTACCAAATGTCCATTACGCCTGTTTTTATAACTTTGCAAAAGCTATATCAAGCAAAGAAAATAGTAAAAGTACCTTGTTAAACGGCTTGTCTAAAAAATATTTTAGGATGAAAGAAATTACACGTGCAGGCGAAACCTTGCGTTTTGTGGCGCAAATGATGGCAGAAAACGAGCACATTTTTGCCTATCAATAGGAGAGGGTGTCGTTTTTTTGATATACTGGGCGAGGTTTTCGGGTTTGGATAACAGCGAAACATGCCCATTGTTTCTTTCAACTTAAAACTCGAAACCTACTTGCAGCTTGAGCATTCCCTCACTGTCTGCAGCGTAGAAAGTGTTGCCGAAGCCGGCGTAAAGGGCGTGTTTGTTACTAAATGCAAGTCGGCAACCTATGGTCGAATCAAAGTAAAGACCGTTTGATTCGCCAATAAAATTGTAGCCGATTTTCGTGCTGAAACACGGCGTAATTGGTCCGTTAATAATATTAGCACGTATATTTGCAAAGACAGGAATAGCCACATCATCATGCGAAGGACTGTAACTGAAAGCTGCTCCGCCACCCACATAGAGGTAAGGAAGCATCTGGTATCCCAAACTTACTGCCGTTTCTATTCTATCATACTCACCGTAGCGAATACCTATTGCATACGAGCTTTCGACAAAAACTTTGAAACCCCGTGCTATTTCATGCTTTTTAAATCTACTTTCACTATAAAGTTGATGGGGTATTTCGGATTCTTTGGCGATATGTTCAACACTACTCATTTCGTAGATAAAGATTCTTCCGTCGGCTGTTTTTATGGTGAGTTGCTTGTCGGGAATAACTTCGAGCACCCAACCGCGAATAATACTGCCATCTTTGAAGTATATTACATCTTCTGGCTTTTGTGCCTGAGCTGCTGTAAAAAGTCCTGCAAAGAGTACCAAAAAGAATAAAACTTTCTTCATGTGATGTATAGATGTTGAATATAAACAATTAAAAGGTAGGGTTTGAGGTAGGTTTTATATCACCCCTATAATCTCTTTCACGTCTTTTACACCGTGATTATCGAGCCAAAGGTCTATGCCGTTACACACTCTTAGCGTAACGGCAGGGTCGAGAAAGTTGGCTGTTCCGATTTGAATAGCTGTGGCTCCTGCCATCAGAAATTCAAGTGCGTCGATAGCATTGCATATTCCACCCAGTCCGATAACAGGAATTTTAACAGCCTTTGCTACCTGCCACACCATCCGAAGTGCAATAGGTTTGATGGCCGGACCGCTTAATCCACCCGTATCAATGCTAAGAACCGACTGCCGTTTTTCAACGTCCACCGCCATTCCCATCAGCGTGTTGATAAGTGAAACACTGTCGGCCCCCTCATCTTCTACCGCTCGTGCGATGTCGGCAATGCTTGTGACATTGGGCGAGAGCTTCACGATGAGCGTTTTGTTGTAACGCTTTCGCACCGCCCGTACCACGCTTGCTGCCCCCGCACAGGTTGTGCCGAAAGCCATTCCGCCTTGCTTTACATTAGGACAAGATATGTTCAGTTCGATGGCAGGAATGTTTTCCAATGTGTTGATACGCGCTGCACACTCGGCATAATCGTCGGGTGTGTTGCCGCTTACATTGACAATCATCCGTGTATCGATGTCTTTTATCTGCGGATAGATATGCTCGGCAAAGTAATCTACGCCTTTGTTTTGCAGTCCTACACAGTTAAGCATACCCTGTGACGTCTCTGCCATGCGCGGATAATCGTTGCCCTCGCGCGGCAGTAGTGTTGTACCCTTTACAATGATACCCCCGATTTGGTCGAGCGGTACAAAGTCTTCAAACTCTAATCCGTAGCCGAACGTTCCCGATGCCGTCATCACCGGGTTTTTCATCGATAAGTTGCCGATTTGTGTATGTAGTTTTGCCATTTGCTTGGAGTTGATTGATAAGTTTGCAAGTTGATAAGAGGTGTGTGTTGGTAAGAACTATGTCCACAGCAGTTGGCGGGTATCAAACACCGGGCCCTCTGTGCAAACACAGCGGTTACCGTCGGTAGTTTTCTCTACGCAGCACAGACATGCGCCGATGCCACACGCCATCATGTTCTCGAGCGACACTTCGCACGCTATGTCTTCTTTAGCCGCATAGCGCGCCACTGCCATCATCATCGGCTTAGGGCCGCAAGTGCATATCTTGTCAAAACGTTCCCTTTGCAGAACCGAATGTTGGGTAACAAAGCCTTGTTCGCCCGCCGAGCCATCCTCTGTGGTTACCCACACGCGTCCGATACGCTCAAAAGCTTCCATCTCTAACAGTGCGTTTTTCGTGCGTGCTCCCAACAGAAAGGTGGGCATTGCCCCCATCTCACGTATTTTTTGCCCCAAGAACAGCAGCGGAGCAACACCTACGCCGCCGCCTACGAGCAGAAAACGCTCGCTTGGTGATGCGGGTAACGAGAATGCTTTACCCAAAGGCAGAATGCAGTTAAGCTTTTCTCCGGATTTCAGTCTGGCCATTTGGCGCGTTCCATCGCCCACTGTTGCCACGAGCAGCCATAGCTCGTTGCGTTCAAAATCTACAAAGTTGATGGATATGGGCCTGCGAAGAAAGGTGGAAGGCGAATGCTCTATACGCACCTCGACAAATTGTCCGGGTTGCATCGGCGGTAATGGCAGACTGTGTGTAAGCTTTATCAGCACATAATTCTCATTGATTTGTTCTACGGATATAACGCTGAGGTCGAGACAATACTTTTTCATTTATTTGTTAGCAATGAATGGTTATGCAAAGATACCCCTTTTTTTCGACATCGCGACAGATTGTGCGAGATACCCATCAGGTGTATGCCCGTTAATTGAACGAGGGCGAATGGCGGTGAGGAATATGGCATTATGCTGCTTGAACCTTTTACAAAAGACTTTTAAGGATATGTTCCAATTCGTCGGCTTGGGGATAAATAGCCACGATAGTACCGTCTTGCTTAATTAGAAATCCGCCACCGACGCTGTTCATACCATTCTTTGGCCATATCTGATGTTGGTCGTTCAGTTCTACAAGGTTAGTCCACGTGTAACCATCGTGCTTTGCAGCCTCTTCCATTGCCCCCGTTTTATATTCTCTGGCGATACCGATAATCTGAAAGCCCTTATCCTTATATCGTTCGTAAACAGGAATAATACTCTTGGCATGCTTTCGGCAAGAGCCACACCAACTGGCCCACAGGTTGATATAGATAACCTTGCCTTTGAACAAAGACGACAGTTTGACATCCCTGCCATCTGTGCCCCGCACCATATAGTCGATATACGGTTTGCCCACCATTAGTTTTGTAGCAGCCAACGCCTCTTGAGCCGCCCTCTTGCTGTAGGGATGCTTCGGCATATAGTGGGCATAATTATCGAAATAAGCCTTTATAAGTTCGGCATACGACTTAGGATAGCGTTTATAAGAAGCTCCCTCGATAATCAGCGAAAGCCCGTAAAAGCACTTGTTTGTTTTGAGCCACTTTACCTGTTCTGCCCTATATTCATCTTTTAAATTAAAGTAAGCCGCCTCTATCTTCGAGCCCCTATCCGAGAATACATCATCTGGCAGAAGCCTGCGCAAACTATCTACATTTGTCTCTCTATCCGATTTCAGCTTCTCTTCAATTTCATACACCATGGGCTTGTAATAAAGCTTGGTCTTATGCAGACTGTCTCTCTCGGCATCCAGCCTTTGAAACCTCTGTGCGTAAATTGCGTAAACCGAGTCTGCGTAATTCCGATATTTCATCTCCATACCTGCCTCCTTGCCATCGCTCTCTACCCTTATACACTCGTCCTTGCTCTTGGGAATAACGATGTGCACATGTCCGTTTTCTACGATAAACTCGGTTGTTCGCATCGATCCCCTTTCGTATTCGCTGCGCAGCACAATCTGATAACACCTCAGCCCATCCGTCTTGAGGTTGTACATAAACCGTCCGTCTTTCACCTCTACTACGATGCATTCGTTTGTCGGCTTCCGTTCGTCGAGTTCGAATCTGCGCGAGTCGGCCAGTATATCGTATAAAATCACCTGCCGCTCCGTTTTATCTTCCACCTCGCCGGTGATGCGACACACAACAGATTGTGCCCCGGCAAATTCTCCGCTCAGCAAGAGTGTTAGAGTTAAGAGTAATAGTTTTCTCATGTCTTTTGTCTTTTGGTTAGAACCCTTTACGTAATTTCGGGATAAGAGATGGCAGCCATAGCGCTTATTATTTATTTCTTACTTCTGTTCTCAGTCTTTCTGCACCATTTATTCATGATTACATCCCCTTCTAACCTTCCAAAAGGTAAAGTGAAAGGGGATGAAAAGCTGAAAAGGTGAAAGGATGCAGACGCCACATAACAAGTAAAAGGCATGTAATGAATGCGGCACACCCCTCCCTTTTAAAGAGAGATAGAGAGGAGATGGCTTATACCTAACTCACGTAATCGTTTACAAATGTAGTCAATTCTCCTCAATCTGCTTTCGATACTGCATTAAAAGTGTAACCAATAAGCCTCCGCCTTATAACCCCACTGTTTCTGCCCCCTTATAGCATTCCGCCGATGGCATTATTGTGTAAGAAACAAATAAAAGTAGAAGAAAAACTTTGCAGATAGCATATCTATACCTATCTTTGTACCGAGATAAAAATTTTCTTTCTAAGTTGAGAAATATTTTTCAACTTAACGCGAAATATTTACCAACTTAGTGAGAAATAATTTTCAACATAGAGAAAATTTATTTATCATTAAGAAAGTATAATGCAACATAGGGAGAAGGTAACATGCTCATTGAGAAGACGTGACATGCTCATTGAGAAGATGTGACACACTCATTAGGAAGATGTAATGCGCTCATTAGGAGGATGCTTCGCGCTTATTAGGAGAATGTAATACACTCATTAGGAGAATGTAATACACTCATTAGGAGAATGTAATACACTCATTAGGAGAATGTAATACACTCATTAGGAGAATGTAATACACTCATTAGGAGGATGTAACACGCTCATTAGGAAGATGCAATACGCTCATTAGGAAGATGCAATACGCTCATTAGGAGGATGTAACACGCTCATTAGGAGGATGTAACACGCTCATTAGGAGGATGTAACACGCTCATTAGGAGGATGTAACACGCT
>NZ_BAKN01000024.1 GCF_000614205.1 Hoylesella saccharolytica JCM 17484
ATTTACAAAGATAGGGTACAAAAATGAGGATGTTAACCACTTTTTCGTTGATAAAAGACATTGACCAATTGGCTAAAAAATGGCATCTAAATATCGAAACAACGGGTTTCGGTAGTGGAATAAAATACTTAGATATGATTGGTAAACAGTCATTAACGGCTAAGTATCAATCGGTTGGCCGATAGGCATAACGCGTATTTATACTATTTTGTAATGTGGGCATTGCATTTTTTACAAAAACTTGTAAACGTTTTCATTTTTATTATTACCTTTGCAGCGTATTTAGCCGAATATAAACATTATATAATAACATTATATGTCTTTTATTTTATTTGTTACCGTATTGATAACAGCCATCTTTTTGGTGGTGGCGGCATGCGCTATTGCTAAGGCGATAGGTCCGCGATCGTATAATGCGGTAAAAGGACAACCATTCGAAAGTGGTATTCCTACACGTGGCTCTTCATGGATTCCCGTGCATATTGGATACTATCTTTTTGCCATTTTGTTCCTGATGTTTGATGTAGAGACGGTCTTTCTTTATCCATGGGCTGTCGTAGTGAAGCAATTTGGGGCAATGGCTTTAGCCAGTATTGGTTTCTTTTTGGTAGTTCTTGTATTTGGTCTGGCGTATGCTTGGCGGAAAGGAGCTTTGGAATGGAAGTAAAACAACCTCACATTAAGAGTATCCCTTACGGCGAATTTAAAGACAACGATACGCTCGAGAAAATAATGAAAGAGTTGAACGAAGGCGGCGTAAACGTTGTTGTCGGCTCACTTGATCAGGCTATCAACTGGGGGCGAAGCAATTCTTTATGGTCTCTGACCTTTGCTACCAGTTGTTGTGGTATCGAGTTTATGTCGGTAGGATGTGCTCGTTACGATTTTGCTCGCTTTGGCTTTGAGGTAACACGTAACTCCCCTCGACAAGCTGATCTTATTATGTGTGCTGGTACAATAACCAATAAAATGGCACCTGTTATGCGTCGGTTATACGACGAAATGGCTGATCCTAAATATGTAATTGCGGTTGGTGGGTGTGCCATTAGCGGTGGCCCGTTTAAGTCGAGCTATCATGTGGTACGCGGTATTGAAGAAATTGTACCCGTAGATGTTTTCATTCCAGGTTGTCCGCCACGTCCTGAAGCCATTCTTTACGGTATGATGCAACTACAGCGTAAGGTGAAAGTAGAGAAATTCTTTGGTGGTGCTAATCGCAAAGAAAAGAAACCTCTGGTAATTATGGATGTTCCTGCGGATTTCGATAAAGATAAGGAATGATTGAGCTATGAAACTAAATAATTTAGAATTCAATATGAGCGATTTTGCCATGGAAATGGCAAAATTGAAGAATGAAAAGCATTTCGACTTCCTTGTCACAATTATTGGCGAAGATTTTGGTGAAGAAGGGCTGGGGTGTATTTACCTCCTTGAGAACACTGAAACTTATGAGCGCATATCCGTAAAAGTGGTTTCGGCAGACCGTGAAAATGCTTATCTTCCCTCTGTTACACATTTATGGAAGGCAGCCGACTTGTTAGAACGTGAGGTTTACGATTTTTTGGGAATCAAGTTTTTAGGGCATCCTGATATGCGACGCTTGTATTTGCGTAGTGATTTCGTGGGTTATCCATTACGTAAGGACTTTGATATGGATCCCGAGAAGAATAGAGCGCAAATGTTTGACGACCCTGAGCCCGATTATACTGTGCGGTATGAATTGGATAAAAACGGGAATTTGACAGAAACGCGCCATCCGCTTTTTGGTGAAGATGATTATGTCGTAAACATCGGTCCACAGCATCCGGCTACTCATGGTGTGTTGCGTTTGCAGACAATTCTTGACGGTGAAACCATTAGAAAGATTTATCCGCATCTGGGTTACATTCATCGTGGAATAGAAAAGATTTCGGAAAGCTATGTCTATCCGCAGACGTTGGCATTTACCGATCGAATGGATTACCTCAGCGCAACGATGAATCGCCACGCACTTGTCGGGGTGATAGAAGAGGCAATGGAAGTAGAACTGACCGATCGCATCAAGTATATTCGTACTATTATGGACGAATTACAGCGTTTAGATTCGCATTTGCTTTTCTATAGTTGCTGTGCACAGGATTTGGGCGCGCTTACTGCATTTATCTATGGAATGCGTGATCGTGAACAGGTGCTTAATGTTATGGAGGAGACTACCGGTGGACGACTGATTATGAACTATTATAGAATAGGTGGTTGTCAGGCAGATATCGATCCCAACTTTGTGCAGAACGTAAAAAAACTCTGTGCTTATTTGAAGCCTATGTTTAAAGAATATCATGATGTTTTTACCGGAAATGTTATTCTTGAAAATCGTTTTAAGGGCGTAGGTGTGCTTTCCAAGGAGTCGGCTATCGGTTATGGATGTACTGGTGGTACAGGGCGTGCAACCGGTTGGAAAAACGATGTACGTAAACATCATAGTTATGGTGTATATGATAAGGTAGACTTTAAAGAGATAACCCTTAATCACGGTGATTGTTTTGACCGCTATATGGTTCGTATGCACGAAATGGAGCAGAGCATACATATCATTGAACAATTGATAGATAATATTCCTGAAGGTGATTTCTATATTAAGCAAAAGCCTATTATTAAAGTTCCTGAAGGACAATGGTATTTCTCTTGTGAAGGTGCTCGTGGAGAAATTGGTGTATTTCTTGACAGTAAAGGTGATAAGAGTCCTTATCGTTTGAAGTTCCGACCGATGGGATTACCTTTGGTTTCTGCACTTGATGAAATATTGCAAGGTGAGAAAATTGCCGATTTGATTGCTGTCGGTGCATCGTTAGATTATGTAATACCTGATATTGACAGATAATTATGTTCGATTTTTCAATAGTAACTACATGGTTTGACAGCTTACTCCGGGAAACTTGCGGCTTAAGTAGCTTTTGGGCCATTCTCATTGAGTGTGTTCTTGTGGGTGTGTTTATCTTGGCCATGTATGCCATTTTAGCCATCTTGTTAATCTTTATGGAGCGCAAGGTTTGTGCCGCATTTCAATGCCGATTAGGTCCGATGCGTGTTGGTCCGTGGGGTATCTTCCAGGTTATTGCTGATGTGTTGAAGATGCTGATTAAAGAAATCTTTGCCGTAGACAAGGCAGATAAACTGTTATATGCCATTGGGCCGTTTCTGGTTCTTATTGCTTCGGTAGGGGCTTTCTCCTTTATGCCGTGGAATAGGGGTGCTCATATCTTAGATTTTAATGTTGGTATCTTCCTGATGACGGCCATTTCGAGCATTGGTGTTATTGGAATATTCATCGCCGGATGGAGTTCCAACAACAAATATAGCGTTATTTCGGCCATGCGTGGTGCGGTGCAGATGATTTCTTACGAGATGTCTTTGGGCCTTTGTCTCATCGCAGCCGTGATTCTTACGGGTACGATGAAGGTTAGCGGCATCGTGGAAGCACAGAGCGGCCCCTTTGGGTGGCTCGTATTCCAAGGCCATATCCCTGCCATTATCGCCTTAGTGGTGTTCCTCATCACAGGAAATGCCGAAGCAAACCGTGGTCCGTTCGACTTAGCCGAGGCAGAAAGCGAACTTACCGCAGGATATCACACCGAGTATTCGGGTATGGGTTTCGGTTTCTTCTACTTGGCCGAGTATCTAAACCTCTTCATTGTAGCAGGTGTTGCCTCGATGGTTTTCCTTGGCGGATGGATGCCTATACACATCGGTGTGGAAGGTTTTGATAAGGTAATGGACTATATTCCAGGCTTCATCTGGTTCATAGGCAAGGCATTCGCACTCGTTTGGGTGTTGATGTGGATACGTTGGACGTTCCCCCGCCTTCGTATTGACCAGATATTGAAATTGGAATGGAAATACCTGATGCCCCTGTCCTTGCTCAACCTCGTGATCATGACAATTGTTGTGGCCTTTGGTTGGTACATTAAATAACGAAAAAGACATGGAAGATAACAAGAAATCATATTTTGGCGGTATACGAGATGGCATCAAGTCGCTCGCCACTGGCCTACGTGTCACGTTGCGCGAGTACTTCACGCCGAAGGTTACTGAGCAATACCCCGAAAACAGAAAGACCACTTTGCACGTGGCACAACGCTCGCGCGGAAGGCTCGTTATGAAGCGCGACGAGAACGATGTGGTGAAATGTGTGGCCTGCTTGATGTGCGAAAAGGCCTGCCCTAACGGCACCATACGCATCGTTTCGGAAATGGTGACGACCGAGGAGGGCAAGAAGAAGCGCCAATTGATAAAGTACGATTACGACCTAGGCGACTGCATGTTCTGCGAACTATGTACCAACGCCTGCAACTTCGATGCCATCGAGTTTACCAACGACTTCGAGAACTCCGTATTCAACCGCGACAAGCTTGTCATCGAGCTAGACAAGGAACACTATCAGAGTTCCTTGCCCAACATCATTGATGGCGGTGCGGAAAGTGAAATCGGAACTTTCAACACAAAAACAAAATAATAGGAGTAGACATCTTTATGGCAAATATCATCATGTTTTGCATCTTGGCCGTTGTAATTATCGGCTCGGCCATCGTATGCGTATTCACAAAGAGAATTATGCGGGCGGCTACTTTCCTGCTGTTCGTGCTCTTTGGCGTCGCAGGTGTATACTTCCTGTTAGACTATACCTTCTTAGGCACTGCACAAATAGCCATCTACGCGGGCGGCTTGACGATGCTTTACATCTTCGCCATCCAGCTAGTGTCGAAGCGCACCTTGCAAGGTTTGCAAGAAAGACAACGCGGAAAGACCGTCGTTGCTGGCGCATTGGTAGCCCTCATCGGACTGGTTACCGTGGCATTGGTGTTGCTTAAGAACCAATTTATAGACATGTCGGCCAGCATGGTCGATGCCGAAGTACCCATGTCGGTTATCGGAGAGAAGCTCGTTAGTGCAGGCAAGTACCAGTACGTTCTGCCTTTCGAGTTCATTTCCGTATTTCTCTTGGCATGTATCATCGGTGGAATAATGATTGCAAGAAAGGAGGATAAGAAATGATACCCATAGAATTGTTATTGGGACTGAGCACTTTGCTCTTCTTCATTGGCTTTTTCGGATTTGTAACGCGACGTAACCTCATCGCGATGCTCATCTCCATTGAGCTGGTGCTCAACTCGGTTGACATCAACTTTGCCGTATTCAACCGCATATTTTACCCTGGCGAACTCGAAGGCTTCTTCTTTTCCTTGTTCTCCATCGGCATCAACGCCGCCGAAACGGCTGTGGCCATCGCTATCATTCTTAACGTTTACCGCAGGTTCCACAGTGATCAGGTGAACAGTATTGAAAACATGAAACTATAAACGACAATGGAATACAATTTTGTATTTTTGATACTACTTCTGCCTGCGCTATCGTTCCTCGTGCTAGGACTATTGGGCATGAAGATGCCGCATAAGGTGGCGGGTTCCATCGGTACGGCGGTTCTGGGCACAATCTTTTGCCTTTCCATCTACACGGCATACGAATACTTCATCGGACAAGGTCGTGGAGCCGACGGACTTTACCCTCACGTTACGGCGTTTAACTTCTCATGGTTGAAGTTTTCCGAACTGCTGACGTTCAACTTGGGCTTCCGCCTCACCCCCATCTCGGTGATGATGCTGGTGGTTATCACCACCGTGAGCCTCATGGTACACATCTATTCGTTCGGTTACATGCACGGCGAAAAGGGTTTTCAACGTTATTACGCCTTCCTTTCGCTCTTCACCATGTCGATGTTAGGCCTGGTTGTGGCCACGAACATTTTCCAGATGTACCTATTTTGGGAGCTTGTGGGCGTATCGTCCTATCTTCTTATCGGCTTCTACTATCCCGAAGGGGCTGCCGTTGCCGCATCTAAGAAGGCGTTCATCGTAACCCGCTTTGCCGACTTATTCTTCCTTATCGGCATTTTGATTTACAGCTTCTACGTAGGAACGTTCAACTACGACCTCAATGCCATGCCTTCGCTCCACGAACAGGTGGCAGGTGCAGCCGTAATGATGCCCATCGCCCTGTTCTTCATGTTCATCGGCGGTGCAGGTAAGAGCGCCATGTTCCCCTTGCACATTTGGTTGCCCGACGCAATGGAAGGTCCTACGCCCGTATCGGCACTTATCCACGCAGCCACGATGGTTGTAGCTGGTGTGTTCCTTGTAGCTAGCCTGTTCCCCATCTTCGTGCAGTTCGCTCCCGAACAATTGCATTGGATTGCCTACATCGCAGCCTTCACGGCCTTCTATGCCGCTGCTGTGGCTTGCGTACAAAGTGACATCAAGCGTGTTTTGGCCTTCTCTACCATCTCGCAGATAGGTTTCATGCTCGTGGCACTTGGTGTTTGCCTGCCCGATCCTGCAACAGGCGCCGTGGCAATGACCGAAGAATACGCCGATGTACAAGGTCTGGGCTACATGGCAGGTATGTTCCACCTCTTCACACACGCTATGTTCAAGGCTTGCCTCTTCCTAGGCGCAGGCTGTATCATACATGCCGTGCACTCGAACGAGAAAGAATACATGGGCGGACTACGCAAATACATGCCTATCACTCACTGGACGTTCCTCATTTCATGCCTCGCCATCGCTGGCATACCACCTTTCTCAGGCTTCTTCTCAAAAGACGAGATCCTAGTGGCATGCTACAACTTCAGTCCGCTTATGGGCGCAGTGATGAGCGGCATCGCCATGATGACGGCCTTCTATATGTTCCGACTCTATTACGTGATATTCTGGGGCAAGAGCTACTACGAAACGCACATCAACGAAGGAGCGCACAAGCCCCACGAGGCACCGCTCACGATGACTTTCCCTTTGATATTCCTGTCTATTATCACGGTAACTTGCGGTTTCTTGCCTTTCGGCGAACTCGTTTCAGCCAACGGCATAGGATTCCATACCCACATCAATTGGGCCGTTGCAGGCACTAGCGTGGGCTTGGCCGTTATCGCAATCGTGGCAGCAACGCTGATGTACAAGAATGCTGAAACGCCTTTTGCCGACAAGTTGGCCAAGACGTTCCCCTCACTTCATCGTGCAGCTTACAAGCGTTTCTATATGGACGAGATTTGGCAATACGTTACCCATCGCATCATCTTCCGTCTTATATCCAAGCCCATTGCATGGTTCGACCGCCATATTATTGACGGCACGTTCGATTTCTTAGCTTGGAGTTCCAACGAAGCAGGCGAAAGCATACGCCCTTGGCAAAGCGGCGACGTGCGTCATTACGCCATCTGGTTCCTCTCCGGAGCCGTTGCGCTTACCTTGGTTTTGCTATATATGTTGTAATATGAGGTAACAACCAGATAAAAGAAAAACAAAAATGAGTATATTAACATTATTCGTAGTTATCCCCGTGCTGATGTTGCTGGGCCTTTGGCTCTCTCGCAACCTCAATCAAGTGCGCGGTGTGATGGTTGTCGGCTCATCGTGCTTGCTGGCACTTTCGGTTTGGCTCACCATCGCTTTCCTCCAAATGCGCGATGCAGGCAACACCGATGCCATGCTGTTTCAATACACCGTGGATTGGTTCAAGCCCCTTAACATAGCCTACGCCGTGGGCGTCGACGGTATTTCGGTGGTGATGCTCCTCCTTTCGAGCATCATCGTGTTCACCGGAACATTCGCCTCGTGGCAGCTAAAGCCACTAACCAAAGAGTATTTCCTATGGTTCCACCCTGCTTAGCATTGGTGTTTATGGTTTCTTCATCTCGATAGACCTCTTCACCATGTTCATGTTCTACGAGGTGGCACTTATCCCCATGTACCTACTCATCGGCGTTTGGGGTAGCGGAAAGAAAGAATATTCGGCCATGAAGCTAACCCTCATGCTTATGGGAGGTTCGGCTTTGCTCATCATCGGCATCATCGGCATCTACTTCTTCAGTGGTGCAACCACGATGAACATTCTCGAATTGCAAGCCCTACACAACATTCCCGAGAGCGTACAAAAGGTGCTTTTCCCCTTTGTATTCATCGGATTCGGTGTGCTTGGCGCGCTCTTCCCCTTCCACACATGGTCGCCCGACGGTCACGCATCGGCTCCTACGGCCGTGTCTATGCTTCATGCGGGCGTACTGATGAAGCTTGGAGGCTATGGATGTTTCCGCATTGCCATCGTGCTTTTGCCCGAAGCAGCCCATCAGCTATCGTGGATTTTCATCATCCTCACCACCATTTCGGTGGTATATGGTGCCTTCTCGGCCTGCGTGCAAACCGACTTGAAGTACATTAATGCCTACTCTTCGGTGTCGCACTGTGGCTTGGTGCTCTTCGCTTTGCTCATGATGACGCAGACTTCGTGCACAGGAGCTATCTTGCAGATGCTCTCACACGGATTGATGACGGCTCTTTTCTTTGCCCTTATCGGTATGATCTATGGCCGTACTCACACCCGCGACATCCGCCAGCTGGGTGGATTGATGAAGATTATGCCCTTCCTTAGTGTGGGTTATGTCATTGCCGGTTTGGCCAACTTAGGTTTGCCAGGCTTCTCGGGCTTTGTTGCGAGATGACCATCTTCGTTGGTTCGTTCCAAAACAACGACGTATTCCATCGCACGGCCACCATCATCGCCTGTACGGCAATCGTTATCACGGCTGTCTACATCCTGCGTGTTGTGGGTAAGATACTTTTTGGCAAGGTTGCCGATCCTCATTACGAGCAACTCACCGATGCCACTTGGGACGAGCGTTTCGCCGTTGGCTGCCTCATTTTCAGCGTTGCTGGCCTTGGCCTTGCACCGCTTTGGGCAAGCAACATCATCAGCGACACACTGGGCCCGATTATCGACCACATCAACAACGTAACCGCAATAGCATCACTTTAAACGCTTCCTACAATGAATTTAGATTATAGTCAGTTTTTCCACATGATGCCCGAGGTTACCTTGATGGCCATGTTGGTGATTGTCTTTATCATAGATTTCGCCACGGCACATAAGGCCCCCATCGTGATTACCGACGAAAAGACGGCGCCTTCGCCACGTCCTTGGTTCAATCCCTTGGTGTGCGCGTTCATGCTGATACATATTCTTCTGAACTGTTGTCCCACCGAACCGGCCACGGTTTTTGGCGGAATGTATGCCACCACACCTATGATTGGTGTGTTGAAAACCATTCTGGCCTTCGGAACACTCATCGTTTTCATACAAGCACGCACGTGGCTGTCGCGTCCCGACAGCACTTTCAAGGAGGGCGAGTTCTATATGCTCATCATCTCCACACTGCTTGGAATGAACATGATGGTAAGTGCCGACCACTTCTTGCTCTTCTTCTTAGGGCTTGAAATGGCTTCCGTGCCCATGGCTTGCTTGGTGGCATTCGACAAATATCGTCACAATTCGGCCGAGGCTGGTGCCAAGTTCATCCTCACCGCAACCTTCTCTAGCGGAGTGATGCTCTATGGTCTCACCTTTGTTTATGCCGATGCAGGTTCGCTTTACTTCAACGAAGTGGCTCAAAACCTATCTGCCACACCCATGACGGTTATGGGAATGGTGTTCTTCTTCAGCGGATTGGGCTTTAAGATTTCGCTTGTGCCCTTCCACTTCTGGACAGCCGACACCTATCAAGGTGCGCCAACAACCATCACGGGCTACCTCTCCGTAGTGTCTAAGGGTGCCGCAGCCTTCGCGCTTTGCACCATCTTGATGCACGTTTTCGGCTCGTTGATAGAACAGTGGCAGTATCTTCTCGGCATCGTTATCGTGTTGAGCATCACCATTGCCAACCTTTTCGCCATACGTCAAACTGAACTAAAACGCTTCATGGCGTTCAGTTCTATCTCGCAGGCGGGATATATCATGTTGGCAGTGATGGGCGATTCGGGCATGGGCGTTACCGCACTCACCTATTATATATTGGTGTATGTGGTAGCTAACATGAGCGTGTTCACCATCATCAGTGCCATCGAAGAGCGCAACAACGGTGTAACCGATATGGATGCCTACAACGGACTTTATTCCACTAACCCCAAGTTGGCCTTCCTCATGACGTTGGCTCTCTTCTCGCTTGGTGGAATTCCGCCTTTCGCAGGTATGTTCAGCAAGTTCTTCGTATTTATGGCCGCCTTAGAACAAGGTAGCGCTTGGGCTTACGCAATTGTGTTCATCGCCTTGATTAACACCGTTATCAGCCTTTACTACTACTTGCTCATCGTTAAGGCGATGTACATCAACAAGAGCGAAAACCCGCTGCCCGCCTTCAAAAGCGACTGCAACACGCGCTTGGCGTTGGCCATCTGCACCCTAGGCGTTGCACTCTTCGGTGTTTGCAGCTACGTGTACGATTGGATTTTCGCAGCCTTGTAATTCCTACGAACCATCTTGCCCACGAGGATAAGACACTTATTCCCCTAAGGGCACACAACAAATAAAGCCCCGAAAGCGATACACTTTCGGGGCTTTTTCTCGTTAAACGCACCCCATCTTAAACAAACGATGGTACGCCACAACACCTATTTCTCAACTACTCTAGACCTCCTCATTACTTAATTTGCATCTCGCACCATGTCACAAGTCCTTTAATATAAGGTAACATTGATTTTCCTAACGGTGATAAGCGATATTCATTGTTTGATTTATCGACAATATGATCTTCCATTAAGATACGAATGACAGACGCTATTTGCTGATAATTCAGCCCACGCATCTCTCTACAAAGTACCTCCATTGGGACAGACACGTTTTCAGCAAGTACATGAATCACCCATAAAGCGTCTAATCCGCAAAGCCTTGAAAGGACATTGCGGATCGGACATGTAGGAAAATGTGGGTCAACTACCATGTTAACTTATCACCAAGTATGACTCCATCGAGT
This sequence comes from Hoylesella saccharolytica JCM 17484, assembly GCF_000614205.1. Taxonomy (GTDB): domain Bacteria; phylum Bacteroidota; class Bacteroidia; order Bacteroidales; family Bacteroidaceae; genus Prevotella; species Prevotella saccharolytica. Next base: position 10,829 of record NZ_BAKN01000024.1, read on the forward strand.
CGTCCACGCCAAAGCTATTGGCTTTGTATTGTATGCAAAGCATCAGCATCTCGCCCTCACCAGTGTTCTTTAAGGCGCGCTTACCCTCTGGCGCAACACGTACAATGCTACCTTCTGAAACAGGGAAAACTTCTCCATCAACCTGATACACACCCTCGCCTTTAAGGATAAAGTATAGTTCTTCGTGCGTTTTGTGCGTATGCAGGAAACCACTATCCTGTCCAGGAACCAGTGTTTGAAACGATAATTCGCTACCCGTCACCTGCAATGCCTGCCCAACGAACACCTTACCAGGAATTTCGATCTCGCCCAATGGCAATACATAATCCTTTACTTCGCTTAGTTTACCTACATTCACGGCTGTGAAATTCTTACCTTCTCTTGTTGTTTTTACAGTCTTCATAATCTTTATTGTATAATTAATTTGGTTGAATTATTATTATTCTGACGATGCAAAGTTATTGACAATCAAGAGCTCACACAAGTAGGCACAAGAAAGTGAGTCAGTTACCTCTGGGTAAGTAATGTTGAAACCTAGTAAGTTGTGTCTTTAAATTTTAGCATTGTTTAACAATAAAGCGTCGAACATTGCAAGTTATAATAGTTACTTTTGTGCAGTAATGTAGTTTTTAAACCCTTTTTACATGAACAGAACAGAAGTACGTGACGCGCTTTATCCCGACTGCCCCATCCGAAATATACTATCGAGAGTGGGAGATAAGTGGTCGATGTTGGTGCTTTTCACCCTGGAAACAAATGGTAACCTGCGTTTCAAGGAGTTGCAACGCAACATCCCCGACATATCACAGAAAATGCTCACGGCTACTTTAAAGATGCTCGAAGCCGATGGACTCGTCTGCCGAGAAGCATTTCCAGAAGTTCCGCCACGCGTTGAGTATTCGTTATCGAACAAGGGCAAGAGCCTACTTCCCCTCATTGGCAATCTGCTTGCGTGGGCAACCGAACACATGGGTGACATCATTGCGTCACGCCAACATTACCTTTTAAAGTAAGGAATGATATAATAGAACACTACCAGCAGTTTACTATTACTTACTTATTGTTAAAGTCATGTACATTAAGAAGAAGGAGAACTACTACTTGCATCTTTAAACATGCCAAGCCAGTAATCAATTAGCTTGCGAGCAAGACTTAGTTTCTCGGGAATTTCAGGCAAATACTTACGATGATACCAGCCACCCGATCCCAATTCTTCGTTTTGTAGCTCGACCGTACCGCTTTTATAAGTGGCCAAAAAGCCAATCATAAGACCGCAAGGGTAGGGCCATGGTTGACTACCAAAATATTGCAAATCGGTAATTTCTAATCCTGTTTCTTCTTTTACCTCACGCTTTACTGCCTCTTCCAAGGTCTCTCCAGTTTCTACAAATCCCGCAACCAAGCCGTAAAACTTGCCTTTGAAGTTATTGGCGTGAACGAGCAAAACTTCTTCACCACGATGCACCAATACGATAATAGCAGTTGCAAGCTGCGGCCATACCTCGTGGCTGCACTGTGTGCAGCGTTTCGAAATATCGGTATGCAGTTTCATTGGTGCACCGCATACTCCACAATACTGTGTGTGCTTATCCCAATAATTAATTTCGTAACATTTTCCTGCTTTGGTATATAACGCTTCGGTAAGTTATAATAACTCTGGCGCAATGTGCACATTTCAAATTTCTGTTTGTCGGTAACAAACTCGTCTATCATCAACGTTTTTACCGATGTACCGTCAATCATTGGCGTTATAGCATGAATAACCGTATGTGCATTTATAGTTACAGGTGGCTCTTCTGAAAGAGGGATAGTGTACGATCCATCTTCAAGTTGTTGTAAAAGTAGTTCAGAGTGGTAGAAAATAAACCAAAGATGTTTCATGTAAGTGCTTTTCCTCTCAAGGAAAAATTAGTTTTTTGTCGCGTTCAATTGCTTTTGTAGTCCACTTTTCCGGAACAAATCGCCAGTTGTTATGCGCTTGTGGATTCATTACACCCGCCTTCTCAATTTCTTGCATCAGATAATAACGCTGATCTTTCTCACTTTCAAATACAATACGATTTTTTAACTCTTCTCTTGGAATACCTGCGCCTTTTGTAAGAAGTTCTCCGCCGCCGTTCCCACGATAGCTGTTCATTGCCACATGATACCATTTATTTTCTTCAAATGGTGTTCCGTCGGACATACTTAATATACGAACTTTTTCTCCATCCGGTTTCGTTACATCCACTTCATAGTTTATTCCTGCTGCGCTATCAAAGTTAAAAGCAAGATTTTTAAAGCCCAATCGCTGCCTATCTTCTTTTGACCATTCGCTCAATTGCATGATATGATCGTCGGGCGACTTCATCGTGTTGCACCAAAGATCGTAACTCATTTCCAAATGCTTGCGAATTTCGCGTCCCGTCATTCGCAATACGTAAATCTGATTTTCGTATTTATATAGGTTAAACATATCGCTTACATGCACATCACCTTTGTTGATACTGATGTCGAACGATAATGGTGCATTGAACGACACGTCGGCATCTGTGATTTTGAGCTGTAAGTCGTGTATAAAGTCAGTAAAGGCAGCACTTCCAAAATAACAATCGCGCGTATAAATGGTATTCTCAAAACGACCGATACGTCGGTTTACAAATGCCTTTACACTATCAATATCTGTCTGAAAGTGCCGAATAAAATCCTCGTCTATTGGTTCTTTAGTAATGCTTATCACATCTCCCGTAATAGCTTTACGCACAACCTTTCCGTTCTTTTTGGTGATGTTGATGGTGGCATCGCTTACCATCAGTGCGTCGCACGATGGGTTTAAGCACAAAATATCTTTTCCATCCTTGTTCTTTATGCTGCCCGAATAGCGCGTATGGTCGTGTCCAAAGAGAATAATATCAAAGCCCGGAACCTCTCTTGCAACTGTAAACGATGCATCTTCGTCGTATTCTGGCGTATGAATACCACCCTCGCGACCGCTATGAAACAAACCGATAAGCACGTCGGGGCGCTCGTTTTTGCGGATATAATCTACCCAGTATTGTGCTGATGTTACTATATTATCGAACCGAAGTCCTGACCATAGGCTCTCTTTCAGCCAATTGGGAATGGCTGGTGTCAGCATTCCTAATACTACAACTTTTATTCCATCGCGGCGAATAACGGCATAAGGCTTTACATACGGCTTTCCTGTCTTGATGTCTATAATGTTTGCCCCCAGCATCGTACATTTTACTTCGCTTATCCATTTGTCATACACCGCATGCCCCGTCTCCACATCGTGGTTGCCCACAGTTTGTGCATCGTACCCCATATAATTAATAACCGATGCTGCCAAATTAGGCATTTCAGGCTTTATAAAGTTGCAGTAATAGCATGTTGGTTGGCCTTGCAAAATGTCTCCATTGTCTAATAGAATAACGTTTTTCCCATATGTCTTGCGTGCTTGTTTAACATATGTGGATACGCGTGCCAGCGAACCTCTTTTTTCTTTTCGATTAATAAAGTCGTAAGGAAAAAAACTTCCATGAACATCGCTTGTCTGTATCACTTTAATTGTAACGGTTTGTGCCATTGTATATTGAGATAAGCTGAGACCGCTTAAAAGTAAAAATATAAACTTTCTCATTGAAAATGTTTTCTTGTTAATTGCAAAAGTACGAAATATCAAATAAAGTAGTTCTTTTTCACGATATCTTTTTCACTCGTGAAACAATATAGAATACCCTCATACGCAGTTGTCTGTGTTACCTATTTTCTAAAATGAGCTACTCATTTGTAAGTTGTAGGGAAAAACGGCATCCATAAAATTAGCCAATTTACATATATTAAAAAGAGGATTGTTATCTTCAACTCCTTACGATAGAAATCAGCAAATGTCTGTTGTGAGCAAATACGTTAATCTTATAGGTCCTATTTAATGATTGATTATCAATAATTGCATTCGTAAGACTAAAAGTTCAGCTTTCATTTATCCCCATTTTGTCGCTGTGTTTTGTTAAATAATTGAGTTTTAATAATTGTAGAAATGTAGTCAGTTAAGTCGTTAAAAAGAAGTGCAATAGACTGATATTTTATACTAAAAGTTTATACAAGGTTCTAGACTAACCTTGATAAAAGAGTGTTGTAGTATTTAAATTGTTTTTAAATACTCACTTTTCGATATAGAATAGATAAGTAAATATTGCTAAATATGTAACATTATTTTGTGTCAATGAAAGGGAAACACATCTTCTTTTTCTTTTTGTCGATGTAGAGAATCGTAATTTTTATGTAAGTTTGCATGTAAATTTAGATCTTGATGGATAAATTCAACCGTTTTATAACTTTTTTAGGGAACAATAAATATCGCATTGTTATCTGCGTGGGAGTGCTTATTGTAGCAGTTATCGACGATAATAGTTTTATACAACGGGTACGATATGAATTAAAAATCAATGATTTGGAACGGCAAATCGAGATGTATAAAAGTCGTCATGAGGCTGATAGTAAGTTGCTGCGCGAGTTGAGAAACGACCCTAAAACCATTGAGCGAATTGCCCGGGAGCGTTATTTTATGAAGTCAGCTGATGAAGATATTTATGTGTTAAGTGATGATAAAAAAAACTTAAAGGAGAGCAATGAAAAAACTAAATAAATTTCAAAGTGTTTTGTTTCTTTTTGGTGGCGTGTTGATGGTGATAGGTGCAGGCGGTTTTGCGCTGATGTGGCAGCAAACCATTGTGTGCTGGATATATCTTATCGGTTCTGTACTGTTTACTGTACTGCAGTCGATGCAGACCTACAACGGCAATAATTTTGTATTAAAACGCTTAAAACGAATACAGTCTGTTGCTGATATTTGCTTTATCTTGTCTGCGCTGTTGATGGTCGATACGGCTTATCTTTTCTTTCGCCCGATTTTTACCGACTTTCTTACCTATACTCAATATGTTTACAATAAGTGGGTGGTGCTGCTCCTTATTGCTGCGTTTCTTGAACTTTACACCACTTATCGTATTGATTCGGAAATGAAAAAGTAATGCGGAAAAGGGCGAGTGTAAAATGGAATATAATATTAATGTGATAGGGAAAACAAAGCTGTTTCTCAAAAAAATATTAAAAAAGAGCGGGTATAGAATTAAATAGCATAAAAAAAGTTCCTAACCCCGTGAATACATATTACCTTTGTTAACAAGATCAGATAAACTTATTTATGACTAAAGTTTTATATGCATTACTCTCATTGATAATATTTGCGTCTTGTGCAAATAACTATAATATTGAAGGAACATCTAATATATCTACGCTGGACGGGCGGAAGTTGTACTTGAAAGTTTTAAAAGACAATGACTTTAGTAAGTTGGATTCATGTGATGTTATTCATGGGAAGTTCGGCTTTTCAGGGTCTGTTGACTCTGCATGTATCGCTAATATATTTATGGACGAAGAGAGTGTGTTGCCCTTAGTATTGGAAAAAGGCGACATCTTGGTAAGACTTGATGATACACAACAAATAGTATCAGGCACGCCACTCAATGATAAGCTTTTTAAGTTTTTCAGTAAATACAATCAATTGAAAAATCAAGAACAAGAGCTGATACATAAGCACGACCAGGCAATTATGAATGGAAGTGACATGGATGTTGTAACAGCTCGTCTGAATGCTGAAGCAGAGAGGATATCGGGACAAGAAGATCATTTGGTTACAACCTTTGTTTGTGATAATTTTGACAATGTATTGGGACCAGGTGTGTTCTTTATGGTAACTATAGGATACGAGTATCCTGAACTTACTCCGTGGATAGAAGACATTATGAGCAAAGCAACGGATAAGTTTAAAAGTGATGCGTATGTTAAGGATTACTATCAAAAGGCGCAGGAGAATCAGCAAATTATGAATGGAATGAAAGATGTGCCGGCAACTTTACCTACCAATCAGGGGGCGACCTCTATTGCTCCGGCTCCTACACCCAATGATTTGGCTAAACCTGCGAGTAAATGACGACATTGCTTTATGGTGGTATAATTGTAAATGAAGGCAGAACTTTCAAGGGGTCTGTTGTTATAGAGAACGATTTTATTGCAGCTGTAATAGAGGGAGAAGTGGCTCCCCGTGGAAGATACGATAAAGAAGTAGATGCCACGGGGAGTTTTATTCTGCCCGGAATTATTGACGAACATGTGCACTTTCGTGAGCCCGGACTGACTCAAAAGGGAGATATAGAGAGTGAAAGTAGAGCTGCAGCTTATGGCGGTGTTACCTCTTTCTTTGATATGCCTAATACAAATCCGCAGACAATAACATTGGATACGCTCAAAGATAAATGGGAATTGGGTCGTCAAAGTAGTCATGTAAATTATAGTTTTTTCTTCGGAGCTACCAATGGAAATATTGAATTGTTTGATCAACTCAACCCCAATCGTATTCCGGGTATCAAACTTTTCATGGGTTCAAGTACTGGAAACATGCTTGTTGACAAGCAAGAGGCATTAGAAAAGATTTTCAAACATTCTTCGTTACCCGTGATGACGCATTGTGAAGATACCGATATCATTAACCGAAGTATGGTTGCAGTCAAGCAAAAGTATGGTGAAGATCCACCCATAGAGCAGCATCCTGTAATCAGAAGTGAAGAGGCTTGCTATCGTTCTACGGAGTTAGCGGTGTTGCTGGCTGAAAAATATGGTACGCGTTTACATGTGGCTCATCTCACAACTGCACGCGAATTGCAACTCTTTGGTAAGAATAAGCGTGTTACGGCGGAAGCAACAGTGTCTCATTTATTGTTTTCCGAGGAAGATTATGGTCGTTTAGGGACGCTCATCAAATGTAATCCGGCTATCAAATGCATGGAAGATAGGCAAGTATTGAGGCAGGCATTGACAAATGGGCGCATTTCTGCTATTGGGACAGATCATGCTCCCCACCTTTTAAAAGATAAAGAAGGTGGTTGTACAAAAGCTGCATCAGGTATGCCAATGGTACAGTTCTCGTTGGTTTCGATGCTCGAATTAGTAGACGAAGGTGTATTATCTGTTGCGCAAATGGTCAATTTAATGTGCCATCAACCTGCCCGATTATTTGATGTCCGACATCGTGGTTTTCTACGTAAAGGTTACAAAGCAGATATAACCGTTGTAAAACGAGGAGATGCTTGGACGGTAACTGAGGAAACGATACAAAGTAAATGCAAATGGAGTCCGGTGTTGGGACACCGCTATCATTGGAAAGTAGTACATACGTTTTGTAACGGGCATCAGATATTGGATGATAAAGGAAGATTTGATACGGATTATCGGGGAGAAGAAATTGCTTTCAGATAATCATTGATATCTATAATTATATAGCACAACTTCAAGGAAAATTTTCTGTATTTGGAGATAGAAAGATTCTGATTTGGTTCAAATGGAAGTACATGAAAGGATGATAAAAAGGCTTGTTTATCGCGTAAGCGACATCCGTCCTTACATCAATTGGCTCTACTTTTACCATACATGGAGCATGAATGGTAAACCGAAAGAAGAGAAGGAAAAACTTCGTGTAGAGGCCGAAACCATGCTTGATGAGTTTGAAACACGGTATAAAACCTATGCTATATTTGGTGTTTTCGATGCTAACAGTGATGAAGATGACATTCTGATAGGTGATGTTAGATTACCTTTACTACGTCAGCAACGAGCTAAAGATAACTGTAGTCCTCATCTATGTCTTTCGGATTTTCTACGTCCGTTATCTTCTTGTATCAAAGATAAGGTGGGGGCATTTGCTACAACGGTAGATACGGGTATGGAGTTTGATTATAAACACGATGATTTTCGGCAGATGATGGCGAAGGTTTTGGCAGAAAGATTGGCGGAAGGAACAGCCGAAAAGATGCACGAAGATGTTCGACGAACCTATTGGGGGTATGCGCCCGATGAGCATTTTACGCCTGAAGAATTGCATCGAGAGATGTATCAGGGCATTCGGCCTGCTATTGGATATCCTTCATTACCTGATACCAGCGTTAATTTTATATTAAATGAACTAATTGGAATGAGTCGTATAGGCATTCATCTTACAGAAACAGGAATGATGCAACCGCATGCCAGTGTGTCGGGATTAATGTTTGCACACCCCCGTGCCAAGTATTTTGATTTGGGAAAAATAGGTGAGGACCAACTCAGAGATTATGCATTGCGACGTAGAATACCTGTTGAGATGATGAGAAAGTTTTTAGCATCGAGTGTGGTTTGTAATAGGTAGAATAATGAAGAATAAAAGGTAAAGAGTATGATCGCAAGAATATTTATACTGATTATATTTATAATTGTCTTACCCGATTTATATTTAGACATTTGTTGTTTAAGAAGAAAGAAGAAGAATCTTCTTCTCAAACGGTTTCTTTTGTGGATGCCTACTATTGGGATGATACTCTTTACCCTTGTTCTAGCACGTGAAAGAAATTTTGCCCCCGATGACATTAATCTGCTTTATATCTACTTGCTGCTGTTAGGTGTATATGTTATTCCGAAAGCTATCTATGCTTTAAGTAGTGCCATTGGTTTGTTATATTGTCGAATAAGTCGCACTTGTACTAACTACGGACATTTTATAGGGATTGCATTTGCTTTGTTTATCATCTATGTTGTTATCTATGGGTCGCTTGTAGGAGTTAATGAGATAACCGTAAGGTATGTAGACGTTTACTCGAAGGATTTGCCTAAGACTTTTGATGGGTATAAAATCGTACAGTTTACCGATGCGCATGTTGGCAGTTTTGTAGGAAAAAAGAGTAGGATATTTAAACAAGCGGTTGATAGTATACTGTCGCAAAAACCTGATGTTATTGTTTTTACCGGTGATTTGCAAAACATTCAGCCCACAGAGCTTCATCCTTTTCTACCACTTTTTAAAGAATTGAAAGCTAAAGATGGAGTCTTTTCTGTATTGGGTAATCATGATTACAGTATGTATATCAAAGCATCTGAGTCGATAAAAGTGGCAAACGAACGAGAGATGGTTCGGCTGCAGCGACAGGTGGGATGGAATTTGCTACTGAATGAGCACAGTATTATTCGGCGTGGAAACGATTCAATTGTTATTGCTGGCGAAGAAAATGACGGTCGCCCGCCTTTCCCTTCGCGTGCCGATATACACAAAACATTACAGGGAATACGTTCCGATGCCTATGTTATTTTGTTGCAACATGACCCTTCGGCTTGGCGTAGGAATATTTTACCGCATTCTTATGTGCAGCTTACGCTAAGCGGACATACGCACGGTGGACAAGTTAGCCTTCTTGGATTGCGCCCAACTTGGTTCTCTTATCGAGAAGATTGTGGTTTATATCACGAACAAGACCGAGCTCTTTTCGTATCTTCCGGATTGGGAGGAGTGGTTCCTTTCAGGTTCGGAGTTCCTCCGGAGATTGTTGTTATAACCTTGCGTAGCGGAAGCCGTCCCAACAAATAAATTCTCAGATAAACTTTCTTTTTACCAAAAATCATAAGCATGAAATTGTTTTATCGCATCTATCAATTACTCATTGCCTTTCCGCTCATTGCTCTTAGTACCGTTTTTACTGCGTTAATAACCATCGTTGGTTGTCTCATTGGTAACGGACATTTTTGGGGATATTATCCCGGTAAGTGCTGGTCGTGGTTCATTATAAGAGTATTGTTTCTTCCGGTGAAAGTACAGGGACGTGAAAATTTGCTACCGGGGCAATCGTATGTTTTTGTCAGCAACCATCAAGGTGCATTTGATATCTTTCTTATTTACGGTTTTTTAGGTCGAAATTTCAAGTGGATGATGAAACGTCAACTGCGCAATATCCCTTTTGTTGGTATGGCATGTCAGGCTGCACATCATATATTTGTTGATAAACGTGGACCTGCAAAGATAAAGCAGACTTATGAGCAGGCGCGCAAAACACTTCACGATGGAATGTCGCTTGTTGTCTTTCCTGAAGGGGCTCGTACCTTCACGGGACATCTTGGTGTGTTTAAACGTGGTGCTTTTATGCTGGCAGACGAATTGCAATTACCTGTCGTACCTATTACGATACACGGTTCTTTCTCTGTAATGCCTCGCACCCGCGATATGAAATGGGTGATTTGGCATCCCCTTACGCTTACTATTCATCAACCCATTGCACCGATAGGGCAGGGTGTGGAGAATGCAAAATATCTGGAAGACAGAAGTTATGAAACAATAATGAATGGCTTACCACAACAGTATCAAGGCTTTATAGCTAATCCCGATCAGTGAAACTACATTGATACAAACTTATATCTCAGTATTGGCTTTTATCTAATTGTTGGGTATTCTGACGGCTTATGGATATAGCAGATATGGCTATGCAGAGTTGTGAATTCAAAAATGATGAGTAGATTTTAGTTTACAACACTTGTAATGCTGTAAATTCTGCAATTGAAGATATGCTGAGTGTAAAATTCGATGTGGAAATAAGTAAATAAATGGTGGCTGGTAATGCAGATTATTGAAACAGAGAGCGTGTTTCTTCTTCCTTGACAGGTTCTGATGTGTTTTCTTCTATTTCTTCTATAAATTGCAGCATTAATTGTTGTGTTTGTCTGGAATTAAAGTTAAGATGATAGACACCCCGATAAGCTGTACGCTCAATAATCGAGTTTGGTTTTTTAGAATTAGAAAGAAGAAATCTTGATACATAAGCATGCACCTCTTCGAAGGTTATCACTTCGAAGAATGAATTACATGAATTGAAGACATGGCGTGCTATTTTCTGTACCGACAAACCTTCAACACCAGCTTCTGTAAGAACCTTAAAGATTTCTTTATCGAATCTATTTGCAGACATAAACACATAAAAAAGAGCCGCTTAACTTTCTAAGCAGCTCTTTTTGTTAAGCTAGGGTGATGAGATTACCCTCACCTTTCACTTTTCCTTCTTTAAAGAGCCATCCTATACCCAGAAGTACCTCTTCTTCGCTTTTACTTGAAATCTTTGCAATTTGTGCCACAGTTAAAGCTTTTCCCGCAGACGATAGAGCTTGATATACATCACCTGCTCTGAAACCAACACTTTCCGCATCAATGACCAACGTTGTTTTTACAGTCTTTTTTGTAGCTGTTTTCTTTGTCTCGGTCTTTTTGGCGGATGCTGTTTTTGTAGTGTCTGCTTTTTTAACTACCTTTTTTTCTTCCATAAAATCAATGATTAAATCAATTGTAACAATGATGTAACAATTTGAAAGACAAAATTAGTAAATCTTTTGAAAAGCCCTCTCTCTCATAATAAAAAGAGGTATTTTTATCCAAAAGAGGGGCTATTTATTGATTTAAATCAATCTTTAGGTTTAGCTCATCTAATTGTTTGGCATCCAGAAATGATGGAGCGTCAAGCATCACATCGCGTCCGCTATTGTTCTTCGGAAAGGCAATGCAGTCTCGAATCGAATTTAATCCGGCAAAGATAGATACAAATCGGTCTAGTCCGAACGCCAAACCGGCATGAGGTGGAGCACCGTATTTGAAGGCATTGATGAGAAAACCGAATTGTGCCATGGCACTTTCGGGAGTAAACCCTAAAATTTTGAACATTTTTTCTTGCAATGCACCGTCGTGTATACGTAAGCTGCCACCGCCCACTTCGGTACCGTTGCACACAAAGTCGTAGGCTTTTGCGCGTACCTTTTCAGGGTGTTCATCCAGCAAAGGTATATCATCGGGGTTCGGCATAGTAAAGGGATGGTGTGTGGCCATCAGTCTTTGTTCCTCGTCGCTCCATTCAAATAGGGGGAAATCTACTATCCACAAACATTCGAATGTATTTTTATCGCGCAGTCCCAGACGGTCACCCATCTCCAAACGTAATGCACAAAGCTGCACCCGCGTTTTATTTACCTTGTCGCCACTCATAATAAGCACCAAGTCTCCATTGTTTGCACCCATCGCTTCTTTTAGTTGTGCAAATACTTCCGGAGCATAAAACTTATCGATACTGCTCTTTACTGTTCCGTCGTTTTCATATTTTACGAAGACTAAACCTTTTGCTCCCACCTGCGGACGCTTTACAAAATCGGTCAGTTCGTTTAATTGTTTACGTGAATAATCGGCGCATCCCGGCACACAAATACCCCCGATATACTCTGCTTCATTGAATACACTAAACTCGCCCGTTCCTTTTAGTACATCCGCCAGTTCAACAAACTCCATTCCAAAGCGCAAATCAGGCTTGTCGCTGCCATAATACTTCATTGCCTCGTGCCATGCCATACGGCGTAATTTCTTAGGCAATTCTACACCACGTAGCTCCTTGAAAAGATGTCGGGCCATATCTTCAAACAGCTCAATTACATCATCTTGGTCTACAAAACTCATCTCGCAGTCTATCTGTGTAAACTCCGGCTGACGATCGGCGCGCAGATCTTCGTCTCTAAAACATTTGGCAATCTGGAAATAACGATCAAAGCCGCTCACCATCAGTAGCTGTTTTAAGGTCTGCGGACTTTGTGGAAGGGCGTAAAACTGTCCCGGATTCATTCGCGACGGAACAACAAAGTCGCGTGCACCTTCAGGTGTCGAACCTATAAGAATGGGAGTTTCAACCTCAATAAAATCGTGGTTATCCAAGAAATTACGTATTAAGATGGTCATCTTATGTCGCAATTCCAAATTCTTACGCACGTTAGGGCGGCGCAAATCAAGGTAACGATACTTCATGCGTATATCGTCGCCACCATCCGTATTTTCTTCAATAGTAAATGGCGGTGTATCGCTCTCGCTCAGAATATTTAGTTGCTTCACTATCAATTCGATGTCACCGGTCGATAAATTAGCGTTTTTACTTTTGCGTTCGTTCACTTTACCCATTACCTGAATGCAATATTCACGTCCAAGTTTATTGGCTTTGTCGCATAGTTCTTTATTTTCTGCTTCGTCAAACACCAATTGGGTGATGCCGTATCGGTCGCGAAGGTCGATAAAGCACATTCCGCCCATTCTTCTTACACGTTGCACCCAGCCTGCCAACGTAACATTTTTGCCCGTGTCGGCAATACGAAGTTCCCCGCAAGTATTCGTTCTGTACATCTGTTGCTTTCTTTTAATTTGATTGCTGCAAAAGTACATAATACCGTCGAAACAGGCAAATCTTTCGTTTATTTTGCTGTGTAGCTACTTTGCTTTATTTTTATTATGGATGTAGCATCTTGTCTTTTGGTTTTTATGCTGGTGTTTTTCTTTTTATAAAGCTCCTGTTATGGAACCCTTTTTATCACCAATCAATTATTCAAATTGATAGATTTTAGGCGTAAAAAATAACAAATCAGATTTTTGTTATTTTCGGTTTATATTACAATTAACATTTCAATTTTAGCTGAGAAATAAGCTTTGAAAAACTTAAAAGTACGGAGCTATTTTCCAAAAGCATAGATTTCGGGTTGTGAAAGCGTAGGTTTTGCAACTCAAAAGCATACCTTTTGGTATCCGAAAGCTATACTTTTGAAGGTTAAAAAACATGGTTTTAGGGGACTTAGAAGAGATAGATGGAAGGTGAAAAATAATATTAAATTGGTAAATTGTTGATTTTTAATGGTATATGGAAATCTCTATTTTTTCAAAATTTACGAATAATTTTTTGCTCAATGCTTTCTATTGAAGTATTTGACGACGATATCGCAGATTTTAACTATTGTGAAAATATCAATTTGTTATTTATTTTTGGAAATGAATAATAAATTGATAAATTGCCTATAGAGATGCCTAAATAGGGTAGGTAGATGAGTTGAATTCTTCGAGATACAAACACTTTTTCTCGTTTTTAATAGCTATCTTTGCAACAAATCCGAAGAAACGGAGTTTTATATACAGAAAATCAGGTAGAAAAACGATTAACTAAATATGAAAAGAATAATTCTCTTCTCTGTCTTTTTGGCATTATGTTCATTCCATATGTACGCCCAATCGTCTATGACCGACGAACAGGTGTTGCGTTACGTAATGAAAGAACACGAGGCCGGAACATCGCAATCACAGATTATTACTAAGTTGATGCAGCGAGGAGTGGATATACAACAGATACGCCGTGTAAAGAAAACATACGAACGTGTAGCAAAAGACAAAGGATTGGGGCAGGTTAGTGCCGGTACGACGAAAGAGAAAGCTAACGACCGTATGCGCAAAAACAATGGAGCGGAAAAAGAAGATCATAATAGTGATTTTAAGATAAAAGCGACGGATAAAGTATCTGAAAAAACGGTTTATGATAAGACCAATCCTGATTTTAGACAGATGCAAAGTGAGCTGAGTGACATCTTACCTGACTCTATCATTATTCGCGATGAACGGTTGGAGGCCGAATTAAATAAGAAAAAGGTATTTGGACGTGACATATTTAATCGAAAAGACTTGTCGTTTGAACCAAATATGAACATTGCCACACCGCAAAATTATCGCATAGGTCCGGGAGATGCTGTGATTATAGATGTGTATGGGGCATCGCAAAAGTCTGAACAGCTGACCGTTTCTCCCGATGGAGATATCACAATAGAAGGCTTCGGACCTGTGCAAGTTAGTGGATTGACTGTTGCACAGGCTAATGCACGGCTACGCTCTACATTGGGCTCTCGTTACAGCAGTTCGCGTGTGAGGCTCACAGTAGGGCAAACACGTACTATCATGGTGAACGTTATGGGTGAAGTAAAAGCACCCGGTACCTATACACTATCAGCTTTTGCTTCGGTTTTTCACGCCTTGTACATGGCCGGAGGTATCAATGATTTGGGTACACTGCGTAATATCAAGGTGTATCGCAATAACAAATTGGTCACTACAGTCGATATTTATGACTATATTTTGAATGGAAAATTAACAGGAAATATCCGTTTGGCCGATAATGATGTTATTGTGGTTGGGGCTTACGACTGTTTAGTGAATATCACCGGAAAAGTGAAACGCCCCATGTATTATGAAATGAAGAAGAATGAAAGCGTAGGTACACTTATCAAATATGCAGGTGGATTTACCGGTGATGCTTATAAAAAGTCGGTTCGACTGATAAGAAAAACGGGCCGGGAGTTTTCTGTGTTCAGTGTTGATGAATTTGACATGAACACGTTTCATTTGACTGATGCAGACTCAGTAAGTGTAGACTCTATTTTGCAGCGCTATTCAAATATGGTTGAAGTGAAAGGTGCTGTGTTCCGGCCGGGTATGTATCAGGTGGGCGGTAACATCAATAGCGTTCGTACATTACTGGAGTATGCAGAAGGATTTACTGAAGAAGCCTTTACTGCACACGCAGTGATGCACCGTATGCGACCAGATCGTACACTCGAAGTTATTCCGGTTGATGTGGAAGGGATTATGAACGGAAGGGTGGCAGATATCCCATTACAAAAGAATGATGTACTTTTTATTCCTACAAAAGCCGAAATGATGCAACAGCAAACCATTACCATACATGGTGAGGTGGTGTATCCCGGTATTTATAAGTATGCTGCCAATGAAACCTTGGAGGACCTTGTGTTACAAGCCGGCGGTTTAAAAGAATCGGCTTCTACGGTAAAGGTTGATGTGGCGCGTAGAATTATCAACTCTAAAGCACTAACTACCGATTCGGTTATCTCGCGAACTTACACCTTTGCATTGAAAGATGGTTTTGTTATCGATGGTCAGCCTGGTTTTACACTCCAACCTTTTGATGAAGTGTATGTACGAAAAAGTCCCGGGTATAACGAGCAGAAAAACATTGAAGTAAGGGGACAAGTGATGTTTGCTGGCACTTATACTTTGGTAAGTAAGAATGAACGATTGACCGATGCCATAAAAAAAGCAGGCGGCATAACCGATATGGCATACGTCAAAGGGGCTCGTCTGGAACGGCGTATTACGCCCGATGAACGCTTACGGATGGAAACCGTACTCAAATTGGCTAAGATGCAAAGCGGTAAGAAAGACTCGGTAGATATTAATAGTCTTGATTTGGGAGATACTTATTATGTCGGAATTGAACTTGATAAAGCTTTGGAAAAACCTGGTGGTGATGCTGATTTGGTATTGCGTGAAGGTGATAGAATTATTGTACCCGAATATAACGGAACGGTAAAAATTAGCGGTAATGTAATGTATCCTAATACTGTGGCTTATGAAAAGGGCAAACGTCCGTCGTGGTATATAGATCAAGCAGGTGGGTTTGGTAATCGAGCAAAGAAAGGTAGCACCTATATTATCTATATGAATGGTACGGTAGCGCGTGTTGGACATAATGCGAAGATACGCCCGGGATGTGAAATCGTGGTGCCTACGAAACCTGAAAGCAATGGTAAAGGCCTTGCTCAATGGCTTTCTATCGGGACATCTGTTGCTGGAATAGCCACCATGATTGCGACAATAGCTAATTTGATAAAATAGGATATGAAGATAATGGTTTGAGGTGTAATGATTCATCGATGAACAAACGGTGCAGGAATACATGAATAAGGAAGTAAGTCTGAAGAAAAATTTTATTTATAATAGCATAGTAACCGTATCTAACTATGCTTTCTCACTTATTATTTTTCCTTATATAAATAGAGTGTTAGGCGTTTCTAATATTGGCATTTGTAGTTTTGTCGATAATGTTATTGATTATTTTGTCTTATTCTCGATGATGGGAATTGGTACTATTGGTATCAGAGAAATAGCAGCCAATAAGGAAGAACAGGGTAAACTTAATGAGACCTTTTCTAATTTAATATTGCTAAATGCTGCATTTACGGTAGTATCTTGTCTTTTGCTTTTAATCTGTATTTTTACAATTGATAAGTTTCGAGAAAATCAAACTTTAATGCTGATAGGTGTGTTCAAACTCTGTTGTAACTTTTTTCTTTTAGAGTGGCTTTATCGGGGCTTGGAAGATTTTAAGTATATAACTAAAAGAACAGTCATTATTAAAGTATTCTATCTGGTAGCCATATTCACATTTATAAAAGAGCCTTCAGATTATCAGTTATATTACATCCTTACGGCTGTTGTAATAGCCTGTAATGCGCTTGTTAATCTTCATTACAGTAGGAAGAAAGTAAAATTACAATTTAATCGATTTCATTTCACCACATATCTGAAACCTGTAATACTATTTGGCCTTTATATGATCCTTACGACGATGTATGTGAGTTTTAATACAGTATTCTTAGGATTTGTATCTACAGATAGAGAAGTAGGCTATTTTTCTACAGCAAGCAAGTTGACAATGATTTTCTTTGCGATTTATACTGCTTGGACAAATGTTGCGATGCCCCGAATGAGCGCATTGCATGCTCATAATAATCTTACAGAGTTTAGAAAGATTATTTATAAATCGTCTTCTCTGCTTTTTTCTTTCTCTATTCCTATTGTCATTCTCTGTTGTATTTTTACTCCCGATATTATCAATATTATTGCAGGAAAAGGTTATGAAGGAGCTGTTATTCCTTTGCGAGTACAAATTCCATTGATATTTATTATCGGTTATAGTCAAATACTTGTGATACAAATTCTTATTCCGCTGAAGAAGGATAATACATTAACAGTTATTGCAGGGATGGGTGCGTTTGTTGGTGTTATGCTTAATGTGTGGCTTACATCTCGTTATGATGCCATCGGGGCAAGTATATCGTGGCTCCTTGCTGAAATCGTTATTATATTTGCTGCACAATGGGTGGTTTCCAAAAATATGCACATTTTATTTCCTTTAAAACAGCTTTTTAAGGTGATTATCTCTTATGTACCTTTTCTCTTGGTGTGCTTGTGGCTATATAATATGTCTTATATCTCAAATATTGGAAAGATTTTAATAGCCTTATTCTTGATTTTGGCATATACAGTTGTTATACAGTATCATATCATAAAAGATGAAACCTTTCTTTATTTATGTAATAAAGTTATGCTTTTTGCAAAAGAAAATAAAGGAGATAACGGTGTGATAAGAAATTAGTAAATTACCAAGTCAGTTCTTTTCAACTTAGTAATATTCAGTAGAAGACATGGGAGAAAGTGATATATATACAATAGGGGTATCTGTTATATTCGTTAATTATAATTCAACGGATATGCTCATTGAATCCATTCGTTCAGTGAAGAGACATACGTACCATGCTTCTTACGAACTTATTGTCATAGATAATGCTTCTCCCGATAACGGTATCCATCGTATAAGAGAGATTTTTCAAGACGAGGTAAGGATTATTGAAAGCAGCAAAAACCTTGGATTTGGTGGGGCGAATAATTTGGGAATACAAATAGCAAAGGGCGAATATCTTTTCTTTTTAAACCCTGATACCTTGTTACTAAATGAGGCTATAGACATATTTTATGCATATTGCGAACGGCATAAAATGAAAAGAATTGGTGCACTTGGTACGTTATTGTTATCTCGGGAGCAAAAAATAATCAATTCTTATGGTGCGTTTATTTCACCCTGTAATATCATCTTGAAAAGGATGGGTATTCATAAATCTCTCCCTAAACAGTCGGAAGTATTTCCTATACAAGTAGATTTTATTACTGGTGCAGACCTGTTTGTGCCTCGTAAGGTAATCGAAGAGATTGGTAACTTTGATACAAACTTTTTTATGTATTGTGAAGAAGTTGATCTTCAGCAGCGAATGGCGCAGAAAAGTTATCAACGTATAATTATTAATGAAGCAAAGATCATACATTATGATGGTGGTTCTTACGAACAAGTGTCAAAGCGTTCGGCCTCTCGAAGAAAAGAGCAAGATAAGAGTATATGCAAGTATATAAAGAAGTATTATTCACCAATGAAGTATTGGTTATTCTTGTTTTTCTTTATTATTATCAGGTTTCCTGCCTACATTAACCCCCATTACTCAATGAAGGAAAATTGGGGTTATTTAAAAATGCTGATTTCACATAAGTAAATAGAATAAAACTATTAGAATAACATTCATATAATGATGAAAGAAGATATAGAAAAAACATCCACTAAGGAAATTGATTTGATTGCGCTTTTCATGAGGATTTTTGAAGAAAAAAGGCTATTGGCTAAATTTATCCTTGTGCTTACGATAATTGGAATAGCCTATGCATTAGGCAAGCCCAAAGAATATACCGCTTCTGTTGTATTAGCACCAGAGGCGACAAGTATGGGTATGTCGTCGAGTTTGAGTGATATTGCCGGTATGATGGGTTTAGAAATGGGGCAGGGAGGAAAATCTATCGATGCTATTTATCCCGATATTTATCCCGATATCTTTGCATCAACAGATTTTATCGTTAGGCTTTTTAATATCCCCGTACGGCTTTCTAAGGGAAAACAAACAAAAACTTATTCAGAACACCTATTGCAAGATGCTCCAATACCTTTTTGGATGTATCCCATATCGTCGATGACCAGCCTGTTTGCTCCTAAAAAAGATACAGCTGCACTAAACAAAGAGGTTAATGTTTTTCTACTAACAAAACAACAGAACAATCTTTGTAAACTTATTAGAGGAAAGATCGAATGTCAGCCCAGTAAAGGTACAAATGTAATCACCATATCTGCAACAGATTATGACCCTATGGTTGCTGCCATTCTTGTTGATACACTTCAGAACCGATTGCAAGACTATATTCTTCAATATAGAACGCACAAGGCTCGTATAGATTTGGAGTATGCTATCAAATTGAATGCAGAGGCAAAAGATCAATATATTAAAGCACGCCAAGCATATAGCTCCTATTCGGATGCAAATACCGATTTGATATTGACTTCTTATAAAGCCAAGCAGCAAGATATGGAAAATGAGATGCAGTTAAAGTATAACAACTATTCTCAAACGACTAATCAGGTAGTGCAAGCAAAGGCAAAAATACAAGAAAATACACCTGTTTTTACCGTTATCCAGCAAGCTTCAGTCCCCTTGTCCTCATCAAGTACACCGCGCTCGTTTATTGTATTGGGTTTTATGGTGTTGGGTTTCTTCTGTCATGCAGCGTGGGTTTTGGCACTAAGAAGTTTCTACCATAAGTATTTAAAGAAGAGAAAGTGAGCATTTGGAAATGAATAATGCCTTACCATACCTGTTGTTGGTTCTTGTATATGGTTTATTAGCATTTTATTATCAGCATACTCAAACAAGAATGTATCGTACTTATATTAGTGCGTTATGCATCATCATCTTTATATTCTTCTTTGGGTTTAGGGGCTTTATTTATTATGATTGGATAAATTATTATCCCTCTTATGAAAGTATTGGTGGTAATTTTGCTACTGATATGCAAAGAACTCGTTGGGAACCGGGCTTTATGTTGCTAGCATTTACTATAAAACATATTTATCCCAGTTACCAGTTCTTTATTTGGGTATGCACTCTAATCAACATCTCTCTTCTTGTAAGGTTCTTTAATAGGTATGTTGACAATTTGCCCTTAGCATTAATTGTCTTTTTATGTATGAATGGTATTGTATTAAGTACTGACTTAATGCGGAACTCCATTGCTATTTTGATTTTTATAAATATACTTCATTATATTCCTGAGCGTAAGCCTATCCACTATTTCTTTTGGTGTTTGGTGGCTGCTTCTTTCCATACTACGGCTTTATGTTTTATTCCCTTGTATTTTATTCTAAACAGAAGTTATAACAAGTGGTTGTTACTTAGTATTTTTATGGTTGCCAATTTGGTGTATATATTCCATATTCCTGTATTAAAAAGTCTTTTATCTTTGTTTTTCGGATTTATATCACCAACCATGAAACAGTGGATAGATAGCTATCTTACAATGGATGCTACAACTGGTTCTATTTTGAGTATCGGATATATCGAACGCCTTTTAACTGGCATACTGGTCTTTTGTTATTTAGATAGATTAAGGAGTTTACGGAAAGAAAGTAATATCTTTATTAATAGTTTACTTATCTTTCTTTATCTATTTTTATTCCTAAGTGAGTTTAGAACTATCAGTATGAGGGTTTCGGGGCTTTTTAGTTACGGGTATTGGATTGTCTGGGTTGACCTGTTGAAATGTTTTTATTATCGCAATAATCGTATTTTATTTATTTCTTTTCTTGCCATATACTGCCTTTTAAAAACTTACAGCAATAATAAGAGCAAGATGTCTTATTATTATAATGTATTGTTTGAGAATAGAACGTATACAGAACGCGCATTGGATTTTAACCGAAACTATTATGATGGAGAAAAAAAATAACAAGGTCTTATTTATTGATTATATGCTATTACGTGGACATGTCAATTTTAACAGGATTCATATTAATGCACTTCTCAATGAAGGGTATGACGTAAAGCTTGTACTACATAGGGATATTGTAGAACAATTGAATTATCCCTCTAAGCAATATGCTCTTGTTATTCCTCGGCGTTTTGGAATAGATATTAATAACAGACTGTTAAATCGGTTATTGTTACTATTTACGTTATTATACATTAAGCTGCGTATTAACTTTAAATTGTACGATAATATTATTGTGTCAAGTATGGACGAACTAACGTTAGGAATTCTCCCACTTTGTCGTAAGATGCTTATTATTTGTCATGGAAATGCACAAGGCCTTAAAAACGGCCTTAAACGTTTCTTTATTTTTCGACTAGCCAAGTATAATTTCTTTGCTGTATTTAATGAGAGTATGGCCGGTCCGTTTAAAGAATATGGAATAAAAAGACTCTATATCATCTCACATGGGTGTATTGTTCCCTTTCAATATAAGCAGGATATTCCCTCTGTAGTACCTTCTGCTTCGTTCAAGAGGATTATCTTTCACCCTTCTCCTAATATCAATCTGCAATTTGTTAAAAAAGTATTGAATAGTGATCGATTGCAGCGGTTACTTCAAGAAGAAAACTGTTTGTTGGTCTTAAGAAATAAGTACGGTTCTGCTATGGCGCAAGGGAATATACAATGTATCAATCAATATCTCTCGATGAATGAATATCAAAATCTGTTTCTTACAGCTGATATAATCTTGGTCGTTTATCCACAAGACTTTTGTTATCGTGTAAGCGGCGTAAGTTTTGAATGTATTGCTAATCAGAAAAAACTTTTGGCATTGTATAATCCATCGCTACTTTATTGTAATCAGTATTTTAGCTATTCTCCGATATTTAATGATATTGATGAACTTTGTGAGAAAATAGAGTACTTATTTACGAATCCTTATGCTCGTTGCATCGTTTCTGATGAGAATCTTATACCCTGTTACACTCCAATCCTTTCGCAAATAAAAGCATATTAGTATGTATAATATTCCCATTCTGTTTGTTATTTTTAAACGTCGAGATATTACGTTAGAGACCTTTGAGCAAATCAGGCACCTCAAGCCGGCCAAGCTTTATATTGCAGGTGATGGTGCCCGAAAAGGCATTATGGGTGAAGAGAATGAAGTGATTGATACAAGAAAAGCTGTTTTAGAGAGTATTGATTGGGACTGTGAGGTTGAAACGCTTTTTCAAAATATTAATCTTGGTTGTGGCATGGGGGTTTACACGGCTATTAATTGGTTTTTTGAAAAAGAGGAAGAAGGTGTTATTCTTGAAGACGATTGTATTGCTCATCCCACTTTTTTTCAATATGTAGAAGAGCTGTTGCATAGGTATAAAGCAGATGAGCGAATAGGGATGATTGCGGGTACTAATCCTATTGCTCAGGTAGATATACATACCTCATACTGTTTTTCGCGATATGCTGCCTGTTGGGGATGGGCTACCTGGAGAAGGGCTTGGCGTAACATGAGAATAGAAATGGATTTTCTTCAGACAAGTAAAAAGAATATTCTTAATAACAGAGGATTGTATGCAAAGGAGAATAAAAGATGGAATTACCAGCTGTTAATGATTAAAAAGAAGCGAGTTTCTGCTTGGGATTGGCAGTGGTATTTTTCATTGGCTGCTCAAAATCAGTTATGCATATTTCCCTCTGTAAATCTTATATCAAATATTGGAAATGATAATGCAGCTACACATACTTCACGAGCATCGATTTATTTAGAGCGAAAAGAGTTATCATTTCCTTTAATCCATCCGGAAACAGTTTTACCAGATTTTGCATTCGATCATGCTTTTTATAGGTACGAAAATATGTTTAAGGAGCGACTGAAAAGAACGATGCCTTATCGACTGAAACAAATTGTCAAGAAGTTTTTAAGATAACGTATCATGCTTAAGAAAATTAAGACAACATCAGGTGTATACAAGTATGAGTTTCGCCCTTTATTCCCTGGAATAAAGCGGATTAATAAGATTATAGCGAAAGAAAATCTGTTACTTGTTAAGAATATTCTGGATAAGGAAGAACTTCCTTTTATGTTAGCCTACGGAACACTATTGGGGGCAGTGAGAGAACATGATTTTATTGCGCACGATGAAGATATTGACCTGATTGTGATGAAAGAATATTTTGACCATTTTGTCGCTTTACTATTTATCTTTCGAACGGAAGGGTTTGAGGTGGTGCGTTATGAGAAGAGAGGCTTTTTATCTCTTATCCGAAAGGGGGAATATATTGATTTTTACTTTTATCAAGATTATCCGGGAGAACCAACATTAAGGTATTGTGGGCAAGACCTGTATTTTAAAGAAGAACTAAACAACCTTATCGATTATGATTTCTTAGATACGACCTTCAAAGCTCCCAAAAACTATGTCAAATATCTTGAATTTTATTATGGTGAAAATTGGCGTCACCCAGTTATTGCCTTCAATTACAATCTATCCAGTATCGGCAGAGTGAAAGAATACACAATACAGTATATTAAGGCACTCCTTCCAGAACGCTTACTTGAAATACTACAAGAGAAAAAAGATAAAAAGAGGATGTGTCAATGGATTAAAAAGGCCCATCAATTTAAGTTGTAAGCTGTCAACCCCTACGAAGAGTGAAGTATCATGAAAATGTGTATCGTACTTCTACAATAGAAACGTATAATGTGTAAATTCTATTTTGAACTGATGTGAACTTGAGATGCCTTAATCTGACTCACCATCTTAACTCAAAAACTTTATAAAGATATTTTATGCAAGTGAGCAGCAGGTTGGTGTAAACACCATTCTCTTTACATGCTCTAACATCTTCTTGCAATAAGGTTAGCCGGCTATTGATGTTTCTAGTGCTTGTACCGCCCGTTCGCATGGTTACAAAGTCCATTTTTAAGTATTTTGCACGTAGATTATACCGTTTAAATAAGCGTACCATCATTTCAAAATCGGCCCCTATCTTATAATCTGTTTTATAGTATCCGGCGCGCTCGTAAACTGAACGACGGGCGTAGAAAGAGGGATGAGCGGGCATAAATCCAAACCGCAACCAACGCGGACTGAACCGTTCCGACGAATAATAACGTGTGCATTTATTGGGCTTACCATCTTTGATAAAGTGGATATCGCCGTAAACCGCATCTATTTCCTCATCTTTAAAATGTGTAGCTATCTTTTCCATGATGTCTGTACTGGTAAAGTAATCATCCGAGTTTAATATTCCAATCACATCTCCCGTCGCCATCCTTAATCCTTTGTTCATGGCATCATAAATCCCTTGGTCTTTTTCAGAAATCCATTTGAGCTTTCCATTGAATAGGGGTTCGTACGAGTCAATAAGAGCGATGGTACCATCTGTTGAAGCTCCATCGATAATAAGATATTCAATGTCGGGATAGGTCTGTTTTAATACCGACGATAGTGTGTCAGAAAGGGTACTTTCGCTATTATAGGTTGCTGTGATAATGGATATTTTCATTTACTTCAGTAGTATTGGAGATTATTTGTGGAATGAGGGAAGATAGTTTCAATAAGGTTCTCATTTAGAGAAATCTCTTGTCTATATTCGTATAGGCATCTATACGACGATCGCGGAAAAAAGGCCACCAACGGCGTACCTGCTCGCTATGATCAAGGTCGATAGCAACAATATCCTGTTTTTCATCGTCTTCTGGGGCGCGGTAAAGTATCTCTCCCTGTGGGCCTGCTACAAACGAACTGCCCCAAAATTGAATGCCTTTTGTTTGGCTGGATGGGTCGATCTCGTGACCTACACGGTTTACAGCGATAACCGGGAGCCCGTTGGCTACAGCGTGTCCGCGCTGAATGGTTGTCCAAGCCTCGCGCTGTCGTTGTTGTTCTTCGGGCGTATCGTTTGCTGCATATCCTATAGCTGTAGGATAAATCAGTAGGTCTGCTCCACGCATAGCCATTAAGCGGGCCGCTTCGGGAAACCATTGGTCCCAGCAGACCAAAACCCCTAAGCGTCCCACACTTGTATTAATGGGTTGAAATCCCATATCTCCGGGGGTAAAATAAAATTTTTCGTAATAGGCAGGGTCGTCAGGAATGTGCATTTTGCGATACTTACCGGCGATGGTCCCGTCGCGTTCTATCACAACGGCAGTATTGTGATACAGGCCTGCAGCACGTTTTTCGAAGAGCGAAGTAACGATGACTACTTGATGTTTGAGAGCCAATTGTCCGAAAAGATCTGTGGATGGGCCCGGAATGGGCTCTGCCTGTTCAAACGTATTGACATCTTCAGTTTGGCAGAAGTAGAGTGAATTGTGTAACTCTTGCAATACAATGAGTTCTGCACCGCGCTGGGCAAGTAAAGCAATTCCTTCGCTTAAGCGGCTCATATTATCTGCTGTGTCGGCAGTGTTGTGTTGTTGTATAAATCCAATGTGTAACATAAACGGACTGTTTTTATTTTCAATTTATAGGTTTGTAGATAATACGTCTTGTGGATACTGCATTGTGAGACAGTGTAGTGAACCATGTTGGCGAATAACAGTGCGTGCATCAATGGGTATGATATCATGATTGGGATAGGCTTTGGCGATGATGTGTTGTGCCCTTTTGTCGTTCTCAGGTTGTCCGTATGTTGGGCATATCACCGCTCCATTGATGATTAGATAGTTGGCATATGTGGCAGGTAATCGCTCGTTGCCGTCAAAGATGGCATAAGGCATCGGAAGTTTTAATAGTTTGTATGGTTTTCCGTCGATGGTGGTAAGAGTTTTTAATTGTTGTTCCAAGGCTTTGAAGTCTTTATACTGTTCGTCATGTTTATCTTCACACCCAACATACACCAGTGTTTGATTGGGAGCTGTACGAACAATCGTATCTATATGCCCGTCAGTATCATCCCCGATGAGTTGCCCGTGATCAATCCATACAATCCGTTCTGCTCTCAGAGTGGTTTTCAGATGCTGTTCGATGTCTGTGCGTTCAAGCGGTTGATTACGATGGGGCGCTAGCATACATTGTGAAGTGGTAAAAACCGTACCCTCACCATCACTCTCAATGGCTCCACCTTCCAATACAAAGTCGGTATGATTTTCCATGTTTGCATTCAGCATGTTGTTGCGATAGATACTGTACGTTATCTCATTGTCTTTGTCCGCAGCGAATTTCTCTCCCCATCCGTTAAATCGAAAGTTGAGCAAACATTTCTTTAGACTAAAAGCTCTGTTGGTATCTCTATGGACAAGGGTTATTGCAGCATGGTCACGCGCCCATGTATCATTCGTTTCGCATTGATGAAAGCGCACGTTGCGCAGTAACTCTATCCCCATTTTTTGTATCAGCAGCTCCTTTACTTTATCGGAGTTTGGAGTTACGATTAATACGATTTCTCGGTGAGCGATGACTTTTGTTAACTCAATAAACACCTTGTTAATTTCCGCCAGATAAGGTTTCCAGTCAGTTCTGGCGTGCGGCCATGTCAACTGAACACCGCTTTGCGGATACCATTCTGCTGGCATTATAAGTGTGTCTGTGTAATGTTTTTTTACTTTCATATCCTAAATACTGGGGATAAGCATTGCAAAGATAGGGATTAAAAGCGAGAAAGTTCTCTACTGGCTTCAAATTCCTTGTATGAAAACTTTCGATGCCATATATCCCATACCCGTTTCCTTTCTTTTGAGTGGCTTGATCTAGGTCAATCAGCTTGATTTGCGTCAAAAATACAGTAGGAAAAAGGCTTTTCTCTCTCTCTTTGTTGCCGCACACAGTTTAGGGTGTTATCTTTGCATCAGTTTTAGTGAGCATCGCTTCAAATCTATGTAGGTATAAACAATAACGGGATGTAAAGATGCATTCTACTTTTAGGATAACAATTAAATGAAAGGAAAGAATTATGAGAAAAATGGTAAAAAGAATTGTTACGAGTGATAAGTTTAACAAGTATTGTGTAAACGTACTCAGGATGTACAATTACGGCAGGATAAACGTGCCAGTATAAAGTTGAGAATAGAGAATATAGAAATACAATAAAAGAAGAGCTGTTGTCTGCCCCGGCATGATGGCAGCTCTTCTTTTATTGTATTTCTATGTTTTCTACTATCTTTGTGTCTTATTATGAAAACAAAAAAGATATATTTCTTTTTGTTTCCGTTGCTCTTGGTATGTATAGGTTATCAACCTGGTGAGATGAAAGGTAATGGGTGGTTTGCTTGTACAAATGGTAAGCAGAGATATATAACTACTTTTCGGGGCGATAAACCGATTCAAGCGAATAATTCTCTGACGTCTTTAAAAGTTCAAAAGGATAAAACGGAAACCTATATGGGGTTGGAAATTCCTACCCCATTAACTGATCGTCCTGAACAATTACTGAAAAGAGTTGGCTATACTGTCTCTTACAATAGTGTTTTAAAGTTACCTAATTGGGTGGCTTGGCATCTTACTGTGGCGCATATATCGGGTATCTCCAAACGGGATGGAATTAAGTTCCATGAAGATGAAGAGGTGCCACAGCCCCGAGCCACAGATGCTGATTACAGACGTAGCGGATATGATCGTGGGCATATGTGTCCGTCGGGTGATAACAAATGGAGTTGCCTTGCGCAGGCGCAATCGTTTTTGCTGACCAACGTGTGTCCGCAAGACCATCAACTCAATGCGGGGGATTGGAACGAGATGGAAAGTCAATGTCGAAGATGGGCTAAGAGATATGGTGACATCTATATTGTTGCGGGACCGATATTGTTCAAAGGTCGGCATAAAACGATTGGACAAAACAAAGTAACGATCCCTGAAGCTTTCTTTAAGGTAGTGCTCTGTATGAAAGGGTACCCCAAAGCTATTGGTTTTATTTATCGAAACCAACCAGGCAATCGTCCAAAAGGTGATTATGTCAATTCTGTAGATCAGGTAGAGCGTCTTACAGGTATTGACTTCTTCTCTTCTTTGCCCGATGCGGTGGAACGTGAAGTAGAGGCTAGATGTCAATTGGAAGATTGGTAGTTTCTTTATTGGGCAATAAAAGAAACCAATAAGAATGGAAAGTTTATTTGTTTTACTATAAGAATAGTGAGCCCACTTGATATACTGCGGCACTGACAATCCAGGCTAAGGCTGTGGTGTAAAATGCAGCAAAAAGTGCCCAACGCCACGAACCACTCTCATTTTTGATAGCTGCGATCGTCGCAATGCAGGGAAAATAGAGTAAAACAAAGAGGAGATAGCAGTAGGCCGAGAGGGGTGAGATACCGTCGGAGAGCATTTGTCGACGTAGATGCGTATACTTCTCGGTGTTGCCACTATAGTTGTCATCATTGGCAAAGCTATCATCACCAGCGTAAAGCACGCCCATTGTAGATGCAACAATCTCTTTTGCTCCAACACCTGCCAGTAGACTGACATCGAGTTTCCAGTCAAATCCTTGCGGCCGAAACATTGGTTCGATGGTTTTTCCTATACGTCCGATATAACTTTGTTCTTGTTGTTGCTGCGCATTGAGCTCATTGTGATGCGGAAAATATCCCAGCGCCCAAACAACAATACTTGCTACGAGAATGATGCCACCCATCTTCTGTAAATACTGTTTACCCTTTTCCCACGTATGGCGGGCTATTGCTTTCTTTGTGGGAAAACGATATGGGGGCAGTTCCATCACAAATGGCGTATCATTGCCTTTCACTACAAAGTGACCGAGAATATTGCTTATTACCATTGACATCAGTATACCCACGACATAAAGCGATATCATAATGGTCGAACGGTATTCCAGGGCAAAGAATGTTCCTGTAATCATAATATATATAGGTAAGCGAGCAGAACAGCTCATCATCGGAAGAATGAGCATGGTGATAAGCCTACTACGACGGCTTTCGATGGTTCGTGTAGCCATTACGGCAGGTACGTTGCATCCAAATCCCATAATTAGTGGGATAAATGATTTGCCATGTAGTCCCATTTTATGCATCAGCTTATCCATAATAAATGCTGCGCGTGCCATGTATCCGCTATCTTCCATAAACGAGATGAAGAAGTAGAGAATGAGAATTTGTGGGAGAAAGACGATAACGGCACCCACACCGCCAATAATACCATTGACCAGCATAGCCTTAACAGGACCGTTGGGTAAGGTGGTGCTTACCCATTGACCGAGCCACGTAATACCTTGCTCAATCCAGTCCATAGGATACTGGCCTATGGTAAACGTAACTTGAAACATGACGTATAGAAAGAAGAAGAAGATGGGAAACCCCAGATACTTGTGTGTGATAATGGCATCGAGGATGTGTGTGATGCGATACGTGTCAAGTGCTGTTCCTTCCTTGAATCCAGCTTCTTTTAGAGCACCGTGAATAAATCCATATTTGGCATCCATCAATGCCGTTTCGCTATCTTCTTTAACGTCGGCTTCAAGTTGTGCGACGGCTTTATTACGTGTGGTAATTATCTCATCAATGTTCTTTAAAGTTGCGAGGGCTGTTTGTGTTTCACTATCTTTCTCCAGCAGTTTAATGGCAAGATAACGTGTGTGATATTTGTGTCGTATTTCCGGATTGTGCTCAAGAGGTATTTTGATACTCTCAATGGCCTTCTCAATATATTGTCCGTGATTGATATGGATGTGTCGCGCCATTTTGTTTAGCATCCCTTGCAAAGAATCTTCTTCATACAGATCAATAATATTATAGAAAAGGTCTTGCACACCGCGACCGGTTTTGAAGACGGTAGGTATCATAGGTACACCGAAAAGCTGACTTAGTTGGTGATAATCCAACTTATCACCTCGCTGTTCAAACTCGTCAAACATATTCAGTGCACAAACCATACGCAAATTCATATCAATTAGTTGGGTGGTGAGATATAGGTTGCGCTCCAGATTACTGGCATCGAGTACATTGATAACCACATCAGGCGTTTTATCAATGATTTGTTTACGCACGTAAAGCTCTTCAGGACTGTATGCCGAAAGCGAGTAAGTACCCGGAAGGTCTATGAGATGAAACTCGTATCCGTTGAAATAGGCTGTGCCTTCTTTAGCATCGACGGTCACTCCCGAGTAATTGCCTACTCGTTCGTGTGCACCCGATGCGAAGTTAAAAAGCGATGTTTTACCGCAGTTGGGGTTTCCCACCAATGCTACGTTGATGATGCGATGTTTCGCCAAAGCAGCTTCGCGAAGCTGGTTATCAGTCAGTGTATTAGCTGAAAGAGAAGTAGAAGATGTGTGTGAATAGGAGGTAAATGAGGGGTTGGAATTCGGTTTGTGCGCAATATTTTGTTGTTGATCAATACCCAATAACTCTGTGGATTGATCTTCTTCCATTTTATGCTGCTTTCTTTCAATTTCGGTAGCCTCTTCTACGGAAATAACCTCAATCATTTCAGCTTCATCGTGCCGTAATGAGATTTCGTAACCTAAGAGTTTGTATTTTACCGGGTCTTTCAGAGGTGCATTGAGTAATACCTCAATCATTTTTCCTTTGATAAAACCCATTTCAACGATGCGTTTTCTAAATCCACCGTGCCCCAACACCTTAACGATAACACCCCGTTCTCCTGTCTTCAGTTGTGATAATCTCATTCAGATATAAATATTTTCTTGTGTAGCAAAGTTATAATATTTTCAGTGCTTACAGTCTTTATACGTTCTTCCTTTTCATAAAAATACCTATATGTTAGTATGTTTAGTACCTGATTACACCAAATATTTCTACCTAAAAGTGATTATTTGTGCTTGCATATCATGCACCGGAAACATTTTTATTAATATCTATTTGATAAAAATATACTGTATGTCATCATTTTTCTGATTGTTTTTATATACCTTTGCAGCCGAAATGGGTAAGTCTTGTGCGGTCAGCTCCCTTCGAATCCTCCAGGACGGGAACGTAGCAAAGGTAGTTGGTTGTAGCGACGCGATGCAAGTAGCTTACCCACCCCGCCTCTTTAGCTCAGTTGGCCAGAGCACGTGATTTGTAATCTCGGGGTCGTTGGTTCGAATCCGACAAGAGGCTCTCGTTACACTCCACATTTTCGACAGTTAATTGTCAGAGAATGTGGAGTTTTCTATTTCTATCCATGTGTCTCTTTTACCTTTTCTTGGGTTCGACGTGTTGTATTTTATCGGGCCAACAGCTTTCAAACAAGAATACCCCCTTGCAATTTTGTGCTTTAAGCATTTTAGCTTACCTTTGCAAGCCAAATAAATAAACATAACAATGGCGAAAGAACTTAAAGAATTAACCAAGCGTGCCGAGAACTACAGTCAATGGTTTAACGATTTGGTGGTAAAGGCCGATCTTGCTGAGCAATCTGCCGTGCGCGGGTGTATGGTCATCAAACCTTACGGATATGCAATATGGGAGAAGATGCAACATCAGCTTGATTTGATGTTCAAAGAAACGGGTGTACAAAACGCTTATTTTCCACTGCTCATTCCCAAATCTTTTCTTTCTCGAGAGGCTGAGCACGTAAAGGGATTTGCCAAAGAATGTGCCGTTGTGACACATTACCGCTTAAAATCGGATGAAAGTGGTAACGGAGTAGTGGTAGATCCGGCTGCTCGATTGGAAGAAGAGTTGATTATTCGCCCCACGTCCGAAACTATTATATGGAACACCTACAAAAACTGGATACAATCATGGCGTGATCTTCCCTTGATGTGTAACCAATGGTGTAACGTCATGCGATGGGAAATGCGTACACGTCCGTTCCTCCGTACATCTGAGTTTCTTTGGCAAGAGGGACACACGGCTCACGCTACACGCGAGGAAGCTGAAGAAGAGGCAAGGCGGATGCTACATGTTTATGCAGACTTTGCCGAGCAATGGATGGCGGTTCCCGTAGTGCAGGGCGTGAAAAGCGAAACTGAACGTTTTGCCGGAGCATTGGATACTTATACCATCGAGGCAATGATGCAGGATGGAAAGGCGTTGCAAAGTGGAACAAGTCATTTCCTCGGACAAAACTTTGCCAAGTCGTTCGACGTTACCTTCCTTAACAAAGAGAACCAACAAGAATATGTCTGGGCCACCAGTTGGGGTGTAAGTACCCGACTTATTGGTGCCCTCATTATGACCCACTCTGATGATAACGGTCTTGTATTGCCTCCCAAATTGGCACCCATTCAAGTAGTGATGATACCCATTGGGCGTGGAGAAGAACAGATGCAGGCCATCAACAATAAGTTGCAGCCGGTTGTCGAACAACTGAAACGGTTGGGTATAACAGTTAAGTACGACGACTCGGACAACAAACGGCCAGGTTTTAAGTATGCTGACTACGAACTTAAAGGTGTGCCTGTGCGCATTGTTATGGGAGTCGCGACCTTGAAAACAATACAGTCGAGTTGATGCGGCGCGATACGTTAGAGAAAGAAACCGTAACCTTCGACGGATTAGCAGAGCGTATTATTACTCTTTTAGACGACATACAGGAGAATATCTTCAACAAGGCACTGACCTATCGCGACCAACATATCTACGAGTGCAACAACTACGACGAGTTTAAGCAGCGCATCAAAGACGGCGGTTTCTTCTTATGCCATTGGGATGGAACCGAAGAAACCGAAGCGCAGATAAAAGAAGAAACGCAAGCTACCATCCGCTGTGTACCTTTCGGAGTAGAACAAACCGAGGGCATCGATATGGTAAGCGGTAAGTCTGCCAAGTATCGGGTTATCATAGCACGCAGTTACTAAATGTATAATTTAGTTACAAATACTTGCTTATTCTAAAACTTCGTTATATCTTTGTCGCGTCTACCAGAAAAAGACATGTTCTTTTCACACAACAGAACAGGTATATTTCATCAATGATAACAAGGAAGCTGAAAGCAATGTATTTTGTAAATACATATAGAATATTGTTAGAAAGTGTGCAGAGAAGTATTGCTTCTTTGCGCACTTTTAATGTTTTATCCTTGTTTTGGTTCGGAAGATGCTTCGGCAACGAAGAAGAAGTGGAGGAAACAAGCTTCAATCTCTGGGGCAAACCTCTGTTCTGAAAGCGCTCTTATCGTCACCTTTCCTACAACAAGCAAGCAGGGAGAGTGGCGAAAAAGATAGTAGTCGTCCCAAGTTGGGACGGAATAGTCACCCTCGGGAAGGGCACCGTCCCAAGTTGGGACAAGAGGTTCACCTCGGGAGAGCACAAATCCCAAGTTGGGACGAGAGGTTTACCCTCGGGAGAGCACAAATCCCAAGTTGGGACGAGAGGTTCACCCTCGGGAGAGTGCAAATCCCAAGTTGGGAC
>NZ_BAKN01000023.1 GCF_000614205.1 Hoylesella saccharolytica JCM 17484
AAAATTTTGACATGGCAAAGATAGGTACTTGCCATGAACTGTGCAAGAAAATGGCGAAAAAAGTTTTCGCTTTGCACTGCCCAGCCATGCCTTGATGGAGAATGCCCGCCGAGCGGGGCGAATAGAAATTGATTGTTGCATATTGCACGATTATAAGCATTCCCGGAACTGCCGGGACAGAGATGCAGAAAGCGGCTGCACATCCCGCTGCTTACAATCGTGACTTCACCCGAAGAGCTTATCTGATTACGGAATGGCAACCGCCAATATTATAGTAGGCATAAAAAAAGCCCATGCAATGTGCTGAGCGATGACCGACGCTCGACGGTGTGAATAATTTCACAATTGTAAGCATCGGCAAAGATATGAATAATCCCCGAAACCTGCAAAAGATTTCGGGGATTAATTTATGATTGTTAAATAAAGGGAGGGAAAAGTTCCCGTTCTCCTTATTAATTAGTTACCAATCGTCTTTTGTTAGTTCTCGTTTAGCGATGAATGCTTTAAGACTTGTTGAGAGTTCTTCAAAGCGTTTCTTGCACAAAGGTAACCCGTCCTTAAAGAAACACTTGTAGCACGCTTTTCTATTCATCCCCGTGACACCTATCGTTTTCAGGTCTTTCGGTAACGAATCTACCAATACGCCCATATAGTTATTAAACGCTGCTGTATGATCTGGACGATGACGAAAGTTGTTCATTGTAAACTTTAACCGTCCGTCCTTAAATTGCACATCAATAAGATAATCAATATACCCATTTATGCTTGAGTACATCATCCCGACAGCAAAGACTAAGGAACCTTTTCCAGTAAGTTCTTTACCAGGGTTATCGTCTTTTAGTACTGCCTTAGAGTCAACATAGGTTTGTGCGAACCAATTTTTTGTTAACTCGTAAAGTGTTTGCGCTGGAATACTATCAGCCTTGATTACGACACTAAGTTCTAATGGTTTTTGTGCGAAAGTTGCAAATGTGCAAACTATTAGCGCACATGTTAAAATGGCCTTTTTCATTTTGATTTTAGGATTATTATTTATTATCGTATACTTTTATAATTTCGCATAACTCATTTTCAAGATTAAAGATATCATTAAGGTCTGAGATTTCGTGTTTGGTTTCGACCTTATTTGCATCGAAGGTTGATATATACTTTTTGCTTTTTGCATTGAAATACAGACGGCATATCGGTTTTCGATTGTTATCGTCGAGCAAGATAGCAAAATAAGTAAGAGCGTCTCGATAAACGACACGAGAGACATCGACCGATTTGCGGACAATGGCTTTGACGATGTTAAAGGCATCAAGTTCTTCCTGTGTGGTGACAATGCCATCTGCACCCGTCAATGCCGTTTCATTCTGCTCCGCATCGGCAGACGCGGTGATTGCTTCTGATGCTTCCCGTTGTTCTTCTGAACTGAGCGCCGTTTTCAGACGTTTAGAAATAGCTTCGTTGATATAACTATTGATTGCACGCTTGACCAATTCAGAGAATTGCTCTTGCACTTTAGATGTGATGATACCATCGTAGACTTCTTTGTGAAATACTTCACAATTTCGGGGGAGGGATTGACTACCTCTTCAGCAAAAATCTTTTTCAGTTCGTTGGAATATTTCAACTCACTGGCAGAATTTAAAATGTTGTCAATATCAAAATAAGACTTATGGAACTTCTTGAGTTCCTCAAGCTGGTAGTCTTTGATGTCGGCAATATCAATTTCCAAGAATGGCCTTTCGTCCATAATATTTTGGTCCTCAAGGTCGGTATAGAAGAGATAACGGATACCATTTGTGAGTAGTCCAAATTTTGCCTTAGAGGCAACAAAATATTTTTTGAGTTGCGTGTCGTGCAGTGATAGATCTTGCTGCCAGTGCTTACACTCAATGAGAATAATAGGGGATCCATCTTTCATAATTGCGTAATCAATTTTCTCTCCTTTCTTCTTAATGAGATCGCAATCCATCTCCGGAACAACTTCTAACGGGTTAAACACATCGTAGCCAAGCGCATTGATAAAAGGCATAATGAATGCGTTCTTGGTTGCTTCTTCTGTAAGGATACTTTCTTTTTGCTGATTTACTTTTTCAGCAAGTTGCTTAATTAGATCTTTAAAGTCCATAGGTTTTTAGGTTTTTTAGTATTGCAAAGATATGAAAAGAAATGTATTTTAAAAATAAAACCCCTCACAATTTTGTGAGGGGGCGGTGTGCATCTGTAGGCGGCAGATGCTTTTGTCAAATTGGGGAAGTTACTGCCCCATGCCTATACTTCAATACTGTCGGCAGCTCGACGGATGCGTTCGGCAAGGTCGACGAGTGCACCCTTGAGTTTGATGCGCTCTTCGAGGTTGAAATCAGTAGGTTTTCCGTTTCCATCAATACCGTTGAATTTATTGTAAAACCATGAGGCGGACTTGGTGAAATAGTCGCGCGCCAACACTCCCCATGAGATTGAAACAAGAATGTCGCTTAATTGCGTTTTCATTGTTTTTCGTTCTGTTAAAATCATATTACGTCCCATATTGTTGTTTTTTACCCCCACCCCTTGCGAGGTGGGGGAAGTTGTTAATTTAAAATCATTCTCTCAAAAAGCTCTCTTGCATAGGCAAGCAAGTTGTCGCTTCCGTTAGGAAAAGCTCTTTTGTAATTTCGGATGGCTTCGAGCAGCTCATCTTCTTCTTTTGTGATTTCTTTCTTCATATTGTAACTATTTTTATTTGACACTACAAAGATAGTGTATTATTTTACACTATGCAAATTTTTAGTGAGTTATTTTACACTATATTGCATTTTTAACATTTGGTATTGAAAAAGCCCCTCCTTATAGGGGCGGGGCTATAAATGCGCCACAAGTCCAGTGGCGACTTTGTCCAACGGTAATGTAGAGAACCGGGACTTATTGTATACCTTCAGCGGCGCGCCGATTTTTAATTATCCGTTGTCGGGGTGACTAGTTTCCCTGGGGTTTTCTCTTTTAATATCTTCTTCTTCGTGCTCATGAAAAAGCCCCCGAACGAGAATATATCCTAGCGCAACGATATTAATCGTTGTTGTAGAAAGAATGGTAATGATAACCCCCAGATGAAGATTCCAAGAGAGTAAATAGGATAGTGCTATAAGAACAAAAACGAAAAGGAGATACGAAGAAATAAGACGCGTGATCCAACGTTCTAATCGTCGACGCGCCCGCGTATTTTCAACTATACGATGGAGATAAATGTATTTTTCGCAATAGGTAATGATGTTTTCGCCCTCACCGGTGTTGATAAGCACTTCGACCTGTTCGAGAAGATTAAGTTCTCGCTTGTTTTTTTTAAACGGATTTTTAAACAGGTATATAAAATTATACCAAAGTTTGAAAAAGAAGCATTTATACGGTATTTTTTCATCAGCAGACTTACCCGATGGGAAGTCGGATAAATCTATTTGCTTCTGATTGTTAGCCGTTTGAGGTGTGTTTTTCTTTTCCATATCATTTCCGACTGAAGTATTGCCTGATAAGTTCGCTACTGATTTCTTTGTTCCAACCAGAGTTTTCGTTTCCATTGACGCCAAAAACAGTTTGATGCCAAGGACCTCCCTGCTGATGAGACCACATACTTAAGTCGTAAGCACTAACACGACAGTATTTATCAATGACTTGGGTACAAATATTTTTAGCAAGAACATTTTTATCGAATAGTTCTTTTTTTCTCTTCATCTATATATATAGGAATATTGAAAAAAGAATATCTTTTATAAACATTGGGAAACACAGGACCGTACGGCCATGCTTTAGGTGTTTCTTCAAAAAGTTTTGACCAGACCAAGCAAGGTAGAAACCGTAACACATAAACAAAAGTTTATTTACCTGTGTTTTATTGAGATTGACCATATGGCGACTAAATGCCATATTTCTCAATATGTTAGCAAAGTCTATACTTGTAAGTACCATTATATGTGAATAAGCCTATGTACTTATTGTTATTTAAAATTGAAGTGAGTTGTATAGAAAAACGGTTCTGTAAGTTTATTGGTGTACAAAAGTATGAAGTTAAAGAATAAACACCAAACATTTTTTATATTTTTTACGTAGCGCACTTTTTATTGCGCTACAAAATAAGAAGGGTCGACGTATCACTACGTCGACCCTCTGCTATTCGAATTACAAACTTAAAACCTAAAAGTAACACCTATTGAAGACAAGGCATTTAACAAGATATGAACTATTATTGCGTAAATCGGATATATCGAAGATAGGTAAGGCGGGTGTGGGGATTGTTGCTGACGGCTTCCATCTTGACAGCCTTGCACCCCCAGCGGAAAAAGAGAAAACGGCGAGGGACACGGTGGACGACAATGTTAAGCGTGTCGCGCGAGTGAATGTCGCCGACGAAGCTGTCGGCACGGATGCAACCGGAGAACGACAACCAGGCATCGTGATAGGCGAGACAGGGGAGGGTGTCGGTACGCCCGGGCAGGCGGACGATGCTATCGCGAACGATGGTGCGAACGGCGGCGTGTGTGGCACCAACAGACTGCGCCAGCGACATGAGACGACGGTTTTTGATTTTCAGGGCTTGCGTGACCTGCAGCAGTGAGTCGCCGGCGCGCGAGAGTTCACCCACTCGCAGCGTTAACGCTTCGACGGCGGCAGCACTTTTGCCGTCGGAGGTTTGTTTGAGCTCTACCCTACCGTTATGTAGGAGGATATTTTGATTAGCAGACAGGCGGTCTATTTCTTCGGCTTGCCGGAAGAGCCGGGTGAGGGTAACGGCGAGGGCGACGACGAGGATAAAGAAGACGGAGAGGGTGATTTTGAGACGCATATATTTCGGACGGTTTTGATGAGTGCGGTGATTTGTGTGAGATAGACGGGAGAAGTGGCGTATTTGCTGCCCATGTTATCGCAGATGCGGCGGGCGAACTCGAGGGCATCGTGCCGGTGGGGCCATGCGTCGGCAAAGCCTGGCTTTTGCAACAGGCGGGTATACTCACGCAGGCAGGCTTCGAGCGAGTCGAAATCTTTAAAGAGCCGGTAGACAGTGTAATACCATCGACCGGGTGTTGTACATTTAACAGACACCACCCGCTCGGGCGGAGTGAACGTGCGATTGGGTGTATTGAAATACTCGTGCGTGAGCACCAACACCGTTTTTCCATTCCAGTTGCTGCCGCGTGTGATGCCGAAGAGGTTGTATCTGCCGACGCGGGACTTGCCCCAACCCGACTCGAGGATGGCTTGTGCCGTAACAAAGTCGGGGGCGATGTCGGTAGCACGGAGGGCTGCCGCATAGATGGAACGGGCGAAGGAAATTTGTAAGGGTGTAGGCATAATTAGTCTTTCTTTATATACTCGCCTTTGTCGTTAAAATCTTTGAACCGCTTAACAAACGACGCGGGGAGGATGGGATAAATGGCTTGTATGTTTTCGACAACGGAAAAGCCTTCGCGCACCATCATGAAAACACAGAGATAGGTGCCTATCCACTGCGTAGCCCCGACGGGACTGCCCTGAACGGTATAGTTGGAGAGAATGTTGGAAAGAATAAGAAGAACAATGTAAATGGCAATTTTTTTACCGAATTTGGAAAAAAAACGAGTCGCTCGAGGCATCTTTTTGAAGCAGATGCTTGATAAAGCCGAGAATTGTGTCGAGCACAACGGCGATGCCTATCCACTTGGCAAACTCCCAATCTTGGAAGAGATACCGGGAAAAATCGGCCACAATGGAGAGTGGCAGGGAAACGAGGAATATCATTGGACGAATTTTCATATTATCGAACTTTTGATTGTGATACAAAGCTAAGAGATTACAGGCGGCGGACAAAGGACCGGTAAAGCGCGTGCGTACCGAGCCCGTCGGGGGAAGTACAGGAGAGCATGAGCGTCCACCCGACGGAATGAAGCTCGGTGGCAACAAAGGGAGCCAGCTCGGCATTATCGAAGTTACTGGGGGAGAGCCACTCGACATCGCCCGCTTCGGCATCTGCCAAAAGCCCGGCATGCACTTTTGAGAGCAGGCGAAGCGTGGTGTCGGACGCTAACATATATTCCCCGGCATCTGCTTTCGGGCATTTTGAAGGCAACGGTTATCGCCATGCGTTGCGTGAGACGAAAGGAATGGCTTTTATCGCCCGACATGTCGAATTCGCCATAGTCGACAAAGAGAAACGAGCCTACGAGACGGCTGATACGCTGCTGGAGCTCTTCGAAAGACTGCCCGTAAACATAATTGTTTATCTCGGGGACGCGCGACTGTTCGGGTAAGGCATCGAGTGCTGAAAGCAGGTCGGCATAGCCGGGAAAATCGCTGCTGCCGTTGGTGAGTATAGCCCGAATGCCGGATTTGGCGGGATAACGGGCGAAATAAAGGAACTGTTCTTTAATCATAATATATCATCGATAACGGAGACGGGCAAGCCCACCTCATTACTAATTTTAAGCTTATTCCACCCGATGCTCTTCATTTCTTTAACGGCATCGATGGTTTTTTTACGCAGTATTTTAAAATAGGTAAGCACATTCATCTGTTCGAGTTGTCGGGCGTCGCCCAGTCCATCTTTAGAAAGATCGTACAGCGCATCGACGGCATCGGTGGTGATAGGACGGCTTTTGCGCGGTGCGAACCTCGTGAGCAGGGAAAACGAAGTGCAGGAGAACAGGTAATTATTGAAAGCCTGAAAATTGAAGGAAACCGCCGTAAGCACCTCAATAGGGAGTTTAGCAAATGTATCTGCCAAGAGGTGTGCCCGCTCGGAATTGTATTCTTTTTCGGGAAAATACAAAATGGCTGCCATGAGCGGAAGGGCAGATTCGCCCCGTTCGATGAGTTCGCGCGCCTCGATGTACTGAAGGGCTGTGAGCGAACAGGTGATTTGTCCATAATCGGCAGCTATGCCATAGCCCCGATATACTTTATCGCCGATGGCCAGCGACGGCAACAGTTGCGCACAGAAACACAAGTCGACGACATATTGATAATTTAAGCGGCGGAGGACCTTTGCCAACGGATGGTTGAGTCGGTAGGGGTCGACACGACGGCACCGCTCGTAGATCTCGTTTGTAAGCCCTTCGAGAACGGCATTGTTATCGGGGTAGTTGATACGGAACATGAAGGTAAGTTGCTCGGAGATAGCGACGAGATTGGCAATTTGTTCTTCGTTGTGAAACTTGCGTTTGTTCCACCCCATGATATCGCAAAGGTAATTGATACGCACCTCGCCAACGGAAATCTGCCCGGCAGCCATTCGAAGGAAATCGGCGACGAGATGAAGGAAGTGCGCGGAGGTAAGCGACTCCCACCGGTTGGGAATAGTATGGACGGTTCCGTTGCAGAGCAATTGAATATCTTTTTTCATGGAAACATGATGATTTTGTCGTCGGGACGGTTATAGGCGGAATAGGAACTGACATCAGGAGTAGTGTCGGTAGAGAGCAGCGCATCCATATTTTTGATGAGCGTTTCGGCTTCGTCGTCCAATCTGTCTGCCAGCTTGATAAGCGCATCATGCTCGGTAGAGCCATGTCGGAATGCCTTATTATCGTCGAAGAGATTGCGAATAGTGGGCGGAAACTCTAACACATCAAAGCGGCGCAGCGCCTTTGCAATGGTTTTCTTGGCAAGCGCGAGCTGCAGCCCCGGCTCGAGATGGGCGCGGTTATCCGATGTCAGCTTATCGTAATAAACGGAAAGCCGTTCGTCGAGCGTTTCTTTTTGAAGGGGAATAAGTCGGAAGAAGAAGAGGTAAGATAAATCGATGGGGTAGATGGTATCGAACTCGTCGGCAGATTTGATTCGACAACTTTCGATAAGTCGGTAGTAGCGGGATGTACGCCACAGAGCTACCGGTGTATCGGTTTCGTCTTTGGCGGGTTCTTTATCCGTGAGCAGCTGAACGATGGTGCTCATGGCATTGGAATAGTTCTCCATATAGGAGCGTTTCATCGCTTCCAACTCGTATTTGTAGACATCCACATTGTTTTTGCGCCGGGAGATGCTGTCGAAGATAAGCTGCGTAGCCATGGTGATATTGGCCATTCCCGAGCGCAGGGCGTCGAGAAGCGGGGCGTCGTCAGGTTCTTCCGATATAGCGGAAAAAACCTTTGCCGTAATGATGGATTCTACTCGCTTACGGGCGGTAAGTCCTGAAGCCTGAAGATCATCAAGACTCATGTTTGTCTCTACGCCGGGCGCATACCGGGTAAAGGTAGAGAGATCTTTGAAAATGGTTCTTAAAATATTCATGCCTGTTGCTGGTTAAGTCGGTCCTTGGGTGAGATATCTTCCTGTCGCTGGGGCACCTCACGATAGAAGCCTATGCGATATCCCTGTCTGTATAGCTTCGGAAAGTTTAGCTTGAGCGACAAATTGAAAGGTTCGGCGCAGATTTCGTCTTCAGGGGTGAGCGACATTATATATATAAGGTAATTGTAGTAAGCATCGGAACCCGACTTACTTATCACGCCGTCCTTACTAACGGCCGAGATAGAAGCGTCGAGTCCGACACTGGAGAGTAAGGCTTCTTCGCTACGTTTATCGTAGGCGATAAGTGCCTCGATGTATTCTTTATATTTGAGATCAATCGTTTCGATTTTCCACTGCTGTTCCTGCGTTCCTTCAAAAAACGAGATGGAAGAAAAGGCCTTGCCCTGATTGTCGGATCCGCTAAGGTAATTGCTTATCTTGCGCAACTCTAATCGCATATACTCGACCAATAAAGACTCACGATATTCCGTTCCAATCTCAATACCGTTGTATTTTATCATTTCCTCTTTCTTGGACGCACGGCGTTTATTTTCTTCTGTGAGCTTCATTAGCTGGTTCCGCTTGCTCACTACCCATGCATTCGGTATGATAATATGAATTTTTGCTGCTAATGAATTTTTTAAGAATGAATTGATGTACCCTGCCGTTTGATTGCTACCCTGAATGTAGGGACGAGCACCCTGATGGGTCTCATTCACGCCGTAGAATTCATCGACAGATTTCTCTCGATGGTGAGATACAGCGGCAAAATTGTAACTGTCTACATCCGAAAGATTGAACTTGGGGTAGATCTTATAACTCCCAAGTCCGTAGGTCCATCGACCAACAGCTATATGACGGAAATCGCTATAATAGATTTGCTCGTATGCCACATCCTGTCGGGTTGTTGCCAGGCGACAATGTTTATTCTCTAATATCTCCAAACCTGATACCGGCATCATGCCGAGACGCTTACCCCGAGAGAAACGCCACTTTGCAAAGAAGTCGCCAAAGTAATAGAAGTTTTTGATACAGGCTTTAGCAAACTCTTGTGCTGTGGTTTCAATGCCCCGCTCTTGCCAGGTATTGAGCCAATCTTCCCATTCAGGCAAGGATACATACTCTCTCTTGAGTTTACCATCCTTAATTGTCTGCATATACGCACAAGGCCCGTGTCCGTACAGCATCTTTATCTCCTTATTATATAAGCGAGGTAATAGGCGGTTCTGCTTGATTTCCATCGTTACTTCATCGCACAATGCATTGTTCATTCCCCGCATACATATCTGAAAACCATTAAC
Source organism: Hoylesella saccharolytica JCM 17484 (assembly GCF_000614205.1). Classification (GTDB taxonomy): domain Bacteria; phylum Bacteroidota; class Bacteroidia; order Bacteroidales; family Bacteroidaceae; genus Prevotella; species Prevotella saccharolytica. The sequence goes on from NZ_BAKN01000023.1 coordinate 9,525, forward strand.
ACTGAGCACTGATGCTCATGTTGTTGAAGTTCGCCTGCACAAGGGATAAGAAGTCCCGGATTGGCAAACAGCTGCTCGCCTTCACCTATTTGTAAGGAAAGAACATTACCATCGGTGATATAAACTCCTGCATTACCGTGCAGCTCTATTCTATCGTTGTTCATAACCAATTTATTTTATGCAATTTAAAGCCGTCTTGTGGAAAGCCCATATATCTGATGAGTATTCTGTAGCACATCTTCGGCTCACCATTTTGATCCGTAAATAGGAAATAGTTCTCAGAGTCTACCGCAAAAACATCTTCCGGTAACCGAGCACGAAACTTGCAACCTTCCTTAACCATAAGTTCATCTCCTGCCACCCCTCGCGACCTTGAATAAGGGAAGAAGCAAAGAGTGAACTTACCATTAGGTAACTTACTTATCTCACGTGCCCACTGCATGGCATCAATACCATTCATTACGAAAGTTTCTTCCATTGATGCGAAATTATGATTTTGTAACTTTGCAACAAAGGACGAAAAGTGAAGTCGGCGTCATATTTCCATACTTTTATATGGGTGCACTGCAATATCAAAACTCAGTGGTGCGTGGTGTCTTCTGTCGCTTAAAATTTTTCGTTTCATTTTCTCGCACAATTACACATTGAATATCAATAAATTAAGTTTTTTACCTTTGTAAATAATTTCCTATATTCCTTTATTTTATTGATTTATTGTATTACTTTTCAAACCATATCGCCCTTTAAATCGTTACGTTTTCGGGTAGATTATCGGGATAGCTGCTTAATTCCTTTTTAATGATGTCGGAAAAAAGACCGTAAAACAGATATATTGCCGCGCTCGGTAATTGGGTAGTGAGTCCAGGGCGGCGTTTAAGTCCTTCTTTCTTTTCCGAACTTTTGTCCAATTCTATTTTTCCGTTGGTTTTCTTTAGCGGAGAAATAAGAATAGCACTGCACAAGTTCGGGCATTCGTTCTCATCTATCCGTACTTTTGGTAGTAATGGAAGTTTTTCAGCAAAGAGCAGTTGACACAAACGAAACTGCTGCCAGTGGTAAATCGTTGCTTGCCCTTCATTATAGAGAATGACGGAAAAACCATAAGACTCTAATGCAGACTTCATTGTAAGAGAGTCGGTGGTTATCTGTTCCAGTTCCTCCTTTGTTTTATTACCGGCACGGTCGGGATAAAGATGTATGGTTTTATCGATTGCATCTGAACCAAAGAAAGCATAAACCTGTTGTGCAAGGTTTTGCTGGTCGTCAGGTATATAAGCCCAGAACTCCTTAATGACATCCAATCGTCGCCCATAATCTTTCTTTTGTGCAACAATGAGCGATTGAAAGTTGCCTGGGTCATATCCCATATATAAAGGCTCATTTTTGTCATAATGCTGTAGGTAACGAGCCGTTAGGGTGAAGCTGTTCTTTAAGTCGAACTTCAATATCTGATCGTAAATATAGCTATCCTTAAACTGATGCTTTTCTCTATCATAGGTTGTGAAAAACTTGTTTGTCACCTCTTTATGGCGTATGGCGCAGATGGATGTCAGAAATTCATCCATATCCAGTGTATCCAGCTGCGTTTTAAAGAATTTGGGACCAAGAATATCTTTATTACAAAACGATGATGCCCGAATGTAATAGATGGCATTGCGACGCATATCTGCCAGTCTGGGTTTCCACCGATTGACAAACGCATTTTGCTTTTGGGTTTCTAAGCGTATTTTTTCTATCAAAACAGGGTTCTTCGTCTGTCGGAGTTCCTGTTGCATGGTGAAAAGGCGGTATGCAGATGCATTGACAGCCAATGCCACAGATGCAATCTCGTCGATGAGCTGCTGATCCATTTTGTTTTCGTACTCTTCGAACCAGTCATCTTCGCCCAAGTCGACGCGGGCGGTATCGCTTACACCTGTAACCCCTTCGTAATAGGCAGACTTTCGTATTTCGGCACCACCACCGCGAAGCGATGGAAACAAACGGGACTTGAGCCGTTCTCCACTGTTATGCTTCATCTCTTCAATGAATGCATGAACAGCGTTGCGTCCGGCAACACTTTCCGGCTGGTCGGAAGATACCAGCTGAAGGTGCGCACCATTACGGAAGATAACCGAATGTTTGGCATAGGAAACGGGATAGCGCGGAAGGCGAAAGTGAGAAGGTAATTTTGCCTCGCCCACAACATAATCAATTCCATACTCCAGCATTGGGCGCTGCTTCCCATTCACGATGACGGGACGTGAGAATGAAGCCTGAATATTGGGCCATACGTTTGTCATCAATGCAACATATGTCTTGTGGACCAAGAATGACAACTCGCCGGGCATATCATTCGCGACACGAATGAGTCTTGGAACGATGACGCCCTCTGTCTTTCCTGTAGCACGCGCCCACTCTGTATAGAGCATGTTAGGATCTATCAGATTGGCAAGAAGCTGCACGTGGTTCAGGAAGAAGTTTTCAAAATTCTGTGATGAGCTTTCCTTTTCAATCATTGGGTAATTCTTGTAATATTTCTGCGTTTTGTATATCCGAGTCACGGAGCAAACGCTTTTTCTCTTTCCTTTCTATTGGAAGCGAATCGATAAGCGTGATATAGAATCCCTCGTTGTGTTTGGCAGCAATCTCTTTGAGACTTTTCTTTGAGAACCCGAGTTCTTCTGCAGTAATAGTAGGTGAAAAAATAAAAGTAACACCGAGATCGCGGTCGGCTTCAGCTATCTCCGATGCACGGCGGCGACACTCCAGAGCACGCTCATAACATTTACCCTGCGTTTTATAATCACCTGCAAGGGCACACATTTTGGCCAGGTTTTCGAACTGATTGGCATACTGGTTTTCCCATATTTTGATCGGAACATTGTTGTCAACGGAGAAGTAATTGATGGCTTCGTAGAGACGTGCCATACAGGTTCGCTCCTCTATCTTAATGTGCTGTTCGGCGGTAATGCGCTGTCGGAGTTTACGTGCAGCACGAGTGATATTACGCTCGTGTTCATAAATTTCCATCGCCCACTGGAGTTGTTGCAAGAATAATTGCAGTTCTTGCGGTATTACTTCGCACTTGCCTGTGGCAAAGAACTGCGAGATAAGGTCGGGGTGTATCTGCTCGATACGATCAAGTTGTGTCATACGCCGAAGAGGTCTTTACGTAGCTGCTCCTCCTTTGCTTTCTGCACGATTTCACGCAGTTGTTTCACGGCATCGGTGTCTCCCTCCTTGGCTTGCTTGATAAGTTTGTCAAGGATGGCGCGCACATCCTCGGTGAGGTTCACCATAACCGCTATTTGGCTGAGAAGTTGCTGTATGTCTTTATTCATAAGACAAAGATATACAGAGAAGCGATGAAGGCAAAAGACAGAAGAGTTTCGATAGAGAAAAGTTAAAAGTATTAAAAGCAATACTTTTTATTGCTCTTTTATTTGGGTAATAGTATTATTATTACTACCTTTGTATTGTCAAACAATAACAATATACAGCGAATGAAAAGATATAAAGTAAAGGAAGTTATCAAGATGCTCGAAGCCGATGGATGGATACATCTAAATACAAACGGGGATCACCGGCAATTCAAGCACCCAACGAAGCCGGGAAAGGTAACAGTAAAGGGGCATAAGAATGAAGATTTAAGCCAGTTTTTATTGAACAGCATTTGGAAACAGGCAGGGTGGAAATAGCCACCCGCCTTTTCCCGCAAAAAACAAACATCTAAATATTACAACTATGGAAAGAATAAGAGTAGACATTGAATGGTACGACCATAATTTTGGAGCGAGCTTTGGGGACAACGTGCCCGGTGCAGTGGTGCTTACTGCCAAGACCTACAATGAGTTGATGAAAGAAATACCTGAAACATTACGCTTTCACGTAGAGGGTATGATTGCCGATGGTGACATTGTTCCCGAATGGTTGCGTAATGGCGACTATGCGTTTGACTACCATCTTGACACTGCTGCTCTTATCCGTTCGTGTGAACCGTATGCCAGCCTTGCAGCTATATCCCGCGCATCGGGCGTGAATGAACGGCAGTTGAGCCACTATGCCAACGGCAAAAAGAAACCACGCCCACAGCAGCGTAAGCGTATCGTAGAAGGTCTGCATGAGATTGGCAGGAAACTTATAGCCGTTGTATAGTTATTGTTTGACGACAAACTTAAAATGGCAGGTCGGGGCAGAAATGCTCCGGCCTTTTTCGTTGAAGCCCCAAAAGGAGTAGCTTGCCTCACGGCAGGCCACCCCGCCACCTTAATGGTCTAACTATTAACGACTAAATACAAAAGAAGTTATTATCTGGTTTCTTCGGGAGCGACTGACTCAAGAAGCGTTCCGAAGTCCTTACGCAGACAACGAAGCGTATCGAGGAAGGTGAGAGCCGTTTCGGCTTGAACACTCTTGAAGTCTCGCCACTGGTCCATAAGGAGGTTTTCTATGCTGTCGATGTTCTTGATACGCTCTTCAAGGTAGCCGCTGTCGAGCAACATATTCAACGTCTCGGATGCCTTTTCGTTGAGATTGATGAGAGAGGTATTCATAGCGCACCTCCTTCCAGCCACTCGGCCACACAGCACAGCGCTATGAGCGCGATGCAATAGAGTTGTGCGAGGAGCACATGTTGGTTGGTGAACTCTTCTCCGCAGAGGGTGGAGAAACTCTCATTCTTTCGGCTCAGCCATTCCTTGATGGTGAGCGTGCGCCGGGTGGCGCGGTTGATGGTCAATGTTGCCATAACTGTAGATTTTTGACATAAAGAAGCTGCACTACGCGTTGTCAAAGTCTCTACAGCAGGACTTCCGGAGGCGTTTCCGCACACCCGACGCGGTGCAGCTGTATTGTTTTCCGAAATATTCGGATACAAAAACTGCCGAGGAGACTCGGCGGCATCTGTACCGCTGTAGAATTTTTGACAAGGCAAAGATAAGAAGAAGTTTTGAAACTTGCAAGGGATATATATATTAAAGTTAAGAAGAATTTTATACTTGAGAACTATGTTGTTCGAGAACCATTTTAAAGAGTCTTTCCCGCTCCTGATGTTTCTCGAGGTTTTGTTTATCTTGCTTTCTGCGGTCCTTTCGCTCTGTACGTTTGAGATATGCCCGATAACGCTTGATATTATCCAATACATTTTTATGCTGACGTAAGAATTCTGCGGGGTCTGCTTTCAGCAGTTTGATTAGTTGTGCAATCTCGGAACGGCCGAAAAGCAGAGGATGTTTACAAATAAATTTTCCCGTATCATTAAATGATTGCAGCTCGGCGAATGCCTGAAGATTTCGGATGCGCAGTTCTGCCATATCTGCTACGGCTTGTGCGGTAGGCTTCGTCTCCAACTGTTCGTCGAGCTGCTTCATCTTACGCCATGTATTAATACGGTCGTTATAGATGATGGTAGCGGTTTGTACATCCGGATTAGCAAGATTATCCCAATCAATATTGGAATATTCCTGCTCCTTATGTACTACTTCTTTTTCTTTTTTTTTGGCTTCGTAGAAGCCTTCCTTTTACGGGTTTTATCCTCCGGATTTTCATTACCTTCACCATCCAGTGGTTTATCGGCGGGGTTGGGTGTTTCATCCGTAGGGTTTTCATCACCTTCACCATCCAACGGCTTATCGTCAGGGTTGGGTGTTTCATCCGTAGGGTTTTCATCACCTTCACCATCCAACGGCTTATCGGCGGGGTTGGGTGTTTTATCTATCGAATTCTCAGTACTATTCCTTGTTTCAATAATTTCATCTTCTGTGGCGAAATCCAAGAGGGTGAAAAGAATGTCGTCCGCACTTCGTTCCGGGCAAAACCGGAAGCGTGGAATATCGGGATGTTGCGGGTATTTCTGTTCTAACAGCTGCAAATCCACCTCCGGCATAGCGTTTTCGCGGAGAGAATTAAACAGAGCCAATTTATTTTTTACGCTTTGCATATAAAACCGTTTTAAATTCAAATGATTACAAGAATTGATAGCAGATTCAATTGAACCTACTATCAATTCTAAATTACTTATAAGACTTCTACGCGAGAAACCTCTATGAGCGTATTTGTATCGAGGACACGGAAGGTAATGCTGGCACCTTCTTTAGCCGTCCAGGTCGCACCATCTTCGAGAACGAAAACAAGACTGTCGGCAATGGTAGCCGGTTTGTCTGTTCCTGCACCCAACAAAGTAATGTAACGACCCTTATCGCCATTGGTAAGTCCGGAAACCTTATCCATAGCCACTGCTGCCGCCGTACCATTCACAATCTTATAGGTGTTTGAGTTCGGCTTAATAGCAACAGTCTTGGTATCTGCAGCCAATGACATCGCTGCCGTTACACCCGGATTGCCCGTATACTTCAGTGGTAAATCTACCGAACTACGTTTGAATGTCAGCGTTGTATAGCGTCCATCCTTATCGTCCTTCGTTTCTGTTGAGTTCAGAATCATGGGACGTTCCAATTCACCAATGATATACCACTGTGCCGATTTGATGTGTTTGAACAGGATGATAAATCTGCCGCCGCTATATTCTTCAATAAAGTTATAGAGAATATCTCGGGCACCACCCATAATCATAACAAAGTTATTTTCGCCGGTCGTGGTAATATCGCCTTTTTCTGTTGTTCCTGTAAAAGTAGGTATATCGTGCGCCTCGAAGTAATGCGGGACTTCACCATCTTTTAACGGAACAGGACCGACCTCTCGTGTGGCATTCGGCTGTGGAAATGCTTTTGTACGATCTATTTGGTCGATAGCAATGAAGTATGCAATGTATGAAATTGCAGACCCGTGCGTGTCACGATCGGAGACATCATCTACATTACCAATGGCAACCATGGATGCAAGCGTCAGACCGGAGCCACCGAAGCAGAGGACGGAATGGTCAATAAGTGCTCCCAACAGAAGCACGATACCGAAGAGAGCAAACACAACCATGAATAAGTTGCGTGCCTGGCGATTAGCGTAATTAAAACCTTTTGTAGGATTGCACGCTCTAAATCTTTTTTGAATATTATTTTTTTTCATTTTCTTTTTTGTTTTTAATGGAGAGTCGCCGAAGCGACTCCCTATCTGAGTTATACAAATATAAATGGCTTACACTTAACGGCCACCCGGAACATTGGGTTGCAACTCTTTGTTGATGGTGCGTTTGCCACCGACACAACGCTCCAATTCACGGAAGTTACCATCGTTGCCCAATATTACCATGATATAGTCGCCGACAGCTGTTGCAGTAAATGCTGCTGAAATATTGGCAAACTTACCAGACTTTGCAATCTTCGGCAGTTTCGTTGCGTCGCCAGCCTCGATGCAGTATGCTACACCGACCTTTGCATTTGCGATGTCGGTATAGGTTTCCTGCGTGGTGGTGGCACCGGTAATCTGCCAGAATCCATTGTTGCCATCTACCTTATCGGTGATGGTAGCAGCAAAGAGGTTAATGAAGATTTGCTGCCACTCGTAGTTATTGGCATCCATTTCAGCTTTCGTGTTGAAGCGGCGACCGGTGAACGAGGCAGAGCAACCTTCTTTCCAAGTGCTCCATGCACGTACTTGTTCCATCTGCTCCTGCATCTTCATGGAGAGCATTTCGCCCGGAACGAATTCCAGGAACTGGATGTTACCCGGCTGGTGCAACATCATGAACGGGAGTTGGCCAAGATAAGGCAACCAGATGATACGTATAGTAGAATCGGGAACCACATTAAGTGCACCCATTGGGCCCGTGAAGTCGTGATCCTTGCCATACGCTGCACGTACATTCTTTATCCACCAAGCCTGATGATTCTTGTTGAGATATACGAAATGCTGATCAAGATCCATATCTTCAGAAATAGAAGCCTGAACGTCTGCAATGAATTCCTGTACGGCAGAAAGGAATGTTGCCGGCGTGTAGGAGCGATACGTTTCATCTGTATGCGGTTTAATGTCGTACTGATGAACGTAGCGAAGCAGAGTGTAGATAACACCGGTACCGGCATTACGAGAACTACCCGCTACCCCTTGTTCCGGTTTTACATAGATACCCCGTATACGGCGTTTATTCTGCTCCACTTGTGCAGTAGTGAGCGTATTGAGCAGCTGATACTCAATCATCGTCCACTTAATGGGATCAGAACCCTCCTTGTTAAGATAACCGATATACTTACGCTCAAGTTCCTTCATGGGTCCCCACTCCATCTTGATCATGGCGTCGTCAACGTAACCCATGTGATTTTCGATCTTCATGCCGCCTTTGAAGACTTCGCCGGGCTGATAAGCCTGAGAAACTTCATTAAAGAATGCATTGAAGACGAGTCCACGGTCCTGATAGCCATAAGCGACGGGGAAGAATTGCGTTACATCGCGCAACTGAAGTACACGGGCAATAATTGCATCCTGACGCAGTACAACAAACTGATCGCCTACACCTGCTTTATCTACACCTTCGTAGTTGGTGGCATACTTACCAACAGCGAGTGCAGGAGCATCGAGCATCTTGTTTTGCTGCAGATACTGATACCGAGCTTTCAGACTCTTGGCATAGTCGCAAGCCGCTTTATAGAAAGCAACGCCGTCTACCTGCTCATCTACTTCCGGCATGGCAGCTGCTGCACGAGGATTAGCTGCAATCTGATTCCAGCGATCTTTCATTGAGAACATGGGATGTTCTATACCGAAGAGATACTGCGATGTATTACCGAAACCGTTGATACTCAAAGGCGATGCATTAACGGTTTGCTGCGGAACATCCGTTGCAGGCTTCGCAGCTAACGCCTTGAAATCCTCACGAATCCCGTTCAAGCTCTCAAGAATACTTGCAATCGTAGCATCCTGTTTGGGCTGCTCAGTTTCTTCCGGTGTCTCTGCTGCCGGATTAATCTTAGCAATCACAGCCTGAATGGTATTGAGCATGGTTTGCATTTCTGCCTCCTGCTCGGCACCCTTCTGTGATTCCTGTTCGGCAGAAAGATCGTCGTTCAATGTGGTTTGATACTTTTTCTGGTATTCTGCCACAATCGAGTTAAACTCGTTTTTAGTCAATGTCTTCTCTTCAAATTTTTGCTTGAGATGAAGAAGCTCAAGGACTGCTGTCAATTTTTCTTTGAAATTCATAAATAAAAGTTTTAAATTATATTATAAATGGCACTTTTCAAATTCTTTGTTTCCGAGTATTTTGCACCCATACTAACCGCTTCGGCTATTACCTCACTTAATGTTCTCATTCCATCGTTGAGACCTATTTCCATTGCCTCACTCGAATAGAAAGTTTCCCCTCGCAGAACCGGTGCATTCTCATCTTGTTCTGCCAGCTTGGAACGCTGAGAGCGTACCTCCGAAAGGAACTGTTCGTTAAGAGGATTCAAAAAATCATCAACAAACTTCTTATCCTCTCCCTTTTCCAAGTCATCGAACGTTTTATTTTTAAGGTCCGATTTATCGGCCTTGGATTCGATGTACTTGATACCCAGTTTTTCGAAGTATGGCTTAAAATTATAGAAGCTGCACATGGTGCCAATACAACCTACATAATCATTGGCGGTCAGCGCATATACCTTTTCGCCATGGCAACCAATGTAATAGCCGGCAGAGCAGCACATCTGCTCATAAAGTGTTATAATCGGTTTTTCACAATTACGGAATGTTTCGCTGAGCCGGTCAAGATACCAAGCCGCACCACCGGGCGAATTGATATGGAGAAAGTGGCAGGTGATCTGCGGGTTTGCTTCGGCAGCCAACAGATCTAATTCGAGTTGCTTGGAAGAAAAATACCAATAACTATCCGACATTATTGTCCCCCAAACACGGTGGTAAGCAATAGAATTTTCCGGCAACTCTTCACTATCGAAGTCTGTAGTGATAGATACAGATGCTTGTTCATCCTCTTGAGAGAGGGCTTGCAATAAATCCTTGAGAGTTTCGCGCGTTTCCAGTTGGTACCACGAATGCTTATTCAAAAATTCTCGATGTTCAGGAGTTAATATCCCCAGTTTATTTTGTACATCAGGCATCTGCATTTCTCCTGTCAAAGGAAATGCTTCAATCATGGCTTGGCGAAAGCCATCAATACTTATATACAGAGGCTTGCCCGAGATAAGAAGTTGCTGTAAATCATTCATTGAAATATCTTTTTCGAGCGAAATTACCTATTATATAAGGTGACGCAAAAGACTTAAAGCAAGGGGTCTTTCAGCATTTTACACTTGATTATGAGGTTAGCAGATGTGAGATTAGACGATATTTGCACACGTGCCGGTATTTCTTTTGTACCGATACTGAACGAACGACCATCAGAGGCTTTTATCGTGATTATTGCATTCCGTTCAATAGAGAAAAACTTACGTGTAACAGCATCAGGCAGGTCGATAACTATTGTTTTATCGCAGTTCCAATAATTACCGGATTCATTATCGGTCGACTGCGGGATATAAGAAAATGCATCTGCCATTAACTCGTAAATTTTATTCGACGGAGAAATACCCGAAAACAGCGGCTCTACTCTGATAAGGTTTGAGAATTCTAACATAACAGTGATTTTTAAGTGACAAAAACAGGTGTTGGGTCTGTATTAAATGATGTTAAACAGATGTCGTTTTTCTATATGCTCTCACCTTCTTGGGTCGGAGGCGATTGCGATATCGGTAATAGTTCTTCAGTAATGCATCTGAAGAGACCGACTTCAGTTGGTATTCATGAATGAAGTCGTATATAACATCAAGGTTCCGCTTGGAACGTCCGAACTCCTCGTTCTCCAGCAATACCCGGTGTAATTCAAAATTGAACATCTTTCGAATATGGTTTTCAATTTCTTTCACCGCTGTCGGTGAAAGATGATTGTAATAGGCAGGATCTTTCCATGGCGAACCATCAACCCCAGCTTTCCTACTTGGTAAAAAAATGCGCAGGTTTCCATCGGTGAGCGGAGTTTGGTTTGCACGACATTTTGTCATATTCTCCCAAAGGCAAAAATACAGGTCGCTGGTGCAAGGAATTCTTATCCCACCAGTCACCCCATCAGTACCATACTTTGTCGAAATGTACTCGGCCAGGTAGGGTTCAATTTGGATGGTCACTATTTGCTTTCGCACACGTTTTTCTTTTTCCATATTCTTTTTTCGTTTTTTTGCTTCCTACTGTCCTACAATCCTACAAATGATTTTACCGTTTACAAATATACTTGATTATCAACTATTTACAAAATAAAATAAAATATTTCTTTTATTATTTCAAAGAAAAATTCCATCCTACAACGTCCTACAAGGGTAATTTTGTAGGATGGAACTTTCCGAAACATAAAAATTACCCCAAAAAGCCATTTCCTACAACGTCCTACAATCCTACAACATTTCCTACAAACTAACATTATTATTGATTTACATATAACTTATTGATATATAGATAGTTATATAATTATATAAGTTTGAAAGAAAATCAATTTGTAGGATTGTAGGATTGTAGGAAGCAATTTTTCTGAAAAATATTTTCAAAACTCGTGTTTTCGAAGTTTTTTTTAGATTTTTGGGGGTTCGGGGGATTTTTTGCCGATTTGGGTTGGATAAAATGTAATGAAAAAACCTTACTTATTTGAGGGATAAGTAAGGTTTACTTGGTGAAAAAAAATGACTTTTTGGCAGAAAATATATGCCTTTTTCCTTGGCTATATCACCCCTTTTTATTATCTTTGTAATAGATAAATTGGGGTATTATATACTATTTATGTATAATATCAGGATGGAGATTTATCTCTTTTTCATGAAACATATCCAGTGTGTGTTGGCGCGCTTGCCTGATATATGTCCGAAGATAGGTTTTTCTTGTGTGAGTTTTAAAATTTCCGAAACCTTAATATCGGTTTCGTTCCATTTGAAGATAAGAAAGCCGCCTGGTTTTAGAACACGGAAACATTCTGCGAAGCCATCTCTTAATAAATTGCGCCAATCATAGTTTGGTAAGGCTCCATATTTAATTTGTTGATAGCCTGTGGGTGTTGCTTTAGAATTAAGACTTCCATATATATCTGCAAATTTTGATTTACCAACATTACGGAGTAAATGCGGCGGGTCGAATACTACCATAGTGAAACTTCCATCCGGATACGGCATATCAGTAAAATCTGCTTGTACATCAGGATGAACTTTAAAATGACGGCCATCGCAGAGCGTTGTTTCAATATTTCGTATATCTTGGAACAATACACGCTCGTCGTTTTTATCGAAATAGAACATCTTGCCCCCACAGCAAGCGTCTAATATGGGTTTCTTTATTGTTTTCATTGTATCAATCAAAAGGGTTGATCATTGTTGTCCATCGGTGCAAACGGAAGATCCGGGCTATCATTTACCGGTGTGGATACAGTTTCAGGCACGGGAGATTCTTCTTGCGTTGGCTCCGGTTCTGCGGAATAAGCTCGACGGAAATCTATGCTGTACGCCTCTTTGAATTTATCGTAATCGATAATGATGGCACTTGTAGACGTGGATTTCGGCTTACGAACCTTTACTAAGGTACCATCATAGTCAGCACGAGCAACATCCTCGGTTTCTTCCCAAGTAAATCGACGTGAAGGCACAGTCCCGATATAGGAGGAGTGACTTCGTAAATTCTGCTCGATGGTAGATAAGGTACTGCCCTCATTATTGTATCCGTTTCTATCGAAGATACTGAAGACGGCACTTAAGCGCAAGAACATGATATTTGCATCCTGTTCGAATGTAAATGTATGTTTTTCGCCCCGAGTATCCATTCCTGTAACTTTTTTAGGCTGCTCGATAAGGAAGTCGCGCCCTTCAACAACTTGCCGGGTATCAATCATATTATTCACTGCCGTGAAGAACATGGCCAGCTTGTCCGTGCTCCGTATAAGCGATAGTTGGAACTTGATTTTATCTTGCGCAATGCGGAAAAACTCTGCATAGCTGAAGGGCAGGGTTAATGGCGAATATTGCTCAATCAGTTTTACCGTCCCCAAGAATAGCGATGCCGTCTTCATGAGTCGGTCCATCTCACCCGAATTGATTACATCTTGCTTCAATTCGTTATAAGCCTCTTGCTTCAGCTGTCGGAAGTGATCCATAAACATGGGTCGCAACTTCAGAATTTCAAGGAGAACATTTGATAATCCTATCTTATTCGGATCCTCTATTGTTTTGAGCTCCTCGAAAATACGTACTTCTTCCGGTGTACGATTACGGGGTTTCGGAACTTCGCAAACAATCACGCGGCTCATCAGGGCGTTATCATCGCGCTGGGGCGTTTCCTGTCCGCAGATGACAACCGGAGCAAAGACTTTGTCGTTCTCTATCTCTCGCCCGGATGTGCCTTTTCGTTTTTGTTTTCCGTCGCCGTCATAGACGATACCTTTCAGAGCTTGGAACTTGGTGTCCGAAATATCCTTGTTGTTATATTCGTCAAGAACAACCGGCACATCTTTGAATGTCCCCATGATGGTAGACATCGCTGCGTCGGTTCCTGTATTCAGATTGAATATGGGGACATTGGGCGAAATAAAAAGCGAGCGAATAGAAATTGCGATCTGCGTCTTTCCTGAAGACATCGGCCCCATGAAGAAGGGGGCGGTAAATAGTCTGTCAATACAGTGGATGTTACTTCTGAAGGCACACATGATAGCAAAGATAACAGCCCATTTACCATTGTCATTTATTTTGTATACTTGATCCATCAGTGTAGCCCATTTTTCAAATGAGACCTTTCTTTCGGCAGGCACTTCCTTGTAGACAAGCTGGCTGATCAGTTCATATTTATCAGACTGCTTTCCACTGCCGGCGTAAATGGTTGAGAATGCCGGAAGGTAATAATTTTTGTCATTGTGAGCAACAACACCCAGCTCGTTAACGGGCTCGAACTTCCACTCATTATTTTCATTGTGGAAGATGCCATTGGCAAAAGCAAAGAACTGTTCGTCGAGTTTTCTACTCATCCCATCGGACTGTTGGTTTCCATATACCTTCGTTTCAGAACACATCACAAAGTGACGGCTCATATAGGTTTTTATCGCCTTCCATTGCCACTCTTCACCATTGAAGTTGACTGCTTCATAATTAATCAGCACTTCTTCTATTGAAGACATCTTGAGCAACGCTTTGGATGGTATCTCAATGTATATAGGCGTTTCATAGAATCTCCGATTAATTCGGAGCACACGTTTATTCTGTTCGAAATCGTCTGAAAAGATATGGAGCAGCGGTTCCATAAAGAAGTCGGCAACCAGCGTCATACCGTTTCCATTCTTGTTACGGAACATATAACAAACAGGTTGACTCTTTTTATTTAAACGCGGGTAATACCCGCACTCTTTCCACATCTTTTGATATTCGTCGTTTTCTCTGACATAATCCGGGGGATCATTTACGTCAAAGTCCTCTTCTTCGAGATTATCGGTTTGCAAGCTCACTCTCATTGCAGACTTGCGCTTTAAGACAAATGGCTTACGAATCTCATCAAATTGTCCCTTCGTTAGCTTCAGCAAGTTGCAATAACTGCCGCGGTTAACAACGATAACAGAATCTTCCGCAAAGCTGGTCAACTCTACGCAGCGCATCACAAGTGGTACCTTATCGCCCCCATAATTTGCAATAAATTTACCGTGTAGGCGAATGTAGTAATCTAAAAATAACTCTGTTTTCTCGCCATCCACGATGGATAGCGAAAATCCAGCCCGGAACATTTCAGCAAGAGATTTCAGGTAGTCGCTTTCTGTGCCATCTTCCTTAATGCCACATCCGGCATCAGAAGAAATAAAATAACAATAAATTCTACGAAGTTCCTGAATATCGTTGGCTGATGCACAACCGGAAACATATACAACAGGTTCCTCGCCATATTGATCAAGAAACTCTTGCATTACTGAAGTAATGATGGCGGGGCTATCGTTTTTCAGGTTCTCTTTTAAAGAGTCCATTCCAAAGATACCACTTTGCGCATTGTTCTCCGGAAGAGTCTCTTTTATCTTTCTCCGGGCGTTCCTTACCTTATCCTCAATGATACCCATCTTCACTTTAAAGTCCTGTGCGGTCGTTCGGATATATTCCAATTGCAAACCAGCATCTTGGACGTAAGCGATAAGATTACATATTGTATTCTGCGCATCCACGATGACGGTTTCATCCTCATTGCCACGAGGTATCAGCATTCGTTTGAATGCCTTGGGAAAAGGCTCTGTGCTATTCAAAAGAAGTTCACCTGTCTTCTCTCCATGCTGTTTGGCGAATTCGTCAGGATCCGTACCTTTAGGTAGGCGTATACACTTCACACTCGCACCGGCTTTCAATAACGCTTCGCAATTTTTTAGCGATGCTTTTATGCCTGCCGAATCCGAATCGTAAATCAGAACGATACGGTTGGTGAACCTAAGTAAAAGGCTAATCTGCTCATCGGTAAATGCGGTACCGCTACCGCCGACTACATTTTCAACGCCAACCTTATGCAAGGTCAATACATCAAATTGCCCTTCAACAAGGTAAACGAATTCCTTTCGACCTATTGATTTACGGGCTTGATAAAGTCCGAAGAGATGTTTTCCTTTTGTGAATAGAGGTGTTTCGCCGGTATTGATGTACTTACCGATTCCATCTCGAGGGTTAACTATTCTTCCTGAGAAACCTACAATATGCCCCTGCAGGTCGTAAAAGGGGAACATCACTCTATCCCGGAAACGGTCGTAAGGTCGCCCATCTTCAGACACGGCAATAACATCCACTTCCTTCAGTCTGTCAACAGAATAGCCGGCTGCAGTAAGAGAGGTTATGGCAGCATTGCCATTCGGGGCGTACCCAATACCGAATTCGGAAAGCGTTTTGTCATCAAGTGCATACCCGCGGTTTTCCAAGAACGATGCAGCTTCCGATAATTTATTCTGAAAGAATTGAGCTGCAGCATTGATGGCGATTCTCTGTGCTTCCTTCTGTTTGTATCTTGCTTCTTCTTCAGGCGTCATTTCCTTTACGGGAAACTCCAATCCGGCTTGCGTTGCACACCAGCGAAGAGCTTCAGTGAAGGATAAGTTTAAATGATTCTGCACAAAAGAAATAACATCCCCACCGGCTCCGCATACAAAGCAATGATATGTTTGCCGGGACGGGCTTACTACCATCGACGGGGTATGATCATCATGGAAGGGACAAACGCCCTTGTAATTTACCCCGGCTTTATGCAAGTGGGTAAAAGACTCTATGACATCTACAATGTTCAGTGCGCCTTTTACTTTATCTATGAAATTTTTATCAACCATATTTTATTCATTAAAAAGGTCAAGCTGCCGAGATTCGAAGGCTTCGTCCGGGGTTATTCCAAAGTATGTTGCAACGGCAACATATTCTTTCCCCGTAATGGCTTTCCTGCCGAAATACAAATCCCAGTATCTTCGCTGTCCGATACCAGTCTCTTGATAAAAGAGTCGATTGGGATTGAAGTCTTCAGGATGTTTGAATTTCACGTTCAACAACGCAACCAACAGATTTCGCTTTACTTTTTCTCCTGCGGTTAATCGTTTTCGTAGGACATAGAGCCTTACCGACATCGGACTGCGATTCAACATGGCAGCCATATCCTCATAGGACTCTTTCCCGAGATGTCGCTGAATATAATCTGCATCATCTTTTGTCCATCTCTTATTTTGCGAGAATCTCTTCATCTTCTTACGGCTTTAAATTCATTATCAAACTTCCTTATCGCTGAAACTTCATCATTTTTAATATGCCCGAGGTTGTATCGGACATAAGTGGCAAGGGCACGTTGTAGAAGATTTAATTCACTTCTACTTAATTCTACGATAGAATAGGTGCCGCGGCTATCTATATCGATGTACATCATTCAAATTTTAAATCGAACGTACTGTCACGGTTGACAGGTACGCCACACATTTCGACGGGGATTCCATCTTCATCCTCTGTGAAGAAAATTTGTTTGCTTCCAGTTCTGCTGGCAGAAAATCCTCTACCATGCTCATCCCAGATAATAAACAAACTTTCTGTATGTCCGTTAACTTGACGAACATCCGAATGTGCTAATTTCATTTCATCAATTACGATGTCACCACCTAAATCTAAGATGGCCTTTTCAAATTCTGCTGTTCTCATTTTCTTATTATTGGTTATACATTAGGAAATAATTTATTTTCCGGTATCTTAAGATATTCGGAAATTACTTTTCGTTTTAATGGGTCGGGGACGAAATCCCCGCGTAGCCACCTATAAACAGTGACGCTTGATACCCGACAAAGGATAGCTAAATCGGCCATCACTTTGTCACGCTCATTTGGGAGCGAATTTACATACTCTTTGAAATCCATATTCTTTTTGTTTTTATTGCCACGTCAAATATTTTTATTATTTTCGTGGCGTAAAATTTATTACGTGACGCAAAGTTGCAATTTTTATTTGATATAAAAAAATGTTTCTTTGAATATTTCAAATGTTTATCTCAATTTATCTATAAAATCGAATGAAAAAAAGGAGACTATAACGGAGAGAATTTCCCAAATTATTGAGAAAGAGGGTCATACAGTTACCACGTTTTCTAATAAGTTAGGGATTTCGTGGACAACAGCGAATAATATTGTATCAGGAAAAAATGCCCCTAATTATGATACAATAGTAAAAATCATAGAAAATTTTGGATGGGTCGATGCAAATTGGCTTATTATGGGAAAAAAAAATCAAGATAGTGCTACTGAAAATTTACAAAAGACTATTGATTTTCAGCAAAAAATTATAGAAAGCCAGCAGGAAACAATAGACAGGCTGACAACAAAACTTATAGAAGATATTTCAGAGATGAAAGCGATTACTAAAAAAGTTATACCTGCAAGATAGTGCCTTTATTCCCAAAAGGAAGGTGATATTTCGTGTAAAAACTATCATATTTTTATACTATATTATCACATAAATATTTGATAATCAAGATATTATACAAGACAAAAGTCGGTAATAATTCGGTGATCCTATACTATTTTTATAAATAAACCCTACTGATTATCAAACAGTTACAGAATTAAATTTTCATTGTACAACTCCAGTAATCCCGACTTGAAGAAAGGAGTTGACAACTTATAGGTTGGATACTCCTTTTTTCATTATATTCAAATTTTATTAGAATGCCATATAAAATACATATTCTCCAAAAGATAAGCCTTTTTATCTATGATTTGTCCGGCAATAAAAGTAAAAAAGAAAATACCTATGAGAGATTATTCTCTTTGAAATGGTTAGGTAGAATACCAAAAACCGTTTATTATTATCTACTTTTTTTAAAGATTGTAATAAACGGTTTCAAACTTAATTTAACGAACCACGTCCTCATTAAATATTGTTATTCAAGGATTTCATTGAGCGGTTTCATCACAAAATCACGTTCATACATCAGCGGATGAGGAATTTTTAAGTTGGATTCGCTGATAATGAGATCGTCATACAGCAAGATATCAATGTCAATGATGCGGTCGTGATAGGCTCCGTCTTTTGTTTTAGACACGCGCCCCAAACTCTTTTCAATCTTTTGAATAGAAAATAGTATTTGGTGCGGTGACAACTCTGTACAGCAGCAAACAGCTGCATTGATGAACAAATTGGGCGAAGAGAAACCCCACGGTTGGGTTTCATAGAGACTTGAACGCCGAATAACAGACCCGATAGAACTGTTAATGTGTTCGATAGCCTGCTCTATGGTGCGTTTTCTGTTGCCAATATTAGCGCCTAAGCCAAGATATACAGTGTGCATATCAATCGTTAACGATGAGCATGGCATCGCCGTAACACCCGAACATATAGCCATTTTCAACGGCCAGACGATAGCTTCCATCACCAAATCGTACCCTCCGAAAGCCGCTGTTGCCATCATTAGGGGCGAAAGAGGATGATAGAAATTAGCTATCATCGAGTCTGCAAGACCAAAATCATACGGAGGAAAGATAAAACGATTGGTCCATCCATCATACTCTTTCAGCAATCCATCTGTCCCAACAGCTGTTTCTGTAGCCTTGATAACACTTGTTCCTACAGCACAGATATGTTTTCTTTCAGTCTTAGTTTTGTTTACTATCTGACAAGCTTCAGCACCAATAATCATTTGTTCGGAGTCTAACTTATGCTTGGTAAGGTCTTCTACCTCTATATTATGAAAACTTCCGAGTCCACAATGCAGCGTAATAAAGGCCTGATTGATACCTCGTATTTCCATGCGTTTAAGCATTTCACGACTGAAATGCAATCCGGATGCAGGTGCAGTAACCGACCCTTCATTACGAGCAAAAATGCATTGAAAATCTTCCATATCCTCTTTTGTGTCATGATGTTGGTCACGAGCATCGATGATATAGCGTGGTAGAGGCGTTTCGCCCAATGCGAAGAGAGAACGTTTAAATTCATCGTGCGGACAATCATAGAGAAAACGCAAAGTTCTTCCTCTGCTTGTAGTATTATCAATGACTTCTGCCACCATCGTACTGGTATCATCAAAGAAGAGTTTATTACCAATTCTTATTTTTCGTGCGGGTTCAACCAGCACATCCCAAAGACGCATCTCGCATTTAACTCACGCAAAAGGAATACTTCTATTTTAGCGTCAGTCTTCTCTTTTGTGCCATAGAGACGGGCGGGGAAGACCTTGGTGTCGTTAAAAATAAAGGTATCGCCCTCATCAAAGTAGTCAAGCACATTACGAAAGTCTAAAAAGTCACCTTTTACAGGCTTCTTTTTCTTATCTTGCTTAAACATGTCTATCGTACCCGATTGTCGATGCAATACCATTAAACGACATTCATCACGACGGGTAACTCTGACTGTTTGTTTCTTACCTTTTTCGTCTTTGATTTCGTGATACACACTGTGCGGATAAAGAGCGATTTGCTCTTCCGGCAGATTGAAGCTGAATTGAGATAGTTTCATGTATCTATTCTTTCTTTTTATATTCGTAATCTATATCTGTTCAATATTTTGTTGGTCAAGCCATTCTTGAAAGGTATCGAGACCGATACAATTCTCTACGCATATGTCTCCAACTCTTGTTCGTCGCAAATTGGTAAGATAGGCTCCGCTGTTCATGGCTCTACCGATATCACGAGCTAAAGCACGAATGTAAGTACCTTTACCGCATACAACCCGAATAGTGAGTTGCATCTTCTCCGCATCAAACGTCAGAAGTTCTATCTCATCTATTTGCAATACCTTTGGAGACAGCTCAACCTCTTTCCCTTTGCGCTTTAGGTCGTACGCTCTGTCACCATTTATCTTGCAGGCACTGTAAGATGGCGGTACTTGCTGTATCACACCGATAAACTGTTTCAAAGTTTCTTCTATCAGTTCATGGGTGATATGCGCTGTGGGAAACGTTTCATTTACCGGGTGTTCCATGTCATAGCTCACGGTAGTGGCACCTAATTGCAAGTCAGCCACATACTCCTTTGTATGTAATTGCAGTTCGCTAATGCGCTTAGTAGCCTTTCCCGTACATAACACAAGTACTCCTGTAGCTAATGGGTCTAGCGTTCCGGCATGCCCTATTTTTACTCTTTTTACCCCCAACTTTTTCGAAATAAGATATCTTACTCGGGCCAATGCACCGAAACTGGTTATTTCGTAGGGTTTATCTATACAGATAATTTCTCCTGCATTAAAGTTCATTAGTCCACCATCGCGAGTGTGTTCCCTGACAGAAGCCACACAATGATTATTCCTCCGATAATAATTCTATATATACCAAACGCTTTGAAGCCATACTTGGTTAGATAAGCGATAAAAGCTTTGATGGCAAACAACGCCACCAAAAAGGCAACAACACTGCCTAAAAGCAAAGCACCCAGATGGCCCATCAGCATGTCATAGCTACCTGTTTCGTGCATATGCAAGAACATTTTCAACAAATCAAGACATGTAGCGGCAAACATTGTGGGCACAGCTAAAAAGAATGAGAACTCAGCAGCATCTTTACGAGTAAGTTTTTGAGCCATACCGCCCACTATAGTAGCCATTGAACGCGAAACACCGGGTATCATCGCAAGGCATTGAAACAAACCGATAACAAAAGCTCGCTTCTTTGTTAGGTGTGTATCTGGCGAACCATTGCCAAACAATTTATCACAAAACAACATAAAAATACCACCAGCTACCAACATTACCGCTACGACCATAACGCTTCCTAGCAACTTATCTATCAACTTATTGCATAGTCCGCCAATCAGCATAGCAGGGATAAAGGCTATCAACAGTTTATAATAGAAATCCCATTTATGCAGAAAACGTTGCAAGAGCGTGTACGACTCAGGAGGTAATGAATGCTCCAAACGGAAAAACCTTTTCCAATAAAGAACCACAACAGCTAAAATGGCACCAAACTGAATGATAACATCAAAGGCTTTAACAAACTCATCGCTCTCAATACCTAACAAGGATTGGACTATAATCATATGCCCGGTAGACGATACAGGAAGAAACTCAGTGAGTCCCTCCACTATGGCTATGATAATGATTTGAATAATGGTCATTATGCTTATTCCTGAGTTTTCGAGTCTTTAGGTTTCCGAATTACAGCGTAAATGATGGAAACAAAACCAACAAAACAGATGGTGGGAGCAACCTTTATACGCATCGCACTAAAAATATTAGGGTCAAAAGCACTTTCAGTAGACTCGCTTCCGCTCATTAGAATAAACCCTAATACGACGATTAACATACCTGCTGCCAACAAGATAAAGTTGACTTTGTCGAATGCAAAATTCTTTTTATCCATTATTTTCAATTTTATTAGCGGTTATATCTTGCTCGACACACTCTTTAAAGAATGGCTGCAAAGATCTGCAAGAAGATGAAACCGACAGTCTGTTTGTGTTTTTATAATTTGGTGTAACTAAATTTTATACAATTCTCCGGCTTTCATTCGCAAAAACTTATTTACCGAAATATAGGCGCAAAAGGCTGTGATAAGAATACCACCTATATATACCGCAACGGTGGTAATAGCCATAACATCCCATGTAATAACAGTAAATACACCGGCTTCATATTGATGTAGCCCGAAGATAAAACCAACCAAAACTGCTGTAGCCAATGAAGCGGCAATCATACCAATACCTACAGCCTGATTGATAAATGGTTTACGGATAAAGCCCCACGATGCTCCTACCAGCTTCATTGTATGAATAGAGAATCTACGGGCATAGATACCCAAGCGCACTGTATTGTTAATGAGTGAGAAAGAAACGAACGTAAGCAATGCTGCCAATATTAAAAGCACCAAACTTACTTTTCGTAAAGTGTTATTGACATTCTCTACCAAATCGTGTTGATAGCTTATTTCAGATACTTTGGGATGATTTTTCAACTCTTTCGAGATCCATGCCAGCGAATCATTATTGGCATAATCTCCCTGCAATGTAAGTTCAATAGAGGAAAGAAAAGGGTTATCTCCACCCGTAAATTCAGTTGGATCAGTACCCATTGCAGTGGTTTGCTCTTTCAATGCCTGTTCTTTACTTATAAAAGAAAGATTTTTAATGTAAGGACGAGTATTTAATTGAGTGCATAAATTCTGAGCCTCAGGATTAGTCATATCCTGGTCTAACATCACCGTTACAACGAGGTTCTCTTTTACATAATTGGTGAGATTGCGAGTAGTAAACACAGAAAGCACAACCATTCCCAACAAAACAAGCACCATTGTGGTGCTAATACATAGAGTTACAACCTGCAAACCATAACGGCTACGGGCCTTATTCCGCTTTTTTCTCATTACTAAAAGGCAATAATACACCAAATTTCTTGCAAAGAAACAAAAAAATCTCTGATTAGACAATGGTTTAATAGATATTAACAAGCATTTCAGCTCTACTCTAACCAAAATACCAAGCCTATGTTTACATGCATAAGCTTGGTATTTTAAAGTTTTATCCTTCAAATTCTTCGTCAGGATCTTCGATTAAATCTTCTATTGTAGGTGGATTCTTTACAGGCGGACTTCCCGCAAGTAGATGAAACTCTTGCTTTATAGAATAGATTTTTATCATTGGAGGAATATAAGATTTTCTCATCTTCGTATACATTATTATTAGTTTATTTCTCTTTCATTGGACGAACTGCAAAAGCATTTGCTTTTTGAAAAATACGTGCTGCCGGATCTATCTGATTGGATCGTATTTGCAAACAATAACCTGTACTATTTTGATCGTGAGTAGAAGGAACAGCTACCCAATAATATCCGGTAGGTGTTGAATTATAATAGTTTCCATCATTAGAGCCTAACCATGCTGTTTCTGCGAAAAATATCTTTTGACCATTCTCTGCAATAAAATTCCAACCTTTGTTCCAAGGACCTGTTACCTTAAAATCTGCAACAGCTGTAGCAAGAACACCGGTAGTAGTAAAACCGCTATAAGCATTTGATGAAGGAACAACAAATCCCACCGGGCTTGGATCATAAATTGTTTTGACAACCTTATCATCATTAAGAGTCTTAACTTTATTAGTAGCCGACCACAAATTAATGTATGAAAAGTGATTATCCCAATCAGTAATAGGATTATTGGCATAGACCAAGTTAGGATTCAATATCGTTTTGGATATAGTGACATCTGTTTGTGCCGACGCTGTAAATGGCTTTCTTTTTATTGTTCCTACAGGCACCTGTGTTGTTATACCAGGGAAAGGATCCTTACGCCCAAACTGATAAAGCATCGAAGTACCTTCACGTGTAGCACCTGCTCCCCGTTGCGTAATTGTGAATGTTGCAAATGCTTTTTCACCTTTATTTTTTACTTCTTGTTCCACTTTGACTAATACAGAACGTTGCTGTTGGGCAGGACCATTATACGAAGTATACTTAAACCCTACACTCTCGAAAGGAAAAGTATAAGACATTCCTTCTTTATTCCTTACAGTAATAGGATCCAGCACAAAGTCGGGCGCAAACCATAGATGCCAACTCCACAATACTTTTCCACCATCACCCACAACTGCTACTACAGCGTTTCCATTCTGGAAAGTGTTTGGTACCTGAAAATGCAGATAGCCGTTAGATACAGTTGGATTCACAACTAAGCCATTAGCATCTGCCCACATAACTTTTGCTGACGTAGCATTATACTTACCTCCGCCATTGGCTGTAGTAATATAAGGAGAAGTTATGGCTTGACCTGCATGGTCGACAAAATCACTCAAGACCTTTGCTCCTGTCACTTTAGGACTGTAAGCAATGGTATTCTTATTTCCATCTTTTATCCCGTTACCATATACCAAAGGTAACTTATAATATCCTGGCGCACTGATTACATAACAGTTGGCAGTATTCTGCTTGGTCGGAGCACCTTTCACATCATGCATCGAAAGATCGTAAGGGCTTGCCTCAGTACCTCTTTGAGGGGTATTGCGCATGTTTTGATTCAACTGATTTAAACCAACATTTGCATTTGTATTGTTCAGTTGCGCATTCCCCAATTCTTTATAGCCACCGCCATCTCCATTAGTTTTACTCAATGAAACTAGCCAATCAGGCTTTTCCTGTTTAAAAGTTGCTCCACCATCGGTGCTATATCCTACCACTTTCCATTTAACAGCTTGCTCGCTTCCTGCACGATCCGTGCGATAACTCATTACAGCATAATTTTGAGAAACAGGATCTGAAGCATCTGCTGCTACAGGACTATCTGTCAAAATTGTGTAAGTCCAACCACTGTCTGTATTTGATATACGATAAGATTTACTGGTTCCTTTTTTCCATTCTCCATTTAACTTAATTTTGATAGGATTACCAGTTGCCAATGTAATCACAACTTCTACATTATTCAATGTCTGCGGAATCATTAAAAATGTGTAGTTATCAGTGCCAGTACCCACTATTCGTTGTCCTGGGACATTTTTCGTTTGAACATCAATATTATCAAGTGTAAATGTTTGAGGGTCAGAAAGTCCTTTCCATTCTGCGAACTTCCCATCAGCAGTAGTCTGAAAAAAATAACGACCTTTACTAAAGACTTGCTTTATTTCTATCTTTTTAATCTTATCGGGGTAAGAAAGATTACTTCCTACAGAGAAAGAAACCGCCGTAAGCGCATGATAAAACTTGAGACTGGAAGATGGCGCTACACCTCGGCTTGCATAAGTAACATCACCCGAATAGGCAGTCATCAAATCTACTTGTTTCGTTATATCTGGATTGACTTTAAAATCTACATACGGTGTACCTGTATGGCTTCGAGGTGATAAAATAAGATTTTGATCCGTATTTTTTACTTGCGGAGAAACTCCATAAAAACGTGCATATCGCTGTCCCCATGCCCATAGAATGGGTTTTACCAATGCACCGGTTTTCAAAGTTTCTTCATTATAGAAATAATTAGGAGTTTGGGAGATTGTGCTTACTGTTTCTCCGCGATAGCCTAATGTAGAAAACGAATGTGTAAAAACTTTCTCAACCTCGCCACGAGTACCTGGTTCTGGCTTTATTGGATTAATTCCTTCTACTGTAGATTCAATTAAATACACATCCTGCCCATTGTGCGGTTCTGCTTTATGCACACGTGGAGCAAAATCTTCTAATTCCAACTCGCTATCATAGGGTCGTTCTTGTACCGCTGCACGAGTGAGTGACGCTTGGTCATTCTGCAACATCTCGTCTTGAGCACTCGACACCTCGAAGCCCACTTGAACGTCTCCATTCTGTGCTTGATTTCTGTTTTCTATATCATCGGCACAACCTACTGCACCCCAAACAGCGGCACAAGCAAGTGCCCATACCGTTAACTTATTAAATAAATTTATCCTCTTCATTTCCTAATAAGTACTTTTAAGTACGTTCTAATTATAAATATATGATTACCATTTATAAGTAAAACAACACGCAGGCATACATATACATGTTATCCAACCCTCATATTTGTATAAAGATTTAAAACTTATCCTGTTACCTGATTGAGTTATCGCTATAAAAACCCCTAATGTTATATTACTGTTAATGGGGCTACAAAATTAATCAATTTTGATAAAACATGAAAATATTTTGTATTTTTTCTGCTTTTATTGCGTAAAAATACCATTTACAGAAAAAGTTTAGCCTTTTGAATCTCTTCTTATTAAACAGCTTCGTTGCGGCCCCATTAGGACCTATATATAAATAAGGTATAGTTCTTACTTATTCTTTATCGGCCTCTTTCTCGTCAATACTAATCGAATACAAGCCATCAAGAGATTTGTGTAAAACACCATTTCGCAAGAGATGCTTGCCATTTTCGTTAAATATGATAGCTATTGGAATGGTATAATCAACAATACGTTTAGAGATACTACTCTCCTTTACCCCATTCCACTTGATATTATAAAACAAAATACCTTCAAATGCATCACCCACATGCACGTGCGGCGGCCGTTGCCGGAGTTTTTATATCAGCAGAAACCGTAACGGCTTTGGATGCTGCAATAAAGATAATAAGCTCATTGCTTAAATCATCGTAAGAGTTCAGAAACTCTTGATTTAGGTTTTTCAATTGACTTAAGCCGGGAGCCGTAGCTTTATAGTCCTTATGATGCAGTAAAATTTTCTCGTACACGGCATGTCCTACCCATCCGCCAAGCAGCTTTCCGTAGGCATTATTAGCTGTTTTATATTCACCGAACCGCTCTTTTACATACTTCACCACATCATTAAACTTCAGATACTTAATAGCAAGCGTGCAAGCAATTCGATCGCGGTCTTCGCGCATCTGTTCAAACTTATCCGTATAGAGTAGCGACAAGTTTTTTCGACTATTAATAATACCTTGCTTACGATCTTCCATCGGATATTCGTAATTATCCATCAGCAGTTTTTCTTGCGGTAGCATCGTCATGGCATAATAACCAAATGCAGCGATACTGGAGGGATCTGCCAGATAGAGAGCTGTCCACGCGTGCCGAAAACGTTCATCAAAAGGCACATAAGCTTTCGTTCCATCGGGCTGTTCGGCCGAATAATACTTAAACTTATGGGGTTTACCGGGCTTAGCAGTAAATACACTTCGTGTCCATGTTGTAAAGTCGGCCCATACCTTCCGGTCGTTTTTTTCCTCGTGCATCCAATAAAAAAGGGGATGCTTATAATGGGGTTGATAAGGAAAATAATAGGTACTCAGATGCTCGTAAAAGCCATGTATTTGTGCATAGTTTTGTGTAAAGCCTTCTTCTTTTTCGTAATTAGTAGCTTGCGGATCAACAGTTTTGCTTTCAGCAGATGCTTCAAAGGGCGCATGGCGATAGTCGGGATACCATAATGCTTTAGCAGAACCCGAATGCTCGTGTGTTGCCGGACTTGTAGTTTTATCGGATGTGATGTTGCTGTTTGTTGTTTGGTTTGTGATGCCGGTGTCCTTACCGTGCTTTTTATCTGTGGATTTGGGTGGTGTTTTGTGTCCTTTTTGATGGTTTGTGCGCTGCCATTCTATTATAGTTTCAGGGTTTTCTCTTTTAAATATCGCCTCTTTGTTAAATAAACCAACCAACCCGGCATCTGCCTGTGTATAGCCTATACATATAAAAAATAGCGCGATAAATATATTTTTTTGTCCCATTCTTTTCTTAATATATCGTTCTTTTTTGCAAATTTAAGCACAAAATTTAACTTTTTAGCCTAAAGTAGGATATATTTTCTTCGTAAAGCGGCCTTCCTGTGATCTAGAAACGCATTTTTCTTACCGTTTGAAATTTCCCCTCTCTCCAACTAACTGGAAACGGTACTCTTTAAACTTAAATCTTTTGGGGGGCTTAATTGAAAACACCGTTTCTCACAATTCAGCCCATTCTCTGCCGATTACAACGAACAAAAATACCCGTTGCGTGAGATAATGAGCAAGAAGAGGGTGAACAAAAGCGATGAAGCCACTGTAATAGGAAAGAGTTTACTGTTTAATTTCATCAAGCAACATGTAGGTGTTGCGCATACTTTCAAATCCATAAAGCGGATTGTAAGGCTGCTTGTTTTCCACACTATCGGCAAAGGTTTTTATCTCAGAAAAGAAGCCTTGTGTAAAGATAGAGTTATTGTGAAGGGTGGGAATAAAACCGTTTTGCCCATATAAGCGGAAGGTAGAAGGTGTTTGATTGAACACTTTTTCAAGTGGAACACCAAGCCAAGAGGTAGCGGCAGGAGTATAATCAAGACTTTCCATGTTCTTCAAAACGTAGCTTCCTTTGTCAGTATTCACCGTAAACCATTCTTGCGCGTCAGCCCATGTATAGGTCGTCGACAGTTCAAGCATCCCTTTTACCCCATCGTGTTCGAGCAGAAGAAACAGGGTTTGCCCTCCATGCTTTTGATTTACACTCTCTAAACCCTTTATGGTAGCCTTTCCAAAGAGGAAAGAAACGTAATCAATGGGATGTATAAAGAGATCGAGCAACGCATCTCCTTCGGGATATAAGCCTGTAAGATAACGATAATGATAATGGTAAACACGCTCTCTTTTCAAGCGCTTTTGCAGGATACGGGTGGCCGGAGCAAAGCGCCTTTGCAAGCCAACAACAATAGGTTTATTGCCATAGAGCTTTATTTTATCGATAAGCGACAGTAGTTGCGTGGTGTTTTCGCAGGGTGGTTTTTCAATAAACAAGGCTTTCCGAGCTTTTATCACTTCACTTGCCAGACTGAAATGAGCGCGCGGATGGGCAGCAACTAAAACGCCGGCAATGGCATCATCGTTCAAAATATCTTGTAAAGTGGTTGTTCCTTTCACGTCTTTATATTTACGGGTTATCAGCTCTGCCTTTCGCTCAGATGTGCAACAAATATACTTTAATGGCAATTGCAGATGCCGAATAACAGGTAAAAGGTTTTCAAGGCAATGATTACCTAATCCTACAAGGGCGTACGATTGGGTATAAATATCGGTTAATGCTTGGTACTACGTATGCGCTTATATTTATTGATAAGCTGATGAAGATAGGTCATAAGTTATTTTACTTAACGAGTTATACTTTTGATGTAGGCTTTGTAAGTGGCCTTCCGGTCGCCAGTCCATTGATATTTGCCGTAGAAAAGCTCGATGAGCCGTTTCGGCAACACGCGTTCCAGATTTCTTAAAAGGATAATATCGTATTTGCGATGATAATTAATCCAGCATCCGTTGCATTCTTTTGAATGCCGGCATTGAATTTTACAGGCTTTCTGCGAATTAAAAATTTCGTCCAAGGTGTTATGATGTATGTTCCCTAAAATTACGTCAAGATTCTGACACAGCGGTACATCACCGTTAGAATGAATAACCAATTCACTAAATATACTGTGACATCTTAGCTTCAGGCGTTTGTTTTTCCATTCGTCGTACAAGGCCACGAAATCGTAATTTTCTTCCGTTTGGTGGATAGAAGCGGGTATGTGGTCAATATATTGCTTGTCGTCAGCTTCCAGTAGGCCCTTTGTCGTGTCAAAGAAAGACATCGTACTGTAAATACCGATACGCACATCTATACTGTATTTTTGCGCAATATCGATAACGTATGCCATATCTTCAAATGTGTTCCAAGGTGATAAACAAAACATCAACGATACCGGAACCAGGTTTTTACACGCCTCGACAACCCTTATAACCTTATCGTAGCCGTCTTTTCCGCGCATATATAAATAGGTGGTTTTGTTGCCGTCGAGTGATACATATAGGTGTTTGGGGCGATGATTTTTTACAGCATCAATCACCTTTTCGGCTGCCAAACAGTTAGATAACAGCGTATAATTGGGATGATGCGCATCAAACCAACTTAAAATTTCATCGGCTTCGGGATGCAAAATAAACTCTCCACCCTCTAATCCCACCACCGTTCGTGGGGTTATACACTTGCTGTTCATCAGCTTTTTAATGTCATTCAACGTAAGATTTACGGTCGGTTTTTTCCAAATAGAGCAGTGTTTGCATCGCGATTGACAGATTGTGGTAGAATAAATCATCAGAGATGTTAGTTCTTTATGCCGTTTTCGCACGATATTATTAACAAACACCAGCCCGTTATAAAGATAATCGTATAGGCTGTACATTGTCTTTTCGTTAATTCGTCTTTACCGATAAAGAGCCAAAACCAACGAAAAGACTGCAAGAACAGAGCGAAAAAAGGTAAAATTTATCACCACGTGAGCCGCAAACCGAACGGTATGGCGATGGTAAACGGATGTTCTGTGCGGTAAGTTTCTATTCCGCTGTCGTCTTTAAAATAGTAATACACGTTCGGTTCGACGTAGAAGCTGAACGGTTTAAACAATCGATACTGCACGCCGACACCCCAATGAACCGACCATTGACAGCGAGTACGGAGGGATTCGCTTCGTACATACGACGAATCGGACGTGATGATATACCGCTTATCCAGCCTGCTGCGTATCGGAATGTCGAATGTTATGCCGCCCGTGGTATAGGCATTAAAACGCCCTTTGCTCCAAATGCGATAGGTCAGGCGTAGTGGAATGCCGATATAGTCTATCTTTTGCGTTTTCTCAAGCTTAGCTTTGTTATAATCGCTGGTCAGTTCCGACTTCAGCCTTGTATAGTTCAAACCTGTTCCGAATATCCAATGCGGACTTAATTGTTTACTCAACGACAAGCCAAAAGTTCTGGGTCGGTGGTGCTGAACATTTTCACCCGCCATCTCGCCATCGCTTACATAGTTGTTGAGGGCTATCCACGTGAGCCGCGCTTTCTCAACCGAATCGAGCAAAAGACTGTTTCTGTTCAGATAGTTCGTATAGTCATCCCACGTATAAAGTTTAGCTGTCGCCCCACCATTGGCGTAATCGATAACCGAAAGATAATCTTGCCCGTACAGCGGATTGTTGGTTACGGCATGCGAAGAATAGCCAAAATTGAAAGTCCACCGATATTTTTTCTTACGCGGCTGCGATGTGTTGGCAGCCCATGTAACGGGTTGAACCGCCGGCATTTGCAGCAGCTGGAACAATGTATCTTTTGTTTCTGCACTTGCCGCCCAATGCCGTTGCAGGCTATCGGTATGAATGTTGGATACCGGGGACGCTACTGACACACTGTCGGCAAGGTTTTGCGCTACCACAACAGACGGTTTTTCTTCAACTCGTTTTGCAACAACGCGTAGTTGTCCACTACCCTTTTTGCTGTGCAGAGACATCGCTTTCTCCGGACAACGGGCAGGTTGTTTGCGTGCCATTTGAAGGCGATTTTCCGGTTGCTGTTGAATGATTGTTGGTTTATTTGCTGTTAAATCGTCCGACTCGGAGCTTGTATTGAAGTAGAGATAAACAGCCACAAGCACTGGCACCAAAAGCAACAGTCGATAATGCGCCAATAGTTGGCGTAACATCTTTTTAGCTCTGGAGAGTTGAGAAGAAGAGCTATGCGGGGCAATACCGAGCATTCTACCGATTTCTTTGTGTGACAAACCGTCTAATACAGCCAGTTTAAATACCTCGCGATGACCTTTGGGAAGCGACTCTATAGCAGTCCACAACCTGTCTAAACTTATTTTCTCTGCATTATCCGGCTGTTCTTCGGGTAGTGTTTCTGTGTCGACAGCCGACAGCGTAAGGGGCTGTCGCCCCGTACTTTGTAAATATTTCAGGCACAAATTCCTGACAATGGTGGTCATCCAGCCCTCCGGATGCGTCTTATTTTTTAACGAGCCGAAAGAAGTAAAAATAATGATAAAGGCATCGTGAAGAATGTCTTGCGCCACATCCTCGTCTTTTACGTAGCGGCGGCATACGCTCAACAACTTCTGAGCGTATGCCGTATAAAGTTCTTCAAGCACCTCTGCGTCTTCCGATTTGCCTATATCTGTATGTATCATATCGCATCTCAATGGTACAAACCACCTTAATATATAAAGAGCACTTTTACCTTAAAAGACTGCATCGGTTTTGTATTTTTTTCTTTATAAAAATGGTTTTAACAGACAAGGGCAGTATAAATAAGCCCATTTTACGGTTTGTCACTTATCTTACGTAAAAACTGTGAGATTATTATTTCACTATTGTTAAAAAGCAAAGGCTCCGTTTCCAAATACTCGCATAGAACCAATCGGCTGGCAACTTACCTGCAAATACGCGAAATTTAAGCATCATTGATAAGCGCTGAAAATCAAATACTTACAAAATAAAATTACTTTTTAGTATCCCCAAACGAGCTTTTTTATGGCTAAAAAACGCATTTTAAGGTTGCAAAAACATAGGTTTTAGCGCGCAAAAGCTGTGCTTTTAGAAAACAAAAGCTATCCTTTTACCACTCAATATATATGCTTTTATATTTTCAACACTATTTTTTCACCATTCGAATGCTGTTTTTCCTCTAGATGAGAAATGTTAAATGTAAGGAAAAGAGAAAATCAACAACCTGTTAAAAGCGTTAAAAAAGTAACAAATTGAAAGCTGAATAAAAATACATCATATATAAAATAGCCAATAAGAAAAAACTTATTGGGGCATCAATTACTCTTCTACTATTCTCTCAATGCTCGTTAAAATTAATACAATATTTAACTAAAAACTCGTTTTGTTTAAATATTATAAAATTCAATTACATATTTTTGGAACTTAAGTATTCATTTTATATATTCGCAACGTCTATACAACCTAAACGTAAATAGTATATTTTTATATACACTAACCTCTTTAAATTAATAATATTGTTTAACCTAAAACAGAAACTTTGTATGAGAAATGTTTTCTTGACATTATCAATGTGCATTCCACTTTGTGGCCTTGCACAAGTTTTCAACGTAAGTTCGGTCGATAAGGTAAACATTCCGGTTAACCCTGATGCAAAGGTAGCAGCCATCAGTCCGCAAGGAGACTATCTGCTACTTTCTACCGCAATCAACACCGGTTTGACTAAATTCGACCTCACAACCAGCCAAACGCAGGTACTGACAGAGGCTCCCGGAGCCGGGTATGATGTAAAAATTTCGCCCAACGGCAAAAGGGTTATTTACCGTAAAAACTCTTTTACCAAAGACCACCTTAAAAAAGTATCGCTGCAATCACTGGAACTAACCAATGGTAAAAGTAAAGAATTAGTAGCCCCAACACGCGATTTACAAGGTGTACAAGCAGAAGACGCCACAACGGCAGTTGTTGACAACGGTAAATTAGCGGTGAAAACGGCAGACGGCAGCAAGGTAAAAATGTCGACTCCGATGCTTTCAATTAACAACAGGCAGTTGATGATAACCCGCAACGGGCGCACAAAACTGTTCTCGCCTAATGGCAAAGACAACAGCTATTTATGGCCTTCGGTATCACCCGATGGCACAAAGGTGCTGTATTATGTGTGCGGACTGGGTGCGTATGTATGCAACATCGACGGCAGCAACGTAAAAAAGATAGGTATGATGCGCGCTCCGCAATGGTATAATAACGACATTGTGGTGGGCATGAACGACCAAGACGACGGGGAAGTGATTTATGCTTCGACCATCGTTGCAGCTAACTTGAAGGGCGAAACGCAAACGCTGACTGATGGAAAGCAGATTGCCATGTACCCCAAAGTATCGCCTGCTACAGGCAAAATTGTTTTTTCCACACCTGAAGGTGAGGTTTATATCATTCACGTAACCCAATAACGACAGCTATGAAGAAGATTTTACTACTGGCCGCTGCTACACTTTTGGCAGCCGGAACCGCAATGGGACAATCGGCAGATAAGCTTAGAATATACCTCAATCCGGGTCATGGATGCTATGGACCCAATGATCGGCCGAACGCAACGATACCTTATCCTAACCTGCCCGAAACAGGACGACCGGGCGAAAAGGCTTTTACGAGTCGTCGACTAACCTGATGCGCACACTGCCTATGGTAGACAAACTCGTTAAAATGGGCATAAAGCGCGAGAACATCATGCTTTCGCGTACAGAAAACGCAC
Source organism: Hoylesella saccharolytica JCM 17484 (assembly GCF_000614205.1). Taxonomy (GTDB): domain Bacteria; phylum Bacteroidota; class Bacteroidia; order Bacteroidales; family Bacteroidaceae; genus Prevotella; species Prevotella saccharolytica. Next base: position 43,330 of record NZ_BAKN01000023.1, read on the forward strand.
CCTATCCGTATGTTCCCAACTCGCCCGATAACTTGAAATACGACCGACCACTGAGCGAAATTTGTGAGGAAGTGGATGCCAACAACATGGACTTCTTTATGTCGATACACTCTAACGCTGCTGCCGATGGCAGTACAACGAACTATCCGCTGATACTTTACAGAGGCCGAGACGGTGAAGGAAACGACCTCGCAGCAGGTAGCCGAGCAATGTGTGAAAAAATGTGGGGACCTCATTATATGAGTGAGCTGGATCCACAATCGTATTACAGCAAAACTCAACAAAATGTGCGGGGCGACATTTCGTTCTACGGAAGCTCGGCCGTTCGCCACGGAACGCATGGCGATTATGAGGGGTATCTTGGTGTTTTAAAGCATGGAGTGCCCGGTTTTCTTATTGAAGGCTATTTCCATACTTATCAACCCGCTCGCCATCGTGCACTAAATGCCGACTATTGCAAGCAAGATGCCATTAGAATGTCGCGCGGACTGGCCGACATCTTCCATCTTACACCCGAAACAACGGGCTATATCATGGGTACGGTAAAGGATTTGCACGAGAAAATTGTTAACGATTTGTTTAAGTATGCACCGAATACGAACGACCAATGGTTGCCTTTGAACAAGGCTGTGGTTACACTTTACAAAGGTACTGAAGCGGTAAAGACGTATCAGGTAGACGAACTTTACAACGGTATCTTTGTGTTTGAAGACCTCGAACCGGGCGAATATACAGTGCGTGCAACACTGGAAGGCTACAAACCTCAAGGTGATTTCACACCCACGGCTACTTCTACCGAATATCAGAAACTGGTGGCAGAAAGCATGGGTAAAATAGTGGTAAAAGCCAACGAAACAAGTTATATAAAGCTATATTTGGAATCTGCTTCTTTCGTTCCACCCGCAATTACCTATTATAATTATCCCGAACCCGACCAACCGGCTTATTTAAGTATGCCGACCGAAATGAATTTCAGTCGCGATGCAGGTACGGAATATCAGTTGGAAGGCACCGTGAAGCGGTCGATTACACGTGATAACAAGACTGTTGTTTTAACGGATAACGCCGGAACACCTGAACTTTACCTTATAGACAACACAACCAAGAAGCTGGTTAAGAAGCTCAGCATTAACGGAATTGCACCGGCTGAAACGGACAATGCCGGTTTCTACAGCAGGTTGAATGATATTGCATTCTCTGCCGACGGACAGTTGATAGGCGTAAACAGCGTGCAATGTCAGTTCGGAGCCGGACAGGTTAAAGAGGGTTACAAACGTGGTACCTTGCGTATTTATAAATGGCAGGATCTGGATGCAGACCCCATAGAATGGCTTACGACACAAAGTTCGGCTAACTTCTACTACTGCGATATGGGTAAAACGATTGCAGTGAGCGGCGCAACCGATGATTGCAAGGTGCTGATTGGCGGTACCAACGCAGGCGGAGTAAAAAAAGGCATTCGTTATTTATTGCTGACCGTTAACCAAAATACCATTGTCAGCTCTGTATTTACCGAGAAGACATTTAACGAAACCAGCAACTTTACAGAGATAAAACTCGGTGCCGACTACAAATTGGTGGTTTCTCCGCAGGCAGACGACCAGTGGGTGGTAGACGGAAATGCAACTGCGCCCGTTGAATTTAAGCCCACCGGCGTTCAGAATACTGATAGCGAAATCATTGGAAGAATGCCTGATACGGCTTTGGGAGATGCTACAGAAACGGTAACGTCTACCGGTGCATCTTTCTTTAAATATGCACATCACATCTTGATGGCGGCACCCTATCTCAAAGGTACAACGGTTGCCGGTGTTAAACTGTTGGATGTTACCGACGGAATAGCTAATGCACGGGTAATAGCCACAAACAGTTTGGATCTTGAGACGCCTGTAGCAGACATCAACTTTATGGCTGCCGGTGCCCACGTTAAAGGTGCAAACATCAACCTTTACCTACAACTGAACAATCGCATTGTAAGCTTTACCACAAAAGGTGTTCAGCAACCGATTGTTAAAGGTATCTTTGCATATGTTTTGAAAGTTACCGAAGATACCAACGGTTACACCTTTACGTTTAAGGCCAACAGTGATGCAAAAACTGCAAATTTGGTATTTACCGACGCGACAAGCGGTGCAGAAGTGGGCAAGGTGGCTATTTCTGAAGTAAAAGAGGGAGCCAATAGCATTACACTTACTTACGACCAGTTGCCCGGTGGAAAAGATCAGCGTATGAACTGGGCGGTTAACATTGCAGGTAACGCTATCCCATTGATTAACCGCATCAACCCCACTGATGCCACAACAACCTACGATCGCGCATTCTGCGCAGTGGATAAGAGCACCGAAAGCGACTATTTCGGAACCGTTTACGTAAATAACTACAAAGAAAAAGCACCCGCCAACAATGGAATTTATGTGTGCGATGTAAACGGTGTACGCCAAAACACTACACCATATCAAGGTGCACAGGCATGGGATACGAACTATCGACTGGGCATTGACGCAGAAGGTAAGCTCTATATTGCTGAATGGGGCGATGCACACTCGGGCATCTTTATCGCCGACCCTGCACATATTGACGGTACTTATACACAATTCTTTGTCGGAACGCCTAATACAGAAGGTATGTATATTAACAATGGAGAGAACGTAGGTTCGTCGGCCACCGCCGTATTTATTGGTGGAAGCGGTAGCAATACAAAACTTTATGCCTATCTTGAGGACTTTGGTAAAGCCGTGGGCGTATATGATATTGGACAACCTGATGGCACTTTGCGTACCACATGGGATAAAGCACCGAGCCGAATATTCACGGCACCCGGTCAGTATAACGGTAATGGAAACGTGATTGCAGGTCCCGACGGAGGCTGTTGGGTCAGTCAGTATCGCGGAAAAGGTTACAACTCGAAGGGTGTTCCCTCACTCTGCTATGTCGATAAAGACGGTAATTGCACCTTCAACTCGGGCGAACCCGATTGGAAAGAGCACCTCAATGGTTCGCGCGTTTCAGGCTTCGCCGTTTCCAACGATGGCAAAACACTGGTTATCAACGATGGCGAGCGCGTGCTTCAGTTTTTTAATCTCGAATGGAACGGTAGCACCCCCACGCTTACCCCCAAGTATAGCTACGAGGTTGGAACCGACATTTATCAGATGGCATTTGATTATGCTGGTAACTTGATTTGTGGTGGTAGTTCGCTGGCAATCTATTCTATCCCTACAGAAGATAACCAAACAACGACTCCTGCTAAACGCACTTCCATAGTAGAAAAGAAAGTTGCCACGGGTATTGACGAACCGATCGCTGAAAAAACTATTCTCAGCGTGAAGTATGTGAATCCCGCCGGTGTCACCTCTACAACTCCTTTCTCTGGTGTCAACATTGTTATCACCACTTATCAGGATGCAGTCGTAAGGTTACCAAAGTACTAAAATAAGATGATAGACTAACAAATAAAGCCTGAAGCTTCAGCTTATAAGGTATAGAAAATTGCTAATAAAGTCTGAAATTTTATTCACCCCCGAAAGCTTTTAATCTTTCGGGGGTGTTTCGTTATTAAAGTTGCGACGTGCGCACGTGGTTGTTAATAACATCCGAGAGTCGGACGGCATAAAACACCTGTGAAAAACGAAATCCGAGAGTCGGATAGCGT
>NZ_BAKN01000022.1 GCF_000614205.1 Hoylesella saccharolytica JCM 17484
CGAACTCACGTTAAATATAGGTAAGATAAAGGTGAATATTGTTGGTAATTTTATTCTAACCTTGGGGCGTTCTCTTATCCTTTTTCTCCTTAGGTAGAACATTTTTGGTAAGTATGTTACTTCTATTTTGCTGGTTAAATTATTGTAATATGCCATCGCCTGCTCTTTAATAATCAATATTTTTTGTAATTTTACAACACTTTAATCAGGGTAAACAGTTTTCGCGTTTTTCTTTTGAGACTGTAATACGTATTTTACAAAATATTATTTGGGTATGATTGTTACATTGATAGTACTTATTCTTACTGTAACTATGTTTATCATCGGCCGCATTAGGGCTGATGTTGTGGCTCTATGCGCGTTGGCAGCATTGTTGATATTTGATGTTCTTACACCGGCACAAGCTCTTTCGGGGTTCTCTTCACCAGTAGTAATCATGATGGTTGGCCTTTTTGTGGTCGGTGGAGGTATTTTTCAAACGGGATTGGCTAAGGTGGCGAGTCAGAAAATTATGAAGTTGGCAGCCGGTAACGATTTGCGTATGTTTCTTTTGGTAATGATTACCACTTCAGCCATTGGTGCTTTTGTCAGCAATACGGGAACGGTGGCGCTGATGATGCCTATTGTTGTGAGTATGGCGGCGCAAAATGGAAGCCATCCCGGACGCTTATTAATGCCATTGGCGTTTGCTAGTAGCTTGGGCGGAATGCTTACTTTGATTGGTACACCGCCCAACCTTGTGATACAAGATGCGCTTACCGCGGCAGGTCACGAGCCGCTTTCGTTTTTTTCTTTCTTTCCTGTGGGTATCATTGTTATTATTATCGGTATTCTTGTGTTGCTGCCATTATCAAGACTTTTCTTGGGAAAGGCTAACCCAAAGGCAAAAAGAACTGCCAACAGTGGGAAAACTTTAGATCAGTTGGTCGAAGAGTATAACCTGCAGCATCAGTTAAGACGCTATAAAATAAATAACCACTCGGCCGTTGCCGGACAAACCGTTGCCGAACTTGATTTGCGTAATCGTTACGGTATTTCTATCATGGAGATACGTCGCAAGGCAGCCCGTAGCGGTAGATTTATACGCAATGTTAAGCAAAGTGTGCCTAAACCAGACAGTATTTTGCAGGCTGAGGACATTCTGTATCTTACCGGTGACAAAGAGCAGATGGAAAATTTTGCCAACAAAATGCAGTTGGAACGACTCGATGATACGGGTATCGACTTTTATGATATTGGTATTGCAGAAATTGTTTTGATGCCGACGGCGCAGCTGAACGGTACACAACTGAAAAGTTCGGGATTGCGTGAACGGTTTAATATCAATGTGCTAGGCATCCGTCGCAGCAAAGATTACATTTTAAAGGATCTATCCGAAGAGCGTTTACATGCAGGAGACGTGCTCTTGGTGCAAGGTTCGTGGACTAATATTGCGCAGTTGGCGGGAGAGAATGACGACTGGGTAGTATTGGGACAACCCAAAGAACAGGCCCAGAAAGTAATGCTTGACAATAAAGCTCCGATAGCTGGTGTTATCATGTTGCTAATGGTTGCCATGATGGTATTCGATTTTATACCCGTTGCTCCCGTAACAGCCGTTATCATTGCAGGTCTTTTAATGGTGTTGACGGGCTGTTTTCGCAATGTCGAAGCAGCTTACAAAACCATTAATTGGGAAAGTATCGTGCTGATTGCAGCGATGATGCCGATGTCTATTGCGCTGGAAAAGACCGGTACTTCGGCACAAATTTCACACGCATTGGTAGACTTTCTCGGGGTAATGGGCCCTACAGCATTGCTTGCGGGTATATATTTTACCACCTCGTTGCTTACCATGTTTATCAGCAACACAGCCACAGCAGTACTTATGGCACCTATTGCGCTCTCGGCATCTACCGAACTTGGTGTCAGTCCTTACGCATTTTTATTTGCCGTTACCCTTGGGGCCAGCATGTGTTTTGCTTCTCCGTTTTCCACGCCACCTAATGCTTTGGTGATGCGAGCAGGACAATACACCTTCATGGATTACGTAAAAGTGGGTCTGCCCCTACAACTTATCATCGGCATAGTGATGGTATTCGCATTGCCGTTGCTTTTCCCTTTTTGATTTTTAAAAGATGTTCTGGGTAGCAAGCTATATATAATATGTGTAAACCGTATTGCATTTAAAATGCAAACTGTATATAGCAAATATCTCAATAGAAACTAAGTGTAAGGTGATAATTTCTCTTTTGGGTCGGGCATGCCGTTAAAAAAGAAATCATTGCTTTGTGTTGCAGAATTAAAATACTAATTTTGCAGCTATAAAAATAGACAGAACTATTTCATTTTTAAATAATAAATTATGGTAGATTACAAATCATTAGGCTTGGTAAACACTCGCGAGATGTTTAAAAAAGCCATCAATGGCGGTTATGCTATACCGGCATTCAACTTCAACAACATGGAACAGTTGCAGGCAATTATTAAGGCTGCGGCTGATCTTAAATCACCTGTTATCTTACAAGTATCAAAGGGTGCGCGTAATTACGCCAATCCTACTCTTCTCCGTTATATGTCACAGGGCGCTGTAGAGTACGCAAAAGAGCTGGGTTTAAAACATCCTGAGATTGTTATTCACTTGGATCATGGAGATAGTTTTGAAACTTGCAAGAGTTGTATCGATGCCGGTTTCTCTTCTGTTATGATTGACGGCTCTGCGCTTCCTTACGACGAAAACGTGGCATTAACTAAGAAAGTAGTTGATTACGCACATCAATTCGACGTAACCGTAGAAGGCGAATTGGGCGTGTTGGCTGGTGTAGAAGACGACGTTGTAGCAGCAGAGTCGCACTATACAAAGCCTGAAGAGGTTATCGATTTTGTAACAAAGACCGGCGTAGACTCGTTAGCTATCTCTATCGGTACATCTCACGGTGCCTACAAATTTACTCCCGATCAGTGCACACGCGACCCGAAAACAGGTCGTTTGGTACCTCCTCCTTTGGCATTTGATGTACTTGATGCCATCATGGAGAAACTTCCGGGCTTCCCCATCGTGCTTCACGGATCGTCTTCTGTACCTCAAGAGTATGTTGATATGATTAATCAATATGGCGGTAAGTTACCCGATGCAGTGGGTATCCCCGAAGAACAGCTACGCAAAGCATCTAAGAGCGCTGTTTGTAAAATTAATATCGACTCCGATTCACGCTTGGCTTTCACCGCAGCCGTTCGTAAAGTGTTTGCCGAAAGCCCCGCTGAGTTCGACCCCCGCAAGTACTGTGGTCCTGCTCGCGACTTGATGACAGAGCTTTACAAACATAAAATTAAAGAGGTTTTGGGGTCTGACGGTAAGCTGGCTCAGCTTGATTAAAGCACCTTACAAAGTTTCTTTTTAAAAGAATTGTGTAATATTTGGCCGGGTATTCATTTTATATGGGTACCCGGCTTTACTTTGTTCATATCGATAATAGTACTGTTTGTGCTGATAATTAGCCATCATAAGGTTACTGTATATATTTCTTGAGCGTCTTATTTACTGTGCGAGAATATGGTGCATGATGTACCCCATCTCCAAAAAGAAAGCCCCGAAAGTTGTTTTATCAACTTCCGGGGCTTCTTTATAATAATTTCCTATTGAGTATGTAGCTTATAATGATCTGCTCTAAGCGGGTTTATACGTTACCTCTCTTCTCTTTGATACGAGCCTTTTTACCCGTCAAATTGCGGAGATAATACAGCTTAGCGCGACGCACTTTACCACGTTTGTTCACCTCAATGCTATCGATATTGGGCGATTCTATGGGGAAAATACGCTCTACACCAATAGTTCCTGACATCTTTCTAACCGTAAAACGCTTCTTGTCGCCATGTCCGGAAATGCGGATAACCACACCTCTGTACAGCTGAATACGTTCTTTTGTTCCCTCAATAATTTTGTAAGCAACGGTTATGGTATCACCTGCTTTGAACTCAGGAAACTGTTTACCGGTTGCAAATGCTTCTTCAGCAACTTTAATCAAATCCATTTTTGCTTGATATTTAAATTGTTTATTGCTCCTACGTAACATAATCAGGCAACTCTTCTTCCTATCAGCGATTACGCGGAAAAGCGGTGCAAAGATACTACTTTCTTGTTATATTTCCAAACATATACGAAGAAAAGGGACATGTTAAGCCATTAAATGTAGAAATGTCGGGTTGTTTTTCGCTTGTTTAATATTGTCTTAGCGCAGCCAGCAGCGCGCTATTTTCGCTCTTTGTTCCCACTGTTATGCGCAAACAATTATAACAAAGCGCTACGCTAGTACGGTTGCGTACAATGATTTCTCGCTTTAAAAGATAGTCGTAAATTGCTTGTGCATCGCTCACTTTTATAAGAAAAAAGTTGGCATCGGTGGGATAAATCTTCTCGCAAATGGATAATTCAGACAGTGCACTCATTAAACTGTTGCGTTCTTGTATCAACAAACGTATCCACTTATCCACCTCAAAGGGATCGTTCAGTATTTCCAACGCCTTCTCTTGTGTGGGTAGCCCTATATTGTAAGGATATTTTACCTTATTATATAAGTCGATAATGGGCTTATCGGCAAATGCCATTCCTAAGCGAATGGATGCCCCCGCCCATGCCTTACTCATAGTGTTGAACACAATAAGGTGGGGATAACGGTCTATTTGTAAACGAAAAACAGGGCGTGTCGAGAAGTCGCTGTAAGCCTCATCTATCACTACAATGCCGTCAAAAGATTGCAATACACGCTCTATTTCGGCTGTATCGAGGTGATTGCCAGTGGGGTTATTAGGGCTGCAAAGCCATATCAGCTTGGTGTTTTTATCACTGGCAGCCAACAGCTTGTCAGCCGAAAGGCAGAAGTTTTCATCAAGTGGAACCGCTCGATACTCAACATCGTTGATGTCTGCGCACACTTTATACATGCCATAAGTAGGCTCGATGGCTACCACGTTGTCGATTTGCGGCCGACAAAAAATGCGATAAGCCAAGTCGATCGCCTCATCGCTACCGTTTCCCAGAAAGATATTTTCAGGGCGAACCCCCTTGATACGTGCTACCTTTTCCTTTAATTTGTGTTGTAATGGGTCAGGATACCGGTTCCAAGGTGTGTTGTAAGGATTTTCGTTTGCATCGAGAAAGGCCTTTGCTTTTTCTCCCTTATACTCGTCTCGGGCGCAGCTGTACGGTGTCAGCTTTCCGATATTGGGCCTTACCAGTTGTTCTAACGTCTTCATTTTATTGCTTTTGAGAACCAGATTTCTGTAGCGACTGTATTCGTATGCTCATTGCCTGCTTGTGTGCTTGTAGCTGTTCGGCCTCTGCCATCACCTCAACTGCTCGCCCGATAGAGGTTATACCGGCTTCGTCAAGCTGTTGAAAGGTGATTTTTCGCTGATAACTGTCCAGATTAACACCACTGTACGCTCTTGCATAACCATGGGTCGGAAGGGTGTGATTGGTACCGCTGGCATAATCGCCGGCGCTTTCACAGGCATATTTTCCCAAGAAAACGCTACCTGCATTAATTACTTTTGTAGCCAATTCGTTGTGATTGCAGGTGGCTATAATTAAATGTTCTGGCGCGTATGCATTGCTTAATGCCATTGCTTCATTATCATTCTTCACCAGAATAAACAAACTGTTAGCCAACGCTTTTTCGGCAATAGTCTTGCGAGGAAGCTGCATTAATTGTTGGTTGATTTCGCTTTCGACCTCTTTCAGTAGTTCCTCTGAGGTGGTAATCAGCAATACTTGAGAGTCGGTTCCGTGTTCTGCTTGCGACAAAAGGTCGGCTGCTACAAATGCTGCCGTACTTGTTTCGTCGGCAATAACGCACACTTCGGAAGGTCCGGCAGGCATATCGATGGCTGTTTGATGCAACGATACCTGCTGTTTAGCTGTCATAACGTAGCGATTACCCGGTCCGAAAATCTTGTATACTTGCGGAATGGTTTGTGTTCCGTATGCCATAGCGCCGATAGCTTGCACGCCTCCAACCTTGAAAAGGGTGTTAACCCCTGCTGTTTGGGCAGCAAAAAGAATGGCCGGGTGCACTTTTCCCGTCTTGTCGGGTGGCGTACAAAGCACTATTTCTTTACAACCGGCAATCTTTGCAGGTGTTGCCAGCATCAACACCGTTGAAAAAAGGGGTGCCGTTCCACCCGGAATGTACAGACCAACACGCTCTATAGGTACGCTTTTTTGCCAGCAAGTAACTCCTTTCAGAGTTTCTATTTTCTGCCCTTCAAAATGTTGTGCGGCATGAAATTTCTCGATATTGCGGTGTGCCAGTTTGATAGCCGCTTTCAATTCCGGTGCTACCAGCCTCTCCGCCTCGTCCATTTCGGCGGCGCTAACGGCAAGTGTGGAAAGCTGAACGTGGTCAAACTGCTCTTCATATTTTATCACGGCAGAGTCGCCATGCTGCTTTACATCGTCAAGAATGCATTTTACAACGGTGTCGATTTGCGCATTTTCGGGCTGCGGTCTACGTACAATATCTGCCCATTGGGAACGGTCGGGATATCTGATAATCTTCATTCTGCCTACAATATCATCTTTTCGATGGGTGAAACAAGAATACCTTGCGCACCCAATTCTTTTAATTTGCCGATGATTTCCCAAAATCGTTGCTCTTCAAGCACGGTGTGAATAGAGCACCAGTTTTCGTCGGCCAACGGAATAACCGTAGGACTTTTGATGCCGGGCAATACGGCCGTAATCTCTTTCAGCTTGTCTTTGGGTGCATTCATCATCACATATTTCTTATCCTGAGCCGAGCTTACGGCCTTAAATCTGAAAAGCATTTCGTTAAGAATACGGTGCTTTTCGGCATCCATCTTTCGGCTTCCTACCAGCACTGCCTCGCTTTTCATTACCACTTCTACTTCTCTCAGGTTGTTGCTTATTAAGGTTGAACCCGAACTTACAATGTCGAAGATAGCGTCAGATAGACCTATTCCGGGACTGATTTCAACGCTTCCCGTAATCACATGAATATCTGCCTGCAAACCGTTTTGACTTAAAAAGTTACGCAAAATATTAGGATAAGACGTCGCAATTCTGCGTTTGTTAAACCATTTCAGGTCTGTATACTCGGCCTCTTTGGGTACAGCCAGCGACAATCGGCATTTGCTGAACCCCAAACGACTGATAATTTCGACGTCTGATCCACGTTCGGCTACCTCGTTCTCACCCACTATACCAATGTCTGCAACGCCCCCTTCCACACTCTGGGGTATGTCGTCGTCGCGAAGATATAATACTTCGAGCGGAAAATTGGATGCCTGAATCAGCAGCGTACGTTTGCTCGCACTAATTTTTATGTCAGCTTCGGTGAGCAGATTGAGCGTTTCATCAAACAATCTGCCTTTCGATTGAACAGCTATTCGTAACATATTCTGATGTGTCTATTTATGAGTTCTAGCTCGCAAAAGTACTGATTTTAGGTGTATCTACAAAAAAAGTATTATTTTTGTATCGTTTTATTATGAGTTTAAAACATCTGTATACTTTATTATTTTCGGTTGTTTTGATTGCCTGCGCCGAAAAAAAAGAACGAGTTGCCACGCCTTGGGGTACTACATTGGGCGAGGATACGGTGGCTGCAACTGCCAATTTTGCCCTGCAAGATATTATTAGCGGTGGCGAACTGATAATGCTTACCCTCTCAGGACCTGAAAGTTACTACGACTATCACGGTCGGGGAATGGGTACGCAATATCTTCTTTGCGAAAAGTTTGCGAAAAATCTGGGGGTGTCTTTACGTGTTGAGGTGTGCCGAGACACAACCGAGATGGTGAAACGGTTGGAAAAAGGCGATGGCGATTTAATTGCTTACTTCCTTCCGAAAGGAATAAAAGGGCTGACTTATTGTGGTGCAAGCATCGACAATCCTAAGCGTCAATGGGTGGTTTTGGCAGCCAACACAGCGTTGGCAGACACGCTTAACCGATGGTATCAGCCTAAAATGCTAGCCCAAATACAGCAAGAAGAACGCTTTGTGCTCTCTGCCCGTAGCATCAAACGTCACGTCTATTCGCCTATGCTCAATCGTTCGAGCGGTGTTATTTCGCATTACGACCACCTTTTTCAAAAGTATGCAGCCACGGCGCGTTGGGATTGGCGACTCTTGGCAGCACAATGTTATCAGGAATCGACGTTCGACCCGAATGCAAAATCGTGGGCAGGAGCTTGCGGACTGATGCAGATTATGCCCTCGACGGCCGTGCATTTGGGGCTGCCGGCTCATCAAATGTTTGAACCCGAACCCAATATTGCCGCCGCAACGAGGTTTATTCGCGAGCTGGATAGTAAACTTTCGGATATTGGCGACAGAACAGAACGTATCTGTTTTATTCTCGGAAGCTACAACGGAGGTCTTAGTCATATCCGCGATGCAATGGCTTTGGCGCGCAAACACGGGCAAAATCCGCACCGTTGGGCAGAGGTTTCGCCCTTTGTTCTACGGCTCAGTAACGCCCAATATTACAAAGACCCCGTTGTGAAATACGGTTATATGCGAGGTAGCGAAACGGTAGATTATGTAGATCGCATACGCAATCGGTGGGCACAATACTCGGGAATGGTTTCCGGTGGCTTTTCGGGTGGCTCAGGTTTGATGGTTCCGCAGAAGGCCACTAAGAAGTATCGATTTCATATTTAGGCATTTCTCTTTTTTGCTTTTTCTTTTGTTTGGTCGAAAACTGACTTGTAAGCATTTTGCCATAAAAACTTTTAAATCGTAAGTTTTCATATTGTCAAGAAATCGGAAGCAACTTCGCGAGAGTGTCAACAGAATTAATCAACTTGTTGTTGGTTCGTAAAAATGCAAGGATTTTACGATTTTGTATTTTGTTGATAATTAATGATTTGCGTGTTTTTTAGTGGATTTTATTTATTATTTCCTCCTTTGTAACGCCCTAAAACCGTGTTTTTGGGGTTGCAAGAACTATGCTTTTACCTCCTAAAAGATGATGTTTTACCCTCTAAAAGCATAGCTTTTGGAAAATGCAAACATAGAAAGTAAGAAACTGGACTTACGTATAGTCATGCAACCCTTTGATTATCACTAATTCGTAAGATTAAAAAGCACACCAAAGCAAGCAGCTCGATACATATCAATAGTTATACATCGAGCTGCTTGCTTTTTATTAATCTATTGTTGAGCTAACAATTCCAGACTCTTAAAATGAAAAATACAGAAATTCGAGAAACGAACTGCATGAACATTAATCCATTCTGTTCTTGTAATCTTCGTACGTATATTCGCGCAAAATTTCCATTTCGCCGTTGCTCCGAACAAAACCGATGGCGGGGTGAGATACACCATTAAACATATTGGTTTTTACTGTTGTGTAATGCAACATATCTTCAAAGATGATGTTTTCGCCTACCGACAACTCGTGATTAAACAACCAAGAGCCCATAAAATCACCCGACAAACAACTGTTTCCACCTAACCGATAAACATACTGCGACTTAGAAACGGGTGTAAAATCCAATGCCACCTGCTCGGCATTGCGCACCGTCGGCATATAAGGCATTTCCAAACAATCGGGCATATGGCAGGTAAAGCTCACGTTAAGGATGGCCGTGCGGATACCCTTATCTTCAACCACATCTGCCACTTGCGCCACAAGCACACCCGTTTGCCATGCAAAAGCGCTGCCCGGTTCAAGGATGACGTGCAGGTGCGGGTAACGTTTGTGAAAATCGTTAAGTAACGATACCAATAAATCTACATCGTAATCGCTGCGCGTCATCAAATGTCCGCCACCGAAATTAATCCACTTTACTTGACTGAACCAACGCGAAAACTTCGCCTCGATATGTGCCAATGTGCGCTGAAACACGTCTGCTCCACTCTCGCAATGACAATGACAATGTAGCCCTTGTATATCTTCGGGCAGAACTTCGGGCATTTTATCTGCTGTGATACCAAAGCGCGTACCGGTGCACAAGGGTTATAGAGGGCGGTTTCTACCTCCGAATACTCGGGATTTATCCGCAAACCTAACTGTATGGAGGGGTTTTCCTTACGCGCTACATCGCGATAACGCATGTACTGCAACCACGAATTAAAGGTTAGATGAGATGAACAACGGGCTATATCAGTGATTTCGTCGTCGGTATAGGCAGGCGAAAACGTGTGTGCTTGAGCGCCAAACTCGTGATAAGCGAGCTTTGCCTCGTAGAGCGAACTTGCCGTTGTGGCGTTTATATACGCTTTAAATATCGGAAATGTTTTCCATAAAGCATAAGCCTTAAACGCTAAAATAATCTCTACATCAGCACGGCGAGCCACCCCGTTTATCAGCGATAAGTTGCGCCGCAAACTGTCTTCTTCAAGCAGATACATAGGGCGTTTAATATCGCCGAATGTCTTTACGTCCGTCATTCTTATTTGTTTTATCGAAATTAGCTTTGCAAAGGTAACTTTTATAATGTATAAATTGTGTGTTTAATATAAAATTCCTACTTTTGCACGTAAAATAAACGCCTTGCGATGAAGCTCGTTGTAATGACTAAATCTACTTTTTTTGTAGAAGAAGACAAAATACTGACCGCACTCTTTGACGAGGGAATGGAGCGGTTACACCTATACAAGCCTCAATCATTACCCATCTATACAGAAAGACTTTTATCGCTTATACCCGACCATTATTACAAACAGATAAGCATTCACGAAAACTTTTATTTAAACCACGAATACGGTTTGGGTGGTATTCATCTGGATAATCAGCACGAAGAGGTGCCCAAAGGAATCAAGGGACGTGTGGGCAGAACTTGCGAAGACTTGTCGTTGCTCAAAGAGATGAAGAAGAATGGTAACTATGTTTTTCTGAGACGCGTTTTCGATGAACCCAATAACAATGAGAAAAAAGCAACTTTTACGCGGCAACAATTGGAGGAAGCAGCCGATAAAGGTTGGATAGATAAAAAGGTATATGCGTTGGGTGGGGTAACCACCGACAATATCAAGGCAGCCAAAAAACTGGGGTTTGGCGGCGTAGTGATATGCAGCGACTTGTGGAATAAATTTGACGTGCATAACGAAACCGACTACAAGACCCTATTAACCCACTTCAAAAAAATACGCAACATAGCGGATTAACCGCCTCTATTAAAGATAACAATTACATATAAAACCATCAAAGCAATGAGTGAAGACAACTCTTTTTTAGTTTTTTCGGGTACCAACACCAGATATTTGGCCGAAAAGATATGCGCCAGTTTACAATGCCCATTGGGTAATTTGGTAGTAACCCGCTTCTCCGACGGCGAGTTTGCCGTTTCATACGAAGAGTCTATACGCGGAAGAGACGTATTTTTAGTACAGAGTACGTTCCCAAATTCAGACAATTTAATGGAGTTGCTCCTAATGATAGACGCAGCCAAACGCGCCTCTGCACGTAATATCATTGCCGTAATACCCTACTTTGGATGGGCCAGACAAGACCGTAAGGATAAGCCCAGAGTAAGTATTGGCGCCAAACTGGTAGCCGACTTGCTTGCGGTGGCGGGTATCAACCGCGTGATAACAATGGATTTGCACGCCGACCAGATACAAGGCTTCTTCGATGTACCGGTAGATCATCTCTATGCTTCGGGTGTTATACTCCCCTACCTGCAGAGTTTGCGCCTTAAAGACTTGGTTATCGCTTCGCCGGATGTAGGCGGTAGCAAACGCGCTAACACGTATGCAAAATATCTGGGTTGTCCGCTTGTATTGTGTAATAAAACTCGGGCACGCGCTAATGAGGTTGAAAGTATGCAGATTATCGGCGATGTAAAAGATAAAAACGTGGTAATCATTGACGATATGGTAGATACTGCAGGTACCATTGCTAAGGCTGCCGACGTTATGAAAGAAGCCGGCGCAAAGAGTGTACGCGCTTGTGCCTCGCATTGCGTTATGAGCGGACCGGCCTCTGAACGTGTGCAAGATTCGTCGTTGGAAGAGATTGTGTTTACCGATTCTATTCCTTATGCCAACCGGTGCTCTAAGGTAAAACAGCTGTCGGTGGCAGATATGTTTGCTGAAACTATCCGACGGGTAGTGACCAACGAAAGTATCTCGTCGCAATATCTTATATAAGAGGTATGCGATATATTTATTGCAAGTATCGGTTATTTGTATATTTAAGGTATAAGGCACTTATAAATTAGACATAAAGAAGGAAAGATTATCTGCGTCCGGTAAACATTTCTGATCACAAGGAGTGTTTACCGGACGTGCGTTAGTATTTTCTTCACCACACAAATTATTACTAATGAGGGCATTTACACTTTTCTTTCCATGTTTCATAAAAAGTGTTATATTTAGTATTATCTGTTATAAAACATGTTTATAGTATATCAATAACAAAATAAAAGTGGTAATTTTACACCTATATTATTAATTCACCTAACAATCAATAATTTATGTTTAGCTTAAAGAAGACATTTTTCGTTTCAGCGACAACATTTGTTATCGCAGTAGCAATGGTATCATGCAGTAAGTCGGGCGAAACCCTTTCGGGCTTAAATCCGGCCGCTTTCGACTCAACCATCAACGGTAAAAAGGTTCAGCTTTTTACGTTAACCAACAAGCAAGGTATGGAAGTTTGCATCACAAACTTCGGTGCACGCATCGTTTCAATTATGGTTCCCAACAAAGACAACGCGTTTTGCGATGTGGTTTTGGGCTACGACAACCTTGCACAATATGCCGACACGGTAAACAGTCCGAGTGATTTCGGTGCAGCCATTGGCAGATATGCCAACCGCATTAACAAGGGAAAACTAACTGTTGGCGGAAAAACCATCCAGTTACCGCAGAACAACTTCGGTCACTGTTTACACGGAGGTCCCTCCGGTTGGCAGTATCAGGTGTATGATGCAACGCAAGTAAACGACACCACATTGCAGATGTCGATTGATTCGAAAGATGGAGATAATAATTTTCCGGGTAATGTTAAGGCAACCGTTACTTACACTTTATTAAGCAATAACACATTAGATATTAAATACGAAGCCACTACCGACAAAGAAACCGTTATTAACATGACCAACCATTCGTATTTTAATCTGAGCGGAAATCCTTCGCAACCGGGCACAAATATGGTTTTATACATCAACGCAGATAACTTTACACCAACTGACAGCACGTATATGACGACCGGAGAAATTAAACCTGTGTATGGCACACCTATGAATTTTAACAAAGATCACGCACTTTATCAGAGCATTGCAGACACTACTTTCGCTCAAATAAAGAATGCAGGAGGTTACGATCACAACTGGTGTTTGAACACATACGAGAATGGAAAGGGCGACGATAACAAGGTTGCGGCAAGTCTTTATTCGCCCGAGAGCGGTATTCTACTACAAGTTTACACCAACGAACCCGGTATTCAAGTATACACAGGCAACTTCCTCGGATCGAATGTAAAGGGCAAAAAGGGTATAGTCTATCCTCGTCAGGCAGCAGTTTGCTTGGAAACACAGAAATATCCCGACTCACCTAACAAGAAGAATTGGCCTTCACCGTATCTCAAACCGGGTGAAAAATACTATAGTCATCAAGTATTTAAATTCTCTGTAAAATAACATCCTACCCAACTAAATTACTAAATGGTCGTAAGTCTGAGTACGTCAGACTTACGACTATCAAATCAAACAAGATATGAACAGGACTACACATGAGTTTATTTGGCTAGATTGGCTAGTCATTATTTTGGGAGTAGCGCTTATTGCTTGGATGGTTTATCGCACACTTCACAATGAGAAAAAGAAAGAAAAAGAAGAAACCAGCGGTGCATATTTCCTCGGAAAAGGTGAGCCTTGGTGGGTTATCGGAGCGGCAATATTCGCTGCCAATATCGGCTCAGAACACTTAGTAGGACTTGCAGGTGCAGGAGCGAAGACCGGTTTTGGTATGGCCCACTGGGAAATGCAAGGCTGGATGATTCTGATATTGGGATGGTTATTTGTTCCTTTCTATCAACACGCCCGCGTATTTACAATGCCCGAGTTTCTCAGTCGGCGATATACACGGGCCACAAGTTCGTGGTTATCCATCATTACATTGATTTCTTATGTGCTCACCAAAGTGAGTGTAACCGCTTTTACCGGTGGTATTTTCTTGGAAAGTCTGCTTGGGATACCCTTCTGGTATGGTGCTATAGGGCTCATTGTCTTAACAGGTATCTTCACGGTATTTGGTGGAATGAAAGGTGTAATGACACTATCGAAAATTCAGACACCTATTCTCATCATCGGTTCGTTTCTTGTTTTGTTCTTAGGACTTTCGGCTTTGGGGCAAGGAAGTATTGCCGACGGCTGGAGTATGATGATAGACAGTGCCTCGAAGCTGAACGAGGGCTATGGCACCAATCATCTGATGCACTTTGATAAGAATGATCCTTTGTACGATTCGTACCCTGGAATATGGGTGTTTATCGGTGCCGCAATCATCGGTTTTTGGTATTGGTGCACCGACCAGCACATCGTTCAGAGGGTATTGGGACAGAGTGAAGGTGAGTCGGACGTAGTTGTAATGAAGCGTGCACGCCGTGGAACCATCGCAGCAGGTTATCTGAAAATACTTCCTGTATTTATGTTTTTATTGCCGGGAATGATTGCAATGTCGCTCGCAGAAAACAATATTAACGGCTTTACCATGTCTGCCGACGAAACCGATATGGCTTTCGGGTTCATGGTCAAGTTTGTTTTGCCTGCCGGAATCAAAGGCCTTGTCACTATTGGCTTTATCTGTGCGTTGGTAACCTCATTGTCGGCATTCTTCAATTCGTGTGCAACCCTTTACACGGTAGACTTCTATAAGCCTAAGCATCAACATGCCAGCGAAGAAAAATTGGTATGGGTGGGACGTGTAGCAACCATTGCAGTAGTTATCATCGGTTTGGTTTGGATACCGGTAATGATGTCACTTGGAAGCTTATACGAATATTTGCAGGGCGTTCAAAGTCTACTTGCACCTGCCATTGTTGCTGTTTTCTTCCTCGGAATTTTCACGAAAAAGATTACGCCGAAAGCCGGAGAGCTGGGTATGATCATTGGTTTTATTATCGGTATGGTGCGTTTGGTGTGCAACATCTTTGTTACTGAGCTGCAAGTTTCACCGTTAAACAATACGTTGGGATGGTTCTGGAACACCAACTGGCTTATCTTTGAGATATACCTTTTATTGTTTATCATGGCTTTAATGTTCGTTGTGAGCCTGATGACAAAGCCTGCCAGCGAAGAAAAGCTCAAAGGTATAACCTTCCTTACACAAAGTGAGGAACAAAAAAGAGAAACAAGAGGAAGTTGGAATACATGGGACATCATCACCTCATTGGGGGTTGTTGCCGCCTGTGCAGCTTTCTATATATTATTCTGGTAATTAACATCGGTGCAGCCTTTGATGATTAATTCATCAAAACTGCACCCCTTATACTATTGCAATGACCAATTTTTATAAAGAGCATAGCAAACTTTTTGTCTCTGTAGATTGTATCGTCTTCGGGTTTGAAGAAGACAAGTTAAAGCTTCTAATAGGAAAACGTCAGATGGATCCGGGGCGTGGCGAGTGGTCACTTTATGGTGGATTCGTGCGAGAAAAAGAATGTCTGGAAGACGCTGCACAAAGAGTTTTGTCGGAACTTACCGGCTTAAATAAACTTTATATCAAACAAGTGGGTGCCTTTGGAAATATTGATCGCGATCCGGGCGAACGCGTTATATCTATCGCTTACTGTGCACTTATCAACGTACACGATTATGACGACTGCCTTAGACAGAAATACGGGCTCGAATGGGTTAATCTTGACGAACTTCCTCAACTGTATTCCGACCATAATAAGATGGTAAAAAGTGCCGTCAGAATGTTGAGGAGACGACTATCAACAGAGCCTTTGAGCTTCAATCTGCTACCCGAACTATTCACGCTAACCCAGTTACAGCGTGTATACGAAGGCATTTTGGGAGAAGAAATTGATAAACGTAACTTTAGAAAGAAAATCAAAACCATCGACTTTATTGAGAAAACTAAGTTTATCGATAAACTTACCTCCAAACGTGGAGCTTTTCTTTACAGATTTAATGACTTGGTTTACTCTGAAGATCCCATCTTTAAGCTCTGATCATTGCACAGCAAAATAAAAAAGAAAGACAAAACAACGACACTACATATATTACATTACAACTATCAATTATGTTGGAACAACTGAAAGAGAAAGTATTCAAGGCCAATCTCGATTTGGTAAAACACCATCTCGTTATTTTTACATGGGGTAATGTTTCGGGTATAGATAGGGAAAAAGGACTCGTTGTTATCAAGCCCTCGGGTGTAGATTATGACACAATGAAGGCAGAAGATATGGTTATTGTTGACCTACAAACCGGTAAAGTTATCGAAGGAAATCTCAACCCATCATCGGATACACCCACCCATCTTGAGCTTTATCGGGCATTCCCCGAGATAGGTGGCATCGTGCATACCCATTCTACCTACGCCACAGCATGGGCGCAAACGGGCAAGGATATTCCAAATATTGGCACCACACATGCCGACTATTTTCACGACGCAATACCTTGTACGGATGATATGACACAAGCACAAATGCCCGACTACGAGCTTAATACAGGTACGGTTATCGTTGATAAGTTCAAGAAAAACCATATTAACTGGAACCATACACCGGGCGTTTTGGTCAAAAACCACGGTCCGTTTACGTGGGGAACCGATTGCGACAATGCCGTTTACAACTCGGTTGTGCTCGAACAAGTTGCCAAAATGGCATTCATATCCTTGACCATCAACCCCGCGACAACCATGAACCCCCTGCTCATAGAAAAGCATTTTAACCGTAAACACGGGCCTAATGCTTATTACGGACAAACGAAAAAAGAGGTTTAAACACAGTCTTGGCACAGCCGTCGAATACTTTGGCGATGATATGTAAAGGTTTCCATCGTATACCTCGACAGTCTTTCAACAATAAAATTATAACATTCACATATAACTAAAAACAAAAAACTATGGTAAAAGCATTCGAAAACTTTGAGGTTTGGTTTATCACAGGCGCCCAGTTACTTTATGGAGGAGACGCCGTGGTACAGGTTGACGGACACTCGAAAGAAATGGTCAATGGACTGAATCAATCGGGAAAACTGCCCATCAAGATTGTTTATAAAGGTACAGCCAACAGCTCAAAAGAGGTATCCGACTTGATGTCGGCTGCCAATAACGATAAAAAATGTGTAGGTGTCATCACTTGGATGCACACATTCTCACCCGCAAAGATGTGGATTCATGGTATGCAAACCCTCAAAAAGCCGCTTCTGCACCTCCACACACAATACAATCGCCAAATTCCTTGGCAAACAATGGATATGGACTTTATGAACCTTAACCAGAGCGCACACGGCGATAGAGAGTATGCACACATTCTTTCGCGCTTGCGTAAGAACCACAAAACGGTAGTGGGATATTGGCAAGACGACAACACACAAGAACGTATCGCAGTATGGTCGCGTGTTTGTGCGGCCTGGACAGATGCGCAAGACATGCTCATTATACGCTTCGGCGACCAGATGAATAACGTTGCTGTTACCGACGGTGATAAGGTTGCAGCCGAACAAGTGCTGGGTTATCACGTAGATTATTACCCTATCAACGACGTAATGGCCTACTACGACAAGGTTACCGATACAGAAACAAAAGAGCTGGTAGCCACCTACTTTAAAGAGTACGACCACGACGCAGCACTTGAAAACGAAAAAAGCGAGGCTTACGAAAAGATTTATAACTCGGCCAAAGCAGAGATTGCCATCCGTCGCGTATTGAAAGATACAGGTGCAAAGGCTTTCACCACCAACTTCAACGACTTGGGTAAGTTCGACCAAATACCCGGTTTGGCATCACAACGACTAATGCAAGAGGGATATGGTTTCGGTGCGGAAGGCGACTGGAAGTCGGCTGCACTGTACCGCACAACATGGTTTATGACACAAGGAATGACCGGTGGTAGCTCGTTTATGGAGGATTATACCCTTAACTTCGACGGCGAAAACACGGCTATTCTCGAAGCCACATGCTCGAAATAAGTCCTGCTATCGCCGAATGCAAGCCCAAACTCGAGGTTCATTTCTTAGGTATCGGTATTCAGGCACAAACAGCCCGACTGGTGTTCACATCCAAAGAAGGTCACGGAATAGCAGCAACCATCGTAGATATGGGTAACCGTTTCCGCCTCATTGCTAATGATGTTAACTGTATAAAGAGCAAACCTCTGCCCTCGCTTCCTGTGGCTTCGGCTCTCTGGATACCCGAACCTTCATTCGAAGTAGGCGTTAGTTGCTGGCTCAATGCAGGCGGAACACACCACAGTTGCTTCTCTTACGACCTCACAGACGAGTATTGGAGAGACTATGCGAGATTGCCGACATCGAGTGTCTCATCATCAATAACGACACCAAGTACGAAGATTTCCGCAAAGAGCTGCGCTTTAACGAGGTATATTATATGTTGAACAAAGCTTTAAGATAAGGATATTATGAGCAAATATGTTATTGGGCTTGATTACGGTTCAGACTCTGTACGCGCGCTGATTGTCAATGCAGAAACCGGCGAACAATTGGCTACAAGCGTTAAATACTATCCGCGCTGGAAGCAAGGACTGTATTGTAACCCCCAAATTAACCAGTGGCGACAGCATCCTAAAGACTATTTGGAGGTACTCGAGTCGTCGGTTAAAGAAGCGTTGGCACAATGTACGCCCGATGTTGTACAAAATATCGTCGGCATTGCCTTCGACACAACGGGCTCAACACCTGCTTTTACCGACGAAAACGGAACACCATTGGCGATGCTTCCCGAGTTTGGCGAAAACCCCAACGCTATGTTTCTATTGTGGAAAGACCATACAGCGATAGCCGAAGCAGAAGAAATCAACGAGGCATGTAAAAAGGCTTCAGTAGATTATTCCAAATATGAAGGCGGCATTTATTCTGCCGAATGGTTCTGGGCAAAAGCCATTCACGTGCTTCGCCAAGACCCTTATATAGCTGCAAAGGCCTATTCTATCGTTGAATATTGCGAATGGCTACCTGCTGTACTCACAGGCGTTACCGACGTAAAGAAGATTGTACGCAGCCGTTGCGCTTGCGGACACAAAGCCATGTGGCACACCGATTGGAACGGACTTCCACCTGAAGACTTTCTCGTTGGTATCGAACCAAAACTCAAAGGCTTCCGCGAAAGGCTCTTTACAGATACCGAAACGGCCGATAAACCCGTGGGACATCTCTGCAAAGAATGGGCCGAGAAACTCGGTTTGAGCCAGAATGTGGTTGTTGCAGGCGGTGCTTACGATTGTCATATGGGTGCTGTTGGTGCGGGTGTAACGCCGCATACGCTGGTTCGCGTTATCGGAACATCGACCTGCGACGTAATGGTGGCCTCATACGACGATGTAAAAAACAAATGCATCAAAGGTATTTGCGGACAGGTTGACGGTAGCGTTATACCCGGAATGGTAGGCTTAGAGGCCGGACAATCCAGCTTCGGAGACGTTTATGCCATGTTCCGCCGGGTACTTGAATACCCCATTCGCAACATCCTACCTACCATTTTGAGCAATGGTAAGAACAAAGAAGAAGTAGATGCCATTGTCGAACAGGTGTGTGATAAAATCATTATCGAACTCACAAAGGAGGCTGAAAAGATACCGGTAGAGGAAAGTACAATGCTGGCCACCGACTGGATTAACGGTCGCAGAACACCCGACGCCAACCAATTGCTGAAAGGTACCATTGCGGGATTTACGCTTGGAACCACCGCTCCGCAAATTTTCAGGGCATTGGTAGAGGCTACTGCCTTCGGAACAAAAGCTATTGTAGATCGGTTTGAAGAGGAAGGCGTGCGCATTGATAACGTTATCGGCATCGGCGGCATCGCCTTAAAATCGCCTTTTGTAATGCAAACGATGTGCGATGTCATCAACAAGCCCATCAAAGTGTGCAACACTGATCAAGCCTGCGCTTTGGGAGCAGCTATGTTTGCTGCAACTGCCGCAGGTGTATATAACAAAGTTGAAGATGCCATTGCTGTCATGAACAGCGGCTTTTCTAAAGAATATGTACCCAATAAAGCCTACGCCGAGGCCTACGCCCGGTTGTATAAGCAGTATCTCTGCTTAGGCGATTTTACGGAAAAGCAACTTTTCAACCGCTAATATTTCTGTCAATGAGAATGCATCGAAGGCTCTTTCTTCAATGCATTCTCATTGTTTTTATTTTTCAATTCACATGATTACTTCACCCCTATCATTGCTGTGCGAGGCAAGTAGTTCATTCGTTGAACTTCAAACTGAGTTTCAAGGGTACAGTACCAACGTTTGGTAGTGTTGATACCAATGGCTGGTAGTGTCAGTACCAATGTTTGGTAACCTGAGTACCAACGCTTGGTACTTATCTGAAAACTCTGCGCCCAAAAGCTCTAAAACAGAGCTCATACTGCGTTTTCATAGTGAAAACCAGTCTTTCGGTTGTTATTTGTCGGCAATGTAACAAAACCCAACTATACAATGAAACAACTCATTACTTCTATTTTATGCGCCACGACAGCCCTATCGCTGTCTGCACAAACACCCACGGTAAAGATAAACATAGGCACCAAAACAACACAAAAGATATACAAAGAAATATATGGTCAGTTTGCCGAGCATCTCGGAACCTGCATTTACGGCGGACTGTGGGTCGGAAATCATACTTCTATCCCCAACACCAATGGCTATCGCAACGATGTTCTGCATGCGCTCCAAGACTTGAAAATACCCGTACTGAGGTGGCCCGGCGGTTGTTTTGCCGATGAATACCACTGGATGGACGGCATCGGACCGAGTAATCAACGGCCCAAAATGCAGAATAACAACTGGGGCGGAACAATAGAAGACAACTCGTTTGGCACGCACGAGTTTCTCAATCTTTGCGAACTACTCGACTGCGAACCGTATATCAGCGGCAATGTAGGCTCGGGAACGGTAGAAGAATTGGCTAAATGGGTGGAGTATATGACTAGTGACGGTGACACACCAATGGCAAAATTGCGGCGTAAGAATGGTCGCGACAAGGCATGGAAGGTGAAATTTCTGGGCGTTGGAAATGAAAGTTGGGGCTGCGGAGGCGATATGCGACCCGAATATTATGCTGATTTATACCGCCGTTACGCAGTTTATTGTCGCAATTACGACGGCAACAAACTCTACAAAATTGCGTCAGGAGCCAGCGATTACGATTATAACTGGACCGAAGTGCTGATGAAAAACATTGGACATAGAATGCACGGCGTGTCGCTTCACTATTATACCGTGAAGGGTTGGAGCGGCAGCAAGGGCTCGGCACTTCGTTTTGACAACGACGAATATTATTGGACGATGGGAAAATGTCTTGAAATAGAAGATGTTATTAAGCGACATGAAGACATCATGAACAAATACGACCCAAAGAAACAGGTGGGTTTATTGGTCGACGAATGGGGCACTTGGTGGGACGAAGAACCCGGAACCATACGCGGACATCTGTACCAACAAAACTCGATGCGCGATGCTTTTGTGGCAGCACTCACTCTCAACGTATTTCATCGGTACACCGAACGCATCCGTATGGCCAACATTGCGCAAGTGGTAAACGTGTTACAGTCGATGATTCTGACCGATACAAAGGGTACAGGGCATATGGTTCTGACACCTACTTATCACGTTTTCAAGATGTATAAAGACTTTCAAGAGGCTGCGTATCTACCGTTGCAAGTTACTTGCGACAGCTTACAGGTTCCGCACGAAAAGGGAAAAACACGCCCCGTTCCACGTGTTAGTGCCTCTGCAGCACAAGCCGTCGATGGTTCTACCGTCATCTCGCTGGCCAACATCAGCCTTGATACACCCTGCGAAGTAGAGTTCAATCTTAACGACAACAAGCCCAAAGCCGTTACCGGAACACTGCTTACCTGCAAAAATATCAACGATTACAACAGCTTTGAACACCCTAACACGGTACAGCCCATTGCTTTTAAAGGTGTCAAAATCAGTAAAAACACACTGCGTGTGAAGTTACCTGCTAAATCCATTGCCGTTTTAAAGTTAAATCAGTAACTTTGTTATCGTAAACACAAACTATACTCAGACAAAGTTAAACTTAAAATACAGCAACAATGAACGACAAGAAATTGATGAATTTAGCTGCAGACAATATACGCATCCTTGCAGCGTCGATGGTAGAAAAGGCCAACTCGGGGCATCCCGGAGGTGCAATGGGCGGAGCTGATTTTATAAATGTGCTCTTCTCAGAGTTTCTGGTTTACGACCCCGAAAATCCGTTTTGGGAAGGTCGCGACCGCTTTTTCCTCGACCCGGGACACATGTCGCCGATGCTCTATGCTGCGCTGGCGCTACAAGGAAAGTTTACTATCAGCGAACTGCAGCAGTTCCGCCAGTGGGACTCGCCTACGCCCGGACACCCCGAAAGAGATGTAGCCAGAGGCATAGAAAACACCTCCGGTCCGCTGGGACAAGGTCATGCGTTCGGTGCGGGTGCAGCTATTGCAGAAAAATTTCTTGAAGCACGGCTGGGCAAAGAGGTGATGCAGCACACCATATATATATATATATCCGACGGAGGGGTGCAAGAAGAAATTTCACAAGGTGTGGGTCGCATTGCCGGAAACCTGGGTTTGAGCAACATCGTAATGTTTTACGACTCTAACGACATTCAGCTTTCAACCGAGTGTGGAGTAGTAATGAACGAAGATACGGCGGCCAAATACAAGGCATGGGGATGGAACGTGATGACCATCGATGGTAATAATGCCGACGAAATTCGCGATGCTTTGAACAAGGCCAAGCAAGAAACCCAACGTCCTACCTTGATTATCGGTAATACGGTGATGGGAAAAGGGGCACTGAAAGCCGACGGTTCGAACTTCGAACATAATATTGGTACACACGGAGCACCGCTTGGAGCGATGCCTACATTAACACCATACGTCATCTCGGCGGTAATCCCGACGACCCGTTTGTAATATTTCCGGAAGTACAAGAGCTGTATGCCAGACGCCGAAACCAACTGAAAGAGATTGTTGCCAAGCGTAAAATGGTGGAAGCCGAATGGGCTAAGGCACATCCGGAAAAGGCCCAACAGATGACAGAATGGTTCAGCGGAAAGGCTCCGAAGGTAGATTGGAGCGCACTGGTACAGAAAGAAGACGCTGCCACACGTGCCGCTTCGGCTGCTTGTTTGGGCATTTTGGCAGAACGAGTGCCTAATATGATTTGCGCTTCTGCCGACCTTTCCAACAGTGATAAAACAGACGGCTTCTTGAAAAAGACTCGTTCTATCGTGGCAGAAGACTTCGGTGGAGCTTTCTTTCAGGCAGGTGTCAGCGAACTGACAATGGCTTGTATGTGTATCGGAATGTATCTTCACGGCGGTGTTATACCTGCCTGCGGTACCTTCTTCGTATTTTCCGACTATATGAAACCCGCCGTTCGTATGGCTGCTTTGATGCGTGTGCCTATCAAATTTATATGGACCCACGACGCGTTTCGTGTGGGCGAAGACGGTCCGACGCACGAACCGGTGGAGCAAGAAGCACAAATTCGTCTGATGGAAAAGCTGAAAAACCACCACGGAGAAGACTCGGTACGGGTATTCAGACCTGCCGATGTCAACGAAACAACTGTATGTTGGGCAATGGCAATGGAGAATATGGATACGCCGACAGCACTTATCCTTTCGCGTCAGAATATCAAAAACCTCGCCACAGGCACCAATTACGAGCAAGCTCGCAAAGGTGCGTACATCGTTGCAGGTAGTGATGAGCAGTTTGATGCTATTCTTTTGGCATCGGGTTCTGAAGTTTCTACACTCGAAGCAGGTGCCGAACTATTACGCAAAGATGGTATTCGGCTGCGTATTGTAAGCGTTCCTTCAGAAGGATTGTTCCGCAATCAGAGCAAGGAATATCAGGAAAGCATCCTTCCAAAAGGTTCAAAGATATTCGGTTTAACTGCCGGACTACCCGTCACTCTTGAAGGATTGGTGGGTTCAAACGGTAGTGTTTTCGGTATGAACAGTTTCGGTTTTTCTGCTCCTTATAAAGTGCTTGACGAGCAATTAGGCTTCACCCCCCAGAACGTTTACAAGCAAGTAAAATCGTTATTGGCAGAATAAACATCATGGAAATGAAAAAAATAGGGATTGCCAGCGATCATGCGGGCTTCCCTTTGAAGCAATTTGTGCTCGAATATCTGCGAGAACACGGATACGAATATAAGGATTACGGTACTTATAGCAATGAAAGCTGCGACTATCCTGACTTCGGACACGCGTTGGCTAATGGTATGGAGCGAGGTGAAGTCTATCCCGGTATCGGCATTTGTGGTAGCGGTGAGGGTATCAGTATGACGTTAAACAAGCATCAAAGCATCAGAGCCGGCTTGGCATGGACACCCGAAATAGCCCATCTTATCCGTCAGCACAACGACGCAAACGTATTGGTTTTACCCGGCAGATTTATTGATAAAGATACTGCCAAAAGTATTCTTGACGAGTTTTTTAACACGGCTTTCGAGGGCGGAAGACATCTTCAACGCATCGAGAAAATACCTGTCAACAAGCAAGCATAAAGCTGACGAATACCGAAAGTCAACCTACGTATCGCTTTTAAATACATACATAGTGGGCAAACCTAATAAAATAATACCTTTATTTGGGTTGCCCGCTATTTTATTATATATTTGCACGTCAAATTAAAATTGCAGAAATGACGCAAGCCGAAGATATAAAGCAAGCCGTCGAGGTGTTAAAACGAGGCGGAATTATACTATATCCCACCGACACAATTTGGGGAATAGGTTGTGATGCAACAAATCCCGACGCGGTAAAACGGGTTTATGAAATCAAACACAGAGACGATTCAAAAGCTATGATTTGTCTGGTCGACTCGTCAATGCGTATGCAACGGTACGTAAAAGATGTTCCTTCCGTGGCGTGGGACTTGATAGAGATGGCCACAAAACCAACAACCGTAATCTTGGATAACGCTGTAAACCTTGCCGAAAACCTCATTGCAGAAGATGGTTCGATAGCCATGAGGGTTACATCAGAACCTTTTTCGAAAGAGTTATGCTATCGTTTCCAGAAGCCTTTGGTAAGTACCAGTGCCAATATCAGCGGCGAACCGGCCGCTTCTAACTATCGCGACATCAGCGAAGAATTACTCGAGGCGGTGGATTATGTGTGCTGGTCAAGGCGACAAGAGCACAAACCACATACGCCCAGTAGCATTATCAAACTGACAAAAGAGGGAGAAATAACCCTTATCCGTAAATAAAAACAATGCGGAAAACCACTCAATAATGGATGAAATAACCGAATTGGATGAAAAAACGCTGTTGGGACGCATAGTCAAATGGCGTACAGAACACCTTTCAACAAGGCAGTTTACACTTATATTATCATTCTTCGTTGGGCTCTTTGCTGCCATTGCAGCCTATTGTCTGCATTGGCTTATCAAACAAATACAGCTGTTGCTCACCGCAGGATTTTCTATTTCATCTTTCAACTGGCTGTATTTGGTATTCCCGGTTGTAGGAATATACCTCACCTCGCTTTTCGTAAGATACATTGTAAAAGATAATATTTCGCACGGTATTACGCGCGTTCTCTATGCCATCTCTTCCAAACGAAGTCGTCTGAAAGGGCACAACTGCTGGTCATCGGTGGTTGCATCGGCTATCACCATTGGTTTCGGAGGGTCTGTCGGAGCAGAAGCGCCTATCGTATTAACGGGTTCTGCCATCGGTTCTAACCTGGGACAGCTCTTCAAACTCGATAATCGCACGCTCATGTTGTTGGTCGGATGCGGGGCATCGGCTGCCATTGCAGGTATTTATAAAGCCCCTATCGCAGGTCTTGTGTTCACCCTTGAGGTGCTGATGGTTGACCTAACGATGGCCTCTTTACTGCCTATCCTCATTGCTTGCGTAACTGCCACCTGTTTTACTTACATCTTTGTAGGTACCGAATCAATGTTTACGTTTCACATCGACGAAGCTTGGGTAATCGAAAGAGTACCTGCCAGCGTGCTCTTTGGGGTGTTTTGTGGGTTGATAAGTCTTTATTTTATGCGCACAATGACGGCCTGCGAAAATATGTTCGCTGCAATGAAAAACCATACCTACCTACGTCTTATCGTGGGTGGGGTTATCTTAAGTTCGCTCATTTTTCTATTTCCATCGCTTTACGGAGAAGGTTTGAGCTCTGTAAACATCCTTCTCAATGGCGAAACGGAAAGCGATTGGTCGCAAATTCTCAACAATTCGCTGTTTTACGGGCACAACCATCTGCTGGTACTTTACATCGGATTGGTGCTCTTTACCAAAGTGTTTGCCACCTCTGCCACCAACGGAAGCGGAGGTTGCGGAGGAACTTTCGCCCCTTCATTGTTCATCGGAGCCTTCGGCGGATTTTTCTTTGCACGACTTTGGAACATCTATCAGGTGGGCATTTACATACCCGAAAAAAACTTCACGCTTTTGGGAATGGCAGGTGTGATGGCAGGTGTGATGCACTCGCCACTCACTGCAATGTTCCTCATTGCCGAGATTACAGGTGGCTATCAGTTGCTACTTCCGTTGATGATTGTCTGCATCAGCTCTTATTTAACCATTAATATCTTTGAGCCACACAGCATATATGGTATGCGATTGGCACGTCAGGGGAAGCTCATTACACACCATACCGACCGTTCGATACTAACATTGATGAGCCTTGAAAGCATTATCGACAAAGATTATATTGCTGTTCGGCCCGACATGCAGTTGGGCGATTTGGTGCATGCCATCAGCAGAAGCCACACCAGTTTTATCCCCGTGCTCGATGCGGGCGGTTCTTTGGTGGGCGAAATCGACGTTACCAAGATTAGGCATATTATGTTCAGAACCGAACTGTACCAAAAGTTCAGCGTCGCACAGATTATGACCCAGTCGCCGGCAACACTGCGTAGAAACGACCCAATGGAAGAGGTGATGGGCAAATTTGATAAAACCGACGCGGCCTTTTTGCCCGTATTAGACGAAAATAACAAGCTGTTCGGCTTTATTTCGCGTACCGAATGTATGCCATGTATCGACAAATGGTGGCCGACTTCTCTACAGAATAACCATAAAACCGTGGCACACACGCCACCTGTTACCGAATCTTTAAACACAAAACGATGAAATATCTGTTGATTTCAGACATACACGGCTCGCTCCCGGCATTAGAACGAGCGCTGACCTTTTATAAAGAGCAGAGTTGCGACATGCTATGCATACTCGGCGACATACTAAACTACGGTCCGAGAAACGGTTTGCCCGACGGTTTGAACCCACAAATGATAGCCGAACGGCTGAATGCCATGGCCGCAGACATTGTGGCAATAAGAGGCAATTGCGACTCGGAGGTAGACCAGATGCTGCTTCGTTTTCCCATCATGGCCGATTATCTGTTGCTTGTTAACAATGGAAAACGACTATTACTTACGCACGGACATATTTACAATAAGGAGCAGATGCCTACCATGCATTGTGATGCCTTCTTTTGCGGGCACACCCATTTATGGGAATTAAGCCGTCTCAACCACACCGTTATTTGTAATCTCGGCTCCATAACTTTCCCAAAAGGCGGCAATCCTCCTACGTTTGCAACCTATGAAAACGGGGTTATCAGAGTGTATAAAACCGATGGCGGGCTCTTAAGCGAAATGAAAATATAAAGAGATTTATCTCTCCCAACTTTCTACATCTATCTATAATAACTTACCCCACCAGCTTATTTCCTTATACTTCATTCAGGAAATGTCCTTTCACTTTTAATCTTGGGTGAGGCTGTAAGGGAGCTTACTATTTCTCATTCAATGCCGTTCTCAGCTCTCTATACAACACATCATAGTGTGCTTTAAGAGTTCTGCCGGGAGCAGAATGCCGCAGACGGGCAAGTAAAGCAAAGAGTTCGGTAGCCTTGGCTTGATTGGCGGGGTTTTTGATGGCCCGAAAATCTTCCATCGAATTAAAGTCGAAGAAGGCTGTTGAACGTATATCTGACACGTTGTTGGGCGATGCCACACGACAACAATTTAAGTCGTCAACATGAGTTTGAGCACCTTGTACCAGTCCGGAAGGCATTGACAGGCGGGTGTTTTGCTTGGAAGAAAGTGCCCGTAACAAACTGCTTACATACACTACTTGCAGCTGTCGCTCGTAAAAATCGGGGGTTGCGCCTTTCAAACTCTTTGCCCACACAAAATTGTAGATGTTATCCATCAGCTCTTGGTAGGTAAATGCCTTCGCTGGTTCCATCTGTTCATAAAGTGCAAGAGCAGTAGCTACCGGACCGGCAAACAGACTTTTGAGGAAACGAGCCTGCATATCGGGGATAGAAAGGATAATACCCGTCTTATCGGTTACCTCTTTATTCAGCATCCAATGCGGCAAATCGGCAATATTTTTGAGCACAAAACGCAAAGCAGCCAACTGTTTGTTACGGTCAATAAACCGATAATTGGCTCTGCCATCGCCCGCCACCGGGTCGTCCATATAGATGCTGCCCACGTACATCACAGCATGGTAGACGTAGCGTTTGAGCTGTTCAGATACCTCCGTATAGGCTTCTTGCAGACGTTTGTAATCTTTATTTTCGTCGACACACCATTGCGGCAGTCGGCTCATAATCCTTTTCAAATTCTTTATTCCGTATTCTCCAGCCTTGACAACATCATCTCCCAAGTCTTCCGATTGGCAGGTTGGGTCTACCGAATTAAAAAAGTATTGCTGTCCATAAAGGTACATCGGGTCGTTCTCTTTTTCTCTTATCCACCCGTTCAGCACTGGTAATTCTTCTTCAGGTGTAGCTGCAGAAGGGATGGGACGATAGCCCCAAGCAATGGCATAGGCATCGTACACTCCCAAACGGGGCGGTAACAAGTTAACATTCTTATCGCCGGGTTGTGCCACATAGTTGTAACGTGCATAATCCATGATAGACGGTGTGGTTCCGTAACGTTGGGTAAACGAAGCCGAACGAAGCGAGTCGACAGGGATAGTAGCCGATGCACGAAAGTTGTGCAACAAGCCCAGCGTGTGCCCAACCTCGTGTGTGGCCACATAACGAAGTGAACTTCCCGTAAGCTCGTCATCCAAAACACGGGCTCTTACCTTCTCGTCTACGGCTGCTGTTTGCACAAAGCGCCAATTGTGAAGCAGTTTTACGCTGTTGAAATAAAACAAAACATCACCTTGTATGATTTCGCCCGTACGCGGATCGGAGCAACATGGACCCACAGAATTTTCGACATTGGTGGTAATCATACGGTAACAGTTG
The DNA here is from genome assembly GCF_000614205.1 of Hoylesella saccharolytica JCM 17484. Classification (GTDB taxonomy): domain Bacteria; phylum Bacteroidota; class Bacteroidia; order Bacteroidales; family Bacteroidaceae; genus Prevotella; species Prevotella saccharolytica. The sequence continues at coordinate 29,408 of NZ_BAKN01000022.1, forward strand.
TAGCGAATATCATCCGGATCGAAGTCGGGATCATTGGCGGGATAGTCTTTTACCTGGATTACGTTCTTGTATCCAATCTTCTCAAATGCCTTATTCCACTCTAAAACGCCCTCTTTAATATAAGGCACCCATTTACGGGGAATGGCCGTATCAACATGAAAAACAATGGGTTTTACTACTTCAGTCAATTCTCCTCGAGCATAAGCAGCCGTGTCTGCAGGCTGCAAATTCCATCGTTTGATATACGATACCGGTACAACACCGTCTTCCTTATCCGTAAAATACTCTTTCTTTTCGTCGAAATAACCTATTCGCGGGTCAGCATAACGAGGCCGCATGGGTTTCTCTGGCAGTACAATAAGGTTGCGAGTCATCGTTACAGTAAAAGGTTCGCCGCCCGAAGTATAGCCCAGCTGAGACTTGATTTGCACGTTTTGGGGAAATGTCTTGATGCCCGTTATCATGCAAAGATCGCTAATGGGACTGCCCGACATCGTTGCTTGCGGCACGCCTGTTTTGAAAGGATTCAGCTCTTTAACATCGCTTGTGAACAAAGGCGATAAATCGACCAACACAACACTGTCGTTAGCAGCCTTGATTTTATACGATTTCCAGATAGGAACAGTGAAGTTTCGGTTAAAAGAAGCCTGTAATGACGAAGTGGGGTCACAGATATTTTTCGTCGATTTTTTATGAATATAGAACCGTTCACCCTGCGAAGAAAACTGAATAAGTACCGGCGAATGGGGCATTTCGCCTGCCACTGTACTCGAATTATTACTGGTTGTCGACACGCGCGATGTCAACAAGAGATCTTTCCCCATTAATGTCTTGGGGATGGCAAAGAGATAAGCGTCTGTCTTTGCGTAGATATCGATGGTGCCCCGATGTAAAGTATAACCGCTGACGGCAGCATCGAAGCCGCTTTTGGGTGTAGTTTGCTCTGTTTTATCTGTGTTTTTATCTTTCTTTTTGCTTTTCGCCGACATCGGAAGTGTAAAAAATAACAAAAGGGCCAAAAGCAAGCTAAAAGGTTTTACTTTTTTGTTCATTTATCTTTGTTTTTTATGTAGCGAAGGGATAAAGCATCTCTTCATTGGGCTTTATCCCTTTGCTATCTGTTTATGGTAACTGGTCTACATCAAAGCCTTCGCATTTTAGAAAGGCCTCTTTTATAATGTCATACTTAGCTTTCATTTTAGGATAAGTCGCAATTAAAGCATCACGCTGGCTTTTCGGCGTATTGAAAAAGAAAGCCACCCACTGACGTTTATCGACATCTGCATTGGGTACTTCAATCCACCAAGCTTCTTCTTTGGCATCATAAAATGTCGTGTTGTGGTTGTAAGTGATAAATCCCAACTGGTGGTAATCAATTTCCCAAGGCAGCTTACCGGCAACATTGCCCAAATCTGAGATATCTTCTACGCTTTTTCTGTAATAGCTTTTGCTCACCTCTTCGAATGTTTCGGGAATTGAAAAAACACCCTTCGCGCCCTGCAAAAAGTCTATCCAATAGCGCGAATGTACATCGCCCTTGATAGCTAATTTAAGACTATCCGAATAGGTAGACATTTCTTTGCGTACGTTACCCAAAGCTAAGAAACGCTGACTGGCATACGAATGGTAATAAGGGCGGCCTGTATCTTGGCCCAAAAAGAAGATGCTATCGGTCAGAATGATAGAAAACGGCAGGTATTTCTTCTTAAAATCGGCGCTGTAAACGTCAAGAAACAGGCTGCGAAGCATCTCTATACCTCCTAACAACACCTCATTTGACTGCTCGGAAGGAACCATCAGAATGTTATTTTTTGTTTGGAAGTTAAACCGATAATCTTTTATCTCAGGGCGAGTGATAAGATAAGTGCGATAATCTTGATAAAAAAGATAACGCTGATGCTGAATAGGATCGGAGGGATTGTCGGTTATGTCGTACACCGACTCTTCTATTTCGGCATGAATATCTTTCTCTTTGCTACACGAAAAGCATAGCGTGAGTACTGCTGAACACAGTAATACTATATAAAATTTTGCTTTCATTGTCTTGCTTTTTATAGAGTCATAGGTTTCAAACTATTCCATAATACGGAAATTAAGATTACGTTCACGACGCGGAATGGGTAGCGTATAGCGGGCATCTCCTTGCTCGAGCTTGTATTCTATTGCAGGCGACGTACCGTTATTGGCGCTATATGTGTGCTTCAACTCGGGACAACCCCAGCGCCGAAGGTCAAACCAGCGCAAGCCTTCGAAGCACAATTCCATTCTGCGTTCTGTGCGAACAGCGGTCATAGCCGCATCTCTATCGGTAATGGTTACGTCTGTATAACCCACAATACGGTTACGCCGAACAGCATTCAAGTCAGAAACGGCCTTGTCAACCTGTCCTAATTCCACGTAGGCTTCTGCTCTGTTGAGATATGCTTCAGAAAGATGAAACACACCGGGATACATGTTTTTAGAGCTGTTTTGATAAAACTTAAATGGCTTAATACCTCCAAGTGGCACTGAAGTGAAGAATGCATACTTGCGTCGGTCATCGTTTTTAAACATCGCATACAATGTGGGATCTACCGCATAACAGCCCTTTTCGTTGGCGCTGGCAGATACATATTTATATAAGTTGTAAGCACTTCTGGCGCCAAAAGTAAAAAGGACCTCAGTATTTTCTTCGTCAAAGAAGCGTAATGTTGATTTATTGGGTTGTTTACTAAGATCAAACAGGCTGACACTTCCGTTTTCAATAAGTTGCGTTGCCCAATCGGCCGCTTTCTGATACTGCTTCATATAAAGCGCTACACGCGACAAAAGAAGGAGCGAAGTATTGAGGTTAGGGCGGTAAATGGTCTTTTTTATGCCCGTTTCGGAGAAGAGACGAACCGCCTGTATCAGGTCGTCTTCAATCAATGCATATACCTCTGCGAGGCTAGCACGCCTGAGTTGACGATTCTCAACACTGGTTGCTGTGTTAATGGGAACGGCTATTGTGGTGCCGGCTTGTGTGACATTTTCGTACGGTTTGGCGTAAACGTTAACCAGCATGAAGTAAGACCATGCCCGAATAAACCTCACTTCAGCCTCCAAATCATTCTTTTTAACCTGCTCGCCGGTCATCTCTGAGAGTCGGCTTAAAATGATGTTGGCGGTCAAAATACGGTGATAAGCCACTTCCCAAAGGTTATCTTGTCTAAACGTATTGTTGAAATCGACCTCCGGTTCGGTTTGCCAGGCGTAATATCCCCACATCCATTCGCGACTGTCTTGCGCGTCTTTACGGCGTGGTTTCACTCTTTCGTTCACGTCATCGGTCAAAATATCCAAGTATTCGGCTAATACAACGCCGTTGCTTTGACCCAGATTGAGCATTTCGCCAGCCACAAACTCTTTATAATCTTGCACCGTTTTGGGGATAAAGAGATCTTGCGATTTCTCCTCAAGAAAATCTCCGCAGGAGGTTGTAACAGATAAAAGGGCGGCAAAAAGTAATGTTTTACCAAGTTTATATATAGTTGTCATCATACTGTATCTTTAGAAATTTAACGTGATTTGACAAGAAAAACCGGGACGCGGAGGCACTGTTCCCGACGGAAGTGCAATTTGTTCAGGGTCGCGGCCCATTAATTTTGCACTTTTGATAACAAACAAATTGCTGCTTTCAAACGAGATATTACCCCCCTTAAGGTGTAAAAACGCAAGTTGAGCAGGTGTAAAATCGTATCGCAAGCTTAACGAGCGACAGCGTAAAAAGCTGCCCGGTGCAACCCGGATGTCGCTTTTATTGTACATATCCCAACGGTTATCGGCAATAGGATACTTGCGTTCATAGGCTCCTCTAAACAATAATGGCTCGTCAGACAGCGACGGAATATTGGTAAAACGTTCGTCACCGGGCTGCCGCCAACGGTTAATAAACTCGCGAGACATATTCTGTTGGGGGAAAGGCAATGCTTGTCCGCTTTCGTTATAAAGGTTATTGAGCCATACTTTATTACCAAAGGCAAACGAAAACAAAGCATTGAGCGTAAAGTTTTTGTACTTAATGGAAGATGAGAAACCACCGGTGAGGTCGGGTTCACGCTTTCCCATATACGTAAAAGCAGCATCGAGGGCCTCTTGCTGACTATTGATGATGGTGCGCCCGTCCTCATCTTTTTCCGACTGCCCATAGAAAAGAGGCTCTCCGGTACTACTATCCAGTCCTTTAAAACGGTAAGCATAAAGACTGTTTACGGCATATCCGTTTTTAATAAGCGAGCTTTTGACATAACGCTGCCAAGTAACTTCAGAGTCGCCAGCCTTTGTTACGCGGTTAAAATTTTGTCCGGTGTTTACTGAAATACTCCAAGTAAGGTCTTTGGTACGTACCGGAACGAAGTTGAAAGCCAACTCCCAACCTTTGTTTTCAATATCTCCCTCGTTCAAAGCCACGTTTCTGGCACCATTGGAAGTGGCTATATCGATGTTCACCACCTGGTCGTAGCCTTTCTTATGGTACACATCCAATGTTCCCGAAATACGGTCATCTAAGATTGAAAAGTCTACACCAAAATTATAAGACACCGTTTTTTCCCACTTGAGATAATTGTTAGGAAACTGGTATAAGGTAGAAACAAACTCGCGCAAGGTGCTGTTGTAATTCTCTTGTTTTACGATAAGATAAGGTGTCTGACTGGGATGTACGTTACCCTGAACACCATACGAGGCGCGCAAAGCCAGCTCGTTGAGCCAGCTCCACTTCTCTACGAGCTTCTCTCGGTGCACGTTCCAGCGTCCCGACACCGACCAAATGGGCAAAAAACGCGCACTTTTGTCTTGTCCGAACCTGTTGGAACCATCTGCACGAAGATTAAAATTGGCTATATATTTATTATTGTACGTGTACGTAAGAACCGAAAAATAAGACAGCGTATTGGTCGTATTGTCATTAATAGTTATCGGATTGCGCTGCACTTCTCTGGCATAAGCTTCGTAAAGAGATAGGTCGATATCGGCAAAAGTTTTTCCTCTGAAAGGCATATAGCCCAGCGAACGCCCTTTACGCCCATTGGTAACAACCGACGTTAGTTCAGTTCCCAACGATGCAAAAATATGATGAACATCCCACTTTTTACTAAAATCAGCAACGTTTCTAAAGGTATATCGCTTGCTTGAAGCATTCTGATATCGAAGTTCTCCGCCTAACGGAAGGGTTGAATACTCATAGAATTCCTTATTGCCAATCATATCTGTGCCATACGGAGTAAGGCGCATCTGCGATGCGTAAAAGCTCCTTTCGTCTGCCCAAGATTCTTCATCAGAGTTGCTGGTGCTGTATCCTCCCAGCGAATGAAGCTTCAACCACTCCCACGGACGCCATGTAAGATGGGCATTTACTCTCAGAGCTTGCTGCTTCATATCGCGACCTGTGGTCTCCAACTCATTCAACACATTAAACGGAAGTGATGCAAATCGAGTTTTAGCGTTGTCGTAATAGAAATACGAACCATCGCGTTGGTAAGCCGGAATGGCACGCGATGTTTGGTAAGCATAATTCAATGGGGCTACAGAAGGGTGGGAATATTGAGCGGTAGAGGTATTGATACTAAACTCTGCACCTATCTCCAATGCCTTCGTCAGCTGCGAATTGATTTTTGCCATACCCGTTAATCGATCCATGTTTTCGTGTCGATCAGTGCCCATTTGACCGAGATAACTCAGCGAAACATAATAATCCATGCGCTTACCCGAGCCCGATAACGAAACTGAATGTTGTTGTGAAAGTCCTGTTCTGAACAGTAAGTCCATCCAATTGGTGTTCAGTTCTTTCAGATTTTTCACATTCTGCCTGAAAGTATCATAGTCAATCTCTTTATTCCAGAACTTCAGAAGTTCGCCCTCGTAAGCCATATTGGTGGGTTGATAAGTTTTAAACTGCAAGCCTCGAGCCAACATTTCTTCCGACATCTCTACCCTTTCTTTCGAGTTCATCTGATTGATTATCCCGTAAGTGGGTGCCAACGTAACACCGAAATTACCACGATAAGACACCGAAGGGCGGTCTCCGCGCCCCCGTTTGGTGGTTACTACGATAACACCGTTGGCAGCTTTGACCCCATAAAGAGCAGTGGCACTCACATCTTTTAATATGTCAATGCGCTCAATATCGTCGGGATTTAAGCCCGCAATGGCATTACCTACAAAGTTTACGTTATCAATATTGTTGAGTTCTTCTGCCGAAACCGACACAGGATCGTCAAGAATGATACCGTCGACAACCCATATCGGCTCCCTGTTTCCTGTGATAGACGATGAACCACGAATACGAATTTTCGGCGCAACGCCCACCGTCGAACTGGGGTTGATAACAGAAAGACCTGCAATTCTACCCTGTAACATCTGGTCTAACGAGTTGGTCGAGGGCGTCTGTAAGTCGGCCATATTGATTGTTGTTATAGCACTCGACAGTTTTCTCTTGTCAATTTCCTGATAACCCGTTATCACAACGCTCGACAAATCTACAGCAGCCTCTTTCAAAACTACGTTTAACGACGTTTCGCCCTGCCAGGTAAAGGTTTGAGAAGCCATACCTATATACGAGAATACAAGCATTGCCGGCTTTCTGCTTACGCGCAAAGAAAACTTTCCCGAACCATCGGTGTGGGTCTGTTCTGTCGTGTTTTTCACCTTAACACTTACACCAACTAGCGGTTCATGGCTTTCATCGGTAACGCTTCCGCTAACAAGAAACGTTCCTGTTGCTTGTCCGTAGGTATGGCAAAATGCGACCCACAGCAGGCACAGGAATAAAAAGACTTTTTTCATATACTGTTTTTATGTTAATGAGTTAATTGATATAAGGCGCCATATACCCTCCGCCGGGATTGTTAACCGCCTATACTCGGTGCGCCGATTCTTTAATAAACCTTATCGGCTTGCGCATTTAAGAGCGCAAAGGTAGCTTATTTTGTTGATAAACAAACGTTAACGAGCATGAAATATTATATAAAGGCGGTACATTAAGATAAGATTTAAGGATAAAACTTTTAGATGAGAGGTCAAGAAATACGGAGGGTTAAAGGTCAAAAAGTGAAAGGATGCAACCAATTTCTTTGTATTTCGATGTGTTTACTTTACCTTTGCACGCAAGTTCTTAAACAAATAAAATGATGAAAACAACAACACGCAACCTACTTTCTATCGCCGTTATGGTCTGGGTAGCTATCGTTATCGCCTCATGCGGAGGCAAGAAGTTTAGGGTGAGCGGAACGATTACGAATGCAAAAGACTCTGTCTTATACTTTGAAAATATGGGATTGAACGGTGCTGTAACCTTTGATAGTGTGAAACTGGATGACAAAGGTACATTTGCTTTCGAACAGTCAGCACCCGAAGCACCCGAGTTTTATCGGCTACGCATTGCCCAACAAATTATTAACATCGCCATAGACTCTACCGAGAGCATTACAGTTAAGGCCGATTATCCCACCATGTCAACGAGTTATGAGGTGAGCGGATCGGAAGATTGCGCCAAAATTAAAGAACTGGCATTACTGCAAATGAACCTGCAAGCTCAGGTAAACCTTATTGCCAACACACCCGAACTGGGTATTAAGGCGGTGCAAGACAGTGTACAGAGGGTGCTCGAGCAGTATAAGAACAACGTAAAGATGAACTACATCTTTAAAGAACCGATGAAAGCGTATGCTTATTATGCGCTTTTTCAAACGATTGTGCTGGGCAATGTCAACGCATTGATATTTAATCCGCGCAGCAGCAAAGAAGATGTAAAGGTGTTTGCAGCCGTTGCCACAAGCTGGGATACCTATTTCCCAAAAGCCGAACGCGGACTGAATTTGCACAATATTGCCATAGAAGGAATGAAAAACATACGCATTGCCGAGAACAATGCACGAAAAACAATTGCCAATGACAAGATTACAGTGACAGGAGTAATCGATTTGGCACTACCCGATAACAAGGGGCGCGTTCGTCATCTCACCGATTTGAAAGGGCAAGTGGTGCTGCTCGATTTTCAGGTTTTTGCGACAGAAGGTAGTTTGAAGCGTATTATGATGATGCGCGATCTATATAATAAGTATCATTCTCAGGGTTTTGAAATCTATCAGGTTTCATTCGATCCACAAGAACATTTCTGGAAAACAAAGACAGAGGCATTGCCTTGGATCAGTGTTTGGGATGAAAGCGGTTCGCAAAGCAGTGCACTGGTACAATATAATGTACAGTCGTTGCCCACATTTTTCTTAATTGACCGCAACAACGTGTTACAAAAGCGCGACATACAAATTAAAGATATCGATGCCGAGATAAAGGCTTTGTTATAATATGCTGACCGATAAGAACAAGAAGGCGATGTGTTCCGATAGTCGGTACTTGTCGCCTGCTTTTAATACACATACGCTATCCAATGGTTTGCGCATCATTCATCGCACGAGTGACTCGCCGGTAGTATACTGCGGCTACGAAATCAATGCCGGAACACGATGTGAAAGCAGTAATGAAGTGGGATTGGCACACTTTTGTGAACACACAACTTTCAAAGGAACTCACCGTCGCAAGGCATGGAACATTATCAATTGCCTGGAAAGTGTGGGCGGCGATCTCAATGCTTTTACCAACAAGGAAGAAACGGTATATTATGCTGCCATATTGAAAGAGCATGCCGCACGAGCAGTAGATTTGCTCACCGACATAGTATTTCACAGCACCTATCCACAGAACGAACTAGACAAAGAGATAGAAGTAATTTGTGACGAGATAGAAAGTTACAACGACTCACCTGCCGAATTGATTTACGACAACTTTGAGAATATGGTGTTCAAAGGGCACTCGCTAGGGCATAACATCTTGGGGTCAGCCGCCCGCTTACGAAGTTATACAACCACCGACGTGCAGCGTTTTGCCCACCGTTTTTACCGTCCGGACAACATGATTTTCTTTGCTTACGGCGACATTGACTTTCAACGACTAGTTAGATGGCTCGAAAAAGCCACTTCAACATTTACTCCGGCGCAGCCTTACATCGGTCTTTTAGAATCTCAACCCCTACCCGTTTATCAACCACAGACCCTAATTCACGACCTCGGAACTCATCAGGCACATGTAATGTTGGGCAATCGCGCTTTCTCAACACATCACGAACAGCGTATTCCTCTTTATCTTACGAATAACATTTTAGGTGGCCCCGGGATGAATGCACGCCTTAACATCGCTCTGCGTGAGCGCCGCGGATTGGTTTATACAGTTGAAAGCAACATGGTAACATATGCCGACACTGGAGTTTGGTGTGTGTATTTCGGGTGCGACCCGCATGATGTAAAACGATGTTTGCGGCTTGTGCGTAGCGAATTGAACAAACTGATGGATAAGCCTTATCGGATATACAGCTACGTGCAGCAAAAAAACAAATTAAAGGACAAATCGGAGTGGCTTGTGATAACCGTGAAAGCTTTGCCTTAGATTTCGGAAAAAGCTTTCTACATTACGGGAAACAACGCGATATACCCGGATTGTTACGTCATATAGAAGCCGTTACCGCCGAACAAATACAGGCTGCTGCGCGCCAAATATTTGACGAAGCACACCTTACAACACTGGCTTACGTGCCCGCATCAAACGGCAATAAGTGACCCATTTGCAAATCATCACCTCGAGATATGGAAACGCTGAAAGAGAAAACAGCCAAAGGACTTTTTTGGGGAGCATTGAATAACGTTGTTATGCAACTGATTGGCGTGGCAATGGGGGTGATGATGGGGCGCCTATTGGATGCGCCCGACTTTGGTATGATGGCCATGATCAGCATTTTTTCGCTGATTGCCAACGAACTGCAAAACAGCGGATTTAAAGCTGCACTGAATAATATCAAAACGCCAACCGACAATGATTATAATTCGGTTTTTTGGTTTAACATCGCCGTTGGTGGCGTTTTGTACGTTCTTTTGTTCTTTTCCGCCCCCCTGATTGCCCGTTATTATCACACACCGGCACTTGTTCCGTTATGTCGTTATGCCTTTTTAAGCTTCGTTTTTTCCAGTTTTGGTACCGCACAATCGGCCTATCTACTTAAAAATCTGATGGCCAAGCAAGTGGCAAAAGCCAATCTTACTGCCACCATCGTATCAAGTAGCATAGGCGTAGCTATGGCTTGGCAGGAGTTTTCGTATTGGGCACTAGCCACACAAGCCAACCTTTACATCGCCATTAACACCTTACTCTATTGGCATTATTCGCATTGGCGACCCTCATGGCGCATCGATTGGACGCCTGTTCGCCGTATGTTTCGCTTCAGTAGCAAAATACTCGCATCGGCGGTGCTGACCGACATCAACAACAACATTATGAATATTCTGCTGGGACACTATTATTCGGCACGCGACACAGGCAGCTATAATCAGGCTTTTCAGTGGCATTCAAAGGCCTATTACCTTATTCAGGGTACGTTGCAACAAGTGGCACAGCCTGTGCTTGTTGATGTGGGTGATGAACGAGAACGGCAATTACGCATTCTTCGGAAGATGATGCGACTGGCGGCATTTCTTTCTTTTCCGCTGCTTTTCGGCTTAGGTATGGTGTCGCACGAGTTTATTGTCTTCACCATCACCGAGAAATGGGCTACCAGCGCCTCGTTTATGCGCCTGCTCTGTATCAGCGGCGCCTTTGTGCCTCTTTCGTTTTTGCTGTCGAATCTTATCATTAGCAAAGGTCGTTCGTCGGTATATCTTGGTATCAACGCCGGTTTGGGAGCTGCCCAAATTGCTGCCATGCTCTGCCTTTACCCATACGGTATCCGGCCGATGATTATGGCACTGGTGGTTATCAATATTCTTTGCTTTTGGATTTGGGGGCTGTTTGCACGTCATTATGCAGGTTATCAGCTGATGATGATTGCCCGCGACACACTTCCTTTTGCCTTGATTGCTCTATGTGTAATGGGCGTTACATGGTTCACAACGCGTTTTATCGACTCACTTCCACTACTTTTACTGGCTCGTGTCAGCATGGCCAGTCTTCTGTATTTTGTAATTATGAAAGTAGCCGGCGTTGTCGTTTTAAAAGAAATTATAGCCTTTGTCCGCGAAAAAACAAGACGAAAACAAAAGACATAATTTCTCAAAGCAAAGTTACACCTTAATTATATATAGCCCCTTGAAACACCAGGCAGCTTGTTAAAGCATTCAATAGGACAACGCGAAAAGCCAAAAAAATCCCGGACAAAATACCGCCTGATACCGTCTTTCGCCCGGGAAAACAAAGGGATATTTTTGTTTTTTACCCCCGTATCATCGTTAGCACCATCTTAAAACGCTTGTGGGCATGTAACGCATGCGGATGATTGGCAGGCATAATAATCATTTCGCCCGTTTTTACAATATGCGCAATACCATCAATACGCACTTCAGCCTCACCATCAATCACCTCAACGGTAGCATCAAACGGCGCTGAATGTTCGCTCAATCCCTGCCCTTCATCAAAGGCAAAAAAAGTAATACTGCCCGCATTGCTATGGGCAAACTCTTTACTAACAATGCCTCCATCAGCATAGTTATTACTTCATTGGGTACAAGCACTTTGGCTTTTTCAATCTTTTGGTCCATAATTAATTTATTGAATAATGTTTGTCAAAGCCTCTGCAAATGGCATACCGAAAAAAGTTGATAACATTTGTGACCGTCTAAAGAACAACTTTCGTTTTTTTTGACTATATTTGCAGCGTATGGAATGGAAAATTTTAGAAACACTCAGCCATTGTTCTTTGTTTAGCGGTATCAGCTTACAGCAGCTCGAAGAGATGGTTGATCACATCAATTGTAAAGTCGTCAAGTTTGACAAAAAAGACATTTACATCCTTGCCGGAATGCCTTATCGGCATGCCGACATAATTCTTGACGGAAAGATGGTAGCAAGGATGGTCAGTTTATCTGGAAAATCAGTAGAGGTAAGCAAGCTTTATTCGGGCGATATGGTTGCTCCCGCTTTTCTTTTTGCCCAAAATAATATCATGCCAGTGAGTGTAGAAACAGAGGAAGACACAAAAATACTGCGTATGTCGCCTGAAGAATTTGGTCGTTTGATTGATACAAACACCGTAGTACGACATAATTTCATCCGTATCTTATCGGATATCGATGTTTTCCTAACAAAAAAGATGCGCATATTAAGTCTTTTTACCGTACGCGAAAAAGTATCTTATTTTATTAAAGAAGCAGCTCGAAAGCAAGATTCTAACGTGGTCGTTCTTGATAAATCACGACAGGAGATAGCTGAAAGTTTCGGTATTCAGAAGTTTTCTTTGCTACGAACTATGTCTGAACTGTCTGCAGCGGGGGCCATACGGGTAGAAGGCAAAAAGATAACCATTCTGGATAATAGTAAGCTCGGAGGGTAAAAGGTTTTACAAGGAAAATTCGTACTTTTGCAACCGATTCAGTTACTACTCAATAAATTCAATGCAATTGGAGGACATTCGGGCAGCAACATAAGGCACACCAAGTGCGATATACTTACAAAACATTATTTCATGGAACAGAAAAACTATAAGCGCACCACAGTGACAGCTGCATTGCCGTATGCCAACGGAGGTGTGCATATCGGACATTTAGCCGGAGTATACATCCCGGCAGATATCTACGTGCGCTATCTGCGCCTTAAAAATCAAGACGTTATATTTATAGGTGGCTCCGACGAACACGGTGTTCCTATCACGATACGTGCCCGCAAAGAGGGAGTTACACCGCAGGATGTGGTAGACCGTTATCATACGATGATTAAGAAGAGCTTTGAAGACTTTGGCATATCATTCGATATTTACAGCCGAACAACATCCGAGACACACCATAAGCTGGCTTCCGACTTTTTTCGCAAATTATACGATGACGGCAAATTGCTGGAAAAAGAAACAGAACAATACTATGATGAAGAGGCAAAACAGTTTTTAGCAGATCGCTACATCGTAGGCGAATGCCCCCATTGCCACAATGAAGGAGCTTACGGAGACCAATGTGAGAAATGTGGACGCGACCTTTCGCCTACCGAACTGATTCATCCCAGATCAACCATTAGCGGTTCGCAGCCGGTGTTAAGGAAAACGAAGAACTGGTATCTACCACTCGACCACTATCAGAAATGGCTCAAAGCGTGGATACTTGATGGACATAAAGAATGGCGTAGCAATGTTTACGGACAATGTAAGAGCTGGCTTGACCTTGATTTACAGCCTCGTGCTATGACGCGCGACCTTGATTGGGGTATCCCCGTACCCGTTGAAGGTGCTGACGGAAAAGTACTTTACGTATGGTTCGACGCCCCATCGGTTATATTTCAAATACTAAAGAATTATTGCCAAACGATTGGGAAAAGTGGTGGAAAGATCCAGAAACACGTCTTATCCACTTTATTGGCAAGGATAACATTGTATTTCACTGCATTGTTTTCCCCGTCATGCTCAAAGCGCACGGCGATTTTATCTTACCCGAGAATGTTCCAGCTAACGAATTTCTTAATCTTGAAGACGATAAGATTTCAACATCAAAGAACTGGGCCGTATGGCTTCACGAGTATTTAAACGATTTTCCCGGGAAGCAAGATGTACTGCGCTACGTACTCACTGCTAATGCGCCCGAAACGAAAGATAATAACTTTACGTGGAAAGACTTTCAAGAGCGTAATAATAACGAGCTCGTCGCGGTATATGGCAACTTCGTTAACCGCGCCTTACAACTCACCAAGAAATACTTTGATAGCATTGTTCCCACCTGCAGAACGTTGCTTGAAGTAGACAAACAAGTCCTTGACGAGTTGAAAGACGTAAAAGAAAAGATAGAAAGTATGCTCAATGTATTCAAATTCCGCGATGCACAGAAAGAAGCTATGAACTTGGCACGCATCGGAAACAAATATATCACTGAATGCGAGCCTTGGAAAGTGTGGAAAACCGACCCACAACGCGTGGAAACCATCCTCTACATTTCCCTGCAATTGGTAGCCCATCTAGCCATTGCTTTTGAACCCTTTCTCCCCTTCAGCTCCGCCAAGCTGCGTCGAATGCTCTGTCTCGACAACTTTAAATGGAATCAACTGAACAACACTGAGATATTAAAGCCGGGACATCGGTTGGCCGAGCCCGAACTGCTCTTTGAGAAAATTGAGGATGAAGCCATTACACTGCAACTCGAAAAGCTAGCCCAAGCCAAGAAAGAAAACGAAGCCGCAGCTTACAAAGCCCAAGAGATAAAGCCTCTTATCGATTTTGCCGACTTCGAGAAACTCGACATTCGCGTAGGCCATATCTTATCCTGTGAGAAAGTAAAAAAAGCAGACAAACTGCTCAAATTTACCCTTGACGACGGTAGCGGAACCCTCCGCACCATTGTCAGTGGCATCGCCAAATTCTATCAACCTGAAGAACTTGTCGGTCAACAAGTTCTCTTCATCGCCAATCTGGCTCCCCGTCGCCTTATGGGCATCGAAAGTCAAGGCATGATTCTCTCGGCTCAAGATTTCGACAATACCCTCAGCGTCACCACACTTCTACACAAGGTAAAACCCGGAAGCCAAGTAAGTTAACACTTTTAAAGAATGAAAAAATGAGAAAGTGAAAAGATGCAGATGTTACATCTTTTCACTTTCTATCATTTTATCGCTGCTTCGCGATAAATTTATATCAGTTCGGATAAATCATTATTTCGGAATTAAAAGATATCTCCATCGGTCTCAATACAAATATAAGGACGCACCATTCGTGCGTCCTTATTTGTTTCTTTCCTACTTTTCTTCTGCAACTCGCCGAAGAAAAGATAAGGAGAATTTTACTCGAAAGAATGAGTAGAGGAGATTATTCTACCTCCCAGATATCGTTGGTTTCAAGCAGTTGAGTAAAATTATGATAATGGGCAGTGCGCTTCACGTCGGCTATTTGTTGTGCAATAGCAGTTTCGTAGGTGGGGGTTTCTACATCGCGTATGATACCTAAAGCCACCGGAAAGCCTTGTTCATTGCCCATTAGAGCAAGCTTCATCTGCAATGTGTGATCCTCGGCGTGAGCATCATGCACCAATACATCGTCAAGGGTGGCCCCGTTCTCTCCGGGTTTCACTACTTTAAGACTAAAGCCGTCTTGCGCAAGCCCATACTCGTTGTTTTCACCGAAGAGCATTTTTTGCCCATGTTGCAAATATATGGCGTTGTTTTTACGACCTGGACTGGAATAGACGGGGTCGTATATGCCATCATTGAAGATAACACAATGCTGCAATATCTCGCATACTGACGTTCCTTTATGTCGCTGGGCTGCTTTCATCAGTTCCACTACTCCACTGTTATCTGTGGCAACGGCGCGACCGAAGAAGTTTCCGCGTGCGCCGAAACATAATTCAGCGGGTCGAAAGGGATTTTCGACCGTACCATAGGGTGACGACTTTGAGATAAAGCCACGTGGCGATGTGGGTGAGTATTGTCCTTTGGTAAGGCCGTATATCCGGTTATTGAGCAAGATAATGTTAATATCTACATTGCGACGCAACACGTGAATAAAGTGGTTGCCACCAATGGCCAAGCCATCTCCATCACCGCTTACCTGCCATATAGTGAGCTCAGGATTGGCCACTTTGGCACCTGTGGCAATGGCGGCTGCGCGACCGTGAATGGTTTGCAGCGCATAGGTATGCATATAATAGGGCAATCGACTGGAGCAGCCTATGCCTGATATAACTGCGGTTTGATAAGGGGGAATACCGATGTCAGCCATGGCCTTATGCAGTGATGCCAGAAAAAAATGGTCTCCGCATCCAGGACACCAACGTGGCTGACCTTGTTTGTAATCTTGTGCAGAATAAGTCATACTGTTATTACTAGCATTTTCGGGGATTGTTTCATTCTTCATTGTGTCAAGATTTTGGTAAAGGCTTGTACCAGTTCTTCGACAACAAAGGGCTGCCCTTTTATTTCGTTATACTGGTAGGGTGCGAAGAGATTTATCTTTCCCCGCAGATAGAAAGCGAACTGACCTAAGTTTTGTTCAGCCACAACTACTTTCTTATACTTCTTAAGCACGCGCTCGGTATTGGCAGGCAGGGGATTAATATACTTAAACTGTGCTAAAGCTATCTTCTTACCTGCTTTGCGTAGCTGTTGCATGGCCGAATAAAGATGTCCAAAGGTACTTCCAAAACCCACGATAAGAAGATCTGCCTGTTCTTTATCTCCCAATACCTCCACGTCCGGCACCTTGATGCCTGCCACCTTGGCAGCACGCAGATGTACCATATTGTCGTGATTGTTAGGATCGGTAGAAATAGCTCCTGTTTCACCGTCTTTCTCCAGCCCACCCAATATATGCTCATAACCCTCACTACCCGGTATTGCCCAATAGCGTGCAAGCGTATCAGGGTCGCGCAAGTAAGGTGTGTAATGGTGTTTCATCGCCTCTGTTGCAAAGTGGGGCTGTATGGGAGGCAGGGCATTGATGTCGGGCAGACGCCAGGCGGCAGAACCGTTACCCAAAAAACCATCGGTAAGCAGGATAACGGGGGTAAGATACTCGAGGGCGATTTTACAAGCTGTGTAGGCGGCGGCAAAACAATCAGTAGGACTTACTGCAGCAATGACGGGCATAGGCGACTCCCCATTCCTACCATAGAGCGCTTGCAGAAGGTCTGTCTGTTCACTTTTCGTAGGCAGTCCGGTTGAAGGACCGCCTCGTTGTACATCGATAATTACGAGCGGAATCTCGTCAATAACCGCAAGGTTAATTGCTTCAGACTTCAGACAGATGCCCGGTCCGGAGGTTGATGTTGCAGCGAGGGCACCGGCAAAGGCAGCCCCAATGGCGCTTGCACAACCCGCAATTTCGTCTTCACACTGCACGGTCTTTACGCCGAGACTTTTGTGCTTGGCCAGCTCGTGCAGGATATCAGTAGCAGGCGTTATGGGATAAGAGCCCAGATAAAGCTCTAATCCAGCTTTCTCGGCAGCGGCAATCAGTCCGTAGGCTGTGGCCTTATTACCGGTAATGTCCATATACCGACCCTTTATCTTGTGCTTCGACTCGATACGATAGGTGGCAGGTACCGAGCGTGAGTATTGTGCGCATAATCATACCCTGCCATTACCACTTGGATATTGCTCTCAGCCAGCTGAGTTTTTTTAGCAAACTTTTTTCTAAGGAAGTCGAAAGCCAGCTCCATATCTCGATTGAACAACCAACATACGATGCCTAATGCAAACATATTGCGACACTTCAACATCGATTTATTGTCCATCCCGGTGTCGCGCAAGCAATCTTTTACCATCGTTGTAATAGGGCACGCAACGACACAGTCGGGGTCAATGCCCAGCTCTGCCAAATAATCTTCGCTCTCAAACTCCGCTTTCTTGAGATCTTTCGGACCGAAGCTATCTGTATCGATGATGATTGTAGCCTGCGGTCGGGCATACTTATACTGTGTTTTCAATGCTGCTGCATTCATGGCCACAAGCACATCGCAGTAGTCTCCCGGTGTAAAAACCTTGTTCTCTCCGATGTGCACCTGATATCCCGACACACCGTTAAGCGACCCTTGCGGCGCCCTGATATCGGCGGGATAATCGGGAAAGGTTGAGATATCGTTGCCCACAGTAGCAGAAATGGTCGAGAAAATGTTGCCCGCCAACTGCATTCCATCTCCCGAATCGCCTGAAAAGCGCACCACAACCTGTTCCAGTTCTTTTACTTCCAATTCTTCAGATATCATCTTTTGTATAACGGTTTAGTTATTAGTTATTACCCACAAATGTATAATAAATAAAGCATCGGCACAAATATTTGCCGAAAAATTGACAATCACTAATTACGAATTAATCACGGTCACATCTTCCAATACCACCTCTTTGCATTTGATTAACCTG
>NZ_BAKN01000021.1 GCF_000614205.1 Hoylesella saccharolytica JCM 17484
CTGAAAAAAAGTTTTTTTTGCTCCGCTGAGTGTCGGTGGCCTGAAAAAAAGTTTTTTCGCTCCGCTGAGTGCCGGTGGCCTGAAAAAAAAGTTTTTTCGCTCCGCTGAGTGCCGGTGGTCTGAAAAAAGTTTTTCGCCGTCGTCGATGCTTCGGAAAAATCGCCGAAATTTAATTTGACATAATTTTGGTAAAGCGAAAGCGCGCTACACGTTTTTTTGTCAAAGCAAAGTAATCGTGCAGCCCTTTCGGCTTACTCTTAAAGTGCAACCGACAACAACTATCGTTTAAAAATCGTATCTTTGCGTCGAAACAGCTCAAAATATGCCGAAATGAAGAACTACAAATCTGATGTTGACCTTGTAGAGGCCATCCGTAGGGGTGAAAGTGGGGCTTTTGAGCAGCTTTACAAACGGTTTGCCCCCCGTTTGCGCAGTTTTGCCCATACCTTTGTGGGCGATGATGATGCTGCGGCAGACATTATACAAGATTGCTTTGTTAAACTGTGGCTACGTCGTTGCGAACTTACTTCTGTTTCGCTCACTTCGTTGTTGTTCACAATGGTTCGCAATCGTTGTCTCAATCATCTTAAGCACCAGTCTTACCTCTCGTTCGACAACATTGACAACGCTTCTCGTGGATGGGAAAGTTTGTATTTTGTCGATTTCTATGGCGACGCCGATCGCCCTTTGTTGATGGACGAACTTCGTGCCCAAATCGAGCAAGCCCTCTCTGCGCTTCCTTACCGCACGCAGCAGATTTTCCGTATGTCGCGGTTGCAGGGAATGAAGAGCCGCGAGATAGCCGAGATGTTGCAGTTATCGATGACGGCAGTCGAAAATCATATAAACAAGTCCTTGGCACAGCTTAACCGGCATTTTTTCCGCAATTATCCGATAGACCTCTATTTGTTTGCCATTGTTTTTCTGTTCGAAGGCTTCAGTAGTTGGTAGGCAACACGATTTTATCCTCTTAAAACTTCCACGCATGAAATCTACGTTTTCTCTTCTTTGCTTCTTGCTCACCGTTTGTATCCTGCCGGCTGTGGCAGACAACTTAACTCGTTATGTTAACCCGTTCTTGGGTACCGCAACCCTTTGGGACAAGCAAGACTTACATTATGAGCGTCATAAGCGGTCGCGCACGTGGGGAGCCGAAACTTTTCCGGGTGCGGCGTTGCCTTGTGGTATGGTGCAGGTCAGTCCTGTTACGATGTTTCACAGCGGTTCGGGCTATCAGTATGAAGACAACAAAATCTACGGCTTTGCACATACTAATAAGGGCCATTGGAACCTTTTGCACGTGCCTTTGCTGCCCACAAGCGCCCCGCAGATTAATGCCGACGACTATGCATCGCCCTTCAGTCATGCCGACGAAGAGGCCCGCCCCGGTTATTATCGTGTGAAGCTCGAGCGTGATAACATCATGGCCGAACTCACATCTACTCTCCGTTGTGCCTTTCACCGTTACACCTTTTCCCCAACCGCCCCGAAACGCCTTATTGTCGACATTACCCGTAACAACAACCGTGTTACTGACTGGCACCTACGCCAAGCAGGTGCCCGAGCTTTCGAAGGATGGCAAGATGGCGAAGGAAAAATCTACTTTTATGCCGTTTCCGATGTAGACATAACATCTGTAAATACTGTCAAAGGAAAAAAACATTCGGTAATGGTGGTTAACTTTGCTGACATACCCGATAGCCCTGTACTCAGGTTGCGCATAGGCTTTTCGTTTGTCAGTGTGGGCAATGCCAAAATGAATCTCGAGGCCGAGATTGGCGCACAGAATTTCGACGACATTGCACAAACAGCCGATAGCTGTTGGGAATCGTTGCTCTCCAAAATTCGTGTTCACGGCGGCACTCTCCGCCATAAGCGCATCTTTTATTCGTGCCTCTATCGCTCAATGATGTGGCCTGCCCTGCGTAGCGATGTCAACGGTGATTACACCGATGTACAAGGTCGCATCTGTAATGGGGGCTTTAGCTACTATACCCTTCCGTCATTCTGGGATGATTATCGCAACAAACTCATTTTGCTCGGACTGCTTTTGCCTCACGTTACTCAAGACGTGCTGAAAACGATCATTGACATGGGTGAAAAAACAAATGGCTACATGCCTACTTTCTTCCACGGCGACCACGCCTCGACATTTGTAGCCGGAAGTTGGTTACGCGGACTGCGCGACTTTGATTTGCAACGGGCTTATGCGCTATTGCTCAAAAACGCCACTGTACCGGGCAACGAGGGCCGACCCTATCTCGATGAATATCTCAAGCAGGGTTGGATAGCCGAAGAAGCTGTCGACGACGTACCCTATTTCGACGAATACAAAGCAGCCGTAACCAAAACCGTCGAGTATGCCTACGATGATTATGCCACCGCTCTTGTGGCCCGCGAATTGGGCGACACCGCCAACTACAACCTGTTGATGCAACGCTCGCAAAACTATCGCAACGTCTTCGACCCTTCCACCGGATTTTATCGCGGGCGCACTGCCAACGGACGTTTCGTGCGTCAGTTCGACCCCTATTATCCTTACTTCGCCTACCAGTTTCGCGAGGCCAATGCTTGGCAGAGCCTCTTCTACGCTCCTCACGATCCCCATGGCGTTGTTTCGCTTTATCCCTCGAAAAAGGCGGTAGAACAAAAGCTCGATTCGCTTTTCAATCAGCCTTGGCGGGGATATGAAGTAGAAAATCTCACTGGTTTTATCGGCAACTATTGTCACGGCAACCAACCGGGACATTCGCAACCCTACATGTACTATTTTGTCAACCGCCAACCTAAGGCACAATGTATCCTCGATTCTATCATGAACCACTATTACGATATGGGGAGAGAGCATCTTGCCCTTGCCGGGATGGACGATGCAGGCGAAATGAGTTCATGGTTTGTTTTCAATGCCATTGGGCTCTATACCTATTCGCCTGCCGACCCGGAATACATTGTTAGTGTGCCGCTCTTTCCCAGAATCGAGTTTCAAGTGGCTCCGCACCGCACGTTCACCATCATTCGTCAGGGAAGAGGTTCAAAAATTACCTCCATTTGGTGCGACGGACAGCGATTGCGCGGATGGTTTCTTTCTGACATCCTTTTCAAACAGGGTAAAACGCTCCTCATTCAGACCGTCCGTTAAGGCCGAGCCATTTTCTAAACTTCATTCCCTTTTAAGAATCAATTCCGGGATGCTGACACCTGGGTGTCAGAGCAAAAATGAAATTATAGTAAAACACCTGGGTGTTTGGCTTGAAAAAGTGTTTTTTGCCAAAATTCCAATAGGAACCAGGCTGAAAAAGTGTTTTTTAAAGAAATTCCGATGGGAACAGCTTGAAAAAGTGTTTTTATTCGGACCGTTCTATAAAAAAGTGTGTAAGCTCATCTTTTTCTTATCTATATTTGCTAACGATAAAGAAAAGATGAATTATGCCCACTTTTAAGAATACTACTACTTAAAAATGTATGTAACATAGAACACGAGAGGTACAGAAATATTGATAACTTCGTAGCTTTTTGTTATCCTTGCCTTTTTGTTATCCCTACTTCTTCTGCTTTTCTAAGTAATAGTTGCATCAACGGTTCGCGTTCGTTGGGTACGCGGTTGTCAAGTACGGCATCTTTCAACGTTTGTTTGAGCATTCCGACCTCGCGGCAAGGGGTAAGATGAAAGATTTGCATAATTTCGTTGCCATCGATAACTGGTTGCAGCAGTCGTTTGTAGTCGCGCTCTTTGAGGTCGGTTAGTTTGCGGCGTACAAGGGCAAAATTGTCTAGAAATTTTTGCTTTCGTGCAGCGTTTTTGCTTGTGATGTCGGCTTCGCAAAGGGTCATTAGGTCATCAATATCATCGCCGGCATCATTGAGCAGTCGACGAATGGCGCTGTCGGTTATTTCTTCGTCAGCGATGGCGATGGGGCGCATGTGAAGGTCGACGAGCTTTTGCACGTACTTCATTTTTGCATCGGTGGGTAGTTTGAGACGGCGAAATATTTGTGGAACCATCTTTGCGCCCACAAAGTTGTGGTTATGAAAAGTCCATCCGGCTATGGGCTCCCACCGTTTGGTACGCGGTTTGCCTACATCGTGTAGTAGGGCTGCCCAGCGCAACCATATATTGTCGGTGTGGCGTGCAATATTGTCGAGCACCTCGAGCGTGTGATAGAAATTGTTTTTATGGGCTCGGTTGTTGCGGGTTTCAACGATGTCAAGGCGTGTAATTTCGGGTAGAATTAATTCGAGTAGTCCACATCGGTGCAGGTCTACGAAGGCGCGACTGGGTTGTTCAGTCATCATCATTTTGTTCAGTTCATCGGATATACGTTCTGCGCTGATAATTTTGATACGTTCTGCATTTCGGGTCAGTGCGTCGAAGGTTTCTTCGTCAATGAAAAAACGTAGGCGAGTGGCGAAGCGGATGCAGCGTAGCATGCGCAGGGGGTCGTCGGAGAAGGTGATGTCGGGATCGAGGGGAGTGCGGATGATACCGTCTTCAAGGTCGGCTAATCCGTTGAAGGGGTCGACAAGCTGTCCAAAGCGGGGCGCATTGAGGCATACGGCCAGAGCGTTGATGGTGAAGTCGCGGCGGTTTTGGTCGTCTTCGAGCGTTCCGTCTTCGACGATGGGTTTGCGCGAAGTTGTGGCTGTAGCTTTCTTTTCTCGCTCCCACAAATTCTATCTCCATTCCTTTATATTTTACCTGTGCTGTTCCGAAATTTCGAAACACAGAGATGCGCGCCTTCGGCCCGAGACTTTTGCACAAAGCGTTGGCTACTTTGATACCGCTGCCTACAACCACAATGTCGATGTCGGGCGAGGTTCGCTCAAGAAAGAGGTCGCGCACGTAGCCTCCCACGACGTAACATTCGAGGTTGAGACTGTCGGCAGCTGATGAAATACGGTGGAATATATCTTTATTTAAGAGCCGGGCCAAGTCGGCATCAGATAAAAACTTCATAGTTGGAATGCTAATGTATTCGGGGTGCAAAGGTAGCAATAAGTTTTGTTTATTGGAATTAAATAGCGATATTTGCAGGGTAATAAAGTTTAAGAAAATGAGAAAACAAATTTTGTTTATTTTGGCAGCTGTGCTGATAAATTGCGCGGTATCTGCTCAAAAAAAGTTTTCGGTTTATGGTGTAGGTTTTTACAATCAGGAAAATCTTTTTGATACTTGTCACGATGAGGGTAAGCGCGATTATGAGTTTCTTCCGAATGGTTCTTACCGCTGGAACGGCATTAAATATACGCATAAACTTCGCAATATGTCACGTGCGCTGGCCGATATGGGTACAGATGTGCTTCCCGGTGTGGGCTGCGCGCTTATCGGACTGGCAGAGGTTGAAAACAGCAGAGCGCTCGACGATCTTATTGCTCAGCCTCCATTGAAGGCCCGCGGATATAAGTATGTTCATGTTGAAGGACCTGATCGGCGTGGTATCGATTGTGCATTGCTTTATAACCCATCGTTTTTCACAGTGAATAACATTCGGCTTGCACCCTATGTACAAAAGTTGGAGAAAGACAGTGCTTTTGTAACGCGTGGTTTTTTGACGGTGAGTGGCTTGTTGGCAGGTGAACCTGTGGCGGTGATTGTATGTCATTTACCCAGTCGGTTCAGTGATTCGTTTTATCGCGAGCAGGGTGCTGAACAGATAAAGGTTTTGAAGGATTCTCTGCTTAACTGTCAGCCCGCTTATAAAGTATTTGTTATGGGCGATATGAATGACGATCCTATGGATAAAAGTATGAGTAAATCTTTACGCGGTAAAGCCGATGTGGAGGAGGTGGACGAACAAGATATGTACAACCCGTGGTATAACGTTTTGGTAAAAGATGGAGTAGGAACACTCTCGTTTCAAGGTACATGGAATCTTTTTGACCAGATTTTGTTATCGCCAAATCTTCTGAATCGCCGTAGTAAAAAGGATTTCTCGACCTTAAAGTATTGGAAAAGTCAAATCTTCCGTCGTGATTACCTGTTTCAAACGGAGGGTAAATATAAAAGCACACCTAAACGAACGACGTCAGGTGGTGTCTGGCAAGACGGGTTCAGCGATCATCTTCCCGTCATTGTTTATCTGGTTAAAGAACAACAATAATGTCGGAAGTTGAGCGTCATCCCTTTGAGCCTTTTCTTCCCGTTGGCTGTAAAATGCTAATGTTGGGTAGTTTTCCGCCCGCTCCGAGGCGGTGGTGTATGGAGTTTTATTATCCCAACTTCACCAATGATATGTGGCGAATACTCGGTTATATTTTTTTTAAGGATAAAGACTATTTTGTAGACCATTCAAAAGAAACCTTTTATTTAGATAAACTAAAAGATTTTTTAACGAGGGAACGTATTGGGCAATGTAATATTGCTGCGACTGCTTGCCGCAAGAACGGTACCGCTGCTGATAAGGGTTTAAAAGTTATTGAACCACTTGATATTGCTAAGTTACTTCGGGAAAGTTCCGATTGTAAGATACTTGTCACAACGGGAGGGCTGGCTACCAAAGAACTAAGAAAGACTCTTATTAGGCGTGACCTGATTATGATAGACGAGAAATCAAGAGAGTATTCCATTCCCTCTAGGCTTAAGGTGGGAGAATCCGTTCGTTTTATTTTTAAAGAAAACTACCGAGAAATGTCTTTATACCGTATGCCCAGCAGTTCGCCTGCCTATCCGATGAAAATAGACCGCAAGGCTGAAATCTATGCAAAAATGTTTAAAGAGTTAGGGATGCTTATCGATAAGGAAAATAATTAATAAGAAACTTTTTATCAAGGAGAAATACTAATGCCCGAAGTTGAACGTCATCCCTTTGAACCTTTTCTTCCCGTTGGCTGTAAAATGCTAATGTTGGGTAGTTTTCCTCCTGCTCCTAAACGATGGTGTATGGAGTTTTATTATCCCAACTTCACCAACGATATGTGGCGAATACTCGGTTATATTTTTTTTAAGGATAAAGACTATTTTGTCGATAAAGCTCGTAAAACTTTTCGATTGGAGCAATTGAAGTCTTTTTTGGAGCATGTTGGGATAGGGTTGTACGATACGGCGAGTGCAGTAATTCGTACAACCGGTACAGCTGCTGATAAGGATTTGGAGGTAGTTGAGCCGACGGATGTTGCTGCATTGCTCCGGCGAGTTCCTTCTTGTCAAGCGCTTGTTACCACAGGTCAATTAGCAACCGATGTGCTGACTTCTCGCTTTCATTTAGTTCGGCAACCCCAAGTGGGTAGCTATGTTTCCTTTATTTTTGAAGAGGATGCCCGAGAAATGCGTTTGTATAGAATGCCCAGTAGCTCGCGTGCTTATCCTATGAAAGTAGAACGCAAGTCTGATATCTACGAAAAGATGTTTAAAGAAGTGATGGGTGGAACCGAAAATTTTAATGATTTATCAACTTATCTGTTAGAATAAAATGAATAAAACTACAATTATAGGTATTGCCGGAGGTACAGGTTCAGGAAAAACAACGGTTGTCAATAAGATTGTTGAGGCCCTTCCACCGCATTATGTCGCTGTTGTTCCGTTGGATTCTTATTACAATGATACCTCTGAAATGACTGAAGAAGAACGTCATGCCATTAATTTCGATCACCCCGATGCTTTTGATTGGAAGCTGTTAGCAAAACATATTGACGACCTACGCAAGGGGATTGCTATCGAACAACCTACCTATTCTTATTTATTGTGTAATCGTTTAAAAGAGACCATCCACGTTTCTCCGAAACCGGTTATCATTATTGAGGGTATCATGACACTGCTTAATAAGAGGCTGCGCGATATTATGGACCTCAAAATATTTGTCGATGCAGACCCTGATGAACGCTTGATACGTAACATTCAACGCGATACCATCGACCGAGGACGAACAGTTTCGATGGTTGTAGAGAGATATTTAGAGGTTTTAAAGCCAATGCACGAGCAATTTATCGAACCAACCAAGCGTTATGCCGACCTTATTATACCGCAAGGTGGCGAAAATGAGAGAGGAATAGGTATTCTTTGTCGCTATATTGAAGGTTTAATTCCGACAGAATAATCTCATAGTGTCCTTTAGGTCAATCGGTTATTTTATATCAACAAAATATTATCAATTCTGCATTCTTTTGTCTGCATTATTGTAGATTCAGATTTCTTTGTCTATCTTTGCAACTGATAGATGGTGTTTTAGCAATCAAAAAGCAAGTTTTATTATGTTCGTATGCACTGTCTTTACAAAGAACTAAGGATAATAAGAAGTAATAAATTAAAAACTATTTTTATGAAAAAACTATTATTTGCATCTATAATGATGCTCTCATTCGGGGTAATTTCTTCTGCCGGAGATAATAGAGAAATACAGAAAATTAAGGCGCAACAAAAAGTCTTAAAGTTGAATACGGAATTAGCCAAACTGCGTTTGTCTTATGAGAAGGCTATTGCTGAAACTGCAGAACTTGAAACCAAAGCGGCTGAAGCCAATATTGCAGCCAATTCTTCTACAACCACTTACTATTCAACAATGGATGCAAAGGCTACCGCTAAAGCTGCAAAAGAGCAAGCTAAAGCATTAGATAAAGTGAAAAAAGCGAATGCCCGGTTGGCGAAAAGCCAGAAGAACGTTCAGAAAATTCAGCGTAAGATCGATAAGATTCAAGATGAACTGGATAAGATGAACAAGAAAATAGAGTTTGTCAATCAATAAAGAGTTTCTATTTAGATAGAGATTGCTTTAGCCGAATAAAACAAAAGCGCTTGTTTTAAGTAAATAGCAGGAAAACTTGATCAATAAGTTTCCCTGCTATTTTTATTTTAGCTCCTCAAATTTACCTTTCGAGGTGATATGATAATATCTTATGCGCTCTTTTATTTTCCCCTTCTTGCGTTCTTTTCCTTTCAGACATATGATGTAATTAGGATAAATTTGAAAATCAATCGTACTGTAATCGGCGTTATTTTCATTTTCTGCCCCCCAATCATCCCATGTATAACGCACTACCATTGTTTGGCTTTTAGCATCAATAATTCCTTTATCTGATATGCACATTTCCCAGTATTCGCTATCCCCAGATTCAAAGAATATGATAAAAACTTTATATCCCAAATAACTCGGTAATGGAAAAATGGCATTTACACAAGTGCTTATATGCTCTTTGAAAGGTTTCTTTTCCCCATTGATGATAATTGTATTTACATCGGTTATAACCTCTTCCCATTCTTTATCAGACAAAGAATTTGCATCAATTGTTGTTTTCGTTGTATCGATTCCCAATCTATTGATGTCTGCATTCTTTCCTTCAAAGAAGGAATCGGACGATATTGGGGAATTCTCTGTTGCCGGAAGAATATTGTTATCATGATTGTTTCCTTTGGTATTGTCTACATTCTTATATATATTGTTTTGGGAAATGTTATTTACAGGCATTTCCTTCTTTTCTCTTTTACAGCTATATAAAATATTACAAGATACTCCTAACAAAAATAAAAACAATATCTTTTTCATTATTAGATTGGTTGTAGTTTATGGGCTTGTTCTCATTAAATAACTCCTCTTCGTATGTTGCGCAACAAGAACTTCTACTATGATGGTATATTTGAACTTATCATCCTCATCTCGAGTCATATTTTCATTACCACCATTTAATTTACTCCGATTCGGGATTTTTAGAATTTAAGCTTTCTTATCCCGAACCGGAGTATTTTTATTTTAAATCAAGCTCCACCGGACAGTGGTCGCTTCCCAAGATATCGGTATGTATTTTGGCATCCGCAATTTGAGGTTTCAGTCTGTCCGAAACAAGGAAATAGTCAATGCGCCAACCCGTATTGCGTTCACGCGCTTTAAATCTGTACGACCACCAGCTATACGTTACCTCTTCAGGATACATAAAACGGAAAGTGTCGGTAAAACCGCTGTCAAGCAGAACCGTCATTTTCTCGCGCTCTTCGTCGGTAAATCCGGCATTGCGGCGATTGGTCTTTGGATTCTTAATATCTATTTCTTGGTGTGCCACATTCATATCTCCGCATACGATAACGGGCTTCCGGGCATCCAATGCAAGAAGAAATGTTTTAAAATCATCTTCCCATGTCATACGGTAATCTAATCTTTTTAGCTCATCTTGCGAGTTGGGCGTGTATACGGTTACGAGATAGAAATCGTTCATCTCAAGCGTAATCACTCGACCTTCATGGTCGTGCGCATCAATACCCACACCATAAGTAACGCTCAAAGGTGTGTGTCGGGTGTATATCGCTGTGCCTGAATAGCCCCGTTTGTCGGCATAATTCCAATACGATTGGTAGCCATCGAACTGCAAATCCAGCTGTCCTGCCTGCATCTTAGTCTCTTGCAGACAGAAAAAATCAGCATTTAGGGTTTTGAATTGGGCTTCAAAATCTTTTCCTACACATGCCCGCAATCCGTTTACATTCCAAGAAATAAACTTCATTCTCTTTATTTTTGTCCCGCGCTAACGACAAGCAGGCCGGTTGCACGCACTGTTTTTCCATCACCTAAGGTGATTTCTTTTGGAACGAGAAAAACAGCCAAACGTTTATTTGAGCTATTATACAGGTTATAGTTACCCATGTTTAAACCGCCTGCAAAATTGCCGTCAAACTCAATCTTCAGCGTTTGTGGCTTGCTTTCATATGTATACGGCAGTTCTGCCACCCATTTTTGAACCGGCTTTGTATCGTAAGGCCATACGCCAAAGAAATAGAGTAGCGAATGGTTTTTATACATTCTTTCCACTTTGTAAGGTTTCCATAAGGAGATATGTGCCGTAAAGGTAGCTACAGTTGTATCAAGTGTCTCTTTTAATTTCTTTTCAGTAACTTCTCTTGCTACTAATTTCAATGGGAAGTTAGTAATTGAAAGCGTTGAATCATTTGTGATAGTCAGCTTAATGTCAGTACTGTCAATACGTTCAAATCGTGTTCCGTTAGGCGAAAATAAACTCATTTTACCCTCAAAAGAGCCCGCCATAGCATTAATCTGCATGGTCTTTTGAGCCTGTGTTAGGGGTACATAAACATAGTCGTCTTTCTCATCTTTCATACATGACGTAACCGTTAGTGCCACTGTAAGAAGGCCTATGATAGCCCATAAATAGCTTTTTGTCCTTTTCATCTTCATTATAGTTTAAAATATTATTTCTTCTTTTAAATTTAAACGTCGAAAACTATAAATCTTGCATCAAAAATGTAATATTTTAGCATTCTTTTATAATTTCACCTTAATTAAATATGTGTTTATTGCCACTATATATTACCTCAACAAATTCATAAATTCCTCACGCGTTTTGGCCTGATTAAAGGCTCCGCTAAAGTCACTTGTTGTGGTTATCGAGTTTTGTTTCTCCACTCCCCGCATCTGCATGCACAGATGTTGGGCTTCCACTACCACCATTACGCCTAGTGGTTTCAGCGTGTCTTGAATGCAGTTTTTTATCTGTTGAGTCATTCGTTCCTGTACTTGCAGCCGATGACTGAATATATCTACTACTCGTGCAATCTTACTTAACCCTGTAATATAGCCATTGGGAATATAAGCCACGTGAACTTTTCCGTAGAAAGGCAGTAGATGGTGCTCGCACATCGAGAAGAAATCGATGTCTTTCACGATAACCATTTGGTTATATTTTTCTTCAAACAAGGCGTCGGTCAGTACTTTTCGAGCGTCCTGGCTATATCCGCGCGTCAACACTTGCATTGCTTTTGCCACTCTCAACGGCGTTTTTTCCAACCCTTCGCGTTTAGCATCTTCACCCAACAAACCCAAAATTTGCTTGTAATGTTCTGCCAGTTCGTTCAGCCCTTTACGATATTCCGGTTCCGAATTCATGCTTTCTTTTCCTTTCAACTGTCTTTATTGGTTTGCCTTTTCAATTCTGTTGCTATCCATCAGGTGGATACGCTGTCGTTGTCTATCTGAAGTGGGTTTAGTATTGCACCGTGATTTTTCCCTTAACAATTACTGCTTGCGTGTAGCCCATCGCCTTAATACGTTCTAACAGCATCGTGGCCTCCTCCATACTTTTAAAGTTTCCGATGCGGCAAATCCATCTGGGCGAGTAAAAATGTACGTAAACCGGCTGGTCAGGACAAGCAGTCTTGATGCGATTACCTATTTGTTGTGCCTTAATTTTATCGTTTCGCGAGTTGCCTCCTGCAAAGGCTTGTACTCTGAAACCATCAGTTTTATATCCTCCCCGCATTACTTTTCGGCTGGTGTCTACGGTTGGAATATTCAGCTCATCATCGGTATTGTCATCTCCAGACCCCACTTTTGCCGGTGTATCTTTTTTGTTGGTACCGACTTTTCCTACTTGTATCGGTGCATTATTTGTTTTGCTTACGGTGTCACTCTTTTCCGTTGCTTTCTTACCATTTACCAATTCGTCTATCTCAGCACTCTGTTTGATAGTAACTGTTCCTTGCCCAGCCACCACCTTCTGAATATGCTCGGTATAAGTCTGCGCTTGTGTAAGAGCCGAAGTGCAGAGTAAGATGAAAAATAAAGTGACAACTCGTTTCATGTTTATTGCAATATTAATGGGTAAAGAATGTCGGATGAAGGTTATCGGTAATATGCTTGTTTGGTAAAACTATGCATTTAACATCACGATAACCTTCACCCAACGTTCCAATTATTTTTTCCAAGCATCGATAATGCCCTTAAAGTCTTCACACTTCAAGGCTGCACCACCAATTAAACCACCGTCAATGTCGGGCTTGGCAAATAATTCGGGTGCATTGCTGGCCTTGCAACTGCCGCCATAAAGAATAGAGGTGTTCTCTGCAACATCTTTTCCGAACTTCTCTGCAACAGTCGAACGGATAAAGGCGTGCATTTCTTCTGCCTGTTCAGAGGTAGCTGTTTTGCCCGTTCCGATAGCCCATATAGGCTCGTAAGCAATAATGATATTGGCAAATTCGGTTGCCGAAAGATTAAATACCGAGCCCTCGAGTTCTGCCTTGCAAACTGCATTCTGACGGTTGCTTTCGCGCTCTTCGAGGGTCTCGCCGATGCAAAAGATAACCTTCAAACCGTTTTTCAGTGCTAGCAACACCTTTTCTTTTAGTATCTCGGGTGTTTCGCCGTAGTATTGACGACGCTCTGAATGACCCAGAATAACATATTGTGCGCCGGTGCTTTTTACCATTTCGGCAGATACCTCGCTGTATAAGCACCCTTTTCCTTATCTGCACAGTTTTCTGCACCCAGGCCGATAAGGCTCTTATCCAATACGTTTTCAACACTTGCCAAGTGAATAAACGGTGTGCAAATAACCACATCACAATTCGGCTTATCTGCTTTCAGTGCGTTATTCAATTCTTTGGCCAAAGCCAAACCTTCTTGCAGGTTCAGGTTCATCTTCCAATTACCTGCTACAATTTTCTTTCTCATGTTCCTTTTTTTATTTAATAGTTGATATATTCTGTTTCTTCTTCGTTTCTTTTTCATCCATTTTGTCCATGCCCAAAGTCTGTCAGCAAGGGTTAAAAGGATAAGTGGTAAGGCAAACCAGAGTACAATTCGGGTTATCTTTCCTGCTATACTGTCAGACTCTACATGTCCTATTTTCAGTTCTTCCATCGGTGCACGCAGTTCTTCTTCTTTGGGAAGGTAGTTGTGGCTCCACTTATTCACCACTACACCGTTTTTCAGCAGTACTAAGCCGGGGTTACTTCTGATGATGGTTTTCAGTGTAGTTTCGTCGGTTCTGTAAAACGAATACTCCGCTCCCGTAAGGTCTTGCCACCGTTTGATAGCTTTTTCGTTGCTGGCTGTAAGGCACAAAAGTGTATCTTCTCTTGTTTGGCATACTCGTAAATACGGTCTATGCCACCGAAGTTGCTGTCGTCAGCCTGTTCCAAATGGGGCGAAATCAGCAGAAAGGTATATCCTTTTCGAGCTAAAATCTGCTTAGTAAAGTCTTCGCCCGTTGCAATATCCTGAATTGAAAAGTCGTGAATGGGTGGCACATATCCCGCTTCTGTTTGCACGGTTTTGCTGTCTACAAACGTCCAAGTGGAGTCAGGATAGTTATCGAGCGTAAACTCTTTCGTTACGCCCCCTTTGCTCATGATAAACGTAGTTTCATATTTCGGCTGCGGGGCATCCTTCGGAATCTCCATGCCTTTGCGGATATCGGCCCCGATGTGATAGGGGCGAAAGTCGAACATAGGCAGATTATAAAGACATATTACACTCGAAACAACGATAAATACTAATGTATAATTAGTAACAATCCATTGGTTGCTCTTCGATACAAAGCGCAGCATCATCAGTGGACGATAAGCAACGACACCCGCAGAAATCAGCAAAACGATGTTTTTAAGCAGTGTTTGTGTGTTGCTCAGTTGAATGGCATCACCAAAACAGCCGCAGTCTTTTACAGGATTTTCTATGGCGATCCAAAGCGTAATAAATGTCATTACGCCCATAAATCCTAACACGAGTTTAGACGTAAGTCTGCGTTGAATGGCAAACAGCAAAAAAATACCGAGCGAAAACTCAAGTGCAGAGATACCGATAGAGGCTGTGAGCGTTATCCAATCGGGTACAATGCCCGCGAGGTGCACCGCCGCTAAATAGTCGTTTATTTTGTATTGTGTGCCTAACGGGTCGATAGCTTTGACGTAACCTGAGAAAATAAAGGTGCCAGCCAACAACAATCGGCATATGTTAATGATAATATGGATTACCGCTTTCACCTGTTTACAATACCTTATTACTTGTTTCCTGCTCTTTTAATTTGATGGCTCCAAACACCGCATAATTAATGATGTCCATATAATTAGCATCAATACCCTCTGAAACCAGCGTTTTTTCGTGTAGGTCTTCCATCTCTTTTACACGCTGTATCTTGGTCAAAATCAAATCAGTATAACTGCTTACGCGCATGTTGCGCCATGCTTCATCGTAGTCGTGATTCTTTTTTAGCATCAGGCTCAACGCCTCTTTGGCGTAACTGTCATAAGCTTTCATAGCCTCTGCGGGTGTTATATCCACCTTGTCTGAAAAGCCTTTTTCCAACTGTATAAGTCCGATAATACCATAATTAATCAATGCTACAAACTCGGTGCGTATGCCTTCGCCCACTTTTGTTTCTCTTTTTATCTCGAGCGAACGTATGCGTTTGGCTTTGATAAACAGCTGATCGGTAAGCGACGAAGGTCTTAGTATGCGCCAAGAAGCACCATAGTCATGGAGTTTTTTTTCAAAGAGCGAGCGACACGCTTGCATCGTGTCTCTGAATTGCTCTTCTGTTGTGGATAATTCTGCCATTCCCTGAATCGGTTTTTACAAGCTTTCTTGCAAAATTACGTATTCTTGCCGAAACGGCAAAACTTATTTTTCTTTTTGTCTAAGGTGTATAGCCCGTACCGTTGCACACAAAACATCGTAGCGTATACGCAACGAGTCGCGCTTCATAGCCATCTTGTTCCACACGCGTGGTGGATATTTGCCGGTCTGCATCTGCTTTAACATAACCTGTAAAGCCGAATCTGTTCGCGCAATATCTTGTTGCGTCAATTTTAATGAGGCCTCCTGCCACAGTTTTAAACTCTTTTTCCGAGCCTCTAAGGCCTGTGGAAAACGGTCGCGTAAAATCCTAATCGAGTCTAACGCGGCATGGTATTGGCCACTTTGATATAAACTTTCTATTTCTGCCACCAGTCCGGCAGCCTTCTCATCGTCGGTCTTCTGAGCACACGAAGTTAGCCAAATTAGTACGCTAAAAGCAAATAAAATATTCTTCATACCATCGGCAAATATACAAAATAATATCCGTATCGGTGAAAACTTTGGATAAATACGCGTTGTGTGCCTTCTGCACGCATTCTCACTGGTAATTTTAGGTGTCTTTAAAAGCAAAAAGTATAATTGCTTTTTATGGTTTTAACAAATTGCACACTTTCTTTTTTCATTACATTTTGATTTCTCTAATAAGCTGATTCTTTTTCTTTTATTTTGTCAAAAAACGACTGTCACGTCCCAAAAGTATAACTTTCGATGTGTAAAAGCATAGTTTTTATACACAGAAAGCATAGTTTTTATTACTTAAAACCTATGCTTTTATACCTCAAAAAACGTGATTTTAGGATAAAAACATATCCTTTTGGAAGACTAAAAATTAGCGTTCGGATTATAATGTCTTGATTTTTAGGCGTATATGAAGAAGCGAAATACGGGCGGTTTTTTGAACCGATTGCCGTTTGTTGGTCTCGATGGGTACGCATTCGTTGCACACCCTACAAAAATAAAGGCTACCTTCACAGGCAGCCTTTACATGTTATACAAAAACATTATGAATTTTATTTAGCGAACAAGATTAAAAGTTTATATTATATTTATTTAGTGTTTACCTTATTTTCAAAAGGGTTTCTTTCTTTTGTTATCTATCTTTTAATTGGTTTCGTTTGCAAAGTTATCGGAACAGAAACAATTCTGCAATACCTAAAAATAGGCTATTTTATATACCTATTTATTGTTATGGAATGGCTTATCTGTGTTGCTGCTCTTTAAAAGTATTTTATTGATATTTCCATTTGTGGTTATCCTGTTGATGCAACAGGGTAGGGACCGGGTCTTCGTTTGATGTTTGATACCCACTTTGCTCGTTGACTACTCATTATGAGGTAATGTGCTTGCTGCGAGATACTTAAAAGTGATGAAATGATTGTTTGACACAAGAAACCAGACCGAAAATCTGAAGACAATAATAATTGTTAAAATATAAACGCTATCGTTGCTTACGTCAGAATTTATTTTGTACATTTGCTTTATTAAAAACTCAATGAAGGAATTGAGTTTCCTGTTAAAGAGAGAAAAGAATTATTTTGTAGAGAATAATAACAAACAAAAAAGATAGTATTTATTTAATTAAGGTATGAAACAAAAGAAATGGTTGATGTTGGCAGCCTTTGCTGCTTTCTTGTTTTCGTGTGGAAACAAAAACAACATGAAATTAGGTGATAATGAATATCCTGTGGTAACCATTGGATCGCAAAATGCCGAAACGCAAACTACTTATCCTGCTTCGATAAAAGGTATTCAGGATGTAGAAATACGGCCGAAAGTATCGGGCTTTATTACCAAACTTTGTGTACAAGAGGGGCAGGCGGTAAAAGCCGGGCAATTATTGTTCGTTATCGATAATACGACTTATCAGGCTGCAGTACATCAGGCGCAAGCTGCGTTGAACTCGGCTAAGGCACAACTGAATACCTCAAAGCTGACATTTGAAAACAGTAAAAAACTGTTTGAGAAAAATGTAATTGGTTCGTATGAACTACAAACGGCTCAAAACACCTTTGAAAACGCGAAGGCTGCAGTTGCACAAGCGCAAGCAGCATTGGCTTCGGCACGCGAAACATTGGGTTTCTGTTATGTAAAGAGTCCTGCCAACGGCGTTATCGGAAGTCTGCCTTATAAGGTCGGAGCACTTGTCAGTGCGTCAAGTCCGGATGCTTTAACTACGGTTTCGGATGTTGCAACCGTAGAAGTTTACTTCTCGGTAAACGAAAAAGATATCTTGAATATGACCAAAAATGCCGGCGGTATCCATGCTGCCATCAGCGATTATCCTGCTGTAAAGCTGCAATTAGCTGATGGAACGATGTATAACCAATTGGGTAAAGTGGTGAAAGTGAGCGGTGTTATCAATCAGGCAACGGGTGCCGTGTCAATGATTGCACGTTTTCCGAATCCCGATCGCTTGTTGAAGAGTGGTGCATCGGGTACGGTTATCGTACCCAAAAACAGTTCTAATGCTATTGTTATTCCCCAAAGCGTTACAACAGAGGTTCAAAACAAGGTGTTTGTTTATATCCTTGACAATAAAAATAAGGTAAAATATACCGAGATAACGGTAGACCCTCAGAACGACGGAAAGAACTATATTGTTACAGGAGGTTTACATATTGGCGACAGAATTGTAACCAAAGGACTTACATCGTTAACTGATACGATGACCATCAAACCCATTACAGAGGCTCAATATGAGAAGAAAATATCTGATGCAATTAAGATGGGCGCCAATCAAAGCAGTGCCAAAGGGTTTATCAACACAATGAAAAAGTAAACAAGTAATAAGAATTGTGTGAAAGACAATAGAAGAATATGACATTTACAAGATTTATACAGCGTCCGGTATTATCGACGGTAATCTCTGTATTCCTCGTTTTACTGGGTTTAATAGGCTTGGTTTCGTTACCAATTGAGCAATATCCCGATATTGCTCCGCCAACTATATCTGTTTCAACAGTGTACACTGGTGCTGACGCACAAACGGTAATAAACTCTGTTATAACGCCTTTGGAAGAGAGTATCAATGGTGTTGAGAACATGACTTACATGGAATCGTCGGCTACAAACGATGGTTTCGCACACATCACTGTATATTTTAAGCAGGGAACAAATGCTGATATGGCTGCTGTGAATGTGCAAAACCGTGTGTCGCAGGCGCAAGCTTTATTACCGGCAGAGGTTACTCAGGTGGGTGTAACTACCTCAAAACGGCAGACAAGTAACGTTATTATGTACACCATCACCACAGAAGATGGTCGCTATGATGCCGAATTTGTTACCAATTACAATGAAATCAACATCGTGCCGGCGTTAAAACGTGTATCGGGTGTGGGTAATGTACAAAACTTCAGTTCAAGTACTTACTCGATGAGAATATGGCTGAAACCCGACAAAATGAAGCAATATGGCCTTATGCCTACTGATATTACGGCTGCTTTGGCGGAACAAAACATCGAAGCTGCGCCGGGTAAGTTCGGCGAACAAAGTGACGTAGCGTTTGAGTATGTGATGAGGTACAAGGGCCGTTTAAAGACTCCGACTGACTATGAAAAGATAATTATCAGCAATAACACCAACGGACAGACCTTGTATTTGGGTGATGTGGCTAAGGTTGAATTAGGAGGTTTAGGCTATTCGGTGGGTCAAAAGAACAATAATCAGCCCTCTGTTATGGGTATGGTACAGCAAATTGCCGGTTCTAATGCCAACGAAATTGCTAAAGGAGTTAAGCAGGTACTTGAAGAACAAGCCAAAGCATTTCCCCCGGGTTTAGAGTATAAAATCAATTACGATGTTACTGAGTTCTTGTACGCATCGATTGAAGAGGTTCTGATGACGCTTGTTATTACCTTTATACTGGTGTTCTTGGTGGTATATCTTTTCTTACAAGACTTCCGCTCTACACTTATTCCGTTGATTGCAGTGCCTGTTTCGCTTATCGGAACTTTCCTTTTTCTTTGGATCTTTGGTTTTTCGATAAACTGCTTACGCTTTCGGCTTTGCTTTTGGCCATCGCATCGTGGTGGACGATGCCATTGTAGTGGTTGAAGCTGTGCATGCGAAATTGGATTTGGGCTATAAAAGCGCAAAATTGGCATCTATTGATGCAATGAACGAGATTTCGGGAGCCATTATTTCTATTACACTGGTAATGGCAGCAGTATTTGTTCCGGTATCGTTTATTGGCGGAACGTCGGGTACTTTCTATCGAGAGTTTGGCGTAACGATGGCTGTTTCCATCATCATTTCTGCTGTTAATGCGCTTACTTTATCGCCTGCGCTGTGCGCAATGTTCTTAAAACCGCATGATGAAGCCGGTAATCAAAGAGATATGAGCTTTATAGACAGGTTTCATACAAGTTTTAATGCAGCTTTTGAAAAGGTACTTGTGAAATATAGAAAAGGTGTAGAAAACCTCATCGGACGTCGTGTTATTACCCTTGTAGCTGTTTTGGTAGGGGTTGTAGTGTTAGTGTTTACGATGCGTGTAACTAAAACCGGACTTGTGCCTAATGAGGATACGGGTGTTATTTTCGTGATGATTTCTTTGCCTCCGGCTACAAGTCAGGCCGAAACACAGAAAGTTACTGACCAAGTAGATGCGATGTTGGCCAGCAATCCGGCTGTGCAGAGTCGTCAACAGATTGTTGGTTACAACTTCATTGCAGGTCAGGGGTCGGATCAGGCTACGTTTGTTGTGAAGCTGAAACCGTTTCACGATCGTCCAAGTGGTTTCTTTTACAGTCTTTCAGGCCTTTGGCAGGGAGATGGTATCATGCGTTTCTTTGTCAATCCGATGGCTTACACCTCTGTTTTGGGTATGATTTATAAGCAGACAGCTAATATCAAAGGGGCCCAGATCTTAGCTTTCGGGCCTCCGATGATTACCGGATTCGGTGTAACCAACAGTGTTACTTTCTCTCTGCAAGATAAAACTGGAGGTAGTCTGGATAAGTTCTTTGGTGTGACAAAAGACTATTTGAAAGCCTTAAGTGAACGTCCGGAGATTCAAAGGGCAATGACTTCGTACAATCCCAGCTATCCACAATATATGGTTGACGTAGATGTGGCCAAATGTAAGCAAAGTGGAATTAGTCCGCGTGTGGTACTTTCAACACTTCAGGGTTATTATGGCGGATTGTATGGATCTAACTTTAACAGTTATGGAAAGCTTTATCGTGTAATGATACAAGGTGATGTGGCTAGTCGAATGAGGCCCGGAGACTTGACTAATATTTATGTACGGACAAACTCTGGAATGGTTCCCGTGAACGAGTATTGCTCTTTACGGCGTGTCTACGGACCTGCAAATGTAAATCGTTTCAACCTTTTCACCAGTATCAATATTAATGCAACGCCTGCCGATGGATACTCTTCGGGTGATGCTATCAATGCTGTTAAAGAGGTTGCAGCGCAAACTTTGCCTGCCGGATATGGTTATGATTTCTCAGGTTTAACCCGTTCAGAGCAAGAATCAACTAATACAACAGCGATCATTTTTGCACTTTGTATTATCTTTGTTTATCTGATACTTTCAGCTCAGTATGAGAGTTACCTACTACCTTTATCGGTTATACTCTCTCTTCCTTTTGGTTTGGCTGGCGCATTTATCTTTACTTTGGTATTCGGACATCAGAATGACATCTATATGCAGATTGCTCTCATCATGCTTATTGGCCTCTTAGCCAAGAACGCTATTTTGATTGTAGAGTTTGCTTTGGAACGTCGACGCACGGGTATGGCTATCAAATATAGCGCCATTCTGGGTGCGGCATCTCGTCTTCGTCCAATCCTGATGACCAGTTTGGCTATGGTTATTGGCTTGCTTCCAATGATGTTTGCCAGTGGTGTGGGTAAAAACGGAAACCAAACATTAGGTGCAGCGGCTGTAGGCGGTATGCTTATCGGTATGCTTATTCAGATATTTGTTGTTCCGGCATTGTTTGTTATCTTCCAATATCTGCAAGAAAAGTTTAAACCTATTGAGTTTGCAGATGAAGACAACAAAGAGGTGGCTTCTGAATTGAAGCAATATGCTCGCCAGATTGTAAAACATAAAGCAGAGAAATAAGTATATGAAACTAAGAAACATAATATTAATAGGTGTTGCAGCAACCGTTTTTACCGGTTGCAAGAGCCTTTATGGAAAGTACGAAAGGCCTGCCGTAAACACGTCGGGATTGGTTCGTGACCCACTGTCGCTTACCGATTCACTGGCTGTGAATGATACAACAAGCTTTGGTAATATGGCATGGCGCAGTGTGTTTACTGACCCGCAGCTTCAAAATTTGATAGAGAAGGGGCTTGCTAATAATAATGATTTACTCAATGCAGCGTTGAATGTAAAAATGGCTGAAGCACAGTTGCAAGCAGCCAAGCTAGCTTTTCTACCGTCGTTTGTCTTTTCTCCACAGGGTACTATCACTTCTTGGGATGGTAATCCGGCAGTAAAAACCTACTCATTGCCTGTTTCTGCCAGTTGGAGTATAGATCTTTTCGGTAATCTGCTTTCACAAAAGCGCAGTTCTCAGATGGCACTTCTAGCTACCCGAGATTATCAATTGGTTGCCAAAACCAAGTTGATTGGTAACATTGCCAATCTTTATTACACACTATTAATGCTCGATAAGGAGATAGAATTGGTGAGTGAGATGGAACATTTGGCAAAAGATACGTGGGAAACGATGAAGCTGCAGAAGGAATATGGCACCGTTCGTTCTACCGGTGTGCAGAGTGCAGAGGCCAATTACTACTCTGTTCAGGCGAAAAAAACCGATTTAGTACGCCAGATGCGTGAGTCGGAGAACGCTTTATCTCTGTTACTCGGTCAGTCGGCGCAAGCCATCTCGCGTGGAAAACTTGAACAGCAGAGTCTACCTGCTCATTTAGCAACCGGCATCAGCATACGTATGCTTAACAATCGCCCTGATGTTCACTATGCTGAAATGAGTCTTGCACAGTGTTTTTACAATGTTCAGACTGCACGAAGTAGATTTTATCCCAATATAACCATTAGTGCTTCGGGTGCTTTTACCAATAACAGCGGCATGGGAATTGTAAATCCCGGCAAGTGGTTGCTTAGTGCAGTGGGTAGCTTGGTTCAACCTATTTTTCAGCGTGGACAAATTGTTGCCGGTCTGAAAGTTGCCAAAATGCGCTATGAACAGGCTTACAATACCTGGCAGCAGAGTGTGCTTAGTGCGGGCAGCGAAGTAAGTAATGCCCTCGTTCTCTATAATTCTTCAGATGAAAAGAGTAGAATAGAATCGAAACAGATTGCTACTTTGCGCCAAAATGTAGAAGATACGAAATTGTTGTTATTGCAATCGCGTAGCACGTATCTTGAAGTGATAACGGCTCAACAGAGTCTTCTTAATGTTGAACTTTCCAAAGTGCAGGATGATTTTCGTAAGATGCAAGCTGTAGTAAACTTGTATAGTGCATTGGGAGGAGGCGTAAAATAGCACAGATGTGTTGGCAAATTAAAGTGTAAATAAGGGCTCATATTTATTGCGTTAATGTGTTGACCGGTTGATAAAAGTAAATAAATAGTTGTATAGAATGTGAGTTGAGTTGCAGGTAAAAGAACGAAAGGAATTCAGAAGGTATTTGTTGAAAATCAGAAGTCTCTTTTTTACGGTTCGTTTATCTGCTGCTTGACCACCAAACCAATAAAAATATGGCAAACGATATAAGTACAAGGGCGGAAATATCTCCCCAAGCAAAGATTGGTGACAATTGTAAGATCTATCCTTTTGTATACATTGAGGATGATGTTGTTATCGGTGACAACTGTGTTATATTTCCTTTCGTTAGTATTTTGAATGGCACCCGCCTGGGTAATGATAATCAAATATTTCAAAATGCGGTGTTGGGTGCGCAGCCGCAAGACTTTAATTTTGTGGGCGAAACTTCTGAATTGATTATCGGCAACAATAATATCATCCGCGAAAACGTGGTTATTAACCGTGCCACACACGAAGGATGTCAGACTGTTATTGGTAATGGAAACTTCTTAATGGAGGGTGCGCACATCTCCCACGATACCAAAGTTGGTGATAATTGTGTGTTTGGTTACGGTACAAAGATAGCTGGTGATTGCGAAATAGGGAATGGTGTAATCTTTTCTACCGGGGTCATTGAGAACCCAAAGACGCGTGTCGGTGATCGGGCTATGGTGCAGGCAGGTACTACTTTTTCAAAAGATGTTCCACCATATATTATCGCTGGAGGAAAACCGGTGGGTTATGGAGGTATCAATGGGGTAATGTTAACGGCTGATGGATTGGATAAAAAAATACAAAAACACATCGCCAATGCTTATCGTTTGATTTTTCATGGGCAGACCAGTGTATTTGATTCGGTGCTGCAAGTGAAAGAGCAAGTGCCTAATGGAGTAGAGATTCAAAAGATTATTGATTTTGTTAACTCGACAGAGTTAGGTATAATAAGTAAAATGTAGTTTCATACCTAATACATTTTATGATGTGAGGCGGACTTGCCGAGAGGCGAGTCCGCTTCTTTTTATTTATTCCCGTTGGTTCTTTTCTCAGCGGTAGTAGATTCTGTTTATAAGTATGATCCTACAAGTAATTTGTACTGTGTTATAGTTCGTAAACTTTTATCTGAGCTTGTTTATAGGCATTATCTACGATAAGCAGTTTGATGGGCTGCATAAAGAAGCTTTGTTGTTTTCCCTCTTTTACCCGATAAGTCAGTTTCAACTCTTTTTCATTTCCTTCTAATGATACATCCAAGATGTCCGTATCTTTGTCTGTTTCAGGTAATACGATGGGAATGACAAACTCCTTTTTAAAGTTGATAACCGTAGGATTTCCACCTTTACCCATAAAAGCAGCCATGCCGAAACAGCGATCAAACTCTTTCTGTGTGGTGATTTTGCTACTAACAGCCCTTTCCTGGCCTTGATTTAAGAAATAATTGTATGCTTCTTTGTAGTCCAACTTTTGTATCTTACCGGTAGTTTTATAGCAACAGCAACTTGTAAAGACCCATATGCAAAGGAGGGCTATACCTAAAATCATGCTAAATCTTGATCTTTTCATATTTCTATTTTTGTGAATGTCCCTTTCTATACATATTGACAGACATACGGTCTAACGCTTGCTTTGATGGTTGCATTAGACCGTATGTCTAGTATGGCAGGCTTATTCAGCCTCTTGTTTTAACTTTTGGTGTCGACATTGATACATGTCTACATTTTGTTCGATGTGTACATCATTTTTTAGGTGTACCAGATGGATGAATCAACTGTTTGATAACGATCATCTTCTTCGTTGTACACATTGTCCAACTCATAGTCTTCTTGACTATAAGATTTTCTTTTCAGTTTCATAGCTAATCCTCCTATGGGACGTCAGTCTCTATTTGTCCCTTTAGTTAGTTTGGTAATAGATGATGAGACTTACATCTTCTAATTAATTAGGTAAATTGCCAAAAGGCAATCCATTTAATACAAAGATAATGATTAAATGAATAGATTGTTATCTTTAACCTACTTTTTTGTTTTTATTTTATGATTTTTATTAAGTACTAAGTAAGCTTAATTGCTGGATTTTAACAGGTAAAGTTAAGTTTCTTATATCTTTATAGATAATTAAAAAGGTAGGAGAGTAAGTGGCTCCCTTTATCCTTTCACTACAGTAGTATTCTCTTTTCTTCTCCTTTTTTTGTAAATTTGCCCAAGTAATCTAATTAATTTCATCAATTATATGAATAATAAACTACTGATGTTGGGCGTATGTTTGACTCTTACAGGGAACATAATGGCTCAAAATAAAGAGGGAAGTATTTCGCTACAGATGCTAAATCAAATACAGCATAATGGAAAACAAACTGCTGTAGAACGGGCTTTGAGTAATGCCATTGCGACTAACTCGATTGACGAACTTGCGCGTACACCGGGCAGTAAGACAGAAGTGGATGATTATTTCAGCAACGAAACACCGAAGCAAAACATACAAAACCAAAAGAGTTCGGGACGTTGCTGGATGTTTACGGGGCTCAATGTGCTGCGGGCAGACTTTGCTTTGCGAAGTGATTCGCTTCGTGTGGAATACTCGCATACGTATCTTTTCTTCTGGGATCAGCTTGAAAAAGCTAACCTAATGTTGCAAAGTGTTGTCGATTGTGCCAAGAAACCGATTAACGACCCTGAGGTTCAGTTCTTCTTCAAGCATCCGTTGAACGATGGTGGAACGTTTTGTGGTGTGGCGGATTTGGCTGAAAAGTACGGTTTGGTACCTAAAAATGCAATGCCTGAGACGTATTCGAGTGAGAATACAAGCAGGATGTCAAAGCTTATTTCTTCCAAGCTGCGTGAGTATGGATTGGAGTTGCGCCGTATGGTAGCTGCAGGGAAGAAACCCGCAGATATTCGTTCGCGTAAAACGCAGATGTTGGGCACGGTGTATAAAATGCTTGTCCTAACATTGGGTGAGCCGGTAAAAAGTTTCAAGTACGCTTTTAAGAATAAGGATGGAAAAACGGTTACACCCATTGAAACCTATACACCGAAGCAGTTCTACGATAAAACAGTGGGACGTTCGCTTAACGATAATACTCTCATGATTATGAATGACCCACGCCATGAATATAACAAGGTGTACGAGGTGATGCACGATAGGCATACGTATGATGGTCATAACTGGCGTTATCTTAATCTGCCGATGGACGAAATAGCCAAGTTAGCGATTGCTTCTATCAAGGCAGGGCATAAGATGTACAGTTCTTATGATGTAGGTAAACAGCTTGATCGTGTGCGTGGATATGTGGATACAGGTAATTTTGATTATGCCTCACTCTTTGGAACGACGTTTCCCATGAATAAAGCCGATCGTATTGCAACATTCGATAGCGGTTCTACCCATGCTATGACGCTTACTGCAGTGGACCTTGGTGCTGATGGAAAGCCGTTGAAATGGAAAGT
The DNA here is from genome assembly GCF_000614205.1 of Hoylesella saccharolytica JCM 17484. Taxonomy (GTDB): domain Bacteria; phylum Bacteroidota; class Bacteroidia; order Bacteroidales; family Bacteroidaceae; genus Prevotella; species Prevotella saccharolytica. The sequence continues at coordinate 26,245 of NZ_BAKN01000021.1, forward strand.
AGAAAACAGTTGGGGGGCAGACAATGGGCACAAGGGTTACCTGATTATGTCGAACGATTGGTTTAATGATTATTTCTTCCGGTTGGTTATTGACAAGCAGTTTGTTCCCGAGAACCTCCAGAAACTGGCTGCTCAGAAGTCGATCATGTTGACTTATGACGACCCGGTATTTGCCGATGACTTGTAACGCGAAACTGAAAAACGAAGTAAAAAGTTGAATTCAAACGGCCGATGTTCATCATGAACATCGGCCGTTTGAATTGTTCCTATCTGCTTGAGTAACTAAAAAACGACTATTAGATAGCAGTGATGGGTATGAAAATGCGTAGTACTGAAGGCCAATGGGATAGTCGACAGATCGTAGGAAAACTACTTATATTAGACAGCCGATTGCTCTTTTGAAAGAATAAATGTTTTACATTCTTCCATTAACCATTTCGGGGTGCTAGTAGCTCCGCAGATGCCGACCGTCTGAACACCTTTAAACCAGTTCATATCGATTTCTTTTGCACCCTCGATGTGGTAGCTATTAGGATTAATCTTTTTACATTCGTTGTATAAAACCTTTCCGTTACTGCTTTTACGGCCGCTTACAAAGAGGATCACATCGTGTTGAGCGGCGAAGCGAGCAATGTTGGGCATGCGGTTGGCAACTTGTCTGCAAATGGTGTCAAAACTTTTAAAGATGGCTCCTTCTTGAATATGTTCCTGTATATACTCTATAATACGATGAAACTCGTCTAAACTTTTAGTGGTTTGAGAATAAAGATAAATGTCCTTACTAAAGTCGAGTCGGGTCACCTCATCAAAGTGTTCTATCACGATAGCCTCGCTTTTGGTCTGTCCGACAAGTCCTAGAACTTCAGCATGACCGTTCTTTCCGAAGATAACGATCTGTGCATCCGGATTGTTAAGAAATTGTTTCTTGATGCGCTTTTGCAGTTGAAGCACCACCGGACACGTAGCATCAATAATCTCAATGTTATTGCGTCTGGCCAGTTCGTATGTCTCGGGTGGTTCTCCATGGGCACGTAACAGAACCTTTACATTATGTAAATCTTTTAGCTGTTCGTGGTTAATAGTAATCAATCCCATGGCTGTAAGGCGTTCAACTTCCATACCATTATGAACAATGTCGCCCAAACAGTACATCGGTTTACCTTCGGCCAATTCTTCTTCTGCTTTTTTTATTGCAGTTGTTACGCCGAAACAGAATCCGCTCCCGTTATCTATTTCTACCTGAATCATTTAATTTTAATGGTTATTATCACTTTTGGTTGCTCCGGATCGTTGGTAATCATTAATATACGAGGGGCGCTACGGGCACCTTTGAGTTGTTTCTCGTTGACCGAAACTTTTAGTTTTCCCACTTCACCCGGTCCAATTCTTGTATTACTGAGCGAAAGGTTTAAGCCGCTGGTAAACATTTGTAAAGATTGGATTTCGAGCGTACTGACGCCATAATTGGTAATGTCAATTTCTTCTTTTTTATTTCTTCGGCCGTCGAAGGCTGTGTCGTATTCGAGTGTGGTAGGCATTACCAGCATCTTTGGAGCCAGCAGTTTTTCTTCGGGAGTCATATTTTCAAATCCCGGTAACAGTACTGCTGAGATTGTTAACTCTTTCTTGGGAGAAACTTTATCGCCGGGAAACATTCCCAGATATACTGAAGTTTGGGTCAGCCCGAAGTCGCGTAACTCGCGCGAATCAAGTGTAAGGGTGATGACACCTCCTTTTCCCGGTGCGATGGTTGAGGGCGAAATGTCTGCTTTTAGATAATTCGGCAGGTGCATTACAGTGGGCTGTATCGCCTTGCTTGATGTGTTCATGATATGTATTTTCTGTGAGGGGCGATCGCCACGGTTGACATCATCAAACTCGATATTGTTTTTTTCTGCTTGTATATCGCCTAATTTAAAGGGGTAGTTGCCTGAATAATCCGATACTTCTTCTACTACAACGCCTTTTAAAGTGAGCATGAGCGACTCTTTACCACCTTCTCCGTAAAGCTCTATTTGTTTTTCAAAGTGGCCCATCTGAGCTGCATCGTAGGTAGTACGGACCTTGAATAGTGTGCCAGCAGATATATTTGATTGAGGATAATCTATTTCAGTGCATCCGCAACTCTTACGAACAGATTGGATTCGCAGTGCTTTATTACCCTTGTTTCTGACTTCAAATTCGACCGTTATAGGCTTATTATAAACTATTTGTCCGCAATCGATAGTCGAATTGATTGCCTCCATCTTTTGTGCCGATGCATTGGAAATGGCAAAGAATGAAAGCATCACTGCCATAAATTTGTTTTTCATTTTGCTTATTTTATTGTTTTACATTCAATGTTTGGGCTGTTGTGCGTGCCGAATATTCAGGACTGTAAGCGCATTGTACTGTACAAGTGCCGGTAGAGAAAGTGCCTTGTCTGTCAATATAATATTCTGTTTCGATGACATGCCTTCCTTTTGCCATCCTGTCCATATAATAACAGGTGGAATTGTCGCGTGGTGTGCAGTAATATCCGTTACGATAACCACTGAGTTGGTTAATGGGCTCCATGCACGCAGCACGTTTATTGACCACTTGAACAAAGTCATAATCATGATCGGCAACAATTGTTATACGCACCTTCACTTTGTCACCCACTTTCAGATCTTTTGCATTTAAGAACTCTCTTTTTACGGTAAGGCCCATCGAAGCATCTGCTACGTCTGTCGTTTTTTGCATAAATTGTGCGTAAACAGCACCCCATGAGGTACCCTTAGAAGTCTTGTTGGCTGTGAAAGTCTTCATATTATCGCCTGTCATGGAAACCTTTACATAGCCCAATCCTGCTGTTGCCTTGGGTAAATCTAACTTCTTTTCGTTAACAGAGAGTATTGTGCGTTGTTGGGCTGATTTTTGCAAACGAGATATATTACCATCTAAGAAGGCATAAACGGCATTAATACTGTTGATGGGCGTGTCCCAACACTGTGTTCGTTTCGACATTAAGAGCCAGCGTTGCATTTCGTCTAATGTCTTTTCATCGTTTGGATTGAGCAATTTGATAGCCTCAATGGCAGCTACCTGTGTAGGTATTTTATAATCAAACCAGCTATAGTAGGCCTTACGGGTGTCGTAATAGCGTCCCATTTCTTCTTTATATACACTGTATTCGTTGATGCTTTGCAAGTATTCTTTGGCCATCTGAGCATATCCATTTTTACCTAAGATAACTGCAGAGATGGCTTTTCCGTAGATGGTAAAGTTTACTGTCTGCTTCGACAGATGGTCTACCATATACTGACGTTCTGCTGTTGTATTCTGAAGATAGGATTTTTCAGTCAGCGAACTAGCGTAAAGATACTGCACAGCCCATTCACTCGGGCGCAGATTTTTTATTCCTTTTTTCTCTTCTTTCTGCATCCATGTCACTTCGCGCTTCAACTCTTTGTTCATAAACATAAAGGCTCTACGGAGGTTGGAGCTGATAGAGCCTTGCAAACCAATCATTGTTTGCAGACGAATAAGCATTTCAGAAACACTAAGAGTTACGTAAGAACCGCCCCGCATACCGGGATACCAGCTCCAAGAGCCATCCGAATTTTGTAGTTTGCGCAGTCTTTCAAGACAGGTGTTCAGCCTGTTTTCTATGCTGTTCTCGTCAAAATAGCGCAGTAAAGCCTGCTTTTGGGCGGCTTCATTTTCTGCTTCGTTCACCCAAGGTGTTTCGTTCAGCACCATCAATTTCAACTCTTCGTTCTTTTGTAAACTACTCATCAAAGAGGTCTCTTTGCCTTTTTCTTGTTTCCAAAGTTCGATAGTGTGCTTGATAATGGGTGCTTGTTTTAATATATATTGTGCAATACTGTTGGCATAATAAGCTGCAGCCAGACTGATAGCGTTATGCGATGACACCTCGCTGACGTAGGGTAATGCTTGTATCATCAGCCAAGCCGGGTTGTCAGTGTATTCGATCGTGAGCCGATCGGAAGCATCTTTTACCGCAAAAAGCTTTTCTAAATTGATGGTTTTAATGCCTGCCGTATGCTGTGTAAAGGCTACCGAATTGGTTACCAACTCCCTATCAGGCAACAGAGGTAGGTAATGTTGTTCACCATCAGTATATCCGCTGCCTACCGCTATGATCTTACAAATCAGCACTTGGGCACCTGCTGCATAGAGCGCAGTACCTTGTTGAATGTTAACATCAAAGTTAACATTTTCTGTTGCACCTCCTTTTACCGTATATTTCTTGTTCACTGTGTAGACCACCTTTTCGGTTTCCGGGTCTAACAATTCAAGTTTAGCCACGCCCGAAATGGTCTTCTCAGAGGTGTTGAATATCTTGGTGGCAATCGTCCCACGGTCGCCTAACCTCATAAAGCGCGGCATATTGGGTTGCACCATAATGGTTTTCTGTGCCACTGTTTCGCCTTCGAGCATACCATAGTTCATCTGTTTATCGGTTGCCAGCCCCATAAAACGCCACGTGGTGATGCTTTCGGGCAGTGTGAACTGAATGGATAGGTTACCGTTTTTATCGGTTGTCAGCGCAGGATAGAAGAAAGCTGTTTCATTAAGATTTTCTCTTACAGAAACATTACCTGTTTCGGGTGTTGTTTCTTCAACTGCTGCTTCCTTCTTTACCTCTTCATCCTTTTTTATAACGGGAGCTGTAAATTTGATAGTGGATGCTGTAGATGCCATGTCATTACCTCTTACATCCATGCTTGCCACTGCACCGGTAAGTTTGGCTTTCTTTTGTGCGCTATATCCCGTAACAACAACTTCTTCAAGGGCGGCATTGCCTAATGAATTACCGAATACTCTACTGCTGAAACCGGAGTTCCAGTAGAAAAGGTCGTAGTCGAAATGGTAGAATTGAAAGTCGGAGGAGGGTATATAATCGATAGACATCGAAGCGGAGGCGTAGTTAGGATTGGCTGAGAAGCCCCAGCCCCAATAGGTGGAAGGAATATTAAACGAATAACCCAGATAAAAATTCCATTGATGACGAGCTATCTGATCTAACGATTTATCAAACATTCCTGCTATCATCTGTGCATCGGCAGGTGTTCCGTCGGGATGTTTTACAGTTAAAGTCCATTGTTCTTTCTGTCCCGGTGTCAGTTTATTTCTGAATGTTTTCCACTCGGCAATCAGTCGTTTGTCGGGTGTTGCACGTATAATGCTGAAACGCTCGGTATAGAATTTTGCATCTTTCACCCATGCATAATTCAATACAATACCGTCTTTGTACTCGGGTCGGTAGGTAAAGGCACGTGTTAAAAGCGAGTCGCTGATGTAGGTTGTACCTCTTTCTAAAATACTGTCTCCTGCAAAAACGGTGTAGAAAACGTATACATCTTTTTGCGAAGTGCCTATCTGAATATACACCGGACGTCCATCTTCATGGAATGAAGCCGATGTTTGGTGGCTCCATAGCGTGGTATCGACTACTGGACGCGTATCTTTCATGCTGAAAAGGATGAAGTCTTGTTCCAACGTATCGGTTTCGCAAATGGCTTTAAGGTGATGTTTGCCTGATGGCAGACCTGCTACATTGAAGCTAACGGATGTATTCGTCGGAACGGTAAAGGGTATTTCGACCTTATTAATATAATAGCGTACGGTTGCATTCAGATTGCCACCACCTGCATTTTTGTAATTGAAAGTGATAGTTTTTAGGCTGTCTTTCTCTATTTTTTCAGGAAGGTCGCTGCTCAATAAAGTGGGTTTACTGCCCAAAGGTAGACTAATGGAGCCTTGTCTGCTCTCACCTCCCAAGTCGGTTACGGTTGCCAAGACATCGAAAGTGTAAAATCCCGGCTGTTTTTCGTCTTTGGGTAGCAGCATTGGAATACTGACTTTAAAGCCGCCGGCATCATCCGTCGTAACAGTAGAGGTGTATATATCGTTGGCATTTGTGCTGCCGGCATATCTCCACCACCACCATAATGCGGGTCGGCGTTTCACCGTATAGGTTACTTTGGCGCCTTGAACCGGAACACCGGCATAGCTTTTGGCATGCGCTATTATTGTCACAGTATCGCCTGGAGCATATTTTTGCGTTACTTCGGGGAAAGTAACTTCAAACGTGGGACGCTTGTATTCTTCTACACGGAAGGTTACATTTCCCGGCGAATAGTTTCCTGATGAGATAGAAAATGAACCTGTTAACCCACTGCTGGGCAATTCGAAGTCGGCAGAAACCTTGCCGTAATCGTCGGTGGTAACTTCTTTTTCGGCTATTTTCTTGTGGTTGGCATCATAAAGACGAAGCTTAAACGACTTGTTGGCACTTGCATGTCTTTCTAAATCGGGACCTCTGCGTATCAAGATGCCTGCTACATGCACCGTCTGACCGGGTCGATAGAGTGCCCGATCGGTGTAGAGATGCAACAGCGGGTAGTCGTTTTTACCCCCGTAAAAGCTGAAATAGCTGTTGTAAGCACATTCCCTAAACGCCTTATCCTCTTTTGTGTAGACATAAATTTCATCCGGACTGTTCTTTTTGCAATGATAAATTAGTTCGCCCTTATCGTCGCAAGTTAGTGTTTCGACCTTTATTTTATCCGAATAACCATCTTCAGTCTTCAGTCTTACTTTTGCTTTCGGAACGGGATGTCCCGTTGTTGCATTTACCACGGCTATGCGCATGGTATTGTAAGACAGTGATTCCATCAGTGGAATGAGGTTACTGACATAGAGTAATGTACGTATAGGCCGGATGGCTTTGTTGTTGCTGCTAAACTCGAGCATATAAACGCCTACGGGAAGTGTAGCCAATTGCATCGAATCTTCGCTGAGAACATAGTTGGGTTTACCGTCAAACCGACATGTGCGGGTAGCTTCTGGTACCGCTTTCATTCTCTTTTTCAGTGCGTTGTAGTCTTTTGTGTAACGGGGATCTCCTATGTAATCGCCTGCTACATTCAATCGGAAAACATTCATCGTAACGTTTGTAAGGTTGCGTACATCTTCCACCCGTACCATCAAAGGTTTGTTGGGAATAGTCATTTCGTCTACTTTCACGTTGAAAGTGGGCATCGTGAGCTGTTTATAGGCATTGCGAAAGATATTGCTACGCTTCCAATTGCCCCATTTGGAGAGGGCATAATCGATATAATCGATCAGTTCTTTGGGTTTCACAGAATCTGATCTTTCCATCCATTCGTATCGTAGAATGCCCAGTTCGGCTACCTCTGGAAGATCGGCATAAAGATTGATAAACGAGTCTACACGGTGAATATAGCTCGAACGGCTTGTCGTTGTATTTTTATTATCATCTTTATTGTTCATAATCCAGCGGGCGCAAATACAGGCTGCAGTACGGTTTCCGTTGGATAGATAGTAGTTATACAGCGTTTGATAATCGGATGCGGCAAAGCCAAGCACGTGCAGCAGATCGTTGTTAAATACTCTACTGTCTACGCCCGGCACCATTATCGGCTCGTAATCTTTTGCTGATGCGCCCGCCAACAACGCCGGATTTTGCATCGAGCGTTTAAAGTAAGTCTTGCTTTCATCCTTGCTGCCCCCAATTTGATAGCGGTTGTTTTGGTATACCTGCCCCAAAACAGACTGGTAAACGGCTGCCAAAATGGGGTCGGTAGCTTGTGCTTTTTTCTCTGCCTGTACCAATTGAGTAAGCTCGTTTTGTAGCGAATCGGGCGAAATACTTACCTGTAAGCCGGCTTTTCCCAAGCTTGCTTTGAGCAGATGTCCGTAAGCTCGCTCTGCGATAGCTTTTTGTTTAATCTGTTCGAGAATTCCGATGCCTGTTTTGGGTAAATCTTTTGCCATCGCAATGTCAAACTGTTTCCATAATTCTTTATAACTCTCTGCATATCCCGCTTGGCTTATCAGCGATAAGAAAACGATACATAGAAGAAGCGTTTTTTTCATAACTGCAATTTTTTCGTTTAAAATCTTACGTCTTTGCAAATATAGTATAATTCGGTGATAACGGCAAAATATAATTTTCAGTTTCACTTTTGGTGCATCGTTTGACAAGGGCTGTTAGAGGCTTTTTAACCCCTTGTTTTGTAAAACACCATCAATGGGGTTATAAAAGATAGTCTTTTATATTGCAAAACATAGTCTTTTACATTGCGAAACATAGTCTTTTACATTGTGAAACATAGTCTTTTACATTGCGAAAGATAGTCTTTTGCAACCCGAAATACGGTCTTTTGCAAGCTAAAAGATATTCTTTTACAAATCAATTTACAACATACTGATTGTTAATCAGTTACAGATTTAATTTCGGAAGCTGTAAATGCCCATTTTTCGAAAATACAAAATGGTTGGTTTTACTCGTATCTCATCGACTTGGCGGGATCTATTTTCGATACCAGATAACTGGGAGCGATGAGTACAAACACGCTGATAAAGAGCGTTGCAACATTGAGCAGAAAGAAGATGGGAAGGTTAAATTCTACCGGTACGGTACTGACATAATAGGTAACAGGGTCTAATTTAACCGCGCCCGTAAAGTGTTGAAAGGCAATAAGGGCAATACCTGCGAGGTTGCCGATGAGCATTCCTTTGCCAATGGTGAACACTGCGAACCAAAGAAACGTGTGGCGGATGGTTCGATTGCGTGCACCCAGCGCTTTAAGAATGCCAATCATCGTGGTGCGTTCTAATATAATGATGAGCAAACCAGAAATCATGGTTACGGCGGCAACAGCCAACATTAGTCCGAGAATAATCCAAACGTTGAGATCGAGCAGGTCGAGCCACGAAAAAATCTGTGGATTAGCCTCCTTAATAGTCTGCGACGAATAGGTCTCACCATAGCTGTCAATGGTTCGGTTTACACGGTCTATGACGTGAGCTTCAGTCTCAGCAAGTTTATCAAAGTTGCTTACAGAGAGCTCTGCACCGCCGGCTTGGTCGGGTTCCCACCCGTTTAGCTTTACTGCCGTATAAAAATCGATGAAACAGATTACGCGGTCGTACTGCGAAAGGTTAGTTTGATAAATTCCTGCAACGGTAAATCGGCGCGTGCGTACACCGCTGGTATCGATAAAATAAGCAAAAACTTTGCTGCCCTGATGCAGATTCAGTTGGTCGGCAATAGTCTTTGAAATAACTATTTGTTGTGTTGCCTGCGTGTCGGAAAACTTCGGAATAATACCCTCTACAAGGTTTTCGCGGATAAACGAGATATTATACTCGGATGCAATGCCCTTGAATGCTACCCCGAGAAAATCGGTTTCAGTTTTCAGTATGCCTTGTTTAATGGCGTAACGCTGCACATGGCTTACACCTGGAATGCGCTTTAAAACGCTCAACATTGAGTCGCCCATCTGTATGGGATACTGTTCGGCCGTTTGAAGTGCCATAAAATTGGCCACCTGTATGTGGCTTCCGAAGCCTACAACCTTATCGCGAATGGTGTGTTTGAAGCCGAAAACAACACTCACCGATACCAACATTACGGCCAATCCGATGGCAACACCGGCAATGGCAATGCGGATAGCAGGTCTGTCGACCCGCGTTTTATCGCTGTTGTTGGTGTAAATGCGTCGAGCAAGAAAGAATGGTAAATTCACGAAAAGCAGATTTTAGGGTTACATATCAGTGTCTACACGACCGGGATAAATTTCAAGTGCTTTGCGCAGAACAATAAGTGCGCGCTCCAAGTCTTTTTTTTTCAGCACGTAAGCGATACGAACCTGATTACGTCCAGCACCCGGTGTAGTGTAAAAACCCGCTGCTGGAGCCAACATAATGGTTTCGCCTTCGTAGTTAAACACTTCTAAACACCATCGGCAGAAAGCTTCGCTATCGTCTACGGGAAGTTTGGCAACGGTATAAAATGCCCCCATTGGATGGGTGAATATACGCCCGGAATGCGATTAAGCCCGTCGATAAGACATTTTCGGCGTTCCACATACTCGTCGTAAACGCTCCGATAGTAGTCTTCCGGAGCAGATAACGAGGCCTCGGCAACAATCTGTCCGATGAGCGGGGGCGATAGTCGGGCTTGACAAAACTTCATTACAGCAGCTCTAATTTCTGCGTTTTTAGTGATTAATGCACCAATGCGGATGCCACATTCGGAGTATCTTTTGGAAACGGAATCGATGAGAACAACATTGTTTTCAATGCCTTCAAGATGGCAGGCGCTAATGTAAGGCGAGCCAGTGTAGATGTATTCGCGGTATACTTCGTCAGAAAATAGATAAAGATCATATTTCTTTACAAGGTCGCGAATTTGGTTCATTTCGCGTCGGGTGTAAAGATAGCCTGTCGGATTGTTGGGATTACAGATCATAATAGCACGAGTACGGTCATTGATCAGCTCCTCAAACTTCTCCACTTTAGGCAGCGAAAAGCCCTCTTCTATCGTTGTTGCAATGGTGCGAATGGTTGCTCCTGCGGATATGGCAAAGGCCATATAGTTGGCATAAGCCGGTTCGGGGATAATGATTTCGTCGCCGGGATTAAGGCAAGCCATAAACGAAAAAAGTACAGCCTCTGATCCTCCCGCAGTAATAATAATGTCGTCGGCAGTTACATCGATGTCGTACCTTTTATAATAAGTGGTGAGTTTTTGCCTGTAAGATAAATAACCTTGCGAAGGAGAATATTCTAATACAGTTCTGTCAATGTTTTTCAAGGCATCTAATCCCACTTGTGGGGTGGGTAAATCGGGTTGTCCGATGTTAAGATGATAAACCTTGATTCCTTTATTCTTTGCTGCTGCGGCCAGCGGCGCCAGCTTTCTGATGGGCGACTCTGGCATTTCCAGTCCGCGAACTGATATTTCGGGCATAGTTGCAATGATTAATTATCTATTTGCAAAGATAACAATAAAATCGAATTGCTGTAATCACGACTTGCGATTTATTCGATTTATAGGGCTGCTTTTGGTTTTTTACGGATTAATTTGTTACTTTTGCGGCAGTAAAAACAATACATTATTTATCGTATGAGATCAAGAACATCAGACTGGTTTGAGACAAAAATCCGTTATGAAAAAACGCTGGAAGACGGTATGCAAAAACCTATCACGGAGCAATATGTTGTAGATGCACTGAGTTTTACCGAAGCCGAGAACTCTATTATCGATGAAATGTCGGCTTATATCACCGGTGAATTTAAAATAACAGGCATCAAACCGGCACCTTTTCACGAAGTGTTTTTTAGCGATAATGCTAATGACGACAAATGGTATAAAACCCGTTTGCAGTTTATTACCATTGATGAAAAGAGCGAAAAGGAGAAACGTTCGAATATCAATTACCTCGTTCAGGCCTCGTCTTTACCCGGAGCGGTGAAGTATATCGATGAAGTGATGAGCGGAACGATGATTGATTATGTGATTGCCAGCATTACCGAGACACAAATTATGGATGTTTTCGAGCATTCATCGGTGGTTGCGCAAAAAACAGTGAATGAACGTCCTGAGTACGAAGAGGGAGAATCTGCACAGGGAGAAGAATAGTAATGAAAGTTGATGTAGCTGAAAATCTGCGTCGAATACGCGATGAATTACCTACAGATGTACGTCTTGTGGCTGTAAGCAAGTATCATCCCAATGCGTATTTGATGGCTGCTTACGATGCCGGCCAGCGTATTTTCGGTGAAAGTCACGTACAAGAACTCTCACAAAAGGCGGCTTCTCTGCCTAAAGATATCCAATGGCATTTTATCGGACATCTGCAAACAAATAAGGTAAAGTATATTGCGCCTTACATTTCAATGATTGAAGCGGTAGACAGCATGAAGCTGTTAAAGGAGATAAACCGACAAGCTGAGAAATGTGGACGTGTTATTGACGTACTGCTTGAGCTGCATATTGCGGAAGAAGAAACAAAATATGGGTTTACTCCGGAGGCATGTCGACAGTTGTTAGCTGATGATGAATGGCGTTCTTTATCGCATATACGCATCTGCGGACTGATGATGATGGCTTCAAATGTGAACGATGAGGAGCAGATACGGCAGGAAATGCTTACGGCTTATCATCTTTTTAACGAGCTAAAAACAGCTTATTTCTCTGAAACCGATGCCTTTTGTGAACGCAGTTGGGGTATGAGTCACGATTATCCCATAGCTTTGAAGTGCGGCAGTACGCTCGTACGTGTGGGAACGGCTATCTTTGGTGAGCGAGTCTACTAAAAAAATAGAAATCAAAAACTTATCAACTTAAAGAATTTATAGAACAATGAAGCAAACAATTTTGGTTACAGGTGGAACGGGGTTTATCGGTTCGCATACCACTGTAGAACTGCAACAAGCCGGTTATAATGTCGTTATCGTTGATAATCTTTCCAATTCTAATGCAGATGTCATTGATGGAATAGAGCAGATTACGGGTATTCGACCCGCTTTTGAGCAGGTTGACTGTTGCGATAAAGCTGCTTTAGATGCTGTTTTCTCAAAGTATGAGGGGATAAAAGGTATCATTCACTTTGCAGCATCAAAGGCTGTGGGTGAGAGTGTAGAGAAACCATTGCTTTATTATCGTAATAACATCGTTTCGCTGATTAATCTTTTGGAACTGATGCCTCAACACCAAGTGAAAGGAATCATTTTTTCTTCAAGCTGTACGGTTTATGGTCAGCCTTCCAAAGAATATCTTCCGGTAACCGAAGATGCACCGATACAGGTGGCTTGCAGTCCGTACGGCAACACCAAGCAAATCAATGAGGAAATTATTCGCGATTACATTCATAGCGGAGCTTCCATTAAGAGCATCATTTTACGCTATTTCAACCCTATTGGTGCACATCCGTCAGCGCTTATCGGCGAGTTGCCCAACGGCGTTCCGATGAATCTTATCCCTTTTGTTACACAGACTGCAATAGGTATTCGTAAAGAATTGAAGATATTCGGTAACGACTATGATACGCCAGATGGTACTTGCATACGCGACTATATATATGTAGTAGATCTTGCCAAAGCGCATGTGAAGGCAATGATACGTGTGCTTGATATGGATACTGAAGCTATCGAATACTTCAATGTAGGTACCGGACGCGGCGTGAGCACTTATGAAGTGGTTGACAAGTTTGAAAAAGCTACCAGAGTAAAGGTTAATTGGAGTTATGCACCTCGTCGTGAAGGTGATATCGAAAAGGTGTGGGCCAACCCGGATAAAGCTAATCATGTATTGGGATGGAAAGCTGAAACAAGTCTTGAAGAGACACTTAAAACTGCATGGAATTGGCAGTTAAAGTTGCGTGAACGCGGAATTATGTAGTTCTTGTTGTGAACAAATAATAGTGAGGATGTATCTGTTGACAGTAATAGGTACATCCTTTTATTATGCTCTTTCTAATTATAAGCACAAAATCTGTGCATTATATTAACCTATTCACGGTGGGTTTATTTACCATGTCTTTATCCCTAATGTAGCGGTACTTAGCAGAAAATAGGAAGATGTTATCTCTGTTTTTATACCTTTGTTGCGCGATCATTCTTACAATAAACAGAAAAGGGTAGAGTACCAAGTATTGGTACTGTGCGTACCACACATTGGTAGCATGCGTACCAAGCGTTGGTAGTGTGGCTACCAAAGGCTGGTACTGCAAACTTTTGCGATAAGTTTTATTTGGATACGATTGTTTACGCAACAGTATATTATTCTTTTGTTTTGTATAGCAAATGCAAGAAATTTCAATAAATACTGCAGTTATATGCTGTTGAAATTAATAATAAGTTACGCCATTTGTATAGGCGTTTTCTTATAAATGTAGGTGTAAGTAAGGTATTGATATATATCCGATTCCTAGAAAGTAACATACGTTAACAAGTTATAAAAAAGAAGTTCTGAAAAGAAACTGTTTTTCTCAACCAGATATTATTTGTACCTTTGCAGCCTATTAGTCCGTGGAGGCTCGAATAAGTGTCAGAAAGTATCTGAACGCCTTGCGGAAAAACCGTTTTACAAATATAATAAATGTACGCAATTGTAGAAATTAACGGTCAACAGTTTAAGGTTGAGCAGGGTATGAAGCTCTATGTGCATCATATCAAAGATGTTGAGGCTGGTAAAACTGTTGAGTTTGACAAGGTACTGCTTGTAGATAAAGAAGGTGCAGTAACTGTCGGCGCACCCACTGTAGAGGGCGCAAAAGTAGTTGTTGAAGTAGTGAACCCACTTGTAAAGGGTGACAAAATCATCGTTTTCAAGATGAAACGTCGTAAAGACTATCGTAAAAAGAATGGTCACCGCGCACAGTTCACACAAGTAGAAGTTAAACAAGTAATCGCTTAAACAATTAGGAGGAATTTAGAATGGCACATAAAAAAGGTGTAGGTAGTTCCAAGAACGGTCGCGAATCAGCTTCACAAAGATTAGGTATTAAAATCTTTGGCGGTCAAAGAGTGGTTGCCGGTAACATCATCGTTCGTCAACGGGGTACCAAACATAATCCCGGGCAGAATGTAGGCATTGGTAAAGATGATACACTTTATGCACTTACGGATGGTGTGGTAAATTTCCGCAAGAGCCGTAAGGATAAGAGCTATGTTTCTGTTATACCTGAAGCCGAAGCTTAAGTAAGTAAACAAAACTTATTTCCAAACAAACAACAGAATCCCAATGCAACAAGTGTTGCATTGGGATTTCTGCATTAATTTTATGATATGAAAAATATCAGCAGTTTTTTACGATGTGCTATAGTTTCTTTTCTTTCGCTAATACTGTTTTATTCTTCCTTGCAATAATGGCGTATTCTTTCAATTGAAATAAGTTTCTTCTGCTTAATAGCACTCTGTATGAGGATATGATGTCTGTATGATTTTTTCTTTCTACTTAGTTTATAAATATACGAAACGGTAAGGACACAATTGTTTTCATACTAATTTGGCTGTTACTAAATATATCTTATGTCGTTTATTACTGCACTAGTCTAATATAAAAACTTTCTTTCCTTTTTTTTATTCTAGTCTATATTGTTACAGGTAATAAGGTATTTTTAGAGGAATAAGACTTGTTTTTCGTATCTTCTATCGGTTTTATTTAATATAGAAATCGCCGGTAAGCGTGGTGTACCATTGTGTTTTAGCTCCTTTACTAGTCTGCATACACACTTCAAGCGTTTCTATTTGAGAAGGCTTTTGTTTTTCGAAAGCAAGCAGACAACGTTTGAACGGCTTACCTTCAACAGTTCTGATAAAACACCTTCGGGTAAGAAATAAGCCGAAAATATAACCTTCGGAAATAAATTGTTCGACATAATCTGCCGGAATAATAGTACTAAACATTCCGTTTTCAGACAAAAGGAGGGAAACAGAGCGAAAGAGTTCGGAATAACTTAGGCTGTCGGTATGACGCGCAAGGGTACGTTCATTACCTTTGCTCTTTAAGGAATTAACAAAAAATGGAGGATTGGAAACGATGCAATCATAGCTTTTTAAACCCTTATGAGCAGTACTAAAATGTTGTATGGAGTCTTGTATAACCTCTATTCTACCACCGAACGGAGATAAATCTGCATTGATTTGGGCTTGTAAACAAGCTTTGCTTTCAATGTCTAAGGCCGTGATATATGCTGTGGGGTATCGTTGTGCCATCATTAAAGCAATCAGACCGGTGCCTGTTCCAATATCAAGGATGTTTTGTCCGCCGCAAGCCCACGCTCCCAGCAATACTCCGTCGGTGCCTACTTTCATCCCACATAAATCTTGACGGATAGAGAATTGTTTAAAATCGAATTGATTAGACATTTTGTAAACAACGTATGTCGGCGTGTTTTATTTTGAACTTTTTAAACGATGGAATAAAAAAGGTTATTGCTGTCCGGTAAAACTTAATTTGTATAAGAATCCTTTTGGGATTGCCTTTATATAGGTAATTCCGCATTATTTTTTTGAAATCCAAGCCCCCTAATCAAATAAATCAAGTTCTTTTGGTGGTGCATTTGCCTTTTCTGCCATTATGATGAGCTCATCATTCTGTGGATTTTCCATAAATGAGATGAAATCAGTGTAATACATCAGTGTGAGCCTTAGCATAGTTACTAATTGCGAGAAAGATACGTGCCTTTTTATCATTCTGGCAATAATGGTACAGAGTAGATTGGCAATGAGTACCACCCATGTCTGTATCTGTATGGCATTTACATTGTCACTATAGAAGAAATGTAGTGGGAAGTTCTGTTTGATCTGTTTGTAAAGAGACTCAATAGCCCATCTGCGCTTGTAAATCTCCTCAAGGTCCTTTACATCAAGTTCAAAGTTATTGGTCAGCAGAACCACTGACTTGCGTGAGTTATCACTCCACAGTTCCACTCGTCTTGCTTCATGTCTTATCTCTCCCTTCTGAAAGAGAATCCTCTTGTCTGTATGTGTAACCAGCCCGTCTGGACTTACATAAGTTACTGAAGACAATTCTTTATAGGTGAGGTTCTTCTTCATTTTAGTTACATAGCATACTCCCTCCTCTGTAAGTCGCTGAAACTGTGCATAATCAACGTATGCTCTGTCCATTGTAAGAGTTGCATCCTTGGGAAGATGCACTTCTTTAAGTAGATAATGATCATGCTTAGCAGCAGAGGTAAGCTGTACAACCATAGGAACACCAACATGATACTTCATCACCGTATGAACCTTCATACCGCCTTTCTTCTTACCACTCTTGGGGTGTCTGCCTACTCCTTTGAGGATGTTGTCAAAAAGGGTTATCGTAGTTGAATCCAGCATATACAGAAGCTTCTCCCATGTCCTTTGTTCACCTTTTGGACGGCTGTCCGCTAAAAAAGAGCTATAACGCTCTAAGAGGTACGCATAAAGTTTGCAAAGAATGCTTGTGGACGTCGCTTATTGGCTTCGGCAAGCGTACTACGGCGCGCAACATCGTCAATACCAAGATGATGTAGTTTATTTACTTCAGCCTTCATGCCAATCTCCACTTCTCGTAGAGAATCAAAGTGTTTAAGAATGCCAAAGCGCATTATGAGAAGGTGAGTCCACCCATCAAGACGCTTAACATAAGCTTCACTTCGGGGTGTTTCAAGGCTAATTTGCTTGATTTTTTGCTTATCGAGTAATTTTATTACCTGATTATAGACCGGCTGTCCGGTAAAATGGGTACTTTTGCCCATGTTATTGAAGTTTTGTGAGGAAAACAAAAATAACAAAAATATTTACCGGACAGCAATAATAAATAATATTTCTCTATGGAATGACTACCTGACCGCAAATCGAACGATTTCAGATCTATCCATTCTTCATAAATGTTCAGAGCGAACCATACGTCGTAGGTTAAGCATAGTGGTAGATAGCTTCACTGCTACTTGCCCTAAATCTGCAGTAATAATACTGGATACAACATACTTTTCCAAGACATTTGGTGTGATGCTGTTTCAGGATGCTTCATCAGGTAAAATACTCTATCACAAGTTCGTCAAGAACGAAACCAATAGAGATTATCTTGATGGACTTCGGTATATTGTGGAGCGTGGCACTATGATAAAAGCTGTGGTGTGTGATGGGCATGTAGGACTTTTACAAGCTATAAGTTTCTGTTCCGTACAAATGTGTCAATTTCACCAATTTCAGATAGTTAGAAGGCTTCTTACAAACAATCCACATTTGCCTGCAGGCGTTGAACTATTGGCATTAATTAGAAGGATGTTCTCTATGAGAAAAGACGTGTTTATAACAGCTTTTGATAAATGGTGTGATAAATGGAAAGAGTTCCTAAATGAACGAACTCTTCTAATCTCGGGCAAGACGGCCTATACACATAGAAGGCTGAGAACGGCAAGACGTTCTATTAAGACACATCTGACATGGCTCTATACGTGTGAGGAGCATCCAAATATACAAATACCTCATACAACAAACCTGTTGGAAGGATTTAACTCACAACTTAAAAGGACACTACATAATCATAATGGATTGAATAAAGCTAATAAAAAGAAGTTTATAGACGGCTTCCTGAATATAAAAAGTAGGCTGGAATAACCAGCCTACCAAATGTCCATTACGCCAAATAATATAAAAATGCTGGAAATATTTAGGAAAAACTCACGTGATTATCCACTTATCAAATACACTTTATATGAAAAATCTAATTATAACCGTTTTTCTGCTGTTTTGTTTCGATGTCAGTTTCGCATTCACATCTAATCAGGATCAAGGGGCAGGAATCCTTTGGCGAGTTTCAGGAAATGGTCTGAAAAGTGACTCTTATATTTTAGGGACAGCACATGATGTTCCGGTTTCTTTTTTAGATAGTTTGAAAGGATTTTCTGAGATTTGGGCACGAGTAACTCAAGTTGTTACAGAAACGGAAAC
Organism: Hoylesella saccharolytica JCM 17484; assembly: GCF_000614205.1. GTDB lineage: Bacteria > Bacteroidota > Bacteroidia > Bacteroidales > Bacteroidaceae > Prevotella > Prevotella saccharolytica. The sequence goes on from NZ_BAKN01000021.1 coordinate 44,494, forward strand.
AGCTGATATATTAGATTCTTTATATAATGGTCATTTCGCCATTTTGAAAAAGTTTAATACAAAAACCGTAAAACCGATTGCTTATCCTCTTCCAAATATGAAGTATAAAGACTTATACACAGAAAGTCAATTAGCTTTCATGGATAGTATATTGAATCCTTTTGTTATTTCGGGTATGAGAGTAGCAGAAATATCTCCACTTCGACTTTGGTATCAATATAATAGCCTTAAGCAATTCTCTCATAAAAATAAAGGTCAAGATAAAGTTTCAATGAAAAATCCCATGGACTTTTTTAAGAATGCGATGGATGGGATGTTAGAAAGAAGATGTAAAGCGGAAGGAAAACGTCATGTTAAATTGGAAAATTACTTTGCGGCTAATGATGCATTGGATAAAGCTGACATGTTAGTAGATTCCAGCTTTAACCTCAATGAACAAGCAGATATACTATATAAGTGTACGCTTTACGAAGCTAACTCCAAAAATAGATTTCATATTGACAATTTAGAGAATGCATACCAAGAAAAGAATTTTGCAAAGTATAATGATGGATTCATGAAACAGCATGATTATATTAATTCTTTAAATTTACCTACGACGTTAAAAGAAAGACTTTTCCAATATGAGAAGAAGAAAATTAGAATAATAGGTGAGAACCGTACCCTCAATTGGATGGATAAGATACTGACAGAAATAAACGCTGCACCTACTTTGGTCGCTGTGGGGATAAATCACTTCATTGGTGAGAAAGGCTTAATCCATCTTTTGCGCCAATATGGATATACCATAGAACCTGTAAAATAGTAAATATCGTATGAAAAAGTATGTTGCTTCTTTTCTGTTTCATTCTATCATATTATTGATATTATGTATTCCATGTTATTCTGCAAATGTTTTTTTGTGGAAAGTGGCGGGCAATGGAATTACAGCACCATTCTATATACTTGGTATGGAAAGTACTACATCCATAGATGTCGTGCAAAAAACAAGTGGCTTTCATACCTGTTGGAATAGTACCTCTCATATCTAAATAAGTAGCATTAAAGACCATTTCTCTTACGTAGATTTGAAAGAAAGAGTTTTACCGGACAGCAATAAAAAAGGTAGAACAAATACATCTATATTCTATAGGTGTGTGTATCATGAAAAACGATGAAAAGTAATTGCTGATGTAAAGTAAATCGTATTTAGATAGAGTAAAAAGATAGCTTAAACAGGGAAGAGGGATGCGAAAAGGACAGTTTTATACCTTGTTTAGGTAGAAATGTAGCAATAATTAGCATAATATGTCAAAATATGTTCTCTAACATAATAAAAAGTTTGTCTGCTTGTTCGTTATCCTATAACTTTGCACTCGTTATCCTGAATACAATCTTTTTGCCTTAAGAGAAGCTAATACCTATTGAGATTAGATGCGCCCCACTGTGAAGCGGAGCGCATTTGTTTTGTATATACTTATTTGTTGAGAGTTAACATAGATATTTAATTTTACATAACTATGGAGTAAGTTCAAGATAACTTACTTAATTCCTCGCTCGTTCAATGCTTTTGAGTATTTGGCTGCATTGGTGAGATGCTCTTGATAAGTTTTTGCGAAGTTGTGTGTACCGCTGAAATCTTCTTTTGCACACATATAAAGATAGTCGTGACGAGTAAGATTTAAGACGGCATCTATACCTGCAACGGTTGGAATGCGAATGGGACCGGGAGGAAGACCGGTATTTTTATAAGTGTTATAGGGGCTGTCTATGCGCAGCAAATTATTATAAATACGTTTTAATCCAAACTTTTTCCAAGCATATTTTATGGTAGGATCAGCCTGAAGAGGCATTCCGTTGGGATATTCTCCCGTTCTAAGCATGAGTCGGTTATAATACATTCCCGCAATCATAGGCTTTTCCGCATCATTCGCTGTTTCTTCATCTACGATGCTTGCCAGCGTAATAACCTGAACGGGAGTCAAGTTTAATACCTGTGCTTTTTCTTTTCTCGCACCATTCCAGAAATCTTTACTCTCCTTATCCATTCGTTCGAGAAACTTCTCAGGTGAGATATTCCAGTACACCGCGTATGTGTTGGGAATAAAAATGCAGCTGATGGTGGCTGTATCATATCCCAACTGGGCACATACTTTAGGACTGGTCAGTACGTGATAAAGCGCTGTGCTGTCCATCATCAGCTTTTTAGAAACTTCTGCCGAGAGCCTTTCAAGTGTTCTTGTACTGGAAATTGTTAGGCTGACAGGTTCCTGCATACCGTTTTTAAGATGTCGAAATACCGTAAAAGCACCTTGTCCAGGCTTGATGGCATAACGTCCTTCGCGAATATGTTTGGCGTAAGCACTGTGCCGAGTCAGCGTTCTGAAACCGATCATCGTATGCCGATTGCTGATGGGTTGTAGTTTGGTATACACCGAATCGATGTTATCGTCAGCGTCGATGTAGACATATTGCGTTGCGGAAAGCGATAGCATCGACGAAAAGAAATAATAATACACGATACCCAGAATAACCAATACGCATATACCCGCAGGCAACAAGTATCTTTTTATACAGTTGTGGCTCATATTTTCTATATATAAAATTCGGCCGCAAAGGTAGCAATTAAAAATGATAATGGTCGTTGGTAACTGATAAATTTATACCTTTGCAACGATTGTAAAAGGACATCAATTTGACTTATGCAACAGTATGATACATACATTTTTGATTTAGACGGAACGCTTCTCAATACGCTGACCGACTTGGCTGCCAGTTGCAACTATGCCCTGCGTACGTCGGGGATGCCCGAGCGAACCCTTGAAGAGGTGAGGCTATTTGTGGGAAACGGAGTGAAAAAACTGATGGAGCGGGCTATTCCCGGCGGAGCCACTCATCCGAAGTTTGGCGAAACCTACGCCGCTTTTCGTTCGCATTACCTGCAACACGGACTCGACCACACGCAACCTTATCCCGGTGTGATGGAGATGCTTGAAGAACTGGTTCGCCGTCGAAAGCACATTGCTGTTGTGAGCAATAAGTTTTATGCCGCCACTCAAGAGCTGTGCCAACATTTTTTCGGTTCTTACATCCCGGTAGCCATCGGCGAGCGCGAGGGCATCCGAAAGAAACCCGCCCCCGATACTGTGCTCGAAGCCCTTTCGCAGCTCGGCGTATCCGAAGCCAATGCGGTGTATGTGGGCGACAGCGATGTGGATATACAAACCGCCCGAAATTGTGAAATGCCCTGCATCAGTGTATTGTGGGGATTTCGCGACGAGGCTTTTCTCACCCGCTCGGGTGCCACCACCTTTGTCCATTCGCCCCGAGAGATTATCGATGAAGGATGAAGGATGGGGGCCGCTTATTAATTATAACCCTCCTCTCCCCGTGGTCCCTCCTCGTACTTCACTTTCGAAGTTAGAGAGAGAGGGCGTCAGAGGGATGAGGAGGAGTTGGTGGAGAGCCACTCCTCTCTTCCGCTCTCCTTTTCTTTCACCAAAAACTTTCGTTTACGACCCGAGCCCCGCGTTTTTCCCGCAAACACAATCGAGCCGGGTAACAATCCCCGTTGCCCTTCCATCTGTCGCAGTTGCGGTTCGAGCAAAGCCGCCATCTCGCGCAACCTTTTCTCGCGACGCCTTCGGTTCGTGCTTTCCCGGCGCGAGAGTAGCGTACGCATACTGTCTACCTGTGTGTTGTAGGTTGTGATGAGCCTTGTCACTGCCTCCGACGGCTCCAGATTATCAATTGCGAAGATGCGGTCTGTCACCGCCTTGAGCGCCCCATCCGTTTCCGCTCTCAGCCGCCGCACGTTCGGCCGTTCCGTTGTCGGCGTCAGCCGTTCCAACCGTTGCATCCACCGCTTGTCAAATGCCACATTGGCCCGTTCCAGCCTGCTGATTACCTCGCTTGCCGCCAGCAGTTGTACGCTTGCCGCCAGTTCCTTGCTACGCAATTCAGAAATCATCTTCGCCACCAGCCCCGATTCTTTATCATAGTCAGCCCACCGCGCCCGTGGAAACCTACCCATAACCTCTTTCATTGCGCGCGCCGCCTCAATCACCTTCTCGTTGTCGCTGTGCAGATGCATTTTTACCAGCAGCTTCAGCATCTGATACGCCTTATCGCGCTCGTGGTCTAACTTACGCAAATCGTCTGTTCCATCCTCGCAGCGTGGCGCATTCAGTGACTCCTCCTCGTTTTTAACTGCATTTTTCAGCACCGGCAGCAGCGGATTCAGCTTCTTCAGATTTGCCTCGCCACACATCCACAAAACGTGGTTAGCAAATTGGGCGTGCTCCATGTCGTGGAGTTTTCCTTTACTAAATTCATTAATTTTCATAAGTTCTCACTTTAAAGACACAATAAACAAACTCAACTAAGTAAATATAATCAATGTAGAGTTATAATTTTGAAATTATGAGCAAATATAATCTATTATTCTAAATAATTCTAAGATTATAAGGAAAATTATTTTATTTATATCTATAATTTCAGA
>NZ_BAKN01000020.1 GCF_000614205.1 Hoylesella saccharolytica JCM 17484
TTAACGGTTCTGTTGAGTGCCAAAGGGGCATTCGGACGGGCTGCCTGCGGGTAGGGGTTCTGCGTATACGAAAGCGTTCGACGGGGTGCATCGTAGAATGTTGCGTCGCCTTGATAACCGGTCAGAGCATAGTTAAGCGCCCCTTGTACGCCGAGGTCAAAGAAAAATATGCCGTGTTCTGATGCTCCGGGTATGCGCAGATAAGAGGTCAGTCCGGCAGCCGAACCGGGCAGAAAATATCCTGCCTGCGTGTTGGGGGTGTGGTCTAACATCTCCTCGCACCATCCGTTGTAAAAAAGATCGTAGTAGCCATCGCCATTGTAGTCGATTGCACGCACGCCGATATTGTTTGAGTTGAGGGGACGAATGTCTTTTCCGCGAGCTACAAACGAGGTATTGTCGGTATAAGTTACTTCTTTCTTAGCATTAATCTTAGCAGTAAGCAGTTGGGGATAATATGCCCACGATCCGTTGGGGCGTGCATCGTTGGGCGACTCGCCGGTAACAAAAATGTCAGGAGTTCCGTCGCTATTGAAGTCGGCAACCACAATGTTTCCGTTACCCATCTGGTGCGATACACCTGTTGCCAGCTCCATATTATAGAAGGTAACCTTTCCGTCATCATCCTTTCCCATATTGCCGAGTACCATAAACGTACGGGGAACATTTGTTCCGGATGCCGTAAGTGAGGCAGCCTTGTCGCTATTGTCGACATTGCCTTGCAAAAGAATGTCGGGCCAACCATCGTTGTTGAGATCGTAGCTTTGATGGTACACAACGCCATCTCGTAATCTGTGGCACCGTCGCCAATGGTTCCCTTCTCTAATATGTTTTTGAACGTTCCATCGCCCTGATTAATAAGTACACCGCAGTTGGCCTGCATCTTCCCGCCTACTTTGCTAAACCCGATGGTAACAATATCGGGCAAGCCATCTTGATTAAAGTCGGCCACATCAGCTGCACGCGGATGCCAAGGGGTAGGATTGCCGTCTGCATCTTTAACAGCAAAGCGTCTGTCGAGAGAGAAGTTGCCTGTACCATCGTTGAGATAAACGCCCGAGTAGTCGTAAGCCTCGCCTGCCATGTAGAGATCCACATTACCGTCGCCGTTGAAATCGGCAGGAATGATATGCGACCGAATTCCACACAGCTGGAAGAACTCTTTCACTGCAGACCAGTTGCCGTCCCACGATAGCACCCACGACTGGTAACGCGATTGAATTTCATTTCCTTCATCATCGACGATCACGCGTCCCGGTACACTTCCGTGTGGCCATCCCGAAATGATAACCTCTTTCAAGCCATCGTTGTTCAGGTCAATCTCACAGCCACCTGCATAGTCGGCACCTATTGTTGGCTCGGTTTTGATAACGGTTATCGACTGTGCACTCATTGCCATCGTTATTGAGGCAAGTGCCATGAATGTAAACATTCTTTTCATAATGAATACTTTTAAATGGTTAGTATTATATAGAGGGCAATTTCTTACCTTCTACGGTTAATAAATAATTAGTTAGTTAAATCGCGGCCACGTCCATCCTTTCGCAGCTTTAACGGAAGTGGTGAACCAACCATCGGCACCCATCTCGAAGGGAGTGATAAAGAAAGGTCGACGAAGATATCCACTAGTCATGTTGCTCTTATTGGCCTGTGTTGCATTATAGCCAATGAAAAGGTGTGTGCCGGCATCGTTGGTGAAACCACGCATAGGGTTTTCGGGATTCACGATGTCGTCTCCGCTTGTAATGAGCAGTTCGCCCGTAGAAGAACCTGTGGTAAGTTCTACACCAGCCTTGTCTTTATACGGTCCTATAATCTTCGTACCCATTGCATATCTTATTTCTTTCGAGGTTCCGTTGTCGACAGTACCCAAAAGGTAGAATCGACTGCCGCTGATTCGCACGATAGCTACATCTTTGAACGCCGGTCCGGCAATTTTAACAGCTGCTCCATGCTTATTTACCCCATTTACACGGTTTAAAGTTATGCGCTGCATATAAGTTCCATCGTCAACGGTATAACAAAGGTAATAGCTGGTGGATACAACAATAAAAAATGGATGCTGAATAGTAGTTGAGCCTACATCACCGGCATTGATAAAGCTACCTCGATCTGTGTAAGGTCCTGCCGCAGTGTTGGCCGAAGCAACAGCAATGGCGTTACTTCCCTCTAAAGTGTAGAACATCCAGTAAGTGGCACCTGTTACAGCCCGTGCATAGTCTATCGAAAGCGAGTTAACACGACCTTCAGCACGTGGGGGGCGTTGTCAGTGCGTCGTTACCGGGTGTCCACGACATCAAGTTGGTAGAAGTGAGGGTTGGACAAATCTTTGTAATTCCCTTAGACCACTGTGTTGCAGCAGACACAGCCGTGTACATGCTTGCCCCTTTAACAAGTGTTCCGGCTTCAAGGGATGGCTCCCATACCGGGTTGCGAAACTTGGTGTTCTCCGGATTGCGACTTCCCTCCCAGAGAACAGAATCGATACCGTCTCCCGAGTTATCCGTACAACCGGTGAAAATGGCGGGGATAAGAGCTGTGATACCGAAGAAAACAGCCCATAACTTGATATTATTCTTCATGTCAAATATTCTTTCTTTCATGTTGATGATAACCATTTAGTGTTGATAACTATCCAACAGTTTTAATAACCGGGGTTTTGCGTCAATCCTTCCCAGAGATTTATCTCATGGTTAGGAATAATCCATACATGGTTTTTCCCCACATTATAACTGCGAAAATCTATGTCTCGTTCAGCAATCTCATTCACTTTGCCTTGATCATGAATGTCTCCCCATCTGTCTAAGTCAAACCATCTTGTGCATTCTCCACAAAGTTCAACCAACCGTTCATGTTTAATTTGTGTCAGCAGTTCATCATAAGTGGTAAATCCCGATGGGTTCAGGTCGGACATATTTACACGGCGACGTACCTTATTAATATATTCTACAGCGGTAGTGCGATCGCCATTCAGCTCATTTATACATTCTGCGTACATCAGGTAGATATCTGCAAGTCGCAAGATACGAAGGTTGGCACCCGATGAATAGTCTTCATTCTTATTGTCTGTTTCAACACTTGTGTACTTTTTCCAGTAACAAGCATGCGGAAACTGATCGTTTTGGTAACCTTCTTGTGCACACCATTCAAGCCAAGTTTTACCATAATAGTTGGCGGTAGCTGTTTGTGACTCGGCAGGGTCATAATAAAATAAGGTATGAAACTTACGCATGTCTACATTTCCATCTTTATCTTTCTCCTTATTAAATTCATCCAACAGCCAGTCGCGAGCCGAACCATCGTTCCATGCACCCGATCCATCGCTAAGATAAAGGCCGAGAAATTTCGGGCGTTGATTACCTACCTCTTTCCCATTAATCAGTCCGTCTTTAAAGTTTATCTCAAAAAGGCTCTCACTATTATTCTCGTTATCCTCCGTGAAATTATCCATCCAGTCATCGCACAGACTGTAAATATTCAGGGCCAATATGTCTTCTATGTTCTTTTTAGCAGCTTGCCAATAGGCTTTTGCTGCATCCGTATTCTGGTTGGCAGCATCCCAAGGCCGATGACATTTTAACCCGGCGAGTTGCATGTTAATGCGTGCCATCATCCCCAATGCACCCCCTTTGGTAACACGACCTTTGTCTACGGCGGGCCAATTCTCGGGTAACAATTCTGATGCTTTCGTAAAATCGCTTAAAGCCTGTTTGTATAAATCTTCTTGATTACCGATAGGTCCATTTGAAATCGAACTGGTTTGAACAGGACCTTTACCGTATATAGCTGCAATAGCCCAGAAAGCGACACCTCTAATAAAGTAACCCTGCCCCAAAATTTTATCGGCTTCGGCCTTAGGAAAAAGGTTGTAGCCCTGTGCATTCATATTATCGATAACCTGATTCACGTAATAAAGACTGTTATACATGGCTTGCCAGGGAAGAACGATGCCTTCATTTCTATCGTAATTATAGGCAGAGATGATAAAGTTAGCATCTGCTTGAAACTCCGGATTAGGACTTTCGCTCCAGCCCTCATCTCCACGCAAGATCATCAATATCTGAAACCACCGACTAAAATAGCCGGGTCTGCGCCATGTAGAGTAAGCGGCAGAAAGCCCTTGATCAAACTGTTCGGCCGTTTTCCAAAAGGTGTCTGCTGTTTCATGATTAGGGTCTGATAGCGACAACCAATCGTCACTGCAGGCGGTAGTACTACTAAAAAGGGCTGCTATAACTAATATTTTGGCAATAATATTTTTCATTTGTGTTATGCTTTAGGTTTAAAACGTTACTTGTACACCAAAGTTAAGCTGGCGATTAGAAGGATATTGGCCGTAATCAAGACCCTGTTCGTACACATTTGTACAGATAATATCGGGGTCATAGCCTTTGTAACCGGTAAGCGTGAGTAGGTTGGAACCACTGACATAAGCCCGAACCCTTTGCACACCCAACTTCTTTGAAAGCGACAAAGGCAGTGTATAGCCCAATTGTACATTCTTCAATCGAAAGTAAGAACCATTTTCCAAAAAGCGGTCGCTGCCTTTATTATTATCTGTAGAGTTGGCATACATTCGCGGATAGGTATTCGAAGGATTATCCCAAGTCCATGGAAAGACATCTGCCGGAAGATTGTCTACATTGAAATTGAGCGTTGTGGCCCGCACCTGATTATAAATTTTATGACCGAATTTACCTGCCCAGAAAAGGTTAAAGTCAAAATCTTTCCATGTCAACGACATGTTAAAACCCATTTCAAACTTGGGTAATGGGCTACCGCTCCAATCTTTATCGGTATCATCAATCTTTCCATCGTGGTTTACATCTATATACTTTACATCGCCCGGCTGCGCATTAGGCTGTAACACTTTTACAGTTCCATCAGAAAGAGTGGTAGTATAATCGTATATCTCATCCATCGATTGGAAGATACCGGCTGTTTTCAGAAGATAGAAATCGGATATCGAACGCCCCACTTCTGTGCGGTTATGTCCACTTTGCACATAAGCATCGCCCATCTTCAACACCTCATTGCGCAAGGTAGAAAAGTTAGCACTGACGCTGTAGCCCAATTCTCCTACCCGGTCGTGCCAGCCTAATACCAGCTCAATGCCTCGGTTGCGCATACTTCCATAGTTAGTCCAAAGGGTCGAAACACCGGTAGCCCATGCTTGTGGAACATTAAGTAAAAGATCGGTCGATTTGGCACTGAACCACTCGAAACTACCGAACAATCGACTGTTAAACAGGTTGAAGTCTACACCGATGTTGGTTGTTGTTTTGGTTTCCCAACCCAAATTAACATTCACTTTCGAGGTTTGCGTGGCTCCGTAATGAATTTTCTCACTACCCGAAAGTCCAAACAGAGCATACAAACCTTCATAGGGGCCGTTATGATCTATGCTGGGAATATAGCTGTAATTGCCCAACGATTGCATATCGCCCACTTTACCCCAGCTGGCACGTAGTTTTAAATTGTCTACAATCTCTTTGAGGGGTTGCCAAAAGGCTTCTTCCGAAACACGCCATCCTACCGAAACCGAAGGAAAATAGCCTCTGCGGTTGGCGGGTCCAAACTTCGAACTACCGTCAGAGCGGAAGTTAAATTGAACCAGATACTTTGCGTCATAACTGTAATCTATACGTCCGATGTAAGAAAGTTGACGTCGTTCGTTCTCCGAACCACTCATATTATTTTGCTTGGCAACAAGGTCCAGCTGCCACAGTCCTTTTACTTGTTGGTCGTAACCCTCTCCCATCAGCCAGTGCCAGTTCACGTCTTCTGCCGTGTATCCTGCCAAAGCAGTTACGTTATGCTTACCAAACGTGTTTTGATAAGTCAGCGTATTTTCTATAATTGTTGTGATGCGTTGGTCGCGATTTTCGTTCAGCAAATCTTTAAAACGAGTTTCTCCCGATGCCATACGCATGGTATAGGCATGGTTGATATATTTATGCCGACCGAACCATCCATCTACACCGAGATTTAAACGGTATTTAAGATGCTTTAATAGGGTTAGTTCAAGGAAAGCATTGGCAATAACACGATTGTCTACCTGTAAGCCCTCATGCGATTTCTGAATAGCAACGGGATTGCTTGAGTAGGTTGGAAAATCGGCACTGCCATAACCGAAGCCGCCCCGCCCGGTAGGTTCGTTGGGATCGTATACGGGAATAACGGGCGGCATTGCCAATGCATTGGCAAACGAACCGCTGCGGGTTTCGTTGTTACGAGCGTGCTGAAAGGTACTGTTTATTCCTATTTTCAGTATGCCGTATGTTGCATCAGCATTGATACGACCAGTGAAACGCTGATACTCGGGTCCTTCCATCACAGCCGTCTGATTCATATAGCCTGCTCCGATAGCAAAATTTACATTCTCCGAACCCTGTGTATAAAGCGCATTATAATCTTGTGTAAACCCGGTTTTAAACACCGCTTTCTGCCAATCGGTATTAGGAATCATCTTACCCGTATGCGTAAGCGAGTAGTTGGCTGCCGGCCAGGCGGCGTTGGCATTGATATACGCCTGCTCGTTATAATACATAAAGTCGGCGGCATTTTTCATTTTGATTTTCTTCGGCATATCTGCCATGCTCCAAGTAGCACTAATATTAAAAGCCGGCTGACCTTTCTTGCCCTTCTTTGTTTCGATAATAACCACACCATTAGCACCGCGCGCACCGTAGATAGCCGCTGCCGAGGCGTCTTTCAAAACCTGCATCGATTCTATTTCATTCGGGTTCAGATGGTTTACATCATTCACAATCATACCATCGAGCACGTAAAGCGGTCCCACGGTATTAAACGAGCCGATACCTCGAATTTGCACATGGCTCATCGTACCGGGCTGACTGGTGGTTGATACCGATACGCCGGGCACCTGTCCTTGCAACATTTCGTATATATTAGTAGCCGCCGTTTTCTGTGCTTCTTTCATATCTACCACACCAACAGCACCTGTAAGGTCGGCTTTTTTCTGTGTTCCGTAACCGATAACCACCACTTCGATTAGGTCCTTCTGCTGCGGCTGTAATGCCACATTTACCACCTTGCGACTGTTTACAGCAACACTTAGCTCGTTAAAACCCATATACGAGAACTGCAAAACAGCCGTTCGCTCTGCATCGATACTGTATCGTCCGTCAATGTCGGTAACGGCCATACCTTGACCGCCGTTCGTACGCACGGTAACACCTGTAAGTGGCTCTTGCGAAGAGGCGTCAGTAACCACACCTGTTACCCGCTGCGCGAATGCAAGCATCGGTACAATCAGCAAAAAGGGCGTAACTAAGGCCCTTCTAAGGTTAGATGTTTTTTTCATACATTGTTTTAGTTATTATTATTAGTATATACAATATTTCTCAACAATTAATAGGTTGCGCACACCGCGCTTTATTCATCAGGCTTCTGTTTGAATAGAGATGTCAGATTGTTTCTTTTTTTTCGATACAAAGATAGCGTGAACACGGATTTGAAAGCGATAAATGTGAACCAAAAAATAGAACAATTCAACCAATCTGTGCTTCGGCAGACGGGACACATTTTCACAAATACCACACTCTTACTCTTGAATACCAAGATGATTTACACTGATATACAATGAGGTAAGGCTGGGCGATTGAGCATATTTCTAGCGAATTATCCCGTAGGGCTTTAAAGTGTTTTCTCTGTCGAAGATTGCGTATTGAACGATCGAAAGAGGTTATTTCATCTTATTACATCTCCTCCTCGCCTCCCCTGGAATAAAGGTGAAAGGGTATTTTGGATGAAGGATGAAAGAATAAGGATGAAAGTTTATGTGCTTTTCTTTCTCTCATAACCTGCTTTTTGCCTACCCAACCTACCTTACCTACCTAAGTAAAAGTAAAAGGGTGAAAAGGTGAAAGGATGAAAAGATGCAGCTGCCACAATATTAGATAACAATGCAAGGGCGTTAGCCATTTTCACCCTTTCACCTTTTCACTTTTCCACCTTTATAAGTTGCTTTCAAATTGTTACTTTTTTAACGTTTAAGAACACTTCTCGTTTTCTTTTTTCGTTACAAATCGCTTTCTCCATTTAGCAAAATATTTTCGTTTATTTGGTCAAAAATCAGCGTTGAAAATGTAAGGGCATAGGTATTAAGTTGCAAAAGCATAGCTTTTGGCATACAAAACATCATCTTTTGGAGGGTAAAACCTATGTTTTTGCAACCCGGAAAACACGATTTTAGGGCGTTTAAGGGGAATAAATAACAAGCAAAAACTACTCATAAATATGCAAGACATTAATTATCAACTACATACAAAACCGTAAAATCCTTGTGTTTTTACGAGCTGACAACAGGCTGATGACTTCGATGGGCACTCTCGCGAAGCACCATCTGATTTTTTGACAATCACTAAACTTACGATTTGAAACTTTTTTTGATAAAATAATAACAAGGTAAGAAAAGGAACTTTGAAGAAAATGAATGAAGCGGAAAACACTGAAATGCCTCTTTAACAAAGGGATAAAGAAGACGGATTGCAAGTGAAAAGCCTTGCTAATGCGGCGTGTTTAGCTGTTTATTACGTATCTTTGTACCCTATGGAACTGAAATTGTTTTATGCCTCACGTGTCAAAGCACTGTCTGCAGACATCGCTATTTTAAAGCAACGCAACCGCTTCTTCGTTGCAGCCGAAATCATTTCGTTTCTTGCTGCCATCGGTTGCGTGGTGTTATTTACCTTAGTAAACAATGGCAGTTGGTTGCTTTGGATGACTGCCGGTTGTTTCGTCGGATACATAATTGTAAGGCGTTTTGATGTAAAAAACGACCAACACATAGACCAATTGGAGCGATTGCGGCAGACTTATCACAACGAAGTATGCTATCAGGAGAACGATTTTTCGTGCTTTAAAACAGGGAACGAGTACGCTGATGCGCATCACGAATATGCCTGCGACTTGGATTTATTCGGTGTCGGCTCACTTTTTAATCGCCTCAACCGCACTGTAAGTCGGGGCGGAAGTGATAGGTTGGCAGCCGAACTGAAAAGTTTGTCGGCAGAAACCGACCACACCAAAGCCGAAATAGAATTGAAACGCCATTCCATCGACGAACTGGCAGAAATGGAAACGTTTAGAATGGCATTTCTGTCAGAGGGAAAAAGTGTGGCCGACGGCATTGACACCACGCACATTTTACAAGCATTAACAGCGGCAAAACATATCCAGGTACCGAGCTTCGCAGCCCAAACATGGGCTTTTATCCTTGCATGGGCCTCTGTTATCGGCGTTTGGACGGCATTGTTTCTGGCTATTTTCACCCCATTTGATGCTGGTATCGCCGTTTGGTGGAGCATTATCAACTTCTTTGTGGTGTTTATCGTCTGCTCTAAATCTCTGCGCGCAATGGGCAAATGTGTGGGTTTGTTGCACAACGAATTGAAGGCATACGTTCGATTAATTCGCCTTTTGGCAAGCTCAACCTTTCGAGAAGACCTCAACAAAAGTATCTGTAGCGACTTGCAGGCTGCCGCCACGTCCTTCAATCGGTTGGAGAAAATACTCGATAGTCTTGACCGACGCAGCAACGTCTTAGGTTTAATGTTTACCAATGCTCTTCTTTTAAGCGACTTCTTTCTTATTCGTAAGTTCCTGAAATGGCAACATTCTTACATGGAAAAGATAGAGTACTGGATTGATTGCGTTAGTCGGATGGACGCCAATCTATCGATGGCAACCTTTAAATACAATCATCCTGAAGCTGTACCCGCCGAAATTGTTGAGAGTAACGATGTAATATACACTGTCGAGGGACTGTATCACCCATTCTTGGGGCAGAAAGCTGTGCGCAATAACTTTATCATCGAAGACGGAAAATACTACATTATAACGGGTGCCAACATGGCGGGCAAAAGCACTTTCTTGCGTTCTGTCGGGGTAAACTATGTGTTGGCAATGACCGGGATGCCTGTTTTTGCCGAGCATTTGCAGGTGTCGTGCTTTCAGCTTTTCAGCAGTATGCGCACTAACGACGACCTTACACACGGCATTTCTTACTTCAATGCCGAACTTTTACGACTCGAACAGCTCATCGCCTTTTGCAAAAGTCGGCGCAAAACCCTAATTATTCTCGACGAAATACTAAAGGGAACCAACTCGCTGGATAAGCTCAACGGCTCTCGTTTGTTTCTTGAAACCGTTTCACGCTTGTCTGTTAGCGGCATTATAGCCACACACGACCTCGAACTTTCTAAACTGGAAGACGCGCAAGGCAATCGTTTTATCAACTATTGCTTTGAAATCGAGCTGGATAATGAAGTTATTTACACCTATAAAATAGCACGAGGCGTGGCCCAAAATCAGAATGCAACCTTCCTCTTGAAGAATATCTTGCAAAACATTTAATAATCATTAAATATCTTGTAAGATGTTAAATAAAGCATAAATATACACCTATTTAATATTAAATACTTGACAGGCATGTAAAGATATTTTATATTTGCGATGTGTTTTTCATAGTATTAGATTTAAGGTTAACAAAGGTTGGGGCTCGGCGGAGCCCTTTTTCGTTATCTTTCAATCTAAAAAATAAAAAAGCTTCTCTTCTTTTTCCCACTCAAATTAAGGTTTTATATCTACCTTTGCATTCCATTTTCGACAGATTAAATACGTGTTAGGATGATACGAAAAGAATTAAAGGCTTTAGTAAAAGCGGTAGAGACAAAGGTGGGTAAAAGTATTCCTATCTCCTCTGATTTTGAAAAACTGGCGCAGATATTTTCAAAATATCATATCTCATTACAACCTTTGGCCTTGAAAAAGGTATGGACTTATGTTACCGGAGCAGAGAAACCATCTACCGACGTGCTGGATAAACTCGCCTTATTTGTAGGGTTTCAGAGTTGGAAAGATTTTCAAAATGCTTTGCACGGAGATGATGACGGACAAACAAATTATGATGTATAGCCGATATCTGGTTGATATTCATTTTTCTTTTATATCTTTGCAACTATCAGTGTGACAGTTTTTGTCAATACGATTACAATTTATATCACTAATTAATCTCATTAAAAGATGGAACTACTTATTATCCTCGGCGTTGTCGTTATTTTGGTAGTATGGGGCATCAGCCTTTACAACAACCTCGTAAAACTGCGCAATAATCGTGAAAATGCTTTTGCTAACATCGATGTTCAACTAAAACAACGCCACGATTTGGTACCCCAATTGGTGGCCACCGTTAAAGGATATGCCGAGCATGAGAAAACTGTTTTTCAGCGTGTAACCGAAGCACGAGCTGCCGCAATGGGTGCAACATCCATCAATGACAAAGTGGAAGCCGAAAATATGCTTACCAGTGCGTTGGCAGGTTTAAAGGTTTCACTCGAAGCTTACCCTGAGTTGAAAGCCAATGAAAACTTCTTACAGCTGCAAGGAGAAATCTCTGACATTGAGAATAAGCTGGCAGCAGTACGTCGTTTCTTTAATTCGGCAACACGCGAATTGAACAATGCCGTGCAAACTTTCCCTTCTAACCTCTTTGCAAAGATGTTCGGCTTCAAGAAAGAGCCGATGTTCGAGGTACCGCAAGAAGAGAGAGCTGTATTGGATAAAGCACCCGAAGTAAAATTTTAACCCATTAGCACTCCTTGCAAATGAAATATGTAGGAATGCATACACAGATAAAACGCAACAACATGCTTAGCGTGTTGTTGCTTTTTATGTTTCCTGTTATCATCTTGGCCACCGTTTGGGGCTTTCTGTTTCTTGTACATACTTTCAACGGAAGTTATTACGACGATAGCGGAGAAGTCGTATTTCAGGTAGACTTTGCATCGGTTAACCATGCCTTTCTCACCACCATTCCTTGGGTTTTACTTGGTGTGGGTGTTTGGTTTATCATCGCTTATTTTGCCAATGCATCGATGATTAGTCATGCAACACACTCTCGACCGCTCTCAAGAAAGGAAAATCCACGCGTGTATAACATCGTTGAAAACCTTTGTATGACGTGTAATATGGATATGCCTGCCATCAATGTGGTAGACGATTCACAGTTAAACGCCTTTGCCAGCGGAATTAACAAGAAGAGTTATGCCGTTACTTTGACAACGGGCATTATCGATTTACTTGACGATGACGAGTTAGCGGGGGTTATCGGACACGAATTAACGCATATTCGTAACCACGATACGCGACTGCTTATCACAAGTATTATCTTTGTTGGTATTATCAGTACGGTGATGAGTCTTACCGTAAGAATGATGTATGGCATTATGTGGAGCGGCAGTGGGCGCAGAGATAAAGACAAAGGAGGGCTTTCGGCGGTGATGGTTGTACTGTTGATAGGCATTGTTTGTTGTGCCATTGCTTACGTGTTTACGCTGATTACGCGCTTCGCCATATCTCGAAAACGCGAATATATGGCAGATGCGGGCGGGGCAGAACTATGCGGTAACCCACTGGCTTTAGCTTCGGCGTTAAAGAAAATATCAAAAGAGCCGGGGCTTGACAATGTCAATCGCGAGGACGTAGCGCAGCTCTTTATTGTTCATCCCGATGAAATGAGCGTGGGTGTGCTGGGCTTTATGAACGGACTTTTTAGTACGCACCCCGATACAGACAAGCGTATTGCCATCTTAGAACAATTTTAAAACCGCTTTAAACGGCCTAAAAACTTTTTTTGAAAGGCTTGAATCTAAATCTTAAAAAGGTTGGAAACAAGCACCAAAAAGGAAGAGGCTACTATGAGTTTTTACGTAATATTCTCCTTTGAATAGGCTGAAATAAGCATAAACGAACAAGCGTTCCTGTTGCAAGTAACGGGAACGCTTGTTCTTTTTTATAGTGTAGCAGGATGCACAGAGCGCTCCAGATAAACTTTCTTACGTAAATAAAATCTCTTTTTACAAAGCTAAAAACGAGCAAAGGTGCAAGATTTACATCTTACACCTTTGCTTCGTAGTTGCGGAGACACGACTCGAACATGTGACCTCCAGGTTATGAGCCTGGCGAGCTACCAACTGCTCCACTCCGCGATATAAACTTTTCAGCGCCTCTTTTTAGATTTGCGTGTGCAAAGATACACTTTTCTGACTATATATGCAAATTTTATACTTATTATTTCACAATATTATACCTTCCGGATTGCAGCAGCGTTTATCTTACCCTATTTTCTAATAGTAAGAAATTAAAATCTTTAAGCATAGCCATACAATGAAAATTAGGCACACATAGTTCTATAAAGTAAGCATTCTCCTTTAAGTAAAACGCCCCTTATTTGGTTAGTTGGCCTCCTCAATGATACTACATGATCATTTGCAAATGCAATAAACATTATGGGATAAAATCTTAAAAGAGAGGAGAAAAGTCCTTGCCTTTCCTAAGTTTCTTGCTTTATTCCATTACCAGTCTGCTTAACCCACCCTATTTTTACACCCCATCTACTTTTTTAGGAGCATCCTTAATTTTGACCAATTTTTATGTGTTAAAAAAGCGGTTGGTAGTACCGAATGCTTGCGATAGAAATCATCAAGTTGATGTTTACGCGGAAATACGCGAGTATTTTGCAGTCCTGTATCATATTGATAAACAGCCTATTACGCTCATATTGATAAAAATCACCCACTTTTTACCCTTCTGAAACGCCCTAAAATCGTGGTTTTTGGAGTACAAAAGCATAGGTTTTGGCATGCAAAAGATGATGTTTTAGTGTGTAAAAGCTATGCTTTTGCCATTCAAGACCTATGCTTTTGCATCTTCAAACCTGTTTTTTGTCAAAATAAACGCATAAATCTGCGCCAGAATTGAAATGTTAATTGTAACGAAAAACGAAAGTAACTACACCCCTATCTCCAATTTCTGCCCTCAAAAATCTATAAAATTGAACAATAAATTCTTAAAATTGACCAATTGACAACTATTGAACCAGAAGATGAGTTAAATTTGATAATATTCGGAAAAATAATTTGTGAGGACCGAAGAAAAAAGATAATTTTGCACAGTTGCATAATAGTGTGCAACCGACATAAAAGAAAAACAACAATGTCTATATCAAAGACAAGACAAAAGTTGGTGGATGTGGCGCGGCAATTGTTTGCCCGCAACGGTGTAGCCAACACAACAATGAACGATATTGCCATAGCTTCGGGTAAAGGACGACGCACGCTTTACACTTATTTTAACCGTAAAGAAGACGTTTATTATGCTGTTATCGAGGCCGAATTAGAACGACTTTCGGACAAACTGGACGAGGTAGCAGCCAAGAAAATCAGTCCGCAAGACAAAATTATAGAGCTGATATACACCCATCTCAGTATGATTAAAGAAACGGTTGTACGTAACGGCAACCTTCGCGCAGAGTTTTTTAGAAATATCTGGACGGTAGAAAAGATGCGCAAAAACTTTGACGAAGACGAGATAGAGCTTTTCAGAAAGGTGTATGCAGAGGCCAAAGCAGAGGGTGAATTTGATATTGATAATGTAGATTTGGTGGCAGATATTACGCACTATTGTATCAAAGGATTGGAAGTTCCCTTTATTTACGGTCGACTGGGAAGCGGTATGA
Source organism: Hoylesella saccharolytica JCM 17484 (assembly GCF_000614205.1). GTDB lineage: Bacteria > Bacteroidota > Bacteroidia > Bacteroidales > Bacteroidaceae > Prevotella > Prevotella saccharolytica. The sequence continues at coordinate 14,543 of NZ_BAKN01000020.1, forward strand.
CGGAGGAAAGCAGTAAGCCATTAGTGGCTAAGGTGGTGTACGGTGCCTTAGGAAAGCGTGTATCGAAGACATGAAGATGGTGTTAGCGGTAGGCCTTTTGCTGCTTTGCGCCTGCGGTTCAGGTGGCATATCGAAACAGAAAAAAGCGGCAGAGACAAACACACAACACGTAGCCGTGCCTACCGATAGCGCGTTAATGGGCCGTTCCGATAGGGTAAACACAGCCTCAACAGCTGTTGAGGAACCCCAGATAAACACCGCTGCATCAGGTCAACACCAAGCAATAGAGGGGAAAGCCAACCGTGCTACCACCGTGAACGAGGAAATAAACGACAATGAGGAAGAGGATTTTATGACGCAAACGGAGCGGAAGTTTTTCCCAAAAACATTGTCATTACAGACGGTTTACCTTGAGACCATTCGCCGGGAAAAGTTGGATGGTGCGCAATATCTGCTGCCCCAACTACCCCAAAAGAGCCAAACCATAGATTTTTACCGCGACGGACTGGTTGCAGTTTCGTATAAAATAATGCCTCGTGAGGTTGAAGTAGAACTGTTATACGAAGGCGGTGCAACTACGCTCAATCTGCGCAGGCAAAGTGGCGGAGTAATTCGCACCATCACTTACAGCGCCGATTAGAACCGGTACAGAGTGGTTGTACCTTCGGCGTTTTGCGATTTTAAGGGAAAGTTTGTACCTTTGCGACACGAAAAAACATAATATCAAACATAAATAAAAAACAAAATGGGACTATTAACAGGTAAGACAGCGCTGATAACAGGTGCTGCACGCGGTATCGGAAAAGCAATAGCATTGAGGTTTGCAGCCGAAGGAGCGAACATCGCATTTACAGATTTAGTAATCGATGAGAATGGAAAAGCTACCGAAGCAGAAATCGCTTCGCTCGGCGTTAAAGCCAAAGGATATGCCAGCAACGCAGCCGACTTTGCACAAAGTGAAGAGGTGGTAAAGCAGGTAAAAGAAGATTTTGGAAGCATCGACATATTGGTGAACAACGCCGGTATAACCAAAGATGGACTGATGTTGCGTATGACAGAAGCTCAATGGGATGCTGTTATCGGTGTAAACTTGAAGAGTGCGTTTAACTTTATACACGCTTGTGTACCCGTAATGATGCGCCAACGCGGCGGCTCTATCATCAATATGGCGTCTGTTGTAGGTGTTCATGGTAATGCCGGACAGGCCAACTATGCAGCCTCTAAGGCTGGAATGATAGCTCTTGCCAAATCGGTTGCGCAAGAAATGGGCCCCAAAGGTATTCGCGCCAACGCCATTGCGCCGGGCTTTATCGATACAGCCATGACGCAAGAGCTATCCGAAGAGGTGCGCAAAGAATGGATGAACCAGATTCCTTTGCGTCGGGGCGGCACCGTAGATGATGTTGCCAACTGTGCCGTTTATCTGGCTTCAGACTTGTCGAGCTATGTCAGCGGACAGGTTATTCAGGTTGACGGCGGTATGAACATGTAGTTTTTGGATGAAGGACCGGGGATGAAAGATGAAAGATAAATATATAAGGATAAACATTTAATGGCTGTTAAGATAGAGAGCCATGGAAAAGTAATAAAGAAAGAGGCTATATAACCTTATTCTTTGAGCTTTATTCCGGCATTCCACAGCATTTAAGCTTTCATCCTTATATATTTATCTTTCATGTTTCATTCCGTGTCTTTCATTCTTATCTCTTCATTCCTTTTATCCCTAACACCATGCAAATCGTCTACGAAGATAATCATATTATCATTGTTTCAAAACACAGCGGCGAGATAGTACAAGCCGATAAAACCGGCGACGAGCCTTTATCGGAAACCGTGAAAGCATATATCAAAGAAAAATACAACAAACCTGGAAATGTGTTTTTAGGCGTTGTGCACCGTCTAGACCGCCCTGTGTGGGGTTTGGTGGTGTTTGCCAAAACTTCGAAAGCCCTTTCGCGACTGAACGAAATGTTCAGACTTGGCGAAGTGCGTAAAACTTATTGGGCACTGGTACAAACGCCTCCGCCTACAGAAGAGGGCACGCTGACCAACTGGCTGGTAAGAAACGAGCAACAAAACAAAAGTTATGCACACGATAAGGAGGTGCCTGGTTCAAAAAAGGCAATGCTTAATTATCGCGTCATCGCCAGTTCAGAGCGGTATACACTGCTTGAGATTGAACTGCTAACAGGTCGCCATCACCAAATACGTTGTCAGTTGGCGCACATCGGTTGTCCCATCAAAGGCGACTTGAAATATGGTGCCCGACGCAATAATCCCGATGGCAGCATCAGTCTTTTATCGCGCAAAGTAGACTTCGTTCATCCCGTTTCAAAAATCGATATCACAGCCACTGCCCCCCTACCCGACGACAATCTGTGGCAGGTTTTTAAGTAACAGTTGCGGCTTTCTTTAATGAATGGTTCACACTATAAATATAAATTAATCGTGATAAACCCATATAACTATCATTTTTTGTATATTTGCAATATAAGAACAAAATATATGTACATCAATTTTAGGAATGCATATATTACATTTTAATATTAAATCTTCATTATTTATTGTGAGTAAAAACAGATGTAATAGAAAAATAAACAATGGAAATAAATTCTAATTGACATGAATATGCTAGAAAAAGAAAGTAACATACGCACCATTATAAGTTCCTTTGTCGAAGCATATGCAGCAGGCTTTTCAGATAGGCACCTATCGGAACAAGCAAATGAAGAAGGAACTATTAATATGAAGATTCATAATGTCTTTATTGCAGCTCTTGGTTCAGAGATACAATATTATTCAGCTCTTGCGCGTTCGCTTGACAGTTCTCTTGGTAATATGCTCGAAAGAATGGCCATTAAAATAGCCACATTAAGCTATCGTGTTACACAACATGTTGAGGGTATATTATATAAGGAGCAAACTGATTATATTGCGGAATTATTAGAGAAGTATAAAAGACATGCTTTGATTCCTGCGATTGACGATTATATAGGTATAAGCGATAAGTTGGAGATGTCATTGAGAAAAGACACGAAAGTGATTACTACTTAGTGGACGAGGAAAACGGACAGCATTATCTTATAGAATTAAAGATTGGAGGTGATTTAGACAATAAAAAAGCTCGTTCTGAAAAAGAGGCGTTGCTCGAACAATATTGCATACTTACGAATAAACTAGGTCAAGAGGATAATGTGAGGATTTTGTTTGCCACAGCATATAATCGTTATGGGGAAGGGAAACCATGGACACAAGGAAGAGTACGACAATTCTTTGCAGAAGAAGAACTTTGCATTAGTCGTGATTTTTGGAACCTCGTTTGCAAGTCTGATCGTGGATACGAGCTCGTAATAGATGAATATAGGAAGAATTCACATTATATCAACGAGGCATTAAACCGGATTAAAGGTGCCTATTTACCCAGCAACAGATGATAGATCCTAATTGGCAAAAATGTCTATTGCAGAACGACAGCAAAAAAATGCTGAAGCAATTTCCTGACAATTCTATAGATCTTATTCTTACAGACCCACCATATAATATTGGTAAACATTCGACAGGAAATATTTCTTTATATGGGCGTGCTACAATGAATAATGACATAGCCGAGTGGGATTGTATTGATTTTAAACCAGAAGAATGGGCTGATGAATTTGTTCGAATATTAAAGCCAACAGGTAATTTATTCATTTTTACATCATACAACCAACTCGGAAGCTGGTATAATTGCCTTGATCATAGATTTGATACCTCTAATTTTATGATATGGCATAAAACTAATCCCGCACCGAAAATATTTAAAGCAGGATTTTTGAATAGCTGTGAAATGATATTTACTTGTTGGAATAAACGGCACACATGGAATTTTATCTCTCAAAAAGAGATGCATAATTTTATTGAAAGTCCAATATGTATGCGTCCGGAAAGACTTAATAAACCCAAACATCCAACTCAAAAGCCAATCTCTATTTTAGAAAAGATAATTAAAATAGCCTCAAATGAAAGTGATATTGTTTTTGACCCTTTTATGGGAGTTGGTTCTATAGGTGTAGCTGCATTAAATCTTAATAGAAAATTTATTGGTATAGAGTTGGACGAAGAATATTTTCAAGCAGCAAAAGAAAGAATAGAAACAATGAAGTCTATAAAGAATATTAGAAGTGATAAAGTTTGCGAAGACCCCGTTTCGTATCGTATAGGAGGGTACAACTTAACAGATGTTTTACCATTTGTGTCTTCTAAACAAGATACTCAAATATGCGAAAAGAAAAACTCGAATAGATTACAACCTATTATAAAATGGGCTGGTGGTAAGGAGAGGGAGATAAAACACATTCTACCTAATCTTCCAACTTTTAATCGGTACTTTGAACCTTTTGTCGGAGGAGGGGCCGTGTATACTGCTATTCAGGCGAAAGAATATTTTATCAATGATTTATCTTCAGAGTTAATATCGCTTTACAAAAATATTGCTTTTCAAAATCCTCTTTTTTTTACTTACATAGAGGATATTAACAAAACGTGGAAACAATCAAAGTCTTTTTTTGATAATAACATGGAGTTGATTGATATTTATACCTGCTATAGGAATAATGATATGGATAAATTCCAGTTAAAAGAGAGACTTGAGGCTTTTATTAAAGAACGAGAAACTAAGATTCATTTAATCATTAAAGAAAGACTTGCAAAAGATACAAGTATTCTTATAAAAGAGATGCATTCAAACCTTTTAAGGAAAATGGTAAGAATGAAAGAACTCGAAGTTCAAAAGGGTAACCTCCCTATTACTGATTTATATGATAATATTGAAACAGCTATTAAAAGCGCGGTGTATATGTATTTTAGAGCAATGTATAATGGTGAAGAAATTGTTCAAAGAGATATGGTTATGCATTGCGCATTATTCTTCTTTATTAGAAATTATTCATACAGTGGAATGTTCAGGTATAACGATGAGGGTAAATTTAATGTTCCGTACGGAGGTATAGGGTACAATAAAAAGGTATTGGAGAAAAAAATAGATTATTATAAGTCTAAGGCTCTGATTGACCATTTTCGGCATACTCAAATATTTAATTTGGATTTTGAGCGCTTTTTAATAGAGAATACACCTTACTCTGATGATTTTATTTTTTTGGACCCACCTTATGATAGTGAATTTAGCACTTATGCTAAAAATGAATTTACAAAGACCGACCATCGAAGATTGGCTAACTATTTGATAAATAAGTGCGAAGCTAAATGGATGCTAATTATTAAAAATACAGATTTTATTTATGACCTATATAATCATGAAGGTATACGAATACGCTCGTTTGAGAAAAAATATCTTGTTAGTTTTATGAACAGAAATGATAAAAAAGTCACTCATCTTTTAATAACCAATTATGAATAATTAATGGGGGAGATAACCGGCTGTTACTAAAAGGCTGAAAAAGATATTGTAGAATATATACCAATTAGATAATAGACAATATTTTAGATAATAAATCTACAATACCTTTACTTAGAACATAATAATAATTAAAATATAAACGTTCTAATCAGCCAATACGACCCCATACCCGCCACATAGCCTACAAATGCAATCCACGTAATGCGTTTCATGTACCAGCCGAAAGTGATTTTTTCTAATCCCATCACAACAACGCCTGCCGCACTACCGATAATCAGCATCGAGCCACCTACGCCGGCACAATAAGCCAACAACTGCCAGAAGATACCATCGACCGCCATATCGCCCGTAGGAGCTATGGGATACATCCCCATACAACCGGCTACAAGTGGCACATTGTCGACAATACTCGACAAAACGCCAATGATACCCGTAACCAGATAATGGTTACCATGACTCATTGTTTCTAATCCACGCCCCATCGCCGATAGTACGCCGATTTCTGAAAGACAGCCTACAGCCATCAGAATACCGAGGAAGAAGAGTATCGTTGCCATATCAATTTTGCGCAGTAAGGCAATAACACGCGTCGACATCGAGTCTGCTCCCAATCGCGCATTACGATAAAACAGCTCGGTTGCAGTCCACAATACCCCCAGCACCAATAAAATTCCGATATACGGCGGAAGGTCTGTAAGATAACGAAAGACAGGTACAAACATCAAGCCCCCTACGCCCAGCAAGAAAATAATGCGACGTTGTATGCGAGTAAATACCAATGCACTGTCTTCAGCCGACTTTACTTCGGGTTTCGGAAGTTCGCCCTTCAGCATATATTGCATGATAAAGGCAGGCACAATCATCGACACCAGTGAGGGCACAATCAGCTCTCTGATAACACCTGCCGTAGTGATGGCACCCGAAATCCACAGCATAATGGTGGTAACATCACCAATGGGCGAGAACGCTCCACCCGAGTTGGCAGCAATAATAACAAGCGATGCATAGACAATTCGGTCTTTCTTGTCGGCCACCAACTTACGCAACACCATAATCATAACAATACTTGTGGTAAGGTTATCAAGAATGGCAGAAAGAATAAACGTCATAAAGCAATACGCCAAAGCAAACTACGCTTACTGCGCGTTTGTATCGAGTCGCGCACAAAGTTAAATCCACCATTGCAATCAACAATCTCTACGATGGTCATGGCTCCCATCAAGAAGAATAAGGTTTCAGCCGTTTCGCCCAGATGTTCTCTTAAAATGGTGGTTACATGTGCCAACACAGCACTCTGCTCTGCTGCAGTAGACAATGCAGGAAGCATATATTCAGCGGGATTTACCATAAAAAGTGTCCAACAGGCCACACACATTAAAAGTGCTACAGGTGCCTTATTCACTTTCGTCAAACTTTCTAAAGCGATGCAAAGGTAGCCTGCAACGAAAACCATCACAATGGCCAATGTCAATGAAGTCATTTCTTTTGTATTTGTATTAAGTTGCGGTTGATTTGATTGAAAACACTGCAAAGGTAGCAAATAAATCAAGAATACAAGAGATAAACAGCAATTCGGAATAAAGAAGACGCCGAACAGAATGAGTTCTCACTTACATTTTTTTACAAATTAGGATGGCTGTGTGTAGGAATAAATGAGTGAAGACTATGCAGCTCATTTCGCAACAACATAACGCAGGTGAGTTATATGTTTTTTGAATCATCACGTTGTTTTTAGGTAATAGCGCTTAGCTTTATCCTAAAAAGTAAAAGTATGCTATGCTCAAAAGAGCATAAACATACTTTTCATCTTTTGTTATAGGTTGGGCAGAATTATGTTAACGCTCGACTGAAAAAGAATTGACGATCTTTGAGTACAATGACGATAGAGAGAATGAGCAACAAAAGCGTTTGTATACATTTGCTGTCGGGATGGGTGGCAAATATTTCGTTGAAATAGCCAGCTGCAATATGAAAGCCAACAGCTACAAGAATATTTCTGTTGGTTTTATAGTAGAGCCAGTTCATCAGAATAACAAATGGGAAGATACTGACAACAAAGTTCAGACTGTAAATCCAGCCTTCCTGCACCACATTGGCGTGATAATAACCTTTAATGCCTGCAAGTGGGAAGTGCCAAATAGCCCAATAGGCAGCAAAAAGCATGGAGGTATTAAAGATATTCATGCGAGCACGCAAGCTGTCGGTACCATAGCCGTGCCATGCCAATTCTTCAAGCATAGGGGCAAGGATGAGGAGAAACCATACGGGGAAGACGCCCGATGTGAACGTGTAGTGTCCGGTAACGACGAATTGTGACGGACTGTAACCAAACAATAACGAGATACCCATGGCACATAAGATGCTTGCCGGCAGCAGCAAACATGCTGTGAGGTAATACATCCACTTGTTTTGAGAGAAGTTGAAGAACCTACCAAAGAAGTCCGTTCGCAAATTTGGAGAACAATAGACAAATAGAACGGTCAGAAGCATTGGGAAACACAATCCAATAATCCCTAAGAATGGTGCAGCCCACCTACTTTCCGAGTACACGGCATGATGGCTCACATATCCTGCCATGATCCAAAAAGCCCATGGAACAAAGGTTGCTAACACATAAAAGAGCGTAGTGCGCTTGTACTTAACAATAATATTTTCTTCCATTATTATAAAACTTAAATTTACGAATTCGATATAAGACAGTAGGCTTAAAACCCTTGAAGTGAACTATTCTTCAACAACTTTATGATTAACAATTAAATCGTTACCAACAAATATTCACCCTCTACGACGAATGCAAATTTAGCTGAATGTTCTATGTATTCGATGAGTTCCATAAATATTTTACTCCTGCACTTAAAAAAGACGCTGAAAAATGAGGAAATAGCACCGTAATTGTCATTCCATACCCCTCATTCCTTGCCGTCGTCTGCCGTTCTGTCAGTGAAGATTCAACAAACTGTCACTTGGCATAGGCTTTGTTAATAACTCTGCGAGCCACAGACTCTCTATAGTCCGACGCTCATATACATTATATTTATATCAATAGAAATTTAAAAACATTACATATTATGGGAAAAATTATTGGAATAGACTTGGGAACAACTAACAGTTGTGTCTCAGTATTTGAAGGAAACGAACCGGTGGTAATCGCCAACAGCGAAGGCAAACGCACCACACCATCGGTGGTAGGATTTGTGAAAGACGGTGAACGTAAGGTGGGTGATCCTGCCAAACGTCAGGCCATCACCAACCCCAAAAATACCGTTTACTCGATTAAACGTTTCATGGGCGAAACCTACGAACAGTGCCGCAAAGAGGCTGAAAGCATGCCTTACACAGTGGTAAACGAGAGCGGACAACCTCGTGTGGACATTGAAGGACGCAAGTACACACCGCAAGAAATCTCGGCGATGATACTTCAGAAGATGAAAAAAACTGCCGAAGATTATCTCGGACAAGAAGTAACCGACGCTGTAATTACCGTTCCGGCTTACTTCTCCGACTCGCAACGACAGGCAACTAAAGAAGCCGGTCAGATTGCAGGTCTCAACGTGCAGCGTATCGTTAACGAGCCTACTGCGGCTGCTTTGGCATACGGTGTGGATAAGGGTAATAAAGATATGAAGATTGCCGTGTTCGATCTTGGTGGCGGAACGTTCGATATCTCTATCCTCGAGTTCGGTGGCGGCGTGTTTGAAGTGCTGTCTACCAACGGCGACACACACTTGGGTGGTGACGATTTCGACCAAGTGATTATCAAATGGCTGGCTGATGGCTTTAAAGCTGACGAAGGCATTGACCTGACAAAGGATCCCATGGCCATGCAACGCTTGAAAGAGGCTGCCGAAAAGGCGAAAATCGAGTTGTCGAGCACCACGTCTACCGAAATCAACCTGCCCTATATCTCGGCAGAAGGTGGTGTTCCCAAACACTTGGTAAAGACTTTGACGCGTGCACAGTTCGAGCAGTTGGCACACGACCTGATACAAGCTTGTCTCGTTCCCTGTCAGAATGCAATACGCGATGCTAAGTTGCAGACATCCGACATCGATGAGGTAATCCTCGTAGGTGGGTCGAGTCGTATCCCCGCCGTGCAAGCATTGGTGAAGAATTACTTTGGCAAAGAGCCCTCGAAGGGTGTTAACCCTGACGAAGTGGTAGCCGTTGGTGCGGCCATCCAAGGTGCCATCCTCAACAAAGAGAGTGGTGTGGGCGACATTGTGTTGCTCGACGTAACCCCGCTGACGCTCGGTATCGAAACCATGGGTGGTGTGATGACCAAGCTGATTGATGCCAACACCACCATTCCTACCAAGAAGAGCGAAACATTCTCTACCGCGGTAGATAATCAAACGGCCGTTACCATCCACGTACTGCAGGGCGAGCGCCCCATGGCATCGCAAAACAAGAGCATTGGACAGTTCAACCTCGAAGGCATCGCACCGGCTCGCCGTGGCGTTCCGCAGATTGAAGTAACGTTCGACATCGATGCCAACGGTATCCTCAACGTCTCTGCCAAAGACAAAGCAACGGGTAAAGAGCAGAAGATTCGTATCGAGGCCAGCAGCGGATTAAGCAAGGAAGAAATCGATCGCATGAAGCCGAAGCCGAGCAAAACGCCGCTTCTGATAAGGCCGAGCGTGAAAAGATTGACAAGCTGAACCAAGCCGACTCGATGATTTTCACCACCGAGAACTTCTTGAAAGATAACGGTGACAAAATCCCTGTCGACCAAAAGCCGGGCATCGAAAGCGCACTTCAACAGCTTAAAGATGCCCACAAGGCTGCCGATGTCGCCGCAATAGACGCTGCCATCAACAACCTCAACACGGTGATGCAAGCTGCTAGCGCACAGATGTACCAAGGTGCAGGTGGTGCCCAGCCCGACCCCAACGCCGGTCAAGGCTTCCAAGGCGGTGCTGCCGACAATCAATCGCAAGGCACCAACCCTGACGACACCGTCCAAGATGCAGACTTTGAAGAAGTCAAGTAAGAATTGTATAATTAAAAGCAGTCGGAAGATAATCCGACTGCTTTTATAATTATAGGTAGAACACAACAAGATTCCACATTATGAAAAATGATAAATCACAAACAAACAGACAGAAACCACAGCCGAAAGCGGAAAAAGCGAGTATACATAGATATAGACGGGAATTATTCTCAAAAGGTCCATCAGGAGGTCCCGCAGGAAAAAAGCAAGATAGAAAATCTAAATAGGAAACAAGAGTTGCTGGCTGAGACGCAGAATTTTATGTATCAACAATCCAGTAAGTTTTCGTCAGTATCACGAAATCTCATATTAGGTATAATAGGAACAATCTGGTTTCTTACCTATGTCAATGGGAAACTGACCATTCCTAACACATGGTTGCTTTGTTGCCTTTTGTTAGGCCTACTTTTCTTGCTAACCGATGTCGTTCATTATTTTTGGGATTCCATGAGTTATCACAAGGAATTATACAGATTAGAGAAATATAATACCCAAAAAGAGTTTGATGACAATCATGAACCAAAGATGGATAGAATCAACAAACGAAGTCATCGATTTATTGTCGCTAAATTCTGGATGCTTATGATAGCATCCAGCCTATTTGGCATTGGAATAGTAGCGACGTTGGTATAGACTTTATAACGGCAAAAGGGTGAAAAGACTATCCACATCTTTTCACCCTTTCACCTTTTCAATTCTTCACCTTTCTACGGTTTCGACGTTTTCCGTTTCGGATTATCCACCTCAACCTCTATACCTTTCAGTGCTTGCCGGATGTTGTCTTTCCACGTAACAATTATGCCCGGCTTCTTCAATACTTTTGAAGTAACGTCTTCCTCTTTCTCGATAAACGTCGAGGGCATAGAGACGCGCAGCGAGAAGATGTCGCCAAGGTCGAGTGCACCGCCCAGCGTAACCACTTCGATAATGATGTTGCGCAGCGTTATGAGAACGTTGCGCACATCGCCCTCACTTAGCAACGTTTCGCGCACAATGCGCTGTATAAGCCAGCTTTGCGAAAACTTCTCCTGTGCCTTAGGCGCAGCACCATAACCTTTTTTACCCTTGAGCGGACCAATCTTCATCTGTCGCTCGATAACTTTAAATTTTACCATAACTGTTTAATTTAACGTGAGTTCGACGAATTATAAGTGTCTGTAAATTTGGTGATCAGCGAAATTTGTTGTAATTTTAACGTGAGTTCGACGAATTCACGTTAATACTTCATTCCGTCCTCTTACTAAGTATGATATTAATTCTATGCGTCGGCTGGTAGATATATACTCCAGCTGATAATATTCGAGCAATATTGGAGAGCGACTTTTGCAATAAAGTAAACCCAATTCGTGAGTATTTGTTGAATCTTCCAAAGCCTAAAGGTGAAGATGAATCTGAAATCACCAAGTTAGCAAACTGTGTATCTGTAAAGAACCCAGATAAATGGCAGCATTATTTTGTAAAATGGCTTGTTGCTGTTATTGCCAATGCTATGGATGATTTACAGTGTCGTAATCATACATGTTTAGTTCTTACAGGTGAACAAGGAAAATTCAAAACAACTTTCCTTGATTTACTCTGTCCAGAAGAACTGAAGAGTTATCTTTTCACAGGAAAGATTGCCCCACAAGGAAAAGATGTACAAACACTGATTGCGGAATACCTTTTTATTAATATTGACGACCAGCTAAAAGCACTCAATAAGAGAGATGAAAATGAATTGAAGAATCTGATAACGACACCAAGAGTAAAATATCGTAGACCATACGACACTTACATCGAGGAGTATCCTCACTTAGCAAGCTTTATGGCATCAGTTAATGGTAATGATTTTCTAACAGATCCGACAGGCAGTCGTCGCTTTCTACCTTTTGAAGTTGAACACATTGATATTGACGCAGCTAAAGAGATTAATATCAACAAGGTGTACTCCGAGGCAGTTGAATTGTGGAGAGTTGACTATCATTACTGGTTCAATGAAGAGGAAATAGCCGAACTACATCAAGAGAGCGAAGGGTTTCAAGTGCAGACTGTTGAGTATGAAATGCTTCTTAAAGGTATGGAAAAACCAGCTGTAACCGAAGAAAGTTATATGACCACTTCTGAAATCTTAAACTATTTGCGTGGATATACAACGCTTAACCTAAGTGAAAGGCGAATGGGAGAAGCTTTGAAAAAGGCAGGATTCTTACGGAAATCCAAAAGGATAGGTGGTAATCCAATGTATGTCTACCATATACGCAAGATATCCACACAAAGAATTATAGCTATGACGGGATGTATAAAAGTCCATTCCGAAATGACCATACTCCAAGTTTCAAAGTTGATTATAACCAAAATCTATGGTATGACTTTGCCCTTGATGAAAGTGGGAGTCTTATAGATTTAGTTATGAGATTACATAATTGCAGTTTAATACAAGCTATAGAGTTGTTTAATGGCAAAGAAAATATCCTGCCAAAATTCTCCATAGCTAATAGCAAAACAAACTCTCCAAGCCAATCACGTATAGAGGTTATCGGCTCTACCAACTTATGTCATCCGAATCTCATAGAATATTTCACACATAGAGGAATCAATCTGAACATTGCGAAAAAATATTGTAGGGAAATCCATTATAGAATTGGTGATAGGAATTTTTACGCAATAGGCTTTCCAAACAATTCTTATGGGTATGCGTTGCGCAATCCATACTTCAAAGGGTGTTTGCCTCTTTCCGATGTGTCGTATGTTCCCAGTCCTTCAGAACAAATCAATCTGTTTGAAGGTTTTATGGATTATCTTAGTCTGCTTACGATGAGTCCAGATGAAGAGAAGAAAGCCGCACTGATACTTAACTCGATTAATAATATCAAAAAGTCAAGTTTTTTCTTTCAAAGCACAAGCTCATTTGTTCATATTTAGATAATGATAAAGGAGGAAAGCGAACTTTAGAACAACTTAAAAGAGATGGTTTTGCTGTTCAAGACTGCTCTTCCGTTTTCCAGAATTATAAAGACCTAAATGAGTATTTATGTGCTGAATTCAAGCATTCAGAGAAAGCAGAAAATAAGAAAATCAAAGGGATAAGACCATAACAATGGGATATGCTTCGCATAATCTATTTTTCGGGGAGCAAGTTTATGTTTTGGGCATACCAAAACCACTTGCTCCACCTCCTGACAGTCGTTGCAGAGGATTATCCCGCTGGTCTCCATCAAATCAAATTAAAGAAACAAGTATGATAAAAATAGAATACAAAAAAGGTGGTCGTCCAACCAAGGGCGTAGCGAAAAGAAGAAATACCGTATCACGGTGAAACTGAATACGTAGGATTATTATACGCTTAAAGGTAAAGCCAAAGGCGCAGGAGTAACCATGAGTGAGTTTGTAAGAAAAGTTCTTGATAAAGGAAATGTCATTGAACGACTGGCCGTAGAGCAAGCAGACTTCATCCGCAAGCTGTGTGGAATGGCAAATAATCTTAATCAGTTGGCACATCGTGCCAATACGGAGGGGTTTCATACCGTTGCTCCTTTCCACAAAATCATCATTGGTAAGATTGACGAAATCCTAAACCTGATACGAAGATGATAGCCAAGATAATGAAAGGTTCAGGCTTCAAGGGTGTTATTAATTACATTCTTGACCCAAAGAAAGGAACAGAGCTTATAGACTGTTTCGGAGTGAGAATAGACAGTATCAGCCATATTGTCCAAAGTTTCATCGACCAGACGGAACTGAATCCACGAGTGGGTAAGGTTGTCGGACATATCTCCCTGAGTTTCTCCGCACAAGACTCTCCCAAACTCAGCAATGAATGGATAGTAAAGGTTGCTCGTGAATATATGGAGAAGATGGGGGTTAAAGATACGCAGTACATCATCGGTCGCCATTTCGACAAGGAACATCCACACATTCATATAGCTTTCAATCGCACAGATAATAATGGAAAGACCATTTCTGACCGTAACGACCGATTCAGGAGTGAGAAGATTTGCAAGGAACTGACAATCAAATATGGTTTGTACTTTGCTGGTGGCAAGGAGAATGTCAAGGAACACCGCTTGAAAGAACCCGATAAGACCAAATATGAAATCTATCAGGCATTGAAAGCAGAAATAGCTCGGTGCAGGGATTGGAAAAACTTGCTTGTTCACTTAAAAAAGCAAAATATTGATGTCCGCTTTAAGTTCAAAAGCGACTCACAGGAGGTGCAGGGAATTATCTTTGAAAAGAACGGTTATCATCTCAATGGCTCTAAAGTGGATAGGGGGTTCAGTTATTCCAAGATAGACTTTGCCCTGCAACAGAATAACAGGGAACACGAACAGCAGACACAAGGAATGATAAACCTCATATCCAATGTTGCAAGTGTTACGAGCAAAATTACCAACAACCTCATCGAAGGAGGATTGGATTTGTTTCAAACTCATGGTACTGTCCCTGCGGAGGTTTACAACACACTCGACAAAAAGAAGAAAAAGAAAAAACGTAAAATACATTTATGATTATGACTGACAATAACACATTTGTCCTCTTTGAGGAAATAAAGAACAAGCTGGAGACAATTTACAGGGAACTAAAGGGGCTGAAAGAAAAGGAGAACAGTTCTATTTCTCTTCCTACTCCATCTACAACCGTACAAAATGACGACCAGCAGGAACAGGAATTGCTTAATCAGTATGAACAGCGGACAAAGGCCGTACTCAACAAGTACATTGATGTTCAAAAGTGCATTAAGGATGAGGAAGCTAAGTCTATGGACAAATTGGTGGCAAGTGTCCTGACCATGTTGCACGAATGGCAGGAACAGAAAGAGCATCCAATACCGCAGGAACATATTCACAGGCATAGTTTTAATATCAAATCGTCTAAGGTCTTCACCTATGTGGTTATAACAGCAGTTGTGTGTCTTGTTTCATTGGTCGGTAACTACTTCTTGTGGCAAAGCAAACAGCAATATGAAGATGATGCCTTGAAATTCCGTATTATCAGGGTATGGAGAGGTTGCAGTCCAAAGGAAATCCTATGGCTCAATGATGTGTTCGATATTCATCGCAATGCTGCAATAATTAAAAGAATCAAAAAGCATACAGAGATGATTATAATGTGGGACTGAAAGCAAAAGCAGATAGTCTAATGCAGAATAATCTACAAAATAAGAAAGGCAAATAGAATTGTAGATATAAGACTTTTGAAGGAGGAGAAAATATCTCCTCTTTTTTATTCTTTATACAAGAATATTTACTATATTTGCAAACAATCAGATGATATTTATGGAAAGTCCAACTAATAGAATTAAAGAGGTGCTTATCGAGAAAGGGATTAAGCAAACATGGCTTGCGGAAAAACTTGGTAAGAGTTTCACTATTGTGAACTCATACGTTTGCAATCGTCGACAGCCAAGCCTAGAATTGCTATTTCAGATAGCAGAAATCTTGCAGGTTAATCCAAAGGAATTGATTAACACCCCAGATGAGTAACTTTATTATGATAGAGCATAAAAAATCTATTCGTTTTTTCAACGACCGTGAAGTTAGGGCCGTGTGGGATGACAAACGCAATAAGTGGTGGTTCTCTGTGCTGGACATCATTGCTGCAATTAACGAGCAAGACGATTATCAAAAGACAAGGAACTATTGGAAATATCTCAAAACTAAGTTGAAGAAGGAGAATAACGAACTGGTTAGTGTTACTAACCAGTTGAAGTTACAAGCCCCAGATGGGAAACAACGATTGACAGATATGTTGGATGGAGAAGGGGTTGTTCTACTGGCAAAAGCAATACCCAATGTCAAGGCAATGGGATTTCTTGATTGGTTTACCTACAGCGACAACACCATTGATGGACAGAGCAAGAAGAAAGCATATCAACTCTTTGAAAGTGGCATCTTGCAAACGGCAGAACCTGGCAGTATCAAGTGTCTGCAACAGATACACGCTTATCTCTTTGGTGGATTGTACGACTTCGCTGGACAAATCCGAACTAAGAATATTTCAAAAGGAGGTTTTACTTTCGCTAATTGTATGCACTTCCCTGCCACGCTGCAAACAATTGAACGAATGCCAGAAACTACTTTTGATGAGATTATGGACAAATATATCGAAATGAACGTTGCCCATCCTTTTATGGAGGGTAATGGTCGCAGCACTCGTATTTGGCTCGACCTCATGCTGAAGCGTTCTCTCAAGCTGTGTGTGGATTGGAGCCAGATAGATAAGAATGAGTATCTGTCGGCAATGCGTGAGAGTGTTTCTGATAGCACACACATCAAGGCTTTGGTAAAACCTGCTCTCACCACTAAGATTGATGACCGAGAAATGTTTATGAAAGGTATTGATTATTCGTATTATTATGAACAAAATGATTAAGCAGATATGAGTTTATAGACTATTTAATCCTACGAATAAAATATATAAAAAAATAAAATTATGTCGCAGAAAAAGAGTTTAATACATCTTCTTAGTTCATGTGAAAAACATGAGTTTGATAGAGTTGTGAAATTGTATTTAAAGGAGGTATATTCTTATACAAGGGTAATAAATACAGATGGTAAAGATGATATAGGCTTAGATATAAAAGTTCTAGATGATAGTGGTTGTAAATATCAGTATCAATTAACTGTTCAGAAATCTGATAATGCTAACGAAAGAAATGCGTTGAAGAGTAAAATCTTTAAGGATGTACAGAAAGCAAAGGAAAATTGCAAAGATGGATATGAAAATATTTTATTTTTCTTTTATTCTTATCCTTTGACTAATAAATTAATTAGAGATTATAAGTGAGAAGCCTTAAAGGATTATGACATACGGTTAGAAATTATAGATGCTAATCAAATAGCAGAAGAAGCAGAAGACTTGGTTAACTTAAAAGAGATAATTTATTCTTTATCAAATCTAAGTGCATTTAAGACAAGTTCTTTCGAAGATAGCAAAAAGAATCATTTGATTTATGACCTTGTTAGTTTTGGTAAGACTTCTGAAATTAAGCTAGAAATTGTAAAAGCATATATTTTGCAGGAACTGTATATGCATTTAAGTTTGACTGGCGAAGATATTGAGAAATCTTGTAATGCTAATTTTAGATCAAGCGAAAATACTGTATTTTATAAGAAACTTTTACAGAATCTATATAATATTGAACAGAAAGTATTATATGACAAGAAAAGTAAAACGTATTCTTTAACTGAAGAAACGCGTAAGGAAATTTCTAATACAAATGAGCAAATTAATGTTGAGGAGACTTACTTTGTAAATCAAATAGGGACGGTATTAAAAGAATATGAAATTGATTTTTTGCTTGATGATGTTCTTAAACTTTTAAAAGAATTTTATATCGCAACATTTGATAAGAGAATTAAATCTTTGGATACAGGCGATTTGGAAGAATGTAACGTTCTTTTATCTTTACTGGCAAATAGAGGAAACGTTCCTTCTCCCAAAGCTAAAGATATTCTAATGTCATTATTTAGTATATGTGATGATAATAAATATATGCAGAAAGTGTGTGCAGAATGTGTATTTTCTTATAAAGTAAATCTTGATGATTTAGAAAAATATGCACGTGAGAAGAAAAAGGTATACATAGATACTACTATCGCTTTATATCTTTTATGTTACTATTATCAAGATACTGACAATTATAAAAGTTATTATTATAATTTATCTAAAATTTTTTGTCAATTTTGTAAGAAAAATAAGATTAAATTATATATTACAAATCGTTATTTATTTGAGATAAGTTCTCACATTCGCGAAGCGTTTAATTTTATTCCTTTCTCCAAGTTACAATCGTTTTCAGACTTGGGTACATCTTGTAATGTCTTATATAACTTTTACTTGTATCTTCAGCGTTATGAACAAATAGACTATTCATACGAGGAGTATCTGTCAAAGTTTAATTTTGGCGTATATGATAGCAATACTAAATTAAATCAAACCATATCTCTTTATTTAGAGAATTTAGGAGTAGAGATTGTTGAAATTCAAAAAGATTATAAAATAGACAACTCTTCTAAATTAATAGCTAATACGCTTATATACAATAGTAAAACAAAGACTAACTTTGCACTAACAAATGATGCTATCATGTTAGATTTTTTAGGTGATAAGGATGTTGAAGTACATCCCATAGAACCTGTATTTGTGACTTGGGATAAAATTATGTTCAAAGTTCTTAAAGATTATTTTAACGAACATCCCAACGCTCAAGAATGGATGCAGTTTACACCAAGTCAGTTTATAGATAGATATTCTCTATTATCTTTTTCGATTAATGAAGAAACGATTTCTAAAGAAATGTTAGCTTTAGTTTCTGGAGATTTTATACAACAGACTTATTCATTAATAGATGCCTTGACTCTTATAATTAATCCAAATGAAAAAGTTGGTAGAGAATATGTTAATGCATTTGTTGAAATGAAAAATGATAATATATATACAATCTCTAAAGATCCTGACGAGGAATCTGACAACCAAGAAACTGATATAATAGATTATATTGTGCATGAGATAACTTTACATTTCAAAGAAAATCGTGCAGCATTAAAAAATCTATTTTCAATAGAGGAACTTTTTCCTATAGTATTAGACACTATAAGGGGATTAATAGAACATTACTCAAAATATAAACAATTGGAGAGCAAAGACTTCATCCCTTTCGACAATTTGATAAGTAAGTATAATCAAAATATATAGCCGATTCTTAAATTATGAGATTTATTAAAGTTAGTACATGTCTTAAACGGATGCATATCGGAAAGATTGTATCATGTAAGATTGGAGAAAGTAAGGGAGTAATATCAGGTTTATCACAAGTTAAGGTTTTTGATGGAGAAGGTATATATAAAAAAAGTATTTTTTATTTGATAAAAATGAAAAATTCACCTTCGCTGAAGGTTGTATGGTTACATTTTTAGTAGATGTACATAAGAAAGAAGATAATGCAACTAACATAATTGATTTAAGAGAATTAGAAACTTTATATAATCATAGAGGAATATATCGTGAAGGATTAGGCTATCATGATGATGTTGTTTGGGAGCATCTTGTAGGAGGAATACCTTATATTGATTTTGAAAAAGGAAGACATGCTTATATTGTATTGCCCATAAAACAAAATGATACAATATATATCCATGAAGGTGTATTGAGTGGTCAAGAACATATTGCGTATGAGCTATTTTATGAGTTACAACATAAATCAGACAAGAGATGGACTGACTATACTAATATGGCTCAATTCATTAAACAAGCATTAGAATATATTGATAAAATGAAAGTAGATAAGCTTATATCTGAGTATACAATCTGTCGCAAGGAATATCTAAAAAGGCGTCCAGGTCATGATGACCACTATATTATTACTAAGATTTGTAATTTGAAAACAGTAGATCCTTATTTAAATTATTTATTACCATCTAAAGATGAAATAATCTTTTTTGATGATAATTGGTGTAGCAATGTTGATGAACATAATTCAGGTACATATTACCTTGAAGAGGAAACTCTTGCAGCACAAAGGAGAGCAAGGGAAAACTATACAAAGTTTAATCATCTTTCATTTCTAATCATGAATGAGATGAAAAAAATAATGAGGAGTATGAACAAATATGCTTGCTAAAAAAGAGATTAGAGGATATTTTTGATCTTGGAGATTTACAAAAGCAAGTAAATTGGAATGATAAATTACCTGATAATATTATAGATATTGTTCAACAAATTAATAAAATGGTATAGTTATCTCAAGAAGGTGTAAAATAGAACACATGTATCACACTTTATGATGCTTATATCAATAGTTTAAAATGAATACGGATAAGATATGGTGCCAACATCCAAGATGTTTTCTAATCAATACTACTCAAATTGAGGAAACATTTTGTACCATAAGAATGTAATACACTGATAATCAGCGTAGGATAAGTTTAGGAAGATAACAAACAATACACACACATAGGTTTGACAGCCAAGTGCGGATCAGCAGAGTAATCTGTGGATATTTATTTTGTTAAATTAATAGAAATATGTACTTTTGTGCCGATACAAATATTTTCTATCAGAGGCATACTCTCCATTTATTAAAAAAGAATCCATCAACCTATGAAAAGAAAACTACTTTTAACCGTGTGTGCATTGGTTTGTACAAACGTTGCTTTTGCACAAAGGGCAGATAACTATAAGCCCGATGACCCGAACGTTACACTTACCCAAACTAATCTTCCCATCGTTTTTATTGATGTGCTGGCAAACAGATTGACCGCAAAGAAAAAATAACCGCAAAGGTAAAGATTATCGATAACGGTAAGGGAAAGTTGAATTATGCCGACACAGTAGCACACAAAAATCAGCGAATAGACTACGAAGGCTACGTAGCGCTGAAGTACAGGGGCAATTCTTCGTTTACCAGTTCAGATAAAAAACCTTATTCGATACGCACACTTGATAAACCATTAGAGCAGGGCGGAAAGAAAAAAAACGTTTCTATTTTGGGCATGGGTAAAGATAACGATTGGGCCTTATTGGCTCCCTATTCTGACAAGAGTATGATACGCGATATTCTTTCATTTACATTGGCTCGTCCTTACTTTGAATATGTGCCACATACGAGGTTGTGCGAGGTAATTTTAGACGAAACATATTACGGCGTTTATATTATGAGCGAGCGGGTGGGGAAAGGAAAAAATCGTTTAAACCTTCCATCGCCAGGCACACAGGGCGATGCACTTACGGGCGGTTATCTTTTGGAAGTAGACCGTGCGGACGAAACGGTTTATACTTCAAAGCATCATCCTTATAAAGAATATGGTGTTGAAGCTACGGATAAATACATTTACTACCAATCGAAATCGATGGACTGGGAGGAGATGACCACCGAGCAACGCAGTTATATTGAAGGGCGTATCGATGAGATGGAGGCAGCCTTTGCAGCACCCAACTACACCGACCCTAACGTAGGTTACCGCAAATATATCGATGTAACCTCATTTATCGATTATCAACTCTCTACCGAGTTTGCCCACAATAATGATGGTTATCGGTTGAGCACCAATCTTTATAAGCGACGCGACAGCAAAAACGGGCGATTTAAAACCTCATTGTGGGATATGAATATAGCCTTTGGAAACGTAGATTATTACAACGGATGGCGTACCGACACGTGGGTATATAATCTGAACAAAGAAATTTATCTGCAAGACAATAATCTGGTTCCATTTTACTGGCAGCGACTGCAGAACGACCCCGAATACATAAAGGAACTGAAGGAACGATGGAAGAAGTATCGCGAAGAGGCCTATTCGGATGCACACATCACACAGGTTATCGATTCACTGACACACCTTTTGAACGATTATGGTGCGCAACAACGCAACTCGCAGGCGTGGCCCAGATGGGGAAAGTATGTATGGCCCAATAAGTTTGTTGCCAATAATTACGACGAAGAAATTGCCTACATCAAGCAATGGATTACCCGTCGACTGGCGTTTATGGATAAAAAGTTGCTGAATAAACACCCCGAAACTGAACCTAACATCATTACCGTTGCTATGAAAGCGAGTTGGAACGCCGATGTTGTCGCCGAAAAAGAGCCTGTTTCGAATGCTTTGAACAGCGGATTAGACCATGCCGGATGGGCATTATACACCGAAACACTACAAGAAGATGGTGGACTGCCTGCCGATGGCATTGTCATTTCGAGACAAGGAATTACCTACCAGCTGGCAAATTTTGAACGAAACAATGCGCTCAAACTAAATAACAGCAATCAGACCTATACCTTGCAACCCGAAAAAGAGGTACAAACCGACCGTATTTACATCTTATCCATCAGTGCCAACGGAAAGTCGACACTTAATGTCAGGGTGAATTATACAGATGGAACAGCCTCAACAACTCATTTCGACATTGCCGACTGGTTTTCAGATTTACCTGCGGGCGACGAGGCGGTGTATGGTTTAGGCCGTGTCAGTCAGACTGGAGCATTCGATGGGCGTGCCCAATTCAGACTGTTCGAAAACGAGATGGCCACCAATAAACATAAAAAAATTGCATCAATAACCTTTACCAACACCGCCAACAACACTTGTCCCACCATCTTAGGGGTATCGGTAAAAGGCGATGAAACCACAAAAATCGACAGGACAACAGTGCGTAAACAAGTAAAAGGCATTTACACCATCGACGGCAGACAGGTTGAACAACTGCAAAAAGGCATCAACCTTGTGCGCTATACCGACGGAACAGTAAGCAAAATACTTGTAAAATAAATCGATAACAGTGGTGCACAGCGCATAAGACAACGACACCCTGAAACCCAACAAAAGGTCTATAAACTGGGAAAGCAGCCCAATTATCGACCTTCTTTATTTCGCTTTGCAGACTCCGAAGCTATTAAAAGATCTGCAAAATCCCTTTCTCCTATTGAAGACGAAACTTGATAGGAAGCAGGTACCGCACTCTTACCGGCACGCCTTGCTGCTTACCGGGCTTCCAACGCGGCATACTTTTTACCAGTCGAAGTGCCTCGCGGTCAAGAAACGGATCTACTTTTCTTTCAACTTTAATGTTGCTTAACGAGCCATCCCGCTCTACAATAAACGAACAGATGACGCGACCCTGTACACAAATCTCAGCAAGTTCTTTCGGATACTGCAGGTTTTCCGAAATATATTCAAGTAGCTTTTGCTGTCCACCGGGGAAAGTGGGCATCTCTTCCACTACATTATAAACAAAGTTCGTATCAACCGGTGCCGGATCAGGACACGCTATTTCGCCTACCAACATCCAATCATCCCGATTGACAACTGCCTTTTTTGATTGCTTTTTCTCTACCCCTTTCTTCCGGGAGGGTGTACCCACAACCGAATCCCGCCCGTTTATCATCGGCTTTACGATCTGCTTCGCCATTGCTGTTGCCGTTTTATCAATTCTATTTGGTGGACAGACAGACATCTCTCCCTGCACCAAATCGCTGTCGACAGCTTGCGCAACACTGTCTGCGGGCGATAGCGATTGCGGCGTTCGGCTATCCTTACAGCCCGTCAGCATCATCAGTCCCATCGACAAGCCCGCCACTTTTACCGCTTTCCCCGCCGTTCGCAGAGCGTTCAAACTATTCTCGATATAACGCACTTCAGCCTCGCAACCCGGACAAGTGCCCGCGCACTCGCCCTCAAAAGTACAGGGTTTAGAGTTGTACACTATGCCGTTTGTATCGGCAATCTGCTTGCGAATTTGCTTTAAGGCTTGGCAAATACTTTTCCCATTTTTCTTCATAAAGCAACATTTTATAATGAGATAAAATTAAATAAAAAATCGGTGCGACACAAATCTCGGAGCCAAAGATGCATTAAAATGTAATTTTCAGGACGAGAAATCCCCCAAAATAGAGGCAAGATGCCATTCTTTCGAGATAGATACCTCTTTCAACGCTCAGCACAACGCTGTGCACACCATTTATTCTATCACCGTAAAACGGGCAAATTTAAGGAGCAGCTGTTTGGTTCCGGTGTTTTTAAAAGCCACTGTTGCCTTTGTATTCTCGCCCGTGCCCTCGATTTTTAGTACTGTTCCCACCCCAAAACGCTGATGCTCGATGATATTTCCTTCTGCCAGCGGATAGTCGGAAGGAGCTGAAGAAGCTGCGGAGGGAGCCTGAACAGTGGAAGAAGAAACCGAAGTGCTGGAAGTACGCGCTAAATTAGGTTTTGCATCGGCCATAAATTGCGTGGCTACAGGATGCGAATTGAGGTAGTGCGAGGAGCCGTAAGGAGGTATTTTAGGAGTCGGGCCACGATGAGCAGAGAAGGAATGCAGATCGTTATAACCGCTCTTTCGGGTAAAGATGGGCTCTGTGTCATAGTCGCCCATCGGGTTTTCGACATTCAAAAACTCCGAATCGATATCTCGTAGAAACCGACTGGGCGTATCAAACTCCATCCGCCCGTAGCGAAAACGATTTTTAGCACAAGTCAGAATACAATGCCGTTCGGCACGCGTGATGGCTACATAAAGCAGTCGGCGCTCTTCTTCAAGCTCGCGGGGAGAGTCGCAGGCACGCGGACTGGGGAAGATGTTTTCTTCTAAACCCACTACAAAAACAGTAGGAAACTCTAATCCTTTGGCAGCGTGCACGGTCATCAGTGCCACCCGATGCTCGTCATCGCCTTCGCTGTCAAGGTCTGAAAGCAACGACACTTCCTGCAAAAAGTCGGGCAGATAAAGACTGTCTTCTTCGCCTTCTTCACGGCGAATTTCAACAAACTCCTGCAATCCGCTTAAAAATTCCTCCAAGTTTTCTTGTCGGGCCATACTCTCAGGGTCTTTTCCGGCAAACAAATCAGCACTAATTCCGCTCTCTTTAATGATACGTCTACCCAGTTCGAAAGCATCCTGTTGGTGCAGATCGTCGGCAAAACACTGTATCATATCGCGAAAAGCAGTGAGCTTGTTTTGTGTAGCTTTGCTCACATCAAGGGAATAGTGGGTGGGGGCAGACAATACTTTCCAGCAGCTTACCTCGTATTCACGGGCAGCAGACATCAGTTTGTTTACCGTTGTGTTGCCTATTCCACGTGCCGGATAATTGATAATGCGGCGTATGGCCTCTTCATCGTCAACGTTGGTAACCAGTCGGAAGTAGGCGATGATATCTTTAATTTCTTTGCGCTGGTAAAAGCTCAAACCGCCATAGATGCGGTAAGGAATACTCTGCCGACGCATTTCCTCTTCAAACGACCTGCTTTGCGAGTTGGTGCGGTATAAGATGGCAAAGTCGTTATACAACCCATTTTCTTGTCGCAAGATGCGTTTAATGTCTTTGCAAACCACCAGTGCTTCTTCCTTATCCGAGTAAACAGGTTTCAGGGTGAGTTTTTCACCCTCGTCGTTTCGGCTGAATACGTCTTTCGGAATTTGTCGTTGGTTATGCTTAATCAAACTGTTGGCCGCCGAAACGATATTCTGCGTAGAACGATAGTTTTGTTCGAGCTTGAAGAGCTTTGCTTCAGGATAAAGCTTTTGAAAATCTAAGATGTTATCAATGTTAGCTCCCCGAAACCCGTAAATACTTTGCGCATCATCGCCCACCACACAAATACGGCGGTGTTTTTCGGTCAGTAACGACACGATACATTGCTGCACGTGGTTGGTATCCTGGTACTCGTCGACCAACACATACTGAAACAGCTCGGCATATTGCGCTCTAACTGCCTCGTTTTCTTGCAAAAGGCGATGCGTAAACACCAGCAAATCGTCAAAATCCATGGCATTGGCAGCGTGGCATCGTTGCATATAAAGTTTGTATATCTTGCTTATTTCGGGCATACGGTCACGTCGGTCGCGTTCCATCAGTTCGCCTTTGCGTTCGTAAAGTTCGGGCAGAATGAAGTGGTTTTTAGCCATCGAGATGCGGGCGTGGATGCTTGAGGGCTTATAAATTTTATCGTCGAGTGCCATCTCTTTAATGATACTCTTGAGTAACGAGCGCGAGTCGGCCTCATCATAAATCGTAAAATTGGAGGTGAAGCCCAACTTATCGGCCTCAACCCTTAGGATACGAGCAAAGATAGAATGAAAAGTACCCATGTAAAGGCGTTGAGAACGACTGCTACCCACCAACATACCGATACGGTTTTTCATTTCTTGAGCCGCCTTGTTGGTAAAGGTCAGCGCAAGGATATGCCAAGGTTCAAGCCCCTCTTCAAGCAGATAAGCAATTTTATAGGTCAGCACCCGTGTTTTTCCCGAGCCTGCTCCGGCAATCACCAGTTGCGGTCCGGCGGTATATTCTACCGCTGCACGCTGGCTCTCGTTTAGATTTTCAAGTAGTTTTTCTTTCATTTCTTTCTGTACTGACAAGATGTTACGACCGTTAACTTGGAGGTGATATTAGTTACAATTTTTCTTTATTACGTTCTACTTCCTTATCTCTTCCTGTCTCTTAATCTTCATTTTTACTTCTTATGACTATTTCCTCCGTCGGTACACCCCACCACTGGCAGTATTAGGGTTGATGTCTTCGCCCTCTTTAGGAAACGAAGGCATCCACCGCATATTTTGTTCTATCTTGCGTTGGCGACTCCGAACGTCGGCTGTTGGCGTTTTCGAACTGAACCGACGAGGATTGGGCAGAGTGGCGGCAATCAACGCACAGTCTGCCCGCGACAAACTTTTAGCATCTGTATCAAAGTTATACCGGGCCACAGCATCGGCTCCATAGATACCATTGCCCATCTCGATAGAGTTGAGGTACACCTCCATAATACGCTGTTTGCTCCACATCAGTTCTATCAAAGCGGTAAAATACGCCTCAAAACCTTTGCGTATCCACGACCTACCAGGCCAAAGAAACACGTTTTTGGCTGTTTGTTGCGATATGGTGCTTGCTCCCAGCTTCTTACCCTGTGCTCTGCTATTGTGCCTTGCTGCTTTTTGGATGGCGTCGTAATCAAATCCGTGATGCAACAAAAACCGTTGGTCTTCAGCAGCCATCACAGCAACGGGCAGGTGACGCGAAATCTTATCCATCGAAACCCAATGGTGATGAAGCTTTGGCATCTCACCATCCGTAACCTGCTCGATACAACGAATAAACATCAACGGGGTGAAATAAACCGGGAAAAAGCGATAAACAACCACCGCAAGGATAGTAGTACTGAAAAACAGGGCCAAGCCCCAGCGAAGAATTTTACCGATAATCGACAACATATCAAAAAACCGTTACAAAATAAAAGCGCAAAAGATAAAAGCTCCTCTGCCAGTATGCTGACAACCGCTTACCTTTTGCGCCCTTTTATTCAAGTCAACCATGTTTTATCATAGTTCACTTTACAGCATTCAATTACTTCAATGTACCATTGTTGGCAGCATTTACCATTGCCTGACTGGCATAGAGATAAACCTCTACACGACGGTTTTGCTTGCGACCGGCAGCGGTAGTATTGTCTGCAACAGGATCTGAACTACCTTTTCCCTGAACATTTTGAAATTGTGAAGAGGGTACACCACAGTTCTTCAAATAACTTACAACACTCTGTGCACGATTGTTGCTCAAAGGAATGTTAATACCGTCGTTACCCGTATTATCGGTAAAACCGTAGATGTCTACGTGGCAATCGCCATTTTCTTTCAGCACCTGCGAAAACTTAGCCAACTCGTTTTTAGAACCTTGATTAAGGTCGGCC
This sequence comes from Hoylesella saccharolytica JCM 17484, assembly GCF_000614205.1. Taxonomy (GTDB): domain Bacteria; phylum Bacteroidota; class Bacteroidia; order Bacteroidales; family Bacteroidaceae; genus Prevotella; species Prevotella saccharolytica. Next base: position 42,093 of record NZ_BAKN01000020.1, read on the forward strand.
TTGTTGGTGGCAAACAAAATACCCGAGTCGAAAGTAACCTTTACAGCCTTCAAACCGTTTACGTCGGTCACCTCTTCAACCTTTGCATTCTGCACTTTTTCAGCTGTTTGTTTGGCCACTTTATCCATGTGCTTGCCAATAAGCGCACCCGTTCCGGCACCAACAGCAGCACCCATAGCAGCACCAACAGCAGTGTTGCCGGCCAACTTACCTACAATAGCGCCCAAAATAGCACCTCCACCGGTACCGATAAGAGCACCCGTTCCGGTTTTTGTTTTACAACCGAATACCAATGTAAGACACATCAAGAGTGTCATAAACTTCATTTTTGTCATACTTGCCTAATACTTATTGATTTAAATTCGAAATACAAAGATACACCTTTTTGTGTTATTTCTAAATAACAAGGCAATAAACGTGTTCAAGTTTAAGAATAATTACATCAGAGTAAGCCATCAATTAAGAGGGCAAGTTAATATGCCGATACACCACAGGCAGGTCTGCTTTTGCAGACACCGGCAACCTTTTGTACCCTCAAATACCTATTTTTTCGTTACCACTTCGTCTAAAGGTTTGCGCACTGTGGGCTTCAACGGCTCCTTATTAACATAGCCTATCGGGATAATTGCTACGGGATGTTCATCTGAAGCCATATCAAAATATCGACGCAACAGGTCTACATCAAAGTTACAAACCCAACAACTGCCCAACTTTTGTTCGGTTGCAGCCAAACAAATATGTTCAATGGCGATGGCTGCATCAATATCTGCGTGGTTCTTTTGGTCGTAGCCACGCACCCAAGCCTCCGAATATTTAGCGTATATAACAAGGTATAAGGGGGCCTGAGCAAACCAATCGCGGGCATAACACTGCTGCACTGCCCGCCGGGCATCGGCACTTTGCACCACAATAAACCGCCAGGACTGACGATTAACGGCAGAAGGCGCTAACCGCGCACATTCTAAAATATAATCGATTTTTGCCTGTTCCACAGCCTTCGGCAGATAATCGCGAGCTGAATAACGTTGTTTTACTAATTCTAAAAAGTCCATATCTATTGCTTTATTTATGTAAGCTACCACCTAACCAACCTGCCCACACGCAGAACATCATCGGCTTATCCGCGTATCAGCCTATCGGTTTTCATGCCATATAATATATAACGAACTGACAAGATACGCACGTATAAATTTAACTTTTATTGTAAGCATTGTCTATAAAACACGTTAAAATTATGCGCTTTATTTTCTCTTGTTTTGTACTTCATCTAGCATTGAATTATTAAAAAACAGCGTTAAAAAAATAAAAAACAAGTACTGAAAACCCAAAAGTTATACTTCCGAAATACAAAAGCATAGCTTTTGGGTGGTAAAACATCATCTTTTAGAGGCCAAAACCTATGCTTTTACAACCCGAAAGAAACGGTTTTAGGGCGTTTCAGAAGGATAAAAAACGGATAAACCCTATTAGCAAATATGCAAACAGCTTATTATCAACGAGATACTAAACTGCCAAATCCTTGCGATTTAACGAGCCAAGAACTTGTTGGAAGATTTCGTGGACACTCTCGCAAGGTTGCATCCGATTTCTTGACAACCGTAAAAGTAACAAATCGTAAGTAACTTAAAGGTGAAAGGGTGAAAAGTTGAAAGGGTGAAAAAACGGCTAACGCTACAAGTATAAAATAAAAAACACATGGATAAATCCCCTCTCTATCTCCCCTTGCAAGGGAGAGGTGTGCTGCACTACTTACTTTTATCGCTTGATGTGTCGTCTGCATCCTTTCACCTTTTCACTTTTTCACCCTTTCACCTTTAAATCCGTCCTTTCACCTCTTCACTTTTCGCCTTTACTTACTCTACACTAATCTCATCAACAAACACAAAGGCGGTTTTGCCTTTATAACGATGCCAGTCGGGCATGCTACGTTCTGACAGGACCTTTACCTGTAAATAACGGGCAGAAAGATGAGGCAGCGTGATATTTTTAGCATCGAGATATTGCGGTCGGTTGGCTTCCATAGGCGGATAAGGCTGATTATAAACCTCTTTAAAATGAGTTCCGTCGTCAGAAACCGAAAGAATGACACCGCGAGCAGGCATAATCCAAGCGCCGGCATTAACCAATGTATTCACTTTCACACGGTCTATCGTTGTAGATTGACCCAAATCCAACACTACATCCAAGTCTTCACCGGCATAGCCCAACCATTTTCCTGTTTTGTAAATGTAACTTCCATACAGCCCATTAACCAACTCGTGTTCGCTACTACCGGCATAAGCAGGATGGGGTTTTACATTAAACTTGATGGGACACATTGTAGATTTACTAAGCATAAAGTTCTCAGTAAGTACCCGGGTGGTGAGTTCGGGATAGACAGCAACAGCTTTCAGCGTGCACGACTGCCCGACGACAAAGGGGCGAGTATAAATGGTTGACTGCTTGGTGGGTGTGGTTCCATCGAGCGTGTAATAAATTTTCGCCGACTTTAATGCCAACAGCTTTACCAAGACAGAACGTGGTTGAGAAGCCGGACTAACTTCCATCTTCACATTAAAAAGATGTTTTCCATAGTTGTAACCCTTACTGTTATAGATGTTTAGCAGCTGAGGCATACGATTAGCAAAGTCGTCAAAGTTTTTACTTTCAGGCATTGTCCACTGCACTTCGCTGGCTGCAGCCAAACGGGGCAACAACATATACTGCACATGACTGTATGTTTCGATATGCTCGGTCCACACATTGGCCTGTACGCCGATGATGTGTTTAGCTTCTTGGGCAGTGAGTTCGGGTGCAACGGGGTTAAAACTATACGTCTTTTCGATGGGAATAAATCCATTGAAAGCTACAGGTTCGTTCTCCCGGTCTTCTGTTTGGTAATAGTCAAAATACATATGCGAGGTAGGACACATAATGGCATCGTGCCCCAAACGGGCAGCTTCGATACCGCCTTCCATACCCCGCCACGACAGTACAGTTGCATTGGGGGCAATTCCTCCTTCAAGTATCTCGTCCCATCCGGCCACTTTTCGGCCTTTGCTTGTAATAAAGTCGGCAACAGCACTCATAAAATAACTTTGCAAACGCTGCTCTGCCGTATGGCGACCGTCGGCTTTCAGGTTCATCTCTTTTATCTTAGCCTGGCACTTAGGACATTTTTCCCAATTCTTTTTGATACACTCGTCGCCACCGATATTGATGTAATCGCCGGGAAAAACGTCCATCACCTCTGCAAGAACATCCTTTGCAAACTGTAGCGTTTTGTCGTTACCGGCACAGAGAACTTCTTCTGCAATACCCCAGTAATTACGCACTTTATACGGTCCGCCGGTACATCCCAGCTCGGGATAAGCAGCCAAAGCGCCCACCATATGTCCCGGCATGTCAATCTCGGGCACAACCATGATATTGCGGTCGGCGGCATACTTAACAATGTCGCGAGCCTGTTGCTGCGTGTAAAAACCGCCATGAGGCTTTCCATCAAACGTTCTAGCATCGTTATCAATCACCGTTTCGGGGCGAAAAGCGGATACTTCGGTGAGGCGCGGATACTTTTTAATTTCGATACGCCAACCTTGATCGTCGGTAAGATGCCAATGAAAACGGTTGATATTATGTAAGGCAAGAATGTCGATAAAATTCTTTACCTCGTCCATATTAAAGAAATGACGGGCTACATCAAGCATAGCACCCCGATAAGCAAAACGAGGATTATCGGTGATTACTGCAGCAGGAAAAACTACTTGCTGAGCTCTAACGGTGGAAACAGACTTTCGAAGGGTTTGGATACCATAGAATGTACCAGCTGCAGTGGCACCGCTTATCTCGATTTTATCTTTGTTGACACGCAAACGATAAGCTTCTTTATTATCGTTTTGCAGACCGGTGGCAAGAACAATCACATTTTTAGCCGCCCTGTTGGATGTAGTGACGAGGCGTATGCGGGTCATATCAAACAGATAATCGGATAACATTTGTGCATCTTTTTTCAGTGCTTCATTGCCTTTGGGATAAACAATTCGGGTTTGCGCATTCAGCGTAAATCCGGGTGTTTTCAGCATTTGAATTTGTCGAGGCAAAGGAATAACACGATAATTGGCTGTGGTTTTTACACGCTGGGCTAAGGAAACTGCTGCAACTAAAAGTGCAAAAGCCGCCATCAGGATAGTTTTTCTCATACTTGGTTATGTTATATTGATTTTTGCTTTTTCAGGTGTCGAAATCTTTCCGACGCTTTTCAAAAGGAGTATTCCACGCCGAACATAATAGAAATTACGCTCTATAGCTAAGGCGCAGCCTACTTTATGTAAAAGGAGTGCAAACTGAACGCAATAGAGTTTGCTCTTCATTGCTAAGGCACAACCTACTTTATGCAAAAGCAGCGCAAGCCGAATGCAATAGAATTTACTCTAAATTGCTGAGGCGATGCCTGCTTTATGCAAAGTTACCACAAATAATATGTATCTCAAGTATTTACCCGAGATTAATAGCTTTTGGTTCGTTTATTGCATCAACGATCAATAAGTTTCCAGGATTTTTTTTGTCATCATACGTTCTTTCTTCGACGGAGTGCGCTTGCTCTTATCAAACATAGAGAAGAAATCGAACGTAACAGGCGCTGTTTTCTTAGGAATACCTGCCGTACTCTGCCTGATACTTCTCGACAAATCAAATCCCGGTTTGGGTGCTTCTCCTAATATTACCACTTCATTAAGCATCGTAGGTAAGAGAAAGAGCGTGTCGGCAACTTCTGTAGGGTGAACAATGCGGCGCATATAACCAAACCCGGTGAGGGTAAGTACTTTAAAACCAGCAGGCAGAAGAAAGTTACCCGTGTAATCGGTTTCTGCTGTATAATTGGCATCGGTATATACTTTTACACCTCGTAAAGGCTTGTGCGACTCAATATCAGCCACCACACACCGCTTTTGAGCTGAAAGGCTGTGTAGCCACAATACACAAATCATCAACAATAATCTTCGCATAAGCCATCAACTTTTCTTTTTATCACAGGTCACCAACAGATAAACAGACCCTTGAAACAAGTTGTTCAACCGCTCTGCTCGGTATTGATGCTGCACACACCGAGCATACGACTTTATACAGAATGTCGGTACAAAAATAGTATTTGACAGTGTATCCGCCAAAGTTCTTTACCGTATTTGACTGTTTTTAAATTAAATATTAACCTAAAACCACCGTCTTCAATACACAGAAAACAAAATGGGAGACCGTAGTCTCCCAAATCTAAGTTCCGAAAATCGGGGTATTAACAAGTTCTTTTATAGAAAAAACATCTCAGATTGCGTAAAATCTATTTAGCCTTTTTCATCTCTCGCATCACTTTATTATAATAACGTTGCGTTCGTTTGGCGCTGCACGTAAGTCCGCCGTTCCAAGAACGGATGGCTTGTTCAATGTTATTTGCCGGATTGTGAAATGACTGTATCAGCAGAAACATCTCTTTCGACTTCTTCACGCTGTACCTGTCGGCTAATGTAAATTTTTTTCTACGATTCCTTTTTTTAAGTATCCTGTTGCACTCGGAAACTAATATCGGTGTTATCTGCATTGCACCCACCGATCTTCCGCTCTTTGCAAACCTGTTACCCCCACTTTCTACCATGATGATAGCTTCGATTACAGGGTTCCAGTCAATCTTTTCTAAGTTCTTTCTATTCTTTTCTCGCGCCGCATTTGCCATGTTAGGCAATAAACATAAAATTGTAAATGATAACACTACAACCTTTTTTATTCTCTTCATAACAACATATTTATGGAACCTGAGCAATAGTGAAACATAAACAAAGATATGATTCTGCCCGCGACTATAGTTTTATGAGAAAAAGTTAAACCAATAGTCTCAGCTCCGTTAGATACTTGAGAGTAAATTATTTCAAAACTAAAGAAATAAAATAACCTCGTTCTTATCGCCTGCAAAGTTACGAAAATAAAAGTCAACAACCAAGTTTTTCACAACAAAACTACTCTTGTTGAGTGTACTACATCAGTGCACTAAGGAATATAAATAGCCTTCCTCGGTACATTCCCACTACTAATAACAGTTGGCAAAGAATCCTCAAAACTAAATTCTTTTTTAAACCAAATATAAAAATACGTAAATACTTGATATCCTACTAATTCGTACATAAAATTACACTGATACATATAATTGTAGAATTGCAAAATATATGCATTATAAAATTGTACGCATCTACCTATAAAAACTATTCACACGGGTTATAAGAGAATTAAGTTACACTAGACTTAGTTGCTTTTCTTCAACGCATAAATTGATTAATCACATTATGCGATTTCCCTCTTAATATTTCATCATAAAGTTGCGTTATAACACTAAAATATAATTTTCTAGCCACATCGCGATTTTCTCCTATTGATTCGCTCGTTCCACGATAATTGCCAGACATATTTTTACAGATTATAGAATTATCCCTCGAACGGATCTCAAGCCAAGCATGATCTCTTCCAGCTGTACTCATATGATACTCCAGCACAAAATGAGCTTGATCACGTGTTGTTACCAACTTCCAAAATTCATCAATTGAGACTTGCTTCATCAACTCCTGAGCGCCAGAAAGTTCAGCCGGAGTTAGTCCCTCCATATTTATAAATACAGAATTTCCCTTTGCTAACAAATTTCCATGGAAATTAGATAAGTCTAAACGCACCGGTACATTCTCCTTGTTGATGACTTCAACATTTGATCAAAACTTCCACTAAAATCAAAAAGCTTCAAATTCTTTAATCCACTAAGGAAGTCCATTACAGATGCATATGCACACGCGTATTGATTTTCTTCAAACTCAATTGCCGCTTTATAATCATAAAGTTTTTCCTTAACAGATCGTTTCCTTATATCATGAGTATCTGCAAAATTTCTATATTCCTTTTGCAAACTATTCAATCTCTGTTGATATATAATGTTCGTAGGCCCATTATCCTTGGCTTCACCAGAGATACGCATATTATCTGTCCAAAAGTCATTCAGAGTATAACGGTATTTATTGTTAAGAAACTCAACCATACATTTAAAAGTAACTCGGCTAGCATCACGTATTCCGGATACCACAGGACTACCAAAAAAATCAACCGCCCAATATGATTTATTAACTGGATAAATAATCTTAGCAACAATCTTCTTACTATTATCCACCTCAATGTTTACATTTATATTGTGCGCTGCCTTCTGATCCATAATATAATCTTTAACTGTTTGACGAATCTTCTCAGCTTCCGCCTTAATATCAACAATGTCGGTATAAATAATTTCTCTATCAGAATTTTCTTGAAATAAAAGACGGCTACTTACACTATCAACATTAAATACTGTCGTGCGCACGTGGTTGTTAATAACATCCGAGAGTCGGACGGCG
>NZ_BAKN01000019.1 GCF_000614205.1 Hoylesella saccharolytica JCM 17484
GGATGAAAGATGGTGTAATAACGGGCTGTTCATACGAAAACAGGAGCGAGAGACGGGCGAGGCGCCCGCCTCTCGCTTATTTTTGTTGGTTTTATTCAAACAATTGCACGTTGCTTTCCCAATCGTTGGCAGAATTGTTGGTATCTGTGTAGTAAATAAGGGCTCCCATTTTGGCAACCTTTCGGCGCACAGCTTTTCCGCTCCACGTATCGGCTTGCAGTACCCCCTCGGCATCGTCTTTCGACAAGAATGTGGGATAATGTTTCTCGCTGCTGCGCTTCCAAATATCAACAGCATCGAGCACATAGCTGCTGGGTATCATCAGATATTCCATTTTTGCAGTTGTTCCCGGTGTGGCCATTTTGTTGGCAGGGTCGGCAGCAAAGGCGTCGACGGTCATCCCTTCGGGGCAGCGTGCCAAGATGTAGCGCGGCCGAACACACCCGTTCCGAACGTTTTCATGTTGGGGTTATTGTTAAAGATAACCTTCAGGTTGGGTGCCGGATAATCTACGTCGCCCTTGGCATCTTTGAGATAAATTTCCCAATCGGCTTTAGAGAGGTCGGGACATTTGGCATCACCGCCCGACAGCGTTTTGTGGTTAACGGCATCGTTGGCAATCACCACGCTTTGGCGCGGCTGAATAGGATACTCCTTGCCACTTCCGGGGAAAGCCACCACGGTACCCTGTCCGCAGGCGTAGCGATCGGTAATGCCATGTGCCTGCCATGCGTTGGCTTGCGTTTGCTGTCCGGCAGGGGCAGAGAGCATCAGTCCATCGAGATATTGCACCCTGTCGCTATTGTTTACAATCACAAAGTAGCTGTCTTGCAAGTATTTTTGCTTGGCACCTGCAGTGTAAATTTCTTTAAAAATCAGCGGCGATTTAATCACCTTGTGCAGCGTAATGGTTACAGCCTGGTCGGCAAACAATGCAGCCTCTGCGAAACCTTGCACGAACGAGAAAGGCTCGTCGGTAACTTTTCCTGTAACGAGGAGTTGGTATTGACCCTGCGTCAGCGTGAACGAAGCACCTGCTTTTAAATCTAAGATGTCGTTCATCCCCTTGTCGTTCTTTACAATCAGTTTTAAATCTGATAAATTGTCGGCTGTAAGTCCATCGTTCAGGGTGAAGTTAACGGTAAGTGTCGACGACTTTACCGCATTATCATCATCGTTTCCGCACGATGATACAGCCATAATTCCGCATAACAAGCATGCGATAAAAGATACTTTCTGAATAATTCGTTTCATAATCTATAACGGTTTAATATTAGAGTTTTAACTTTACTTCTGCCCCGAAATACAAATCGGGATATAGCTGGCGCCGCCCCTGTGTGTGGCGGTTGATGTGAAATCGACTGGTGTTGAGAAAATTGTTGGCCATGAAAGAAATCTCGCTATCTTACCCAACTCTTTGGTCAATCGGAAGTTGAACAGCACCCACGGATTTACGCTGTCGGCCTTGAAAGCATAAAGCATATAGCGGGCAGTGAGCAATTTCAGTTTTGCGTCGGATTCAGCAGCCGCAGTCCACGCCTGATATACACCCGACCGGTCGTAATACCCGAGTGGAGAAACCTGATACTCTGTTCCATCTGCCGAGAAATGATAAGCCGGACTTCCATCTTCGCGCTCGTACAAACTGCGTATCTGTTCGTACCAAACCACTTGCATAGTGGTGGTGAATACCATTTTCAGGGCCGAAAGATGCGTAATAAAGCGGAAGTTGGTATTGATACGATCGTTCACGGTTCCGTCTCCGGCAGGTAAAACACCGATATAATCGTATAGCTTGTTGATATACTGAAGCGAGGTGGTTGTATTTTTCCGTTTAATATGAAACCAAGCGCCATCGATGTTCAGCGAAGTGCTGAGCGGGCGATAGGTTCCGAAATTAACGGCATACTCTATTCCCCATTTATCCGACCTGCTGTTGTTGGCAGGACGATTCCACGTTACAATATCTCTACCCGTTGATGTGTCTGCCGTATACTTGTTTCCGCCCAACGTATATTCAATGGTTCCAGGCTGATAAGTAAGGGCAGCAACTCCCGGAGGTACATTGTAGATACGATAACTAAGAAACTCGGGAACACCATCAAAGCCCAGTTCGTTTCGATTGGCCTCTCTGAAAAACGTAACATAGCCGTTTACCCTTCCCACACGAGCATTCAAACCCACTTCAAACTTGGTGCTATGTGTTGGACGAAGCTGCGCATTTTGTGTATCAGAGATAACTCTTGTGGTCATCACGGCCAACGATTCTTTTTCAGAAAGTCCGCCTCTATAACTCAAACTCTGACTATCAAAATAGGCTTTATCGGGATACAGATAAAGCAAGGGCGGCATTTTATTGGCCAAACCAAATCCTGCCGTGAGCGAAAGTTTATCAAACCATGAATTATTCTGCGAAGACAAGAAAGTATATTCGAGGTTCAGACGTGGCTCAATAACGGTGATAGAGCTTCTTCGTGCTTTACTTTCGCTGAGCAACAATGTGCTCATACGCACGCCGGCCATCACCTGCAAACGTTGTGCTCCAATGCGAAAAGAAGCATTGTTTTCGGCAAAGAATGAAAGCGAACCCAATGCCGGTATGTCTTTATACGACCGGGGGCGAAGCGTCTGCGCACTCATAGACTGCGGAGGATTGGTCATGTCGAACACCAATCCCCTACCCTTGTTTCCATCAACTTTGTATTCCGCACCCAACTTTAAATCGGTGTAACTGGCCCCCTTCAGCTGCCAATACCTGTTAACTTTGATGCGGGCATAAAGATGATAAGGAATTCCCTCAATAAAATAATCGCTGTAATAAGTTTGTGTGAGAAACCGGGCTACCGACTCGCCGTCGACCATGCTATTAGATACCACGCCGTCGGGATTAGCCACATAACTGTGATGCGTGTCGAGCATGCGGGCCAGCTGTGCCGAGAAATCGTAGTTCAAGGCTGTAATCAGCCCGTTAAACTTCACATCGCCGTTAACCGACAAGCGCCCACCGATATTTTCATTGCGATAAGACAAACCCATGGCCTGCAACTGCGGATCGCTTTTGTAGTTATTGATATTGCTGTAGAACGAGCCGTTTACATTGAACGTAACGGGATGTTTGCCTTTCGGTGCCCAAACAGTGCCCCAACCGAACGAGCCTGTTATACGCTCGAAGCCCCGATAGCGCCGCCGCGTATCCTGATACGATTGCGAATAATCTACCCCGATATTGAAAGTAGTATGTTCGCCCCGGTTAAACCCTTTGCCCACATACACCAGTTTAGAAAAAGCATCGGCCTTCAGCTTTGCCTCAAAAGGAGTTTCGCCCTTTTTGGTTTTAATCAGCACAACGCCCGATGTAAGATTGCCGTATTCTACGCCGGGAATACCGCGAATAACCTCAACCCGCTCGATATTATCGGCACTTATCGTGCGCAAGTCAACCCCCTTCGATGCCGTTGTCTGCCTATCCATTCCGTCGGCATTGTTACTCGATTTGGCCCCCGTCTTTGCCGTAGAAAGTGCCTGCAGATTAGCATCGTTGCTTACAGGAGCCCCGTCGATGATAATCGCCGTGCCCATGGCATTGTTCATATTCTCTTCGGTATCGCGCAACGATGCCTGCGCAATCGTGTTTAACGTAGGGTCTACCGTCAGTGCACCGGGCAACAGTTGCAGCAGGTCGGCCACACTTTTGGGTTGCAAATGGCGAATAGCTTCTTGCCCGATAATCGACCTTGCCCCCATAGCCTGCTGTCGAGCCGTAACGGTAACCTCTGCCAACTGCAGCGTTAAGGGCCACAACACAATCTGCAACGTATCTTTTCCGTCGCCTTTCACCACCAATCGCCCTTGCGCCTCGTTATACCCCACACACGATGCCGTGTAAGCATACTCGCCGGGCCTGACGTTGCGAAAAGAAATCTGCCCCCGCTTGTCAGAAACCCCATGCAGCGTATTGTTCAGCAGCACAGTGGCCTGCTCGATAGCTTTTCCGCCGGCATCACGCACCATAGCCTGCAAAGTGGTTGTATTTTGCGCCGCGAGCCGTTGGGCCGCAAAGAAAAATATGCAGCACAAGCCCAATTGAAAGGTAGTGTAAACAATCTTTTTGTAGCTCATCAAAACGGTGGTTTGTAAAAAAGATGCTTTTAAATAATCGTGTTCCTAAGTTTTATATCAAGCGATAAAACGCCCGGTTTTCTACGCCTTTTAAGTGGCTTTTTAAGAGAGATGCAAAAATAGCCGATAAATGTAACAATGGCAATACCCAAAAATAGGTATTTGCCCCCCAATCGGCATATACAATACGGTTTCTAACGCCCAGCCGAAGTTCTGACGTGAGATAAAAAGAATTAAAGCGTATATTTTTCTACTAAAACATACGCTAAAACTTTTTGAAGTGTACATCCGAGAGGTCAGAAGTACGATAGACTTTAATAAAACGTACGTCTGAGGGGTCAGACGTACGATATTTTTTTGAAGCGTACATCTGAGGGGTCAGAAGTACGATAGACTTTAATAAAACGTACGTCTGAGGGGTCAGACGTACGATATTTTTTTGAAGCGTACATCTGAGGGGTCAGACGTACGATAAATTTTAATGGAACGTACATCCGAGGGGTCGGACGTACGATAAATTTTAATGGAACGTACAGCGTGAGGGCAAAAAAATAGTTGCAAGGCCTCTGCGGGTGCATTGGCGCACTCGAATCGTTACTTATAAATAAAGAAAACCGGGGGTAAAGAGCCTATATTCTGAGCTCTTTAAGTATGGCTGCCATTTTTTGTACAGTTGCCACGCGCGTGGGAACAAGGGGCAGGCGTAATTCGTTTTCGATGAAGCCCATTTCGTGAAGCAGGGCTTTGACGCCGGCAGGATTTCCGTCGACAAAAAGCAAACTGTAAAGCTCGGTAAAACGGTGGTGTATTTTGCGGGCGGGCTCGTATTCGCCGTTGAATTCGAGGCGAATCATTCGCGAAAACTCTTTGGGCAGCGCGTTTCCGATAACCGAGATAACTCCCGAGGCTCCGCTGGCAATCATCGGAAAAGCGAGGGCATCGTCGCCACTTAATACTTCAAAGTGTTCGGGTTTATTTTTAATAATTTCGTCTACCTGCTCTAAGCTTCCCGCTGCTTCTTTTATGGCAATAATGTTCGAACAATCGTTGGCCAACCGTACGGTGGTTTCGGCCTGCATATTGATGCCGGTTCTACCGGGCACATTATAGAGCACAAGGGGTAACGCGCTGTTTTCGGCTATCTGTCGGAAGTGCTGATACAGCCCTTCTTGCGAGGGCTTGTTGTAATACGGACAAACGCTAAGAATGCCATCGATGCCCTGCAAGTCGATACTTTTCAGTTCTTGTATCACCGCGCGGGTGTTATTGCCACCGCATCCCATCAGGATGGGCAACCGCCCGCGGTTGAGGTCAACGACAAAACGCTTGATTTCTTCTTTTTCTTCACGGTCAAGGCATGGGGCTTCGCTTGTTGTGCCAAGAATACAGAGAAAGTCGGCACCGTTATCCGTCTGATATTCGACCAGTCGTTTCAATGCATCATAATCTATCGTACCATCTTGCTTGAAGGGTGTAACGAGTGCAATCCCCAATCCTTTGAACATATTGTTTGCCATATTACCTTAGATTTATACCCTTGCAAAGTTAGTGTAATTTGGCTGAAAAGCAAAAATTAAGTGTTTGAGTTCGTGGCAGATGGGTGGATAAAGGCAAGCGGGCGCATTCCAACACATCGGTTATTATCCGTTTGACCCCAAATACAGGAAGAGCATTCCCAATAAAACAAGCAACAAATCAATGGCTTTGTTCTTTAGATTTTTCTCGCGAAACAGCAGGGCGCCAAACATAAACGAAACAATAACACTACCCCGCCGCACCATCGACACCACCGATACCATTGCTCCAGGCTGACTTAGGGCGTAGAAATAAATAAAATCGGCGGCACTGAGAAAAACACTGATGCACAAAATGGCCCAATGTGGACGAAAGGGGGTGGTGTGTTTGCGACTTGGAAACCAAACCAGAAGCAATACCACACCCATCATAACGCATTGATAAAGGTTGTACCAGCTTTGCACAGCCATACGGTCAAGCCCTACTCCACCGGCCTCTACGGGTGCCATCAAATATTTATCATACAGTCCGCTGCAAGCTCCGAGCAAGGCTGCAAGCACAATGGCATAAATCCATCGGTTGTGTTTAAAGTCGATGCCTTCGCGTTTCCCGCTCCGACTTAACAGAAAGAAAGAGGCTATGGCTAACAATACACCCACCCATTGCAAAAGGTTAAGGCGTTCGCCGAAAATCAACATGGCGCCCATAAGTACCAATACGGGGCGCGTGGCGTTGATTGGTCCGACGATGGTAAGTGGCAAATGCTTCATTCCGAAATAGCCGAAAACCCATGAAGAAAGTACGATAACGCTTTTTAATAAGATATATCGATGCGTTTCCCAACCTACCGACGCCACATAAAAAGGCGTGTCGTTGAGCAGAAAGGTTGTGCTGCTAAGAACGATAAAAGGCAGAAAGATGAACGATGAGAACAGTGTGTTGAGAAATAAAACGGGAATAACGGCATTGTTTTGCAGAGCCTGCTTCTTAAATACATCGTAAAAACCGAGCAAGGCTGCCGATAAAAAAGCAAATAATAACCAAACCATAGTGTGCTGAAGGCTGAATAAATATCAGTATTCTATTTCTTCCAAAAATAAGGCATGCCCCGGAACTGACTCGCCGGCATTGCTACGCGAGCGCGAATTGAGTATCTCGCTAAAAGCTTCAAGCGTCACTTTCCCGTATCCTACATCCAGCAATGTGCCCACAACGGCCCGAACCATATTGCGTAAAAAGCGGTTGGCGGTTATCTTGAAATACCATTTTGTTGCTGTAAGTTGTATCCACTGCGCTTCGGTTACATCACAAAACGTGGTCTTTGCATCTGAATGACTCTTACAAAAAGCACCAAAATCTTTCGTCTGCAACAATAGTTGGGCAGCCTTGTTCATCAGTGCAAAGTCGGGTGCTTGGTAAAGTCGGCAGGAGGTAAACCTACAAAATGGGTCGCGATCAAGATGAACATAATAATGATAAGTGCGTCGCTGCGCACTGAAGCGGGCGTGCATCGTACTGTCTACGGGTATAATTCGCAGAACACTGATATCGTAAGGCAACACTCTGTTTAGTTTATAAGTCAGCTGTTCGCCATCTATTTGTGCTGATTCGTCGTCAAAATGAGCCACCATCATTCGTGCGTGTACGCCGGTATCTGTTCTGCCGGCTCCCACAACCTCAATGTGTCGCCGCAAAATGGTAAATAATGCCTTTTGCAATTCTGCCTGAACAGAGTTGCCGTTGGGCTGTATCTGCCAGCCGTGATACGCACTTCCGTCGTAAGAAAAATAGATAAAATAACGTTGCATCACTATCAAAGGTAATAAAAATCAGTTATACCGTATCGGAGAATACAAAAAATACACATACCTCGTCAGCATATACAGGCACCCAATAAGCAAATAAATCAGGCAGACTTGCACCCCGTTGATTTGCAAATGGTCAACACCACCCGAGAAAAAAGATACAGTGGCGTTCATTACCGATAAAAGCATATCCATCAAGGCTAAACATAGTCGGGTTAGTTCGGGCATAAACCAGAACGCCAAAGATACCAAGGCCGTATATAGCAATAACGTCATAATGGGCACAATGATGACGTTGGAGAGGATAAAATAGAACGAAAACCGCTCAAAATAATAAATAACCAGAGGGAAAACACCTATCTGAGCAGCAACGGAAACTGCGATAAGTCCCCAAAGAAAGGCGGGAATACGCCCCCATCGGTTTATTCCTGCAAAATGATAAATCGGTCGATAAAACACAAATATCGAAAGTACGGAAACAAACGAAAGCTGAAAACCAACATCCCAAAGCAGCATTGGGTTGTACACTAACATGATAACAGCCGCCAAAGCCAAAACATTGACCGACATTTTTTCACGATTAAGCAGAGAAACAACAGCATAAACCGAAATCATCACGGCTGCCCGAACAGCACTTGACGGTATTCCGACCAGAAAGACATAGCCCCACACTGCAGGTATAACGATGCTTTGAGCGCAGAGGTGTGTCCACTCTCGTGGCACAAACAGCCCAATTAAATACGAAAAAAACAAAGATAAAAGGGTATAGATAATACCCAAATGCAGGCCTGAAAGCGCCAACACATGTGAAACGCCTGCCAGATTATACGCATCGCGTTGGCGTTGAGATAGCTTTGACTTCTCGCCCAGCGTTACAGAGGCCAATAATGCTTCTTTATCTTTATTCAACTTTCCGCTCCACGTTTGGGTAATAAGCTTTTGGCGATAGTTCAGCAGGCGCAGTTGCAGCTGTTGCCATACGGATAAAGCAGCCCATTGACGTTCAGAAGCTACAGTCTGTTGCCAGTCGTCGCAATAAATAAAAGTGGTAGCCTTTATCTGATGGGCAGCCATCCAGCGCTGGAAAGAAAAATGCGAATGTGTTTGAAACGTAAAATCATTGCGCAATACAGATTGCGCGCGAATACATTTGCCGGGCACAAGGGTTTTCCACTGAAGGGTCAATGTATCGCGCAGGATAGACGCCCGTATTTTAAAAGGTTCGCATTGTGACGTATCTTCGGTGTCGATAACTAACAAATTACATTTTAAAACCTTACCGTGCACAGTTGGAACATCGTACACAACAGCGGTATAAACCAACGGAACATCAGTCGGACAGCGTTGTAAATCGTTCTTTTTCAGCGAAAACAGCCATGCCCCGAATGCAAAAACGGCTAAAAAGATAATGTTACCTGATAGCAAGGGATGCTTCCTGACAATAAAGAAAAGCACAAGAAACCCCACAAGCAAAACAAAGTAAGCAACAGAAGGAACGGTATTTTGCAAGGCATCGCCCACCAAAATTCCGATGATAAGCATCAGCACAATGCGCAACAGCGGAACAAATTGAATCGCGCCATTGGTCTTTACCATGCCGGCTCGTTAGAAATTGTACGAGAAACCGATAGATGCAAATTCTCTAAACTGCCAATAACCGTGGTGAGCATCCCGTCCGGTACCATCATCAAAGCGGGGGTATATAAAGAATTTAGAACTGATATACTTATTAAACTTAAATGTGATGGTGTTTTCCCATTCAATTTCCGACCGGCGATAAGTGGTATATCCGTAAAGGCGAGTTTGCCAACTCATCATCTCAGACATTTTCCACATTAGGTCGACGGTAAACTCCGAACCGAAGTCGTGCAGAGTGTGGCTATCTGCTTCCAATCCGTATCGGGTGGCTAAAGCCAGCCGATCAACATAGCGAAAGTTGTAAGCGAGGGGTGCCAGATGCACAGAACCCGTCAGTCTTTTATTCCATGCGCTTACGTTGTAATCCATACCGAGAGAGAGATTGGCGTTGAACGGTGACATGAAATCGGAAAACACCTGTGTGTTGTTGTTGCGATAACCCTGCAAAAATTGGGTATAGGCCACCAACTGAATGGTATAATACCATCGTTTAGTAGCTTGAAGACCCAGTTTTCCGGTATAACGAATCAAGTCTTCAGAGGTTTTGAGGTTGTGCAGCGAATCGCTTTTAGAAGTTACAAAACCCAATTTCAGCTCCAAACGGTTTTCCCATTTCACCTTTTGTTTATTGTTATAATTGGCCTGAAGCACTGCCGAGCCCACCATAGAATAGTTGCTTTCGCCCCCCTTATACCAGTTGCCCGATACATAGTTTTGCAAAAACTGCAGGTAGTAGTCGCCCTTAAAGTTCCAAAAATTAGGCTTCACCACCACCACATTTACAGCTTGTTGCTCTTGTTCAATGGGCGTTTGTGGAATATTTTGCTTCACGCCCACATCCGATTTGATAATAATAGGATTGACACTTTTGTTCGGAGCAATGGCGTGCAACTTTGCATCAGAAACCAAAACCAAGTCAGGCCGCTTCAGATAGACATTAACAATGGCATCGTTCAACATCCGCGAAATCATCGAAGTGTCTGCAGGTGTTGACGCTTGCATCTCGTTTTTATCATCCGGACCAAGCCTTCCGGAAATAATATCTTGATAATAAGTAAGCGGAGAAAACAGTCTGAAACCTTGATAAGGACGTAACAACACCGGGCTATACTGCATACTGTCGATGCGGCTGACAGCCGATGCAGGCGTATTATAAATACGGTTATAATAAATAGCCAATGAATCTTCGTAGTTTTTTACGATAATATCCTTAACCGGGTTATTGACAACAGATGCAGAACGCACCGACTGTGCCTGCACATTATTTGCCAAACACGTGCAAAATGCTAAAAACAAGAAATAATATTTCATGCCACCTAATATAAATTTGTTTGCAAAGTTAGATATTTTTTTACGAAAGAGGAGGAATTTGTTACGAATTAAGACAAAACGAATTAATGGTGAAACAACAGACTATTCTCTCGTTTATTGACATCGCTCACTTTGGTAAAGGCAAGTAGCTAAGACACTCGTGTAGGTTTTCTTTTTACCGTTTTACCGTTTATAACACAACTTCTCTGCGATTTTCTAATCGAAATTAAGCTTAAAGAGATGGGCTTTTTATCATTCTTCCATTTTTTCAACAAAGTCGGAAAAACATCTCTCACCGCTGCTCTGAAAAGCCTTTAAACAAAGGGAGTTGAGAGGTGGGTTTGCAAAAGCTATTCTTTTAGGTGCCAAAAGCATAGGTTTTGCAAGCCAAAAGAATAGCTTTCACTCTCTAAAACCTATGCTTTTGTACCTCACAACCTATGCTTTTGGAAAATTAAAGCTGTTTTTTCGCTATTTTATCCCTATTTTTTCGCTAGATTGGAAATGTTATTTGTCAGGAAAAGAGAAAAGTAAATATGTAATAAAAGGTTAAAAAAGTAACAAATTGAAACCTCTCCTTGTTCCTTTGAAGGTGATTGAAATGATAATTAAATCTTCAGAGTACCTAACGTAATGTGTATTAATGAGTAATCGCTTGTTGGATAAGGATAATTTACTTATGAATTTTTCAATCTCTGATTTTCCACATTTCATGTTGTGGCATCTGTATTTTTACTCTTGCACCTTTTCACTCTTTTGCCGTTAAACAATGGTTTTAAGTATCTTTATCATATAGAAAGGTGTGCTATGTCGATTAATTTTGTTAATTTTGCAGTCCATTAATACGTATTGATTTATGAGTCTTGATTTGCTTACCGCCATATCTCCTGTTGACGGTCGTTATAGAGAGAAGACGGCATCGCTGGCCGACTATTTCTCAGAATACGCTCTTATCAGGTATCGTGTGCGGGTAGAGGTTGAGTATTTTATCGCTCTTTGCGAAATACCTTTGCCTCAATTGGCCTCTGTAAATCCGGCCATCTTTGCAAGACTGCGCGATATTTACCTTCGGTTCGACGAAAAGCAGGCCCGTCGTGTGAAAGACATTGAGTCCATAACCAATCATGATGTCAAGGCGGTAGAATATTTTCTTAAAGAAGAATTTGATACCATCGGCGGCTTAGAACCCTATAAAGAGTTCATTCATTTTGGACTTACATCGCAAGATATCAACAATACCGCCGTTCCGCTTTCGCTGAAAGAGGCTTTGCAAAATGTGTATTATCCTCAGGTAGAGGCACTAATCGCCCAGTTGCAAACGTATGCTGAGCAATGGAGAGATGTGCCGATGCTGGCCAAAACACACGGTCAGCCTGCCTCTCCAACTCGTTTGGGGAAGGAAATCAAGGTGTTTGCCTATCGTTTGGAAGAACAGTTGGCACTGCTTAAAGCCTGCAAAACAACGGCAAAGTTTGGTGGCGCAACAGGCAATTACAATGCCCATAACGTGGCATATCCCACTGTTGACTGGCGAAAGTTTGGCGATGACTTCGTAAAGGCAAAACTCGCTGGTTCGCGAACAACTAACTACCCAGATAAGTAATTACGATCACTTGGCGGCAGTTTTTGATGCGATGCGTCGTATCAATACCATCATCATCGATTTAGACCGCGATTTCTGGCTGTATATATCGATGGAATACTTCAAACAACAGATAAAGGCGGGCGAAGTGGGGTCGAGTGCCATGCCGCATAAAGTCAATCCGATTGATTTTGAGAATAGTGAGGGCAATCTTGGTATAGCTAATGCGCTCTTTCAATTCTTGTCTGAAAAGCTACCCGTGAGCAGATTGCAACGCGATTTAACCGATTCTACCGTGCTGCGCAACATCGGTGTGCCTCTGGGGCATACTCTTATTGCTGTTCAGAGTACATTGAAAGGACTTCGTAAGTTGATTTTGAACGAAGAAAAACTATCGGAAGATCTTGCCGAAACGTGGGCGGTGGTGGCCGAAGCTATACAAACCATTTTGCGCAGAGAAGGTTATCCGCACCCTTATGAAGCGTTGAAGGCACTTACACGAACAAACGAAAAGATGACCGAAACAACCATTCATGCCTTTATTCAGGGGCTGAATGTAGACAATAATGTGAAAAAAGAACTGATGAAAATCAATCCGTGGAATTATACTGGAATAGAGAATAATTGATATTAACACAACCGTGAGGTTACAAAAGAAGTAAAAAATTATGGAAACAGAAATGGAAAAGAATCCTCAAGACATGTCCGCAGGACAGCAGGAGGGAAGCCGTGAAGGCTTTAACGAAACAGAAGCAACTTATTCTAAAACGTATGGTGATGCCGGCGTAAGGGCACAACGCCCCCGTATTCATACGCAACGCGCATACAGTTCAGACCGTAATAGCGGTGGAAACAATGAAGAGGCTTTCCGTCCGGAAGGCTTCGGAGCAGGCCTTCAAAGTTCGGGAGCACCCCAACAAAGGCCTTATCGTCCTCGTTTTAATAATTATAATAATGAAAATGGGGGCTATCAGCCACGTGGTTACAATAATAATCGTGGCGGTTATCAGCCAGACACGAGGGTGGATACCGTCCCCGGTATAATAATAATGTAGAGGGTGAGGGTGGTTATCAACCCCATGGCGGATATCAATCTCAACAAGAAGGAGGCTATCGCCCTCGTTTTGAAGGCGGATATCAACCTCGCGGCAACTACCAACCTCGTCAGGAGGGAGGCTATCGTCCGCGTTATAATAACAATGAAGAAGGTGGTTATCAGCCCCGTGCTAACTATCAACCTCGTCCTTATCAAGGTGGTTACAACAATCGGGGTGGTTATCAACCTCGTGGCGGATATAATCCGGGTGGTTATAACAATCGTGGCGGATATCAGCAACGCGGCGGATATAATCAGGGAGGTTATCGTCAGCGTACGCCCGACTATGACCCGAATGCCAAATACAGCTTGAAGAAGCGTATCGAGTATAAAGAAGAAAATATCGATCCTAACGAACCGATACGTCTGAACAAATTTTTGGCTAATGCTGGTGTATGCAGTAGGCGAGAGGCTGATCAGTTTATACAGTCTGGCGTGGTAAAAGTCAATGGCAATGTTGTAACCGAATTGGGTACAAAAGTGTTGCGCAGCGACGAAATTATCTTTCATGAGCAGCCCGTTTCACTTGAAAAGAAAGTGTATGTGCTGATCAATAAGCCGAGAGATTATGTAACAACAAGCGATGATCCGCAGCAACGCAAGACCGTAATGGATCTTGTTAAGGGAGTATGCCCTGAACGAATATATCCTGTGGGACGTCTTGATCGCAACACAACGGGTGTTCTTCTGCTTACCAACGATGGCGATTTGGCCAGCAAACTGGCTCACCCCAAGTTCCTTAAAAAGAAGGTTTACCACGTATTCCTTGATAAAGAAGTAACCGAACACGATTTGCAGCAAATTGCAAGTGGCATTACTTTGGAGGACGGAGAGGTGCATGCAGATGCCATCGAATATGCAAACGATAAGGACAAAACGCAAGTAGGTATTGAGATACATAGTGGTAAAAACCGCATTGTACGCCGTATATTCGAGAGCTTAGGCTATCGAGTGGTGCGCTTAGACCGTGTTCAGTTTGCCGGTTTGACAAAAAAGAATCTCCGTCGGGGCGATTGGCGCTTCCTGACAGAAAAGGAAGTAGATATGTTAAGAATGGGAGCATTCGAATAAACAATACGAAATGAAGGGGTGAAGAAATAAGAGGATAAGCAGAACGCTGCCTGTAGGCAGGCTTTAAAGCAGTTTGCAATAAGGTGTTTTTTACAGACTTAATCTCTTGATTTCTTAACTCCTTGATTTCTTTTTCTCAAAGAATATGGAAACAATTCGCAGAATAAAGATTGCGGACGCACTGAGCAGTACCCATTTCGGCACAGATATTAATGTAAAAGGATGGGTTCGTACGCATCGTAGCAGTAAGGTAGTAGATTTTATCGCCTTAAATGACGGCTCCACAATCAATAATATACAGATTGTTGTTGACCCCACAAAGTTTGCCGATGAATTGTTAAAGCAAATCACAACAGGCGCTTGTATTGGTGTGACAGGTAAGCTCGTAGAGAGTCAGGGGCAGGGACAGGCCTCAGAAATACAATGTGAGGACATCGTGGTTTATGGTGCATGTGGCAGCGATTATCCGATGCAGAAGAAGGGACAGAGTTTCGAATATATGCGTCAGCATGCTCATTTACGCCTTCGCACCAATACTTTCGGTGCCGTTATGCGTATCCGTCATAATATGGCTATTGCCATTCATCAATACTTTCACGAACATGGCTTCTTCTATTTTCATACACCGCTCATCACAGCAAGCGATGCCGAAGGGGCTGGAGAGATGTTTCAAGTAACCACAAAGAATCTCTACGATCTGAAAAAAGACGAGGAAGGAAAGATTATTTATACAGACGACTTCTTCGGAAAGATGACCAGTTTGACCGTAAGTGGACAGCTTGAGGGTGAGCTTGGAGCAACTGCTTTGGGACAAATCTATACTTTTGGTCCGACGTTTCGTGCCGAAAATAGCAATACCCCACGCCATTTGGCAGAGTTTTGGATGGTTGAACCGGAGGTGGCGTTCATAGATTTGGCTGACTTAATGGACTTGGAAGAAGATTTCATTAAGTATTGCGTGCGGTGGGCTTTGGAACATTGTAAGGATGATTTGGAATTTCTTAACAAGATGATTGACAAGACCCTTATCGCCCGTTTGGAAGGTGTTGTTAACGAAAACTTTGTCCGACTATCTTATACTGAAGGTATAAAGATACTTGAAGAGGCTGTGGCGAAAGGTCGAAAGTTTGAGTTTCCTATTAGTTGGGGTGCCGATTTGGCAAGCGAACACGAACGGTATCTGGTCGAAGAGCACTTTAAAAAGCCTGTCATCATGACCGATTATCCGAAAGAAATCAAAGCTTTCTACATGAAACTTAATGACGACGGAAAGACGGTACAGGGTACAGACGTGCTGTTTCCGCAGATCGGAGAAATCATCGGAGGAAGTATTCGTGAGGAAAATTACGATAAATTGGTTGCACAGATAGAGGAGCGACATATCCCCATGAAAGATATGTGGTGGTATTTAGATACCCGCCGGTATGGCTCTTGCCCTCATGGAGCTTTGGCCTGGGCTTTGAAAGACTTATTCTCTTTGTTACCGGGATGCAAAACATTCGTGATGTAATCCCCTTCCCCCGAACACCTAAGTCGGCAGAGTTTTAAATGTCCTGCGCATAGCAATTTTATTGTAATTGATAAACAACGAAACGATAACGGCATAATACCCGTTATCGTTTCGTTGTTTTGGTATAAGATATTGTATATAACTCTTATAGTAAGTTATAACATCGTAATAAAGCACCATCTTGTATAAATTATTCTTCCCTTTTGCCTATCTTTGCAGCGCATAGACTGCGTATTTGGTAGTCTTTAAACCCACTTTTGGATAGTAGTGAATTTATTTCTAACATGTGTTTTTATAGATTGTATTTCCTGATAAGGATATAATGATTATTAATTAATTATTCAACAAAAGATGAAAAAAGTTATTTTTATGGTATTGTTTGCATTAGCAAGCACAGTAGCATCTGCACAATCGATAGGCGTGAGAACTCTTTTTGGAAGCGAAATCGAAAGTATCGGTATCGGCGTTATGGGTCAATACGAGTTTACCGACAGGGTAAGAGGCGCAGTATCTTTTGATGCTTACATCAAAAATAAAGGTCGCTCGATGTGGGATTTTAATGTAGATGGCCATTATTTGTTCCCCATTGTTAATCGGCTTACTGTGTATCCGATCGGTGGTATCACCTATATCAACGACAATTATTCAAAAGACGACTACTCATCTACCACTCACAGATTTGGTATAAACGCCGGTGCCGGTGCTGATTATGAGCTTACCGAAGACCTTTCGCTTACCGCAGAAACTAAATTCCAGTTGGTTAACGGTTTTAATCAGGCTGTTGCAAGTATCGGTATTGTGTACAATTTCTAATTATAAGTATTTTTTGTAGTCATTGCTTTTTTACATGGCGAGTCGCGAAAAAACGATAAATATTTAACAATAAACAAACCCGGAAAGTTAATAATTTAACTCTTCGGGTTTGTTCGTATAGCTGTTGCAAAAAGTAATTGTAATATTTGGAGCTTCACAAAAAATAAATTACCTTTGCATTCGCATTAATCGAGGGTAGCCTTTGTGTGCGTTGAAAGGCCGATATGGCTCAGTTGGTAGAGCAATTCATTCGTAATGAATAGGTCCCCGGTTCGAGTCCGGGTATCGGCTCCATAGGCGGTAATAGCTCAGTTGGTAGAGCACTAGCTTCCCAAGCTGGGGGTCGCGAGTTCGAGCCTCGTTTACCGCTCATCTATAAGATATAGAATATAACCTCTCTATTTAGCGTGCGATGTATCCTTACAACAAGGATACATTTTGTTTTTTATTCTCTTTTGTTTCCTTTTCTCATTTTTTTCCTTTTTATCTTCGTACTTCTGCTCTTGAACTCGTTTTCTTATTGCACTTCTTTTAATATTTTATAGTTTCTCAGGCTTTTCTTTTTCTGTTCATTCACTTCTCCAGCTTATTATTCCCCTTTTCTTTTATTTGGCCAAAGAATAATATTGAATTTCGAAGGTACAGCTTTAGTAAACTCAAACCTATACTCTTGAGAAACACCGGCTCATTTCCTCTAAAATAAGGGACTTTCTTTTGACTCTTAATTTTTACTAAACCATTTTGCTGTTCGGTTGAATTTTCCTAATTTTGAAACCTATTATTTATTCATTAAGTAGCTAAATTCATGAAAAATAAAATCATCTTTTTGCTCCTAATGATGGTTCCTTTCACCGGTGTTGCACAGAAAATAACATTGGGTTCTTGTGAAACCAAAGACGGGGGGCAGTATAAAGGCGAAATGGAAGCAGGAAAGCCCAATGGAAAAGGAACAACGGTATATCTGAATGGAGATACCTATGAGGGCCAGTATGTAAAAGGAAGACGGCAGGGATTTGGTGTTTATACTTTTGCAGACGGTGAAAAATACGAGGGAGAATGGTTTCAAGACCAGCAACACGGGCAAGGTACTTACTATTTTATGAACAACAATAGGTATGTAGGTCTTTGGTTTCGGGATTTTCAACATGGAAAAGGTACCATGTTTTATTATAACGGCGACAAGTACGAAGGCGAATGGGAACTAGATAAGCGGCAAGGAAAGGGACGGTACACATTTGCTACTGGAGCTTACTATGATGGTAACTGGGAGGACGATAAAAAGTCAGGTCAGGGGCTGTTTGACTGGGGAGATGGGTCGAGTTATAAAGGTATGTGGGTGAATAACCAGCGTTCGGGAAAAGGTACCAACCGTTATGCAGATGGTGATGTGTATGTGGGTAACTGGGAAAATGACATACAGAACGGAAAGGGAATCTACAAATTTCGGAACGGTGACGTGTATGAGGGTGATTATGTGCAGGGAGATCGTACGGGTCAGGGTATTTTTAAATATGCTAATGGCGACCGCTATACAGGTCATTTTTTAGAAGGTGACAAGGATGGAAAGGGCACTTTTATATGGACAAATGGTGATAATTATACCGGTGATTGGAAAAAAGATAGACAGAGTGGGCGCGGAAAATTGGTAAAGAAGAATGGTGACGTATTTGAAGGAAACTTTTTGAATGGTAACTTAGACGGAGAAATGGTAATTCGTTATGCCAATGGCGCTAAGTTTAAGGGTACTTATAAGGCGGGCAGACGTAATGGTCCGGCTATTGAAGAAGAAAAAGACGGAATTCGCTTTGAGGGCTCTTATCTAAATGGTGAACGTAATGGTCGATTTATTGAGAAAGATCGTAACGGACAAATCAAGGCTCGCGGACGATATGAGAACGGACTGCGCATTAACGAATAAATAATAAAAGGTTCGCGCGTGCGCGAAAGTGGTTTCACTGAAGATGTTTTGACAAGGTATCTTTTCTTTTAAACGATAATGGGATGACAACAACAAACACGCGCAAAAGCATGGTCGGTAACAATCCGGAAAGTAAGATAACTCGGAAAACCGATAAGATAAAGCATATCGGTTTGGTAAAGAACGACGGCTATCTAGAACCGTATGAAGAGGCTATTCGTGGTCGGCACGAGCATTATTTGTGGAAATTGAACCAACTGACGCAGAGCGGAAAGGTCGCATTGACAGATTTTGCGAATGGTTATGCGTATTACGGACTGCATCCAACGCCCACTGGATGGGTTTTCAGAGAGTGGGCGCCAAATGCCGAACGAATTTTTTTAGTGGGCGATTTCAATGAATGGACGGAAACGGAGTCGTATCAGGTGAAGCGTATTTCCGAAACGGGTGACTGGCAATTGATGCTTCCGCATGCGGCGTTGAAGCACGGTGATTTGTATAAAATGCACGTGTATTGGAACGGTGGAATGGGCGAACGCATTCCGGCATGGTGCCAGCGGGTAGTGCAAGATGAACAAACAGGAATATTTTCAGCACAAGCCTGGGCGCCAGAGAAGCCTTTTGTGTGGTCGAAGGAAAAATTTAAACCGATTGTTGACCCGCTGCTGATTTACGAATGCCACATTGGTATGGGGCAGGATGCTGAGAAAGTGGGTACCTACAACGAGTTTAAAGAGAACGTTTTGCCGCGTATTGTGAAAGACGGGTACAATTGTATACAGATTATGGCTATACAAGAGCATCCTTATTATGGAAGTTTCGGGTATCATGTCAGTTCGTTTTTCGCTGCCTCATCGCGTTTTGGAACACCCGAAGAACTGAAATCCTTAATCGATGCGGCGCACAAGAATGGGGTGGCTGTAATTATGGATATCGTTCATTCGCATGCGGTGAAGAACGAAGCGGAGGGCTTGGGAAACCTTGCGGGCGACCCGAACCAGTTCTTTTATCCGGGTGACAGGCACGAACATCCTGCTTGGGGCTCGCTTTGCTTTGATTATGGGAAAGATGAGGTTATTCATTTCCTGCTGTCCAACTGCAAATATTGGCTCGAGGAATATCATTTTGACGGTTTTCGTTTCGATGGGGTTACGTCCATGTTGTATTACAGTCATGGACTGGGTGAAGCTTTTTCTAATTACGGTGACTATTTCAACGGTCATGAAGATGACAATGCTATCTGCTATCTTACACTTGCTAACGCGCTTATCCATGAGGTAAACCCCAATGCAATAACGATTGCTGAGGAGGTCAGCGGTATGCCAGGACTGGCTGCGCGTATTTCGGATGGGGGGTATGGGTTTGACTACCGAATGGCAATGAATATCCCTGACTTTTGGATAAAGACTATCAAAGAGCTGAAAGATGAGGAATGGAAGCCAAGTTCCATCTTTTGGGAAGTGAAAAATCGCAGGTCTGACGAGCGAACTATCTCCTATTGCGAGAGTCATGACCAAGCGCTTGTTGGTGACAAGACCATCATCTTCCGGTTGATCGATGCTGACATGTATTGGCACTTCAAAAAGGGAGATGAGACAGAGCTAGTTCATCGAGGGATCGCACTTCATAAGATGATTCGTTTGATTACCTTGGCGACCATCAACGGAGGCTATCTTAACTTTATGGGAAACGAGTTTGGACATCCCGAATGGATTGATTTCCCGCGTTCAGGCAACGGTTGGAGCCACAAATATGCACGTCGACAGTGGAATCTCGTTGATAACCCCGACTTAGATTATCATTATTTGGGCGACTTTGACAGACGGATGTTGGAAGTGATTAAGAGTGAGCGGTGCTTCAATAAGTTACCTTTACAAGAGATATGGCATCACGATGGTGACCAGATTTTAGCTTTCACGCGCGGCGAATTATTGTTCGTCTTCAACTTTCACCCCGTAAAATCTTTCACCGATTATGGCTTCCTCGTACCGATAGGTGCCTACGATGTGGTTTTAAATACGGACAACAAGAGTTTCGGGGGCAACGGATTGGCAGATGACGAGATGGTACACCTGACCAACTATGATGCACTTTATGCGCCGGAACATAAAGCGTGGTTGAAGCTGTATTTACCGGCACGTTCGGCGGTTGTATTAAGGAAGCAGCAGGAAAACAATAAATGAAAGTTTCTTATCCACGGTGCGGAGCGCGATTAATTCGTGTTTCGTGCGCATTTCTGTTCGTTGCATTTACATTTGCTTACGTTTTTCATTATCAAGCAGACCTCATAGCGGCAAATATGCACGCTTTGACGGGTGGAGCGATAGTTTACAATGAATGGGTGGGAGCATTTGCGATAACTTCTCTTCTTTACCTCCTAAAATATTTTATCAACCGTCTTCTTACGTTTGATGGTCCTTGGTTTGTGGGCGCTTACGTTCCATCATTTGTCGTTTTAGCCTAATTACGGGCGATTTTACCGATCCTCATGCCGACACACCCCTATTTACTTTTCGCAACGGAGCATTGCTGGCAATTTGCCTGCTGTATGTTGTATTTTTTTGGAGATATCAACGGAAAAGGGATAGGAAATCGTTTGTTTTTGTAAGTCCGCAAAAAGAAACTGACGAGGAAATAGAAGAAGGCGCAAGTTACCTGCGAAGAGCTAACGGGGAAGTAGCAGACTGTGTAAGTCATCTGCGAAGAGCTGGCGAGAAAGCTGAAAATGTAGTAAGTTATCTGCAAAGAGTTGATAGAAAGACAGAAGATAATGTAAGTTATTCGCAAAGAGACGATAAGGAAACAGAAGAAGGTATAAGTTATTTGCAGAAAGATGATGAAAAAGCGGAAGAAGGTGTAAGTTATCCGCGAGGAGAACTGTCGAAAAGTGAGGAAGCGATAAGGCTCGCCACCGTTAGCTATATGCTATTCGCTGTGCTGATGCTCCTCACCGTGTTTATCGGCAATAGCGATAAAATTTTTCATTGCCGCCTGAAGATAGAGCGAGAACTGCTGGCCAACCGACCGCTCGACGCCTTGCAGGAGGGTAAAAAAATGGCAGAGGCCGATTCTTCCCTTACGTCGCTGCGCATTTTTGCGTTGTCGAAAGCGGGCCTCCTTGGCGAGAAGCTCTTCGAGTATCCCATTGTGGGAAAGTCTGACGTGCTGTTCCCCAACCAGCGTGCGGTGCGATGGATCATTCTGCCCGACAACCTCCTGCTGCAACATCTTTTTGGCCTCAACCCCTCTGACTTCACTGAAAAACAAGAAGAAACAGAAATCAACCAGCCGGTTGACAATAGTAATGAGGAATTGATAGCGGGTAGCCGTTCGATTGCAGGACAAAATAAGCAGTTGACAGATGGCAATCGCTCGTTTGCCACCAAAAATAAACAGTTACAGAATGGTCCCCGAACGGTGAATAAAGAAAAGCAAACGTTGCCCGAGGGTAGCCGCTTGTTTGACAAAGAAAATCAGCGAAGAATAGATTTCAACCGCTCGATTACCGAAAAAAACGAATTGTTTTCAGACTTTGCCTTACGAACACGTCGCAAAGCGGCTTGCGATTACCTGTTAACCGCCTGTTTGCTCGACAAAAACCTCAATCAGTTTGCCCTAATCGTTCGGAAGCTTTACGCCGATATCCGCAGTTTGCCCAAGCACTACCGTGAGGCTCTAATTCTTTACACACATTTGCGGTCGAACCCCGTAATCATCTACAAAGACGACGTGCTTGACGCCGATTTTAAGGATTTTCAAGAGCTCGATAAAAAGTTTTCTGATAAAAACATGCAGCGGAACGCCGTACGACAGGTTTATGGCAACACCTACTGGTATTACTATTTCTTCCAAGAATAATTTTCACGGTCAGTGAACAAATCTCCCTCAATCCATCTTTAATTTTCTTAGTTAGCCGATAATTCCTCTTCTACTAACTTTATATTTTTACGGTTGGCAAAGAATTCCCTCTCCAACAATCTTTATCTTTGCGACCTAATTTCTGCCAGAGCTTTCACCCAATCGGTATCGAGGGAGAAGCGCGTTAGATAATTACTGTTATCATAATAGCTTAGCACAAGGTCGTGGTCCATATCATTAAACCTACTGTTATTAATTGAGCTGCACGAAAGCGAGCTATCACCGCTTCTTTTGCCGACTTCTTTTTCGCTTCGCCCAAACGCCGCAAAAAGAGATTTACAAAGTCGTACATCGCGTAGGCTTGCACATCGAGTACGCGCACCGTACTGTCGGGCATTAGCTCTCGCGTCTTCATCGCCATATATTTCAACTCGTCTACTTTGAACGTTGCCACCTTTCGCGTCTCCAGGTCCTTCGACTTATCTTCTGCTACCTTTTTTGATAGCCGCATAATTTCCTGATAAATCTCTTGCGCCGAGAGCGAAACGCCCCACCCACACAACAGAATGAGTATAAAAAGTATTCGTTTCATCTTTATCTTCTGCAATTGATTTTTGCAAAGATATAGATTTTGTGAAGCAAAACAATAGAGATGTCAGAAAATTGGCTACATTTACACCTTATTATATATATGGCCCTCTGACAATAACGGTTTTTAAGAGTAAATCGAGAGAGAACCCGTAATAAGTGAATATTTTGTAATGGTATTTTAAAGGAGGATACTAAAAAAGATAAGTTTTTAAATATCCTCCTCTTGTTGGATGCTAAAAAAGATAACTTTTTATATGTCCTCCTCTTGTCGGATGCTAAAAAAGGTGACTTTTTATGTGTCCTCCTCTTGTCGGATGCTAAAAAAAGTAACTTTTTGTGTGTCCTCCTCTTGTCGGATGCTAAAAAAGATAACTTTTTGTATATCCTCCTTTTGTTGGATGCTAAAAAAGGTAACTTTTTATGTGTCCTCCTCTTGTCAGATGCTAAAAAAGATAACTTTTTATATATCCTTCTCTTGTCGGAAGCTAAAAAAGATAACTTTTTATGTGTCCTCCTCTTGTTGGATACTAAAAAAGATAACTTTTTGTAGGTTCATCTAAAGTTTGTTATCAAAAAAACAAAAGTTTTTCTTTTAAAATGTTTGGTATATCAAAAATAAAGTATAATTTTACCGCCATAAACAATCTATCAATTATTTAAAACCTAAAATCATGCGAGACTACAAAACTATTGGTATTCGTACTTATTCTGTGCTGACGCTCGGCTTACACGCCGACATGCAAATGCGTATTTATGCAGCGGTTAAAGACTTGGACCCCACCAAAATTTTTCTAACGGCAGATGATTTCAAGAAGTGGAAAGAGGCGGTTGAGTTCGAGAGCGATGTTGCCCGAGTGGTGAGGAAAAGCGTTCTTTCAGAGACGATGGCTCAAAAAAGATGAGAAGCGTACAAAAATTGTGCGTTCGCTATTCAGCGAAATCAGAGTGGCCGGAAAATCACCTATCGAGGAGAGAGAAGCGGCGGGAAAGCAGCTCATACCCATTGTGAACACGTATCACCGACTGGTTAAGGAGAATATGGGCGAAAAGACGGCGCACATCGAAGGAATGATGCGCGACTTATCGACAAAGACAGCGCAAAAAGCCTTGGAGGCATTAAAGCTGAAAAAACTTACGGAGATGCTCGAAGAGGTGAACACCGGGTTTAAGAAAGTGCGCGAAGACAGAGCGGAAGAGACCACGAAAGCAAAGCTGCCGAGCAGCGATACCGTTCGCGCGGCCAATAACGTGCTGGTACAGAACATTTGCAAACACTTGGAGGCTGCCTATCTTGTGGCTGCGACGGATGAGGATAAAGCGTTGATAGGACAAACTATCGATAAGATTAATTTGATTATCAAAGAGACGCTTATTATGATGAAAGAGCGACGCAGTCAGCTGGTGAAGAAACCCAAAAAACCGAAACCGGGTAAAGGTGGCAATAAAAAATGGAAGCCATCGAATCCTTTGTTGCCGAAGAATTTTGAGGAGATGCTGAAAAAATTTGAAGAGAAGAATAATTTTGCACCGGGCACCTGGGTGCACGACGGTATCACTGAAGAAAAAGACGGGGTGATGTACTTCAGTCTTTACAACGCGGCAACCAAAGAAACAATTTTTGTTAAAGTAGAAAATAGCGAACTGGTAAAACGATCGTAAGCGGGATAATACCAGTGGGTGTAGCAGCCCTATCGATGAGATGAGCCTGCACACCCATCGCTTTTATAAATTCAACTGCGGGTTGTAATACTTTTTTGTTATTTATTATGTATCTTTGCATCGGTAAAATAACAAAAACTCATGAAAACAACAATTAAACGAATTTTTACCTGTTTGCTTCTCGTTGCGTTGACGGTGGGCATGCCGATTGAAGCACAAACCGGAAAGTGGCGCGAGATGTATCAGGTGAAGAAGAAAGACACACTGTACAGAATTGCTAAAAACTACGGAATAACCCTCGAAGAACTGATTGAGGCGAACCCCGACATGAAGATGGAGGGCTACGAACTGAAACGGGGCGACTACATTTTTATTCCGTATGCTAAAACAGAGGTAAAACCACAGGCCGCTGCGACGCCGACTAAGAGCGCGGCAAATGTTCAGAACAAAGTTATCCGGGTGGGCGTGATGTTACCGCTGCATCAGGATAATGGCGATGGAAAGCGAATGATAGAATATTATCGCGGACTGTTAATGGGTTGCGATAGCTTAAAGCGACAAGGCATCTCGGTAGACGTTCGGGCGTGGAACGTATCAATGGATGCAGATATACGGCAAACACTGCTGGACCCCGCAGCACGTAACAGAGATATTATATTCGGTCCGTTGTACAGTGCGCAGGTGCGTCCGCTTGCGAACTTCTGCAAAACGGAGGGCATCAAACTGGTGATACCTTTCTCAATCAGCAGCGACGAGGTGGCACGAAATTCGCAAATTTTCCAGGTGTATCGCTCGGCCGACGACTTGAACAATGCTACGTTCGATGCCTTTCTGGAGAGATTCAGCGGTCAGCACGTTATTTTTATAGATTGCAACGACAGCACCAGTCGCAAAGGTGTTTTTACGTCGGGTCTGCGCAGCAGATTGGATGCGCGCGGGGTGAAGTATAGTATCACCAACTTGAAGTCGAGCGAGGAAATGTTTGCGCGGGCGTTCAGTCGTACGCAGCCCAATGTGGTTGTGCTGAATTCGGGGCGCTCTCCCGAGTTGAACGTGGCGCTGGCAAAAATTAACGGACTCACGGCTAATTCTTCAGGCATCATGGTGTCGCTCTTCGGCTATACCGAATGGCTGATGTACACCAAACAAAATCTGAACAACTTTTTTAAGTATAACACCTATATCCCGACAACGTTTTATTATAATCCGCTGTCGGCTGCCACGCGTCAACTCGAAAATCATTATCATAAATGGTTTGGCGTGCCCATGCAATCGTCGTTGCCGCGCTTCGCTCTAACGGGCTACGACCATGCACAGTTCTTTTTGCGTGGTCTGCACCGGTTGGGCAGTGCTTTTATGGGCGCGAAGGCACAAAACGGCTATACTGCCTTGCAGTCGCCGCTGGTTTTCCAGCGCGTCGGCTCAGGGGGTATGCAAAATTCAGAGTTTATGCTTATCCATTACACGCCCGAGCGTAAAATCGAGGCGTTAAGCTATTGATATGAAGAAAAGACTGTTTGTCATTCTGTGTTTTTGGGGGGCATTCCTGTCGGCAACTGCACAAGTTGGTTTGCATCGCAGCGATTTCTCGCTGGGTATCAACGGCGGTGCAGTTTTAAGTTCGGTGGGCTTTATGCCGAAGGTAGACCAGGGTCAGCACGTGGGGTTTACCGGCGGTTTGTCTTTGCGCTATGTCTGCGAAAAATACTTCAGCACGCTGTGCTCTGTCTACGCTGAGGTAAATTATGCCTCTATCGGGTGGCGGCAAGACATTCGCAAGATTGACGGTACGACGGTCATTAATTCAACTACCGGACAAGCCGAGAAATATGCCCGCACCATCAATTACATACAAATTCCTATCTTCGCGCATTTGGCGTGGGGGCGAGAGACACGTGGCGCACAGTTTTTTTTCCAGATAGGCCCGCAAATGGGTATCTACCTTAACGAGCAAACCGACATCAACTATGCGTTGACACAGAGAAATCTGACCGATCGGGCCAATAAGGTGAAGGAACAAGAGGACATGCCTGTGGAACGTAAGTTCGACTACGGAATAGCTGCCGGAATTGGGGCAGAGTATAGTATTCCGCGTGTGGGGCACTTTCTCGTAGAGGCTCGATACTATTATGGATTGGGGAATATCTATGGCGACAGCAAGCGCGACTATTTCGGCAAGTCGAACTTCGGCAATATTGTGATGAAAGCTGCCTATCTCTTCGATTTGACAAAGAAACGCAATTAAGTTTTAGTCATCATCGGATGGATGCATGTCGGGTGTAATAGTTTTTTAAACCTATCCGTGTGACAGAGTGTTGGACGCAATTGAATTTTGATTGTAATCGAGTGGGGGAGGAACAAGAATATTTAAATTCCGGTTATTATTAGATGAATGAGGTCTGAAAAGAAAAGATTTTCTATCGGTAACTTGCGATGGTTCGCCTATTTTTTAAATAAATTCTGATAAAACAAATTATTCACTAAAAATAAAAACTATGTTTGAAGGTCAACCCAAAGGACTCTATGCATTGGCACTTGCCAACACGGGTGAGCGGTTCGGATACTACACCATGCTTGCCATTTTTACCTTGTTTCTACAAGCCAAGTTCGGTTATACCGCTGCCGAAACGTCAACAATCTTCGGCAGCTTCCTGGGATTTGTCTATTTTATGCCCCTAATTGGCGGTATTCTCGCAGACAAGTTCGGTTACGGAAAGATGGTTACCGGCGGTATCGTAATTATGTTTATCGGTTACGTTCTACTGGCCGTTCCAACGGGAGCAGACTTCGCAGGAAAAGCAATGATGTTCGGTTCACTGGCGCTAATTGCCTGCGGAACGGGTCTTTTTAAAGGTAATCTGCAAGTTCTCGTCGGGAATCTGTACGACAACCCGTCGTTACGCGATAAACGTGATACGGCGTTTAGCCTTTTTTATATGGCCATTAATATTGGTGCACTTTTTGCGCCTACCGCGGCGACGAAGATAACAAATTATGTGTTGTCGGGAGCTAATTTTACGTATGAGCCCCAAATTCCATCGTTGGCGCATCAGTTTCTCGATGGAACCATCAAGCCTGATGGTAGTTTATTACTCGAACAGTTGAAGGCAGCGCAGCATTTTACGGGAGATATGGCTACCTTCTGTACCACTTATATCGAACAACTTTCTAAGGCCTATAATTACGGTTTTGGTGTGGCGTGTATTTCGTTGGTGGTCTCCATGCTGATTTACCTTGGTTTCCGCTCCACTTTCAAGCATGCCGACATGAATAATAAGCAAAAAGCGATGCAGAGCAATGGCCAACCGCAGGAGGGCGAACTTTCACCGGCGGAAACCAAGCAACGCATCATTGCACTGCTACTTGTTTTTGCAGTGGTGATATTCTTTTGGATGGCATTCCACCAAAATGGTTTAACGATGACGTTCTTCGCGCGCGATTACACGGCAAAATCTGTATCGGGCTTAGACAGATTAGGGTTTGATATCCTCAATCTTGTGTTGGCCATAGTCGCCGTTTACAGCGCTTTCAATATTTTTCAGTCGAAGGCATCCAAACCGAAAGCGATCTCGTGCCTACTCTTGGTTGCTTCAGTCATCGGTATAATGTTCAATTATAGCACGATGGATCCTGAAGTTAAAATCCTGCCGCAGATATTTCAACAGTTTAATCCCTTCTTCGTTGTGGCGCTGACTCCCGTTTCATTGGCAGTTTTCGGCTACCTCGCACGGAAGCAAAAAGAGCCCTCTGCTCCTCGTAAAATAGGCTTCGGAATGCTTATTGCTGCCTGCGGATTTATGATTCTCGCAGTTGCTTCAGTCGGTTTGCCCACGCCTTCTGCCGTAGAAACAAAGGGTATTACCGAAAATCTTTTAGTTTCACCGAACTGGTTGATCTCTACCTACCTAATCTTAACATTTGCCGAGCTTCTTCTTTCACCCATGGGTATATCGTTTGTGTCGAAGGTTGCTCCTCCCAAGTATAAAGGTATGATGATGGGTGGTTGGTTCGTTGCCACTGCGATTGGTAACTACCTGGTCGCTATTATTGGTTATCTGTGGGGCGATATGGAACTGTGGATGGTGTGGAGTGTACTTATTGTCTGCTGTCTGCTGTCTGCCCTCTTCATCTTTTCTATTATGAAACGCTTGGAGAAGGTAAGTTAAGCACGCTGACAGTACATCAAAAGTCGGTTAAAACTCATATTATTGAATTACCGAATCAACAAAGAGAGGATGCAAAAGTTTATTCTGCATCCTCTCTTTTCTTTATATTATACATGCCGACTTGAGACTTTATCGCTTATAGAAATTTAATTATTGTGTCTGTTCGATTTTCTCGGCATAATTTTTCGTCATCATTTCATAGCATAGGCGCAACCAAACGATGAGGCATGGTAATGCTTTTAGGGCATATTGTTGTATCACTTCGCGCTTGAACTCGCGTGGATAAAGGTCTGACGAACCCATACTCGAGAGCAGAAAGACAAATATCATTAGCAGCACGTCTGCCTTCCCCCGTTTCCAAGGTACAGAAAAATACCAAATACAGACGCCACTTAGCGCGATGATGTACGAACTTGATTCGCTGCCTGTGCTGAAAAGAACCACAAAAAGCAGTACAGAGGCCAGCAATGTTTGCCGAAAAGCCGCATTCTTATACTGTTTAATACGGAGGTAAGGTAAAAAGAAGATAACCAATGCAGGCAGAATCAACCACAAATCTGAGTAGGTCACATTACCCGTTATGCGACGCACCATTCCCAAAGCCGATATGTTTTGTGCAATCGAGTGGATGTTTTCTACGTTCTTTCCGCCCAGACAGGCTATCCATTCCGCATATTGCTGCATGATATATTGTGGCGAACTGATGAGCATTGGAGCGGCAAAGAGCACCAAAGCCCAGAACAATAACGATAGTGTAAAACGTATTTTGTGACGTGAAAACAGGAAAAAAGCCAGTCCGACAACGCCGTAGAGCTTTACCAACGTACCCAATATAATGAGAAAAGCAGCCCAAAAATCGCGTTCTTTCTCAATTAAAAAGAAAGAGGCAATGATGATAGCTGCAATGGTAATGTTGAATTGCTGCATAAAAAGCGATGTAAGCAGCGTTTCAGAGCAAAACCAAAAGAGAAACAGCTTTTGACCATATTGAAATCCCGAACGACTAATGGCGAAATATAATGTCAGCGACAGGGCGATGTTCCAAAACAAAAGACCCAGCCAAACGGGCATCACAGCAAAGGGAGCAATCACTATTGAGAAGAACGGACCATAGTGGTTGATGTCGAAATATTCAGCGGGATAGGCTTCATACAGCGGCAATCCCTCTATGGTATGCCAAAAAACTCCACGAAAAATGCGAAAGTTGTTATCCGAACGGTTTAGTTTTAGCACCATTGCCACGACAGAAAGTAGCATCCATAAGGCAAGGATGGTGCGTTGATCGTGAAAAAATGGTTTTGAAAAAAATGCTTTGCTGCGTTGAATTACTGTATGGTTCATTCTCTTTGATATCTATTGATACAACCTGCAAAATTACGGAATATTCGCTAACCTGCAAAACTATGGTCTGTCAACCGGTTGCTTCCTGTCGATTCAGGCATGGAGATAACGGGCGCACATCTCAGCGCAACGCTCGCCGTCAATTGCTGCAGACACAATGCCGCCTGCATAACCGGCTCCCTCGCCACAAGGAAATAGTCCGCCTATCGAGACGTGTTGCAGGGTATCTTTATCGCGAATGATGCGCACGGGCGACGAGGTACGGCTCTCTACGCCTATCAATACCGCCTCGTTAGTAAGAAAGCCGTGGCTCATTTTGCCAAATTTCTTAAAACCTTCTTGTAATCGACGGGTGATGTTTTCAGGCATCCAAAAGTGCAACGGACTTGAAATCAGCCCCGGTGCATAACTACTTTTGGGTAAATCGTAGCTTAAACGCCCGTTCACAAAGTCGGCCATACGTTGCGCCGGAGCTGTTTGCTGGCGGTTTCCCTGTTGCCAACACAGTTGTTCCAACGCCTCTTGATACCGCATCATTTTTAAAACGTCATCGCCTTCTACATCTTCGGGGCGCAGTTCTACCACCATCCCACTGTTCGACCATTTAGAACCCCGATTGCCGGGGCTCATCCCGTTGACCACAATTTGCTGCACATCAGTGGCGGCAGGAATAACAAATCCGCCCGGGCACATGCAAAACGAGTACACGCCGCGCTCTGCCGACTGCGTCACGAAGTTGTATTCAGCCGCCAGAAGATATTTACCCCGTCCCTCTTTATTGTGATATTGTATTTGATCTATCAGTGTTGCCGGATGCTCCAAACGTACGCCTACGGCCAAACCCTTTGCTTCGATAGGGATACCTGCCTGTGCGAGATACGCATAAACGTCTCTTGCGCTGTGCCCCGTAGCCAAGATTACGGGTCCTCGAAACACCTCTTCGCATCCTGTTTCGGCCTCTATGGTCTTTACGCCCACTACGTTGTTGTCGTTAAGTATCAGCGAGGTCATCTTCGTTTTAAAGTGCACCTCGCCCCCGCAAGCAACAATGGTGTTACGCATCCGCTCAATAACCACCGGCAATTTATCGGTTCCGATGTGCGGATGTGCGTCTGCGAGGATGGCAGAAGCAGCTCCGTGTTGGCAAAAGACATTCAAAATCTTTTCCACACTACCTCGTTTTTTACTGCGTGTGTACAACTTTCCGTCTGAAAAAGTGCCTGCGCCGCCTTCTCCAAAGCAGTAGTTGCTTTCCGGGTTTACCCGCTGTTCTTTGGTAATTAGTGACAAGTCACGCTTTCTTTCTTGCACATTCTTTCCCCGTTCTATCACTATCGGGCGTACACCCAGCTCTATCAGGCGCAGTGCAGCAAACAATCCGCCGGGTCCGGCGCCCACTACAACGGCCGATTTTCTACCCCTTACATCAGGATACAACGTTTCTTTGTATTCCAGATCGGTAGGCATTTCGTTGATAAACACCCGCACCGAGAGGTTAATGTATATCGTGCGGTGGCGCGCATCAATGCTTTTTTTCAGCACTCGTACCCGGTTTATTGTGCGCACATCTATGTCTTTATCTCGCGCAATAAAGTCGCTGACGGTTTGTTCGTTAACTGCCTGATGCGGTAAAAGTCGCAACTGATATTCTTGTATCATCTTGTTTGTATCTGCTTAATTTAACGTTGTATGTATGATGTAATATTTTTCAGTCCATTACCACACATTGGTAACATCATTACCAACCGTTGGTAATGTGTTTACCAAGCATCGGTAATCTTATTACCAAGCGTTGGTAATATATTCGACTGTCAACTTACATCTTCTCACTATTAATAAGTATTTGCGTGCAAAAGTAGCTAATAATCGATAGAATATGTTGCAAATCGTAACATTCTTGCTATTTTTGTAACCAAATTCTGTTTTACCCCGCTTGTTTTGGGGCAACATAATAGTAACATATTGTATCCAAAAGATGAAAGTTTTAAAGTTTGGCGGAACGTCTGTAGGTTCTGTAAAAAGTATGTTATGCTTGAAGCATATTGTAGAAAACGAGGCCAAGCGGCAGCCCGTTATTGTGGTTGTAAGCGCATTGGGCGGCATTACCGACCAGCTGCTCGCCACTTCACAACAGGCATTAAAGGGCGATGAGGGGTGGAAAACATCGTTTGACGAGATGGTAGAACGGCATCATCAAATGATAGATACCATTATTACCGATACGGCCGACCGTGAAAAACTTTTCCATACCGTCGATTCGCTACTCGAGCAGTTGCGTAGTCTTTACTCGGGTGTTTATCTTATTCGCGACCTGAGCAAAAAAACACAAGATACCATTGTAAGTTATGGCGAGCGGTTAAGTTCGCACATCGTGGCCACACTGATAAAGGGGGCTAAATGGTTGGATGCCCGCGACTTTATCAAAACGCATCGCAAGAACGATAAAAACGTGCTCGACAGCGAGCTGACCAATAAGCTGGTAAAAGATTATTTTACACCTTTGCCCCGTGTATCTTTGGTTCCGGGCTTTATCAGCATGGACAACGATACCGAAGAAACGACCAATCTGGGGCGTGGAGGGTCTGATTATACCGCTGCCATTTTAGCGGCTGCACTGCATGCAGAGGTTTTGGAGATATGGACGGATGTTGATGGATTTATGACGGCCGACCCGAAGATTATCAAGTCGGCTTATACCATTAACGAGTTGAGTTACATCGAGGCGATGGAATTGTGTAACTTCGGTGCCAAAGTAATTTATCCGCCCACGATATACCCCGTTTGTGTGCAGAATATTCCTATCAAAGTAAAAAACACTTTCAAACCCAAAGGGCGGGGAACCGTTATTCGCCAGCGGGTAGAAAACAACAATAAACCTATTCGGGGAATATCCAGCATCAGCGGAACCACGCTTATCACAGTCACAGGTTTGTCTATGGTGGGTGTTATCGGCGTGAACCGACGTATCTTTACGGCATTGGCCGATAACGGTATCTCTGTGTTTCTGGTTAGTCAGGCCTCTTCCGAAAACTCTACCTCTATTGGTGTGCGCGATGCAGATGCAGCTGCGGCCGTGCAGGTGCTGAACGATGAGTTTGTCAAAGAAATCAGCACGGGGGCTATGTTT
This sequence comes from Hoylesella saccharolytica JCM 17484, assembly GCF_000614205.1. Classification (GTDB taxonomy): domain Bacteria; phylum Bacteroidota; class Bacteroidia; order Bacteroidales; family Bacteroidaceae; genus Prevotella; species Prevotella saccharolytica. The sequence goes on from NZ_BAKN01000019.1 coordinate 33,121, forward strand.
CCGATGAATGCAGAGAGCGGGCTCGCTACCATTGCCATTGTAGGCGAGAATATGAAACATACACCGGGTATTGCGGGAAAACTGTTTGGTACGTTGGGGCGGTCGGGTATTAGTGTTATAGCCTGTGCACAAGGTGCATCCGAAACCAATATCTCTTTTGTGGTGGCTTCAACATATTTGCGAAAGGCACTTAATGTTATTCACGACTCGTTCTTTTTGTCAGATTATAAAGAACTTCATCTTTTTATCTGTGGCGTGGGCACTGTGGGCGGTATGCTGATTGAACAGATTAAACAACAGTATGAAAAGCTGAAAGAGAGTTCGCGCTTAAAACTCAGAATAGTCGGAATAGCCAGTTCTAAGTATATGTTGCTGGATAGAAACGGTATTCATCCTGAGACTTATCGGGATGAACTGAAAACAGCAGAGGCTTGTACACCCGATAAGCTGCGGAAAGGTATTATCGATATGAATATCTTTAACAGCGTGTTCGTAGATTGCACGGCCAGTAAAGAGGTATCAGACCTGTATCAACCTTTACTCGATCATAATATTAGTGTTGTTACTGCCAATAAAATTGCGGCATCGTCTGAGTATGAAAAATATGTCCAACTGAAGCAAACAGCCCTTACAAAGGGTGTAAAATTCAAGTTTGAAACCAACGTCGGGGCCGGCCTTCCGATAATCGGCACCATCAACGACTTGAAAAATTCAGGCGACAACATACTCAAAATAGAAGCCGTTTTGAGTGGAACGCTCAACTTTATTTTCAACGAAATGTCTGCCGAGGTATCTTTTTCAGAAGCAGTTCGCCGTGCAAAGGCACAGGGTTACAGCGAGCCCGACCCACGAATAGATCTTAGTGGAAAAGACGTTATTCGTAAATTGGTTATTCTGACACGAGAGTCGGGCTATCCGGTGGAACAAGATGATGTAGATAAAGCACTTTTTGTGCCCGACAGTTACTTTCAAGGTTCGGTAGAAGAGTTTTGGAAACGCTTGCCCGAACTGGATGTTGATTTTGAAGAAAGACGTAAAGTGCTGGAGCGTGAGGGCAAGAAATGGCGGTTTGTTGCAGAGATGGATCATGGTAAAACCCTTGTTACGCTGAAGGCTGTAAGCAAAGAACACCCGTTTTATAATTTGGAGGGGTCTAACAATATCGTGTTGCTGACCACCGAACGATATAAAGAATACCCCATGCAAATACAAGGATATGGGGCTGGAGCAGGGGTAACGGCAGCTGGTGTGTTTGCCAATATTATGAGTATTGCCAACATTTAAAACCTGAAACAAAGATGAAACACCTTATTATATTAGGAGATGGCATGGCCGATCATCCTGTAAAACAACTCGGTGGAAAAACTTTGCTGCAATATGCACATACGCCTTACATGGATAAGTTGGCCCGAATGGGTAAGACGGGTTGCTTATCGACCATTCCGAAGGGCTTTCATCCGGGATCGGAAGTGGCCAATACGGCTATTTTGGGTTACGATCTAAATGCGGTTTACGAAGGTAGAGGGCCTCTTGAAGCGGCTTCGATAGGCTACGATATGCGCCCTGATGATATGGCGATGCGTTGCAATCTTATCTCATTGCAGAATGGGCGAATTTTGAATCATCATGGTGGACATCTGCAAACCGAAGAAAGCGGCCTTCTTATCAAAAGTCTGAATGAGGCTTTGGGTACCGAATGTGTTAGGTTTATCACCGGTATTCAATATCGACATCTGCTGGTTATCAGGGGTGGAAGCAAACGCTTGGTGTGTGCTCCACCACACGATCATCCCAATGAAGCATGGATACCATTGCTCGTAAAACCCGAAAAAGGATGGGAAGATATAGTAGAGGATGGCAGAATGACGGCCCGAGAAACGGCCGAACTGATTAATCGGCTGACTCTGCAATCGCAAGAATTGCTTTCACAACATCCGTTTAACAAGGCAAGGGCTGTGCAGGGCAAACCCTTAGCCAATAGTATTTGGGCGTGGAGCGGCGGCTATCGGCCTTCGATGAAAACTCTTATGCAGCTTTTTCCCAGTGTAAAGACAGGTGCAGTAATATCGGCTGTCGACCTGATTAGAGGTATTGGTCATTATGCGGGATTAAGAAATATTATCGTTCCGGGTGCAACAGGACTTGCCGATACAAATTATGAAGGGAAAGTGAGAGCAGCTTTGGAAGCCTTGAAAACCGACGATTTTGTTTATCTTCATATCGAAGCGAGCGATGAAGCCGGGCATGATGGTGATTTGGCGTTGAAGTTAAGAACCATAGAAGACCTTGATCGCTGTATTGTCGGCCCCATGTACGAAGCGGTAAAGAATGGAAAGGAGAAAGTGTGTATTGCTGTTTTGCCCGATCATCCCACACCTGTTGAGATGCGCATACATGTAGACGAGCCGGTGCCTTTTCTTATTTGGTACGAGGGAATAGAGCCTGACAGCGTTGAAACTTATAACGAAGAGAGTTGTAAAAAAGGCGAATATGGGCTGTTGCACTTAGAACAGTTTATGCAAACCTTTATGAAATACGAATAAAAATATGAGGTATTACAGTACTAATAGGCAGTCGGCCACCCGTCAGTCTCAGTGAAGCAGTTATCAAAGGATTGGCTTCCGATAGGGGATTATATATGCCCGAGCGACTGGAACGTTTACCACAAAAGTTTTACGACCATATCGAACAACTGACGTTTCAAGAGATAGCACTTGCTGTTGCCGAAGCATTTTTTGCTGAAGATGTTGATGCAGAGGCTCTGAAAGCTATTGTCTACGACACGCTGACGTTTGATTGTCCGGTCGTAAAGCTCAAAGACCATATCTATACACTCGAACTTTTCCACGGTCCAACCCTTGCCTTTAAAGATGTGGGTGCGCGATTTATGGCACGATTGCTGCAATATTTTCTTGCAAAAGAGCCGCAACAAAAGGTCAATGTGTTGGTAGCGACCAGTGGGGATACCGGTTCGGCTGTTGCCAATGGATTTCTGGGGGTAGACGGTATCGATGTTTTTGTGCTTTATCCTAAAAATAAAGTGAGCAAGATACAAGAGAGTCAGTTTGCCACTTTGGGGCAAAACATTATTGCCGTTGAGGTCGATGGTACCTTTGACGACTGTCAAACGCTTGTAAAATCGGCTTTTCTGGATGCCGAACTCAATCAAAAACATCGACTAACTTCGGCTAACTCGATTAATGTAGCTCGTTTTTTACCGCAAGCTTTCTATTATTTTTATGCCTACGCACAGATGAAGCGAATGGGCAAAGCGCAGCAATGGGTGGTTTGTGTACCGAGTGGCAACTTTGGAAACATTACTGCAGCCTTGTTTGCTCATCGTATGGGGTTGCCCGTGAAACGGTTTATCGCCGCCAACAATGCCAACGATGTGTTTTATAAATACCTGCAAACAGGGGCTTATCAACCTCAGCCGAGCGTCCCGACAATTGCCAATGCGATGGATGTAGGTAATCCAAGCAACTTCGCAAGAATAGGTGAGCTGTACGAACAATCATACGAAAAGATAAGGAAAGATATCAGCGGATATGCTTTTAGTGATGTTGAAATTGCTAAAACCATTCGTATTTGTTACGAAGAAACGGGTTATATACTCGACCCGCATGGTGCTTGCGGCTATCAGGCGTTATGTCAATCGCTGCTTCCGGATGAGATAGGACTGTTTTGTGAAACAGCACATCCAGCTAAATTCAAGGAAACAGTGGAAGCTGTTCTTCAGCATTCCATCGGTATTCCACCTAAGTTAGCGGCTTTTATGCACGCAGAAAAAAAAGCAGTTGCATTGAGCAACCACTTTGACGACTTTAAAAGTTTCTTGCTGAAGAATGCTGATTAAAAGTGTAAAATAAAAAAAGAAACAGCAAATGAACGATGGTTATATTCCTGAAAAAGAGAATCAGCACTTCCAAGAAATAGTAAATAGGCTTAAAAAGACCAGTGATTGGGAGCAGTTAAAGAGTTTTCTAATTGCTTATTCAAAAAAGTACCCCAAAGAATATTATATATTTACTGAATTGTCTTCTTTATATTACAAAGAAGAAAACCATACTGATGCCTTACTGTCATCTGAAAAAGCGATGCGCATAGAACCTAAAGATGTTTTGGTATTATATAATTATGGTATGGCACTCTTTCTTAATGATAAGTTTGATGAAGCCGTTGCGCAGTTTAACTATATTCGAAAGAAATCCTTAAGTTCTATCGCCTATGGTAGGCATGGTGAAGGTATAAAATGGGCTCAATCACTTATTAACGATTCTGTGTATATGGCAGGAGTTTCGTATATGGAGAAAGGGAATTATCAACAAGCAAAAAGACTTATACAGAAGCATCTTTTACAAAGAAAAAGAGGAATATATAGCGATTTCACCAAGCAACAAGTAATGAGTAGATTAAATAGTCTTTTAAAACATTCTGATTAGACTTTTCTCCACCGCTCCATCCATTTAGCAACGATAGCAAACTGATAGACGGCATCCGAAACAGCGTGGATAAATCCGGGAATACCATCTCTGAAGCCACCTTTCAGTACATACGACCGGAAAAAGCGAAACAACGGGCGGCCCAATAACGACATGATACCATAGTGTTTGTGTGCTCGCTTCTCCATTTCATTATCCGAATAGACGTTGATTTTTCGGCATAACGTAGCTATCGAATCGTTGGCCAGATGTTCAAATGCCAGTTCTTTGTGGTTGTGCGGAATTTTAATGACCCGTCCCTGCACAACGGGGGCTGCATGAATAATGGCAGGCCAGTGTGTAACCTCTTTCTTGAAAAAGCGTAAAATATAGTCAGGATAGGCGGCATGCATCAGTCGTCCCATAAAATAATTTTTGCGCGGAATATACAAACCCTCCTCGCAATTGGTGCGTTTGATGTGTGTATAAAGATATTCGCGTAGTGCATCGCTTACCAGTTCGTCGGCATCTAATACCAAAACCCATGTATACTGCGCTTGCTCGATGGCAAATTGGCGGGCTGGTTCTACAATTTTGTGGTTTCCGCGCTCAAAGGTTATCACTCTACATGCGTTCTCTTTTGCAATATCAACAGTTCGATCGGTGCTTTCCATATCACACACTAGTATCTCGTCGAATCCCTTTGCGCTATTGATAACGGCTTGTAGATGCTGTTCGGCATTATACGTGTTGATAACAACCGATATTTGATGATTTTCTTTCATAAATGCAAAGATAAATAAAAGGTGAATAAATAAAAGATTGGAAGAATGAAAAGATGAATTTGATGCCAGTTGATGAAGATGTATTTTATTATTAAGCTCAGGATAACAAGATGAGCTTGCTCTTTTGATCGTTTACCTTTCTTGGTCTATTTGTTTTTTATTCTTTGTTGGTTCTCTCTAAGTGGAAGTTTATAGTAAGTTTTTCCCCTTAAGTTTTATCAGAAGTCACTTGTAATAGAATCAGTATCAGTATCAATGGAATGTAGCTACTAGTAATAAAGAAAAGGTGAAATGTTTAAGTGGTTGAATTTCAGTCATGTAGTTTCTAAGTGTTAGCTGGCTTATTAAGTTTTAAATATCTTATTTTATTCTCAACTAAGTGTAAAGTTTTCTTAACTCGATTATTATTATTACCTTTGCACTCCTAAAATAAGAGATGTAGATATATCTTGGTATTATAAAATGTAAAAGAGCTCGAACCTTTTCGTACTTTTCAAAGGTTATGTGCTATTTAAACAGTTTTTTACTCATTAAGCAGGATTAAAATTGCTAAAACAATGAAAAGAAATACAAGTATAAGGATAGTTGAAGAATTACTTCTCCACCCGATAAATGGAAAGATGCCGTATGTAAAACCCATGAGTCAGGTGATAAAAGTAGAAGACGAAGCTTTTTTCTGTACATCTGTGAAGGGAGCTGAAACAGGTAATCGACAACAGCAATGGGAGGAAGAAGAAATTGGTGAAGGGGGAGAAGATGAGTTGTAAGCACTCTAAGCAAACCTACGAAAACCAACAATTAGAGTTGAATAAAAAGATTTATGGAAAGACAATGAAAAAGAATAAATGGATATGGTGTGTTTGTATTGTAGTTTTAGGCTGCCTGGTGATATCTTGTAACAATGATACTGAACAAGAAGCAAATAATGAACAGGTGCTCAATGGGGGTAATGTGAACTTTCTTTTAAGGGAAGCACCCTTTGAGCCGATAACAGAAGTGGACACGCGATCGCTATCTGTTATGAAAGATACAGTGGATGTTGATGGTAGGCTCGAAGCAGAAGTAAGTGTTGAATCTGATTCGTCTATAGCCTTACCTCGTGCGAAAACACGTGCTACTGAACCTCTAAAAGATGGTACTTATCATATCTATGCTTTTCAAGGTGGCACATTGAAAGGCTCGCTAGCCTGCACCATGGCAAGTGGAAAACTCTCTTCAACAGGTTATATGTATCTACCTCATGGTACATATGACTTTATTTGTGTGAACGAACAAGTAACTTACCATGCTGCAACAGCTTCTTTTAAAGTGAAGCGTGCTGATGCTTTGGTAGCTGTAGTACAAGGAAAACTCATAGACCAAGACCCAAAACAGCTAGTGGATTTTGAGCTGAAGCATCTTACGGCACGCGTGAAGATAAAGTTGGAAACTTATTGGCCCATTACCAATATCAAGGCAGCGACTCAATTATCACCCTCTGCTACACAACAACGGGCAACGGCAACATTTACAGCCGCCAATCCAATGGTTGTGACTTATGATGCCGGCGAGGTGAAAGATAGCTATACCTTGGCGAATGCTACTACTGAAGCAGCCAACTATACTTACACTGCCTTGAGCAACGAGTGGCAATATTACTTTCCTGAAACTGATGCCACAAAGTTTCAAATGGTGATAACGGGTGGTGATAAACTTTATCGGCGTGATGTGGCTGGTGCAAAAATAGCACTGAAAGGTTTGTCATCTATGATTGCCAATAAATCGTACACTATCAAAGTACGATTGCTTTACAAGTTCCAGTATCTCTTCTCTGATGGAACAACAGGTACCTTGGCATATGGAAACGCCAATGGGAAGGAAGCCGTTGCTGCAATGATCACTACCGATAGGGCTATCGCATTAACAGACGCAGGAATGGGTGCTGGGTACATGTGGAGTCCTCATATTACTGCACAACAAACCCCGCATATGTACACAGGCTTTACTGCTTGGTATAATAATTATGATGGTTACAATCTTACTTGGACTCCAGCAACAACTCTTCCCACACCTTCTGTTAAAGCGAATGACCCCGTTAACTATCCGGCTTTTTATCAAGCCGGGCATTATCAGCCCTTGCATGCACTAACAGCTCCCGCAGGACAACTTAGTGAATGGTATCTATCAACAATTGGCGAATGGAAACTCGCTTTTATCGCATTGGGTAATTACGATGCAGCTCAGCTGACCGATTGGGGGGGGAGCACCTCTATTCATTGGGATACGCCACTTGTAAAGACTGTATTTGTTCAAGCTGGAGGCACTTCTCCCTTGTGGTATTCAGGTGGAGGAACTGCAGGCTGGTATTGGTCAAGCTCTGAACACTCTACTCCCAGTGCCCTACATGTTATTTTTTATCCACAGAATTTTTATGGTGCATGGTGGGCAGGCAACCCTAAGACCACGTTGATGCGTGTTCGCCCATTCATTATTAAGAAGTTTTAGAACGATTTTCTAGTATATTTAATCTATTAGAAAATTTACTATATGTAATTATTTTGTAGTAAATTTGTTAATACTGCGTAATATCTTAGTATTTTATTAACATATTAAGGTGATATTGGCGGTCAAATTGTTAATTTCGCAAGTATGAAGAAAAGAACGATTTGGACAATAGCCATTATCATGGGAATTTCGTTCCTTGGACTGCTTTTTCTGCAATTGAAATATATTCAGGAAATGGCGGATATGAAAAAGGAACAGTTCGATGAGTCTGTTAATCGTGCTTTGTATCAGGCTTCCAGAAATATGGAACTGAACGAAACTCTTCGTTATTTAGAGAAAGATATTAATGAAACCGAGCGTAAGGCCTACCGTAACGACTCGTTAGGAACAAGAAGTGGACAACCGGATGGAAGTCTTCAACACTCTCATCAATATTCGGTTGCAGGAAAAGATGGTACGGTCTACTCGTCGTTCGAACTGAAAACAATTACCTCCAAACCTTCGCAAATGCCTAAGGCCATGATATTGAGAAGCGATAAGAACTCGCTTTCTGAGGCTTCCAAATCTATGCAAGAGATATTAAAGAATAGGTATGTTTATCAGCGAGCATTGCTGGATGAGGTTGTATATTCGATGCTTTATTCGGCTTCGGAAAGACCTTTGAGAGAGCGTATCAACTTTAAACAGCTGGATCAAGACCTGAAAGCGGAGCTGATGAACAATGGTATTAATCTGCAATATCACTTTACAGTGTCTACACCCGATGGAAGAGAAGTATATCGCTGTTCGGATTATACTGATAGCGGTGAAGATTATTCGTATTCGCAGGTGTTATTCAGAAATGATCCAGCCTCGAAGATGGGCGTTGTGAAAGTACACTTTCCTGATATGGACAGCTATATCTTTTCAAGTGTGCGCTTTATGATACCGTCGGTTATCTTTACATTGGTCTTATTGGTAACATTTATCTTCACCATCGTTATTATTTTTAGGCAAAAACGATACACGGAGATGCGAAATGATTTTATCAATAACATGACACACGAACTAAAAACGCCTATCAGTAGCATTTCGTTGGCGGCACAAATGTTGAACGATGAAACGGTAACGAAGAGCAGTTCGATGATGAGCCATTTGGGCGGAGTGATCAACGACGAGGCTAAACGATTGCGCTTTTTGGTAGAAAAAGTGCTACAGATGTCGATGTTTGAAAGAAAGAAAGCCATCTTCAAGATGAAACAGCTTGATTTGAATGAGATGGTTGAAAGTGTTGCCAATACTTTTACGCTGCGTGTAGAACATACTGAAGGAAAGATTTACACAGAAATAGAAGCCGTTAACTCAACTATTTATGTGGATGAGATGCACTTTCAGAACGTGATATTTAACCTGATGGACAATGCCGTAAAGTATCGAAAGCCCGACCGGCCTATTAACATATACATCCGAACATGGAACGATGATACCTCGCTTTATCTCTCGATACGCGATACGGGCGTAGGTATCAAGAAAGATAATCTCAAAAAGGTGTTCGAGAAGTTCTATCGCGTGCATACCGGAAATGTGCACGATGTCAAAGGATTCGGACTCGGGTTGGCCTATGTTAAGAAAATAATAGATCTGCACAAAGGTGACATCACCGTTGAAAGTGAATATGGAAAAGGAACCAAGTTTACAATTAAATTACCAATTATAAAAGATTAAAGCTATGGAAGAGAATTTAAAAATTTTATTGTGCGAAGACGATGAAAATTTAGGAATGTTGCTTCGCGAGTATTTACAAGCAAAAGGTTTCACTGCAGAACTCTGTCCCGATGGTGAGGCTGGTTATAAAGCTTTCTTAAAAACCAAGTTTGACATTTGCGTGCTTGACGTAATGATGCCTAAGAAAGACGGATTTACATTAGCACAAGAGATTAGGCAGAGCAATGGTGAAATCCCCATCATCTTTCTCACGGCCAAAACGCTGAAGGATGATATTCTTGAAGGATTTAAGATTGGAGCCGATGACTACATCACCAAACCTTTCTCAATGGAAGAACTGGTGTTCCGTATTGAAGCCATTCTGCGTCGTGTACATGGTAAAAAGAACAAAGAAAATACCATTTACCGCCTTGGCAACTTTGTTTTCGACACGCAAAAGCAACTGCTTACCATTGGCGAAAAGCAAACTAAGCTTACCACTAAAGAGAACGAGTTGCTGGCGTTGCTCTGCTCACATGCCAATGAAATCTTACAGCGTGACTTCGCCCTAAAGACCATCTGGATTGATGATAACTACTTCAACGCACGTTCAATGGATGTTTATATCACTAAGTTGCGTAAGCATCTCAAAGACGATGACCAGGTTGAAATTATCAATATTCATGGTAAGGGATACAAACTGATAACGCCCGAAGAAGAATAAAGTGGCAGTACATTTAGTCCTATCATAGAAAAAGAGTACAGGTTCGTAAGCCTGTATTCTTTTTTACGTTTTGTTTGGTGCGACAGAAAACAAGTCTGATAGTGTTTTCGTGGCCATCGTTTTGCCCAACCTGCACTTTGTCGTATCTTTGCACAACGATAAGCGATAACGACGATTACGCGCAAGAGTAAAAAGATGGTATTACACGTTTTTAATCCCGAACACGACTTGGTCTTAGCTGCCGGCGAGGGCAATTTCACACCGCCCAAAATGGTACGAAATTTTTATGCCGATTTAGGATTTCTGCCGGCGTTGTGGGCAAAAGAGGGTGACATTGTATGGGTGGCAGATGTGGAAGCTGCGCGTGAGAAACTGCGTCACATCAAACGAGCCACGCAGCATATCGTGTTGATGAACGACGATATGCTAACGAGCTTTTTACTTAGTAACAATGGGATAGAAGGCAACCTAACTGTTGAACCATGGGGATGGGATCGAAAGGTGAAATGCAAGCTGACAACGATTTCGCGCGGTGGCCTCATGCTACCCTCTGACAGTTGGCTTGATGAAGTGCGGCGTATGAGCTCACGCGAATGGATGGCACAAAACTTTCTACCCGAACTAAAAACAAGGCTCATCCGAAAAGGCCTCTCGCGCATTGTGGGCCACTCGTTCGTGTTACATTCGATGCAACAACTTCGCACTCTGCTTTTGCGCCATCCGCTGATTGTTGTTAAAGCCCCGTGGAGCAGTAGTGGTCGCGGCATCCGTTACATCGACCGCACGCCCGACCCCTCTACTGCCGGCTGGTGTGCCAATATCATCGACCGTCAGGGTTGCATCACCGCCGAACCCTATTACAACAAGATATGCGACTTTGGGATGGAGTTTTTCTGCCATCCCGACGGTACGGTGCGCTATCTGGGGCTGTCGATTTTCAAGACCTCAAAACGGATGTACACCGGCAGTTTGCTTGCCACAGAAGCCGACAAGCGCGCCATACCCGCCCGATACGTCGACGTAAACGCGCTCGATATCATTGCCGACACTGCGGCGCAGCTTTCGCAACAACTCTTCTCGGGTGTCTACACCGGTCCTTTCGGCATCGACATGATGGTGGTGAGCGATGCCGACGGTGCGCCCGCCATTCACCCTTGTGTAGAGTTAAACTTGCGCAGAACGATGGGGCACGTAGCTTTGGCGCTCTCGCCCGACGCCACACAGCCGCAGCAGCTGATGAGCATTACACACGCCGCCGGCAGCTACCGCCTGCGCTTGCATACCATTAGCGACGGTTGGGTAAATAACGAGCTGTTTAACCGCTAATTTTCACCCCCCCCTTTTCTCTCCTTTTTTCTTCTTCCATGGAAGAAACTGTGCCAGCGTTGTCGGGAGCATTTCTGCCGTGGAAGAAACCTTGCCGACGTTGCCGGGAGCATTTCTTACGTGGAAGAAACTGTGCCAGCGTTGTCGGGAGTATTTCTGCTATGGAAGAAACCTTGCCGACGTTGCGGGAGCATTTCTGCCGTGGAAGAAGCCTGCCAACGCCCGAAAGCAACCCGGTTATGGGCGCAGAAATCCTGTCGACATTGTCGACAACAGTTTCGGAGTGTGCGAAAACCCTGTCGACAAAATCGCCGACATTTTCGGATACTCTGAAAACGCCGTCGACGTTGTCGATAGCATTTCGGAAGTGTGGGAAGGTATTTTCGACATTGTCGAACGTATTTCGGGAGTATGCGAAAGTCCTGTCGACGTTGTCGATGGGATTTTTGAGTGTGCAGCAGCCTCATCGACGTTGTCGACAACATTTCCGCCCCGAATGCGGTTATCCGGCGGCATAAAAATCTGCGGTTGGCACCTATGCCAACCGCAGATTTTTATGTTTTCGCCTTTATCCGTTGGTGTGGAACACCGGATGCAAATTGTTTATAAATCGACAACCGTGATGCCTGCGCCGCCAAACTGCACGTGCTCGTCTTTGAACGCCGATACGTTGGGAACGGTGGCGAGATATTGCCGGATGAGCTGACGCAGAATGCCGTTGCCCTTGCCGTGCAGAATGCGTACGCGGGGCATGCCCACCAGAATGGCGTCGTCGATAAAGTGCATCACGGTGTTGAGCGCCTCGTCGCCGCGTTCGCCACGAATATCGAGGTCTTGGCTAAATCGGCTTTTGCGTTCGTCTATCGCTTGTCGTGTTTCTCGGCTCATAGCGGGTGCTTTTTTTTGCTCGGTGGGTTGCGCCTGTTCCAGGCGTTTTACGCTTATCTTGCTGCGCATTCCGCCGAAAACCACCGTTGCCATGCCGTTGGCGTCGAGCGTTTCTATCTCGCCCACTGCCTGCTGACCCTTCATTCGCACCGTGTCGCCTGCCTTGAGCACGAGCTCGACCGTTTCTTTTCTATTGACAGCCTCGCGAATTTTTGCTGCCGCGTTTTTCTCGCGTTCAGCCTTTTCGCCGATATGCTTTTCGTGGCGCTCCTTTCGGCGTATAATCTGTTCCATCTTTTTAGCAATCAGTGCATCGTTGGCTGCCGCATCTACCTGCGCCACTTCTGTTTTAAAGGCATTCAGCTCTTCGCGTATCTGTTTGGTGCGTTCTTTTTCGGCCTGCGCCTCGCGAATTTCGCGGATGGTGGTTTCGATACGTCGATTGCTCTCGCGCAACAGTTCTTCTGCCTGTTCTTTCGCCTTTTTTAAGATAGCTTTTCGTTCTTTGTTCAGCTCGTCAATGTCGTGTTTGTAACGATTAATGGTGGCTTGCATTTCTTTCTCCTGTCGATGAATGGTTTGCCGTTTAGCCTCCCAATATCGTTTATCGCGAATAATGTCTTGTAGATATTTGTCACTCTGAATGTAGTCGTCGCCCACAATCTGCGCTGCATCTTGTATTACCTCTTCGGGTAAACCTGTTTGACGAGCTATTTCGATGGCAAATGAACTGCCGGGACGACCCATCGAAAGCTGAAATAATGCGCGCATACCCTGTCGGTCATAAAGCATAGCTCCGTTGGCTACGCCAGGATATGTGTCGGCAAAACGTTTAAGGTTTTGGTAGTGAGTTGTGATGACGCCGAATGCGCCACGCCGATAAAACTGTGTGAGTACTGATTCGGCAATGGCTCCACCGATAAGAGGTTCTGTTCCGGTGCCAAATTCGTCAATAAGCAATAGTGTTTGGGTATTAGCCTGCCGCATCATGTGTTTCATGTTTAGCAGGTGCGATGAGTAGGTGCTCAGGTCGTTTTCTATGCTCTGTTCGTCGCCAATGTCGAGCATAATGTTGTCAAAAACTCCTACTTGAGAGGTTTCGCCGAGCGGCACAGACAGTCCACACTGTACCATATATTGTAGCAATCCGACAGTTTTCAGACAAACAGACTTACCACCTGCATTGGGCCCCGAAATAATGAGTATACGCTTATCATTATTGAGTGTAATGTCGAGAGGAACAACTCGTTTTCCTTGCTTTTCAAGTGAGATACGCAGCAAAGGATGTATAGCCTGTCCCCAATCGATAATTGCAGTGGATTGTACAGTAGGTTCAATAGCAAAAAAAGTACGAGAAAGTGCAGCTTTTGCCTGAATAAGATCAATGTTGGCAAGTAATTGATACGAATGAATTATCTCGTCGACATGGGGCCTTATTTCTTTTGCCACTTCTGTTAAAATACGAATAATTTCGCGCTTTTCATCGGCTTCTAAACTCCGAATTCGGTTATTGGCTTCAACAACTTCGGTAGGTTCTATATAAACTGTATGCCCTGATGCCGATTCATCGTGTATAATTCCACTGATTTTACGTTTTAATCCCGGCTGAATAGGTATAACCAATCGGCCTTCGCGAATAGTGGGTATAACATCCTTTTCAACCAAACCTTCTTGTTGTGCATTTTTAAGAATATTATTCAAAATGCGTGAAACCATACCTCCGGTTTGTGCCAATTCGCAACGAATACGTGACAATTCAGGTGATGCGCTATCTTTTATTCGTCCGAATTTATCTAACAGTTCACTGATACACCGAATGGTTTCAGGAAATGTCGTAATGTTATTGGTTAACCGTTGTAAAGTGGGATAAGCAAACTCTTTTTTTGCTTGATTTTCTTCTGATTCGCCACTTTCCATATCGTTTCGATTAAGATAACGCACTAACTGAAGCACAGTATCGAGCGAACGATATAAATTAAAGAGTTCCTGCTCTTCAAAATAAGTTCCTTCGACTTTTAATCGTACTAACTGACTGCGTAAATCAAAAAAATATTGTAATGGAAGGTCATCGTTCTCCTCTTGTAAATACTTTAACTCTCGTATTTGTTGTAACCATTCATTTAATTGGTCAGCATCACTGCTCATTTTCATGGCATCAACACATTCGCAGCCCATTGTTGAAAGACATAGTTCTTTTAATAAGGCACGAATCTCATCAAAACCAATTTTCTGTTCAAAATTATGCGGATAAATCATGCTGCAAAGATAATTTATAATTCACCATTTAATGGTATATCAGTTAAATTGAAAAGGATGTTGGCTTTGTTGAGTAGGGGATGAATGTTTAAACGTAAGTTTGTATCAGCTCGATAGTGCCTTCCACCTTCAAATGCTGCGTTGTTGCAGGAACAAGTATCGAGTCGCCTGTTTGCATTCCCACGGTGTTCCCCTCGTTATCGGTAATCGTTCCCTTGCCGTTTGTGCAGATAAGAATAACGAAACTGTCGAGTTGCGACAGGTCGATGTTCATCGGTTGGTCCAAATCGTAGAGGTTGGTGGTGAAGAATGGGCAGGTGGCGAGGTTCACACCCACGTTCTTTGCAGGCACATAGTTGGTGCGATAGTTTTCTTCCACCATGTAGTTGATGCATTCGGCAGCCTCTTCGGTATGCAGCTCGCGCGTGTTTCCATCCTTATCCTTGCGGTTGAAGTCGTAGATGCGGTAAGTTACGTCGGATGTTTGCTGTATCTCGAGAATGAAACAGCCCTTGCCGATGCTGTGAATGCGACCAGCGGGAATGAAGAAGCTGTCGCCACGCTTTACGTTATAGTTGCTGATGGCATCGCAGATGGTGTTGTTGGTCACCATCTCCTTGTATTGTTGGGGTGTGATGGCGGTTTTCATTCCGCAGTTGAGATAAGCCTTGGGATCAGATTCCATCAAGTACCACATCTCTGTTTTACCACGACTTTTGCCACGTTTCTGTGCCAGTTCGTCGGTGGGGTGCACCTGAATGGATAGGTCGTCGTTGGCGTCGATGAACTTGATGAGCAGTGGGAACTCGTTGCCGAAGCGTGCATAGTTCTTCTCGCCCACCAACTTTCCTTGCAGTTCTTTCAACACTTCGTTAAGGCTTTTGCCTTCGTATTCGCCATTTGCCACAATGGTTTCATCGCCTGGCACACCCGATATTTCCCAACTTTCGCCCACGTTTTGTAGGTTTGAGTCGAGATGCTTAAAGGGAACGATCTTGTTTCCGCCCCAAATGGTTTGCTTTAAAAGTGGTTTAAACTTTAATGGTTGCATGTGAGTTTATGAGTTTTTTAGTTTATGAGTCTTAGGAGTTATGGGATTATGGAGTTAAGAAATTAAGGAGTTATGGAGTTAAGTCAATACCTTTGTTTCTTTCTTCTTTGTTATTTCTCCTTTATTCCTTTCTCCTTTGTATCGTTTGCCCTTTGTTCCTATGTGAGTTTATGTTTGCGTTTGTGAGTTATTTAGTATTGTAAGTCGATGAGTTATGGAGTTAAGTCCATGCCATTATCCTTAGTTTTGGGGTTAGATGAGAATTTATATTGTTAGGATTTGCCATAAACCATTTTCATTCTTTATATTATGTTGGCCTATAAGCGACAGGAGTATTGGCTTAACTCCTTAACTTCATAACTTCTTAACTCCTCAAAAATCATCTGTCGTTCCAGAATGCAGGGGTGAAGATAACCAATACGGTGAATATCTCCAAACGTCCCATGAGCATCAATACAGAGCAAAGCCACTTGGCAAAGCCAGGCAGTTGTGCCCACGACATGGTTGGTCCAATCTCTATTCCCAGCGTTGGACCAACGTTGCTTAATGCACTTAGCGTGATAGTAATGGCATTGGTGTTGTCTATTCCCGCAGCAATCATGGAGAAGGCGCAAAACAGGCACATCACCAACGTTACGGTGAGGAAGGCCAATAGCGTTACGCGCTTTTGTGTGGAGACGTTAACGCCACCTATCTTTAACGGCAAAATGGCGTTGGGATGCAACAATTGCTTGAACTCGTTGCGTATCACTTTGAGCAACATCACGCCACGAATGCACTTGAAACCACCACTGGTGCTACCCGAACAGGCGCCCATGAACATGCAGAAGGCCAGTATAACCCATGTTACGTGTGGCCAACGGGCGGCATCGTCGCTGAAAAGTCCCGTGGTGGTAATGAACGAAACCACTTGGAATATGGCTACGCGGAAGGCTTTTTCCAACTCGTATTGGTTGCGCATGATGAGTTCTATCATGATGAAAGCTGTGAAAACCAGCACCATCCACAGGTAGAGCTTGAACTCGGAGTTACGGAACAGCTGGCGTATTTTTAACTTTGTGGCCGTGAAATAGAGTAGGGTGAAGTTCACACCCGAGATGAAACAGAAGAAGGTTACAGCGTATTCTATGGCTGGCGAGTGGAAAAACTCAACGCTGGAATTGTGGGTAGAGAAACCACCTGTGGCTAATGAGGTCATGGAATAGTTGAGACTGTCGAACCATCCCATGCCCAAGAACTTGTAGCAAAGGGTGCAAGCCACCGAAAGCGTTATGTAAACGGCCCAGATGGCCTTAGCGCTTGTGCTTAGTTTGGGGTGCAACTTGCTCTTGATAGGGCCTGTGGCTTCGGCTGAGAACACTTTTACCGAACCCCCAACGAGCGAAGGCAGCAGGGCAATGGTGAAGAACACGATACCCAATCCGCCAATCCACTGTGTGAGCGAACGCCAAAATATGATGCCATGGGGTAGGGCTTCAACGTCGTCGATGATGGTTGCGCCAGTGGTTGTGAAACCCGACATGGTTTCGAAATAGGCATCGGTGAAGCTGTGCAGGTAGCCGCCTATCATGAAAGGCATGGTGCCGATGGCACTAAAAATGGCCCACGAGAGGCTCACCACCAAGCAAGCATCGCGCCGTCCCATAGTGTTGTCGGAGTTGCGACCCATAAAACGGAACACGAAACCAAAGAATAAGGTGGCGATGATAGACACGAGGAAGGCCATTATGTCGTCTTCGGCGTAATAAATGGCCATCGCCAGGCACGACAACATCAGCGCTGCCTCGATGAAAAGCAACGAACCGATGACTTTATATATGGTGCGATAGTTAATCATTCAGTTGACAAGTTCACAAGTTGACATGTTTACGAGTTTACGACTTCAAAAGTAAGCTAGTTCATAAGCTCACGAGTTAACAAGTTTAGAAGTTGACGAGCATGCAAGCTTGGGTGTTTAATCGGCTGGGAAGATGGTCAAGATATAGAACTTTAAGGGTTCTGCTTATCTTCATTTCCCGAACTTAAAGCTTGTGTCCTAATGGCTAATTAAAGAACTTTCCTAGCTGTTGCATGTTGGTGTTGTGGCAAAACACCATCACGCTGTCGCCTGCTTCAATCTGTGTTCCACCCGAAACAAGGATGCCTACATCCTTGCGAACCAATCCGCCAATGGTTACTCCCCTTGGTAAACCCAGTTCGAACACGCGCTTCTTGGTTACTTTCGACCCTGGTTGGGCGGTAAACTCGGCCACGTCGGCATTGGCCATAGTGAGAAAGCGCACATTGCTCACGTCGGCATCAAGCATCATTTGGTAGATGTGACTTGCCGCAATATCTTTCTTGTTAACGATGGTGCCAATGTCAAGGCTATCTGCCATGCTCACGTAGTCCATGTTTTCGACCATGGCCACGGTTTTGCGCACACCCAGTCGTTTGGCCGTTAGGCATGCCAAGATGTTGGTTTCGGTGTTGCTTGTGAGTGCCACGAAGCTTGGGTGTTCATAATTCCTTCTTCGTTCAGCAGCTGTATGTCGCGCCCGTCGCCATGTATCACCAAGGCCTTGTCTTCTTCAAGCAGGTCGTTCAGTTCTTCGCAGCGTTCTTCGTCTTTCTCAATGATCTTGGCTTCCATGTAGCTGGGGATGTTTTTCACCGCCCTAACGCAGGTGTTTCCTCCACCCATGAAGACCACGTTCTTAACGTCTACATAATGTTCTTTGCCTACAATCTTGCGAATATAAGGAATATATTGGCGCGTTGTCATAAAGTAGGCCAAGTCGTAGAGTTTCAACTCATCGTTACCGCCTGGTATAATGGTTTCGTATCCGCGTTTAATGGCCACCACGTGGTAAGGATCGTCGGGTCCGCAGAGCTGTTTTAAGGGTTGGTTAAGTATTTCGCAACCCTCGCGCAACTTGATGCCTAACATCACAAGCGCACCATTGTGCACATCCCAGCGTTGGCGAACCCACGACATTTTCAGTCCGTTGATAATGTCGGTGGCTGCTAGCGTCTCGGGAACGATGAGCGAACTAACGCCCAGACGTTCGAAAAGTTCGGCCATCCCTGGCTCTGTAAGCTCTACGTCGTCAATCTTCGCCACCGTCTTTTTTGCTCCCAGCGCCTTAGCAATCATGCAGATGTTAAGGTTTAGATGCTGGTCGGCGGTTACGGCGATAAACAGATCGGCATCGCCTGCGTTTGCTTCTTTGAGCGTTTTTATGCTGCTAGGCGATGCTTGCAGCGTCATCAGGTCGGCTTCGGCATCCATCCTGCCCAGTCGTTCTTCGTCTTCATCGATAAGGGTGATGTTCTCGTGGCTGTGCGATAGCAGCGTGGCTAGGTAAATTCCGATGTCGCAAGCACCCGCTATAACGATTTTCATGCTTCTATCTCCTTTCTTATTGACTCAGGATCGAGGCCTACGAGTTGGCGTAGTTCTGCCACCGAGCCATGTTCTACGAAGGCATCGGGTAAGCCCATGCGCACAATTTGGAGACGGAAACCATGGTCGGCCATCCATTCCATCACAGCCGACCCCATGCCTCCGTTGCGCACACCGTCTTCGATAGTTATTATCTTGTTAAACTTACTGCCAATTTCTTGCAGCAGATTTTCGTCTAGTGGCTTTACAAAACGCAGGTCGTAATGGGCTACGCGCTTCGTATCCTGCATGTCGTCGAGCAACTTAGCCACATCGTTACCTACCGGACCGAGCGTTATCACGGCCACGTCAGTACCCGCTCTAAGACATCGGCCTGTGCCAACGGCTACCTCTTCGAAGGGCGAACGCCAATCTGTGCATACGCCATTGCCGCGTGGATAGCGTATAACGAATGTGCCCTTGCCGGGTAATTGGGCTGTGTACATCAGGTTGCGCAGTTCGTGCTCGTTCATTGGCGAAGCTATCGTGAGGTTGGGAACGGCACGTAAGGCAGCGATATCAAACGCTCCGTGGTGCGTAGGACCATCTTCACCAACCAGTCCGGCGCGGTCTAGGCACAGCACCACAGGCAAATTGAGCAACGCCGCATCGTGAATGATGTTGTCGTAGGCGCGTTGCGAGAACGAACTGTATATGTTGCAGAAGGGCATGAGACCGTCTTTTGCCATTCCGGCAGAGAATGTTACGGCGTGGCCTTCGGCTATACCCACGTCGAAAGCGCGGTTAGGCATGGCCTTCATCATGATATTCATCGAGCATCCTGTGGGCATGGCTGGCGTAACGCCTACAATCTTGGGGTTGGCTTGTGCCAATTCGACCAGCGTTTCACCAAAAACGTCTTGGTAACGGGGTGGTTCGCCCGAGTTGTTACATACAAGTCGTTCGCCCGTTGCAGGGTCGAACTTACCAGGAGCATGCCAAATGGTGGCCGATTCTTCAGCAGGCTTGTAGCCTTTGCCCTTAACGGTGTGCAAATGGAGTAGCTTTGGCCCGCGCATCAGTTTGAGTTGGCGTAGCTTTCGCACAACTTCCTTTACGTCGTGACCGTCGAATGGCCCGAAGTAGCGAATGTTCATGCCCTCAAAGATGTTCTGTTGATGGCTCAGGGCCGACTTTAAGGCGTTGTTCAGTCGCAAAATACCTTTCTTGCGGTCGTCGTCGAGCCAGCCTTTGGCGTGTAGCCATTGTGCAGCCCTAAAGCGCAGGCGATTATAGGTTTCGTTAGTGTCGAGGTTCAACAGGTATTTTTCCATTCCTCCAACGGCTCGGTCGATGCTCATGTCGTTGTCGTTGAGCACGATAAGCAAGTCGTTATCCGTAGACGACACGTTGTTAATGCCTTCGAAAGCCAACCCTCCGCTCATGGCTCCATCGCCAATTACAGCCACAACGTGGCGTTGTTGGTTGCCGTTGAGCTTAGCTGCCACGGCCATTCCCAATGCTGCCGAGATAGAATTTGAGGCATGTCCGCAGGTGAATGTGTCGTAAGGGCTTTCCATTGGCGTGGGAAAAGGGCGAATGCCCCCCAACTTGCGGTTAGTGAAAAACTGCTCGCGCCTGCCCGTAAGTAGTTTATGGGCGTATGCCTGATGGCCCACATCCCATACAATTCGGTCTTCGGGCGTGTCGTAGACATAGTGCAGGGCAACGGTAAGTTCTACCACGCCCAGGCTCGAAGCAAAGTGTCCGGGGTTTACCGACACCTCTTCTATAATATCTTGGCGTAGTTCTTGGCACAGTTGCGGCAACTGTTCAACATCTAGTTTGCGCAAGTCCTCTGGGTACCTAATCTTATCTAATAGCTCGAAACTATTTTCTCCCACAATAAATTTTTGTTCAATTACGGCACAAAGGTACGGGTTTAATTCATAATTCACAATCATAATTCATAATCTTTCCGCCTTCATTCCTAATCTCCATTATCAAATCTTTCAGACCAAAAATCAAATAATGAGGCTGTGGCGCAAACCTCCGTACTACCTTTGTGCAATTAAGAACACCAATCGCTATTATGAAAAGTATTTTAACGGGGCGTGACGCGCTTAAAACTGTTGTTGATAATATTGCCGAGGTGGCGGGATATCTCTGGCAGAACGGGTGGGCCGAACGAAACGGGGGAAATATCACCGTCAATATCACCGAGTTGATTGATGAAGAAATACGCCATCTGCCCGCTATTGCTGCCCGCAAACCTATTGGCGTAACACTTGCCGCACTGCGGGGAGGTTATTTCTTTTGTAAAGGAACAGGAAAACGGATGCGCGATCTTGCCCGCCAACCGATGCAAAACGGAGCTGTTATCCGCATTACCGACGACTGCGCACATTACGAAATAATTGCCGACAATACCATAATGCCTACTAGCGAACTGCCCTCGCACCTGATGGTGCACAATCGGCTTATTGAGCAAGGCTCACCTTATCGCGCCACATTACACACACATCCCACCGAACTGATTGCGATGACGCATCATCGTCCGTTCCTTGAGAAAGATGTGCTTACGCAGCTGTTGTGGAGCATGATTCCCGAAACAAAGGCCTTCTGTCCGCTTGGTTTAGGCATCGTTCCTTATACACTTGCGGGATCGGTACAACTGGCCAATGCCACATTGAGCCAATTAGAAGAATATGATGTCGTAATGTGGGAAAAGCACGGAGTTTTTGCCAAAGGACTTGACATTATGGATGCTTTCGATCAAGTGGATGTACTTTCTAAAAGTGCCAAAATATACATCAATGGTTGCGCCATGGGCTTTCGGCCTGAGGGTATGAGCGTTGAGCAGATGAGCGAAATGACACGCGCGTTTAATTTGCCCAAGTAGGGGATGAAGGATGAGGGATGAAAGATGAAGGTTTAATTGCTTATTATTAATTGGCTTTCATCCTTCATCTTTCATCCTTCATCCAATAATAAATTATCCCTGACAACGGAACTCGCTCGGCGTGAGTCCCGTTTTCTTTTTGAACTTCGCCGAAAAGTAATCAGCCGACTCAAAGTTTAAGCTATACGCAATTTCGCGAATGGTCATCGGTGTGGTCGACAGCAACTCTTTTGCCCGCTGCAAACGCAAATCCTGCTGATACAGCGCCGGCGAAATACCCGTAAACTCCTTAAACAGCTTTCGAAAGTTAGAATAACCCATTCCCACCTCTCGCGCCACATCCTGAATGGTCAGTTCGTTCTCCAAATGTCGACGAATAATTACGCGCGCCTTGTTTATCGTCTCAACATACAGCTCGTTTGTACCCAGAACAATATTACGTTCCAACGCATAAACCAGTCCGATAAGATGGTTTACAATGCCCGCCAGCAGTTGTTGCGACGAAGCCGCCTCCTCGCGTGCTGCCTGTAAAGCCGAGTCGTACAGCCTCACCACCTCGCCCGAATATCCGATATGATAAATAGTTTTGCTGCACGACAGAAAACCCGCTTTCACCCGTGCATCGATGTTGGCGCCTTTAAATCCAATCCAATAACACTTCCATCCCATTCCCCTTTCGGGATGATACGAATGCCATTCGCCCGGAAAAAGCAGAAAAACATCGCCAGTTTTTACCGTTGTTGGTGGTGTATGTGTTGATTGAAACAACCCGCGTCCCTCTGTAACATACAATATCTGATATTCGTTAAGAATGCGTCCGCGTTCCACCTCAAAATAATACCCGTCCGAATGTCCCCGTGTAGGATAAGCCCCATCCGGTTCAATTTCCTCATATCCACAGTGTTTACGGTCAGTCCCCAACGCAAGTCGTGCGCATTTGCCACCAAATATTTCGATGTCTGCATATCATTTTATATCAGTTTGTTCGTGCAATATTCCGAAAAAAAAGCGAAATAGCCAAAGAAAGGTGCGGCAAGTAGTAAAAGCATAAGGTGAATAAGAGAAGGACAGTAATAGAAATTGCAAAATCATGAAATTATAAATGATGAATTATAAATTATAAGTTGTATCTTTGCACGCGATGAACGACAAAGCGTATAAACTACTTAGTTTAGTTTTTCTTTATTATGAGCGCGTGTTGCGCGTTGTAAATCCATGCCAAAAAATCGATCATTTTGGTGCAGAATAACCCATACCCGTTGTTTTTACTTTTAAAAGTGTGAACCTGCGGGCTATTTTATGCTTATATTAAAAAACAAGTTGATATGAAAAGAATTGTATTCTATTTATTCGCGCTTTTATACTCGTACCAGTTGATGGCGCAAAGTTTTACTGCTAATAATGCAGATGGTATGCCGCTGAATTATCAGGTAACAAGTACAAGCCCTCGTGAGGTAAAACTTACCGGATACGGAGCAATCCCATCGGGATATACACTTGGTACAATACTCAATATTCCCGGCACGGTTACTTATGGAGGCGATGTCTATAGCGTTGTAGAATTAAACAGTTCATGTTTTATGAATAAAACTGAATTTACTAAAGTAAACTTAGCTGAGGGCATACGAGAAATAGGTAGTCATTGTTTTATGGAGAGTTCTGTCAAAGAGTTTACTTTTCCTCATTCTTTAAATAAAATAGGCGTTTGGGCTTTTCTTTTTTTGAGCCCGTTGTACTCGGGAGCTCCTCTCGATTTACTTGATTTTTCCAATACCTCTGTTGAAGAGTTTTCTGAAGGATGCTTGCAGTTTCATACATATGCCAATGTATTTATTTACAATAACGTTGCATTTCCTGCATCGACAAAAAAGATTCATGAATACGTTATGGGTGACCTGGGTTTAACTACACAACATCCTAATATCTATCTGAACACCATTAATCCGCCTACAATAGTACCTCGTTCTTGGGGAACTCCTCAGAAAAATCCCTTCAAAAATACAAAGAAAATCTACGTGCCCATCGACGCCACTAAGCGTTATGCAGATAACGTCGATTGGGCGAAATATGCGGGTCGCTATTATGAGCAGGTAAAAATCGGTGCCTCGGGTTATGCCACGCTTTACCTTTCCACCGAGAACTTCAAGGTTCCTGCGGGTTGCGATGCTTTCGTTATAGAAAACATCACCAAAGCCACTACGCCGGGCGGACTGGATAAAGCCAATGCCAAGAAGTTTGTGGCAGGAGACATCATCCCTGCAGCGCAGGCGGTGATATTGCGTGGAACGGCAGGACAAACCTACGAGTACCAGGCCAACGTATCGGGTACCCCCGTAACCATTACCGACAATATGCTCATCGGCACCGCCACCGACCAGACCATCAACGCCGCCGGCTACGATTATTATCTCTTTGGCAACGGCGCCCTCGGACAGGGATTTTACCGCCAGACGGGGCACGACAAGAGTTCCATCTCGCTGAAAGCCCACAAAGCCGGCTTGCGCGTACCCAAAGGTGGCGGCGGTTCGGCCAAGGCATTCGTTATCGACTTCGACGCCGCCGACACCTATGTTCCCACGGGCATTCAATCGGTTAAAACGCCCCAGCCCCAGACCGACGTTATCTACGACCTGCAGGGCCGTCGCGTAACCCATCCCACACGAGGCATCTACATCATGAACGGCAAGAAGATGGTATTTAACTAAAGAAAGGATGACAGCAATGAGAAAAAAAGAACTCTACATAGCCCCCGCGAGCCACGTTGTACGCTTGGCAGTAAACGGCAACATCACAGAGCAATTTCCCGTCAACTCGCAACACACCATCAGCGAGGGCGATGCCAAAGGCGGATACTT
>NZ_BAKN01000018.1 GCF_000614205.1 Hoylesella saccharolytica JCM 17484
AAATTATGTATATAAAACGTGAAATATACAAGTTTTATTAACATCTAAGATGTCAATTACTTATAGAACCGATAAGGGGAAGAAGAGGAAAGGATTGGGGCTTAAAATTCAATAACACGACTGCCGTCGGCCTGCACGGTAATGGTTACTTTGGCGGTGTCGGCGGGCAGAATGTCTTCGATAAGCTCGGGCCACTCTAAAAAACAGAGCGAACCGCTGTAAAAATAGTCTTCGTAACCCATATCGTACACTTCGTCGAGGGTTTTGATTCGGTAGAAGTCGAAATGGAAGATGGGGCGTTGCAGTTGCGCACTATGATACTCGTTGACGAGGGCGAAGGTAGGCGATGTTACGATATCTTCTACGCCAAGGCATTGGCACAGGGCTTTAATAAAGGTGGTTTTGCCGGCGCCCATCTTACCGTAAAAGGCAAAAACGGTGGCAGTACCTTTGTTGTCTACAAATTGTTGGGCGGCGCAACGGATGTCGGCGAGAGTGTTGATTTTTATTTGCATTATTGGGGGGATTAAGGATTAGGGGTTAAATGCTCGGCGAATTGCATGATAAATTATAATGATCTCTTTGGTGTGAGCGTGATGAGGGGCACGAGCATCTCTTCCATGCTGATGCCGCCGTGCTGAAAGGTGTCTTTGTAATAAGAAACGTAGTAGTTGTAATTGTTGGGGTAAGCCAAAAAGGTGTTGCCCGTGGCAAATACGTACGAGGTGCTGATGTTGGGTGCGGGTAGCTGTATGGCGTGGGGAGCCTTGACAACAAAGAGTTCTTTTGAGTTGTAGCTGAGATTGCGCCCCAGCTTGTAACGCAGGTTGGTGTTGGTGTTGCGGTCGCCGATTATTTTGATGGGCTTGTCTACACGGATGGAACCGTGGTCGGTGGTGAGCACCACTTTGTAATGACTTTGCGAGAGGAGGCGGAAAAGGCGGGAGATAACGGAGTGGCGAAACCAACTGATGGTGATGGAGCGGTAGGCCGACTCGTTGTTGGCAAGCTCGCGCACCATTCGCGACTCGGTGCGGGCGTGCGAAAGCATATCGATAAAGTTGAACACAACAACGTTGAGGTTGTTTTGCTGCAGGCGGTCGAAGTGTTCGATAAGTTTCTCGGCGTCGGCCGATGTGTTGATTTTGGTATAGCTGAATGTGTCGTGTCGGCGATAGCGGTCTATCTGTGTCTGTATCAGCGGCGCTTCGTTGAGGTTTTTGCCCTCTTCTTCGTCCTCGTCTACCCAGAGTTCGGGAAACATTTCGGCAATTTTATTGGGCATCAATCCGCTGAAGATAGCGTTACGGGCGTATTGGGTTGCGGTGGGCAGAATACTGATGTACATATCTTCGTCAATGTCAAAAAGCTCGGCTATCTCGTGCGCCAAAAGTCGCCACTGGTCGTAACGGAAGTTGTCGATAACAATGAGGAATACTTTTTCTTTTGCGTCGAGCTGCGGAAATATTTTGGTTTTGAAGATGTCGGGGCTCATTATGGGCCGGTTGTCGGCAGGTGTTTTGGGGTCGGCCCACCGGGTATAGTTGTTTTTAATATACTTGGCAAACCCGTTGTTAGCCTCTTCTTTTTGCATCGAGAGGATGTCGGTCATGTTGCTTTCTGTGGTACTCAGCTCGAGTTCCCAGTGCACCAGTCGTTTGTATAGGTTCATCCAGTCGTTCAGATCCTTACTGTCTTGTATCTGCAAGGCAATGTCTTGAAAGTTCTGTCGGTATCCGCTCTGGGTTACTTCGGTCATGATTTCCTTGCGATGAATGTTCTTTTTCAGTGTCAGCAAAATCTGACTTGGGTTGACGGGCTTGATAAGATAGTCGGCAATCTTTGAACCGATAGCCTGTTCCATGATGTTCTCTTCTTCGCTTTTGGTGCACATTACGATCGGTGTAGCGGGTTGTATCTCTTTTATCTTTTGGAGGGTTTCGAGCCCCGACAGTCCCGGCATCATCTCGTCGAGCAGAATTAGGTCGAATGTTTGCATCCTACATTGTTCTATGGCATCGGCTCCGTTGCTTACGGTGATGAGTTCGTAACCTTTGTTTTCTAAAAAAAGGATGTGGGCTTTGAGTAATTCTATCTCGTCGTCGACCCACAATAATCGTCCGTTGTTCATTTCTAAAATCCTTCTAAATCGTAATACTCATCGTTCAAGTCGGGTTCTTTCTTCTTGGGCGTAGCCTGCTTTTCAGGCTCTATCACCACCTCGTCGTCTAAAGCCTTGTTTACTTGTTCTATCGTCGGGGTATTGATGGGCTCGGGCTGTGTTGGCTTTTCAGCAGGCTCGGTGAGTAACAAGAAAGTGCTGACCTTGAGCGGCGCAAAATATTTGGCGTAGAAGCGGGCGTAGTCATCATAGCTAAACTGTTTGCCAAGCAAGCGGAAGTTTTTGTCGCTGATGATAAGACTGCGGGCATTTCCCACTATGTTTGTAATGTTTTTTTGCTGATACAGCTGTCGGGCGTATTGCAATGCTTCGTCATAACTCAGAAAACCTTGCACTTGCATTAGTCGCAATCCGTCGGCATTCATCAGGTTAATGTCGAAGTTGCGCACCAGATAGCTGGTGAAATTATATTTGGCCAATTCGAAGAGCAGCTGGTTTTCGTTGAGTGAGTCGGGCTGATAGGCAAACATAAACATAAAGTTAGTGTTTCGCTCGGCACTAAATCCCTTTATCCGGGTAGTATCATTCTGCTGAAGTGCTGCTGTGCGTCGGCTCCAAACATCGCCAACGTCAAACTTCCCACCTTTCAGTTGTCGACCCGCATTTACGCCGTTGAGAATTGTTTTTGCCATTTCGTGCAGACTACTTTGCGGATAAGTATCGACAATGGTACGCATAGCTTCCAGGCATGCTTCGGTATCTCCAGCGTGCAATCTGCTCAAACCGTCAATAAAGATAAACTTATCGCGATTAGCCCCGTCTTTAAATCGTTTTTCCGACAACCGTATATTGCTTTTCGCTTCATCATATCGCCCGTCTTTAAAAGCGTTATATGTAGCTGCGTAGAGCGAATCCTCGAGATGAACACCCTGCTGTGCGTTCTCCTTAAAATACGGATCGGTCAGCAAAACAGTCCATTGACTTTGCGGAAAGTCGGCTTTCAGTCGTTCGATGTAAGTGGCGGCCACATCCGTTCGACCCATTCGTGAATAGAGTAAAAACAGATGATAATACACATCGTCCATATTTTGAAAGTCGGGATATCGGTCGGTCAGCCGCCGCAAGGTCTTTTCCGCCAAAGTCGAATTATCCATTTGGTCCTTAAAAATAACGCCCGCATGATACAATGCCTCTGTTAAAGTCTGATTACTGGTCTGCAACTGCTCGTCGGTGAAAGGTATTTGTGCCATATAATACTCGCGTTTATGCGGGTCGTTGGCAGCCACCTCCATGGCTTTCTTAACAGAATCGGCTTGTGCTTCGGCTCTATCGATAGAGTCTCGTACAGCTTCTGTCAGTTCTCCGGAACTATTTCCGAGAGTAGCAGTAGTTCTGTTCATGCGCTGCCAGTTGTCAACATTATCTCGTTTTCCCCATTGTCGCTCAAAGGCAGCTTTACCCTGACTTACAGCCAACGGGTTGTAAAAGTACCAAACAGAGCTTTGTTGTCCGGTTGTCGGTCTTGTTCTTTCCGGTGAAAGGGTTCCTGTCCCCCTGTTACGGGTGTTGGTCTGTAGAGCATTTGCTTCGTCTTGTGCGTCTCGTTCTTCTTTCTCTTTTTTCTTTAAGGCAACAATCACCCGGTCAATAGCGGCATTTCTATCCTTCTCGTTCATTTGAGCAAGTGCCTGTAACGAGTCTTGCAACTGTACAGCCTCCGTATGTGGCACCAGCTCGTCTAATATTTTTACCCGTTTATCCAATGCGTCATAGTCTGTTCTTTCCTTATCCAACAAACCTAATGCCTCACTATAACACCTTCGGGCATCGCTAAACTTTTCTCTATCCCAATATAAATGCCCCAACTTCAGTAAAAGCACCCCTTTCTCTATTCCGTTTCGAGTTGCCTTTTTGTTTCCGTTTTCATAAGCACCGATGGCATTCAGGGTATCTTTTTGCGCCAGATAAATGTTGCCGATGGCATAATACACTTGGTCAAGATAATCTTTATTGTTATCTGCCGCAGCCATTCGTCTCAATTTAGCAATCATTTTCTTTGCCTGTCCCACAGCCATTACCTCTGTCATTGCTATTCGAGCGTTAAACTCCAGCTCATAAGGTGGATTTAAATGCGTAACCTTTTTAAAAGCCTTGTATGCTTCGACAGGGCGTCTGATGGCAGCTTGCAGCTGTCCCAGCAGAAACCATTCGCGGGCCTTTTGCTTTCTTCTTTGCTCGTGTTTAATCACCTTTTGCAGATACGCGATGGCTTTTTCATATTCGCCTGTATGGATGTAATAGTCTGCATACGTATAATCCCATTCTTTAATGGCACGCCAATCGAGCGAGTCGCGTTGTATATTGCGTATCACATCTTCGGCATCATACAGCCATCCTTGCTCAACATAAGTCTTTGCAAGCCATGCGCGTGCTTTGCCGTATATAGAAGGTTGCGTTTGATACAGTCTGCTCATATAAGAAAAGGTAGATGCCGCCTCTTCAAAAGCACCTTGATGAAACTGTGCTTTACCCATCATTAGCCATACTTTCCACAAAAACGGATTATATTCTCTGCGGTTCAACCATTCGATATCGCGTTCGGTTTTGCGTCGGTTCTTATCCCATATTGGGCGGCGCTTGATGCTATGTAGCTGAATAGCTTTCTCACTTTTCTTTATCGCTTTGTCAAAATTGGCCTTTCCCAGCTCTCTACTGCTTTTATTTCCTACGGTGTACAGCGGAATTATCTCTGTAAAGTTGTCCTTATTACCTTGTTCTTTCTCCAGAGCACCATCTATATAAGCCACCGAACCGTTGTAATAGACATTATAACGTGTATTAAACGAATGCCACCAACGCGACTGAGCAGTATTCTTCTCGGTCGAACAGGCCGTTACACACAGTATCATTGTGAGCAGCAGACCATAAAAAACAGGGCACTTTCTATGTCGTTTCAATCTTTCTGTTCAATCGAATTTGCAGAGCTTTGACCACTCTTACCAAAACATAAATAAGGATACTTACAAAGATAATGGATGCGCCGGAGGGCACATTGAGAGTATAGGATAGGGCCAAACCCAACAAACAATCTGTCCAACCGATGAAAATGCTTCCGATAATGATGCGTTTAAAATTGTTGGTCAGGGTGTTGGCGGTCATTTGTGGAATGGTGAGCAAGCTGATGCATAGCACAATGCCTACCAAGCGCAGTGTAGACACAATGGTCATGGCAATAAGAGCCATCATCAGATACTCGATAAAGGCAACCGGAAGGCGTTGCGAACGGGCAAAGATGGGATCGAAAGCCACGCTTAAAATGGTGTAATAAAGCAACCGAAAGACAATAACAACAACTAATGTAAGTCCTCCGAGCAGCCAAAGGTCGGCATGTCCGATGCTTAGAATGCTGCCAAAGAGAAATGAAGCAGGTCGGGTATAAAGCCGGGCGACATAAAACAACAGATAATACCCAAGCTCATGCCGAACGTCCAGAAAACAGCGATGGCCGAATCTTCTCTTACACGCCCCCTATGTGACATCCATTGCACCCCGAAAGCACTAAGAACAGAAAAGCCCATGGCCGAAAGAATGGGGTTGATACCGAGAAGAACACCCAGTCCGATGCCGCCGAATGAGGCATGCGTGATACCTCCGCTGATAAAAACCAACCGTCGGGCAACGATATAAGTACCGACAAATCCGCACAAGATACTGGCCAGAAGCGACCCCAAAAGGGCGTTTTGAAAAAAAGTGTACGATAAAATATTCATCTTCCGGTTTACGATTTATCCTTCAATCATCATAATTACCTCGTCTTTCAGCTGGTTGGGCAGGTTGATATGCCTTAAAATCAAACTTCTGTTCCAACCTTTTACCTCTTCGGGTTTCATTGTGTATAGCACTTCAGCAAACTGCTCTGCCTCTTCGTCCGTATAATTTTCTGAAGCTCTGCCTTGAAAAACATCCAGTTCTTCATCATCGTAATATTCAATGTCTTTGACGTAAGCCTCCATCATACAGGTTTGTTCGCATCGCTCATCCTCGCCCGAACAAGTGGCGCACGATGCTGTGTCTGCCCGTACGATGGTATCTTCGTTGTTTCCTGTTTTATGGGAAAGCAACCCCAAAACAGCCGAAAAGACACCCAAAGCCACTAAAATCAGAACGAGAATAGTCATATCTTATTGTTCTGTTACTTCAAATCCTGCCTGCCTTAAGTCGTCCCAAAAGCACGGGTACGACTTCGTTACCACGCAGGGATTATCGATTTGCAGATGCGGATATACTATCGCTGCGGGTGCAAAAGCCAATGCCATGCGATGGTCTTCGTACGTTTCAATCGCCTCGCCTGTAGGTTCGCACCGTTCGCCGTTCCAAAGTAGCTCGCTGTCGTTCAGGTCTTGCACCACATAACCCAACTTTCGTAACTCTGCCATTAGTGCTTTGATGCGGTCGGTTTCTTTTATCTTCAGACTGGCCAACCCTTTAAAATGAAACGGAATATTCATCATGGCGCAACACACCACCAGCGTTTGAGCCAAGTCGGGCGAGTTAATCAAGTCGTATTCCAGCCTTGCCACCCGTGCGCTTTGATGTTTCAGTGTAACGGTTGTAGGTTGTCCGTCGGTTCGTTTATCGAAAACCGTTTTTACACCCAGCAGCGAAAAGATATGTCTTACCACCGAATCGCCCTGCTTAGAGCCATCCATCAGTCCCGACAAGCGTATTTCTGCCTCCGGGTCTGCGCTCAAAGCCATTATTTCGTACCAGTAAGAAGCCGCCGTCCAATCGTTTTCTATCAGATATTCGCGATGACAATAGGGTTGCGGTTGCACGGTAATGGTGTCGATATCCGTCCAATCGGCCACTGCTCCAAACTCTTTCATCATCCAAAGCGTAAGATCGATGTAAGGACGTGAGGCGATAACGCCCGTCATTTTCAGCTCCAGGCCCTGCTTCAACACCGTTCCGATCATCAGCAGAGCCGATATAAACTGCGAACTCACACTGCCTGCCATCGTCAGCTGTCCGCCCTCCAAGGGCCTGCCCGATATGCGGAGCGGCGGAAAACCCTCTTCTTCGAGATACTCGATGTGGGCACCCAGATACCTCAACGCATCGACAAGCGCCTTTATCGGACGCTGTTTCATACGCTTCGTACCCGTCAAAACATATTTGCCCGGCCTACAACTCAGGTAAGCAGTAAGAAATCTCATGGCCGTTCCGGCAGCTTTAATGTCGATATTCAGTGCATCCTGCGCCTCGCCATTTGTTGCCGTAGCATCTCGCTTGTCCATTTCTTGCAGTGCTCTGACAATCACTTCGGTATCGTCGCAGTCGGATAAGTTTTGCGGAATATCCGTTCCGCCGGCCAGTGCATGTATAATGAGCGCTCGGTTGCTGATACTTTTCGATGCGGGTAAAACAATCGTGGCATCCGTTTTTCGGGGTGCGTGATATGATATTGCATATATAATAAGGTGCTATTTATGTTATTGCAAAATTAGAAATTAATATCAGGATACCCAAAAACAAGTTGTAAAAGTTTGCAAATGTCTACGGTCGATAGCCGTGTCTGCTACGCTGTTCTGACAAGATGTCGATGGGGTGGGGCTGTTCGTCGGTGTGAATGATGGCGCGATACTACCGAGATAAGGCTGCCGCAATATTGACTTGATGGCAGGAGATAGCCGATTTGATATCTTCATACTGCCGATTTGATATTCTCATACTGCCGATTTGATATTCTCATACTGCCGATTTGATATTCTCATACTGCCGATTTGATATTCTCATACTGCCGATTTGATATCTTGATATACTGTATTTCATATCTTGATATACCATATTTCATATCGCGTTTAATAGTAGATTACAAATTCCTAACACGTGCGGAAAGATTTCCGTACGTGTTAGGAAAAATGTCCGCACATGTAAGGAAATCTTTCCGCACGTGTAAGGAATTTATAAAAGTTAATACTTTAGTATATGAAATGCCACTTCTCAGAATATGAAACACTATCTCTCAATAGATAAAGAATTACCTCTCAATAAACAAGAAGCACTCTTTCAACAACAAAGAAGCACCCTTTCGCCGTGTAAAATGTTACCTCTCAACAGGAGGGAAACTGCCTCTCAACAAATAAGAAGTTATTTTTCAACAACTAACAAGATACCTTTCGAAAGACGAGAAGCACACCTTTAAAAGCCGAAAAGCGGCATCTCGGAAGGTGAAAGGCTATCTTTCGGCGGGCGAAAGGCTATCTTTCGGCGGGCGAAAGGCCGTTGCTCGATATGCGAAATACTATCTGAAAAAAGCTTGTTCGATAGGTTTGTACATCTGTTTAGCGTATGTCTACTTCTTGTATCAAGTACGTATCCTTTCTAAAATGCGCTATCACAAGAGTTGAAACGCATTTGCTGCCATGTTTTCTAAATTTAGTTGTATCTTTGCACCTATTAAATATAACGCATAATGGCAGTGAAAGAAGAGAACACATACGAAGAGAAGAAAAGTTTGAGCTTTGTAGAACAGATCGTAGAACAAGACCTGGCAGAGGGCAAAAACGGCGGAAGAATACAAACAAGGTTCCCTCCGGAGCCTAACGGATACCTGCATATCGGTCATGCCAAAGCTATTTGCATGGACTTTGGAGTGGCCGAAAAATACCACGGTGTGTGTAATCTGCGCTTCGACGATACCAATCCGAGCAAAGAGAAAAACGAATATGTGGAAAACATTCTGAACGATATACGGTGGCTGGGCTTTCAATGGGGCAACATTTATTATGCTTCAGAGTATTTTCAGAAGCTGTGGGACTTTGCCGTATGGATGATTGAACGCGGTGATGCTTATATTGACGAGCAAACAAGCGAGCAGATTGCCGCGCAAAAGGGTACGCCTACCACGCCGGGAACACCCTCGCCGTATCGCGACCGACCGGTGGAAGAGAACCTCAGACTGTTTAAACTGATGAACGATCCTGCTACTCCGGAGGGGGCGATGGTGTTGCGCGCCAAGCTGGATATGAGCAATCCCAACATGCACTTTCGCGATCCGATTATCTATCGCATTATTCACACAGCGCACCATCGCACCGGAACCACTTGGAATGCCTATCCGATGTACGACTTTGCACACGGACAGAGCGATTATTTCGAAGGTGTTACGCACTCTATTTGTACGCTCGAGTTTGTTCCACACCGTCCGTTGTACGATAAGCTCATCGATTTCTTGAAAGAAATGAATGGCGAAACGGAGAACATTCACGACTTCAGACCGCGCCAGATTGAGTTTAACCGACTGAACCTGACGTACACCGTGATGAGCAAGCGCAAGTTGCATACGCTGGTAGACGAGCATTTGGTGGCAGGATGGGACGACCCGCGTATGCCAACGCTGTGCGGAATGCGGCGCAGAGGTTACTCGCCGGAGAGTATTCGCAGGTTTATCGACTCGATAGGTTATACCAAATTCGACGCGCTGAACGATATGGCGTTGCTCGAAGCATCGGTTAGAGAAGACTTGAACAAACGGGCTTGCCGTGTTTCGGCGGTGATTAATCCCGTAAAACTGGTTATTACCAACTATCCCGAAGGTCAAACAGAAGAGATGAGCTGCGTCAACAATCCTGAAAACGAGGCGGATGGTACGCACACGATTACCTTCTCGCGTAATCTTTGGATAGAGAAAGAAGACTTTATGGAGGATGCTCCGAAGAAGTTTTTCCGCATGACGCCGGGTCAAGAGGTACGTCTGAAAAGCGCGTATATCGTAAAATGTACCGGCTGTACAAAAGATGCAGAGGGTAACATCATCGAAATTCAGGCGGAATATGATCCCGATAGCAAGAGCGGAATGGATGGAGCCAACCGCAAAGTGAAAGGTACGCTGCATTGGCTTTCGGCTGATCACTGCACAAAAGCAGAAGTTAGAATATACGACCGCTTGTTCAGCGTAGAGAATCCGTCGGCCGACGACCGCGACTTCCGCGAGCTTCTGAACAAAGATTCTATACAGGTGCGCCGCGAATGTTATGTAGAAAACTATGCCGCAGATAAAAAGCCGGGCGAGTATTTACAGTTTCAGCGCATCGGATATTTTATGGCCGACCCCGACTCGACAGCCGAAATGCCCGTTTACAACAAAACGGTGGGGCTGAAAGATACGTGGGCCAAGCAGAACAAATAAGCACCGAACAGGTATTTTGAGAAACCGATAACCCTTTGTTTCTCTTGCGAACAGATAATGACACTCGATAATTATTTCAGCAGTAAAGAGTTTCTTGATAACGTCAGGATATACGAAGAAGCCCGAAAAGCAGGCCACAGCGTGTATCTCGAACCTGATGTGCTGACCGATATTGCCGAATATTATCATCAGAAGGGCAAACAGGAGGATGCTCAACAGGCATTAGACACAGCTGTAGAGATGTTTCCCGGTGCCATTGCTCCGCTTGTTTTTCGTGCCCGTATGGAGCTTTTAAAGAACGATAACCCCAAAGGTGCGAGGCTGTATGCCGAAAAGATAGAAGATAAAACCGACTTGGATTACTTCTATATCCATGCTGAAATATTGCTTTACGAGGATAAAACCGAAGAAGCGGAAGCCTATCTGAGGAGGGCTTTAGAGAAGGTTGACGAGGAAAATCGGGAAGATTTTGTCATAGATACCGCCACGCTTTATGCCGATTACGACATGATGGACAAGGCGCAGGCATGGTTATCGTTGTCGGAAGAACAGGATACGTCCGACTACAGAGAACTGAAAGGGCGAATCGCTTTGGGCAAAGGAGACTATGAAATAGGTGAGGAAATCTTCAAAAAACTGCTTGACGAGAATCCCTATGTGGGCTTTTATTGGAACCAGTTGGCCTCTTCGCAGTTGATGAGAAATCACATTCAGGAGGCCATAGAGAGTAGTGAATACTCTATTGCCATTAATCCCGACGACAAAGAAGCGCTCTTGAACAAGGCCAACGGTATGTTCGGCTTAGGCAATTACGAAGAGGCATTAAACTATTATCAGAAGTTTAATGCCCTGCATCAAGACGATGAAACGGGCGAAATCTTTCTTGGCGTTACCTTAATTCATATGGATAGGCTTGAAGAAGCTGTAGAACATCTGCAAAAAGCCGAAGCAAAGGCCAAGCCGGATTCGCCTAATTTGCCCGAAATTTATCAGGAAGCAGCCTTTGCACTATCAAGACTGGGACGCTATGAAGAGGCTTTGGCGTATACGGACAAGGCGCTTCTGACCGGAGAAATGAACGAAGAAGAACTGCTGGTGCTGAAAGGGCACATCTTTTTAGAAAACGGAATGCCTGACGAAGCACAACAGTATTTTTCGCAAGCGGTAAAAAAATCGAACGACTCGCCTCATATCTTATTCCGCATTGGTGTGTCGATTTACGACAACGGATATATCCGTTTGGCATATAAAATGTTTCGAATGTTGCTGAATATACCCAACAGCAGCTTCACAGAGGGCTACTCGCATCTGGCCATGTGTTGCAAACTGTTGCACAAAGACGACGAATTTAAAGCGGCACTGACCAAAGCCTGCAAGATAAATCCAACGGAAGCAAAGCAGGTATTGGGCGATTTGTTCCCCGAAGAGCTTAGTCCGGAGCATTATATCGATTATCTCAAGGATAACGAAGTTTTTTAATTTTACCAATACATACGAAGAATGAACTGGTTATTACCATTATTGAATAACTTAAATTATTGGACGGTCTTTCTGTTAATGTTTATCGAAGGTTCTGTCATTCCCGCCCCATCCGAACTGATTGTACCGCCTGCTGCCTATCGTGCTGCTGCCGGAGAACTCAACATTTTCCTCGTTGTGCTCGTTGCAACCTTAGGAGCTTTGGCGGGTTCTACAGCCAATTATTTTGCTGCTTATTATCTGGGACGCCCCATGATATACCGTTTTGCCAACAGTAGGTTAGGTCATCTCTGTCTGCTTAACCAACAAAAGATAGAGCAAGCCGAAAAATATTTCTACGATCATGGTGTTGTTGCCACGCTTACAGGCCGACTTTTACCCGGTATTCGTCAAATTATCTCTATCCCTGCGGGGCTCTCAAAGATGAAGTTTTGGAAGTTTGCACTCTATACCACCATTGGTGCCGGCATTTGGAATTGCGTGTTGGCCACGCTGGGATGGTATCTTCACTCTTTTGTTCCCTTAGACCAACTGAACAGTAAGATAGAAGAATACAACAGTCATATACAGATAATCGTGGTGGCTGTTCTTGTACTTATCGCTCTGATTGCAGGTTTGATGTGGTACTTCAAACGCAAAAAGAAGAAGGCTTCCATTAGCAAGTAGCTATTTATAATAAGGAGAAAACAAGCCGATGAGAATTGATATTATAACGGTTTTGCCCGAGATGATGGAGGGGTTTCTCAACGAATCCATCCTTGCTCGTGCACAAAAGAAAGGTCTTGCAGAAATATATCTGCACCATTTGCGAGATTATTCGACCGACAAATGGCGTCGGGTAGACGATTATCCCTATGGCGGTTTTGCCGGAATGGTGATGCAGTGCGAACCGATTGACCGTTGTATATCGGCCCTAAAGGCAGAACGTACCTATGATGAAGTGATATTTACCTCGCCCGACGGTGAGCAATTTGACCAACATTTGGCCAACGACCTTTCGCTGAAAGGCAATCTCATCATTCTTTGCGGTCATTACAAAGGTATCGACCAACGCATCAGAGACCACCTCATTACACGCGAAATATCTATCGGTGACTACGTACTGACGGGCGGAGAACTGGCTGCAGCGGTGATGGCAGATGCCATTGTGCGACTGGTGCCTGGTGTAATCAGCGACGAACAAAGCGCACTTTCCGATTGTTTTCAAGATGATATGCTGGCGGCGCCGATATATACGCGTCCTGCTAACTACAAAGGTTGGCAGGTGCCCGACATTCTGCTGAGCGGTAACGAGGCAAAGATAAAGAATTGGGAGATGGAGCAGGCACTCGAGAGAACCCGTCGGTTGCGTCCCGATTTGTTGAAGAACAAGTAATCAGCTCCCGTTTTTCATCCTTTTTACCCTATCTTCATTGTTATAAATTACAAAGGTTTCACATGTAGAAACCCCATTTCTCCGTTTAAATAAACTTGAGTTCGGTGTAAGTAATTTCTTCCCTACCTTCCCTTTGTGAGAAGATAGGTGTACTGCATTCTCTTATATCGAACCACGATAGATATCGATATTGATTTTCAGCTGGTTACAAATGGATTTCTAAAAGCATAGCTTTTGAGTTGTAAAAGCTATGCTTTTAGCCTCCGAAACCTATGCTTTCACAATGCAAAACCTATGCTTTTGGAAGCCAAAAGCATAGGTTTTGAAAAACAATTACTGAATGCCTATAAAATAAGGCTGTTGTCGGTGTTAGTGAACTACATATTTCTTCCCACCCATAATATAAATTCCTTTGGGAAGATCTTTCATTGCATCAGCCTTTTTCACTTGTCGGCGCACGCTACAACCATCTATTCCGTACACATTAACAAGTGTTTCATCGGTGGTTTCGTGTGTAATCACGCCCGTAGAAGCAGACTTAACATAAAGTGTAATGGCTGTTTGGGGGTTACTGATAAGGTAACAAGCAAAGCGCGGACTGGAGGAATTATAGAAGATGGCACGATCTTGTGCTTGAGCATTCTTTATCTCTACATTGCCCTCAGCTGTAAATGTAATAGCCCATTGTGCCGATTTGGCATCGGCATTATCGGCCTCGTTCAGCGCATTTTTCGGTCCGGTATAAGCCAGATACTTCTTGTCTATAGCATCGTAAAGGGTGTATGCACCTTCGGTTCCACCCAACGTAAGGGTGTAAGGTTTGCCTGCAGTACCCGTTTCGGTGGTAATGGCGTTGTCTTTGATTGCAATAGTAGCCATAGTTCTATATTTACCGGCAGCCTTTGACATGGATTTGTTTTCTGTTTTACTGACAATGAGGTAAGCTTCGCCCACTTTCAGGTCGGCGGTAGAGGTTACTTGATGGAAAGTTAGTGTGCCGGCCGGCGGTGTAACAGGCTCATCAGGACCCGGATTAGGCTTCGGATTGGGGTTCGGATTTGGGGTGGGTACCACCGGTTGTGTGTGATTACCGTCGTAATCGAAGGCTATGGCGATGCTGTCTCCCCAGATAAATTGCTCCAATCCCGGATAATCAATAAAAGGATTGCGGTTGTGTTGCAGCTTATACACTTCGTTATTGCGCTTGATTTCTTTTTCGCTCACGGGATCGTTCTTTGCCCAGCGAATAAGCATTTTCAAAGTCCAATTAGCCATTCCGGGGTAGGTGCCGTGCCCAAAGACACCGCCATCCCAACCGCTAATTTGGTTTTCGTAGCGCGTAGCCATATAGAAATAAGTGCGTGCAAGGTCGCCTTTGTATTCGTCGGCAGGTTCGAACACTAACCCCTGATAACCTTCGGTGGTACAATGGCCCACTTTACTGTATCCGCCATGCGACTGATAGCTTTCTCCATTGTTTTCTCCGAATGGCATATGGCCACGTTTATTGTTGACATATCCGTCGGTGGGATACACTTGGAAGAGGTCTGATTTCATTGGACTTTGTTTCTTAAACCAACTCTGTGGAACGGTGTGCTCTCGGTTATACACATCGCCCTCTTTTTTATAATTGCCTGCACGGTCTCTTTTCGGATTGTATTTGGTGACATTCGAATACATATCCCAGATGGTTCCGTCGGCTCTGAGATCGGTTTTTTCATATGCTTCCCATAGCGCATTATAGCCTAAGTCTCTTGTTCCGGTGCTAATAATGGCACACAAAGCCGTTTTCAAGGCCTTTCCTTTTTGTCCTTCGGCACTTGCATAATAAGTTCCTGTTCCGTTAGGTCCCTGCGCACGTGCGCCTGTAACGACCAATAAGGTTAGCAGTACGCCTGCAAATCTCGTTCTTTTCATATCGTTATATTTTAGATTTAATTTAGTGTTACAAAATTACATACATTTTTTGATTATGTGGATAAAGTATGCTGAAAATGGGGTAGAATGGGTGTGAAAAAACGAATAAAGTGCTACTTCTTATCCGAAACGAGTATCATCGCTTTTATTACCGTTCTTTAAATGGGCGAATAAGGCTGACGTTTAGAGGTAATAAAATAGATAAACAGACGAATAACGAAATGCAATAAATGTTTGTAGGTTGTTCTATAAACATTTATTGCATTACTTTATGGGGTTGAGAATGGGTTATTGAGGATAAATCAGGTTTTCTTCAGTGATTTTATCTAGCACTTCTTCAACAAATTTACGCGCTTCAAGGCGTGCTAAAGGTAGGTTATGAAGCAGATAATTGCCGCAATCTTTGGGTGCTGCACCGGGTATTTCGCCTTCATAATCGGCGATAAAACGGAATGTTCGACGCATCAGCTCTACGATATCGGCAGACTTAAGATTACCTTTCATTAGGAGATAATTGCCGGTGAGGCAGCCCATAGGGCCCCAGTAGATAATAGAGTTTTTCCATTCAGGATCGTTTCGCAGATAGGTAGCCGCCAGGTGTTCAATGGTGTGTATGGCTTCAGGTTGCAAAACAGGTTCGCGGTTGGGTTCTTTCATACGGATATCGAAGGTCGTAACAACCTCGTTGCCTACGTTATCTTGCCGACTGACGTAGATACCACGCTTCAATCGGTTATGATCAATAGTAAAACTTGGAATTTTTTCCATAAAATATGTTGTTTAAAATAAGAGGTACGGGTTAAATTGATGATATATTGTGTAGAAACTTACTAACCACTTCAAACGAACCATTGGCCATTCGCTCCCAGAAATCAAAATACTGTGCAGCCTTATGATCGTTGAGGGGGACATCGCTGATAATGCGAAAGCTGATAAAGGGAACGCCGTAGAGATGGCAGGTATGGGCGATGGAACAACTTTCCATATCTACCGCCTTTGCTTCGGGAAAGTGTTCGAGGATGCTGCACATCTTTTCTTTCGAGTCGACAAACCAGTCACCGCTTACAATCAATCCGTTGTGAATGGGTATTGCTGTATCTAATAGTAACGCTTTCTGCACAAATGCGGGGGCAGAAGAGAAGCGGGCAGGTAGACCCGGTAATTGTCCGTAAGCCACATCAGTACCACAATAGAGGTCGTGATAGGCATATTCAGTACCTACCACCACTTCAAGCGGGTTCATTTCTGCATCTGCACCGCCGGCTACTCCTGTTGAAATGATAACATCGGGTGCGTAATGTGTTATCATTTCGACGGCTCCAACAGCGCTGTTTACTTTCCCTATACCGCATTGCTGCATAATAAGTTGGTTTTCACCAATGCTTCCCCGCACAAAGGTTTTCCCATTTCGGGTTTCTGTTTGTTCCTTATCAAGCAGGACACGAAGCTGTGCAAACTCCTTGTCCATAGCTACGATGATACCTATCTTCATATTATTCGTAATCGTCAATTACATTATTTACAAAATCCATCATGGGTTTTGCTGTTTTGTATATCTGCATGGCACGGTCTATCCACGCGTCGCCCTCAAAGAAAGTATCGGGCACTTTCATCCATGCACAATAGTCTTTGAGGCGAAGATACTCGATAAACTCGTAGTCGCGGGGAAATCCTCCGGGTGCAGTTTTTAGCGATTCAAGACCGAAACCGCGTTCGGTAGTTCCCCATTTTCCTTCGCCCGGTTTACCAAAGAGCTGTAAAAACTCTTTGTTTTCTACGCATCGGCGCCATTCGTCGATATTTCCCATAATCTCATTGCGGCATGAGGTGAGGATATTTGTGGGCAGCCAATAGCCACCAACAGCCAATAAGCATTGGTTATTCTCAATATGCAGATAGTATCCGCCGCGCAATGCTTTTTTTCCTTTTGCGCAGATGTAAGCACCGAGATGATTTTTATAGGGCGATTTATCGGGCGAAAAACGGGTATCGCGGTTAAAACGATACACACAATCTTTTACTTGCAGATGTGCTATCTCGGGGTCGAACAGCGAGATGGCGGTCAAAGCTTTTGCCACACCTTGTTCAAAACTTGCTCTGCAAGCCAAATATTCGTCTTTATGTTCTTGATACCATGTGCGGTTGTTATGCGCCGATAGATCGGTAAGATATTGTAATATTCGTTTTGCTTCCATAAATGTGAAATGAATTGATGAATTAAAAGTTATTGGTTATTGAGTTGACGAGCCTGTACGAAATTTGTAAAATCAGTTGTTTGCGAAAGTTGTTATTCTAATTTTGAACCATCGAACAGTTTAGGACATATCTTATCAAATACACATTCGTTGCATTTTGGTATTCTACTTTGACAAATGTACCGTCCATGTAGTAATAGCCAGTGATGTGCTTTGTTGACATCTTCTTCGGGAATATGTCTTAACAGTTCTTGTTCTACTTTATAAGGTGTGCTGGCTGTTTTACTGACCAGTCCCAAACGATGGCTTACTCGATACACATGAGTATCGACAGCCATGGTGGGTTTGTTGAACCACACCGCCTGCAACACGTTTGCCGTCTTGCGTCCTACGCCTGGTAAGCGGGTCAGCTCTTCGGTTGTAGAGGGCATTTCACCACCAAATACCTCGACCAACATACGTGCCATTTGCACCAAATGTTTGGCTTTGGCGTTGGGGTAGCTTACTGTTTTGATGTATTCGAACACCTCTTCGACTTCAGCTTTTGCCATAGCCTGCGGCGTGGGATAATGTTTGAACAGTTCGGGGGTGATTTGATTGATGCGCTTATCTGTGCACTGTGCACTGAGAAGCGTTGCCACGAGCAGCTGAAAGGCCGAACCGAACTCTAATTCGGTGGTAACAACAGGTGCCTGCGCACGAAAGTAATTCAGTATATAATCGTATCTTTCTTTTCTGGTCATATCTGTTTGTTTCTTGCTTAGAAAGGAAGTCCGACTGCAAAGTGAAAGGCAAAGTCGCGTTTGAAATTAGGATGTACAAGGGGATAATGGTCGCGCGAGGTTTCATACGCGGGATTAATGGCCTTCATACCTACATCAAAACGCAGAATAAAGTAATCAAAATTTAGCCGTAACCCCAACCCGTAAGCCACAGCAATTTGCTGATAAAACTTATCAAACTTAAATTGACCGCCCGGTTGCTCGGCGTAACTGCGCAGCGTCCAAATGTTTCCGGCATCAATGAAAGCCGCTCCGTGTAGCTTCCAGCCCAAAAATGTGCGATATTCTAAATTTAAATCGAGTTTCATATCGCCCGTTTGATTGATAAAGTCAATGCGTCCGTCAGTACCTTTGAACGAACCTGGTCCTAATTCTCTCACCCGCCAGCCGCGAACAGAGTTGGCGCCGCCAGCGAAGTATCGTTTCTCAAAGGGCAGAATAGTGCTGTTTCCATAGGGATAGGCCACGCCGAAGCCCACATGAAACGCCAGTGAGTTGCGCTGATCAAACTGAAACAACCGGGTAAAGTCGATATCAAATTTTACATACTGTGCGTAGGCTATATTAATAAAGGTGTATCTGCCATTGGCATTCTTCTGCATATTCAGCAGTTTTGATACTCCATTGAGGAAGTTTCCCGCTAGTTCGATATTGGCTCTTACGGCGTTTTCGCCATCGTTAAATGTGATACCGAAGCCCGTTCGCAGAATAAACAGATCTTCGTAGTTGTAGCGCAGAATGGCGTTACGGTTGCTTACGCTGTCCAGATAATCGTGTTTAAATGTGCTACTGATCCAGGGCATATACACATAATTGAGGTCGAAAAGGTCGAAACGGTAGGCGATGTGGTGTTTGGGTTCGTTCCAACGGTAACGCCAAGCTGTGGAAAAGACTCGCCGATGAAACTCGGGGCGGTTTTGAAGGTTCCAACTTACGGATACCTCTGATGTAGCAACACTGCGTCGCCTGAATGCTCGCGACAGGAAAGGAGCCAAAAAACGCGGAAACGCCAACTTGGTTTCTACGCCATATTCCTGGTAATCTTTGTTCTGATAACCCTCTAAACCTGTTATTGCCTCGTAGGCTGCACGCAGCTGCACGCTCAACAACTCGCTGCCGCGAAACAAGTTTCGGTTTTCGTAAGTTACCGAGGCAGCCGCTCCGAGATCGCCTGCCGTATTCGTTCCTTCGGGCTGAAACGATATGCTCGAAGGTTTATTGGTGCTGATGGTGATGTCGCAGTCGAGCAGCGTGGTGTCGGGTTGCTGTCTGAATTTGATATGGGTATAGCGCACCGCCTGCATACGTGCAAAATTATTATACGTTCGTTGCAAATCGCTTGCGCTGAAAGGAGTTCCCACACGTATGGCCGTGCTGCGTCTGAGCACACGCGGGCGAAGATGAACTTTATTGCTGTCGTTACTCAGAAAGTTGACACTGTTTACTGTATAGCGCGGATGAGGCTCCTCGTACGTACTACCTTCGGCGCGATAAGGCAGTAGATGCAGCATCAGGTCAACCTCGCGCCTGCCTGAAACCGAGTCGGCGCCATACATAATAAAATCTTTGTGAAACCTGAAATAGCCGCTATCGGCCAGTATACGCACAATGCGACTGCGTTCTTCCTCAAGTCGTGCCAACGTAAACGGTTCGCCTGTCTTTAGTCCTTGATACTTCGTGTTGTCTGTACGAAGTATGCGAGCAATGCTCGAATCCTGAATGTCATAGCCAACCGAACCGATATGATACTGTTCGCCGGGATGAATCACATACACCGCTTTCAGTCGTTTGCCTTTCTTCTTTGTTTTCAGTTCTGCCCATCCGCTCATATAGCCCATGCCTTGCAACGTTGTTTGCAAGTCGGCACACGAATTTTGGGCTTGCTGGGCATTGTAAATCACGGGGCGTTCGCCGATGTTCTGCAACACGCGGTTTACCCATCGCGACGTATCGCGTCCTGATAGTGCATATATTCCGAGCGGAATTTTAAAAAGCGAAAACCATTTTGAATTGGGTTTTTGCTGTACATATGGCATCAACGGCGCAGCATTAAATGCCTTTTGGTCGGCCTTTAGCTCTACTTTTGCCAGCAAATGTTCGCCATTGGGTACAAACTTTGTGGCGCTGCAACTGCAAAACAGCATTACAACAATGGCCACCG
Source organism: Hoylesella saccharolytica JCM 17484 (assembly GCF_000614205.1). GTDB lineage: Bacteria > Bacteroidota > Bacteroidia > Bacteroidales > Bacteroidaceae > Prevotella > Prevotella saccharolytica. Next base: position 20,223 of record NZ_BAKN01000018.1, read on the forward strand.
CTGCTTCTGCAACTTGTTTGCGCCTTGGCCATAAACTATTAAAAATGTTTCCCGATACCCTCATTGCCTCGCAAAGTTACTATTTTTTTACAACAGAAAACAGAATAAGATGCAGAAAATACCTTAGTTTGGCATAAGTAATCCCCTCTCTTTCTCCCCTTTCCAAGGGAGAGGTGTGCTACATAGCCACTCGAAAGCTTATAGTAAGAGAGCACTCAATAATTGTAAAGGAGAAACTCAACACATTCCAATAAAGTTAAAGAGGTAGGTGTACTGCATTACTTGCTTTTTGCTCTTTATATGGTGTCTGCATCCTTTCACTTTTTCACCTTTTCAACCTTTCACCTTTATGCCGGGGGAGGTTAGGAGGGGATGTACCTGTGAGAGCAGATAGCGTGAAAAGGTTAAAAAGCGCATTCAGAAATATATCCATATGCGCTATGGGCATTATCTCGTATCCCGAATTTGCGTAGAAAATAGGGTATCTCTGTAAGCGCCACCCCATTTATCTCTACGCTTTTAACCAATTAGATCATTGTTAATCGATGGTTGTATCCCAAGTCGTGATTTGCGGGTATAACCATTATGAACAGAGCGTTTAAGATGGGGAAAGAAATTGATAAGTAAAGAACGTTACTCTCCCGTTTCCGACTCTCGGATTTCATTTTTCACGAGTGTTTTATGCTGTCCCAACTTGGGATTTGATTTTTCATGAGTGTTTTGCGCCGTCCGACTCTCGGATTTCATTTTTCACGAGTGTTTTACGTCGTCCCAACTTGGGATGGGGTTCCCCTCCCTCTTCTCCGCCCCCGCGTGGATGTTGCAGGGGTGGAGTGGGTGAGCGAATATCTAAAACAGAGGTTCGTCCCAGGGGTTGGGGTTTGTTTCCTCCTCGTCTTCGTCGTCGAAGTATCCGCCTTTGGCGTCGCCTGAATTTTCAGGCACAGATTTAGACGTAATTACAAATTGGGCAATATTGTCATCGGGGTGATATCTTTCTACCTAAAAAACACATGTCTTTTATTAGTAGATACCGGCAGAGAGTAGATGTATTGTGTACCAACAAATCTATTTACTACTATTTTACGAAGGAAAATGCTGCAGACTATTGAAGCTTCCTCTTTTTCCAATTCCAAACCAGGATGCCGCCAACGAGAACGAGGAGAATAGCGTAAGAGATGTAGGCTACAAGCTCGGTACGAGTTACCGATTTGGGTTCGAAAGTGAGCGTTACCTCGTGTTGGCCGGGCTTGATGTTGATAGCGCGAAGAATGTAGTTAACACGCCCCAGTTCTACGGGTTGACCATCGACGGTGGCTGTCCATTCGGGATAATATATCTCCGAGAATACCAGCACGCCACCTTTATCGCTCTCTACACGGTAAGTCAGCCGGTTAGGTGCATATTGCGTAATCTCTGCTTTGGCTACATTTCCCTGCGTTTTGCTTTCGCCCAATGCTGCCTTAAAGCGCATGTCGGCCACTGCTTCGTGTTTGAGATTTATTTTACCAACAGCATCCAGCTCGGCGTTGGCATTATCTACATAAGTTATCTTGTCTACCAACCACGCATTACCAAATGTATATGGGTTTTGTAAAGGTACGGTTTGATTGTTTTGTAGTGGCAGAATAAAATATTTGGTGTTGAGCATATTGAGTACGGGATATATCGAGTCGCCGTTTACCTTGGTCATGTCGCCACCCGCTTTCACTACAGCCGACATCAGGCTTTGCATCTCAGGCGAAATGTAGGCTTCTATCATCTCTTGATAGCGACGCAGTTTAGCAGCGTGATAACCACCGATGCTTTTGTGATAATAGGATGTTTCGTTTTCATTAAACGTGTTGGATGCCAGATTTAGTACGCGATAATTCAAGGCTTTATCTTGTAAAATCTGTCGGTCGGTGGCTGTCATGGCAGGCGGCGTATCGCGTACCGACGACTCAACAAACATATCATCGTTAAGATATCGTTTGTTAACCTGCCACATATCGACCAAACACAGCACGGCAATGCCGCCGATTGTGTAAATGGCCTTTAGCTTTCGGGCTTTGTAAAGCAGCAAAAATGCTGTGCCGATAACGATAATCCAGAACGTGCGCCAGCAGTCTGCCGCGAAGATAGATTGCCTTACCGAGCGCAAGTCGGTAAGAATGGGATTGAGTTGTTCGGGTGGGAATTGCGACAATGCCTGCATCTCGGAACTCGAAACGAAGTCTGAGAAAAACACACCGGGCATCAGTGCGAAAAGAAAAGCAAAACCAGCGGTAAGGCCGAAGCTAACATACACATACTTCATCTTGTTTTTTAAGATGTCGGGCTCGTCGATAATCTGCTTTAAAGCCAGCATAGCCAACAGCGGAATGGTAAACTCGGCGATAACGAGTATTGAGGCTACGGTGCGGAATTTGGCATACATCGGTACGTAATCGATAAAAAAGTCGGTCAATCCCATGAAGTTTTTACCCCACGATAGCAGTACTGATAGCACGGTGGCGGCAAGCAAAGCCCACTTCATTGAACCTTTTACGATAAACAATCCTAGGATAAAAAGCATCAGAACGAAAGCCCCTACATACACCGGACCTGATGTTCCGGGTTGCTCTCCCCAGTATTGCCCTATCTGTTGATACAGATAAGCTAACTCGGGATTACCCTTTTCTTGTACAATTTTATTAGCCGACATCGGCACGGCAGATGTTCCTCCCTTCGCATTAGGTATCAGTAGCGTCCATGTCTCGCCAACGCCATAGCTCCATTGGGTGATATAATCACGCTCCAAACCACTGTTCGTCTGGTTCGCTGTGTTCTTTTTCACCAATTCGCTTTTACCTCGCATCGACTCTTGTCCATACTGCCATGTGTGGTAAAGATTAGAAAGATTGATGCAAATACCCAATGCCGCACCTATCACACAGGCCAACGTGGCTTTCAGAAAACGTGTCATCTGTTTCTCTCTGACAGCTTGCACAAGGTAAGCAATCACCATAAAGAGAATGATAAAGAGGTAATAATAGGTCATCTGTACGTGATTAGCGTAAATTTCAAACGCCGAAAAGATGGCCGTCAATACCAGTCCGTGTACAAACTTACCTCTATACCCCAGCACAACACCTGCTATCATTGGTGGCAAATATGCCAAAGCCATTACTTTCCAGATGTGTCCGGCGGCAATGATAATGAAGAAGTAACTGGAAAAAGCCCATATTACAGAACCCAACACAGCCAACGATCGGCGAAAGTCAAAGGCTCGCAACAGGATATAAAAGCCCAACAAGTAGGCAAAAACATACCAAACATAATTGGGTAACCATAGATGATACACCTTCTCGGCTGCAGAAAGCACACTCGTACTTTTGTAAGACGGTGCTGTTTGATAGGTAGGCATACCGCTGAAAGTAGCGTTAGTCCAACGCGAAGTCTCGCCTGTTTTTTCGCGATAAGCTGCCAATTCTTGCGTGGCACCGCGTCCGGCAGAAGCGTCGTGTTGATAAAGTATGCGCCCGTCGATGGTAGCAGGCATGAAATAAGCATACGAGATAACAGCAAAAACAACAACTGCCACAATATCGAGCAGGTATTTTTTCAATATTTCCATTATGGTACAAATGTTTGTTTATAAACCAAAAGCACAGGCAGACAGCTTTGTTAAGAGGACAACGCACCTTTGCTCATGATTGCAAAGGTATATATAATATGTGAAAAAAATGGTTGCTGTACCACAAATGTTGACAATCCTATAGTCGTAGAGAAAAGCTGTGGAAAATATTTTGTAACTTTTGAGTTTTTATTTAATTTTATCCACGTTATCAAGCAACAAGTGATGGAAAAGAACGGAAAAAGCATTTGTCGCATATTAAAAGCCATTCGGCAACAAATCGCCGATGCCAATGGCATCAGTTACGCCCCTGAGCCTTGCACGTTCGAGGGTGAATGTATAGGCACTTGCCCGTGTTGCGAGGCCGAAGTGCGCTACATTGAAACCAGTCTTAATACCTTACGTATGGCTGGAAAAGTTGTAAAGATTGCCGGAATATCGGTCGGGATGATGATGTTGGCAGGTTGTAAAGATGGCCGGACACCACAATCGCTTGCTCTACAAGACAATATTATAAACCGAACAAAGAAGCAAAAGAGCGTCGGCAGCAAGTATCAGGTAGCTGGAATGATAGAAGCCAATGGCGACACGCAAATAGTTCAGCGTTTCGTTTCACCCATTTTCGCTGCCCAAGTACGCCCCTTACGACCTCAAAAACGAACATCCAACCCAGCAACCGAACAACCCTTATCGGGTGAAAAAGAAGTAGATTTGCAGGCAATAGAGGTTGTTGCGGCGGCACCTGTGAAGAAAATAATGGTTTGCGGCGGTATTCCCGCAATTTCGAAAAATAGCACAGACAATGAGGCAATTTACGAAAAGCCGGATAAAAAACCTTCTTTTCCGGGTGGAAAACGCAAGTTAAAGCAATATATCAAACAAAACCTGAACAACCCCGACACATTTTCCGACGGCCGATACGTGCAAGGCAATGTCGTCGTCTCATTCATTGTGGAGTCCGATGGTTCATTAAGTCAAATTGAAGTAATCAAAGGCTTGAACGATAGTTGTGATGAAGCTGCCATAGAATTAGTAGAAGATATGCCTTTATGGAATCCTGGACGGATAGACGGTAAAACCGTTAGAACCCTTTATCATTTGTCCATCGCATTTAAATAAAAATTAAATTAGTATTTATCCCTGCATATTTTATTTTTACACACACTCATTTCATGTTTAGAAATGCATGCTTTGCATTTTAAAGAGCACTCCTCTGCGGGATGTCTGCCTGCTTTTTACACAAAATAAACTTTTGAAAGTTAACTGTTGGGTTATTTTTGGAAAGTCTATCCTGATTATAATTTGTTACTTCCTTAATTGGTAGGGTAGGTTTAGATAGGTGATGGAAAAGTTGTTTATTAGGATTTAATTCTCATCTTTCATTTTATTTTGTGGTATCTGCATCTTTTCATCCTGTTACCTTTGCATCCGGGTATGTTAAGGAGGTTGTTTAAAAAAGATATTTATCCGCGAAAATAAAATAAATAGCAAAAATTTGGTTGGACAGAAAAAATAAATTAATTTCGCAATGGGGCTGTAATGGCTGCTAATTCGTTTAGCCGCGTTATAGTTTTTTTTCTTCCACTTAAAATATAAAACCATAATGAAAAAGTACAATTTTAATGCCGGGCCGTCTATCCTTCCACGTGAGGTAATCGAAAACACGGCAAAACAAATCTTGGATTTTAATGGTTCGGGACTGTCATTAATGGAGATAAGCCACAGAGCAAAAGACTTTCAGCCAGTTGTAGACGAGAGCGTTGCGCTGATTAAAGAGCTCTTGAATGTTCCCGAAGGCTATTCGGTTATCTTTCTTGGCGGTGGAGCTTCCTTGCAGTTTATGCAGGTTCCGTGTAATTTTTTAATAAAAAAAGCAGCTTATCTCAATACCGGTGTATGGGCAAAAAAAGCGCAGAAAGAGGCGCAATTCTATGGAGAGGTGGTTGAAGTGGCATCGTCTGCTGACGCCAATTATACATTTATTCCCAAGGGCTTTATAGTGCCAGCCGATGCAGATTACCTACATATCACCACCAACAACACTATTTATGGTACCGAAATTCGCAAAGATTTGGATGTCAGTGTGCCGCTGATAGCTGATATGTCGTCAGACATTTTCAGTCGTCCGATAGATGTTTCCAAGTACGATTGCATTTACGCGGGGGCTCAAAAAAATCTGGCAATGGCGGGGGTTACGGTCATCATCGTCAAAGATGACAAATTGGGACGTGCTCCACGCAAAATTCCTACGATGCTGGATTACCGTACACACGTTGAAAAAGGCTCGATGTTTAACACGCCTCCCGTTGTTCCAATTTACTCTGCGTTAGAAAATTTGCGCTGGATAAAGCGAAACGGTGGAGTAGAAGCAATGGATAAACGAGCTCATCAGCGTGCCGAGTTGTTGTATGCGGAAATCGATCGTAACCGTTTGTTTGAGGGAACAGTGAAAGAAGAAGATCGCTCGCTGATGAATGTTTGCTTTGTGATGAGTAAGGAATATGCCGAATTGGAAAAAGACTTTCTGGCTTTTGCCACCGAAAAAGGTATGGTTGGTATCAAAGGACACCGTTCGGTGGGTGGTTTCAGAGCAAGTTGTTACAACGCAATGACGCTCGAAGACGTCGAAGCACTTGTGACTTGTATGAAAGAATTTGAAAATCGTATTTAGTGTTTTAAAGTTTCGAGGGTATGAGGCTGTTGTTTTAGCCTTATACCTTATTTTTATTTATTATTTAAGAGAATACAATGAAAGTACTTATTGCTACTGAAAAACCTTTTGCTGAAAATGCTTTGAAGCTATAAAAGCCGAAATTGAGCAGGCCGGACATCAACCGGTGGTGCTTGAAGAATATACAGAACAACAGTCATTGCTCAATGCCGTGAAAGATGTTGAAGCACTTATCGTGCGCTCAGACAAAATAACGGTAGAGGTGTTGGATGCTGCGCCGAAACTGAAGATTATTGTTCGAGCAGGTGCAGGCTACGATTCTATCGACACGGTATATGCCAAGCAAAAGGGTGTTATAGTCGAAAATACTCCTGGACAGAATGCTAATGCCGTTGCCGAACTGGTTTTTGGACTCTTGGTGTATGCCGTTCGTAGTTTCTATAACGGTAAATCGGGGTCTGAATTAGGTGGAAAGAAGCTGGGCATATTGGCTTTTGGAAATGTGGGACGTAATGTGGCACGTATTGCCAAAGGTTTTGGTATGGACATTTATGCCTACGATGCTTTTTGTCCGGCTGATGTTATAGAAGCTGCGGGGGTGCATGCCGTTACCCGACAGGAAGACTTATTCAGGCTATGCGACATCGTGACTCTGCATATTCCGGCAACCCCCGAAACTCGGCAAAGCATCGATTACGATTTAGTCAACCTCCTGCCCAAAGGTGGAATTGTAATTAATACTGCGCGCAAAGAGGTTATCAACGAGCCTGAATTATTAAAATTATTAGCCAATCGCGAAGACATTAAGTACATTACTGATATCAAACCTGATGCCGATGCCGAATTTGCAAAGTTGGAAGGTCGTTATTTCAGCACGCCCAAAAAGATGGGTGCGCAGACGGCTGAAGCTAATTTTAATGCAGGTGTGGCTGCCGCCAAACAGATTAACGCCTTTTTTGCTGACGGCTGTACAAAGTTTCAAGTTAATAAATAATATTGTATATGGCTATTATAAAACCATTTAAAGGCATTCGTCCTCCGAAAGGGATTGTCGAAAAAGTAGAATCCCGTCCTTATGACGTGTTGAATTCGGAAGAGGCCCGACAAGAGGCGGGTGACAACGAGATGAGTCTTTACCATATCATCAAACCCGAGATAGATTTTGAACCAGGTACTTCTGAGTACGATCCACGCGTGTATCAACGAGCCGCCGATAATTTCAAAAAGTTTATCGATAAAGGTTGGTTAGTGCAAGATACGCAGGAATGTTATTATATTTATGCCCAAACGATGAATGGTAAAACTCAATATGGCCTTGTCGTGGGTGCTTTTGTGGGTGATTATCTCAACGGAGTGATTAAAAAACACGAACTGACACGGCGAGATAAGGAGGAAGACCGTATGAAACATGTGCGGGTTTGCGATGCCAATATTGAACCGGTGTTCTTTGCTTATCCAGACAACAGCGTGCTGAATGGCCTGATTGAACGATATGTCTCTATTGTTCCCGAATATGATTTTATTGCTCCTGGCGACGGTTTTCGTCATCAGTTCTGGATTATTTCTGACCAAAAAGATATCAATACGATAACCCAAACGTTTGCAGAGATGCCTGCCTTGTACATAGCGGATGGTCATCACCGGTCTGCCGCGGCAGCACTTGTGGGGGCTGAAAAGGCTAAGAACGATGCGCAACATAAGGGCAACGAGGAGTATAACTACTTTATGGCGGTGTGTTTCCAAGCTTCTCAGCTGACCATTCTTGATTACAACCGGGTGGTAAAAGATCTGAACGGATTGTCAGCGGATGCGTTTCTGGAGCAGCTTTCTAAGAATTTTATCGTGGAAAAGAAAGGAACGGACATCTATAAGCCAAACCGTCTGCATAATTTCTCACTATATTTGGAGGGTGATTGGTATAGCCTGACAGCCAAGGAAGGCGTTTTTGACGATACTGATCCTATCGGCGTGCTTGATGTAGACATATCGAGTCGACTGATTTTAGATGAAATATTGGGTATCAAAGATCTCCGTTCTGATAAGCGAATCGACTTTGTAGGCGGTATTCGGGGGCTCTCAGAATTGCAAGCGCGCGTAGACAGTGGCGAAATGAAAATGGCTTTAGCGCTTTATCCTGTATCGATGAAGCAGATAATGGATATTGCCGACAGCGGAAACATCATGCCTCCGAAGGCTACTTGGTTTGAACCTAAATTACGTTCGGGCTTGGTTATTCACAGTTTGAAATAGTGCTTATACCGCTGTGGACAGAGCTATAGATGGCAGATACTTATTATACGATAAGCCAAATAGGTGAGGGTAGCTACTCGGAAAAGCGCAGTAGGTTTATCGCTTACGCGCATCCAGTAGTTTCCATTGCCCAAATCAAAGAGCTGATAGCTGCTTATCGTAAGAAGTATTATGATGCCCGACATATTTGTTATGCCTATATGCTGGGCTATGAACGTAACGATTTTAGAACTAACGATGATGGAGAACCTGCTAATACGGCAGGAAAGCCCATCTTAGGACAGATTAACAGTCATGAACTGACGGATATATTGGTTGTGGTAGTACGTTATTATGGTGGTGTAAATTTGGGAACGGGCGGACTGATGGTGGCTTATCGAACGGCCGCATCGGTTGCCATCGAAAATGCTAAAATAGTCAGTAAGACCATCAAAGCTACACTAACGTTTTCTTTTCCTTATATATTGATGGACAAAGTGATGCGTATTGTGAGGGAAATGAATGCTGAAATCGTTGAAACGCATTATGATAACACCTGCGAAATCAAGCTTTCAATTGTGCTATCAAAGGTCGATGAACTGAAAGAACGATTAAGTAAAGCGGCCTTTGATTGATATTTTAGTCAATAAAACCAATGCTAATGTGTGGGTATATATAAATTAATTATTACCTTTGCACACGCAAATAAAGGAAGATTGGCAGAGTGATCGAATGCGCTGGACTCGAAATCCGGTATACCCTCTTTGGGTATCGGGGGTTTGAATCCCTCATCTTCCGCCAGAGAAACCTTGCATACGGTAATATGCAGCAGATGGTTTCAAAAGAAAATCGTTATAAGTTTCACAACTTATAACGATTTTTTGATTTCTCCTTCTTACTTTTGAAGTGTTCCTATGCTATATGTAAATAGCCTTTTGGATAGGTTTATTCTATTCTTTCGAGGGTAACAAGGGTGAGGTCGAACCTGTTTCCGTTACCGTTCTTTTTGACGTGGAAGGTAATAGAGTTGGTTTGTGCTGTCAAATCTATATCACCAATATATACCGATTTCTTTTCTTCTTGTTTATCGCTTGAGGTTGAAAAGCGGTTACTCAGCTGCTTTTGGCGTTGCCATATTTCCACGTCGGCACCGCGTGGATGTGCCATGTAATTGAGTAGAAGTTTGTATTTTCCTTCGGGAACATCGTCGAGTTGAAGGCGTACAGTTCCTGTGCTGGGCGTTTCCATTGTGAGAGCGCGTCCAAAAATGGCGATGATGCCGCTACCCAATGTGATGTTGAAGAGCTGTGGGAAGTATATATGCGTCTTTGGAAGGTAGACGGTGCGCAGGCTTTCGGTAGGTTCCATCTTCCAACGGGTGGCGTATCTGAGTAGAAGAAGGCCAATGAAGTGTAAGCCACAGGGAAATCGTTACGTTGTCCACCGTGTTCCATACCGTGATAGATTTCGTTTTCATAGGCCATTTTATCGCTTAAGAAGAAACGATAACCGCCTGTTCTTGCCATTGGTAACGAGTAATCTAAGGCTCCATGCAATGGAAGACTGATGCCACGATCCCATCGATCAAGTAGTGCATACCATCCACCGTTGAAGTAATCTTCAGATCCGGTTCCGTGAATGCGCATTTTGTTATCGATAAAGGTACTATCGTCGCCCTCAAAGAAGAGAGTCATTCCTGGGCGAAGTCCTTGTGCAGAGAGTATTGTTCCTACGTAATGCCCTTTTCCTTTGCTATGAAGGAAAGTGTGATAAGAACCTATCGGTGTTTGTTCGCTACGCCATACACTATAGAATTTTCCTTCAGTGCTGGGGATTCGACGATTGGATGTATAGTGTACTTTTATCTTTGCGGTGATGGTGGGCTGATAAGTGTTACGTTTTTTATAAACCAAGCTGAGGCGTGCAGAGGCATCGAAGGGCATGGGTAGATAGCAATAGTTGGCTGTTTGTTGTCGACCAAGTAGCATACTACGCATGGCAGGCTTGCCATAAGCATATCCGAAAAAGTCGGCGAGTGGTGCATAAATCGCCTCGGTAGGGTCGTTATCCCATCGGGCGGATAGAAGAATATCTTTGTTAAGTCCCTCAAAGGCTGTTCCGCCGTCAATCTCAAAGCCTGTAATTCTGCCACCTTTGTCGGATTGAAAGATGTCGACTTCTTCACCCGGATGGATGGTAACAGACTTTTCTGTTGTTTCCGCACCAGCCGATAGACCGCCTGCGAACAATTCTGCACGATAAGATGACCTACTCCAAAGGCTTGCCACAGATTGTAATAATTCTTTGTCTTCAGGCGAATAGCTAGTTGGAAAAGTCTCGACTCGTTTAGCTTTTAGGTTACGATATTCTATCTGGATGAACTCGAGTTTAGGACCGTCGTAGACGATTTTACACGATTTCGCGTAAGTAATAGGTACGTAACAGAAGAAACCGCCTACTTCATTACTGCATAGCGGCTTGATAAATGGGTACACTTTGCCCGAAAACAAGTCGGAGAACTTAAGCTTCAGACTCGGCTCTTTCTTACCATCGAAGTAGAAGTAAAGCATGTTGTCGTTAGGTGTTGGTGTCCAAATGCGGTCGATAACACCAGGTCCTTGCATTTCGGCAAGCACCAGTTTACCCCCTTCTTTTCTGATAAACGAATATGTTCCATCAAATCCGTCGTCGTTTCCGTGCTTTCTATCGTAGCTCGAAAAACTCTCCACGTAAGAGCCGGTGCGATATTCGGGCAGTCGGTGAATACTTTTGAGCAGTTCGAGTTCATTTGTCCAACGGTATGGGTTTTGTGCAAATGTAGCTGCCGGAACAAATAGGAGGCAGGCCAACGCTAAATTTCTTATAATTCTTGTCATTACTTTTATCTTTGCTCTTAAAAGGTTTAAATAGATACGCTTAAAGGATATAAACTACTATCCTTTAAGCGTATGAATGAAAAAACTTATCTCAGGCGGTATCCGTCAGGTGTAATAATCATTGCATTGATACAGATGAAACCTGCCCACTGCGTGTTCATCGATCCTATGCTGAGTTCGATATCTATCGTTCCGTCGTCTTTAGGGCTGATACCTTGTATAACAGCCATCTTATTGGTGTTGTTGTCAGTTACCAATTCAGCCTCTCCTTCGTTCTTTCCAATTACGTGATATTTGGTTCCTGTATTGGTGTCGTTGATAGAACCATAGAAATAGAAGCTGTACTTCAGGTCTTTATTGAGGTACGAAAGTTTGAATGTGCCTTTCGGAAACCCTTTTTTACTATCACAAAAGAACATATCCGTGCACGCTGTTGATGGAAATCCCAATGTATTGGTTAAGGTAGGACGTACCAAACCTTTATCAGGCAGAGTGAAACGCGAAGTTACAGCCAGTCCGAAGTAGGTACTGTTACCTGCTGAATCTAAGAGATTAACAAGCGGAGCCGCTTTACTGTGCTTATAATTGTTGAATGGTGCGGGCGACTCAAGGGTTCCGAAGTCGATGTAAATAGGACATTTGAGAATGAATTCATTGGGTCCTTTGTCTTTAAAGTCTGTGAGTTCGGTCACTACTTGCATGTTTGTAACGGCTGCTTGTGCTGCTGTTTTGGCCAGCTTATTGTCATAAGCGGATAGTGAAGGCTGGAGATAACTCAACGTTGACACATCCATATCGAAGAGTGTGGCATACCATGTAAGGGCGGCAATGTAGCGTCCGGTGTTCATATTAAGATTGATGTCATCGCGCAAAACCTCTTCTGCCCAATACGATGTACGCCCGTTTTGTATGGCTGTTCCTACGGGTACAACCTTGTCTACCTTATCTTTTGCAGCCTCTGTTGCTGTTGCAATAGCATTAAACATTTTGAGCTGATTCTTCTCATAGGTTGCAAATCCGGTTGCAGATGTAGTTTTTGCGTAAGCCCAAGGCTCATGGAGCAGTATTTTAAGTTTGGGATTGGTACCCCATGATCTGAGCTTATTGACGATGTCAGACAGGTACCGATTGTATCCGTAAGCAATTCCGGCAGAGTCTGTAGATTCTTCAATGGCTATGAAATCCCAGTTCTCTTGGTTGACGATATCTCTTATTTTCTTTTCTGTTTGATTATTGATGGTTCCGTCTTGAGCAATTCTTTTGTAAGTATAAACAGCCTTCTCGTTTTTGATATTTGCTAAATGGTCTTTTAGCGAGGCATTATCGGTGAAGATATTGCATATCACCAACGGTTTGTTAGTTGCCGAGGCAATCTTTGTAAGCATATCCGTATTCGAGTCGTCTGCCCTTCCACTACCAATGGTAAGTAGCCGTATAGCCGGTGTTTGTTGTGATACGTTGAGGTCGGCATAATACTTTAACTTATGGTCTTGCGTTTCAACTTTAATGGTAGTCTTACCAGGTGTCAAGGCCTTGAGCAGACTTTGGGTACTACCTGTTCCTTCAATGGACGCTATGCCAGCATCGGCTACGCTCCATTGCAACTGATAACTCTTTCCGTCTAAGGTGTCTACCGATGCTCTGACAATATATTCTTCGCCAACATTTAAGTTGATGGTGGTGTTGTCTATGCGTACAAAGCGACTTACATCGGGTGTAACGTTCTCCTCATTTGCACACGATGAGAAAGCTAAACACCCCAGTATAAAGAGGTAATAAATCTTGCTGACAATCTGTTTCATAATCTTTCTTATTAATATCCGGTGGCTTGTCTTAAGTTAACATTGATGTCTATCTGAGCTTGCGGTACCGGCATGAGATACATTTTCTTGGTAAATGTGCGTGATTTCCAATAAACGCGCTTGTAATAAGCATTGGGATCATTCACGTCATCACTTGCTACAGAACCATTTCTGTTCATTCCCCAGTAGCTCTGATTTAGATATTGCTCTGCCAATTTCCAACGCCGCAGGTCTTCAATTCTTATTCCTTCACAATTAAACTCTATGCGACGTTCTCGTTGAATGGCAGCTCGCATCTCCTCTTTGCTCATACCTGAACTTAAATCTGGTATTCCTGCGCGCTTACGAATCAGGTTAACATATTTGTAAACATTAGCATCGGGACTGCTCATCGATTCGTTCAACGCCTCTGCATAACCTAAATAAGCTTCCGCAAGTCTGTAAAGGATACCCGGTTGGTAATTATGTTTACCTTCGCGAGGAAAGACATCCAACGACACTTGCTTACGTATATTATAGCCGGTCCACGGAGAATCGAAAGTTTTATCTGCATCTGCTCCGGCTCCTTGCAGGTTATTTACCTTTCTGTTAGCCACGCCCATCCATTCATTATTAAAGATGACAGATACATAAAAGCGGGGTTCACGATTGCAATACATGTTATAGGTGCCCGACAAAGTTACGGGACTATTGCCTGTGGCTGCATTATATAGCGATTTAGGCCCACCTCCCGGCCATTGGGTATGCCGCATTTCGTTATCTGAAGAGAATCCTCTTTCCGTGTATCCTGATGCTGTATTGATAATGGGCGATCCGTCGCCATTGTATCCCAGGATAGGTTGCTCACCATTAGACATAAAGAAAGCATCAACCAGCTCTTGGGTCATGTTTAACGCAGCATTACCTCCGATACCCTTAGGAAGGCGATGACTTTGCCATGATTTTAAGTCTTTGTTTTCCGGTCTGCCGAATATAATCTCTTTGTTTCCATCTGAAAACCGTTTCAAAGACATATTATAATACGACATAAATGGGTCAATGGAATTGTCGGAGTTGTATTCTTGATATAGTTGATAACCCGCAGCCTCTGCTGTAGTTATCAAATCTTTATGCGCTTCAGCAGCTCTTGCCCATTTATCTTGCGAATAAGTGGGGTTGATTAAGTTTTCACCGCTTTTGTTTTTCCAGTCGGCATAGTCTGTATTCCCATTGAATAGCGGACTGGCCGCAAATAATAATGTCTTGGCTCTTATAGCTAAAGCCATCACTGAAGTAGCCCTTCCCCAGTCCTGATTGTTCTCATATACTGCAGGCAGATGTCTTGACACCTCCAACATCTCTTTATCTATCCAGTTAACGATACTGTCATAAGGCGTTTGTTCAGTCATTAATTCTTCCGGACTCGAGTTTGTGTCATACAGTTTGTTGGGTGCAAAGGGAACTGCTCCATAGGTTTGGGCCATCAGTGAATAATAATAGGCGATGAGAAATCTTACTTCATACTTCATCTGATCTACATATTCTTCTGTTAGACCTTCTCCCGGCAGCACCCTTACTCTGTTTAAAAAGATCAAACCTGTACGAATACGCTTGGGTAATTCTACCCAATAGTTCGGATTCCATGAAGATACCGGACTCCAATTGCCTGTTGTGAAAGCGTATGCATTTGCCCAACCGTATGGCGTCCATTCATTAGGTATCACCATATCATCACTCATCAGGTTGTAGCCTTCATCTCTCATATATCCCCAAATGGGACTTGGAATTGACGAATAAACGCTTGCTAACCAGTCTTCAGTTCGTATTTTATCGGAAAAGATCATTTCTATGGTTAGCTGATCGTCGGGTTCTTTGTCAAGGTAGTTACACCCAGCAGTGAGCGAAATTCCTCCGATTGCTATCCCTATTCCTAATATATATTGAATGATTTTCATAATCCTTGCTGTTTAGTTGTTGAAATTAAAAGATATTCCAATGGAGAATGATTTCATCATAGGATATATCAAACCATCATTAGAGCCAACTTCGGGGTCCCACATCTTAAACTTTGAGAATGTCAGAATATTGTTTCCCCGTAAAAATATACGACAATCGCGAATACCCGCACTGTGTATCCATTTTTCGGGAAGTGTCATACCCAGTTCTATATTCTTTAATCTCAAGAAACTCATATCGCGCAACCACCACGTTGATGCCTGTTCGTTGTTGGCAATGGTATATTCGTTCATTCTTGGCCAGAATACATCCTGACGAGGATTAGTAGGTGTCCAACGGTCGTCAATGTTTGACCAGATATTGCCTGCACCTATGGAGGATGCCGGTAACCATGTTTCTCCGCCCAATATACGATAGGTTTTTCCTACGCCCGAGAAGAAGAAGCCAAAGTCGAAATACTTGTATCTTGCTGTTGCTCCGAACCCATATACAATCTGCGGATCCACTGTTCCGCCGATGGAAGTACGGTCTAATGCCGTTATTTCTCCATCTCCGTTTAGGTCTTTGTATTTGATGTCGCCCGGTCCTAAGTTATTTTCGGCACTAAATTTTTGTGAAGCGATACCCGGTTTCAGTTTTCCTGACCCGTCAAAATCATCGGCAGTAAAGAGCCGTTCGGCAATTAAACCGAATAATTGGCCTATGGGTTTACCCGTACGCGACCGATAAGTACCCTTTATTCCATCTGCTTCGTCTATCTCTACAATCTTGTTATGTGCATAAGTAAAGTTGGCAATACCCGTTACATCAAAATCTTTATTGAAACGATGCCTTAGGTTTAGCGACATATCAACGCCCTGATTGTCAACCTTTCCATAGTTAGCCCATACCGGTTTGTTAAAACCTGCCGATGCCGGAATATTGGTTCGCTGCATAAAGATGTTCTTGCGTTTCTCTTTAAACAAGTCTATGCTCAGCGTAATGTCGTTATTGAACAAGCCGATATCTACGCCTAAGTTCATCTTTACCACCGTTTCCCATGTCAGGTCAGATACGCCGATGTCTCCTTCGGCACGTCCCAGTCGATATAATGATCCATCTGTTCCGTAATAATAGTAACCTGCATTGGCTATGGTCGAAATATAGGCGAAGCGTCTACCCATAATATCGCTGTTACCGGCAAGTCCCCAACTGGTTCTTAGTTTTAGTAATGAGAGCGTTTTGGATACTGATTTCATAAATTTTTCTTGTGAAACGATCCAACCCATCGCAACGGCAGGGAAGAAACCGAACCGTTTTCCGGGTGCAAAGTTTTCCGATCCGTTGTATCCGAAGTTAAATTCGGCAATGTATCTGTCATCAAAAGTGTACGATGTTCTTCCTGCAAAGCCTTGTGTTCGGAAAGGTAAGAACGAACCGTCGTCGTAGTTTTTGTGGTTATAAAGCAACATCGCGTTCAGCATATGTTTTTGTGCGAAGGTGTGATTATAGCCCAACATTGCCTCCAAATATACGCTTTGATTACCCCATTCTGCATCTTTTTTATAACCAAGAAACTGCTCTCCATTCGACTGAATGGTAGTAATTAATCTTCCGCTATAGTCGCGTCCTGCCGCAGGGTTATAATAATCCGGATTCTTGGCACGCGTTACGCTGTTTGCCGAGAATTTATCAAAAGAGTAAGTCAGCTTCATACTCAGGCCCGGCGTAATAAATTTCAAATCTTGCTCCAATGAAGTCAGGGCCTCGATGTTGCTGTGATTCAGCTTCTCATATCCCCGTTGGGTTAGTGCCGACCAAGGATTTTCCTTGTACATCACCTTTGGTATGCGGCCGTCTGAATAGATGGCGGGGTGTATATACGGTGGAACACGCATGGCATTGTAGAACACTGTTTTGTTAGTTATATCTCCGGGAGGTGCGTTACGCGATTGTAAATAACCGCCGATGTTGATGCGTAGCACCGTTGAATAGGTCAGATTAATATCTACATTCGATCTTACTGTATAACGATCCACCTTTAACGATGAATCCCATTCTTTCGATTTATCTCTTACCAAGATACCGTTTTCGTTATAATAACCTGCCACCAAGGCATAACGCAAGGTCTTCGAACCTCCGTTTACGCTTAATGTAGCCCTTGTATTGTCAGCATGGTTCTTTGAAATGGTGTTCCACCAGTTGATGTCAGGGTATAATTCAGGGTCTGTTTGGTCTCTGTAATTGTTGAGTGTAGCATCGCTTACGAAAGGACTTTTACCCTCTTGTGCATACATTTCGTTAATCAATTCGAGGTATTTTACACTGCCTACATAGTCTGGTTTTTTCACCGGTTGACTCAAAGCGTGTTCTACCCGCACGCTTACTTTGGGTTTTCCGATGTTTCCCCGCTTGGTTTCTACCATAATAACACCATTTGCTCCGCGTACACCGTACACCGCACTGGCTGCCGCATCCTTTAGTATGGAGAACGAAGCTACCTCGTCCGGGTCGATGTCGTTAATCGAACGCTCTATTCCGTCGATAAGAACAAGTGGACGCGTGT
The DNA here is from genome assembly GCF_000614205.1 of Hoylesella saccharolytica JCM 17484. Taxonomy (GTDB): domain Bacteria; phylum Bacteroidota; class Bacteroidia; order Bacteroidales; family Bacteroidaceae; genus Prevotella; species Prevotella saccharolytica. The sequence continues at coordinate 37,879 of NZ_BAKN01000018.1, forward strand.
TGCCGGCAAAGCTGCTTAAGCCTCTGATCCAGAAGTCCGAATTGTTGCTCCATGGGTCACCACTTCTTTGTACAGCGATAATACCGGGTGCTAAACCGGCAAAACTGTTACTCATAGAACGGCTCGAAGACATGCTTAGTTTACCAGGCTCGATATTGGTAATAGAGCCTACAACCGATGCTTTCTTCTGCGTTCCGTAGCCTACCACCACCACTTCGTTCAGTGCAGACACATTCTCGTCTAAAACAACGTCTATCACCAGTTCTTTTCCCACTTTTACGATTTTATCCTTATAGCCGAGATAAGTGAACTTCAGAGATACGTTAGGTTCTGGTAAGGTCAGCACATATGTACCGCTCATATCAGTAACCGTTGCTATTCTGGGATTATCTACCTGTGAAACAGTAACGCCGATAAGACTTTCTCCCTTCGCATCCAGCACTCTACCTGTAATTCGTGTACCGTTTTGTGCCTGCGCCAACGTCTGTGTCAGCAGGATAAAAAAGAGCAATACCGATCGTGTTTTGATAATCTTTTGAAGGATTCGATTTGTCATTTTGTTCGGTTTTTAGTTATTGGGTTGTTATCATTTACACCTTTTATATAGAGAGGTCTGCCGTTAAGCCTCTTGTTTTCTTGCTATAAAGTAGCTGTAATAAGCAATAACGGCAAACGCTATGGCCGGAACAATGTATGCGAACATAATACTTCCCGTTTCGTCGGATATAATACCTTGTATCTGTGTCAGTACTGCTGCACCGGCAATTGCCATTACCATGCCCGAACCGCCTACTTTCGTATCATCTCCCAAACCTTTTAAGCCAAAACCATAGATGGTAGGAAACATCAGCGACATACATCCCGAAATGCATATCAGGCAGTAAACGCCGAAACGCCCGGTGCCCAACATCGCACCCAAACAGCATCCTACAGCAATCAAGCCAACGCCAACAGTAGTTTATAAGCCTTGATATACCGCATTAGAGCTGTGCATACGAAACGCATCAGTACAAATAACAACAGTGATAAAATGTAATAGGTTGCTGCTGCTTGTTCGGCTGTACGAGGTATCATACTGTCGAGCCCGACAAACGAGCAGAAAGAATAAAATACCGATGCTACAGGTTCTGCCTGCCGTAAGGCATCTGAGATGGCCTCAGAAGAGCCCGTACTGCCCACGCCGGCTACAATGGCGTCAAAATTAAGTTGCTGCATCGCATACCTGATGATAAAAGACCATACTGCAATTTGTGCGCCGATGTTGAAAAATTGGGCTGTAACACCCCACACATAGTTCTTGTTATGTATCAGTCTTTTAAAGGTTGCTTTGAAGTTAAGCTTGCCTTCGCCTTCCGAAAGGGTTGGCATTTTGGTTAGCTTGATAATGATAAAAAGGGCTACCATTACCAGTCCCAGTATTACATAGGCGGTGGTTACAGCGTTTAGTTCGGCATTCTGAATGTTCTGAAGAGCCTCTTCAGGCAACTTTGCGCGCTCTGAAGCGGTCATTACATTTAGTTGTGAAAGAATAAATATCTGACTGATAACCACACCTGTGATGGCTCCGAAGGGGTTAAACGATTGCGAAAGATTGAGCCGACGGGTAGCTGTACTCTCAGCTCCCAATGCTAAAACGTACGAGTTGGTCGAGGTTTCGAGTACCGACAGACCTGCAAAGAGCACAAAAATAGCCAGCAGATACATGTAGAAACTAAACCCTACATTGATGTATGAACTGAGCATAGCAGGGTAAAACAATATGGCACCGAAAGCAAAAAGGGCCAAACCCAGCAATACACCAGATTTGTACGTGTACTTTTTGATGAACAATGCGCCCGGCAATGCACAACATCCATAACCCAGCAGATAGCAAACCACTTGTATCCATGCTGTCTTAGCGTCAGATAATATCATGATTCGCTTGAAGGCTGCCAGCATTGTGTCGGTTAGATTATTAGGAACTGCCCATGCAAAAAATAGGGTTGTAAGCAGAATGTAAGGTATCAAGATGCTTCTTTCTACCAGTTTCTCTGTTCTTTTGGGATTCGTATTCATGTTTATTGTTGATTTTAGAGATTATCAATGATATGTTTTGACGTTTTATATTTTAATTTTACGATTTTCCAGCTGTATGCTTTTACCTATAAAAGGATTACTAAACCCTTTTAGCTTTTTAAGCTGAAAAATTATAATTTCACAACCAATTGTCCATCCAGTAGTATCGATTGGGTCTCTTGATTTTCCATATTCTCCATCAACAGTTGTAAAGATTTCTGTACCAACGCACTTACCGGCTGCTGAATATATGAGATGGGTCTACTGAAAAAGTCGAATGCGGGATTGCCATCGAAGCCGATAAGGCCGATACGATCTGTGAGTGAAGGCCCCAAATCTTTAATGGCGTAAAGGCAGGAGAGCGAAATTAGGTTGGTGGCAAATATAAAAGAGTCAACTCCTTGCTTTAATGCTTGATTCACAATGCTACCCGCCGACTCTATAGGCGAGCCCTGGGCGATACGCATGGTGCGTATTTTTTGTTCGTATCCGGCATCTCGCATGCAGCTTTCATAGCCTTTGATGCGGTCTTGCATATGTATCAACTGTACGTCGTAAGCTACAATACCCGGTGAATTATAACCAAATTTAAGCAAGTGTTGTGTTGCCTTATAGGTGGTTTCGTAATTGTTTAAGGCCACCGAACTTATCTTTACGCCGGGAAAATAGCGGTCTAACAGCACGATAGAGACATCTCGCAGCACGAGCGAAGAGATGAAATCTTTGGTGTTTTCACAAGGAACCACTACCAAACCATCGACCCCACGGCTCATCAAATTTTTGATAATATGTTCCATTTTATCGGCACGTTCGTCCGAACTACCGAAAAATACGGTATAACCATACTTTGCAGCCTCGTCTTCAAATAGGCGTGCGATGGATGCGAAGAAAGGGTTGGAGATGTCTGAAACTACTACGCCGATAATTTTCGATCGCCCGTTGCGCAGACTCTTGGCTGCGATGTTAGGGTTATAGTTCATCTCTTTGGCTATCTCTACAATGCGTCGCGCTGTTTCTTCATTGATGCGATATTCGTTGGCTTTACCGTTCAGCACGAACGAAACCAATGTTGTAGATACACCCGCTGCTTCAGCAATGTCTCTTATTGAAGTTCTTTTAAAGTATGGCATTAACTATAACGGTTTAGCATTTATGTTGCAAAAATAAATATTAAATGTAAAAAGACCTATTTTTATTCTTGTTTTTTCGTTAAAACCTTCTTGTTTAAACTTTGTTAACTTAAAGAGCGGTGGCGAAGTATTGTGTTGAAGAGGTTAGATTTCTCTGATAAGAATATACGAAGCGTGTGTTCTAATTAGGTTAGTAGTGCACTTATAGCTAATAACATGGTGTCTTTACGTATGTTGAAGTTAGTTGTGATATTTCGTACCAATCTATAACACACAGCCGTATAATGAATAATTCGGATTAAATCGGTTTGTTATGTTTTTATGTTAAAAACTTTCGGATTGTCAATTTAACGATGTTTAAAAGCATCGTCTTAACCTAAAATACTGCGTGTAGAATGTTTCGATTGTCTTTTGGGGCGTAAAATTGCAAAATTTGAGTGATTATATATATCGTTGAAAATTAAGTATTTATGTTTTATCGTTACTTCTTGGAGGTCTTTTTTATTTTCTAAAACGCCCTGAAATAGTACTTTTTGACATGCAAAAACATAGGTTTTGGTTGCCAAAAGTATAGGTTTTATCTTGCAAAAGCTATGCTTTTACACCTCGAAAGTATAGCTTTTGGAAAATCAATACTGTTTTTTGACGAAATATATGCTGTTTTCTCGCTAACAGGAATGTTAAAACAACGAAATGTAAAGAAAAGCGATTGTAAGATAAATGGTCGAAAAAATATCGATTTGTAAAATACTTATACTGACATGGGGCGTGAAAACAGATATGTTGCAGCGTGTAATAGAGCCGTAAATGGCATAAAATGATTTTGCCAACCGTATAATATTGTGTAATTTTGGACCTCCATTGAACAGATATTTTTGTGAAACTGAGAGATCAACAAATTTTGCATATCGCCCTTCCGTCTATTGTTTCTAACATCACCGTTCCGTTATTAGGGTTGGTAGACGTGGCTATTATGGGGCATCTGGGTAACGCTGCCTATATTGGAGCTATCGCCGTAGGAACGATGTGCTTTAATGTGGTTTATTGGTTGTTTGGGTTTCTGCGGATGGGTACAGGCGGAATGACCTCGCAGGCCTATGGCGCACGCAACTTGAAGGAGGTTGCCAAGCTGTTATTACGGTCGCTCACTATTGGTTTATCTTTGTCGTTGCTTATCCTGTTGCTGCAATATCCGCTTTGTCGGGCTGCACTTTGGGTAATTCATCCCACAGCCGAGATTGCCGATTTGGCGCAAACCTATTTCTACATCTGTATTTGGGGAGCCCCTGCGGTGTTGGGGCTGTATTGTCTCACGGGATGGTATATCGGTATGCAAAACACCCGTATCCCGATGTTTGTGTCTATTCTTCAGAATGTAGTGAATATTGTGGTGAGTTTGGTTTTGGTGGTTTTCTTTGGTATGAAGATAGAGGGTGCTGCCATCGGAACGCTGGTAGCGCAGTATGTAGGATTGGCAGTAGGCTTGGTTTTCTTTGCTCGTTATTATCTGCGCAAGCTGCGACCGCATCTGTATTGGAAAGGTGTTATCGATCAAATGGCGATGGGGCGCTTTTTCAAAGTGAACCGTGACATCTTTTTACGTACTGTTTTTCTGGTGGCGGTCAACTTGTTTTTCACCTCTGCAGGTGCTTCTCAAGGAACGATTATCTTGGCTGTCAATACCCTTTTGTTGCAACTTTTTACCCTCTTTTCGTATGTAATGGACGGTTTTGCATACGCCGGCGAAGCGCTGGGAGGACGATATTACGGGGCCGGTAACGACGTGGCATTTCGTGATACGGTAAAAAGAGTATTTGTTTGGGGTGGGGTAGTGGCGCTGGGCTTTACGCTGGTGTATGCGCTGGGCGGTAAAGCCTTTTTAAGTTTGCTTACCGATAACGAAACGGTTATCGCCGCGTCGCTGCCTTACTTTATATGGGCGGTGCTAATACCGATAACCGGCATGGCGGCATTTATATGGGATGGACTGTTTATCGGTATTACCGCTACACGTGGTATGCTTATTTCTTCAGCTATGGCTTCGGTTGTTTTTTTCGCTGTTTATTATGCACTTACGCCTTTTTGGGCTAATCATGCGCTATGGTTGGCCTTTATATTGTATCTTACCAGCCGAAGTGTGGTGCAGGCAAAATTATTCAGTAAGGTAATACAAAAGTGATGTGGCCCCATCAGTTGTTGATGGCTCCGCAGTGTGGACAACGCCCTTTAGTGCGCAAGCGTTCGCCGCAGTGACCGCAGGTATAGTTGTATCGGCTGTTGTTCCAATAGCGTTTGACGGCAAAAAAAATGTAGGCTGCCAGTAAGAAATAACCGATGTAATACAGCGTACTGATGCTAAATACAATATAATTAACTGCACAAATGGCCATCAAACTAAAGAGGTACCACATTGCTTCGCTGAAAGGCAGTTTGTGGCGAACATCGTCTACAACGGCCAAACCTACAATAAGAATAGCCCAGACGGAAATTAAAAAGACCGATAACAGTAGCGGAACGCTAAAGGGATTTAAGGTAGGATGAAAGTAAAAATGTTGCCACGTGTCGGGTGCAAACATCTGTATGCTGGCGTAAAACGTTGCCGAGCCGGCCACAAGCAGTGTAAGCAGCGTGGGATAAAACGAATTGATGTCGCGCACATGCACCAAACGGGCGTTGTTGCGAAACATTTTTCGAACGAGATAAGTGGTTCCCATCAGGCAAATCACAATGAGAAAGATAATCAGGTGGGTATCTGAGAAGGTGGAAATAAATTGCGAAATGGGGTCGTCGGGTACAACGGCAGGCAGCAATTTCGACTCGTGTATCCATCCGAAGGTAGACTGGTCGCGGGCCAATTGCACCCAAACCGAGTCGACGGGGTCGGTGGGCAGTATTCGAATATCGGCTACCACAAGGTGATTGTTGTGCTTAATCACCACCGTATCTACCGGCATATTGTTGATAAGTTCTTCGGGTTGTTGCTTAATGAGGATAAGCGAGTCGGCCTTGACAACAAAATTATAGTTGTTGGAATAGTGGTGCGAGGCCGAAAAAGATAACGAATCGAGTTGCCGCTCGCTGTATTCAGAGCTTCCTTCGTTCGTTTTCGGCTGGTGATAATAGCATCCGGATAGTAACAACAGTACCGTTGGTAGCAGCATTTTGTAAATAAAAGACTTATTCAGCATAGATATTCATCTGACATTCGTTACAATTAAAGTGTAGCCGGAAACGTTTTCCGTCACCCGACTGCAGGTAAAGCGGTTCGTGCCAATCGGGTTTTCGACCACCATGATGCACGCAACAACCCAGCGAAAATTTGATGCAATGCCTGCACTGCATCAGTAGCGCCTCTGTTGAACGCGGTCTTTTTACCTCGAAAGCCTCTGTCGGTACAGGCTTTCCCTGTTCTTCGTAAAAAGCTTTTGCTAACCGATTAGATACGTTATAGAGATAAGGATGCGCCTGATATTCGGGTGTCCAAGTCAGGTTAAGTGGCTTTTGTGCAGGCAAAGGCAATGTTTTCGGTTGTTCAGAACGTGCTTGAGATGATGCCATGAGGCTTTCTACAACATTTCGGCGCAGTTCTGCCAGTAAACTCGAAGGAATAAAGTAGCTGTCAACATCCCCATCTAAGGTGATATCCTCGCACGTATAAGGCGTGTTACCCAGTTTGGTGAGCTGCCGGATAATGTTTTCGCGCTGCGGCTTTTGTGCCCGTTGATGCTCGCAAACAATCTCGCCCGTCTGTCCGGAAGTGGAGTGGAGACAGCCAAGCGGGTAGATTTGCAGCCGAAAGCCTTTATCAGTAGGTGCGAAAACCATTGTTACGGGTACTTTTCTCACCGCTGTTTCGCCTGCCATAATTTTGGTAAATGCCTCGTCGTTGTTGCGATAAAGCGGTGTGCCGGGCTTCAAAGCGGTCGGCATTTGCAGTGGAAATAAGCGGTTTCCTTCAGCTCTGTTTACCCGAAAACCTTCTAATTCGCGGTTTTGATTAATGAAACAGAGTCCGTCGCCATTAGCAAATGCCGCTGTTCCCGACACGTTAAACGAGTTGTGTCGCAGTTCTTTCACCTTTCCGACATATTCGCCCATCGCCTTCGGGGTATCAAACGACGCGATGCCCGCTTGTCTTCCATTGGCAAAATAGGTAGTATATCCACGGTTGAATGTCTTTTTGAGGTTGGGCTCGAATGCATATTTCACCCGTCCCAGCGATGCTCTGCGATAACGTTCGGGGTGCTTTTTTACAATATCGTTTAAGCGTTGACTGTATGCCGCGACAACATTTTTAACGTAAGCCGCATCTTTCAGTCGCCCTTCTATTTTGAAAGAAGCCGCTCCGGCATCAGCCAACGCCTCCAAATGGTCTATCTGGCACAAATCTTTCATCGACAGCAGATAGCGTTCGCGCTCAATTAGTTTGCCGTCAGCATCGATTAGATCAAACTTCATTCGGCAGAACTGCGCACATTCGCCGCGGTTGGCGCTACGTCCGAAACAATGCTGCGAGGCATAGCAAATGCCCGAATAGCTCACACACAGTGCACCATGCACAAACACTTCGAGTTCTGCATGGGGCAGCCGACGGTGAATATCGGCAATTTCGCGTACAGAAAGTTCGCGCGCCAGCACCACCCTTTCAAATCCCAGCGATGTAAGCCAGTTTACCTTTTCGGCCGTTCGGTTGTCGGTTTGGGTACTTGCGTGCAGGGCGATGGGTGGCAGTTTGAGTTTCAGCAACCCCATATCCTGCACCAAAATGGCATCCACGCCCACCCGATACAGCTCCCAAATCAAGTTTTGCGTTGCTTCTAATTCGTCTTCGTAGACGATGGTGTTGACGGTGACATACACTTTTACGCCGAACGGATGCGCGTAGCGCACAGCCTACCGATGTCTTCGACCGAGTTGCCCGCTGCCGACCGTGCGCCGAAACGTTCGGCTCCGATATACACAGCATCGGCTCCATGATCTACGGCAGCTATTCCGCAGGTCAGGTTTTTGGCAGGAGCCAGTAGTTCAAGCGTTCTTTGGGAAGAGTTGTTATTCAATGTCGTCAATGTTATAGGGCGTTTCTTGATAAACATAATAATTAATCCAGTTGCTGAAAAGCAAGTTGGCATGTGCCCGCCACGTAACAACCGGACCCAGCGCGGGTGTGTTTGCGCGGTAATAATTTACCGGCAGCGCCACGTCCTGCCGTTTTCCCGCGTCGCGTTTATATTCTTCGTCGAGTGTATTGGGCGCATATTCCAAATGACCCGTTATGAAAAACTCGCGTCCGCCGCGTGCCATCACCATGCCTACACCGCTTTCGGGCGACTCGGCAATCAGCGTCAGCGCGTCGTTGCGCTCAATATCGCTGTGCCGAACCTCTGTGTGCCTGCTGTGGGGCATGGAAAAAATGTCGTCGAAACCTCGAAAAATGGGTAGAGTAGGGTAGAGGGCGTGCTGCTCAAAGATTCCGAACATCTTTGTTTTCAGCGGATATTTGGGCACGCCGTAATGGTGATAAAGCCCGGCTTGCGCTGCCCAACAGATGTAAAGCGTACTGGTAACGTGCGTGCGTGCCCACGTAAAAATGCCAGTAATTTCGTGCCAATAAGCCACCTTTTCAAACGGCAGCTGTTCTACCGGTGCGCCTGTGATAATCATTCCGTCGAACTTTTCATCGCGCATCGTTTCAAAATCGCGGTAAAAACTCATCATGTGTTCTACCGGTGTATGCTTCGGCGTGTGGCTTTTCAGCTTCATAAAATGCAGTTCGAGCTGTAAAGGTGTGTTGGATAACAGCCGCACAAGGTCGGTTTCGGTTGTAATTTTAAGCGGCATCAGGTTCAGCACCACCATTCGCAATGGTCGTATATCCTGCGTGGTAGCGCGTTGGTCGGTCATCACAAAAATATTCTCTTGCTTGAGAATATCAATGGCGGGCAGTTTGTCGGGAATTCTTAACGGCATCTTTTATCTCCTTTCGCTGTAAAATTTCTGCAAAATGGCTGAAAAAACTTCTGCAAAGGTAAGGAAAGAATGGGGAACAACCAATTATTGTGCTTCTTAGCGATAAGATAATGCCATCTGTCTGTAGGATGTGAGCGCTACGAAGCTGTGCTGATGTTTTTTGAATGCGAAAGTATTTTTATGTGCAATCCGAATTTATTTTTGAATGCTAAAGTACTTTTATGTGCAATCCAAAATTTTTTTTGAATGCAAAAGTATTTTTGTGTGCAATCCAAATTTTTTTTTGAATGCAAAAGTATTTTTGTGTGCAATCCGAATTTATTTTTAAATGCGGAAGTACTTTTGTGTGTAATCCAAATTTTTTTTTGAATGCGAAAGTATTTTTATGTGCAATCCGATTTTTTTTTGAATGTAAATGTACTTTTATGTGCAATACAAATTTATTTTTGAATGCCTGAGCATTTTTATGTGCACTTTTTTATGAGATGATTGTAATCATTTTCTGCGCCGACGAAAAAATATCCCCGAAAGCGGGTTAAAACTGCTTTCGGGGATGTTTTGTTACCAATAGAGTAGGGCACAGATTGTTATTGCACCACAAATTTCTTTCGGTTAAGAATATAAATGCCTTTGGGCAGACGGGTTTTGTCGGTTCCCACGTATCGCCCGTCGAGGCTGTATATTTTGTTGTCTTCGGGCTTTTGCTCGCTGATGGAGGGGGCGATATCTGCCGTAGAAAACTTTTGCAGAAAGTCGAAGTAAATCACATCGTCTGCCATACTGATGTTATAGATGGGTTTGTTGAGCGTTCCGCCCGTCCATGGCGCATAATTTACGCGTGGGTTGGCATCGCTTAGCTCGGTGGTGGCGGCTGTTCCGGGGAAGGGATCGCCGGCTAATTGGGTTTTGTATTCTTGCGAACTGATGCTCCCGTTGCTTCTTCTATACGAGCTGACAAGGCGGTTGTCGGCCGGGATAACCGTCATTCGGGGCTTTCCTATTACCGTGTTTACGGTGTTTGAACCTGTTATGCCGAAGATGCCGAAGTCGTCGGCATCGTAGTTGACGTGGTAAACCAGCATGCCCACGCCGCGTGTTTTGGCATTCCATTTGTATTTCTGGATGTTCTGAACGATGTAATATTCTTGCCCAGAACCGTTGGCGTCGTTTATAATGCGGTAGGCTTTGCCGCCTTTGTCGATGTTTTCGAGCTTCACTTGTTGGGCGGTTTTCAAGGTGTCTATCGTCATCCAACCCATCGCTTCGCGTTCCCAGGCGGTGTAGGCAGGGGGCGTAAAACCCTTGTCGCCGTAAATTCCGTTGTCCATCAGGCTCCAATCTTCCATTCCCTGATTGTCTTGGGCGGTGTTGCTGACGGTGTTGTAAAAGTCGGGCAAGCCCAAACAGTGAGAAAATTCGTGGCAAAACAATCCGATGCCGGTGATGGGTTTGATATTGTTAAAGTTAAAGTGCGATTCTATGCCCGGATAACCTGCCAGTTCGTTGCTGATGCCACAGATGCCGATAGTTTTTCCATCCTTCTGTATGCCACCGTGTGGAAATGCTTTCGGCCAAAGCACGGGTAATGCGGGCGCCATGTTCTCGCCATATCCTGCGTATATCACATAAACGAGGTCTACATAACCATCGTTGTTGCTGTCGTATTGGGAAAAGTCGAGCGAGTCGTCCATCAGTGTGCAGGCGTCGGTAACCAAATCCTGGTATCGCTCGAAGCCCGAGTTGCCTGCGCCGTAATATTCCATCGTTTGGGGCAATGTAACGGGGCCGTACACATCAAATTGTGGCGTAAACTGCCCGTTGCTCATATCTGAAAAGTATTTTTTTACGCTGGCATGGTTGCGATTTTCGTGATGTCCGAAGTTTTTTAGGTTTTCGTCCATGCTGTTGAGGTATTGGTCGAAAGCCTTTCGGGCGTTTACCGTAAAGTTGAGGTTGGAAAATTGTGCCAAAATAACGATGGCCTTTGGTGAGCCGGTGTGTGGAAAAAGCCTGCTGTTGGCTTGTATCTGCTCGTTTCTTTGGCCAATGGCTCTGGTTATTTCTCTGCCCGAGCGAAAGAAAACTTCTTTGTTTTGCTTCACAATAAGGACGCGTTCGCTGGCAGAACGCAGCGGTGCATCGTGTGCCAACTGCGTTGAAGCGAGAGGTTTCCGTTGTCGTCTATCACCGCAACATAGAAATCCGAACCCTTCTGCTGGAGAATAACTCCGTCGGTAGTGCTAACCCAGTTGAAGTTAACGTCGCCGTTGAGGCGGATGGTGAGTTCGGTTCCGTCGCTTTGTCTCACCACTTGCGGTTGTGCCCATGCCTTTGAGGCACGGGCAACCACAATGGAGAGAGAAAAAACAAGCAGTAAAGCTATCTTTTTCATCTTATTTCATGTCGGTCATTTTTACTACCTGCATATCTTTGTAATCGAGATTTTCGCCCGCCATGCCCCAGATAAACATATAGTTACTGGTTCCGGCAGCGCAGTGTATCGACCATTCGGGAGCTATCACAGCTTGTTCGTTGTGCAGCCAGATGGGGCGTGTTTCGTTGGGTTCGCCCATGATGTGGCAGATGGTCTGGTTTTCGGGCACCTGGAAGTACAGATATGTTTCCATACGGCGCAGGTGTGTATGAGCCGGCATGGTGTTCCATACGCTACCCGTTTTTAGTTCGGTGAGCCCCATCTGCAACTGACAAGTCTGAACAATTCCGTTAACAATAAGCTGATTGATAACGCGATCATTGGAACCCGCCAGCGAACCTGCTTTGATAACATTTGCCTCTTTCATCGTAATCTTTTTGATGGGATAGGCGGTGTGCGCTGTCGCACTGTTGATATAAAATTTAGCCGGTTTGCTTGCATCTTTTGATGAGAAGGCAACCTGATGTTTTCCACGACCGATATATAGCGCCTCTTTAAATTTTAGGTCGTAATTTTTACCGTCTACCACAACTGTTCCGTCACCGCCGATGTTGATAATACCCATTTCGCGGTTTTCAAGAAAGTACTCGGTTTTCAACGGAGCGATGCTCTCGAGCTTTAAAGGGGTAGCTGCGGGTTGAGCTCCACCGATAACAAACCGGTCGTACATTGAATATACAAAGTTGATTTCGCCCGGTGCAAATACCTTTTCGATAAGAAAATCTTTGCGGAGACGCTCTGTGTCGTAGTGTTTCGCGTCGGCCGGATGAGCGGCGTAACGGATTTCAAAGTTGGTCTGCGCCGAAGCGGTAAGGGCTGCGATAAACAGCAGCATTGTAGCGATTGATTTCTTCATTGTTCTCTGTTTTATGTTCATTTTATTCGTTATTTTCTGTTGTTGAAGCCTTTGCAGCCTCGCGCTCACTTTTGATGATTTGTCGACGGTTTACCAACATCATGCCGATGGTGATGATAATCAGCACCGCAGGGCCAATATATTGGGCGTGACAAGTGAGTTTATAGATAATCCATCCGAAGAGTGAAGCGGCGAAATCGAGTGCGCCACCTGCGAAACCTTCAGGAATTTTTGCAGCTGCATCTTTTGTTATGGCATACACATCGTTAGCAGCGAGGGTGAAGTCGGGCGCCATATCGGTAACAAAATAGAGTCCGAAGATAAGCGCAATAAGTCCAATGATAAACGTTTTAACCACGTTGCCGTTGGTAATGGGTAGCACCATTGGGAAAAGATAAAACATACCTGCGAGCGAAGCAAGCGGCAAAAACTGATTGCCGGGTAATACTACAGCCAGGAAAAGTACGGTGGGGATGAGCAGCAGACTTACTACCAGTGTGGTGGGATGACCGATAACCAGTGCCGGACTCATGCCGATGAATACCCTTTTTCCATGAAATTTCTTCTCGACAATACCTTTTGTCTTCTCCGAAATGGGCATTAGTCCGTCAATAAACAGGCGTGTGATACGCGGGATGAGTTCCATTACTGCCCCCATCGTTACACCTAAGAACAAAATTCCCTTGATGTTGCTTTGCGCCAGAAAACCAATCAGACAGCCTACGATAACACCCAATACAAGCGGCTCGCCCAGTACACCGAACTTCTTTTTTAGTCCTTCGGCATCAATATCCAGTTTGCTGAAACCGGGGATAAGGTCGAGGGCTTTGTTGATAACCACCGCAAAAGGAACAAAACTTTGGCAGAAAGGTTGTGGAACGGATATGCCGTCAAGGTCTTTATAATACTTCTGAAATCTATCGGCGGTAAGATCGGCCATCACCATTGTTATGATGTAGCACACAATGGCGGCAAAATAGCCCCACGCCAGGCTCTCGCCCATAACGAAATAAGCTACCGCTCCAATAAAAGCAAAGTGCCAGTAATTCCACAAATCGATGTTCACTGTGCGTGTTGTCTTAGTAAGCAACATGAGCACGTTGATGCCCAGACACACAGGAATAATCAGTGCGCCCACTGCCGTGTTGTAAGCTACCGCTGCTGCAGCAGGCCAACCCATATCAAACACATTAAGTTGCAGGTGATAAAGCTCGGCAATAGCTTTCAGCGGCTCGTTAAAATTAGTGGTCAGTAGCGCTGTAATAATGCCCAGCCCCACAAATCCCACGCCCACATACAAGCCCGATTTGAGTGATTTACCAAACTTCAGTCCGATGGCCAAACCAATAACCGTAAAGAGAATGGGCATCATCACGCTTGCACCCAAACTGATGATATAGCTGAATACTTGTTCCATAAATTGCGATTGTTTGTTATTAATTAAATATTAAAATGGATGAATTATAAATTCTTTGTTGCACAATGGATTGTTCTTTTAAAGGAACTGTTTTACTGTTAAATACTGATGGGTTAATTGCTGCCGAATGGTTATCTCTGCAAAACGCACTGCTGCCAAGTGGTTGGCTTTGCAAAGATACGATATTTAGTTGAATATACAATGATGTATACTAGAAGGATAGAAAGATACAGCTTTCTGTTCTTCCTATTTTCACCGTTTATCCTCAAATATTAACCTGTTGGTAAATAGAATAGTCCTTATTTAAAGCATTAACGGATTTAATCACTAGGATTGTTACAGTCTCACTAATGTTGTGTGGATTTGATTACCGAATTTATTGCTTAATCTTGAAAATATACCTTGTTAACCCGATTGCTGATACCTGTAAGTACTTCGTAAGGAATTGTTTCGAGGATTTCTGAGAGAGTGGTGACAGGCAGATGGTCGCCGAAAATTTCAACGCTGTCGCCTTCTTTGCAGGCAATTCCGGTTACGTCAATCATTGCTACGTCCATACAAATATTGCCAACGTAAGGAGCTTTCTGCCCATTAACCAAACAGTAGGCGCGGCGATTGCCCAGATGGCGGTTCAGTCCGTCGGCATAGCCTATGGGTATAGCTGCAATAACGCTGTCGCGGGTAATCTCTCCACGTCGACTATAGCCAACGGTATCGCCTGTAGGAACGTTACGCAGTTGAAGAATGGTAGTTTTCAATGTGCATACGTTGTTGATGATGGCGTTGGTGCGGGGATTGATACCGTAAAGACCGAGCCCGAGTCGGCACATATCAAGTTGTCGGTCGGGAAAGTGTTCGATACCTGCAGAGTTGTCTATATGGCGCAGTATTTTATGGCTGAAGGCTGCTTGCAACTTTGTAGAGGCTTGCTCAAAACGGTCGAACTGGAGGCGTGAGAAACTGTCGAAGGTGTCGGCGTCTGCTCCGACAAAATGTGAGAATACCGAACGAGGAATCAGCGCGTTTTGATTGTGCAACCGCTTGATTAGTTGGTCGATATCTGTTTCGGGGTCGAAGCCTAGTCGATGCATCCCTGTATCGAGTTTAATATGTACGGGATAGTCGGTTATTCCTTCTTTTTCGGCAGCTTTTATGAGCGCTTCGAGCAGGCGGAAACTGTAAACTTCGGGTTCGAGGTCGTAGTCGAACATGGTTTTGAATGCCGTCATCTCGGGATTCATAATCATGATACTGCTCGTTATTCCGTTTTTTCTTAGGGTTACTCCTTCGTCTGCAACGGCTACAGCGAGATAGTCTACGCGGTGGTCTTGCAGGGTTTTGGCAATTTCTACGGCACCTGTTCCATATCCGTCGGCCTTGATCATACACACCAATTTGGTGTTAGGCTTCATCATCGAACGGTAATAATTTAGGTTATCTACCAGCGCATTGAGGTTTACTTCAAGCGTTGTTTCGTGTACCTTTTGCACCATCAGCTCCGTCAGATGGTCGAAACCAAAGTTGCGTGCACCTTTCAACAGTATCACTTCGTCGTGAAGCGAGGTAAAAGTTTCACTGTGAATAAAGTCGCTTACCGATGGAAAGAAATGCTTATCGCTCATTTCGATGCACGCTTGTTGTGAACAAAGTTGCGGTCCGATACCGATAAACTTCTCCACTCCGCGTTTGTTGGCGAGGTCGGACACTTCGCGATAAAGTTGTGCGGGCTTCTCTCCACTCTGTTGAATATCGCTTAAAATAAGCGTGCGCCGACGTTCTTTATGGTCGGGACGGCGATTCATAAAGTCAAGTGCAATGTCTAACGAGTTGATGTCCGAGTTGTACGAGTCGTTGATAAGCGTACATCCGCGTTGTCCTTCTTTCACTTCAAGTCGCATGGCAACGGGTTCCAGTTGTTGCATTCGGCGGTTTAACGTGTCTGCATCAACACCCAGATAGCGGCATATAAGTGCGCAAATAATCGAGTTAACCACTGATGCCTCATCGATAAAGGGCAGCGAATAAGTGCTTTCTTCACCTTTATATATATAGGTAATATTTGTGGCAGTTTCGCTTTTTTCGGTTGTTTTTACGTAGAAAGCAACGCTCGAACTGTGCCTTGACCAGTCTAATCGCTCGCCTTTGTACGTTTTCTCGGCCATCACTTTCGTAACGACAGAGTCGTCAGCATTGAATACAAGTACTTTTGCATCATTGAAGAGTGTGAGTTTTTCTCTGCATTTGTCTTCTTGCGACTTGAAATTCTCTCTGTGGGCTGCTCCAAGGTTGGTTAGCACGGCAATGGTGGGCTGAATAATGTCGCGCAGTGCCTGCATCTCACCTTGTTTACTGATTCCCGCTTCGAATACACCCAGCTGCGTATGTTCGTTCATCAGCCACACCGAAAGTGGTACACCGATTTGCGAATTATAGCTGCGCGGACTGCGTGTTACCGTCATTTGGGGCGAAAGCAGTTGGTAAAGCCACTCTTTTACCATTGTTTTACCGTTACTGCCTGTGATACCGATGATGGGAATATCAAACGCATCGCGATGCCGCTCGGCTAATCTTTGTAATGCTTTTCGTGTATCTGATACCTTTAAGAAGTTGGCATCGGGATAATCTGCCAAACTATTTCCCGGTACAGTTTCTACAACGAAATTGCGTACGCCGCGCCGATAAAGCTCAAGAATATAGTTGTGACCGTCATTGCGTTCAGACTTGATGGCAAAAAAAAGCGTTTCCTCAGGGAAACACAACGACCTGCTGTCAGTCAGCACAAATCCTATGCCGGCATTACTCTTACCGAAGCGATGGGCGCCGATAAGCGTTGCAATCCTTTCGATGGTGTATATCATCTTTATTTTACTTTCTCTTGGTGGTGTCAGTCTTCGATAATCTCCGCCTCTCTCCATTGACTGATCAACTCTTCGACATCCTTCATGGCGGCAGATTCTTCAACTTCGTAGTGCTCTACCAGCAAAGCAACCAGCGTTTCGGGTGTAAACTCTTTGTTGGCAATAGCTTCCCAAAGGTATGCCGAACTTTTGTTCATACTGATAATATTGCTGAAGTCGATGTTTTCTTTACCTTCTGCAACGATAATTTGTTCTCCGCAGATGTCGCGTAGGTTAAATCCTTTCTTTGCTCTCATCCTTCTTTTTATTTAAATGGGTTTGAACATTTTAAGCCAAATCTTTCTATATGCCCCAAGCAGGTAACGCCTTACAGGGTAAAGATTCAGCCAAATAAACGAATAAATGCGCCATTTGATGCCGTTGGTTTTGTCTAATCGAGTTCTGTCTTTACGATAAAAGCCCAGCGCAAAGGCTTTTACACCAGATAAAGGACAGCTTTCCGAATTGATATTCCCATCTCCGCGAAGGGTTACTATTCCGTCTTTTATTTTTATAATACGGTGTAATACATAACAGCCGGGTTGGATTTCTGCCAACACAACGTCTCCTTTTTGTATATTGATGGGTTTGGTTAGCAACGCCTTATCCCGATTATTTTCGAGAAAAGGGCGCATACTGAATCCTTTGAGTTTCAGTGTTACGGTGTGACCCTCGTTTAACAGCTTGATTACTTCGGGTAAAAACCGTGCATTTTCAAATTGTATCTCTTTTATTTCACTATAGAGTCGTGACATATAATAGCAGCTTCTCGGTTAGGTAAACAGTGCACAACGTAGATGCCCGTTGTCTCGATGACTTTTGTAATGGTGTTGCACACGTTATTGAATATCTCTTTGTCCCACTTCATAGATGAGCAAGACGGCAGTAAAGAGGCAAACGATTCTATTGGGTTTAGCTTCTCTACGCTGTTTATATCAGCCCTATCAATTCTTGTTATGGCACCCAATGGGGCTTTGATGTTGCGATAACAAGGCGTCTTTCCACTCCAAGGACTTCCGTAGATATACGCTTTTCCATCAAGAATTCGAACAATGGGATTATCGTCATTCATTAAGTCGCATTCGGGGATATGTTTCAGCCACAGGCTTACGTGTGTACTCTTACCCGTTCCACTCTTTGCAATAAAAGCATATCCGTACCCTTTGTGTCTTACCAGCGAAGCGTGTATCAGTAATGTTTGCTTAAAACTGCCGGCAAATGCAAAGATAAGCATCAACGCATTATTAAGACCGAAGCTGCGCATATCATAGTTTCCATTTAATGCACAGCGACAATCAGAAAAATTGTTGTTGGTTTGTAGCAAGCAACAACTGTTCTCTTTCAAATCCTTAATAATATATTGATAGCCCCCGTTTGCAAGATGATCAACGGTTGTATTACCGTTTCCTGTTTCAAATTCTCTTATTCTGTCTCTTTTCTGATGTTCCGCAGGTTTCAAATCGTCGTCTACGGTGAGGTGAAAAAAGAGCCTTTCAGAAGGCTTCTTAATTCGGAAAGGAACCAACGACTCGATTAACGACAAGTCGTTGTATCTTGATTTTTTAAAGGTTATTCCGATATTGAATTCCGCTATTTTGAAATAGAAGCTGGGATTATCGTCCATAATTGCTGTGTCGAAACTTTAAACGGCATCCGTTTGCTCAACCTGTTATTCTTCGTTTTTCTTATTTTGGGGAACGATCGGTTTGTGCAGGTTCCGGCTCTGGTACTATGGGGCTGTACCTAAACTCTGTATTCTTAATATAATGTATATTGTATCCGCCCTTTTTCATATATTTCTTTCGCAGCGCCATATATTTTTTATCGGCCTTTGTTCTGCTTGTTGCAAAACCGGTTATACACAACGGGAATGCAAAACCTTGTGCTCTGAGATAGTCGCGAAGCTGATAAGAGTAATTCTCTCGACCATATAAAAACTTGCTCCTTTCGTAAAGGCAGGCAGAATCTACCTGTTGCACTTCCGTAAAATAAATGGTAGAATCGGCAAACGATGTAGCCACGCCAAATAGATATATCGGTGTGGTCTTTACTTTTGCCGATGCGTTATAACTTACAAAAAGCGTTAACATCACTGTTAACATCAAATATCTGTTCAATTTATTCATTCGTTATAGCTTTTAGAATAAAAAGGAAGACAGTTTTGAGGGGATAACTTATTGTCCCAAGTAGGTCTTCAGCATTTTATTCTTTGTGTTATGTCTCAATCTTCTTATTGCCTTTTCTTTTATTTGCCTTACCCGTTCGCGAGTCAAACCGTATTTATCGCCGATTTCTTCCAACGTCATCTCTTGTTGATTGATACCGAAAAAGGCTTCGATAACGTTCCTTTCCCGTTCATTCAGTGTTTGCAACGCCTCTGCAATTTCTTCGCGTAGCGACTCAAGTACCAATTCGTTGTCTGTGGTAGGTGTGTCTGTGCTGGCCAATAGATCAAGCAAACTGTTTTCTTCACCGTCTACAATGGGCGCATCTACAGAAATGTGCTTGCCCGGAACCTTCATTGCGTCTTCTATTTTATCTTCAGGCAAGTCGGTTTTTTCTGCAATTTCGTCTATGCTGGGCCTTCGTTCGTTCTCTTGTTCAAATTTATTGAGTATCCGATTGATTTTGTTTACCGACCCCACTTGGTTTAGTGGCAACCTCACAATTCGGCTTTGCTCGGCAATAGCTTGTAAGATGCTTTGTCTTATCCACCATACGGCATACGAGATGAACTTAAACCACGTGTCTCGTCAAACTTCTCGGCAGCTTTTATCAGCCCATGTTTCCTTCGTTGATAAGATCGGGCAGGCTCAATCCCTGATTTTGATATTGCTTGGCAACTGATACCACAAACCGCAAATTCGCTTTTGTTAAGCGTTCTAAGGCTTTTCGATCACCTTTTCTTATACGCTGAGCCAACTCCACTTCTTCTTCAACAGTGATAAGCTCTTCATGGCCAATCTCTTGAAGATATTTATCCAAAGAGTCGCTTTCTCTGTTGGTAATTGATTTTGTGATTTTCAGCTGTCTCATTAAGCGTTATGTTTTTATGCTTGTGTGCAAATTTAATTACTTTGGTGTATATCTGCAAATGTTTTTATGTTTTTTTGGGCAACTGTAAAAAAGAAGAGAGAAGCCCTTTTGAGGCCCTCTCTTCTTATATTATATATGTATGGAATGTCTGTTTATTTGCTCAGTACCACGGCAAAGTAACCCTTCTTGCCCGTAGGATAGATGCCTTGAATATACAATACGGGGTCTTTGCTGGTCGATGCTTCTTTTACAACCTTTTGCAATTCGTCTAAAGTGCGTATGGTTTGGTCGTTGGCACGCTGTATGATAAAGCCCTTTGCGATGCCCGCATCTTTCATGGCACCGTTGTTTACCTTAATAACTTCCAGTCCATAGTTGGTGTTCAGCTGACTTTTTTGGGCTGCTGTAATCTCTCTGAAGTTAGCGCCCAGAATGTCTAAGTCGGCTGTTTTTACCACGTTTGTATTACCTTGTGCATTCTTTAAGACAACATTAACGGTGCTCGACTTTTTGTTACGCAAGAATGTGATAGACACTTTGTCGCCGGGACGCTTGCCGGCCATCATCTCTTGTAGCTCTGCCATCTTCGTCAACTTTTTGCCATCAATAGCAGTTATCACATCACCGGTTTTCAAACCAGCAGCAGCACCGGCGCCGTCGTCATCCACTTTGGCAACGTATACACCTTCGTTGGTGCCCAAATCAAGTTCTTTTCCGTCTTCTTTCTGCATATCCAGATAGGGCCTAACATCTTGTCCCTGAATGCCGAGGAATGCCCGTTGTACGTTTCCGTACTGTTTAATATCTGCTACTACCTTATTCATAATGGTGGTAGGAATGGCAAAACCGTAGCCGCTATACGAACCCGTTTGCGAGTAAAGCATAGCATTGATGCCCACCAATTCGCCCGATGTGTTCACCAAGGCACCACCCGAGTTGCCTTGATTGATGGCAGCATCGGTCTGAATAAACGACTCTACGCCGTTTGCACCCAATGAACGTGCCTTCGCACTGACGATACCTGCGGTAACGGTCGAATTGAGATTAAAGGGATTGCCCACAGCCAATACCCATTCGCCAACCTTCAGCTTGTCCGAACTACCTATCGTAATGGCGGGCAAATCTTTGGCATCAACCTTAATTAAAGCCAAGTCTGTGGTTTTATCGGTTCCGATAATGCGTGCCGAAAATTCGCGGTTGTCGTTCAGTGTAACCGTCAACTCGTCTGCACCATCTACCACATGGTTGTTGGTAACGATGTAACCGTCGGTCGAAATAATTACTCCCGAACCGCTGGATGCTCTTGGCTGTGTTTGTATTTTACGCTTTTGTGTGCCGCCGTTACCCCGTCCCGGATTGCCGAAAAAGCCAAACGGGTCAGAAAAAAAGTCGCTAAACGGGTCGCTTTGTACATCTACCGTTTGCACTTTCGAGTTTTGTACATTTTTAATATGTACACTGCGGGCAGCGATTTCTCTGCTGCGTACGTCAGATCTACGGGTTGTGCGGGTGCCACAGCTTTTGCTGCTGCATTTACTTTCATAAAACTACCGGCCGAAAATGCTACAGCCAGTACACATAGTGCGCCAAGAACGTACTGAGAATACTTTTTCATTGTTCTGTTATTTTTATAGTTATTTTTATGCTTGTCTTAGTCTCTGTTTTCTTTTTGAGCTGCAAATATAAAGGCAAAAAATGTAATAACAATGGTCTACAGGGTATCTTTATCCCATTTTAACATAAGTATTTAACACTTTAACGCCTCTTAATTGCGCCGTAATTATTTTTATAAATGTTTCATCTCTTCATATTAATAATTGGTTTTATATTATTTATAGAGCTGTTCAGAGAGCTTCGGGCCTTTCTTTTTCTTTTGTGTTCGCGCCGAAACCGCTTCTGTTTATTTAGAGGCTCTATTTATGTAGATGGTTTAATTTAATTGTTTATACGTAACTAAAATAAATAACATTTTCTATTTGTTTAACGTTTGCACGGTTTTTGATGTTTATTTGTAGGCTTGAATATATGCCGTGCAACCCACCGTAACGAAATGATATCTGCCCTTTATGGCAAAAACGGGTATTGGCAAGGGTGTTTCAGGCAAGTAAAATACCTGTTCACCTTAGCCGCCGATATATAAACGCGCCAATTATCGATTTGTTATTATTTTCTCAGAAATACTTCGAAATTGTAAGTTTTGTGATTGTCAAGAAATCGGAAGCAACTTCACGAGTGTGTCGACAAAATCATTCAACTTATTCTCGGCTCGTAAAATCGCAAGGATTTTAGATTGGGGATGTCTCTGATAATCAATAACTTGTACGCTTAACAGTGATTTTTGTACATTATTTACCCTTTTGAAACGCCCTAAAACCGCGTTTTTCAGGTTGCAAAAGTTATGATTTTACCTCGTAAAACATCATCTTTAGAAGGCTAAAAGCTATGCTTTTGCAACTCAAGACCTATGATTTTGGAAAATTAACGCTTATTTTTCGCTTTTTGATCCCTATTTTTTCGCTGGATTGAGAAAGTGATTTGTAACGAAAAAAGAAAATCAAAAATGTTCTTAAACGTTAAAAAAGTTACGATTTATAACCTAAGGTTGGTTGTCTTTATACGGTGAGGGGTATGCTGCATGGTTTGCTTTTTACGCTTTATGTGGTGTTTTTTATCCTTTTATTTTGGGCTTTTCAAACTTTCACCTTGTATTCTTTAAAAAACAAATG
>NZ_BAKN01000017.1 GCF_000614205.1 Hoylesella saccharolytica JCM 17484
TGAGCTACTTTTTTTATTTTACCTCAATCAGAGGCCTCGGATGAACTACTTTTTTTACTTTACCCCAATCAGAGGCCTCGGATGAGCTACTTTTTTTACTTTACCTCAATCAGAGGCCTCGGATGAGCATTCTTTTTTATTTCTTCTTTATCCGAGGGCTCGGACGAACGTTTTTTCTCTCAATCGAAAGATTGCCCCACGCAGGATAACCATTGCGGGGCAATCAGAATTAACAGCAAATATAACCAAATTTACAAAAAGATGCTGTGTCTACCATCGGATTGTTGGGAAGTAGTTTTGGGTTCTTTTCGATTTCGTCTGCCGGAATGGGCCAGAGATAATCGCGCGAAGTAACGGCACGTGTGTAACGTAGTTTGCCCGTAATGTCTTTTTCTTTGCGATTGTTGAGCGTTTCGAGCAGTCGCCAGCGCTTCATATCGCTAAAGCTGTGACCTTCGCCTGCCAGTTCGACGGCCCGCTCGTGACGAATGCGCGCAAATACCTCTTCTTTGGTGTTGGCAGCCAGCGCCGGCACACCCGGCTTGTTAATCGGGGGCATGTCTACACTTTTACGTTCACGCACTTTGTTGATATAGGTAATAGCACTTGCTTGATAACCCAGCTCATTCTCGCATTCGGCCATCATCAGCAACACGTCGGCATACCGAATCAGCGGGAAGTTGATGGGTGTGTGCGCACGGTTGTTGAGGGCATCGTTCATATTGCCTTCAGGTACAAACTTACGCCACAGGTAGGTTTCGTAACCGCCGTTTGTGCGGATGTAGCCGTTACCGCTGTTAATGCCCGGGGCTATCACGTATTCGCAATATTCGATGGCGTTGGCATACCAGCCGGTGTATTTGGTGTAGGGCAAAATAATGGTGGCAGCCATGCGCGGATCGCGTTTCTCGTACATTTCGAGCAGTTTATCCTTGGCAACGGGATAGGTTTTCACCTTGTTGTTTTTTAATTCAGCACGGAAGGTTTGCTTCTTCACATCGTCGTTGGTGGTAAAACCCGGGAACCAATTTTCCCAGTTAAAGGGGGTTCCGTCTTTGTTTTCGTAGGTGTCTACAAATGTTGTGGCCACCATTACGTTGTTCCAACAGCTACCGAAGGTTTCGCGCGAACCCATGTAAAAACACATCGGCATACCATGGTCTTTACCCACTCCGCCAATATTTTGTATGGCGAAAATCATTTCCGAGCTTTCGTCCCCGCCCGGCTTAAATAGTTCGGCATAATCGTCGTAGAGCGCATATTTGTTGCTCGTGATAACGTTCTTGAAGCAGTCGGCGGCTTTCTCATACTCTTTGTTGTAAAGATATACCTTTCCTTTCAATGCTTCAGCGGCATATTTGGTAGCTCGCCCGTAGTTGGATTTGTCCCATTCTTCGGGCAATTGAGCTATCGCCACGTCCAAATCTTTCAATATAAAATCGCGCACCTCGTCGGTGGTGTTGCGCGGATTGAGCATATTGTCGTAGCTCTCGCTGATAATAACACTTTCGTCGTAGATGGGTACGCCGCCGAAAAAATCCATCAATGTAAAGTAATACAAGGCACGCATAAATTTAGCCTCGCCCTTGTAGCGGCTTTTAATTTCGTCGGGCATCTCGGCTTTATCTACATTTTGCAGCACGCCGTTGGCGCGTGCAATACCTTCATATAGATTTTTCCACTTGTCGTAGATCTTTCCGTTTTTTACATCGTAGTTTCCACGCTGAAAAATTTGGAAAGAGGGATTGTCGTATCCCATTGCAATTCCACCCAATCCGTCCATCGCAAACTGCAATCCGAATACGTTTTCGTTTTGCATCTTGCTGTAAACGGCCATCATGGTGGCTTTTATTTGTTCTTCGTTTTTATTGAAATTATCTGCACTCATCTGGTCGGCAGGCACTCGGTCGAGGTCGTAACAACCCGTAAACGAAAGCGTCGCAGCAACAATGGATGCAATTATATATATTTTTTTCATGTCGACTTTAGTTATTAGAATGATACATTAATACCAACAACAGCTTGTTTCATCGATGGGTAAGCCATACCCGAAACTTCCGGGTCGAAACCTTTATAGCGAGTAAAGGTGAAGAAGTTTTCCAAACTTCCGTAGATGCGCACGCGCTCTATACCCATCTTTGTTGTGAACAACTTGGGCAGGGTGTAGCCCAGCTGAATGTTGCGAATCTTTACAAAGCTCTTGTTCTGGAGGTAGAAATCGCTCATCTGCGTATTTATGTTGTCTTCATAATTCAGCAAACGCGGATAGGTTGCATCGGTGCGCCCTTCTGTCCAGCTTCCTTCTGCCACCTCTTTATTCAGCTGATAACCTTTTCTTACAGTCGGTGTATTGTAAGCCATGTCTTTCCAGAATACTTTTGCACCGAACGAACCTTGAATAAGTGCAGACAAATCAAAACCTTTCCACCCAGCATTCAGATTCAATCCGAAAAGAAATTTAGGGTTGGGACCGTCGCTTACAATCTCTTTATCATTGTTGTCGATAATACCGTCGTTATTGATATCCTTGTAAAGGAGATCACCTTTCTGCGGCTTTCCGAACGCAGCAAAGGGGTTTACCTTATTTCCGTGTTCGTCTACCGGTGCGTTATCAATCATCTTTTGCACCAGTTGCATATCTTCATCCGTTTGAAGAATCCGATCTACACGCAGTAAATATTGCGAGTTGATGCTGTGTCCTTCCCAAATCAAATTGGATCCATTGATGGCCATACCACCTTTGTCTGTTCCTTTAAACTTGTTTACCTTATTTGTTACGTAGGTAAAATTGGCCGTTGCACCATAAGAGAAATCGCTCACTTTATCCTGCCAACCCAGTGTAAACTCAACACCGTTATTGGTAACAATTGCGCTGTTTACTTTAGGAATACTGGTTGTTCCGTGAACGCCGGGTGCGGGAAGATTGATAAGAATATCGGTGGTACGCTTGTTAAAATAGTCGAAGGTACCTGTTAGTCTGTTACCTAAGAATCCAAAGTCAAAACCAACATCAAATACTTTTGTTGTTTCCCAAGTCAATCTACGATTAGGGATCGCTGCCATAGCCAGGCCTGGTACAAGCGTATTGGCCAAAGAGTAATTGAATTGTCCGTCATTGCTTGTATAAAGTGCCTGCGAATCATAATTTCCCACAGAGTTGTTACCCAATGCACCATACGATACACGGAGCTTTAAGTTGCTTAACTGGTTTTTAAAAGCATTTTCCATAAACTTCTCTTGGTCAATACGCCATGCTGCAGAAGCAGAGGGGAAATAGCCCCAACGCTTGTCTCTTTGGAAGCGAGAAGACCCGTCGGCACGCAGATTAAATTCAAATAAATACTTGTCTTGCCAGTTTAAGTTCAGTCGGCTAAAGTAAGAGCGCATAGCCCATTCAGTTCTGTCACCACCCGAGTTTGATAAACCGGTGGCTCCATTGAGTGAGTTCATACTCAAATCAATCATATCCTGTCGGGAAGCATGAAAGTTCTTAAACCTGTAAAGTTCCTGACTGGCACCCAGCATGATGTTATACGACAATTGCTTTTTAAACAATTTGTTTTCATAACGCAATACAGCATCGTTAAAGTAACGCTCGGTTTTTTCGTCTGACTGTTTGAATGTGTACTTGGTTTTTGTAGTATACGTAGCCACATTCGTGCGGAAGTTCCAAGCTTCCAACAACACAGGCTTAGTGGTTGTTTCGTGATCAACGAATTGGTACGAATAACTCAGCGTCAACGACAAGCCTTTCAGAGGTTTGATAGCTGCGGTAAAACGTGGGTGAAAATTGTTTTTTCTGCTCTCACCATCCCATTTGTAAGCTCGCAGAAGCGGGTTGTTGGCCGAACTTTGAGCGGCATCTTCTGAGTTGTTAACAGCTCCAAACCGACCATCGGGTGCGCGAAAAACCATTCCAGGAGTAGTGGCAGAGGCATATGTGAACACATTGTCGATTTCGTGATAACCGGGCTGCATATCCGAAACATATCCACTCAGCTGCATTCCGATGTTCAGCCATTTGGTTACATCTGCATCCAGGTTTAATCTTCCGTTGTATTTGTTGTATCCGGCATTGTACATTACGCCGGGATTGTTGAGATAACCAAACGAAGCATAAAAGCGTATCCGATCAGAACCACCCGAAACAGACAGTGCATGATTGGTTGCCACACTGTTCTTAAAGGTTTCGTCAACCCAATCGGTATTGGGATAACGCAACGGATCAAGTGCGGAATTTTCCCGCCACTCTTTGATGGTCTGCTCTTTGAATACAGAATACTTACCCACTGCGGGTTTGCTGTTTTGCATACCCCTATTGATATACTCCATGTAGTCGGCATAGTTGGATACGGGAGTTAAGGTCTTGCGAATCGATTCAAAAGAAACATATCCGTTATAGTTTACCTTCATTTTTCCGCTTTTTCCGCTTTTGGTAGTTATCAGGATTACTCCGTTGGCAGCACGCGATCCATAAATAGCCGCAGAAGCAGCATCTTTCAAGATAGAAACCGATTCAATATCCTGCGGATTAACGGTATTGATACCTGCCTCGGTACCATCAACAATTACAAGTGGCGCCGAAGAGTTCAGCGTTCCTTGTCCGCGCACCAGAATAGATGCGTTGTCATTACCCGGCTGATTATGATTTGAGGTAACGTTTACACCCGCAGCAAGACCCGAAAGCGCTTGCGATACATTTGTTATAGGGCGACTTTCGGCCAGTTCTGAAACGTTAATAGCAGATACAGAACCCGTCATATTTACCTTTTTCTGGGTTCCATAGCCCACAACAACCACTTCGTTAAGCGATTTATTGTTTTCCATCAGCAGGATATTGAAGGTCTTTTGCGAACCCACCTTTATCTCTTTGCTGGTAAAACCGATACTCGAAATAACCAATGTGGCATTGGTTGAGCTTACTTTGAGAGAGAATTTACCGTTCAGATCGGTGATGGTACCATTATTGGTTCCTTTCTCCATAATCGTTGCACCAATCAACGGACCGTAATTGTCGCTTACGGTTCCCGTTACGGTTGTTTCCACTTGTGTCGGAGCCATACCGGTAATACCCGGTTCGGGCAATCCTTTACTTGTTTCACCTGCTGTCAGCGACGCAGATGTCATTGCCAAAGCGGCCACCAGGCACGCTCGACTTAATGGTAGATAGCATTTAAGATGTTCCATTAATGAGTTATTTAGGTTATAAATGTTAGTTATTCAGTGTTCAAGGATAAGTTACCATATCGGCTAAAATGCGGTCTTTGTACCACGGATCGTCAATATCTTTGAGCAATGTGCCTAATTGTTTACACAATTTTTTCACCTCATCCGGACGCTCCGTAAGCGGAATATTGCGCATTTGATACGGATCCTCCACATCGTCAAACAGCAAAACTTGCTTTATCTTATGCTTAGGCGTGATGTAGATGGCAAACGTATAGCGCGCCGTCTTCAGGCCTCGAGCCGACGGGAAGTATGAAATGATTTTTCCCTCGCTGTTCTTTTTTCCACCCACATTTTGTATATACAGTGCGGCGTCGGGGCGAGTTACGGCTTTATTGTTGTTGAAAAAGATGCTCGAGTAGTCTTTACCCTGCACTTCTTGAGGTATTTTTTGCTGCAAGCCCGCCAAGCCGAGTACGGTTGGCATGATGTCGGGAGAAGAAAGCAACAAGTCGTCTACGCGTGGCTGTATCTTGCCGGGATATCGAACCATAAACGGAACGTTCATCGATTCGCGGTAAGGCGAGTTCTTCGGGTCGTCGGTATTCTGGCTGCACATCGTTTCACCGTGGTCCGACGAGAAGATAACAATAGTATTTTTATCGAGTCCCTGTTCTTTCAGGCATCTTAAAATATACCCGAACATGCGGTCTACACCTGTTACCGAAGCAAAATAATAGCGTGCAGAAACGGCTTTATCGAGCTCGCGGTTAGCGTTGGGACGTATCAGCAAACTGTCTAACGGCTTATTTCGATATACATTATAGTCTTCCTCCATACAGTCGTTGAGCGAACGGTAAGGACTGTGCGGCGGATTCATCGCAATCATCATGAAGAAAGGTTTGCGTTTGTTACGCACGCCACCCTTGTTTTTGATGTAATTCATCGCCACTTTTGCCTCGTGCAGCGGCGACCATTCGCGCGGTTCGTGCTTCACACCCTCGTTATCCCAGTAGTGTGGATTTTTGTGCTCGTCGAACGTACCGTAGGCATACCAATAGTTAAATCCATGTCGGTTGGCTTTCTCTGTGTAGGCATCCCATACCGGAACTTTGTCTTCTACATACATACCTGGTCGTTGCGGGTCGTTTTTTGTAGGAAAATCGGCGTGTAGCTTGCCGATATAGGCACAATCGTATCCGTTCTGACTGAACACATCGCCGATACAAGTAGCATCTTTGCGCAAGCTGCTGATGGGGCGATTTGAATTGCAGTTTAGTGGAACACCACTCTTATTGGGATACATTCCCGTGAGCAGCGAGCCACGATGCGGACTACTGAGCGGACAATTGCTCATGGCAGAGGTAAGCACCACTGCCTCGCGCGCAAACGCATCCAAATTAGGTGTATGTACAGGGTCGCCCACACATCCCAGACGTTCGCGATAGCCGGGTTGGCTCCACACGCCCAGCGCAAAGTTGCGAAACTGGTCGGGGAAAATATAAATAACATTGGGTCGTTGTTTTTGCGTGTTTACTTTCGATTTGGCTGCGCCTGCGCACGGCACCAGTGCCAAACCACCCAGTAAAAAGTTTACTTTATTTCCCATAATTTCAGTTGTCAGCTGTTTTGAGTTATCAGATTGTTTTGGGTGCAAATGTAGTGGCGATTGGAAGTTATGCAAGTGCAAAACCGTACAATAAATGTGCAAAATTGTCCATGTCTGTGTTTTTAACAATAGCGATTAAGGTTCATCCCTCATCCTTCATCCCTCATCCTTCATCCCTCATCCCTCATGACGAATTAAATCCTGTATTTCCCCGCTTCGCCCTCTTCTTGCGTGTAAAAACGATAGTTCCAGGCCGAATAACCCGAAAGTTGTTTGCAAACACGGTTTAAATTGAAGTGCGAACCCACGCCGCTTCGCTCGGCCACTTCTTTAATCGTCAAGTCGCTGTAGCGCAGCAAATCCAGCACCGTTCGTTCTACCCATTTCATTTTGAGTGTTGTTACCTTCATACCCGTGAGCACCTCGCAAAAATGGCTGAAAGCCTTTACCGAAACGCCCTCTCGCCGGCAAAAGGCAGGCACGTTATTGTTGCCCGCGCTCAGATAATTTAAAAAATTGTCGAATACGTGCACCCCGGTGGGATGGGTATTCTTTTCGATGGGAACGTAATAGACGTTGCCCTCTTCGTCAAACTTGCGGCACTCGTTAAAGGCCGTAAAATAAAGGTTTTCTAAGGTGTATTGCGGTCCTTTTTCCCGCTCATTTTCGTTGTTTAGAATGTTTTGGGCCATTGTAATAATTTTTTATGGATAATTTATTTGTTGGGGCGAGGTATAGGTGTTTGAATGCTCAAAATTAGGCATATTGCAGCAGAGCGCAAGCATTTTGGTCGGATTTTTTACGGTTTTTTGCAACTTTAGGGTCTTAAATGTGTAAATATAATCGAGAATTAAATATTCGGGTACTTTTGTGTGCGATCAAAAATTATTTTTGAATGCCACAGAACTTTTACGTGCAATCCGAGTTTATTTTTGAATGCCACAGAACTTTTATGTGCAATTAAAAATTATTTTTGAATGCCGCAGAACTTTTATGTGCAATCCGGGTTTATTCTTGAATGCCGCAGAACTTTTGTGTGCAATCAAAAATTATTTTTGAACGCCGCAGCACTTTTATGTGCAATTTATCAGCCGAATTTGAGAAAACAGTGTTTAAGAACCCTCACGATAAAAGTCGAGCGCGGCTTTTATCTCGTCTTCGGTTGCCGTTTGGTCGATTTTTATTTCGCCGATATCTGCCAAAAGGGTAAAATTGATGCGATTGGAGGTGTTTTTCTTATCGTGCTGCATCAGTTCGAGCAGAAGCGGATAATCGTCGCAGGTAAAGCCTAATGTGCCGTAATGGGCGCTGATAAATTGAAGGGTTTGCCGCATTTTGTCGACGGGGAAGCCTGTTTTTACGGCCGAAAGGTAGAGCTCGCACACCAGTCCGTAGGCAACGGCGTAGCCGTGAAGGATGGGGTGCCCTTGTTTGAGCGCCCACGACTCGAAGGCGTGACCTATGGTATGACCCAGATTGAGCGCCTTTCGCAGGGCTTGTTCGTGCGGGTCGAGCTCTACAATGCGCTGTTTTACCTGCACCGACTGCGCCACCATATCTTGCAGCTGCTTTAAATCGGGTGTTTCGAGGGGAAAGTTTACCAGCTCGGCCCACGTTTCGGTGTTGCTGATAAGGCCGTGTTTGAGCATTTCGGCGTAGCCGACCGCAGATTTTGAGGGTCGAGGGTGTCGAGAAAAAGGATGCTAAGCAGTACAACGCGGGCATCTGAGAAGGTGCCGACCTCGTTTTTCAATCCGTTAAAGTTGATGCCGGTTTTGCCTCCTACGGCTGCGTCGACCATTCCGAGCAGGGTGGTGGGGATGTTGATGAAGCTGATTCCGCGCTTGAAGGTAGAAGCGGCAAAGCCTCCCAAATCGGTAATCATGCCTCCGCCGAGGTTGATGAGGCACGAATGGCGCGTTGCTCCGCCGTTGCTCAATGCTTTCCAAACCAGCGAAAGCGTTTCGATATCTTTGTGTACGTCGGTGGCTGCAACAGTTATCAGGTGGGCATCGTGCAAGCAGGTTAGGTGGTTCAGTTTGCTCCAACAGTGGGTTTGGGTGGTTTCGTCTACCAGTACAAACAACTTGTCGGGCGCGCAGGCGGCAATGGCTGTGCTCAAATCTTTCTCGAGATAATCCGAAATCACGACTTCTTGCTTCATATCTTCATTTTTTTTAGATATTGCAAAGGTAGCGCAAATGGGTTATTTACCCAAATATGGCACGAGGATTAAACTCTATGGCGCTTTTGACGTCTGATATTCTAAATAGATGAAAGTATGAGAAGATTTTGTTTGGGATTATTGTTGGTGTGTTTTGCTGCGGCAACCTATGGGCAGGAACGCAAGGTGCGGGGCACACTTATCGACCGCGATTCAAAGGAAGCGCTGACACAGACAACGGTTCAGCTGCTGAA
The DNA here is from genome assembly GCF_000614205.1 of Hoylesella saccharolytica JCM 17484. GTDB lineage: Bacteria > Bacteroidota > Bacteroidia > Bacteroidales > Bacteroidaceae > Prevotella > Prevotella saccharolytica. The sequence continues at coordinate 9,194 of NZ_BAKN01000017.1, forward strand.
AACCGATAGTACTTTTGTGGCGGGTGCCATTTCAAACGAAAAGGGAGAATTTGTTATTACGGCTCCCGAAAACAGCAAATATTTGTTGAAGATTTCAAGTGTGGGCTATCCTACATACTTTCGCAAGTTGGAAATCTCTTCCGATACCGATTTAAACTTAGGCGAAATTGTGATGAAGCCGATGCCATCATGTTGAAAGGAGCTACCGTTACGGCTCAGGCGGTGAAGGTAACGGTGCGCGAAGATACCTTTGTGTATAATTCGGCAGCTTTCCGAACGCCCGAAGGTTCGACCATAGAAGAGCTGGTGAAACGCCTTCCGGGTGCGCAAATCGGCGACGACGGCAAAATTACCATCAACGGAAAAGAGGTAAAAAAGATTTTGATAGACGGAAAAGAGTTTATGACGGGCGATACAAAGACAGCGCTTAAAAATCTACCCACCTCTATTGTAGATAAAATTAAAGCCTACGACGAACGCAGCGATTTGGCCAGAGTATCGGGAATTGACGACGGAGACGAACAAACCGTGCTTGATTTTGGTATCAAAAAAGGGATGAACAAAGGCTTTTTCGGCAATGCCGACTTGTCGGCCGGAACTTATAAACGATATAGCGACAGGCTGATGGGAGCGTTTTTTAAAGACGATTATCGAGTGATGCTCTTTGCCAATGCCAACAATACCAATGATATGGGCTTTCCCGGCGGAGGCGGGAGGGGTAATTTCGGTCGTGGCCGTAATGGATTGAACGCCTCGAAAATGTTGGGCACTAACTTCAATTACGAGAAAAAGAATAAGCTGAAGATAGATTGGAGCGTGCGTTGGAATCACTCTGACGGCGATATAAGCAGCAAAATGTCGTCTGAAAACTTTGTAAGCACGGCCGGATCGTTCACCAACAGTTTGAGCCAAAACTATACGCGGGGCAACCAATGGAATGCCAACGGGCGCTTAGAATGGCAACCCGACACGATGACCAACATTATGTTTCGGCCTTCGTTCAGTTATTCGTCGGCCGATGGAACCGTGATGAGCACTTCTGCCGCATATAACGACAATCCTTATAACTATGTAACCGATCCGCTGAGCGCAGCATCGATTGCCCAGATGGCGGCAGACAGTGTAATGGTGAACACGCGTCGGCAAACTCAAATAAGCTATAATGAAAGCAAAAAGGCGGAGGGAATGCTGCAACTAAACCGCAAATTGAGCACTAATGGGCGAAATATTACGCTGCGGGTGGATGCCGACTATGCCGACAAAGATAACCGGGCGTTATCTTTAACCGATGTGCATCTTTATCATGTAAAGAACGCATTGAACACAGACTCGACTTATCAAACCAACCGATACAACCTCAGGCCCACCACATCGTGGAACTATAGCTTGCAGGCCACTTACAGCGAGCCGCTCTGGCGCAGCGTTTTCTTGCAATTTCGGTATAAATACGGCTACAGCTACAGCAAGAGCAACCGCTCTACTTACAATTTTAGTAATTTGGGCGAAGGCTTCTTTGCGGGGATATCTCCACTTTATCGGGGATGGAACAGCTATCTTTCTTTGCTCAGCAATCCCTACGAAACGTATCTCGATAACCGTTTGAGCCGATATTCCGAATATAAAAATCATACACAGGAAATGGAATTGATGTTGCGGTTCTTGGGTAAAAAGTACAAACTGAACGCAGGCGTGATGGTGCAACCGCAGAAGTCGCATTTCGTGCAGACTTATCAGGGCGTGCATACCGACACAATGCGCACTGTTACAAACATAACACCTACGTTTGAATTTCGTTATCGTTTTAGTGACGTAAGCAAATTGCGCATCAATTACCGGGGCACCACATCCCAGCCGGCAATGGCCGATTTGCTTGATATTACCGACGACAGCGACCCGCTGAATATCAGCAAAGGTAACCCGGGACTTCAGCCTTCGTTTACCAACTCTTTGCGGTTCTTCTACAACACCTATATAGAGAAGCGTCAGCAAGCCTTTATGTCGTTCTTCGATTACAGCAATACGCGCAACGCCATAAGTAATCGCGTGGTGTACGACGAAACAACGGGTGGGCGTATTTCACAGCCCGACAACATCAACGGCAATTGGAATATGAATGCTGGTTTGATGTACAGCACAGCAATAGATACGGCCGGTGTGTGGAATGTCAATACCTTTAGTAATATAGGCTATAATAATTATGTGGGTTATATCAGTTTGAGCCGAACATCCAGTTCGCAGCGAAACGTAACACGCTCACTCAACCTATCCGAAAGACTGGCTGGAAGCTACCGTAACAGCTGGCTTGAGGTAGAGCTCGACGGTTCGTTTACCTATGCCCATTCTAAGAATCAGCTGCAGTTGCAAAACAACCTCAACACCTGGCAGTTTGCTTACGGAGGTACGGTAAACGTTACACTGCCTTGGGGGATGCAGCTGGCTACCGATTTGCATCAAAACAGCAGACGCGGATACAGCGACAAATCGCTGAACACCAACGAACTGGTATGGAATGCGCAACTGTCTCAAAGTTTCCTTAAAGGCAGTCCTTTAAACGTCAGTCTGCAATTCTACGACCTACTGCAACGTCAAAGCAATTTCAGCCGAGTAATCAATGCTTATCAGCGTACCGACACCGAATACAACAGCATCAACAGCTATGTAATGTTGCACGTGGTTTATCGGCTTAATCTTTTCGGCGGTAAAGAGGCTCGCCAGCAAATGCGCAACAATCGTCGGCCTGACGGAGACGGCCCGGGAATGCCTCCCGGAGGTCCCGGCGGAGGGGATAACAAAAATAGATTTGGTAACGGTCGGCCTCCCCGAATTGGTATGGGCGGTCCTATGATGGCATTTTAAGAAGAATAAAATTACATTATTAAAGCTCAAGAGGCGGCAAGTCCAAAGCTTATTGATGACAGAAAACTTTTCCTGTAGTTTTCATTTCGAGAACGTCGTTTTACCATCTTAGCTTTGCGACTGTTAGGGGTGTAATGTTTATAATGTCATTCAACGAAGCCGTGAAGCCTTCAATAAAGCAAAAGCAAAGCACCAATACAGACACAATCTTATTATTCATAACTTTCTTTACAGTATAGTCAATTTAACCCAAATCGGTCAACAGATCGATTTGGGTTAAAGGAATGGTAAATGCCAAGATTTACAATCGAAAATCGGAGACTATAGCATCACGACTTCTTTTTGAGAACAAACACACTCATCTTGATTTTAAACCTCAAAAGGTGTGCACATTGACAATTATACTAACAATTTAAATATGTAACTATAAATAAATCTACAACCACAAAGCCTATGCCCATTTGACTATTATTTCTCAACTTCAAACTTTTTACCGTCTATGTGCCCATCTGTCATAAAAAAGGACTTTCCGCAGAAGTACTCAAAGGCTATGGACATTATTTTCATCTCTGATGGATATTTGTCTTTCAGTTGGTTGTACAGCTTGTTGTATTCCGCCTCAATATACGGTTTGCGAAAAAGATTCGACCAATAAAACTGCCAGTAAAGCATCTGGTCTCCCTCAATTAATTGCGATATAATCTTCAACATAGTCCCTGTCTTTCTCCTCATAACATCGTGCTGAAGTTCCTGAAGATAGTTTGGGGCATCGGCATCCAATTCTGCTCCAATAGCCAAATTCACCAATCGGGCACAATATGTGGAGTCGTCTATCAAAGTAAGTTTCTTTGCAAAAGCGGTTATCTGATATTTAGCTTTGTCATACATAGTCGCATCAAATCCCTTTATGTCTAAATATTGATAAGTCGTAATGTACTGGGGCCAGGTCTTTGGGAAGGCGTCGAAGAACGCTTTTTGGTTTTTCAACGAGTTATCTTTGGCCAGTGCACGCTCTGCCTTATTCAGCTTAAGGGTGTCAACCATTACATACTGAGCTTGTGATGTAATTACACAAAACGCAAACAGATAAGTTAATAAGAACTTTTTCATTATCATTAAAATTAATAGTTAATATTCATTGAAATTCCACCGCCTCTATATTGGACTAAGGAAATTTCGCAATTCATCCAATTTATTTCTACTTTGTGTACGTTGTCAAATAAAAGTGCACAAGTGCAAATATAATTACTTTGTTTGATATCGCATCATTTTGTTTTTATAAATTCTACTTTTTAGTTATTGAGTCTACCCCCATCCTTCATGCTTCACGAAGCATTAACCATAGCCTGTTGGCATTATTCGGATCAACCGTTGCACCTTTCATCGTAGGCACTCCGGGCGGCGTATCTAAGAACTTATAATACTTCCTTACGCTGTTTCTCTATCTGCATCATACGAGCGACATAAAGACCAGCGATGACATTATTGCCACTGATACCGTAAACATTGCTGAATTTACCACACTGGATTTACTTACCATATACAAAAATAACCAATAAACATAAATACTGTTATATTGTATTATTGTTTATAATATCACAAATTTTATATTTATTCCGTTGTTTTATTATTTTTACCTTATATGAATTCTTTTGTTGCTTACCAAACATTATCTTATACCAATTATCACCTAAAGGTACCATCTTCATGTTCTGAATATCAACTTCCAGATTTGCATCATTTCCACCAGTAACAAATACCCATTCTGCAAGACAGCCGCCATTTTCACAATCATATTCTTCTAAATATAGTTTTTCTAATTTTTGAATGAATTCTGTGGTTAGACAAGACATTGCAAGACTATCTCTTCTACTTAACGATCCTTCAAGAATATAACTTTGCATGAATTTTTTATAAAAAGAAATGATATCCTCCGTTTTAAGAGAATCTTTCAATAATTTATTTTTCACTATATGTTTTTTTTGAAAAGTGGTGCCATTATAATTTTCAGCTTTAATATTTACCAATTTTTCGTTTTTCCTTTTAATATCAGTACAACTCATTAAGCTTATGCTTAATAGTAGGATTATTGTATAAATTCTAAGTTCCATTTTAATCATCTTTTTTATTAAATCTATATATTACATAACTAGGATTGGATATTCTATAATCTTCTCCCGACATAAGTGTATGTTGTTTAAAATCCGATACCCATTGTATCCCATTGTATATTTGTATACGACCAGAATCATACCGTTTATGTCGTCCTACAGAACTGCTAATAACAATGATGTTTCCCATTTTGGGTTTATAACTATCTTTAGAAACAACAGGCCAAACTCTATTTTTTAATAAATTACCATAATTTGCTGCACGAAACGGATTTCCTGTAGTATTAAGACACCTGCATTCAAAGCTTTTCTAACATACATTGCATACCTTCCTATACTTTGAGTTTCATCTTTTATACCTCATTTTTACCTTTGTCATTATATTTTATCCCTGTATTTTTATTCTACGTCTTAATAGCCACTCCTTATATTAAGATGATAAGGCTCTGTACGTTGTCAAATAAAAGTGCACAAGTGCGAATATAATTACTTTGGTCGATATCTCATCATTTTGTTTTTATAAATTCTATTTTTTATTGATTCTTGCTTGGTTATCTCTCTGATCTTTTAAATCTGGTCAGATAATCCTAAGTATACATCTCTACGTCAGTTCGGTATAAGTAATCCCCTCTTTCTCCCCTTTCCAAGGGGAGACGTGTGCTGCATAGCCACTCGAAAGCTTATATCAAGAGATAACTCAATAATTGTAAGAGTAACTCAACATATCCCAATAAGGGGATAGGTGTACTAGATTACTTGCTTTTTGCTCTTTATGTGGTGCCTGCCTCCTTTCACTTTTTCACCTTTTCAACCTTTCACCTTTATTCCGGGGGAGGTTAGCAGGGGATGTAACAATAAACAAGTGTTGCAAAATGAATAGGCGAGGCGTGTTCAGCTACCGATGAGTATTTTCTGTTATCATCATTTCTTATACCAAGTTTGGGTATCTTTTATCAAAGATTAAGTAGAGTTGATTAGCTGAAGTAACGTAATTCATATTATCTTTGTACCGTAATAATAAATGTACTTACATGGGCGGAAAACTTTCCTTACATGTGCAGACAATTTTCCTTACATGTACGGAAATATTTCTGCACGTGTAAGGAATTAAATAGATGCGGCATATTACGAATGCAAGTACTAAGGAAAGCGAATGCAAACCCTAAAGAGATTGAATGTAATCCTTAAAGAAATTGTGCGTAATTCCTAAAGAAATCAAATATAAACCTAAATCAACAGCATTATGAGCGTATTTTATAAGTTATTGAAGACGCGTGGCGGTCTTCCGAAAAATGCAGAGTTTAAAGCTATTACGGTGAAAAACGGAACGGTCGGACTGAAACATATCGGTTGGCGAATACAGCAGAATACGTCGCTCACAGAGGCCGACGTTGTGGGTGCTGTTACGGCGTTGAAGGAAGAAACGGTAGAGCAACTTAAGCTGGGTAATCATGTGCATCTGCCGGGTTTCGGCTACTTTTCAATCGCGGTGAAGGGCGAACTGTATCAGGATCCGCGCACGAAACATTACAGGCTGCGCAATGCCGGCGTGCGAACGGTGAAGTTTCAGCCCGATAAAGAGTTTCTTGAGGCGCTGAGAGATGTTCGGTTCGAGAACATGACGTACCGTATGGGCAGCAGCGACACGCCTACAGCCAAAGAGGTGGACGAGGCTATTGAGGCGCTATTTGTTGAGAAACCTATCATTACCGTGCGCGATTTGCGTTACGAGCTGGGCGTTTCTAAAACCTATGCCTATGGGTTGGTTGCCAAACTGGAGAAGGAGGGCAAACTGCGCAACGTGGGTACGTATCGTCAGAAGCTTTTTGTAAAAGGAGAGAAAAGATGAAAGGGTAACAAACGAAGGGGTAAAAGGGTGAAAAGATGCCGACGCCATAGGGGGCGAACTGCATCTTTTCACCCTTTGTTGTTTCAGTAGGTGAGGGCAAGGTTACTAATTGAAATGCTACAGCCGTGGTAGGGAGATGTGATATTTCATGGCGATGAAGCGGATAAGGCATATCACGCAGAAACAGATGATGACGGTAATGCCGAGTTCTACACCCAGTGCATACATCGCCCAGTAAAGCAGACCGCCAGCAATGCTGGCCATGGCGTAAATTTCTTTTCGAAAGATGACGGGAATGTTGTTAAGCAGTACGTCGCGGATAACACCGCCCGCTGAACCGGTGATGCAGCCCATGATGATGGCTACCCAAAAGGGATGGCCCATGGCGAGTGTTTTTTGCATTCCGGCGATGGTAAAGAGGGCCAGTCCTAAGGTGTCGAAGAGAACCATGCGTTGTCAAGGCGGTTGACGTATTTGGCGAAGATAATGACGGAGAGTTGGGCAAGGGCGGTGCAGATGATGTAGAGGCTGATGTCATCCAAAAGGGAGTTACGCCGAGCATCATATCGCGAATGGTTCCGCCGCCGATGGCTACGGCAATGCCACAAACCATTCCGCCAAACCAGTCGAAGTGCTTGGCGGCTGCGTGTCGGATGCCTGAGATGGCAAAGGCAAAGGTTCCGACAAATTCGATTACTTTTTGAACTGTGCTAACCAGTTCGGGGTCGCTGTAAGGCATGTTTATTAAAGAAAAGGGATAAATGAATAAGGAGTGTATAGGAAAGAGGAGGAGCTAATTGGGTTTATCGAATTCTGCCTCTCAGCACTGCGCTAAGCATTCCGGTGTTGAATTATGTTCTGCAGATTGTATGGAGTATTTCGGTGTTGCGAATTCCATTTCCAACCGATATGATTCTTATTTTTAGTTCTTAAATTGGATTCACAACGTTCTGCGGTGTGCCGTTGATAAAGGCTTTTACATTGTCGATGGCCGTATGCAGTAGTCGGGCTCGCGCTTCGGTGGTGGCCCATGCAATGTGTGGCGTAATAAAGGCGTTGGGTTGAGCCAGCAATGGATTGTCGGGGCGAGGTGGTTCGTTGCTCATTACATCGGCACCATAACCAGCCAGTTTGCCTTCGGCCAGTGCTGCGGCTACATCTGCTTCGTTAATCAGCGGTCCGCGACTGGTGTTGATAAGGATGGCGCCTTTGCGCATCTTGCTTAGCGTTTGTTGGTTTATCATCTCGCGCGTGTCTACGGTTAGCGGACAAGTTAGGCAGAGCACATCACTTACGGCAAGCAACCCGTCTAACGTGGTTTTTTGAATACCTTCGGGTAACTCGGACGAGCTTTTGCTGGTAACAGCAAATACGTCCATGCCGAACACTCGCGCTATTTGTGTCAATTTGCAGCCGATGTTGCCAAGCCCTACAATGCCGAGTGTTTTACCAGCCAACTCGTGCAGCGGGGTGTCCCAATAACAAAAGTCGGCAGCCCGGCTCCATTCTCCTTTTCGGTTTTTGTCGGCATAATGCTCTACTCGGTTGGTGATGTTGAGGATGTGGCAAAAGCCATCTGTGCCACGCTGTCGGTACTGTAAGCAGGCACGTTAGACACGACGATGCCACGGCGGGTGGTTTCTTCCGGATTGATGATGTTGTAGCCCGTGGCGAGGATGCCGATGTATTTGAGACGGGGAAGTTGAAGGAGTGTATCGCCCTTGAGAATAACTTTGTTGGTCAGCAGAATGTCGGCGTCGTATGCACGGGCAATAACCTCTTCGTGTGAAGTTCTGTCGTAGACGGTGAGTTCTCCGAAAGAGGCGAGTTCGTTCCAAGAGAAGTCGCCCGGGTTGGCACAATAGCCGTCTAATACTACGATTTTCATTATACAAATAAATGAATAAGTTTTGAGTTGATAAGTGAGTGGCCTTGATACGAGATGGGTAGATAAGCCTATCGAAATCGCTTACCCCAATACTCGGCCATTCGCTGATGCAGCTTTTCTTCGGCAGGCGATTGCTGCGGATGCCAGATGCGGGTATCCTTGAGCTCGTCGGGCAGGTATTGTTGGTCAACGAAATGATTGGGATAATCGTGTGCGTATTTATATCCATCGCCGTATCCCAGTTGTTTCATTAGCTGTGTAGGGGCATTGCGTAAATGCAGTGGAACGGCAAGACTACCTGTTTCTTTTGCCAATTCTAAGGCGGTATTGATACCCATATAGGCCGAATTGCTCTTAGGACTTGTGGCTAAATATACCGCAGCCTCGGCAAGAGGAATACGCCCTTCGGGCCAACCGATTTTCATCACGGCATCGAAGGCTGCGTTTGCGATGAGCAAGGCGTTGGGGTTGGCCAGTCCGATGTCTTCGGCGGCACTGATAATTAGTCGTCGGGCAATAAACTGCGGGTCTTCTCCTCCCTCAATCATTCGCGCCATCCAATAGAGGGCAGCATCGGGATGCTTCCGCGTATGCTTTTGATGAAGGCCGAAATAATATCGTAGTGCATTTCGCCATCCTTATCATAGGCCAGTGGATTTTGTTGAAGGCGTGTCGCAACCAGTTCGTCGTCTATCACCAACTCTTTCGTCTTATCACTTTCAGCTTCCACAACCAATTCTAAGATGTTGAGTAACTTGCGAGCGTCACCCCCGCTAAACCTGAACAGCGCTCCATTTTCCTTAATGGTGATTTTCCGCTTCTGCAACTCTATGTCCTGACGGATAGCTCGCTGTGTTAATTCTTCTAAGTCGTCTTTGGATAAAGGTTGCAACACGTACAGTTGGCATCGAGAAAGTAAGGGGCGGATAACCTCGAACGAAGGGTTTTCGGTGGTGGCACCTATTAATGTTACCACGCCTTTCTCTACAGCGCTGAGCAGCGAGTCTTGCTGCGACTTGCTGAAGCGATGTATTTCGTCTATAAATAAAATAGGTGAAATTGAACCGAAGAACCGTCCTGACTTGGCGCGCTCTATTACCTCGCGCACATCCTTTACTCCACTTGTTACCGCGCTTAGTGTGTAGAAAGGAGTTTCTAATTTATTGGCGATAATCTGTGCCAGCGTTGTTTTGCCCACACCTGGCGGCCCCCATAATATAAAAGAGGTGATGCGCCCCGCATCGATCATATTGCGCAATACTGCATTGGGACCCACCAAATGTTTTTGACCGACATAGTCGTCCAATGTGCGGGGCCTCATTCGTTCTGCTAAGGGTTCGCTCATATCGATTGTTTTACGAGGGTTCTTCTATAGCTGTACTTGCTATTCTTTTACAGCCACCACTTCTGTTAGTTCAGGGTTGAGGTAGAAAGTCTGTCGGTACTCCTTGCGCTCATCGTTATTGCCGATTATGCTATATGTTACCGTTGTAAACAAGAGTGTTTTGCTGTGAACCGGTCGATTACCGTAACGTACCTCCGGTTTCAGCAATCCTGACTTCTTCGCATTTGTCCGCATCTGTTCTATCACCTCGTCGTTGATGTAGGCCGTTGAGTCGAGGTTGGTAATTTTCTCAATAGAGGTCGACGCATTTACAGCATACATTTCAAGAAATTCAGATACAAGGGCTTTCGCCTTATATTGCTTGCCGCACCCTGCTAATACAAGCAACAGCAGCGCTGCCGGTATTATTCGGTAAATCTTCATACCTCTAATGTTGCTTTACGGGGATATTTTTTAATATCTCTAACAAATGATCCCAAACCATCTGAACGGTGGGGATATACAGACGTTCGTCCGGTGTATGTACATCGCGAAGGGTCGGACCGAAAGAAACCATGTCGAGATGCGGGTAACGGGTAGAGAATAAACCGCATTCCAACCCTGCATGGATACCACGTACGATGGGTTCCTTTCCGAACAGCTTTTTGTAAGCCTCCACCGTTAGTCGGGTTAGCTCGCTATTAGGATTCATTTGCCATGCCGGATAGCCATCGGTTTGTTCCACATCGGCACCTGCTAACTGGAATACAGCCTTGATAGCGTTACACTGATTGGTTAGGTTACTCATTACGTTACTGCGTTGTGACGCCAGTATCTCAACACTGTCTTCAGAAGTTTTTACTGCGGCAACGTTGCTCGAAGTCTCTACCAAGTCGTCCAATGCCTTATCCTGACACATGGCAAAAATGCCATTGGTCATCGCTTGCAAAGCCTGTATCAGGCGACGGCTCACATCAGTAGGCAGCACCTTTTCAGCTCCAACGCTCTCCATTCCGAACACCATAGCCGTATCGGTAACGTGAAATTCAGCTTCTACTTCCGATGCAAAGACGTTCCAATCGGCTCTCACTTGTTCTTTCACGTCGTTGGGAACAGCAATTACCACACGTCCGTCTCTGGGAATAGCGTTATGCAACTTTCCCGAATCAAATCGACTCAGCCGAACGTCAAACTTCTCTTGTTCCATATATACAAATCGTGAAAGCACTTTGATGGCATTGGCGCGCTTCTTGTTAATATCATCGCCCGAGTGTCCGCCCGTAAGTCCTTTCAGTGACAGTTCTAAGAAGAAATAGTCATTAGCCGTTTCGCGTTTAAAGTGGAAGCAGGCACGTGTGCTTCTTCCTCCTGCACACGAAACAAAAATCTGCCCTTCATCCTCCGAGTCAAGGTTAATGAGCATATCGCCCGTCATGAAATCTGAGCCCATACCCGAGGCACCTGTCAGCTGTGTTTCTTCATCGCTGGTAAATACACACTCCAACGGCCCGTGCTCAATGTCCTTGGCGGCTAATATTGCCAGTTCTATCGCAACACCGATACCATCGTCGGCCCCCAGTGTTGTGCCTTTGGCTTTCATCCAATCGCCATCCACATAGCTCTGGATAGCGTCTTTGTTGAAATCGAATTCTATGTCTACGAGCTTATCGCACACCATATCCGTATGGCTTTGCAAAATCACGGTTTTACGGTTTTCGTAGCCGGGTGTTGCTCCTTTGCGAATAATAACATTCAGGGAACTGTCCACCTTGAAGTCGAGCCCGTGTTGTTCGGCAAACTCTTTGAGATAGGCTACAATTTTCTCTTCGTGCTTAGAAGGACGGGGGATGCCGTTAATCTTCTTAAACTGTTCAAATACGCCGATTGGCGTTAAATTACTTTTATTCATATTTTGATTTATTTTTGACTGATTATCGTATTAATTATATACCTTTGCAACGCTTTCGAGCGTACGATTTTAACGGAATGCAAATATAAGCAAAATGGCAGAAACTTTAACGTTGAGCGTGTTAATAATTGCTATTGCCTTAGCATTGTTAAGCATCAAACTTATCATTAAAAAGCACGGTAAGTTTGCCTCGCAACACATCCACGATAACGAGGCATTAAGAAAGCAAGGCATTCATTGCGTAATCGACCAAGACAAAGAGGCGAGACAGCAAAGTAGAAAGGCCGTTAAGGAAAAGAGATAAAAACTAATAATAACAACAATGAATACGAAAAACGTTTTCAAAATGTTGACAATAGCTGCCTTTGCAGCATTGACGACAACAGCATGCAACAAGAGCAACTCGCAACCCGAGGCGAAAGAGAGCAACTCTTCTAAAAGTACGGCAGCGATGAAGATTGCCTACGTTGAGGTAGACTCGATTATGAGTCAGTACAAGTTCTGTAAAGATTACTCGCTCGTTCTGCAAAAGAAAGGCCAGAATATACAGAATACACTCGCTGCAAAGCAACGTGCCTTGCAGTCGGCAGCTGCCAACTTTCAGCAAAAGGTACAACAGAACGCTTACACACGCGAGCAGGCTGAGGCCATACAGGCAGGACTGCAGAAGCAGAACAACGACCTGCAGGCACTGAACCAACGGCTTACCACTGAATTTCAGACAGAAACCGACAGCTACAATGCTGCCCTGCGCGATAGTATTCAGCATTTTCTTGCAGTCTACAACAAAGATAAAAAGTACAGTCTTATCCTCAGCAAGGCGGGCGACAACCTGCTTTATGCCGACAAGGCTTTCGACATAACCAACGAGGTGGTAGCAGGTTTGAACAAGGCTTACAAACCTTCAGAAAAACTCGAGGCTGCCGTTAAGAAATAATGGCGCGGCGGTTACACATCGGATAAACCCATACAAACGCGGGGGCGAAGATTAGTTTCGTCCCCGCGTTTGTGCAATATGCCGATAGCACAAACCTCGAAGAGGCGGCTGAGCTCTGCCGCTCCTCCGGAGTTGTTTTGCTTGTTGCAACCTTTTTTGCGGGGGTTGCGCCAAAACTTCACCCTCGCCTACGTTCTCTGCCGTACCTAACGGCTTTTTCTTATTCCGTTTATCCCGAATCGACTTGTTAAAATACTTTATAGCTGATAAAAGCGTAATTATTTCCACATGAAAACTCCTAGAGGTTCTTCCAAGACCTCTGATTGCACTTAGAAGTCTTTCAAAGTAAAAATATGCCCGTATTTTCTTGTTTTTCTTTTAAATTTCTCGTAGAAACGCTTGTATCTTGCTGTTTTTATCGCATTTCACTCCCCCATTCGGCTCGCTTCATCGGGCTTTGCGCCGCCGTTCTGCCCAAAACAAAGGCGAAAGACGCTGTTTGTGGGCTTTTTTCGTTATCTTTGCATAAGGTTTTACCCCTAAAGCAATAAGTATATGAAGAAGCAAAAAAGATTTTTGTTGCAGGAGAACGAACTTCCTATGCAATGGTATAACATTCAGGCAGACATGAAGAACAAGCCGCTGCCACCGCTCAACCCCGCTACAAAAGAACCGTTGAGCGCGGAAGATTTGGCCCACATCTTTAGTATGGAGTGTGCCAAACAAGAACTGGACAGCGAACACGCATGGATAGACATTCCCGAAGAGGTGCAAGATAAATACAAGTATTATCGTTCTACCCCGCTTGTACGCGCCTATGCGCTCGAACAGGCACTGAACACGCCGGCACATATCTACTTTAAAAACGAAAGCATTAACCCGCTGGGCTCGCATAAAATTAACTCGGCGCTGCCGCAATGCTACTATTGCAAGCAAGAGGGCACTACCAACGTTACCACCGAAACGGGTGCCGGACAGTGGGGAGCTGCCTTAAGCTATGCCGCCAGCGTGTTCGGACTGTCGGCTGCCGTATACCAGGTAAAGATTTCGATGCAACAGAAACCTTATCGCTCGCTCATCATGCGCACGTTCGGAGCTGAGGTTACGGGGTCTCCGTCGATGTCTACCCGTGCCGGCAAAGATATCATCACGCGAGACCCGATGCATCCGGGTTCGTTGGGAACGGCCATTTCTGAAGCTGTTGAGCTGGCTACCACAACGCCCAACTGTAAATATACGCTGGGGTCGGTGTTGAACCACGTGGCGCTACACCAAACGGTTATCGGGCTTGAAGCCGAAAAGCAGATGGAAATGGCGGGCGAGTATCCCGATATGGTGATTGGCTGCTTCGGCGGCGGAAGCAACTTTGGCGGACTGGCATTCCCCTTTATGCGGCATAATATATCGGGCGCCAAATCTACAGCTTTATCGCTGCCGAGCCTGCAAGCTGTCCGAAACTGACGCGAGGTGTTTTTCAATACGACTTCGGCGACGAAGCAGGCTATACGCCTTTGCTGCCGATGTACACGCTGGGACACGACTTTAAACCGTCGAATATTCATGCCGGCGGACTAAGATACCACGGGGCAGGAATGATTATCTCTCAACTTATCAAAGATGGGTTGATGTATGGCGTAGATATTCCGCAGATCGAAACTTTCGAAGCAGGCGTTTTATTCGCACGCACCGAAGGCATCATCCCCGCACCCGAAAGCAGTCATGCCATTGCCGAGGTTATTCGCGAAGCTAAGAAGTGCAAGGAAGAGGGGTGTAAACGGGTTATTTTATTCAGCTTATCCGGTCACGGTTTGCTTGATATGACGGCTTATAATCAGTATCTGAACGGCGACCTTCGTAACTATGCTATCAGCGACGAAGATATCGAAAAAAGTCTGAAAGACGTTCCCCATATCCTGTAACAGTCATCAAGCGCAGCGGGTTCTGTCTGCAAGTGGTTCACCTTTTACATATATAAGGCAAACAGCATCCGCCACATCGGGCAATCTGCAAAAAGCAAAAAGAGCGAACGTTCTCGGTTGAGAACGTTCGCTCTTTGTTTAAATGGCGCACAGGAGGCGGGGTGCTACTTGTTAAATAGTTTCAGGCATCCCCTCCACGCCCATTGGCGCAACATATCTACCCCGATGCAGGCGGCATAAATCAAACACAGCAGAAGCAAAAGCCCCGCAATGCCCGGCAAAGGTGCGCAATGAGTGTAAACATAAATGCAGAAGTTGTTGTAAAACGGACGCAGAGCAGGATACTGATGCACCAGATAAACGGCGAGGCAGCCTGCTGCAATGTGGTTAACCGGCGCACTTTGAAACGACAGCCGCTGGACGTACAACAATAGCACCAGCGACTGAACTACGACAAGCGGCGAGGTATAGTACATCAGTCGGTGAAAAATATCGATACCACAGGCAAAGTAAGCCGCCGAGCCGGTGGCAACCATCACGCCTGCAATGCCGAGATAGAGCAGCAGAAAGGTTCGGCGATGATAGGTGCGCAGGCGTGTCAGCTCAAAGCGACGCACGTATTGCGCCAACAGATAAAGGCCGATGAAGGATAAGGCAGAATATCCTCGCTGACTGTCGGCATCGAGATTGAACACCCAATCTATCAGCGTCTGAAAGAGATAGAACGCCAGCAACACCCTTTGCTGACTGCGGCGGTCGGTGTGTTCGACGTAGCTGTTCAGCACAGGACTAAGTATAAAAAGTACAAGATACGATTTAACAAACCACCCCGTCTGTCCCAAGGTAAAGCAAGCGCCCAACGCCGAGAGACTGAACGGCTCTTCTTTTGCCACGACCAGCGACGCGTATACGACAACGCAGACAAAAGCACATTGGAAAAGCAGTTTGGTAGCGCTACGTAACGTAGGCCGTATGCCAAACCAACCCGAAATCAACACAAAAACATTTACCGCCACAATAGAAACGCTTTGCAACGTCGAGAGCAGCAAATGCGCAAGCGGTCCGTCGGCATGGGCAAGTGCCCCCTTAGGCCAGGCCAGGCTTCCCAAGGCATGCAGCAGTAAAACCATATACATGGCTAAGATACGCAGTAGTTCAAAGTTAGATTGTCGGGACTTCATGGGCAAGCGGTACAGAATGTTTCGGCGTTACTTGCAGATGCCTGTGGCTAAATCGCACGACATTCCTTTCGAGGGAAGTTTGAGAAAATAGCTGAAGCCTGCATCTTGTTTTACCAGTTCGCCGGTTTGCAAAAGCGGTTCTACCGCGGCCTCCATCTCCTCTATCGATGTAAAATCGAAGGCCTCTTTAATTTCTTCGGCAGCCAAACGAGGATGCTTCTCCATCAACGAAAACAGGGTTTCAGCGTTAAAAGCAACGGCTTGCGGCAACAGTTTTCCGCCACTAACAGCTTTAATCATCGCCGCCATCGTGTTATAATCACGATAGCTTTTCAAGGGCATTCGCTTGCTTCATACTCGAAAACAAAGGTCGGAAACACTTCCACCTTCATCTCGATAGCCTCGGCCACATCCTGCCGAAAATCTTTCTCGGCCGTTCCGTCGTTCAGCGGCTCTAAAAAGTCGGCAATGTCTATCCCACTTTCATCAGCAATGCTGATAATTTCGGCCTCTGAAATGGCTTGGCGAGCTTCGGCTATAACTGCCGCCCGCAGGTTGTAAAGATAAAGATCGGCCTTCGCCGCATCTGCCCGCTGCGCCGCTTTATAGGCCATGCAAAGGGGGAAAGACGAGTTTTCGGCTTCTGAAAAAAGCCTGAATCCCTCTACCCTGACAGGCATTCCGTGCTTCTGCGCACTCTCTAAGCAGTGCTCAATAAAATCTTTGTTCTCTTTATCGTAATAATTCTGCGCCGCCGTATCTGCCGGCTTTTGCTTGTTCATATCCTCAACCAGTCCGCCCATGATATTCCTAAACTCAATTTGTTCAGGAAAATGCGTTTCCAGTTTTCTAAAAAAGGGTTCCTCTCCCCAGCACCACGGGCAAACGGGGTCGGTTACATTGGTTATAACTAATTTACTCATAGCTTGTTCTTTTTTTATTTAAGTTCCATCTCATGATGTTTAATATGCTACAAAGATAGTGATAAATACAACTTTCTACACCGGTTTAAATACTTTTATGAATGAAGATTTTTCTTTTCTATGGTAATTACTTAAATTTGCAATCGATTTAATTTAAATACAAAACGAAAATGAAGAAAGTATTAATGATGATGGCTGCATGTGCAGTCATTGCTGCTTGCCAACAGAAAGGCAAAACAGCTGCAGATCAAAATGGTAACGATACGGCTATGGTAAGCGATTCTATGGCTACCGACTCGTTGAAGTATTCGGGTACAATTCCTGCTGCCGACGGCCCCGGTATCAAATATACCGTAGCATTGGCCAGCGATTCTACCAACGGTTTCTCTATGGAGGAAGTGTATATTCAAGCTGAAAACGGTAAAGACGCTGTTAAAAACTATTCTGGTAAAGCAGAGTTGATTAACAAAACCGTTAAAGGTAAGGATGTAAAAGCTTACAAATTGCCTATGGACAATACCAATGCACTTTACCTCCTTGTTAAAGACGATTCTACATTGCGCGTTGTAAACGAAGCTTTGGAAGAAGCTGCAAGCAAGAACAACTACGACTTGAAACTCGTAAAGTAAAGCATATTTAAACAACCGATTGGTATTAAAGAAGTAGATTCGACATAAGTTAACTTACAAGAAAACAATTTTCCGGTCTACTTTCTAATACAAATCTTTTCAGAAAACCTATGTTTTTGTTTTCAAAAGCATAGGTTTTCTTTTTTAAAGCTATAATTGCGAGGTGTAAAAGCTATGCTTTTACATACCAAAAGCTATCCTTTTGTATCTCAAAACCTATGCTTTTACCTTCTAAAACCTATGGTTTTGCAACATAAAAGCATAGATATTACAAAATAGATGATAAACGGTTGTAAATAGATTGACGGTTTATGGGTATTCTGATGCACGCTATTTAGGTGTTTTCTATTCTATTTAGCCTCTATGAGTAGTGCCAAACATCTTTCAAAAAAACTTTATTCAGGTATTTACCATTGTCTAAGTATCTACCAATCTGTTATCTGCGCAAAATTCTTCGTTATACTTTTCTACACTTAACCTTTTTTAAGTGTGTGGGTAACATTTGTTACCTTCACACTATTACATCTTATCTACCTTTGCAACAATAATAAAAGTTTTTTAATATTAAGATGGAAAGCAAAATGAAGAACTATCTTCCGGAGATAGATTCGAATAAATTACAAACTCTTTTTGAAATAGAAACAGCATATAAATCGGGAAAGCTCTCTGCAGAAGAAGCAAGAAAACAAATCAAGGAACGCGTAGGCAAGGTAAGTGCTTATCATGTGGCATATATCGAACAAACCATGACTGAGGAAACCGATGATGAATGTATCCGCGAGGATGTTCATTCGGTAATCAACATGTTGGGAGATTTGATTGACAATTCGTTGCCTAATCTGCCCGAAGATCATCCCATTATGCACTATTTGAAAGAGAATGCGGAGATGAAACGGCTGTTGCTGGCGGTAGAAGATTTGGTACAATATCCGATGATTAAAAACCAATGGCTCGAGCTTTACGAAAAAATCGGACAGTATCCGCTGCATTATAAACGTAAGCAAAATCAGCTTTACCCCATGCTGGAACGTAAGGGATTTACCCGGCCAACGACAACGATGTGGACTTTCGACGACTTAGTGCGCGATGAAATACGCGAGGCTGAACGATTGCTGCGTGAAGATAAAGAAGAAGAATTTATTAAACAGCAAGAGCGGGTGTTGATGTATGCGCGTGATTTGATGGAAAAAGAAGAGTTTATTCTCTATCCCACATCGATGGCGCTTATCAGTGCTGAAGAATTTGAAGATATGAAATCGGGCGACCAAGAAATTGGATTTGCGTTCTTTGAAGTAGAGCACAAGCCTCAAACGGCCTCAATCAAAGCTTCAACAACGCCCGAAGGCTTTGCAGGCGATTTGCAGGCGTTGCTCTCTAAATATGGTTATACCGCAGGGGGCAGTGATAAACTGGAGGTGACTACAGGAAAACTTTCGCTCGAACAGATTAATCTGATTTACAAGCATCTGCCCATTGACATTTCGTTTGTAGATGAAAACGAACTGGTTTGTTTCTACTCGGATACCGACCATCGTATTTTCCCGCGCAGCAAAAATGTTATCGGACGCGAAGTAATGAATTGTCACCCCCGAAAAAGTGCGCACATCGTTCGTGAAGTGATAGACAAGTTGCGCAGCGGAGAGCAAGACAAGGCCGAATTTTGGATTAACAAGCCGGGATTATTTATTTATATCATCTACGTGGCAGTACGTGACAAAGACGGAAAGTTTCGCGGAGTGCTTGAAATGATGCAGGATTGTACGCACATTCGGTCGTTGGAAGGATCGCAGACGTTGTTGACGTGGAGTAACGGAGAAGTGGAAACGACAACGGAAACCTCAGAAAAAGACGAGGAGCAAGCGGAAGAAGAAACGCAGCCTGTAGAAGAGATTACCCCGCAAACAAGGTTGAAAGACTTACTGAAGCAGTATCCTGAGCTTAAAAATCGGTTGCCCGAGATTGCGCCACAATTTAAAATGCTCAATACGCCGCTGGGTAAGCTAATGATTGGAAAGGTAAATGTTCAGATGATGAGCGACCGTTCAGGAGTTCCGGTAGACAAGTTGATTGAGGGCATTCATAAAATAACAGGATAAATAACCTGTATAAATAGAGCCTACGAACTGCTTTAAAGAAGCAGGAAATCTATAAAATAATAGGCAAACATCTCAATAGAGGTATTAGTCGGGATAACACGACGGCCGCCTGCGGAATTCTTTCGAGTTTTCCGTAAGGCGGTTTTAAATTGGCTAATTATCACATCTCAACAGAAAAACAAAACTTTATTAAACGCCAAACCCCGTAACAACAACTTTGTCGTTACGGGATTTGTAATGCTCATTTAACAAAAAGCGGAACTCCGATTAACGGCGGAGACCCAACGCCTTGATGATGGCACGATAGCGTTCGATGTCGCGATCGTAGAGATAGTCGAGCAACCGGCGGCGCTTTCCTACCAACATCGTCAATGAACGTTCTGTGTTATAATCTTTACGGTTCTTCTTTAAGTGTTCCGTCAAATGGGAAATACGGTAGGAGAACAATGCTATCTGGCTCTCAGCAGAGCCAGTATCAGAGTTAGACTTCCCGTATTGTCCAAAGATCTCTTGTTTTTTTGCTTGATCTAAATACATAGAACTTTTGTTTAATAATTAATTATTTGTGCTTAATGCGGATGCAAAGATACAGGTTTTAATTGAAAATGTAGAATGGACAATTGATAATTCGAGCGAAAACGCTGTTATTTTAACATTTATCCAACATTCTTATTCCATTTGAAAGCGTTATTTCCTCTCTTTTATAGGTCGTTTAAACACGTAATTATCAATTGTCCATTCTACATTTTCAATTAAAACTCTTACCTTTGCATCTATAATAATAAGGTAAAAAGAATATGCAAGACATTAGAAATATTGCCATTATCGCCCACGTAGACCATGGGAAGACAACATTGGTAGACAAGATGATGCTCGCCGGAAAGCTCTTTCGCGAGGGGCAAGATAATAGCAACCAGGTACTTGATGCCAACGATTTGGAACGTGAACGCGGTATCACCATCCTTTCTAAAAATGTTTCGATTACGTGGAAGGGCACCAAAATCAACATCATTGATACGCCGGGACACTCTGATTTCGGTGGAGAGGTGGAACGGGTGCTCAATATGGCGGACGGCTGTATTCTGCTTGTCGACGCTTTCGAAGGTCCGATGCCGCAAACTCGGTTTGTTCTTCAGAAAGCCCTTCAGCTGGGATTGAAACCTATCGTGGTGGTAAACAAGGTGGATAAGCCCAACTGTCGCCCCGAGGAAGTGTACGAAATGGTGTTTGATCTGATGTTCTCGCTCAACGCAACCGAAGAGCAGCTCGACTTTCCTGTTGTCTATGGATCTGCGAAGAACGGTTGGATGGCGGCCGACTGGCGGCAACCTGTCGAAAATATCGACTATCTACTTGACGAAATTGTGGCAAAAATTCCCGCACCCAAACAGTTGGAAGGAACGCCGCAAATGCTCATCACATCGCTTGATTACAGCAGCTACACCGGGCGAATTGCCGTAGGACGTGTTCATTGCGGCACACTTACCGACGGAATGAATGTTACCGTGGTACATCGCGACGGCCGACAAGAGCGAACTCGTATAAAAGAGCTGCACACTTTCGTTGGAATGGGACACGTAAAAACCGATCGTGTAGACAGCGGAGACATCTGCGCTGTTATCGGACTCGATAACTTTGAAATCGGCGACACCATCTGCGACTACGAAAACCCTGAAGCTCTACCCCCAATTGCCATCGATGAGCCCACGATGAGTATGCTTTTCACCATCAACGACAGTCCTTTTTTCGGCAAAGAAGGTAAGTTTGTTACCTCGCGGCATATCAACGACCGCCTCGAAAAGGAGTTGGAGAAGAACCTCGCCCTGCGTGTGCGTCCCTTTGAAGACTATACCGATCGCTGGATTGTTAGTGGACGTGGCGTGCTTCATCTTTCCGTTCTCATCGAAACCATGCGCCGCGAAGGCTACGAACTACAAGTTGGCCAGCCACAGGTAATATATAAGGAGATTAACGGCCAGCGTTGCGAACCCATAGAAGAACTAACCATCAATGTTCCCGAAGAGTTTGCCAGCAAAATGATTGATATGGTAACCCGTCGTAAGGGCGAAATGACATCGATGGAAACACAAGGCGAGCGCGTCAATATCGAGTTCGATATTCCCTCGCGCGGTATCATCGGCCTGCGCACTAACGTTCTCACCGCCAGTCAGGGCGAAGCCATCATGGCCCATCGATTTAAAGAATATCAGCCTTCAAGGGCGAAATAACCCGCCGCACCAATGGTTCGATGATAGCAATGGAAACCGGAACAGCCTTCGCCTATTCCATCGACAAGTTGCAAGATCGCGGCAAGTTCTTTATCGAACCCGGTGAAGAAGTTTACTACGGACAAATCGTTGGCGAGCATGTTCACGACAACGACCTTGTTATCAACGTCACCAAATCCAAACAACTCACCAATGTCCGCGCCAGCGGCAGCGACGATAAGGCGCGTGTCATCCCTAAAGTCATCATGTCGCTCGAAGAAGCACTCGAATATATCAAAGGCGATGAGTTTGTAGAAGTAACGCCCCAAAATATGCGTATTCGTAAAATGATTCTCGATCACAACGAGCGCAAACGGCAGAACAAAGAATAGCGGAGACTTAAAGATTAGAAAATAAGAAATAAGAATTACGGCTATAGCAGATAGAAGTTAAAATATTGCTCCCGCTATTACAAAAAACTTTTCATAAGTAACTACTCCAACATAACAAAAACAGCGTTTCGCATTCTGTCGAAACGCTGTTTTTAGATAGAAAAACTTTGAGCAGAATGGCGCAATAAACCCAAGTAGAGCACGTTATCATTGTATCTAATAAAAAATATAGAAATGATGAGGAAATATCTCTTAACAACACTTGTTTCATTCTGTGTTCTGCCTATTTTCGCGCAGCAAGAGGTACGGCAGTTTTCTATCCTGCCTCGCGTGGGTGTAAATATCGCTAACATCAGCCATATGGATGTGTCGATGGGCACAAATCTGGTAAAATCGTCGTCGAAAGCCGGATTTACAGGCGGTGTAGAGGCAGAATATCAGCTGTCGCCGTCGATTTCTGCGTCGTTGGCGTTGTTTTATTCGATGCAGGGATGCCACTATCCGGATGCCGAGAGCAGCGGAGACAGGGTGCGCACAGGGCGCAGCGACAACAGTATAGATGTCGAATATATCAACGTTCCGCTGATGGGGCAATGGTATGTTGGCAGTGGATTGGCACTAAAAGCAGGCTTTGAAGCAGGCTTTTTACTTTCGGCACGACAGAAATACGAGGAAGTTTCGATTACGATTGACGAGGATGGGCGGCGTACTTATGGAGTTCCGACCACCGAAGAGCTGAACTTGAAAGATGCTTTCAACGCAGTGAATGTTTATATTCCGGTAGGCATTTCTTACGAATATATGAATGTGGTGCTCGACGGACGTTATCATTTTCCCTTATCACGAGCACTGAAAGCAAACCCGATGAACGAACGTCATCGCTTCTTTACATTTAGCATAGGGTATCGATTTTCTTTGTAAAGAAGAGATTTCCGAATGAGGGAGGAAGGAAATAAGAACAATTAAAGGTGAAAAGAGGCAGACAATGCATTTTTTTTGTTCTTCGGGAAGCCCCGAAAACGTGCCGACGGTGTGGGGAGATTTTCGGAGAGTCCCGAAAATGTGCCGGCGGTGCGGGGAGATTTTCAGAGAGTTCCGAAAACGTGCCGGCAGTGTGGGGAGACTTTCGGGGAGTTCCGAAAACGTGCCGACAGTGTGGGGAGACTTTCGGGGCTCCCCGAAGAAGAAAAAACTAAAAATGTATCGTCTGCATCTTTTTACTTTTTCACCCTTTTAAAGTTGGGGTTAAAAGATTTTTTGTGTGTTTTTGCCAACTTTGGTTGCGTGTATTTTTCACCGGCAGCATACAATTCTTTAATCAGTTCGGGATGTCCTATCTTTTTTAGTTCGCGCTCGATGCCGGCCCGCTCTTCGGGTTTATACCAAAAGAAAAAGCGGCGTTGCGCGTTTTTATCCTGTGGCGTTTTAGCACTAAAAACAGGCTCAAGCGTGTAAGGGTCATAGCCGGTATACCAGGTTTCGGTACTCACCGTCATCGGCGTAGGCGTAAAATCCTGAATCTGCTCTAAGTGAAAGTCCAGCTTTTTCGTTTTTACAGCAAGTTGGGCCATATCTTCTTCTTTGCAACCGGGATGACTACTGATGAAATAAGGAATAATTTGCTGACGCAGGTTTTCGTCGCGATTAATCTTGTCGAATACTTTTTTAAACGCTTCAAACTGCTCAAAAGAGGGCTTGCGCATCAGTTTGAGCACGTCGTCGCTGGTATGTTCGGGTGCCACTTTCAGTCGTCCACTCACATGATGTCGTATCAGCTCTTTGGTATACTCTTTCGCCGCCCGGTTCACGCTTTCGTCTTTACTTCTGTGCAACAACAAATCGTATCGCACTCCACTTCCGATAAAGCTCTTTTTGATGCCGGGCAGAGCGTCGACTGCTCGATAAACATCGAGCAATTTCGAGTGATCGGTATTGAGATTGGGGCATATTTCAGGATTGATACACGACGGACGCTTGCACCGTTCGCAGGCTTTAAGGTTACGCCCTGCCATCCCGTACATATTCGCCGACGGTCCACCCAAATCCGAAAGATACCCTTTGAAGTCGGGCATTTCGGTTACTCGTTTCACCTCTTTTAAGATACTCTCTTTCGACCGACACGCAACAAACTTGCCTTGGTGTGCCGAAATAGTGCAAAACGAGCATCCGCCAAAGCATCCCTGATGCATGTTCACCGAGAATTTTATCATCTCGTAGGCCGGAATTCGCTTGTTTTTGTACTTCGGATGTGGCAGTCGGGTGTACGGCAGGTCGAATGTTGCATCGAGTTCTTCGGTGGTAAGCACAGGATAAGGCGGATTTACCACCACGTATTGACTACCTACAAGTTGCAGCAAGCGTTGCGCATGAATTTTGTTCGCCTCTTCTTCAATGTGCCTGAAGTTCTCTGCCTGGGCCTTTTTGTTTTTCAAACACTCCTCATGACTATGTAAAACGATGTCGTTTTTCTCGGAAATTCCATTGGGCACATCGTGCTTATCGACTAAAAAAACAGTCTGCGGGATGTCGTGAATATCGCTTATCGCCCGACCGTTTTCTATCTCTTGACACAGTCGGATAATTGATTTCTCGCCCATTCCGTAAAGAATCATATCGGCTCCCGAGTCGCAAAGAATGCACTTACGCACCTTATCCTGCCAATAATCATAGTGTGTAAGTCGCCGCATCGACGCCTCTATGCCGCCCAGAACAACCGGAACATCGGGAAAAAGTTGTTTTAAAATCTGTGTGTAAACCACCGTCGGATAATCAGGACGGCAGTCATGACGCCCATCGGGACTATAAGCATCCTCCGAACGAAGTCGTTTATTGGCAGTATATTTATTCACCATCGAGTCCATACAACCCGGCGATACACCGAAAAACAAGCGCGGTCGGCCCAGTTTTTTAAAGTCGCGATAGTCTCCATGCCAGTCGGGCTGAGGTACAACAGCCACCTTATAGCCCGCCGCCTCTAAGCAACGTCCTATCACGGCCACACCAAACGAGGGATGGTCGATATACGCATCGCCCGAGAACAAGATAACATCTAATTGTTCCCAGCCTCTTAATGCGCACTCTTTCTTGGTTGTAGGTAAAAAATCGGTTAGTTGATAACTCCTCAACGGCATACCTTTTTCGCGTTGCTTACTCGTCGTCTTTTTCGGCAAGTTTCTTCGCCAGCTCCGTTCTCCATTCAATATAAAGCAACACCAACTGATGCAAACCGAAGGCTTTCATGTTGCTGTTGTATATCACATCAAGGCATAAGTCCAACAGAGCCTTGTCTTTACCCTCGTCCGACTCGAGTATCGAGCGAATGTTACACTTTAATTTGTCCAGCACTTCTTCGTCGATAATGCCGTTACTATCAATCAAATTTTTGAGCAACGCATATTTTTCTATCGTTTCCAAATGCTTGTCGCTCACCTCGATGCTTCTTGTTCCCGAAGCATTTGTTTGAATTTTGTGCATAACAAAAATCGTATTTTATGGTTAGTTTCTTATTCTTGCGGGGTTTTCAACATCTTTCGTCCCCTGTTTCTATTTCAAAAAAGATACGAAAAACACGCCCTTTTACAACTCGCCAATACTGAAATTCTTTGGATTTTTACCCTTAAAATCTTTGAAGTAAAGTTTTATTTCTTTCATATCAGCTCTACATCCCCCGTAGGAACGATGCTGCGGGTACATTGAATAATCTTTTTCTCATAGTCGGCACCATACAACAATATCGGTAATTCGGCCTTTTGAGCAATAAAATAAAAGCCCTTTTTCCAGTCTTTGTTTAAAGAGCGAGTACCCTCCGGCGTAACACAAAGCCGAAACTCTTTGGCTTCTTGGGCCTATTGGCTAAGTTATCCGTCATGCTGGTATGCTTACTTCGCCACACGGGGATACCTCCAAGTCTTCTCAACAGAATTCCGAAAGGCCAGAAAAACCATTCTTTCTTCATCAAAAAATTGTTTTTTATCCCCTCTGCATGTGCATACAGCTGCCCCAAAATAAAGTCCCAGTTACTGGTATGAGGAGCTAAACAGATAATATATTTGTCGGGATGAGGCTCTGTAATCACTTTTTTCCATCCCATTTTTTTATACAACAGCCAGCTGCAGAACTTTCTCAGCATATCTTTTTCTTTATCTTATTGGAAATCTGCAATATGATCAAGAACCTCAGATACCGCATTATTAAAGTCTTTACTTAACTGATTGTAATAGAGCTTTGCCGCCAAACCCGGTTCGGGATGCGAAATTCTGCGTAAAAAATCGTTGTGAATCGTTACCACAGACGCTAACAATGCTTGGGCATTTTCTTCATTCGAGCGGGCCGAATAAAGCGATGCTGCCACGCATTCTGCGAATAAATCGGTACAAACGCAATTCACCATTCGTTTCAATTGTCTTTTGTTCATATGTCATTTATTTAAACACGTTCAGCCTGTTTTGCCTCGTTGTTATCCGTTAAATATAAGGTAAAAAAACGGGTATAAATCAAGCAACATAAGTTCAAAGATAAATAAAATAATGATATGTGCAATACATAACGCAAAAAAAGTTTCAAATACAAAGTCTACCCACGCCGTTCTCCGTCCATTTCTTTATGCGTTTCTCCGCAAAAAGCCATCCTTTTACTGTCCGTTTTCCTACATAAATTATCCCACTTTTCTGCATCAGTCTTTCAGTCATCACCCATTTTAGAAATATTCTTACGTTTAAACGAGCCGTTTTTCATGGTTTTGCAGTTCTCTTTTTCATATATTTAAGGGGTTATTTCATACCTCCCACCTTGTCATTTTTCCTCAAACTACATTTTCTTACATGATTATCATTTTACCACGAAAAGTTTCAAATCGTAAGTTTAGTGGTTGTCAAAAAATCGGATGGTGCTTCGCGAGAGTGCCCATCGAAGTCATCAGCCTGTTGTCAGCTCGTAAAAACGCAAGGATTTTACGGTTTTGTATATTGTTGATAATTAATACATTGCATATCTATGGGTATATTTTACTTATCATTTGTCCCTCTTAAACGCCCTAAAATCGTGTTTTTCGGGTTGCAAAAACATAGCTTTTACCCTCCAAAAGATGATGTTTTACCTTTTAAAAACTATGCTTTTGCAACTCGAAACCTATGCTTTGGGATTTTCAACGCTGATTTTTGACCAAATAAACGAAAATATTTCGCTAAATGGAGAAAGCGATTTGTAACGAAAAAAGAAAACGAGAAATGTTCTCAAACGTTAAAAAAGTAACAATTTGAAAGCAACTTATAAAGGTGGAAAAGTGAAAAGGTGAAAGGGTAAAAAATGGCTAACGCTACAATTATAAAATAAAGGTATATACGTCAGTTCAGTATAAGTAATCCCCTCTCTTTCTCCCCTTTGCAAGGGGAGAGGTGTTCTGCATAACCACTTAAAGGCTTTATCAAGAGAGAACTCAATACTTATAAAGGAGAAACTCAACACATTCCAATAAAGGAATAGGTATACTGCATTACTTGCTTTTTGCTCTTTTATGGTGCCTTCATCCTTTCACTTTTTCACCTTTTCAACCTTTCACCTTTATCCCCGGGGGAGGTTAGGAGGGGATGTACTTGTTAGCAGATAGCCTGAAAAAGGTTTAAAAGCGCATTCGGAAATAAATTAATATGTGCTATGGGCATTATTTCTTATCCCGAACTGGCATAAGTATATGGACACATCCCCTCTCTATCTCTCCTTTGCAAGGGGAGAGGTGTACTACATTACTTGCTTTTTGCCTTTAATTATTTTGCCTGCCTTCTTTTACTTTTTCACCTTTTCAACCTTTCACCTTTATTCCGGGGGAGGCGAGGAGGGGATGTAAATAACCTGAAATCACCTTTTTAGTGATTCCATACTACATCCCCGGCACGGCTGTAAAAGGCAAACTCCTACGAGATTGTTAAGTAAAAGCATTCTCAATCGCCCAACCCGGCTTCGCCTAAGGGGAATAGGGTCAACGAAAAAGGAACTAATAAAGGCGTGTTTGGTGTGTGAAGGAGAAAACAAAGGGAGGACATATAAGGGCTGCTAACTTACTTCCGCCTACTCAATATTTTGTAAAACGGGTATTAAAAGATAAGATTATTAAAAAAATAAAAATAGAATAAAGATAGCTAATTTTTTATTTCTAAGTCTAAAAATCGGTTTATCTTTGTAATGCAGTCAACTTAAAGCCAACCTAAGCATGAAAAAACTGTTGTTTCTATTTGTATATATATGTCTTGCAGCACTATGCAGCAAGGCACAGAATGCTGATGTACAGAATGGAAGCGAACGGTTTGAGGTTTACCTCAACAGCTTGAAAGGCAAGCGGGTAGCTTTGTTTTCAAATCATACCGGCATGGTGGGCAACAAACATTTACTTGATGTTTTGCTCGAAAAAGGTATAAAAGTAGTAGCCGTTTTTTCACCCGAACATGGGTTTAGAGGCAATGCCGATGCGGGCGAACACGTTAATAACTCGGTCGACAAGCAAACGGGAATACCTATTTATTCGTTATACAACGGAAAAGAGGGCAAGTCCGACGAGCAATTGCTGCGTAAAATAGATGTATTGACGGTGGATATTCAAGACGTGGGCCTGCGTTTCTACACCTATTATATATCTATGTTACGGCTGATGAATGTCTGCGCCAAGACCCGCACACGTGTTTTGGTGCTCGATAGGCCCAATCCCAACGGCTTTTATGTTGACGGTCCGCTGCTCGATATGAGGTATAAGTCGGGCGTAGGAGCACTTCCCATTCCTGTAGTTCACGGTATGACACTGGGCGAATTGGCAGGAATGATAAACGGAGAGGGGTGGTTTGAAGAGGGACGAAAATGCCGATTAACAGTTGTGCCCTGTGCAAATTACACCCACCAAACCCGCTACCATTTACCCATAGCACCGTCGCCCAACCTTCCCAATATGCAAGCCGTCTATCTGTATCCGTCAATTTGTTTGTTTGAAGGTACGCCCGTAAGTCTCGGCAGAGGCACTTCGCTACCGTTTCAACAATTCGGACATCCCGATATGACAGGTTATTCGCATCGCTTTACCCCTCGGAGCAGGGCGGGTGCAAAAAATCCTCCGCAGCTCGACAAGGTGTGTTACGGTGTTGATTTGAGCCAAATGAGCCCCGAAGAGGTGCAACAACGCGGATTGGACTTATCGTATATCATCAATGCTTATCGTAATTTGGATATCGGCAACCGCTTCTTTACCCCTTTCTTTGAGAAACTGATCGGTGTTGATTATGTACGAAAGATGATTGAAGAGGGTAAATCTGCCGCTGAGATAAAAAACAAGTGGCAAACTGATGTCGAACAGTTTAAGGTCCGCCGGCGCCCCTATCTGCTGTATGCAGAATAGCTATTAATCTTTTTATGATGACCCCAATTGCAGTACTTTTTACCGTAACGGCCTATTTTATAGTTCTTCTCATTGTCTCGGGCATTGCTCGTCGCAATGTTGATAATGCCGGCTTTTTTACCGGTAATCGCCAATCCAAATGGTATATGGTGGCCTTTGCGATGATAGGGGCTAGCATTTCGGGGGTTACTTACGTGTCGGTTCCGGGCATGGTAGATAAAAGTGGGTTCGGTTATTTGCAATTGGTAATGGGCTTTATTGTAGGTCAGCTGGTTATTGCCTTTGTACTTACACCCTTATTTTATAAAATGCAGCTCACATCAGTTTACGAATATCTGCGCAATCGCTTCGGTATGGCCTCGTATCATACTGGTGCATGGTTCTTTTTCGTATCCAAAATGCTGGGGGCTGCCGTACGTTTGTTTCTGGTTTGTTTTACGCTTCAGCTCTTGGCTTTCGAACCGCTGGGCATCCCTTTCATTGTCAACGTGGTTATCTCAGTGGGTTTTGTGTGGCTATACACCCATCAGGGAGGCGTTAAATCGGTAATTTGGGCCGACCTTATCAAAACCTCCTGTCTTATCATCTCGGTACTGCTGTGTATTGTATTTATTGCTCGCGATATGCATTTGTCGTTCACCGGAGTGGTGAACAGCATCCAACAGAGTGAGATGAGTCGCATTTTCTTCTTCGATGATGTCAATAACAAGCAGTTTTTCTTCAAGCAATTTTTTGCCGGAATCTTCACAACGATTGCCATGACAGGGCTCGATCAAGATATGATGCAACGCAATCTGAGCTGCAGAAACAGCCGCGAGTCGCAGAAAAATATGCTCATCAGTATTCTGATGCAATTTGTTGTCGTGGCAGCTTTCTTAATGTTAGGCGTGTTATTGTATCAAGAAGCCGCCTTGCATGGTATGGATGTGGCAGGCGATCAACTTTTTCCGACCATTGCTACAAGTCGTTTGTTACCAGGCATTGTGGGTATTCTGTTTATCATCGGTTTGGCTTCTTCTGCCTATAATGCCGCTGGGTCTGCCTTAACAGCTTTGACCACATCGTTTACCGTAGATATTTTGGGTATAAAAAATCGCAGTGAAGAAGAGGTGAAACGCACCCGCAAACTGGTGCATATCGGTATGAGTGTGCTGATGGGAGCTGTTATTGTGGCTTTTAATGCACTGAATAACACCAGTGTGATAGATGCTGTTTATACCTTGGCCAGTTATACTTACGGACCATTTTGGGTATGTTTGCTTTCGGTATTCTGCTTAAAAAGCCCGTGCGCGACAAGTGGATACCCCTTGTTGCCCTTGCTTCTCCACTGCTCTGTCTACTCTTAGACAAACATTCCGAACAGTGGTTCAACGGCTATCGTTTCAGCTACGAATTATTGATTCTCAACGCATTATTTACATTTATCGGTTTGTGTCTACTCATCAGACGTGAACAAGCCGAATAACGCTTATCGAATGATGAAAAAACAACATGTCGTTACAGCAGTGCTTTCTGGTTTTCTGTGCAATATGACTTTTGCGCAGACCGAACGTCCTACGGTGTTTGCACCCCAAAGCGAGCGGCCGTTGATTACGGAAGTCTCGGTTCACAACCCGCCCACACAGGGGTTAACCGGTCGGCATATTGCGTTATGGCAAAGCCATGGACGTTATTATGAGCGCACGCTCGATCGTTGGGAGTGGCAGCGTGCACGTCTTTTACAAACTGTAGAAGACTTGTATACACAGAGTTATGTGTTGCCTTACCTTGTTCCGATGCTTGAAGATGCAGGGGCTAACGTGTTACTGCCCCGCGAAAGAGATTGGAATAAGCACGAGGTGGTAGTAGATAACGATGGCAATACGCTTGCTCTATACGCTCATTATGCAGAACGTAATGGCAGAGCATCATGGAAACGAGGCGATGGAGCCGGTTTTGCGCACAATCGAACCGTATATACCGACTTTCAAAATCCTTTTCGAGAGGGCACATATCGAATTATTTCTTCACTAAAAAAAGGCAAAGAGAGCACCGCAGAGTGGATTCCCAATGTGCCTGAAACCGGCGAATATGCTGTTTATATCTCATATAAAACCGTTCCGGGAAGCACTAATGCCGCCGTCTATACGGTTCGACATAAGGGCGGAAACAGTGTTTTTAAAGTTAATCAGCAGATGGGGGGTGGCACATGGATTTATCTGGGCAAGTTTGTTTTCGATAAAAATGCGGGCAATAGTCAGGGGGTCAGTCTTACCAACGCTACAGGCAAAGCCGACGAATGGGTAACAGCAGATGGCGTGAAGTTTGGCGGAGGCATGGGAAACATCGGTCGACCGTTTGTTAGTGACTATCCTCGCTTTACCGAAGCTGCACGCTATTGGTTACAGTGGGCAGGTGTTCCGGATAGCGTTTATTCAGAGTCGAGAGGACAAAATGATTACACCGACGATTATAAATGTCGCGGTTTATGGGTAAACTGGTTGGCCGGTGGATCCGAATCTTATCCTGAAGGCGAAGGATTAAACATCCCGATAGACCTTTCTTTGGCCTTTCACAGCGATGCCGGCACAACTAAGAACGACAAAACTATTGGTACCTTGGGCATCTATTACACCCAATCGTACGACAGTGTATTTGCTAACGGAGCCTCGCGGCAGCTCTGCAAAGAGCTTACCGAAACAATTCACAATAGCATTTTACGCGATATACGCACCCAGTTTGAGCCCAATTGGAACAGCAGAGGAAACAGAGATGCCTCTTATTTCGAAGCGCGTACTCCCCGAGTTCCCGCTATGTTGCTCGAACTTTTATCGCATCAGAACTTTGCCGACATGCGTTACGGGCTCGATCCGCGATTCAGATTTGCTGTGAGTAGAGCCATCTATAAAGGGATGTTACAGTTTTTGAGTGCTCAACATAAACAAAATTATGTGGTAACGCCCCTACCTGTAGACCATCTTTCGGCTGTATTGAAGGGCAATGATGAGGTAGAACTGACTTGGAATGCTGTGACAGACCCGCTCGAATCTACGGCCAATCCCGAAAAATACATTGTTTATACGCGCTTGGGAGATGGAGCTTTCGATAACGGCAAAGTGGTAAAAAAGCCGAAATATACCGTCCATATTCCTGCAGATGTGGTGTGTAGCTTTAAGGTTGTGGCTGTAAACAAAGGCGGAAAGAGTTTCCCATCAGAGACGGTTGCTGTAGGCAAAAGTTCTGTTCAGAATGCGAAAAAAGTATTGATTGTCAATGGTTTCGATCGTATTAGTGCTCCTGCCGACTTTGTTGCACCCCCTCCTACCGACACACTTTATGCCGGTTTCCTCGACGAAGTAGATCATGGCGTACCTTATATACAAGATATCAGTTATATAGGACGCATGAAAGAGTTTAACAGAACATTGCCATGGCTTGATGATGATGCGGGAGGATACGGTGATAGCTATGGAGATAAAGAAACTGAAGTGATTGCAGGTAATACATTTGATTATCCCGCCTGTCACGGAGAGGCTGTTTTAAAAGCAGGATATTCGTTCGAGTCGTGTGCGAATGAATGTCTGAACGAGGCAAAAGACGGTTACTTCTTTGTTGATTACATATTGGGCAAGCAGTGTCAGACCAAGACCGGACGGGGTGGTGTTGTGCCTTTACAATTCAAAACCTTTACAACAGAAGTACAGAAGGTGCTTGCCGACTATGCACAAAAAGGTACTCACCTTTTTGTTTCGGGTGCGTATGTGGCTACCGATTTATGGAACAATCCGCTGGCAACAGCACAAAAAAGCGACATCTACTTTGCCACGAATGTATTAAAGTACAAATGGCGCAACAGCAGAGCTGCCCTTACGGGTAACGTTACTATGGTAAGATCGCCTTTAAGTTTGAGTATAGATCGTTACAAATACGCTCACACATTAAACGAAAAAGTTTATGTGGTAGAGTCGCCGGATGCCATTGAGCCTGCCTGCGACAGTGCTTACACCGTGATGCGCTATCCGGAAAACAACCTAAGTGCCGCAATTGCCTACAAAGGAGCCTATAAAACCTTTGTCATGGGTTTTCCGTTTGAAACGTTGACAGTGCCCTTGGAACGAGAAAAATTAATGAAAGAGATAACCCTATTCTTTGAACGTTAAACCTAAAAACAAAATGACAAGAAAATTTTTTATCGCCGCCGGATTTCTTTTCTGTCTGTTATCGCTTTCTGCTCAGACTGGAACTTTCCGCTTTGCACAGCTTACAGATATACATTTAAACCATGATAAGCCGGAGCCGATAATAGATTTGTTAAGCTCTATTGCACAAATCAACGCCACAGACAGCTTGGATTTTGTGCTCGTAACAGGCGATTTAAGCGAAGAAGGAGACAGAGGAACCCTGATGAGGGTAAAGAAATGTCTTGATCTTTTGCGTTATAAATATTATGTGGTAATGGGAAATCACGAAACCAAATGGAGCGAATCGGGATGTACAGCTTATAGCAACATCTTCGGTGGCGAACGCTTTTCGTTTACCCATAAAGGGTTTCAATTTCTTGGTTTCAATTCAGGTCCGTTGATGCGGATGGCTTATGGGCATGTAGGACCACAAGATATTGCTTGGATCAAACAAAGCATTAAAAATCCGCAACAGCCCGTTATCCTTGTAACCCATTATCCTATGCTCGAAGGAGATGTTGATAACTGGTATGATGTAACCGATGCCGTGCGTCCTTACAACATTCGCTTGTTTATTGGCGGACATTATCACAGAAACAAAAACTTTAGATACGATGGTATTCCCGGCGTGCTGATGCGCTCCAACTTACGCGATAAGGACGGGCTTTCGGGGTATGGACTGTATGAAGTAACCCAAGATTCGATTATTGTTTACGAACAAAGGGTGGGCGAGAAGAAACACCGTTTGCATGCCTTTTCTCTGACAGCCAACTATTTTGACCATCAGGGTAAAGCTGATAAGTACCCCGATTACAGTGTTAACCAACAATATACGCAGGTAAAACGGGTATGGCTTACACAGTCGGCATCGGCTATATATGCTTCGCCGGCTGTAGAAGGCTCGCGCATTTTCGTAGGCGATGATACGGGTTATCTTTCAGCTTATCAGCTCAAAAACGGTAAACGCCTTTGGCAATTTAAGTCGGGTGCCCGCATTGTAGGTACTCCGGCGGTGGCAGAAGGTATCGTGGTGTTTGGCTCAGCAGATAAAAATATCTATGCATTGAATGCCAAAGACGGTAGCGAACGTTGGCGCATACAAGCCTCAGAACCCGTTTTAGGAGCAGTAAGCATTGAAAACGGTATTGCTTATATCGGAGCGAGCGACCATATCTTTCGGGCCATAGACATCAAAACAGGCAAAATAAAGTGGACTTACAATGAGGTGAAAGGCTATGTAGAAACCAAACCGCTTCTTGCTGACGGTAAAGTAATCTTCGGTGCATGGGACAACACACTCTATGCATTGGATAAAGAGACAGGAAAAGAATGCTGGAAGTGGACGGGAGGCTTAACAAGAATGCACTTTTCGCCTGCTGCCGTATGGCCGGTTGCAGCTCATGGAAAAGTATTTATTACCGATCCGCAGCGTGCTATGACTGCTATCGACATCGAAACAGGTAAAACGCTTTGGCGAACATTTCGTTCAATGGTTCGCGAGAGCATCGGATTGTCGGAAGATAAACAACGGCTTTACGGAAAAACGATGCAAGACAGTATGGTGTGTTACAGTGCAACGGCTGAACAACCACAAGAGATTTGGGCCTCGAACATCGGCTTTGGTTATGAACATGCACCCTCTATGCATCCCGAAAAAGAAGGGGTGGTTTATGGAAGTACCAAAGAAGGGCTGATATTTGCCCTCGAACCTAAAACCGGAAAGGTTATTTGGAAGCATAAAATAGGCAACTCTTTAATCAATACGGTTGTACCTTTGAGCGGTCATCGCTTGTTGGTTACGGCTACAAGCGGCGAAATATGTCTTTTGAAATTCTGATAGATAAATAATAAAAACAATATAATTATGAAAAAAATCACTTGCTTTATACCTTATATAAATGAGGAACAGGCAGCCAAAACATTGCAAACGCTTCGTGCTTCGGCTATTGTGGAAAATGTCTTTTGTGTGAAAGAGAGCCTGTTTCGGAGTGAAACCATCCGTGACATAGCCCAAAAGGCTACAACAGAATATACGCTTGTTTACACCAAGGCAACCACTTTAGAACTGGGCTATTTGGCTTTAGAGCGAATGTTAAGTATTGCAGAAGCTACGAAAGCGGGCATGTTGTATGCCGATCACTACCAAATAAAAGACGACGAACAAATTAAAGCACCTGTTATTGACTATCAATTTGGCTCGCTTCGAGATGATTTCGATTTCGGTTCGGTACTGTTTTTCAATACCGCTGCACTAAAAGCAAGTGTTGAAAAGATGAAAGTCAGTTATCAACATGCCGGTCTTTACGATCTGCGGTTAAGGCTTAGCCAAAAGTATTCGCTTGTTCATGTCAACGAATATCTATATAGCGAAATAGAAGAAGATCATCGTAAAAGCGGTGAAAAACAATTTGATTATGTAGATCCGCGCAACCGTGACCGACAGATAGAGATGGAACAAGCCTGTACCGAACACCTGAAAGCTATCGGTGGTTATTTAAAACCCGACTTTAAAGACATCGATTTTAATGCCGGAGAATTTGAAGTGGAGGCATCGGTTATCATCCCCGTGAGGAACAGAGCTATGACCATAGCCGCAGCTATTGAGTCGGTATTAAAGCAAAAAACAACTTTCAAATTCAATTTGATTGTTATCGACAACCATTCTACCGATGGAACAACAGAAGCCATTGATGGTTTTAAGAACGATGAGCGCGTTGTTCACCTTATTCCCGAACGCAAAGACTTGGGTATTGGCGGATGTTGGAACTATGGTGTAAACTCGAATCAATGCGGAAAGTTTGCCGTACAGCTGGACAGTGATGATCTTTATAAAGATGAAAATACACTGCAAACTATCGTTAATGCCTTCTATGAGCAGAAGTGTGCTATGGTGATAGGCTCGTATATGATGACCGATTTTGACTTGAACACACTTCCGCCCGGTGTGATAGATCACAAAGAATGGACGCCCGACAATGGTCGTAACAACGCATTACGCATCAATGGACTTGGTGCACCACGTGCTTTTTATACACCGGTGTTAAGAAATATCGGATTACCCAACACCAGTTACGGCGAAGATTATGCAATGGGACTGAACATTTCACGCTATTACCAAATTGGAAGAATATACGATGTTTTGTATCTTTGCCGTCGTTGGGGTGGAAACTCGGATGCTGCTTTAAGTATAGAGAAAGTAAATGCCAACAACTTATATAAGGATAGGATACGTACTTGGGAACTTCAGGCGCGTGTAGCGATGAATCAATAAAAGTTTTTCTTATAAGGCCGACTCACATCGGTAGGATTTTTGAACATCACTAAATATGTACAAAATGAAGAATTTCGCAAAAAATATCAATCCGTGGCTATGGATTCCCACACTGTATTTTGCAGAGGGAATACCTTATTTTATAGTCAACAACATCTCGGTCATCATGTTTACCCGTATGGGTGTACCCAATGGAGAGATGGCTTTATTTACAAGTTTGATTTATTTCCCATGGGTTATCAAACCGTTATGGAGTCCGTTTGTAGATATTTTACGTACCAAGCGCTGGTGGATTATCATTATGCAGGTGTTGATGAGTATTGCTTTTATCTTGCTTACGTTCTCTATTCCACATCCTACAAGCGATGTTATCAATGCCGTAGACACGCCGGTAAGTATGTTTACCTTCACTTTGATACTCTTTGTTATCACCGCTTTTGCGTCGGCAACACATGATATTGCAGCAGACGGCTTTTATATGTTGGCCCTTAATTCGCAACAGCAGTCGTTTTTTGTCGGTATCCGCAGCACATTTTATCGGCTGTCGTCCATCTTCGGACAAGGAGTACTGGTCTTTATTGCCGGTATGCTCGAACGAAAAACCGGTGACATACCTCTTGCATGGAGCATAACAATGGGCATAACAGCAGTAATGTTCAGCGTGGTTACACTTTATCACACCGTCTTTATCCCACACTCAAAAGAAGATACTCCTAAAGAAGGCAATGCGTCAACGCACGCTCAAGATATCATTTCAGAGTTTGGGCGCACCTTTGTTACTTATTTTAAGAAGCCGGGGGTATGGTTAGCCATCGTCTTTATGCTGCTTTACAGATTGCCCGAGGCCTTTCTTCTCAAAATGGTGAATCCCTTTTTATTAGATAAAAGAATTGCAGGTGGACTGGAACTTTCTACCGAGAGCGTCGGTTTTATCTATGGAACTATTGGTGTTTTCTTCTTAACCATCGGTGGAATTATCGGTGGTATCGCTGCATCACGATGGGGATTAAAGAAGTCGTTATGGCCTATGGCTGCCTGTATGACACTTCCCTGTTTTACTTTCGTGTATTTAAGCATGTTCCTTCCTAATAATTTGTGGATTATCGGCACGTGTGTTGCGATAGAACAGTTTGGTTATGGATTTGGCTTTACTGCCTATATGCTCTATATGATGTATTTCTCTGAAGGCGAATTTAAAACTGCTCACTATGCTATTTGCACTGCTTTTATGGCACTTAGCATGATGCTTCCGGGCATGGTTGCAGGTTATTTGCAAGAGTGGTTAGGTTATGAACACTTCTTTTGGATGGTTATTGTATGCTGTATTGCTACGGTGTTAGTAACTTTCTTGATAAAAGTAAATCCCGAATATGGACGCAAAAAAGCATAAGAATAATGAAAAATAACAGACTACAAGTAATTTTCTGCTGCCTTTTTATGTTATGTTCGCCCTTTCAATCATGGGCTCGCAACAAACAAGTAATGACAGGTATCGATATGTTGGAGCAGCAAGCATTTAAGTGTTTGCAAGGTAAACGTGTCGGACTTATCACAAATCCCACAGGGGTTAACCGTCATTTAGTTTCTACTGTGGATGTTTTGAATAACGCTCCGGGGGTTAACCTGGTGGCATTATACGGTCCAGAGCACGGCGTTAGAGGTGATGTTCATGCCGGAGACAAAGTAGACAATATCAAAGATGCTAAAACCGGACTCCCCGTTTACTCACTTTACGGGAAAACTCGTAAACCAACTGCCGAGATGTTGAAGGATATTGACGTGCTGGTTTACGACATTCAAGACATCGGTTGCAGATCGTTTACTTTCATCAGTACGATGGGACAGGCAATGGAAGCAGCAGCAGAGAATGGTAAAGAGTTTGTTGTTTTAGACCGACCGAACCCCATTGGCGGGCTGAAAGTGGAAGGAAATATCACCGATAACGATTGTATTTCGTTCGTAAGTCAGTTTAAGATACCTTATTTATATGGTCTTACTTGTGGCGAATTGGCACAAATGCTCAATGGAGAACGTATGCTTACCAACTCTGTTCAATGCAAACTGACTGTCGTGAAGATGAAAAACTGGAAAAGAAAGATGAACTATGCGGCTACAGGTTTACAGTGGATTCCCTCATCTCCACATATTCCACAGGCCGTAACAGCCTATTATTATCCAACCAGCGGCATATTGGGCGAGTTGGGTTATTTGTCCATCGGAGTGGGATATACCATTCCTTTCCAGATGTTTGCAGCATCTTGGATCAATGCCATACAGCTTGCTGACGCAATGAATGCACACCATTTATCGGGTGTAACCTTTCGCCCCATCTATCTGAAACCGTTTTATAGCGTGGGGAAAGGCGAACAAATGCAGGGTGTACAGATGCACATTACCGATTATCAATCTGTTCAGCTTACCCCCATTCAGTTTATTTTGATAGAAGAAATCGCTCGTTTGTACCCCGAACATTCGGTTATGGAGCATGCCGACACCAAGCGTTTCGGTATGTTTGATAAGGTTTCAGGCTCTAAGCAAATTCGTGAACGATTGGCATTGCATAATCGTTGGACTGATGTAAAGAGCTATTGGGACAAAGATGTAGAGGCCTTTAAGGCGTTATCTAAGAAATATTACTTATACAAATAACTTAAAAACAATCGTCATGAGCGCTACAACAACAAAGAGCAGCAGAATACTTGCTATCGATATTCTGCGTGGAATTACTATTGCGGGAATGATTTTGGTTAACAATCCGGGTAATTGGGGGCGCATATTTGCACCATTCGAACATGCCGAATGGAACGGAATGACACCCACCGACCTTGTTTTTCCGTTCTTTATGTTTGTCATGGGAATGTGTATTTATATTGCCATGAGGAAGTTCGACTTTACCTGCAACAAATCAACCGTTTATAAAATAACCAAACGCATGGTACTTATCTACCTCGTAGGGTTGGCCATTGGCTGGTTTGCAAAGTTTTGTTTTCGTTGGGCTTCACCGTTGGAAGAAGCCAGTTTCGGCGAACAATTATGGTATATGGTTTGGCCTTTCGACTCTATCCGACTAACCGGTGTGCTCGCCCGACTGGCTATTTGTTATGGCATAACGGCTTTATTAGCCGTAACGGTTAAACATAAAAACCTTCCATACATTATCGTTACATTGTTAGTGGGCTATTTTATCATCCTCATGGCTGGTAACGGGTTTGCTTACGACGAAACCAATATCTTGTCAATCGCCGATAGAGCCGTACTGACAGATGCGCACATGTATCACGATAACGGTATCGACCCCGAAGGTTTGTTAAGTACGCTTCCCTCCATTGCACATACTTTGTTAGGTTTTATGGTAGGTTCGCTCCTCTTCAAAACAACCGATGAGCATTCAGAGCATACTGATGTCCGTACAGGTATTATCCTTTCTAAAGTTGTTCCCTTGTTTGTTGTAGGCACCATCCTTATTTTCAGTGGCTTCTTGCTAAGCTATGGCTGCCCGTTGAACAAAAAAGTATGGTCGCCCACCTATGTACTTGTTACCTGTGGATTGGCTTCCACTCTCTTGGCACTGTTGATTTGGCTAATAGACGTAAAAGGTTATCGCCGTTGGAGTAAGTTTTTTGAAGTCTTCGGCGTTAATCCGTTGTTCCTTTTTGTATTGAGCGACCTCTTTGCTATTGTGTTCGGAGCATTCCGGTTTACGGTCAACGGAACCCAAACATCGATTATAGGCTTTATGTACAACCAAGTTTTGTCGCCCATTTTCGGCGAGTATGGTGGCTCATTAGCCTATGCCGTTCTGTTTCTTTTATTGAATTGGTGCATCGGATACCAACTTTACAAACGAAAAATTTACATCAAACTGTAATTGACTTTATAGAATAAAAAGTGTTCAATTAGTGGTTAAAAAATAGTATTGACAATGAATCATATTTTTCTTATCGCAGATAGCGGATCAACCAAAACTGATTGGTGTGTTGTTGAAAAAGGACAGCCCACCCGATTGATTTCTACAAAGGGGATGAATCCTTTTTTTCAGACCCCCGAAGAGATGGAAACCGAAATTCGGGAAAACCTTTTAACGAAGCTTCCATCCGGCGAATTCTCAGCCGTTTACTTTTACGGGGCGGGCTGTACACCACAAAAAGCTCCCATCGTAGAGGGAGTTTTGCGAAAAAGCATCTCTGTAACGGGCGAGGTAGAGGTTAATTCTGACCTGTTAGCGGCTGCTCGCGGACTGTGCTTACATCAGCCGGGAATAGCCTGCATCTTAGGTACCGGCTCCAACTCTTGTTTTTACGACGGCGAACAAATAGCATTTAACGTACCCGCCTTAGGCTTTATTTTGGGCGATGAAGGTAGCGGTGCCAATCTAGGAAAGCTGCTCGTGGGAGACATTTTGAAAAATCAGCTGCCCGAGGAACTCAAACAAAAGTTCTTCAAACAATTTCACACAGATATGGCCGACATTATCGAGCGGGTGTACCGACAACCGTTTCCCTGTCGTTTTCTGGCCAGTCTGAATATCTTTTTGGAAGAAAACAAACACATCCCTGCCATCAGAGCTCTACTGATAAATGCCTTCAAAGCCTTTATACAACGCAATGTGATGCAGTATGATTACCGCTCTTACCCGATGAATTGTATTGGAACGATTGCCAATATTTATAAAGAGGAATTGCAAGAGGCCGCTAACGCACTGGGTGTTAAACTGGGTGTGATAGCCAAAAGCCCGATGGAAGGACTGATAAAATATTACACGCAAAAGGAATAAGCAGTGGTTTTAGAGCATTAAACCCCTGCAATTCCTCTGCAAAAAATAAAAAGAGTAACTAACAATGAGTTTTATAAAAATTACCGAGCAACCATCGCTTTACAACAATCTTGAAAACAAATCGGTGGAAGAATTGCTCAAAGACATTAATACAGAAGACCAAAAGGTGGCACTGGCGGTAGAAAAAACCATCCCGCAAGTGGCGCAATTGGTAGAACAAATTGTGCCTCGAATGAAGCGCGGAGGCAGAATATTCTATATGGGAGCAGGCACTAGTGGGCGTCTGGGCGTATTGGATGCTTCTGAATTACCGCCCACTTTCGGAGTACCTAAAACGCTTGTCATCGGTCTTATCGCAGGTGGCGATACGGCTTTACGCAACGCTGTCGAGAATGCCGAAGATGATGAAGAGCATGGTTGGGAAGAACTGACAGAGCATAACATTAACCAGCAAGACACAGTTATCGGCATTGCTGCCTCCGGAACCACCCCCTATGTCGTCGGCGCCCTGCGCAATGCCCGCGAACACGGTATCCTTACAGCCTGCATTACCAGCAATCCCAACTCGCCGATGGCGGCCCAATCGGATATTTCTATTGAGATGGTGGTTGGCCCGGAATATGTTACGGGCAGCTCAAGAATGAAGTCGGGCACGGGACAAAAGATGATTCTCAACATGATCAGTACCGCCGTAATGATACGTTTGGGTCGCGTCAAAGGTAACAAGATGGTCAATATGCAACTCAGCAACAAAAAACTGGTTGATCGCGGTACACGCATGTTGGTTGATATGTTAGGCTTAGAGTATGGAAAAGCCAAAAGTTTGCTGTTGTTACATGGTTCTGTTGAAAAGGCATTGGAAGCCTATAAAACGACAGACCAATGAGAAAAGTGGTACCCCATTGTGTTAAAACCTGCACGCTTTGAAGAGCATAATCCCATGAAATGAAGTTAGTGCCATCTTTCATTTCTGTTCGTGCCCATACTGATTAAGAATAGTTTCTCTGCTCATTAAAGAAAATACTGCCAATAATGCAGTATACCTCTTCCCTGACAAAGGAGAAATTGGAAGGAGATTACTTGCACCGAATTCGCCCTTTGACAGGGCAATACCTCTCCATAAGTCAACAAAAGACTTAAACGACAAACAACATAAAAAATGAAAACAAAAACAATCCGCACAAGTGTAGCAAAAATTCTTTTCGTCTTTGCAACAGTGTTAATCGCGAGCACAGTATTTAGCTCGTGCTCG
The DNA here is from genome assembly GCF_000614205.1 of Hoylesella saccharolytica JCM 17484. Classification (GTDB taxonomy): domain Bacteria; phylum Bacteroidota; class Bacteroidia; order Bacteroidales; family Bacteroidaceae; genus Prevotella; species Prevotella saccharolytica. The sequence continues at coordinate 52,247 of NZ_BAKN01000017.1, forward strand.
AAAAACGATGATGCCCTGACGCCTCAGCAGAATGAATATCTGTCATTACCTGAGCCTAAGCCCAAAACTGTTACCATCAACGACGCAGAAAGACCCATACTTGCTGCTTTCTACGAAGACAAGGGTAATGGAAAGTATAGGTTTAACATCTATCTCTCTGCCGAGAGAACTGAAGAACTGAGATTGGAACTGATTGCAACGCGCCACATCACAGGCAAACCAATCGACCTAATCACAAAGGAACAAAGAGTTGCCGGCAGCGAATTGTATTGGAAGATAGAATATTTTGACAAGAACAGCGAGAGAATTTTTGGAGGTTGGGGTAACCCTGATACCTCCGATACCGTCTTCACCACTGGTCTCCTCATCCTCACAGAAACGTCTAAAGACCACTTCGACATCGTGTTGAAAAACGCACGCGTAACGGGTAAAGATGGTAAAGAGTACACGCTCACGATGCAATATAGTGGCTATATACGGAAGCAATAAACTCCTTCATCTCTCATCTCTCATCTTTCACTTCCAAACGCTTATTCTTCATCAAAATAATGAAAACAAAACTATTACTTCTACTCCTCGTCAGTTTCGCTACAACACTGCGAGCAGAACGCCTTCAAACCGTATCTCCCGAACAAGTGGGTATGAGTTTGGCGCAACTCAGGTATGCAGACCAAGCCATTAATCAAGCCATTCATGATGGACAAACACCCGGAGCTGTACTGGCAGTGGTGCGTCATGGTAAGTTGGCTTACCTGAAAGCCTACGGCAACCGGCAGACTTACCCTTCTACAGAGCCCATGACCCCAAATACCATCTTTGATATGGCGTCGTGTACCAAACCGATGGCTACAGCCTTATCCGTTATGATTTTGGTAGAACGCGGGCTACTGCGCATCAACGATCCGGTAAAGCGTTATCTGCCCGAGTTTAAAAGTTGGAACAGTAGCAACAAAGATAGCGCCGACATCCGTATCATAGACCTGCTTACCCACACTTCCGGATTGCCGGCTTACGCCTCTGTAAACACCTTGCAGAAGCAATTCGGTACCCCCAACCCCCAAAAACTGATGCAATATATTGCTCAATGTCAACGCGATTTTAAGCCCGAAACAGCAATGCAATACAGTTGTCTTAACTATATCACGTTGCAAAATATCGTCGAGCGTGTTTCCAAACAATCGTTGCGCACCTTTGCTGCCGAAAATATCTTCATTCCGCTGGGTATGAATCATACTGACTTTCTGCCTTGCTCGCAAGACAAAAACGGACGGTGGAAGAGCATTTCGGCGCCCCGTTGGATAAAAAATGGTGAACGGGAAGGGGTTACCCCCATTGCTCCCACCGAGAAACAACCCGACGGAAGCGTAAAGAAAGGGCAGGTTCACGATCCGTTGGCGTGTGTCGTAAACGGTGGAGTCTCTGGTAACGCAGGCCTATTCTCGTGCGCCGAAGATGTAGCCACCCTTTGCGCAATGCTACAAAATGGTGGAACATGGGGTGGAAAACAAATCCTCAGTCCACTCACAGTGAAAACCATGCGCACCGTTCCCGACGGTTTCGCCACTTTCGGGCGCAGTCTCGGTTGGGATGTATCTTCCCCTTATGCCTCCAATAAAGGTGATTTGCTAAGTTCAGAAGCCTACGGACACACCGGCTATACAGGCACTTCGATTGTTATTGATCCTGTAAACGATATCTCTATTATTCTGCTCACCAACAGTGTGCACCCCACCGACCATACCAACGTTATACGGTTGCGCGCTCAGGTATCGAATGCCGTTGCGGCCAGTATTACCAACGAGAAACCCAAACATCCTGATTACTACTATGCCCGTATGCGTAAGTTTGAGGCAGAACCGCCCATTCAACCGACCGATATTGTAATGTTGGGTAACAGCATCACCGAAGGTGGAGCCAATTGGGCTCAAAAACTGGATATGCCGAATGTGGTTAACCGTGGCATCAGCGGCGACATCGCGCAAGGCATAAACGAGCGCTTGTATCAGATTTTACCTCATCAACCCGCCAAAATATTTCTGCTTATCGGCGTCAACGATATCAGTCACGACCTCACCACCGACAGCATCGTTAACGATATACGCCGGGTAGTGGAACGTATACGGACCGAATCGCCCCGCACTCGGCTCTATCTACAAAGTCTTCTGCCCATTCGCGAAGCCACAGGACGCTGGAAACGCCTGCAGGGAAAGACCGAACAGATACCCGAAATCAATGCACGGTTGGAAGCTTTGGCCCGCGAAAAGCACCTTACCTTTATCAATCTCTTCCCCCATTTCACCGAGCCGGGTAACCATGTTCTGCGCGAAGAGCTTACTTACGACGGTCTGCATCTGTCTAAAGCAGGCTACGAGGTGTGGGTAAAAATATTGAAAAAGTATCTCTAATCCGTCATTTTAAAACGACAAAACGCTGCAATGCTTAACTTTTCTGTGTACCTTTGTGCTCGCTAACACTTTCAAGTGGAGCAGATAAACACAACTATGGGTGCATTTAAACCATTATTTTAATAATTATCCAACTTACAAACAAAATGAAAAATGTTGCAGTCTTTGTCCTTTTATGGATGGCAAGCCTGACGATGCAGGCACAAAATGTGCAGTTGCATTACGACTTTGGGCATCTCAACGACAATCTTAAAACACGTCCCAAACTGACAACTACCGTCGAAATGTTTAAACCCGACCGGTGGGGAAGTACCTTTTTCTTCGTTGATATGAATTATGAAGACAATGGTGTAGAGTCGGCCTACTGGGAAATCTCTCGCGAATTAAAGTTCTGGCAAGCCCCTCTTTCGCTCCATATCGAGTATAACGGTGGGCTTAGCAAAGGCGTTGGCGCCTATAAAGACGCTTATTTAGCGGGTGTCACTTATACATGGAACGAGCCTAATTTTAACTCGGGCTTTACCCTTACACCTATGTATAAGTATCTGGCACATCAAAACCAACCACACTCTTATCAGTTTACCGCCACATGGTATCTGCATTTTGCCAAGCATCTTTTTACGTTCGACGGCTTTCTGGATATATGGGGCGACCGCCGTTTCTCCGATGGAAGCAACCTTTGTGTTGTGATGACCGAACCCCAACTGTGGTGTAACCTCAACAAGATAAAGGGCGTACCCGAAAACTTTAACCTGAGTGTAGGTACCGAATGGGAGATAAGCAACAACTTTGTTAATCAAAATCACCGCTGGTATTGGCTGCCTACATTGGCTGCAAAATGGAGTTTCTGATTTCCACCTTTTATTATCTACGCCGATAAACCCTGTCGAAACAAGACCGGAAGGGTAAGTTACGCAGGTATCATCGGCAAGTAAAAATTCAAAATCTTTAAATCGATGTCTTTTTATTCCCTATTGGGTTTCGACCCAAAAACACACAAAGTGCGCACAGAATTAATGGCCGGAATGACTACATTCTTAACCATGAGCTATATTCTTGCCGTTAATCCCGATATTCTTAGCGCAGCCCAGATGGACAAAGGGGCTGTTTTTACAGCTACGGCACTGGCCTCTGCGCTCGGAACTCTTTTTATTGCATTCCTTGCCAAGCTACCTTTTGCACAGGCACCGGGTATGGGTATCAATGCCTTTTTTGCCTTTACACTGGTCAAAGGCATGGGGTATTCGTGGGAAGCAGCCCTCGCAGCAGTGTTTATTGAAGGGCTTATCTTTGTGCTACTCACAGCATTGAATATCCGCGAGCAAATCGTGAAGTGTATTCCTAAAAATCTTCGGTTTGCCATTTCGGGCGGATTGGGACTCTTTATTGCTTTTATCGGACTGAAAAATGCGGGACTCGTTGTGGCCAACGACGCCACTTTTGTAACACTTGGAACCTTCACTCCCACCGCCATTTTGGCCAGCATAGGTATTATTCTCAGCGGTGCATTGCTGGTTTTAAAGGTACGTGGCGCCCTATTTTACAGCATCTTGATTTGCACCGTCATCGGTATCCCGATGGGTATTACCCTTATTCCCGACAGCTTTGTACCCGTATCGATGCCCCACAGTCTGGCACCCACGTTTCTGAAACTCGACTTTAGCGCTTTGCTTAATGCCGATATGATATTGACCATCTTTGTGTTGGTGTTCATCGACATCTTCAATACGCTCGGAACGCTTATCGGAACAGCGGCCAAAACAGATATGATGGACGAGAACGGAAACGTAAAAAACATACAGAAGGCTATGATGGCCGATGCCATTGCCACATCTACCGGCGCTCTGTTGGGTACCTCTACGGTTACTACTTTTGTAGAAAGCGCGGCAGGAGTGGCCGAAGGTGGGCGCACGGGATTAACGGCCTTGACCACTGCCTTGTTTTTCCTTGTAGCGTTGTTCCTCGCTCCCGTGTTTCTCATCATTCCGTCGGCAGCCACCACCGGTGCATTGGTTTTGGTGGGTGTGTTTATGCTCGAGTCTATCAAAAAAATCGACTTGCAGGATATTTCCGAAGCGTTACCCTGCTTTATTACTGTGTTGATGATGGTATTAACTTACAGCATTGCCGAAGGAATGGCGTTAGGCCTTATCAGTTATACCCTTGTAAAGCTGCTCAGTGGGCATTACAAAGACATCAACCTGACGTTGTATATCGTTAGTTTGTTGCTTGTGTTGCGCTACGTTTTCCAATAATCACCACGTGCCTTGACCCGTCACGATGGGCGATAAACCGCTTGACGAGTCTAAGAAATTTTATTCCCGATATATACCCTAACAGATATATCGGGAATAATTGATTTGTAATTTTAAGTAGGTTAAACCTTATAAATCGTAAATTTTACCATTGTTAAAAATCAGAGGTTTGCCTCATGAGAATGCCTGCCAATGGTTTTTATCGCTTAACTGCTCTTCATTTTTCAAATTTCAGACTATTACTCATCGTATTGATAATCAAAACATTACAAGCACTTTATCTTTCTCGCCCTTCTCTTTTATGCCGTTTAAAGTTGCAAAAGCATAGGTTTCAGGGTCTAAAACATCATCTTTTAAGATGTAAAAGGATAGGTTTTGAGATGCAAAAGGATAGGTTTTAGAAGGTAAAACCTATGCTTTTGGGTGGTAAGCTCTATTTTCTCATCTCTAAAATATAGTTTTTGATAAAATATCGCTCACTTTTCTTCTCGTTGAAGTGTTAAAAAGGAGCGATGTAAAGAAAAACGGAGTGTAAGTAAAAAATACGAAAAATTAGAAAACTGTTATTCTAAACAACATCACTTCGTTGTTTGACCTGTAAAAAGAATACTTGCGGCACCCGGAATACTGATTAGATTTATCTATCTTGTTTTATCTATATCGCAAGGAGATAGGCTTAAATAGGATATTCCTAAATATGTATTGGGCGATAGAAACGAGGTGGAAAGATTGCCTTGTTGACATTTTTCCACCCCGTGCAACTTATCACGCAGTTGTATTGGCTTATCCTTGTTTGATAAACAACTTAGCTTTGAGGATTTATAGCTTTATGCTTATGCAAGAAAAAGCTTACCTTCAAAATGCTCTCCGCTACTTTTCCACAATCTTTCCTTCAATATACTCGATGGTGTTTTTAAGGCAATCGGTTCCGTTGTAAACAGAATGGGTGATGGCGAGCCAGATGGTAGTGGTGTCCTTAAGAAAGAGAGAGTTGTAGTAAGCACCTTCACCATAAGGCAGGTTGGAAAAAGGAGCTGTGCGCGGACCGAAATTATGACCGGTGTTATCACCTACGGTTACTTGCGTTCGGTTCGTTTGCCAAACACTTCCGCGCTGGTCGAGGTGGCCACTAACCACAATTTCGCCCGTTGGAAGCTGTATCATATAAGGTGCACAGCCTCTTAAAATGGGGCGACAGAGCCACCTACGCGAGTTCTCGATGCCGTTCCAATCGGTGGCATCCCATTCTTCTGACAACTGGCGATAAATCAAGCTGGGATTGGCATTACTGTTGATGCTTTCAATACTAAAAAGAACACCCTTGTTACCTTGCAGAAGAACAGGAACGGGCATACCATCGCGACGCCCCGGATTGTAACTGGCGCGACGGAAAGCCGTCCACGTTTCTCCGTTGTCGGTTGAACGAGCGCAAAGTATCTCTTGAAAGAGGTTATGACGTTGATGATCCCACCAATAGGCTTCCGACGATACAAGGAGTTCCAGTTCACCTCCGGGCAGCTGTACAATTTGCGGTTCCCACGTTCTTCCACGCCCCACGGTAATGGGATCTCCCCAAGTATTACCTCCATCTTTAGAGATAGACACGAATACCTGACAATTGTAATTGGTTTCGGGATTAGCGTTACCGATAAATTGCATCAAGATCCAACCATTGGACAGTCGGGTAAAAGTAGGATCTGCAAAACGTGTCCATCCGTAAGCGTCGTTCGAGAAACTCTTAGCATGGTCCATCAGTTTTTCGGGCACCGACCACGTACGACCGTTGTCAACAGAACGTTGCAGATAGATATCTTGCCAATGGTCAGTATTCTTTTGCGTTCCGTCGCCACCGTGATAAGTGAGCAGAAGTGTGTCAGGCGACACGCGGAGCAGTCGCGGGTATTCTGCTTGAATGTTGTCGGGCGACAGTTGAATCCGAGTAGGGTTTACCTCCCAAACAATTTTATGGCGTGCCGGTTTCACTGTATGGTCAACTACGTAAGTGCTATAGTCGGTCATGGTGCGAACAGTTTTGCTGATAGTCTGTTCGTGCCCATTGATAACCGCCGTAACGGTGGCTGTATATTCCGTGGCTGGTTGTAAACCTGTGATATCGGCAGAAGTATAGATACCATCGTGATTGCGCACCGCCGTATAGGTTTTCATATTGCCGGGTGTACCAAACTGAAAGGTGGGACGAGGTAGCGCGGAAGTATGACCGTCGACAAGAAACTTTGTCACCACTTTATTGGTAGTGATGGTCCAATCTTCGCTGCTCCACTTTAAGCCTACCATAGTATCGGTTAGCTTGCCCGGTCCGTAGATAATCGCCCCATCTTTTGTTTTGAAATATACCCGAACGGTATACTTCTCATTAGGCTGAAGCCCGGTGCATGTCAAGTCGAATTCTTTTCCATCGGGTAGTTTTGTACCTTCTATCTTACGATACATGTTAGTATGCAACCGGCTCAGATTGCTAAAATTGCGACAGAACCCCCACTCTGCCACCTCGCTCTTGGGCAACGTAAAGTCGGAAATGCGGTAAGTGGCGGTGGTAGCCGTAGTAGACTTCAGACTAACCGAAAAATTAATCATCTTAATGATATGCGTCTGCACGATAGGCTGGCACGCATTATCGCCTTCGACAACCACGCGCACGTAACTGTCGGTTTTAGAGCGAAAGGCATAAGTTGGCTTATTCTCTCCGCTGATATCCTTCCAAGTATTACCCCCATCGGCAGAGCTTTGCCAACGTATACTGCCATAGTTATCCGTAGTCCACTGCAGGCTCAGCGTAGTGTTAATCCAGCTTCTGGCGTAATGTGTAAATGTTTGTTGTGCTTTAATTGACTGTAACAAGGCAAAAAGCATTGCAAAGATGATAGATAAAAACTGTTTCATAAGATAAGCGATTATGGGATAAGGATGCGTTTGGTAAGTGCCGTTCCATCGGCATAGATGTAGTTAACAAGATATACACCCGATGGCAGTTGTAATGCGGCTGGATTTGTAGGCATATCGGGTACAATGTCGGTAATCTTTTTTACCATTGTACCTGCCATGTCAAGAATATGAATACGCACCGGTGTTGCCTCTACTTGGTGAGATAAGATAACGGCATTGCTTGTGGTTGCAGTAAAGAGCGTACTCACCGAGCATAGGTGCGCATCGGTTACCTTAAGATAATAACTGCCTGCACGGTCGATGTGCAGCGTTGACGATGTACCCAACGTATGCCCGTCGGCATCTGTCCATAGATACGAGTAGGTTCCATCACCACCTTCAACAGTGAGGTCGCTACCCAAAGTGGCACCCTCTTGGGGCAGTTCTAATACAACGGTATGCGCAACCACCATTAGCGGAGGATATTGCTGCACAACAATGGGGATAAAGTTTTGCGCAGCAGCCGTTAAGCAAACGGTTTGCAGCAGAAGCACAAAAATAAGTAGCTTTTTCATTGAATGGTTTGAAGTTAATGTTGATAAAAATGCACAAACAGAGAGAGACGGCTTCAGCCCGACTGATAGCCTGTTCGGACACTCCCAAAATGAAATCTAAGGCTCTGATAGCACGTTCGGATACTCCCGAAATGAAATCCGAGGCTCTG
>NZ_BAKN01000016.1 GCF_000614205.1 Hoylesella saccharolytica JCM 17484
ACCGGATGGCAGAAAATATTTTTTACTAACCATAAAATCTCTATCAAAATGGCAACGATCAACAAAATGCCGCAAATTCTGCGGCTCGTGGGAAGCAATCAAATAAGTTTTATCAACATCTTGCACGCGCAATATCAGCGCAAACAGTACGAGCTGGTAAAAGCCGCCGACGCAACGAAGACGAACGTTTCGGCCGAGTGGCTCGCCGAGTGGGAGAAGGCCATCAAGGTGGAAACCGAAATTAACATGCAGGCGTCGGCATCGGTGTTTACAGCCAAAATGCGCGAGAAAGACGCCGAGCGCGACATGCTGTTGTCGAACATTTTTGGCGTTATCAAAGCGCAATGCAAATCGCCCATCACCGCCATTCGCGAGGCAGCGAAGCAGTTGAACGTAGTTTTCAAGCCCTATTACGGCATTCAAGACGAGATTTTTGAGGCTGAAAGCGGGCACATCATCGGTATGGAGCAGGATGCCGCGCGGTATCAAACCGAAATCACGGCGCTGGGCTTAAAACCTGTGTTCGACGAGCTACACACCGCCAACGAGGCGTACGAAAAAATGCGCACCGACCGTCGCGCCGAGGGTCTCGAGGCGAAACTACCCGATGCTCGCACGGCGCGCCGCAACACCGACGAGCTGTTCGAGGGCGCCTGTCAATGTATTCTGGCCTCGTACATCCTGGCCAAGACCGATGCCGACAAGAAACTGGTTGCCAATCTGGTTGACGCCATGAACAAAACCTCCGCCGATTTTAAGGCCACGCACAACGCCAGCATGGCGCAAAAGAAATCGAAAGATAAAAAGAAACCGGGCGGAGGCTCGGATGGCAACGGGAAAACTCCTGGCAAACCCGACGAAAGGCCGGGCGGAAGCGACGGAGGCAACGGAAAAACTCCGGGTGGCGATAAGGGTTCGGACGGAAAAGGCCCGAATGGCGGAAAAACTCCCGACGACGGCAAAGGCGGAAAGGACGACGGTAAGGGAAAAGGCGGCAAGAAGGGCGGCGACGACGGAAACGTCAGTCCCGAAAAGGCGCTCATTACTCCGCTGCTTCCGGCACTGGAAACCGAACTGAACCTTGCCCACGATTGTCTAGCCTACGGCGGCGTAACCGACTGGCAAGATGGCGTAACCATCTATCTGGTTGTAAACAAACGCACGCAAGAGGAAATGTACGTCAAAGTTGAGGGCGGAAAACTCGTGGTGGTGGAGAAGAAATGATGAAGGATTAGGGATTAGGGATTAGGGTTTAATTGTCCATTAGCTATTAGCTTTCATCCTTATTCCTTCATCCTTATTCTTTCATCTTTCATCCCCAATCTTAATCTCTAAATACAAAGAATTATAAAAGATGGATGCACAACTTTGTGCGTCCATCTTTGTTTTGTTATACAATCCCCCCAAAAAAGTGAAAAGGTGAAAAAGTGAAAAGGTGAAAAGGTGAAAGGGTGAAAAGGTGAAAGTGTGAAAAGGTGGAAAGGGTGGAAAGGGTGGAAAGGGTGAAAAGGTGAAAGGGTAGGGACTTAACTAAGCATATATAGTGCAACCTGTTTGTGAACTATTTTGCCGAACGGCATCGCGCACGTTTTATATAAAAAAGTGGTAACTTTGTAAAGTAATTATTATACTTTATGAGTGAATTTATTGAGCTGAAAGGTGTTCGAGTGAACAATCTGAAGAACATCAGCATTAACATACCGAGAAATCAACTGATTGCCATTGCAGGTGTAAGTGGTTCGGGCAAGTCGTCGTTGGCTTTCGATACGCTTTATGCCGAGGGGCAGCGTAGATATGTCGAATCGTTGTCGGCCTATGCCCGTCAGTTTCTGGGTAATATGAGCAAACCCGAGTGCGATTTTATAAAAGGCTTCCGCCTGCCATCGCTATCGAGCAGAAGGTAAACACACGTAATCCTCGCTCTACTGTGGGAACTTCTACCGAAATTTACGAGTATCTGCGTTTACTTTTTTCAAGGGTGGGCAAAACGTTTTCGCCCATATCGGGACAGCAGGTTAAACGGCACTCGGTAGAGGATGTGATTGCCTGCACCCGACAGTATTCTGTAGGTACAAAGTATGTGGTGTTGGCACCACTGCACATCGTTGAGGGCAGAACGTTTCGACGACAATTGGAAATGGCGGTTCAGGAAGGCTATGTACGGCTTTGGCATAAAGGCGACTTCGTTCGGATAGACGATTTTTTGGCTCAACCGGATGCAGCAGAGCAGGCAAAGATTGAAGACTTCTACTTGCTGATAGACCGTATGGCGGTAGATGATACGAAAGAGTATCTTTCACGACTGACCGACTCGGTTGAAACTGCCATGTACGAGGGTGATGGCATTTGCAAGCTTGTTTTTTTACCGTCGAATATCATGTACGAGTTTTCGACCCGCTTTGAGGCGGATGGTATCACGTTTGAACAGCCCGGCGAGAATATGTTTTCGTTTAATTCTCCATTGGGTGCTTGTCCTGTTTGCGAAGGCTTCGGTAGGGTTATCGGTATTGACGAAAGTTTGGTTGTTCCCAATACTTCGTTAAGTGTGTACGAAGGATGTGTACAGTGCTGGCATGGCGAGAAAATGGGTGTTTGGAAAGAAGAATTCTGCAAACGTGCTGCCAAGGATGGTTTTCCGATATTCAAACCTTACTACGAATTATCGCGCAAAGAGAAAGATATGCTTTGGCATGGTTTGCCTTCGGAGCAGGGAAAAGATAGTCATGAGCAGGTAAATCTCGATTCGTTCTTTCAGATGGTGAAGGAAAATCAGTATAAGATACAATATCGTGTGATGTTGAATAGGTTTCGCGGCAAGACAGTGTGTTATGAGTGTCATGGAACCCGACTGAGAAAAGAGGCCACCTGGGTAAAGATTAATGGGATGAGCATTGCCGACTTGGTGGAGATGCCTGTTGGAAAGCTGAAAGAATGGTTCGACAGGTTAGAACTGGATGAACAGGATGCGCTTATCGCCTCGAGGGTGTTGACAGAGATTAACAACCGACTGCAATTCTTGGTAGATGTGGGGCTGGACTATCTTACGCTGAATCGGCAGTCGAATACATTGAGCGGCGGAGAGAGTCAGCGCATTCAGCTGACAACCTCGCTGGGCAGTTCGCTTGTCGGTTCGCTGTATGTTCTTGACGAACCCAGCATCGGACTGCATAGCAGAGACACCCATCGGCTGATTGGGGTGCTGAAAGATCTTGTTGAACTGGGTAATACAGTGGTTATTGTAGAGCACGACGAGGATATTTTGCGGCAGGCAGACTACTTGATAGATGTAGGACCCGATGCCGGACGGTTGGGAGGAGAAATTGTATTCGAAGGATCTGCAACCGATATCAACGAAAGTTCGGCAGATGAATGGTTGAAGAGGTTTCCACAAAGTCATACGATAGCTTATCTCACGGGAAAGGAGACAATAGACGTACCTACTTCACGTCGCCCATGGAATTTATTTATCGAACTGAAAGGGGCAAGGATGAACAACCTTCGCGGAATTGACGTAAAGTTCCCGCTGAACGTGCTTACCGTTGTAACGGGTGTGAGCGGTTCGGGTAAATCGTCGCTGGTCAAAGGGATACTTTACCCTGCCCTGAAACGAAATATGGGTGACGTGGCAGATGCACCCGGAGAGTTTATCGCGTTAAGCGGAGATACTGAGCAAATCAAACATATAGAATTTGTTGATCAGAACCCTATCGGCAAGAGTACTCGCTCGAACCCTGCTACATATGTGAAAGCATACGAGCATATTCGCCAACTTTTTGCCAATCAGCCACTCGCACGGCAGCAAGGTTTTACTGCTCAACACTTTTCGTTTAATGCTGAAGGGGGCCGCTGCGAAGAGTGCAAAGGAGCGGGGGTTATCACTGTAGAAATGCAGTTTATGGCTGATCTTACGCTGGTTTGCGAGTCGTGCCATGGGCAACGCTTCAAACAAGATGTGCTTGACGTGCGGTATGAGGGGAAAAACATCAATGATATTCTCAACATGACGGTAACAGAAGCTATTAACTTCTTTAAGCAACATAAGCAGGTAGCTATTGTTAATCGGCTCCAGCCCCTTGAGGATGTAGGGCTTGGTTATATTAAGCTGGGACAGAACTCCTCTACCTTATCCGGTGGAGAAAATCAGCGCGTTAAACTTGCTTATTTTATCGGTCAGGAGAAGGCGGAGCCCACTCTCTTTATCTTCGATGAGCCTACAACAGGCTTACACTTTCATGATATCAAACGCTTATTGGCCGCCATCGAAGCACTTATTCGTCGAGGACACTCGGTTGTGGTAATAGAACATCATATGGATGTAATCAAGTGCGCTGATTACATTATCGATCTCGGTCCTGACGGAGGAGATAAGGGTGGAAATCTTGTTTTTGAGGGTACGCCTGAAGACCTTGCCCTATGTAAGGAAAGTGTAACGGGTAGCTACTTGCGTCAGAAATTGCATGACGCTTAATTCACTCGTTATGAAATCGCAATTATCTATCCTTGTACCTGTATACAACTACGCGTGCCTGTCGTTAATAACAGCTTTACATCAACAGGCAGAAGCTATTGACGGTCTTTTATATGAGATTATCGTCGTTGAGGATGGGTCGAATCAGCTTGAAACACTGCATGTAAACAGTCAGATTGAGGCACTAACACATTGTAGGTATATTATCAGAAAGGATAATATTGGGCGTGCTTCTATTCGCAATTTCCTTGCTCGAGAAGCTCGGTACGATTGGTTACTTTTTGTTGACAGTGATATGAAGGTGCTCTCGTCTACTTTCCTGATTAATTACCTGCTCACCTCGCTCACCGATATGGTTGTCTATGGTGGAAACAGCATTGGATCAGATACCACTACTGCTGAACGGCAACTAAAGTATCGGTACGAGAAACGCGCCGAGCGCACGCATCGTCCCACGCAACGTGCTTTACAATCCAACCGTAGTTTCAATACTTCTAACTTCCTCATCAATCGGACTCTTATGTTGCGCGTACCCTTCAATAGTAGTATTCGAACCTATGGATACGAGGATGTACTCTTTGGCAAGTCGCTCTTAGAGAAAGGTGTTGGTGTTACCCACATTGCCAATCCCCTGGGTTTTGATCATTACGAAAATAATGAGTCCTTTTTGGCCAAGATAGAAGAGAGTTTGCACACACTTTATGCTTTTCGCCACGAGCTGCAAGCCTATTCACCCATTATTAAAGTAGTCGATAGGCTTACGAAAATGCGGCTCATATTCCTCGTCGGTTTGTTTTATGATCTGTTTCTCCCCGTTGTCCGCCGTAACCTGCTCGGTTCATGTCCTTCTTTAACTCTCTTCAATATATATAAGCTGGGCGAGTACCTTCGAATAATTGGGCAGTCTGAAGCGAATACCAATCATAAAATACACCTTTGTTGAGGTCTTTTCTGTATAAATTCGCTATCTTTGCGGCTCATAACCAAGCATCGCCTCGGCGATGCTCTTTAAATGAGTAGAAACATGAAAGAAAACAGACAAGAACTGAACAGAAATCTAGCTCAAATGCTGAAAGGCGGAGTAATTATGGACGTTACTACGCCTGAGCAAGCACGTATTGCTGAAGCAGCAGGCGCCTGTGCCGTTATGGCACTGGAACGCATTCCTGCTGATATCCGTGCCGCTGGTGGTGTGTCGAGGATGAGCGATCCAAAAATGATAAAAAGTATTCAGGAGGCAGTGTCAATACCCGTCATGGCTAAGTGTCGTATCGGCCATATTGCAGAAGCACAGGTGTTGCAGGCTATTGACATCGACTATATTGACGAGAGCGAGGTGTTATCGCCCGCCGACGATGTATATCATATTGATAAAAATAAATTTGATGTTCCCTTCGTGTGTGGGGCGAAGAATCTCAGCGAGGCGCTACGTCGCATCGCCGAGGGAGCCACAATGATAAGAACCAAGGGCGAACCGGGTACAGGAGATGTGATTCAGGCCGTTCGCCACCTGCGAATGATGCAAAGTGAGATACGAAGATTGACATCTATGAGTGAAGATGAACTTTATGAGGCAGCTAAGACAATGCAGGCCCCTTACGAGTTGGTTCGCTATGTCCACGACAATGAGCGACTACCTGTAGTAAATTTTGCTGCTGGTGGTGTCGCAACCCCGGCAGACGCTGCCTTGATGATGCAGCTGGGAGCCGAGGGCGTGTTCGTTGGGTCGGGTATTTTCAAATCGGGCAATCCCACCAAGAGAGCTCAAGCTATTGTAAAAGCTGTTACCAATTACAATAATCCAAAGATATTAGCAGAGCTGTCTGAAGACTTGGGCGAGGCAATGGTAGGCATCAACGAGGACGAGATTGCTTTGTTAATGGCTGAAAGAGGCAAGTAGTAAGATGAGGATAGCGGTTTTGGCTTTACAAGGTGCTTTTATTGAGCACGAGAAGATGCTGACTCAGCTCGGTGTAGAATGCTTCGAAGTAAGAGGGCGTGAAGATTGGTGCCAGCCAAAAGATGCACTGATTATTCCGGGCGGAGAAAGTACTACGATGCTAAAACTCTTAACTGAACTACAGTTACTAGAACCGATACGAGAGAGCATTGAAAAAGGGTTACCTGTATTCGGTACTTGTGCCGGACTAATTCTGTTGGCGCGCAAGGTTGAGGGTGATGATGTGCAACGCATCTCGACCATGAATGTTACTGTGCGTCGCAATGCATACGGTAGACAGATGGGGAGCTTTTTTATCGATGGGAAAATTGAAGGCATAGCTCATCCTGTTCCGATGACGTTTATTCGAGCTCCCTATATAGCAAGTGTGGGCGACGGTGTTGAGGTTCTAGCCGAAGTGTCGGGACACATTGTAGCTGCCCGTCAAGACAGGCAATTGGTGACCGCCTTTCATCCCGAACTAAATAACGATACTTCTATCCATGAACTGTTCTTAAATATGGTAGGCGAAAAGTAGTAACTCTCTAATCGGCTTAGAAACAAAGAAACAGGTTGCACATTCGATGCAACCTGTTTCTTTTATACTATTTTCTACTATTTTCTACTTTTTTCTAAGTGATTAAATTAATCCTGTCCGTCCTACGATAAATAAGATAACATATCCCAGAACTAAGCCAATAAGTCCGACAGATAATCCGATCTTTATCATTTCGTTCTGATGAACCAACCCCGTAGAGTGTGCAATGGCATTCGGGGGTGTACTAATGGGCAGACACATGGCAGTAGAAGCAGCTATTGCAATACCGATGAGCACGGTGGGTGTTCCTCCGATACCTGATAAACTGTCGCCCATTCCCTTACATACGACCGTAAGAATAGGAACAAGTAATGCTGCCGTTGCGGTATTTGAAATAAAGTTAGAGAGTATATAGCAGATAGCTCCCGAGATAAAGAGGATAACCAACGGCGACCACGAACCAAAGGGTATGCTCTCAATAGCCCGCTCGGCGAGTTTTGATTGGTTTAGCGCCAATCCCAGAGCAAATCCTCCTGCCACCATCCATATCACACTCCAGTTAATATCCTGCAGATCTTTCGCCGTCACGATGCCAGTAAAGGCAAATACAGCAATGGGGAGTATCGCAACCGTATTGGCTCCCACGCCTGTCAGTTTGTCGAACATCCATAAAATTACCGTTGCAATAAAGGTACCTGCCACAACAGCCGTTCGCCAATTGCGCTGTACGTGCCCTTCTATATGTAGATCAATCGTTTTCTTTTTGAACGGGAAATAGGTCTTTAGAAGAAACCATCCAACAACCAGCAGTACAATGGTAAGTGGTAACATAAACGACATCCATTGTCCGAAACCCAAGTTTAAGTTAAGGCCGGCCGGATCATTGAGATATTTCAATGCGATGGCGTTGGGAGGAGTACCGATGGGTGTACCCATTCCGCCGATGTTGGCAGCGATAGGTATAGCCAGCGTTAGCGCCACACGTCCCTTACCTTCAGGCGGCAATGCTTTGAATACGGGAGTAAGAAAAGTCAACATCATAGCCGCTGTTGCTGTGTTGGATATAAACATAGAGAAGGCACCCGTAATAAGGATAAAACCTAACAACACATTTTCTGATTTCCTGCCGAACGGTTTTAAGAGTGTTCGGGCCAAAAGTACGTCTAATCCCGATTTTGTTGCAGCAATGGCAAGGATAAACCCACCTAAAAAAAGAATGATGATGGGATCGGCAAAGGTAGCCATTAATGCCTCATGATCAAGTAAATCGGTTTTGTCTATTCCGCTTCTGAAAAAGTGAAAAGCATTGTCAGAGGTGGTAAAAAGCAAGGTAGCAATTAGTGTTACAGACGTTGCCCACGAGGGTATTGCCTCAGTAATCCACAAAATGGTGGCAAAAGCAAAAATGGCAATCACTCGCTGCTGAATAATAGTTAACCCGTCTATCCCGTAAACATCGGGAGACAGGTTCCACAAAACTAAAGTAACAAGTACAGCAACAAAAAACATAACGGCCTTCTTCACATTGAAACGACCGCTCAACATGTTTGTTTTTTCTTCAGACATATATGATTATTTTTTATGGTTAGCAATCATGTGCACAAAGGTATAGTTTTTTTCTTTCTTCCAAAAGAAAATAAGGAAAAAGAGGCGAAGTGAATCGTCTGTATATCTATGTCTTGTAGACTCTTTGGTCTTCCCTCTTAAAAAAGAATCTTAACACCAATTAATATTCTAATGTTAAGAAAATAAAGTAAACCAGAGTAAAATTTTATCTTTATAACTCATTGATAATCAGATGTTCGTAGGTGATAAAAAATAGATGCGCATCTATTTTAAATTAGATGCGCATATAATTTGAACGAGATGCGCAGAAAGTTTAGCCGAGAAGCGCATCTACTTGCACTTGTATTTAACAGTTTTGTTTCTAAACGTTAAATATAAATCTTAACCGAAGGCTATTTAGTACCACACTCACACTTGAAAACGCCATCAGGCACCGGCCCACATGGGTGTGATTTGAAAGTGCACGCCGAAAATATGCAGCACGCCCGCTGCCAAAGGAATGCAAACGATGTTGTAGATGAACGCCCAGAACAGATTTTGTGTAATCATCGAGGTCGTTTTCCTACTTAGCATAAGAGCTTGCGGAATACGTCGCAAGTCGTCTCCCATCAAAGTGGCTTGTGCTGCATCCATCGCCACGTCGGTTCCCCGTCCCATAGCGATGCCCACATCCGCTAAAGCCAGCGCCTGTGTATCGTTAATTCCATCGCCTACCATTGCCACTTTATGCCCTTCGGCCTGCAATCGCCGCACCATATCTTCTTTGTCTTGCGGCATCACCTTACTGCGATAATGCTCTATGCCCGCCGCTTCTGCCCAGTAATGTGTGGCTTCTTCCTTGTCGCCACTCAGCATATACACTTTCACACCCAGTTTTTTAAGTTCCTCCATCGCCTCTTTAGCATGAGGTTTCAGTTTTTCGCGTTCCTCCAAAGGCAGATTGTCGGCTTTCGTAAAGTCTATATTCTGATTGGGAATGGTCAGCGTTCCCGTTTTATCAATCACCATTGCATCAATAGTTTTCATGCTTTCAAGTGCTGCAGCATCTTTTATCAGCACGTTCATCTGCGCCGCCTTTCCGATGGCTACCATCAGAGCGGTGGGTGTAGCCAGCCCCATTGCGCACGGACAAGCTATCACCAGAACGGCAACCGCCGACAGAATGGCTTGAGGGAGAGCCGCACTGCCGCCGAGAAGCCACCATGCCAAGAAAGTGAGCAGAGCAATGCCTGCGACTGTGGGCACGAAGATACGGGCCACACGGTCTACGGTGCGCTGTACGGGAGCCTTGCTGCTTTGTGCCTGCTGAACCATTTTGATAATCTGTGCAAGAGCTGTATTCTCGCCAATTTGCCGAGCCTTCAACTGCAACTTACCCTGCGAAACCACCGTTCCTGCGAGCACTTGTGCACCTTTTTGCTTTAATGCCGGAGTAGGTTCGCCTGTAATCATACTCTCATCAATATACGCTCCGTCGGTCGTCATAAAACTTTCGGCCAGCATTACCTCGCCGTCTACGGGGACTTTTTCGCCTGCCCGCACTTCAAGTATGTCGCCGATAGAAATTGTCGAAATAGGTACATCGTGCAACTGCTCACCATCAACTAGCCGAGCGGTCTTCGGAGTCAGTCTCATTAGCTGTCGAATACTACTTGCCGTTTCGTTTTTTGCACGTTCTTCCAGCAGTCTTCCAGTAAGAACAAAGGTGATAATCATTATTGATGCGTCGAAATAGGTGTGCCATTCAATACCGCGAGCCCCCCAGACTGCTTCTCCCCAAAAGGTGTTGAAGGTGCTGAAAAGGAAGGCGATACCAGTAGAAAGTGCCACGAGCGTGTCCATATTGGCAGAGGCATGGCGCAATTGCAACCACGAACGTGTAAAAAACTCGCGACCGCAACACATAAAGTTGGCCAGTGCAACGAGCAACGACAACTGGTTGGTTACATTTTTAGAACCTACCGACAGCCAACCCATCGACAGACTCATACAAAGCAAGGCAAAAAACCACGACAACATAACCTTACGTTTCAACAACATCAGTTCTCGCCGTTCTATAGCCTCTACCGAACTTCCGTTGTCAATCAAAAGGTCGTAACCGATGCCGTTTATCGCCTTTTTCATCTCTTCGAGCGAGATTTCCGCCGGTTCATACTCTACCAAAGCCGTTCGTCCGGGTAGATTAATCGCAGCACTCTTTATCCCCTTGAGCGAGCTCAGCTTTTTCTCTATATTTGCTGCGCAGGCCGCACACGCCATGCCCACAACAGGTATATTTTTTTTCTCCATCATTTTTAGTTTAAATAATATCATTATATTGTATAGCAAAATTCGTACCTGAAAAGGCAAGTTTATAATAAGGTGGAGGCACTATTTGTGATATGCCCTCTCCTTTATAATATATTGGACTTTTTCTTATAATGCATTGAGGTTTTCTTTATCGTCTATTGAGTGGTAGTGTAGCATACCTCTCTTCCTTGAAAGGAGGAGATGGAGAGGGGATTATTTACACTAGAATCGGATTGTTTGTCAAACTTTAGCAACCTATTTTCTCCTAAACTTATCCTAATTTACTTACAAATTGTTACTTTTTTAACGTTTAAGAACATTTTTATTTTTCTCTTTTCGTTACAAATCATTTTCTCAATCTACAGAAAATTAAGGTATAAAAAAGCGAAAGAACAACATTGATTTTCCAAAAATATAGGTTTCAGATTGTGCGAACTATGTTTTTGGCATGCAAAACATCATCTTTTGGAAGGTAAAACCTATGTTTTCACAACCTAAAAGATATGCTTTTGGCTTCCGAAAAACATGGTTTTAGGGCGTTTTAGGAGGGTAAAAAGTAAGAAAAATCACTTATAAACGTGCAAAAGACTAATAGTCAGCGATATATGAAATCGTAAAATACTGACGCTTTTACAAGCCGAGAGCCGGTTGAACGATTTCGTTGGCACTCTCGCGAAATGTCTTCCGATTTTTTGACAACACAAAAAGTTACGATTTGTAAGTAAACGGGGTAGATGAAGTTTCCCTAGAAAAAGAGACAAAAAGATGGAGCTTTTCTTCTCTTTCATTGATCGGGGCAAAACAGAAATATAAGAAGTAGAAAAATGGTAGCACGGAAAATGTCGCCTTACCCTATTTTATCGTGGTTTTTAATTTCTTTGGTAAGGATTTACTGTCAAAGTGCCTGTTTGTATGGCACAGTAGATAAGAACGGCGTACCTTAAAAGGCTGTCGAGGATTATAAAAATGTATGTTGTCAAACAAAAGTGCAGATGAGTAATTATTCTAGCCCCCCCATTGGAGAAGGGATGGAATAAGGTTTTATTGTTCCTTTTTCCCAAAACTCGAGGTACTGACGGGCTACATGGATATATTCGTGATGCTTTCTGACGTATTCTACACTTTGTGCCTGCAAAAGTGGAAGGTTTTCAGGATGTAAAACAATGTTTTCGAGTGCCTGATAGACATTTTCTTCTGTGGGAAGCACGTTGATGATGGGGCGCAAATACGTTTCATTAATGATTTGGTAGTTTTCGGGCTCACCACCACCTACGCAGACAATACCTTTAGACATTGCTAGCAGAGCATTCATCGAGGGAGTATAACTGTACAGCTGGTCGAGAATGAGATGACTGTGATTCATTAATTGGCAGTATTGGGTAAAAGGCACCGATTCGGCAGTTAGTAGTTCGGCTTTGTCGGGATAACGATAAACGATTCGCTGTGCAGCAGAGAGCATAATATCGGTTCCTTTGTAGGCATTGCGGGTTTTATTGATGCCGATAAAGATTTTTACTTTTTGAGGTGGAGTAAATGCCTCGGAGATGGGAAGGCACTTGATGGGGTAGGGAATAAAGACGGTTTTTGAAGGGAAGTTGGGTTGGTAGCATACGTGATACTCGTAGAGTCCGGCGATAATACCGTTGCAATCTTTGGCAATGAACTTGTTGAGAAGTTCTTTGGATGTTCCCATCCAGTCTGCTATCTCTTTGAGTGCTTCGGGATTGTGACGCTTTTGGCCTCCAATGTTGAAGTCGCTGTACCGAAGAGGTTGGTTGTTGTGACACTCGCTTACCCAGTAATAATCCATACCGAATGCACCGAGAAAGATTTTTGTATTGTAACGGCGGAGATATTTGTAAATGGGAAAGATGTGTCGGGCTTTGATTTCGAGAAACATGGGGTTGATGAGTTGTACTACATCGTAATGTCGCAATTTGGGGAGTAGGAAAAACAGTCTGAGAAGGTAAAAAATGCCTCCGAGTTTGCCTTTATGGCGTGTGAGATCGATGTCACGAGAATAGTTTTTCCAGAAATCGCCATTGGATAGTACGGTTACTCGATGTCCTAGCTGCCGCAGGCCTTCAGCTAGTGTCCAGTGTACATTGCTGTATTCTCCGATTAGTAATATCTTCATTGTTCTGTTGGTTTGGTGTGTTATTTATTTGGGCAGTGCGGGCAATAATTTGCACAGTAGCTTTTGCCCCCATTTATGCGTTATTAGACGCCTGAACCATTGATATTTTTGCGTATAAGGCTTGTCGGGCAAAGGGAAGAGCCCCTGCTGGTATAGCCGATTTACACATTTTTCGAGGTAATGTAAGGAATGGGTTTGTACGATGACGTTGTAAAGGTAATCCATAGTGAGCTGTGCCACCCTGCGTTGCAATGCCTCGCGGCTTTCCTGCGGTGCGATGTCAGCCATTCTTTGCAAATTCTTGATAATACTCTCCATATCGGTAAGTCTTTTGATGGTATTCTTTACATCTTTCTTGCGTGTAATTGATTCGTTGCGAAGTCGATAGTAGTACGCTTTAGCATTGGTGGTGAAGACTCTCTCCGCACGCAACAGTAACTGCGGGGTAAACTCTTCGTCTTCATGGTAGATTTTAGGTCTGAACCGCAAATCGCCCAAAATTTTTCTATTAAACAGATAGCCGCACGCCGATGCTTTGAGGTTGTTTTGACGCATATACTGTGTTCCGTCGATAGGGCCTTCAAAGTTGAGGGGCAGATTTGTAGTGTAGGTTTTGGTAATGTCGAAGAAAACGATGTCGGGATGATGATATCTCATTATGTCCAGGCAATGTTCGTAAGGTGTTTGGAGAAGAAAGTCGTCGGCATCGATAAATTGAATATACTTTCCAGTACTGATTCTTATACCGGTGTTTCGGGCATTGCTAAGTCCTGTATGGGGAAGTCGGATGTAGATAAGCTTATCGGCATAGGCTTGCAGGTGAGGTAGGGGAGACGTATCCGATCCGTCGTCTATGAGGATGATTTCACGTTTTTGTGGATTGAGTGACAGGCAGAGAATACTATCAATACACGTCTTAAGCATGTCAATAGGCACATTATAATAGGGTATGATGAAGCTTAAAGTATTTTCTTTATCAATTTGTGTGCGAATAGATGAATACGACATAGTGCTTTAATTCCGAATAATTGAATGATGAGTGCTTTACCTCTCATAATGATAGAGAGGTTTTGTGTAAAAAGGAATCCAAGGGGGATATGGCAATCGGTAAAATATGGGGTTGTATTGCCCATTCGGTAAATGTCCAGTTGGATGTTTACCAAGTATAACTCGTATCGAGCATTGGCATGAATAGCTCGGATGTTGTTTTTGGTAGATTCGTTTTGTGGTTGAATGTATTCTCTACGTATTTGCAGATGCCACAATAGCAATTGTTTTAAATCATCCTTTCCGGCAAGTGCTGTTAGTCCATTCTTGTTTTCGCAATAATTGTATCGTCCTCGCGAAATGGTCAGAATGTTTCCTGATAGCTTCAGGAGTTTTGCCACTGTAATGATGTCTTCGAACAGTTTACCGACAGGAAAACGGATGTCGGTAAATAATTTTCTGTGATATACTTTGTTCCAGGCATAAGCATGCGTATATCCCTTGTGACTTATCCAATAATCGTGGAAGTTGGTGTATCCCTTTTCTTCAAAGTGTAAAATGTATGCCCTATCAGAATAGTGGTGAACAGAAACTGGATATTCAATGATTTGATACACAGGATATAGTGTAAAAGCATTCATTATTTCGCTGAGTGTATCTTTCTCGAGCGTGTCGTCTGAGTCAATGAAAGTTATATATTCCCCTTGTGCTTTGTCAATGCCCGCATTTCTTGCATCACTTAGTCCCCCATTTGGTTTGTGTATGACTTTCAGTCTATTGTCTTGCTCTGTCCATTGGTCGCAGATTTGCGGACAATTGTCCGGTGACCCATCGTCTATCAGAAGTATCTCATAATCTGTAAACGACTGTGCCAATACGCTCTCAATACATTGACTCAGTGTATGTTCTACTTTGTATACAGGGATGATGATGCTTAATTTCATATTTGACTTTTGGCAAAGTTACGTCAAAAAAGTAATAAAGAATATTGTTCTTCGTTTTTATTTATGAATGAGAAAGACGGTGAAAGTAACAGGCTACTCCCACATCCTGAAATACACGGGGCTTTTTAGTGGTGTTCAAGGACTTAATATCCTTGTCGGAATGATTCGTAATAAGTTTGTTGCAATGATTCTCGGACCAGAAGGCATGGGACTGATTTCGCTTTTTAATTCAACTCTTAAATTAGTCTCTGATTCTACTAATTTTGGTTTATCTATCAGTGCCATACGGAATATATCCGAAGCATACGAGTAGATGATCAGGTAAAATTAAGGAGGGCAATTGTTGTTTTACGAACTTGGACTCTGCTCACAGCACTGTTGGGTAGCTTTCTATGTTTGATATTAAGTCCACTACTCAGCGATTTTACTTTTACGTGGGGAAATCATACGCTTCATTTTGTTTTGTTGTCGCCGATCGTAGGTATGATGGCTATCACAGCGAGCGAAACTGCCATACTGAAAGGTACTCGCAATCTTCGCTTTTTGGCACAACTCTCTATATATAATGTTTTTTTGTCTTTATTACTGTCAATACCTTTGTTTTATTTTTTTGGTGAAGCGGCTATTGTTCCTTCACTGCTCATCATGGCACTGGTACAAATGTTTCTGACTATCGGTTATTCTTATCGTTGTTATCCGTTGTATATATCTTATAAGAAAGAGAATTATTGTGAGGGGTTAGGTATGATAAGGTTGGGGATAGCTTATGTATTGGCAGGTATCTTGGGAAGCGGTGCAGACTTTCTTATACGGACTTATCTCAATACAGAATCCTCGTTGGATACTGTGGGATTGTATAATGCTGGCTATATGATGACGATAACTTACGCTTCGACCGTTCTTATTGCGATGGAAACAGATTATTTTCCGCGCCTTTCGGCTGTTATCCATCAGCAATTTACAATGAACCAGACTGTTAACAGGCAGATTGAAGTATCGTTTCTTCTGCTTGCCCCCATCTCTATTTTTTTTGTCGTATCACTGCCGGTATTATTACCTTTACTATATAGTGGCAAGTTCCTTCCCGTTTTGGGAATGATGCAGATCATGGTGTTTGCTATGTATCTTCGTGCCTTGCGCTTACCTATTGAGTATCTTCCCCTAGCCAAAGGTCACTCCCGTTCTTACCTTTTTCTTGAAGCTGTATATGATGTATTTTGGGTTATCTTTGTCATTATTGGGTTTCAATGGAAAGGCTTAACCGGTATTGGTATTGCCATATTTGCTGTAGGAATCCTTGATTTTATCTTAGTTTTAGTTTATGCTCATTTAAAGTATGCCTATCGTCTCTCGTTTACTGTTTGTAAATATTTTTTGTGGCAGTTTCCACTTTGTGTTATGGCATATGTACTCACCTTTACGACGGTTTGTTGGATCTATTGGATTGGTGGCTTTTTGCTTTCTATTATAAGTATGCTTGTATCGGTCAATATTCTGCGAAAGAAAACACATCTCTGGTCTACATTGGTTAATAAAATGAAAGGGAAATTCTACCATGAGTAAAGTTGCTGTCCTTGTTGCTGTATACAATGCTGCACCTTTTCTTGAAGAATGTTTGAATTCGCTTCTGCAGCAAACTTTACAGGACATTCAGATTATCTGTGTAGACGATGCTTCAACCGACAACTCGCTTGATTTATTGCATCGATATGCCGAACAAGACGAGCGGATAGAGGTGATTGCGCTCGAAACGAATGGTGGCATCGCACACGCCCGAAACGAGGCATTGAAGCATGTTGCGAGCGATTACATCTGTATGCTCGATGCCGATGATTGGTTTTCAGCCGATGCCTTGATGCAGGCCTACAACATTTTTTTACAGCATCCCCACACTGATAGTGTCCTTTTTCAATTTGTGAAAGTCTTTCCTAACCGAATGTGTCCATTTGAAACGCTATCGTTTGAAGTCTTAAGTGGAATTATAGCTTGCGAGTTCAGTCTTACGTGGCAGATACACGGCATTTATATGGTGCGTGCTTCCATCCATCAACAATATCCTTATGATGAAACCTGTCGATACTACAGCGATGAAAACACTGCTCGAATACATTATTGGGCTTCTCGGGAAGTAAGGTCCTGTGGGGGAATATATTATTACCGACAGCACGCCGTTTCGTCTACAAATAAGATAAGTGTTAGACGGTTCGACCGCCTGCGAGCTGCCGAGAGTCTACGTGCTTTTCTATGTGGGCAGGAATCTACTCAATATCTCGTGTGTTATTACGAGAACATTTATTGGCTCACGGTGATCGATCTTTATCAATTTTATTTCCGTCATCGTAATAGTCTTTCCACCTCTGATCAACTCTATGCAGTGGCAGAAATTAAACGTGCATGGAAAGCAGTTCAACCTCGATTGCTGAAGTCTCGCAATCGTTTAAAGTTTGGTTATATGCCTTTATGCTTCTCCTGGTTTCTTTTTCGGTTGCAAGAAGAAATATACTTTTTCTTACGCTGGTTGATAGATAGATTTTCTGGTAGTAAACTATGAACTAGGGATACTGATAGGGGGATGTCTTTTATGTAAGACTTAAAGGAGAATCTTCTTGTTTTTTAAGGCGTCTGTCTCTATTCATTGTGGAGGTACGCAGGTCGGTTGTTCTTATTCTCAAGTGATTATAGCTCTCTTCTTATATTTTCTCTCCTCTTATAACGGCTTTAGGTTTTTGAAACGTAAAACAAGATCTTGCTTACACTAAAAAAACTTTCAAGTCCTTTTTCTTTTTTCTTTTTTCGTTATCTTTGCATACAATAAATATTACAACAATATAGTATACAAGTATATGAAACAAACAAAGATTGTTGCCTCCATCAGTGATCGTAGATGTGATCAGGATTTCATTCGCAAACTTTTTTTTGCAGGGATGAATGTGGTGCGTATAAATACCGCCCATGCTTCAGAAGATGGTATAAAGAATATAATAAAAAATGTCAGAGCCGTTTCGTCTCACATTGCGTTGATGATTGATACGAAAGGTCCCGAAATAAGAACAACCAACGTATTAGAACCTATCGACTATAAAAGTGGCGAGATTGTGAAGATTTTCGGCCGTCCGGATGTGGATACCACTCACGATATCCTCAATGTGTCGTATCCCGATATTGCCAATGACGTGAAAGTGGGTGACGAAATCCTTTTTGATGATGGTGAGTTGAATATGAAAGTGCTTGAAGTAGACGGTCCCATGCTGATTACGCAGGTGCAGAATGACGGACAGCTAGGAGCTCACAAAAGTGTTAATGTGCCTGGTGAACACATTGATTTGCCTGCCATCACTAAGAAAGACTACCGTAATATCCTTCTTGCTATTGAACAAGATGTGGACTTTATTGCGCATTCTTTTGTACGTTCGGCAGAAGATGTGCAAGCTGTTCAGAAAATTCTCTACGAACATAATAGCGATATCAAGATTATTTCGAAGATAGAAAATCAGGAGGGTATAGACCATATTGATGAAATTATTGATGCGTCATATGGTATCATGATTGCACGTGGTGATTTAGGAATCGAGGTCCATATCGAATGTATTCCTGGGTTGCAACGTGAGATTATACATAAATGTATTCTTAAGAAGAAACCTGTTATTGTTGCAACCCAGATGTTGCACACGATGATTAATAACCCGCGTCCTACCCGTGCCGAAGTTACCGATATCGCCAATGCTATTTATTATCGGACCGACGCCCTTATGCTCAGTGGTGAAACTGCATCGGGCAAGTATCCTGTTGAAGCGGTGCAAACGATGGCAACTATTGCTGAACAAGCAGAAAAAGATCGCCTACGGCTAAAAGGTCTTAAAATATCGCTCTCAGACACTTGTAGTCAAAAAGAGTTTTTGGCTTATTCGGCCATTGAGTCTACTTGCAAATTGGGCGTGGCAGGCATTATCACTGACAGCGAAACCGGAGAAACGGCCCGTATCCTTGCTTCTTTTCGTGGGGCAACCCCTGTGCTTGCTATTTGCTATAAAGAAAAAACGCAACGCTGGCTCAATCTTAGTTACGGTGTTATTCCGATCTATCAGAAAGAGCATGTACCCGCACAGTATATGTTTTTCGCCGCGCTAAGAATGTTGCGACAAAAAGGATACATCTCACTTGATGATAAAATAGCCTACTTGAGTGGAAGTTTCGGCGAAGGTGGTGGAACTACCTTCGTAGAAATCAACAAGGTAGAAAAAGCACTTAACAGCAATTATCAGTTCCATCTACCCGACCATCATCCCGACCGATAATTTACTTGTATAGAACGTGTTCGAACATTTTATAGGGATTTTCCTTAATGATTTTAGGGAAAATCCTTTCTTTTAACCCTGTTCTAAACCTATCTTCGCAGCATCAACCTAAAGCCTTTTCTGTAACAACCGAAGGAAGGTGCTACAAAAGTTACATGCAGTTTTTTTAAGATAAAGAACAGAAAAATAAGAAATGGAATGTTTAACGATTTTAAGTATACGATTATGAAGAAGTTAATTGTTGCCTTAGTGATATTGCTAAATTGCGTACTCTCTCTTAATGCGATGAGCTATGAACAGGCTCGTCGGCAAGCACTCTTTCTTACAGACAAGATGGCCTATGAACTTAATCTTACCGAAGATCAGTATGAGGCTGCTTATGAAATCAATCTTGATTATTTTATCAGCATAGACCATTATGCCGATCTTTACGGTATCTACTGGCGCAGAAGAAATACTGATCTTAGTTGTGTCCTCTTTGATTGGCAATACCGTACCTATTGTATAACGGATTACTTCTATCGGCCTTATGTTATGAAATGGGTCGCTGGCGATTTAGAGTATATGCAAGATATCCGCACAGAGATTATTATTATTTCGGTTACCCCCCATTTTATAAGACCTATTGCGGTGCTCATAGTTGGCAAATGAACGGTTATAGAAGTTGGTATAATGAACGACAATTTGGATGCAGATACGATTTCGGTATGCGTGATTGCTATCAGCGTGGTGGTTATAGCGGCGGTGCGAAATTTGCCGGTCTGCCAATGCAAAGTACTTCACTCGAACAATTTGGAAGTGGTATTCAAGAGCGTTCTTCTAATGCCCAATATGATAGTGACAGAGAGCGAGAAAACCGTTTCGGAGTTTTCGAAAGCAGAATGAGTCGTAACGGAAGTCGTTTTGACGAAACAAATTCATCTTTTAACTCGAGATTTGGTGGACGTAAGTATGGTAGCGTTGGTGCTCGTTTTGATGGCTCGCGTAACAGTATGAACGATCGTCCAAGTAGTACCCGAATAACAGTAATTGGTGGTATTGACTCAGAAGCGGAAAATGTGGACGATGGTCATTTTGGGGGAGCACGGGGAGCGTTATCATCTTTAGATCCTAACCGACCAAATAATACATTCAGTCCTAGTCGTTCGCAAAGTAACAGCTCGCCTTCCCCCCGGTTGTTCGATGCAGATTCTCGTGGTGGTGGACATTTTGGTGGACGAAGATAAACTATTAGCGTTACTGATTTCTCTATTGGTTTACGGTTAGAACGGATTTGTACGAATAAAAGGTGCACCAGTATAAGTGTTTCGATTTGTTTTTGCACAACGGTAAGGTGCTGTTGCGAGCTTTTATGTGTAGAAAAATGGTGATTTAGTAAATGTCAAGGACATGTTAAATCACTAGAAAAAGTATATACATAGATATGTATTTGAGGTGTAGAAGCATAACTTTTAGGTTTGTTGAATGCTTTTCGGATTGTTTTAGTGTGTGTATTTAATATTTAATATATAGTTGTCATCCTTGATAGGTTTGCTATGCTGCCCTATATATATGGTTTGACAACGTACATCAAACAAAATGATGAAGTATCAAACAAAATAGCTACATTTTTTGTTGTGTACTTTAGTTTGCCAACATACACTTTTCTCTAAATGTGTTTATTGTGTTGTTTCGGTGGATAATTTTAGTCAAAATAATTGCAGTAATAAAAGATAGTTCGTATTTTTGCTACATATATCTTACAGAAACAATAAGTATGAAATTAATCAAAACCTCCTTTTTTCGCGCCATTACGGCTGTCATAGTAGGTGTATTATTAATCATGTATCGTGAAGAAACCATTACATGGCTTACGATTAGCATTGGTATATTGTTTTTTCTTTCGGGTCTAATCACTTGTATTATCTATTTTGTGACGCGAAATGCTGAGTCGTCTGAAATGAATTTAGATAGCGTAAAATCGACACCGACTTTTACTCCGTCATTCCCACTTGTTGGTATGGGGAGCCTTTTGTTGGGACTTATTCTTGCTCTAATGCCTAATTCGTTTGTCAATTGGATGGTTTATATTCTTGGTGCGCTTCTGATTCTTGGTGCTATAGGCCAGTATGTTTTGTTGGCTTCTATTGTAAAATTAGTGCGTATCAATATTTTCTTCTGGATCATGTCGTCTGTAATATTACTCATAGGCGTAGTTTCTATTATCAAACCAATGTGGATTGCTTCTGCTCCGCTACTTATTCTCGGGTGGAGTATGATCTTATACGGTGTTGTTGAATGTATTGATACGATTAAAATTATGAAAACTCGTCGACAGGTTGCCCATATGATGAACTGCCAATCGTCGGCTGTTGCTGACGCATTAGAAAATTATACCAATGAAACTGTTCAGCAATCGGAGGTAGTTGAGTCTACAAAATAGACGGAAGAATAGATTAATTTCACTGTTAGAATAAGTTGAAAAGATGGGGAATTACGGATTGTTGAGAAAATGAAAAATGTATTTTTTGAGTAGGAATGCGATGATAAGTGGTAGTGGACAACAGTACAATGTAATGAGAAAGAATGTTTTATAATCTGTTAATTCCTGAATAACTCCTGAAAACATACTCGGCAACATAATCGAAAGTAATAGGAATGAAGTAAAAAACGTTTGACGATATGAACTGATATTATCTTGCTCGTAATGCATCAGGTAAAAAGTATAAGCGGTAAAACCAAAACCATAACTTATCTGGCTGATAAAAATAAAGGCATTGATAGTGATAAAGTCGCATGGTAGGTTTTGACTAAGGTACACATACACGATATTGGGTAGTATTAGTGTACAGGTTATGGGGATGAGTTGTTTTTTGAATTTCGAACGACTTATAGAAAATCGACCAAGAACGGTTCCTACTACAAAAGCGATGATGCCTACTGTGCCTTGAGTAAATCCAAATTCTTGTGGTGAAAGTCCTAGACCGCCGTTGTGTACTGCGTCAATAAGAAATAGAGTTGAGATTTTGGATAATAATGCTTCAGGAATACGGTAAAGCAATAGTAGTAAAAACATAATAAACACTTCTCGGATATTTATTTCTCTGATCAATAAATAGACTTTATCGCATATGTATTCCATGATGTTTTTAGCTTGTATGGGATAAGTTATAGTGCTTATTTTATTAGGCAGTATGGCGAATAACCAGAGAACAATAAAAAGGCCTGCGACTGCATAAAACATTAAGCTCCATGATAGACTGATATTGTGATATATAATCTGTAGATTTCCAACTATCATCACAAGTATTCCTTGTCCAAAAATGGTAGCCAGTTGATAAAAAATATTACGTATATTTACAAACCACACTTGTTTCCTCTTGTTTAGTACATCTGTGTAAAACCGGTTTGTTGTAGTATTGTGAAAAACTCTGGAAAAGACCAGTAGCCAAAGAAAAAAGAAAGTTCCCTCTAACCAATATGGAGTAGGAATGGTAAAAGCGATACCACCGAATGATACACCGATAAGTAATTCAGAGGAGACTAACCATAACCGTTTGTTTTTTGTTAGGTCTATAACTGATTCTAGAAAGGGCTTTAATACCCATGGCAGATATAGCCAACCGGTATATAAGGTTATTTCGGCATTACTTAATCCCAATTGTTTATAGAGTACGATTGATAGCGTCATAATCGGAATAAATGGTGAACCCGAAGCCAAATAAGCCTTGGGCCCCAATTCCAAGGGCTTATTTTATGTCTGTCTATAAGTTTATTCATAAAACTTTTTCAATAGAGCACCAGAATAATAATGTCTTAAGATCGCATCATAGGTATATCCTTTTTCGCCCATCACGGCTGCCCCGATTTGACAAAGCCCAACACCATGTCCCCACCCGGCACCTATTAACTTAAACCGTTGAGGAACTCCGGCAGCATCTAGATCTAACAAATCAATAACAAAGGAGGAACTATATAAATGACTCGAACTAAGTATGCGGCGTATTTCTAACTCTTTTCCAATGATAAAACTACGCTTCGTACCCACTATTTTCAGTCGCGAAATACGCCCACTTTTCCCCCTTTGTAAGGGGATAAGATTTAAAATTTTTCCAAAATCTATTTTAAGTTTTGACGAAATAAGTTGCAACAACTCTTCCTGCGTATAGGAAACGTGCCAACGGTAAAAATCTTTAGTGATCTGGTCGAAGTCGTTTAGTACCTGTGATAGTACCTTTGTGTTGGTAGTATTACAGAAAGCATTTGGAGAAGAATGTATCCACTTTTTGATGTTTTCTTCTTTAGTAAGATCTATATCCACTTTTTCCTCAGTAGTATCACGTAAGGCGGTAAGATAAGGCTTATCAATATCTTCCCAACAATACCGATATTCTTCTACCATACCACCGCAACACTTACTGAAACGTGCATCGCATATCTCTCCGGCAATCGACATCAGAATTTCTCCACGTGTTCCTTGCACAGCTTCTGTCACATTTTTGCTCGTTGTTTTGGTAATGCCTTGATAACGCTGACAATGGTCATCAGCACAGACATCAAAGAGGGTATGGTCTTCCCGGTCGTACCATCGAATCAGTTCGTCATCCTTTTGAACGCAAGATATCTGTTTCTCTTTCTCTATCCTGTTTATCTTGCGTTTCTCCATTTGTGCCAAAAGCCAACTGCGCGAAATAACAGCATGTGCTTTTAATAGTTCTATCCCGCAGGTTGCACTCATCTCACTAGATATCACACTTTCTAAGTAACTTTCTACCGGCAAAGTATTGATGGCGTACAGTTTTTCTCCATCAACAGTGATGCGCAGTTGCCCGGTAAATGTTTGTGTTTCCTTCTGCTCCCAATGAAAGTTTACCCCAATTGTAACATCATATATAGAGAAAGATGCATCTGGGGCTTGAGGACGGAAGAGTAGCTCGGTATATAGCATATCTTTCCATAAAATTTTACCGCAAGAAGATGTAACTTCTTGTTCACCGCTAACCTCTTGGCCGTTTACTGTATAAGATTTTTCTAGTTTAAAACGTATTCTTTCTCTGCTCAAAATACCCACAGACACATCAGGAGCCTTTTCCTTATCTGTTTTGTCTTGTTCAGCTGTTACTTTTTTTAGTCTACTTTTAATGTGCTCAAATGTATTGGAACCGATGCCTACCTCTTTATAGAGAGTTTCAACTTGTTGCTCAGAGATTCGTTCGAAGTCTGTTTCACGGGGAGTGATGATTAAACCGGCCATATCCAATGCGCCTGGCTGATAAGGAATTGGGCATCTCCTACTGCTGAATAAAATGAGGGGCGGTGTTGTTCACGTGGAATAACAACAGTGATATATTTTTCGCAGTCGCGCCATGCTACAATGTTAAGCATTGGCTCACTCTCGTCTTCTCTTTTCGGTAATGTTTCATATAACTTTCTGAAAAGTGCTTCGTCAGTTTCTGCACTGGTGCTGTAAATTACAAAAAGTGGACAAATAAATGTTGAAAGTGCGGCAATCTCATTGCCTTCGTCTAATGTAAACAATCTTTCGATACTATTGCTGATACGTGCCCACTCCTTTTGTAATGGTAGTAAACCACTTATTCCGGCCTGAAAATGTAGATGGTCAGGAGCTGAAGCACCACATTTTGGTCCGTTGTAAAACACTGTTAGGTTGTCGTAAACTGATAAAAAATTGTGGATTTCGGTATAATTCGGAAGAATATTTTGTGGTTGATGCCGCTGTGCAGCAATCGTAAAATGCATTGGTAGGATAGGAAAGGGGTTGACTAATAGGTCGAAATCTTCGTCAAGTCGGATAAAGATTTGCTCTTGCGGCCGATTTTTCGCGCACAGGAAGCAAGGCCTTTTTGCTAAACTGTTTTTATCGATTTTTGCTCCGGTAGATACCATTCGTGCAGGATTAAACTGCACCTGTAACGTATTTTCTCGGCATATTATCTTTTTTGTTTTTACTTTTTTAAGATCTTTAAAACGATAACGAGCAGTTTTCCACTCCTTGAGTTGTTGACTGAAAAAAAACGTTAATCTCTTATTCTCATTTCTTGGCTCACGGATTGAAGTTTCTTTGTTCATTTTGTTTGTTATTTATTTAGGTTCTGTTAATGGTACAAAATTACGAAAAATACTTTTCTAATTAGTTTAGGAAAAAGAAAAAGACAAACAGGTATTTTCCAATTGTTGATAAGGAGAAAAACAGAAATGTGTTATTTTTATTCTTTCCATCTTATAAATCTCTTTCCCTTCAATATTTATTCGTAATTTTGTAGCGTAAATTATTGATATAACGTAACGTGATGGGCAACGCAGATTTAATTGGCACACTTACCGAAACTGTAAAAGAACTTTCAGAGCCTTTTTTATTAAAACGACTTTTTCATCAACACAAAGATGGAACCCCATTGCCCTCAGGGGCTGTCCTTCAAGAGATTGTTGAGTTGCTGCGTGCCATTATTTTTCCTGAATATTACGGAAAATCGTTGGTAAATATCAACACAGTGAAATTTTATATTGGTGCGAACATCGAAAGATTACATCGTTTGCTTTCTGATCAGATACAGGCAGGATTATGCTTTGCTTGTTCGGAAGAAGACGAAGAAGTAGCAATGCGGACGGAAGGGTTATGTGGAAGGGCGGAAGAGTTTTCTGTCCAGTTGATAACTCTGCTACCTCGTATCCGGAAAACGTTGGCTACAGATGTTACGGCAGCGTATAAGGGCGATCCTGCGGCCAAAAGCTACGAAGAGGTAATTTTGTGTTATCCTGTTATCAAGGCACTTACCAATTATCGTGTTGCGCACGAACTGCTTAAAATGGGTATTCCGTTTATTCCTCGGATGCTCACCGAGATGGCCCATTCTGAGACAGGCATCGATATTCATCCTGGTGCTGAGATTGGAAGGTATTTTACTATTGATCATGGTACTGGTGTGGTTATTGGTGCCACCTGCATCATCGGTGATAATGTAAAGCTGTATCAGGGAGTGACGCTCGGTGCTCGTAGCTTTCCGCTTGATGCTGAAGGAAGGCCTATCAAAGGTATTCCACGTCATCCTATTTTGCGAGATAATGTTGTAATTTATTCCAATGCAACCCTTCTCGGGCGCATTACTATTGGTGAGGGTTGTGTTATAGGTGCCAATATTTGGGTAACCGAAGATATAGAACCCTATACAAAGATTTTTAAGAAAATCAATTAAAAACAATTATATAACAATGGAATTTGGCCTCATTGCCAAAA
Organism: Hoylesella saccharolytica JCM 17484; assembly: GCF_000614205.1. Taxonomy (GTDB): domain Bacteria; phylum Bacteroidota; class Bacteroidia; order Bacteroidales; family Bacteroidaceae; genus Prevotella; species Prevotella saccharolytica. The sequence continues at coordinate 26,398 of NZ_BAKN01000016.1, forward strand.
CCTTTATGGGCTTGGAGCCCGTTTTGGCCAAAGAACTCACCCAAATGGGAGCAAATAATGTAAAAGTTGGTCGACGTATGGTGTCGTTTACCGGCGATAAGGAGATAATGTATCGTGCCAATTTTCAGCTACACACAGCCATTCGGGTTCTTAAGCCTATTGCTCGATTTCGGGCCAAATCAGCAGATGATGTGTATGCCGAAATCCAAAAAATAGATTGGAGTTTGTATATCGAAAAGGGAAAGACCTTTTCTGTAGACTCAGTAGTGTATTCGGAAGAGTTTCGCAACTCGCGTTTTGTTACCTATAAGGTGAAAGATGCAATTGTTGACCAGTTTCGCGAACATACTGGAGACCGTCCCAATATTTCGGTCAGCAATCCTGATATCCGACTCAATGTTCATATCGCCGAATACGACTGCACATTATCGCTTGACTCAAGTGGTGATAGCTTGCATCGCCGTGGATATCGCCAAGAGTTGGTTGAAGCTCCGCTCAATGAAGTGCTCGCTGCCGGTATGATTTTGATGAGCGGTTGGCAGGGTGAGACAGATTTTATTGATCCCATGTGTGGGTCGGGGACGCTTCTGATAGAAGCCGCACTCATTGCCCGAAATATTTCGCCGGGTGTGTATCGGAAAGGTTATGCTTTTGAACGATGGCCCGATTTCGATCAAGATTTATTTGATCAAATTTATAATGATGACTCACAAGAGCGCGAGTTTTCTCATCACATCTATGGCTACGATGTAGACATCAAAGCTATTAATACGGCTCGGCTAAATGTTCGTGCATCGGGGTTCACCAAAGATATTACCATTGAGCAGGTTGACTTCAAAAATTTTACACAACCTTCAAGTAAGAGTATTATGATTACGAATCCGCCCTACGGTGAGCGTATTTCTACTCCAAATCTATTGTCAACATATAAAATGATAGGTGAACGGCTGAAACATCAGTTCTTGGGTAATGATGCATGGATTCTAAGTTATCGAGAAGAATGTTTCGACCAAATTGGACTGAAACCCTCTATGAAAATACCCGTTTATAATGGTTCGCTGGAATGTGAATTTCGTAAGTATTCTCTTTTTGATGGAAAATTGAAAATTTTTCGTAGTGAAGGTGGAGTTATCAAGACAGATGATGAGAAGAAACAGATGGCCGAGAGACATCGTTTTAAAAAAAAACGAGAGTTTAAGAAACGTCTTGAGGAAAAAGCTGGTAATAATGAAGGTGATATTCGCTCGTTTACGTTCCATCATCATTTTTCAGATATTGATGGATTTATAGGAGAAAAGAGTTTCAAACGTCGAATATCTCAAGAGAGGGAGAGAGAATGTGGAACGGATGGTAAAAAAAGAGGTGAGCATAAAAGAAGTGATAATAAACGTAAAGACTTTAGTCGAGATAAAAAGTATGTGCAGCGAAGCTACAATAAACATTCAAAAAGTTTTAATGATGATGAAGATTAAGAAAATAGGAATAGCATTGTTATGGTGTTTATGTATAATAGCTCAGCAAAAGATGTCGGCACAAAAACGATTCACACTCGAAGAACTAAATTTTGGTGGTAGTAATTATCGAAATATGGTACCTCAGAATCGTTATACCACTTGGTGGGGAAACGAATTAGTCCGTACTGATGCTAACTTTTGTGCTCTCATCGATAAGAATACAGGGAAAGAATTGCGTTTGTTTGATGTTGATAGTCTTAATAATTGGGCTGGTACAAGTAAAGAGAATAAAGTACATTCACTCTATCATGTGTTATTTCCCTATTCCGCACAATCTCTTGTATTGGTAAACAATGGAAAAGAACGACAATTAATCAATTGGAAAACCAAACGAGTAGTATGGAAGCAGTCTGCTTTGAACCAAACTGCTACTGATTGGAACTCTGCTTCTCGCGCCGTTGCTTTTGTAAGAGATAATAATCTATACATTACTGATAAAGATGGTAATACTCGACAACTAACGTTTGATGGAAGTCGGAATATTGTTTACGGGCAGAGTGTGCATCGCGATGAATTTGGAATTTACAAAGGAACATTTTGGAGTAATAACGGACAAAAACTTGCTTTTTATCGAATGGATCAGTCAATGGTTGCAAATTATCCGTTGGTAGATACTGATACACGTATTTCTACAGAAATTGCAATTAAGTATCCTATGGCCGGAGAAACAAGTCATAAGGTAGAAATAGGCGTTTATGATGTAAAAAAAGGTCAGACAATTTATCTTCAAACGGGAGATCCTACGAATCGTTATTTTACTAATATTGCTTGGGCACCGGATGATAAGAAGATTTATCTCATAGAAATCAACCGGACGCAGACTGATTATTCGCTTGATGTGTACGATACGGATACTGGTATCAAACTTGAAACCTTATATACGGAACATAGTGATAAGTATGTACATCCTATGCGCCCTATAACTTTTTTGTCGTGGAATCCTGATCAGTTTATTCTACAAAGTGACAAAGATGGTTATAACCATCTTTATCTTTTTAGCATAAAGGGTACGCTTTTGAAGCAACTAACGAAAGGTAAATGGGTAGTATTGGATTTGATTGGGTTAAATAAGAAAACAAAAGAAGCTATTATTCTTTCTACAGAAAGTAGTCCGATACAGAACAATATATATGCAGTGAATTTACAAACGGGTAAAAGACGTTTATTGGATAATGGGAAGGGATGTCATGCAAATACAATAGGTCTTGGCGGAAGCCATAGTCCGGCTCTCTCTTTAACAGGTGAGTGGCTTATTGATAACTACAGCGAACCTACTGTTCCGCGCAATATCTCTATTATTAATGTAACTACAGCAAAAAAACTCTCTTACTATCAGGCTACTGATCCTTGGTTGGGATATGACTTTCCCGAATATATTTCGGGAACAATCAAGGCGGCTGATAATACGACAGACCTATATTATCGAATGGTTAAACCTACTAATTTCGACCCTAACAAGAAGTATCCTACAATTATATATGTATATGGAGGGCCGGGCGTACGCAATGTTGAGGCACGTTGGCATTATTGGTCGCGTGGGTGGGAAACATACATGGCGCAAAAGGGATATTTATTATTTATTCTTGATAATAGAGGAAGCAGTGGGCGAGGGCGTGTTTTTGAACAAGCTACTTTTCATCATTTAGGTATTGAAGAAATGAAAGATCAGATGAAAGGAGTAGATTTTTTAAAACAGCTACCTTACGTTGATGCTACGAGAATAGGTGTGCATGGTTGGAGCTATGGTGGCTTTATGACAATAAATCTGATGACCACTTATCCCGATGTATTTAAGGTTGGTGTTGCAGGTGGCCCTGTTATTGATTGGAAGTGGTATGAGGTGATGTATGGTGAACGCTATATGGGTACGCCTCAGAATAATCCTGGTGGATATAAGGAGAGCAGTCTGCTATCCAAAGCAAAGAATTTAAAAGGAAAGCTGCAGATAATAACGGGTATGAACGATCCGGTGGTGGTTCCTCAGCATTGTCTTAATTTCCTCAAAGAATGTATTTTAAATGGTACGCAGCCAGATTTCTTCGTATATCCCGGCGAGCCTCATAATATGCGAGGACATCAAAGTACGCATTTACACGAGAGAATTTCACAATATTTCGATGATTATTTAAAGTAAAAAATAATGAAGATATTGTTATTGGGAAGTGGAGGCAGAGAACATGCATTGGCATGGAAGATAGCTCAAAGTGCCAAAGTTGAACGCTTGTTTATTGCTCCCGGCAATACCGGTACTGCGCTTGTGGGTGAAAATGTTCCTATTGGCGTAAACGATTTTGATCAATTGAAAGAGTTTGTGTTGAGTCGGCATGTAGATATGGTTGTTGTTGGGCCGGAAGACCCTTTAGTACGAGGTATTTATGATGCGTTTAAGTACGATCCGCTCACGGCTGATATTCCTGTTATCGGCCCATCCAAACGAGGTGCTGCGTTAGAGGGAAGCAAAGATTTTGCTAAAGGTTTTATGGCTCGACACGGTATTCCTACGGCCCGCTATCAAACTATTACATCGCAAACTATTGAGGAAGGCATTACTTTTCTTGAAAACTTGAAGCCCCCCTATGTACTGAAAGCCGATGGATTGTGTGCAGGAAAAGGAGTGCTGATATTGCCAACGTTAGACGAGGCAAGAAAAGAATTGTGCGAGATGTTAGGTGGAATGTTTGGCAAAGCTTCTGCTTCGGTGGTTATCGAAGAGTTTCTTAGTGGTATTGAATGCTCTGTTTTCGTACTTACTGACGGTCGGAATTATAAAATTCTGCCTGAGGCAAAAGATTATAAGCGAATAGGAGAGCAGGATACGGGTTTGAATACGGGTGGAATGGGAAGCGTAACACCGGTCCCGTTTGCCACGAAAGATTGGATGAGAAAAGTAGAAGAACGCATCATTCGGCCCACCATTAACGGATTATCTGCCGAGCATATTGACTATAAAGGTTTTATTTTCTTTGGATTGATTAATGTAGAGGGCGAACCGATGGTGATTGAATACAATTGTCGCATGGGTGACCCTGAAACTGAAAGTGTGATGTTGCGTTTAAAAAGCGACATTGTTGATCTCTTTGAGGGAGTTGCAGAAGGTAATCTTGATCAGCGCCTAATAGCGTTTGATGAGCGTGTTGCTGTATGCGTTATGCTCGTTAGTGGCGGCTATCCCCAAGCGTATAAGAAGGGATACCCCATTTTGGGGCTCGACAATGTAAAGGATAGCATTGTTTTTCATAGCGGAACAGCTTTAAAAAATGGTGAAATTGTTTCTGACGGTGGGCGTGTTGTTGCCGTGAGTTCTTATGGAAAGGATAAAAATGAGGCTTTGATGAAAAGTTTTGAAGTAGCCGCCCAAATAGAGTTTACCGATAAGTATTTCAGGCGAGATATTGGACTGGATCTGTAAAGATGAACGTAAAAAGATTGCAAAAACAAATAGCGGTTAGCAGAAGGGTACTACTAATTACGATAGTTTGCGTTGTTATGATATTAATGGCGGGTGGATTGTTACGTCAGCAGTTGTGGTTGCAGTTATCTGCTCTGGCACTTTCTACCTATTTGATGTTTCTCTTAGACAAGGCTAACGTTCTTTTGCGCTTTTATAGTCAACTAGTTCCTGCTTCCTTTTTGATGTTGGTTATGGTGGCCAATTTAATTTTTCCATCGGTGCAGAGTACTGTTATGCAGGTAAGTTTTGTTGGTTACTACCTCTTTTCGCTCAGTACCTATCAGGACTCTTCTGCCGCCGGATATACATTTTATTCCTATATCTGTATTGGCATTGCTTCCATGGTGTTTATTCAGATACTTTTTTTTGTTCCACTCCTGTGGCTTCTCCATAAAACCAAGGTGTTGTCCATGACAAGAAAAAACTTTTGGGCATCCCTACTAGGCTTACTCCTTCCCTATTGGTTTATGGGTGTATATGCTGTATATAAAAATCAGTTCGGTAGGTTGATAGAGCATTTTACAAGCATCATCATCTTTCAGCCGTTTTTTGATTGCAGTTTAGTCAGCACCCCCCAGCTTCTAACCTTTTCTTATATATCACTTTTGGCCTTTTGGGGTATTAGTCATTCTTTAGCCAGCCGAAGCGGTGACAAGATACGCACCCGTATGTTTTACGAAATATTTAGTTTAATAGATATATGCTGTATTGCATTCCTTATTTTGCAACCACGGCATTTCGAAGGTTTGCTGCCCATTATGATTGTGACAACTGCGCCACTTATTGCCCATTTTTTTGCATTTGCTAATACTACATTTGACAATATAGTTTTTCTGCTTATATTGGTATCAGCATTTGTACTAATTGTTTATAATTTATACGTCAGTTCGGCATAAATTTATTTATTGCGGCCTTTTTCAGAGGTGTCTCTGCAGATCGGTGGGTAAAGAAATCGGAAAATGAGTTTTCTACCGTTTACGGAACTTATTAAAATAAAAAATTATCCTTTATTGATGGGCAAAATAACGAAGAATGGCTGCAACGCTTGGTTAAAGATCATATGCACGCCATTGCTTATAATCAACTAATATATTTTTATGGATGCAATTATTAACTTTCTTATCAGCAATGGTTACTGGGGGATGTTTCTTTCGGCCGTGTTTGCCGGCAGTGTATTCCCCTTTAGTAGTGAAGCCATAATGGTGGCTCTGTTGGCTTCTGGACTTAATTCTTGGCAACTTATCTTTTACGGGACTGTTGGTAATGTGGCTGGTGGCATGTTCAACTACGGCGTAGGAAGATTGGGTAGAATAGATTGGATAGAGAAATATCTCCATGTAAAGAAAGAAAAGCTCCATCGGACAGAACGGTTTATGGGCGGTCGAGGAGCTTGGATGGGTTTTTTCGCTTTTCTCCCCATTCTGGGCAGTGCTATTACTGTTGTGCTGGGATTGATGCGCGCCAATGTGACAGTAACCCTGATCAGTATGACGTTGGGAAAATTCCTGCGTTTTATTCTTCTGGTCTATGGTACGCTACTCTTTTTATAGCACAGATATACAAATCCATACGATAAATAATGAAACATCAACAAATAAAAAACTCTGCTAGTTTTCTTCTTTTAGTTTTCGGTATAGTGTTGTGTGGTTGCACACAGTCTCGACAAGGCATTAAGCAAACTATAACCGTAACAATAGAGCCGCTGCGATATTTTACAGAGGCCATTGCAGGTGATAAATTTGAGATTAATGCAATGGTGCCTAAAGGTGGAAATCCTGAAACCTATGAGCCTACCGTGCAACAAATGATGGCACTAGGTGGCAGTGCCCTTTATATCAAGGTAGGTAGCATAGGGTTTGAGCATACATGGATGAACAAACTTCAAGACAACGCACCGCATACTATCATTGTTGACTCGTCTGAGGGAATTGTTCCGCGAGAAAGTTCTGAAGGTATCAATGATCCGCATACGTGGATGAGCTGTCAGAATGCTGTGATCATTGCCCGAAATATTTATCGCGCGCTGGCTCAGATTAACAAACAAGACAGTCTCTATTTTAAGGCAAACCTTGAAGCGCTGATTAACAAAATACGCGATACCGACACGGCAATTCGTGAGAAACTTACTAAAGAAAAGTCTACAGCATTCCTGATTTATCATCCTGTTCTAACGTATTTCGCAAAAGAGTATGGATTGAAGCAGATACACATCGAAGATGAGGGGCGTGAACCCTCTGCTTTACAATTAGCATACACTATTGGTGAGGCAAAAAAATGCCGTGTAAAGGTACTCTTTCTGCAGAAAGAGTTTGCTAACTCCAATTCTGAAATTGTGGCCCACGCGGTTGGCACCCAAGTCGTAAATATCAATCCGCTGAGTTACCACTGGGCAGACCAAATGATATTTATAGCCAAATCTCTGCAATAATGAATGAACAACCCATCATCAAACTCGAAAATATCTCTGCCGGTTACGACGGAAAACTGGTGCTGAAAAATGTTTCTTTAAACATCTTTGATCACGACTTTCTTGGCGTTATCGGTCCTAATGGCGGCGGTAAAACAACCCTTCTACACGTTATTCTCGGTATGATACGACCTCTTTCGGGCAGCGTGAGCTATTATCGCAACGGAGCCCCCACACCCTACATCTCCATCGGCTATCTGCCTCAGTATAACGATATCGATCGTCGTTTTCCTATCTCCGTCGCAGAAGTGGTGCTCTCGGGTTTGAGTAAGCAGAAAAGCCTTCTTAAAGCCTTCACCCATTTCCACCACGAGCAAGTTTCCGAAACGCTTCGACGTATTGGTATGGACGATTTTAAAGACCGCCCTATTAACACTTTAAGTGGGGGACAACTGCAGCGTGTGTTTCTTGCTCGTGCTATCGTAGCACGTCCCGATGTGGTGGTGCTTGATGAACCCAATACCTATATTGATAAGCAGTTTCAGGAACAAATGTACGAAATGCTCGATGCTATTAATCAAGATTGTGCTGTGGTTGTTGTTAGTCATGATATAGGAACAATTCTTCAGAACGTAAAGACTGTGGCCTGCGTTAATAAAACGCTACATTACCACAATAGTATTGAAATATCGGGCAGCGAGCTACGCGAATACTTTGGCTGTCCTATTGAACTACTTGGTCACGGAGTATACCCCATCGTGTATTGAAAAAACATGATGTATAATGCTTAAATCCTATTCTTTAGGCTTATTTTTCGACCGATGCTGCATTTGTTATCCGATATTTAATTACCTTTGCACCACAAAAGAAATCAGTATTCATTTATTTATGGATGATTATCACGCGAGAAGTAAAAATTGAGAACTGAAGATGATGTTCTTGAAGGCTCATCTTCAGCTTATGTATTATTATCGAAGATTGGCAATATGAGAACATTCTGGAATATTAACTCAACGCTTAAGATTATTGACGAATGGCAGCCCAACTGCTGGGTTCAGGTAACTTGTCCGACGGAAGACGATCAGCAGATGCTGGAAGAAAAGTTTAATATCCCCGATTATTTTCTTTCAGACATCAGCGATGCTGACGAGCGTGCACGTTATGAGTATGATGATGGTTGGATGCTGATAATTTTACGTATCCCGTATGTAAAAGAAATTCGCTCGCGCACGCCTTATACAACGGTTCCTCTCGGTATTATTCATAAGCGTGATATTATGATTACGGTTTGTTTTTATGAAACAAATATGATGATTGATTTTGTGAGTTATCAGCAGAAACGGGGAGTAGGGTTTACCGATCATGTGGATATGATTTTTAGATTGTTTCTTTCTTCGGCTGTATGGTATTTGAAGCGATTGAAACAAATTAATATCCTTATTGAAAAGGCCAAACACAACCTTGATCAGGGCGTCAATAATGAGTCATTGATTGGTCTAAGCCGGTTGCAGGATTCACTTACCTATTTTATTACCTCAATTAGAGGTAACGAAAACCTATTATCTAAGTTAAAGTTTAAATTGCAGATAGATGAACTTGACGCAGACCTTATCGAGGATGTAAATATTGAGATGACACAGGCTCGAGAAACTACAAGTATTTATTCGGATATTCTTGAATCGACGATGGACACTTATTCCAGTATTATTAATAATAATATGAATACAGTGATGCGTACATTAACCTCTGTGAGTATTATTATGATGTTCCCAACCCTTATCGCGTCGTTGTTCGGAATGAACCTTATCAATGGGATGGAAACCAGTCGGTGGGGATTTGCCATTGCTATTGTGATATCTTTTCTTGTATCTGGAATGTCGTGGTGGATTTTGAGGATAAAACGACTGCTGTAAGCATTTTAAAAACAAAAAATGATATTTAGTATCGGCATATCTGATATTTTTATTAAGTTTGCAACAAGTTAAAAACCAAATGGAAAACGATAACACCACTAAAAACAATAAAATGATGGACGATCAGGAAAAAAGATTTAACGGGACTGAAAACGAAAAAGAATCTACGGAAATACTTGTGGATAATGTGATGAGTCCTGCCCTTACCCTTGAAAAGCAAGAAGATAAAACGCACAACGTTCCAGTAGAAATGGCTATGACAGAAACTTCTGTGGGGAAGAACTATAAATCTAAAGAGGAGATTTTAGAACGTGCTAGGAGAATTGTTGCAGATAATGAAATACCTAGTAAGGACGAAGTGGATTATCTGAAAACTACATTTTATAAGTTACATCTTGCAGAGCGAGAAGCACAGCAAAAAGAATACTTGGGCAATGGCGGCGAGCCCGAGTTGTATCAAGTTTTTCCCGATGCTATCGAAGAGGAATTTAAGGCGCAGATGGGGGTTATTAAAGAGCGGAGAGCAAAGATTTTCTTAGAACAAGAGAAAGAAAAACAGGAAAATCTAAGTAAAAAACTTGACATCATTGAAAGGATAAAGGCTTTGGCTACATCGCCGGATGAAGCCAACAAGTCTTATACAATATTTAAAGAGCTACAGCAGGAGTGGAAAGAAATTAAAACTGTTCCGGCAGATAAGGCTAATGAATTATGGCGTCATTATCATCTTTACGTTGAGCAGTTTTATGATTTACTGAAACTCAATAGCGAAGCAAGAGAATATGATTTCAAGAAGAATCTTGAATTAAAAGAAAAGCTTTGCGAAAGTGCAGAAAAACTAGCTGACGAGCCGGATGTTATCAGTGCTTTTCATCAGTTACAAGAACTGCATCAGGAGTATCGCGAAATAGGTCCTGTCACAAAAGAGCTTCGTGAACAGATATGGAGCCGTTTTAAGACTGCATCAACGGTTATTAATAAGCGTCACCAGCAGCATTTTGAAGAGCTTCGTGCAGGCGAAGAAGAAAATCTAGCAAAGAAAACAGTTTTGTGCGAACGAGTAGAAGCTATTGTACAAGAAGAAAATAAAACAGCTCATGATTGGGAAAAACATACAAAAGAAATTATTGATATTCAGGCCGAGTGGAAAACCATTGGTTTTGCGCCACAAAAGATGAATGTTAAGATATTTGAACGCTTTCGCAATATGTGCGATGATTTTTTTACGCGCAAGGCTGTTTTTTTCAAAGAATTAAAGAATCAATATGCTGAGAATATTGAAAAGAAGAAGAAACTTGTAGAAAAAGCACAGGCATTGTCAGACAGTACCAATTGGAAATCTACAAGTGATAAATTAATAGCATTGCAAAAAGAGTGGAAAACTGTTGGGGTTGTTCCCAGGAAGTTGGGAGATCAGCTATGGAGTGATTTTCTTGCCGCCTGCAACAAGTTTTTTGAGGCTCGCAATGCCGCTAATATAGATATTCGAACCGAAGAGCATGAAAATTTAAAAAAGAAACAAGATGTTATTGTTCGACTAAAAGAACTGTTGGAAAGCGCTTCAGAAAATCTGCAAGAAACTGTTCACCAGCTTACCGATGAGTATAATGGGATAGGACACGTTCCGTTTAAGGAAAAAGATAAGCTATACAAAGAGTTTCATCAGGTGCTTGACCAGATATACAAAAAGCTGAACATCTCGGCATCGCATCGTAAGTTGGATGATTTCAAGAGCAATCTGAAGAATATGCTCAAGCAGGGAGCTGCGGTTATCGATAATGAGCGTGGTAGGCTGTTGCGGCGCTATGAGATCATCAAAGCAGAGGTTCAGACTTATGAAAATAATTTGGGTTTTCTTAATGTCAGTAGTAAAAAAGGTAATAATCTGATTGACGAAATGAACCGAAAAGTTCAGAAATTAAAAGATGAGATAGAACTTGTGCGGCAGAAAATAAAAGCTATTGATAGACAGAATAAGGAAGATTAGTAGGATGCGGCGCCATAGTTTATGACGTCGCATTTAACGTTCTGGGAAGCACAAAATATTTATGAAAAGTTCAGCAATGTCTACGGCATCAGGGGGCAGCATGGTCTTTTTGTCCTGCCGTAACGTTGTTGCCGCTAATACCATAAACATTGTTGAACTTGCCTACACCAGGTTTGCTTAACCTTATTCATTATCTATTTACACTTCTTTATTTCAGCTCCATATTGTATATCGTTTTCATCTTTTAAATATTCATATATTGCCCTTAGATACATAATTTTCTTGGCATTAGTTAATTTATTCTCGGATAAGAATGTAGAGTATTCCTTAATTATTCCGTTTGGATTAAATGCGCCAACACTTTGGAAGAAGAAAATCTTTTTATCACGATAAATGAATGTTTTTCGAGGAAAATGTGCCCTTTCCCTTTAAAGGCATAGATTCCGTTTACCATTTTTTTCCTTTTTATCTAGTAATTTATACACATTTGCACTTGCATTGACAAACTCTTTACCGTAACCTTCATCAAGTTGTGTGGTAATACTCTTAGGAACTAAAACTTGATAGAAAGGGAGCTCGCGTTTGTTCTTTGCGGATAAAAGATACGTACAACAAATCAATAATAATAAAAAAATAGTTTCTTTCTCATTTCATTTCGTTATTTAATTCTCGTATGCATCGAGGGGTAATAAAGGCTTCAAGGCATGAAGGTCATTAAGATTCTTAATGCTCATCACTCGACCTATAGCCTCTTGTGGAACACCAATCTTCAGCAGTTTCTCTTCTGGAACGCCAGTAAAGAAAATCGAAGTTTCAACTAGGGAATTCTAGGAGATTTGGTTTCCTCCTTCTCTTCTACATTCACCAACTGGCAAGCCTGTGTATGTTCATTCCAAACACACTTTTTGTTCATGCCCCATCTGTATACTTCTTCATGGTCGGCAACATACAGTAGAGTACTGTAGGCTTTTTTAACTACAATGAAAGGTGGCAACCTGAGCGTAAAACGCTAAAAATCGCTACTGTTCAGTGGAATATCCGAATTTATTGTGTAATTTTGCGATACCTATGAATACGATAGAACTTCAAAAAGTAAAACAACGGTATAACATTGTGGGTAACTGCGATGCGTTAAATCGTGCGTTAGACGTTGCCTTGCAAGTTGCACCGACAGATCTTTCGGTACTTATCATAGGCGAAAGTGGGGTCGGAAAAGAAATCATTCCGCGCGTAATACACGATAACTCTCCGCGCAGACGTGAAAAATATTTTGCCATTAACTGTGGTTCGATACCCGAAGGAACCATAGACAGTGAACTTTTTGGTCACGAAAAGGGATCGTTTACCGGTGCCATTGGCGAAAGTGAGGGCTATTTTGGCGTTGCTAACAACGGTACTATCTTTCTCGATGAAGTAGGAGAGCTGCCAATGGCTACGCAGGCACGTCTGCTTCGGGTACTGGAAACCGGCGAATACATCCGTGTAGGAGGTCAGCGTGTAATGAAGACCAACGTGCGAATTGTGGCAGCTACCAATGTTAATATGCGCAAAGCTATCAGTGAAGGGCGGTTTCGCGAAGACTTATTTTATCGTCTTAACACCATTCCTATTCAGATACCACCCTTGCGCGACAGAGGTAACGACATTATTTTGCTGTTCAGACTTTTTGCCATGCAGATGGCCGAAACCTACAAATTGCCCAAAATAACGTTGACTGAAGATGCCAAAGAGATGATGCTGAGGTATAAATGGCCGGGTAATGTAAGACAACTGAAAAACATAACCGAGCAGATGTCGGTGTTAAGCAGAGAGCGTGAAATCAATGCTGAGGTGCTGAAACACTTTATACCGGAAGATCAAGAAAGTACACAGCTGGCTCCGATTACTTCTAATGGTAACCATTCGTATGAGAGCGAACGCGAGATTTTATACAAAATTCTTTACGAGTTGCGTGGAAATGTGAGCGATTTGCGTAGAGATATGGCCAATTTGCGTAGACAATTAGACGATGTATCGACTATTCGCGCGGACGAATTGCCGTCAGTTACATCCCATATAGCACCTTCCGGTGTGTCAACGGCTGCCCTTAACAATCATATTCCGGCTATTAATGGTGCTCGACAAACAACGAAAGAAACCTTTGTTGAAGCGGAAGCAGAAGAGATTGACGATATCGAAAACTTGAATTTAAGTGAATTAGGTCGACAATTAGTTGAAAAAGCTTTGGAAAGAAATGGTGGCAACAGAAAGAAAGCAGCTGCAGAGCTAGGTATTTCTGACCGTACCTTATATCGTAGAATAAAGCAGTATGGACTCGAAGGCGGTAAGTAGAATAGTAGCAGTAATGGCAGCACTTGTGCTGTTTTCGTGTTCTGTATCGTATAAATTTAACGGTTCGAGCATTGATTATACCAAGACGAAAACCATTCAGATTGTCGATTTTCCCAATCGAAGTAGTTATGTATGGGGGCCAATGGCACCTATGTTCAATAATAAACTGAAAGAGGTGTTTTCCAGTCAGACAAAGTTAGTGCAGGTAAAGCGCAACGGCGATTTAAAGATTGAAGGTGAAATTACACAATATTCGCAGCGCAATAAATCGGTATCGAGCGAAGGTTATTCGGCACAAACAGAGCTTTCTATCACCGTTAATGTACGTTTTACCAATACCAAAAACCATAATGAGGATTTTGAACGGCAGTTTACGGCAACTGATACTTATGATACTCGACAAAATCTGAATGCTGTTCAAGAACAGTTGGTTACTCAAATGATAAAGACTTTAACCGATCAAATATTTAATGCAACTGTAGCCAATTGGTAATTACTTATTTTTTGTATCATCTGTATGAATATAATGCAACTGATAAACCATCCGGAGCTGCTGGATAAAGAAACACTTTACGATCTTCGCAGTATGCTGGCGCTTCATCCTTATTATCAGCCGGCCAGATTGCTTATGTTGCAAAACTTATATATTCTTCACGATCAAATGTTTGATAGAGAGCTCAAGCGGGCAGCTGTTTATCTTACTAATCGAAAAATACTGTTTAATATGGTCGAAGGGGTTCACTATACGATAAAGGCAGAACAGAATAGGATCAATAAAGAGGCGGAAAATAGTGGAGATGAAAATAGAACACTCTCTCTGATTGATAATTTTTTAGACTCAGTACCCCACGAACAGACAGATGATAAAAATGTAAAACGTAAGCCAACGCCTGTGGATGCTGCTGTAGATTATGTAGCATATTTACTTGAGATGGAAGAGCAAACGGGGGGAAGTCAACAAGAAACACCGCAATTAAAGGGCCAGAATTTGATAGATAGTTTTATCGTTAGCGGGGGCGGAAAGATACAGTTGAAAGATGAACTGGAGTATCTGCCGCAAATAGAAGATAAGCAGTCAGAGGCTGAAGATACTCATAACCTCTTTACAGAAACCTTGTCTAAGATATATGTCAAGCAGGGAAAATACGAGAAAGCGCTCGAAATTATTAAGCATTTAAATTTGAATTATCCGAAAAAAAATGCTTACTTTGCAGACCAAATTCGTTTTCTCGAGAAATTGATAATAAATAATAAAAACAAATAAATAAAAATGATTTACAGTCTATTCGTTGTTTTAATCGTATTAGCGTCGCTCTTAATGATTGCGATCGTACTTATTCAAGAATCAAAAGGTGGAGGGCTTTCGTCGCAATTCTCCTCATCCAACTCAATCATGGGCGTACGCAAAACCACTGATGTTGTTGAAAAGGCAACTTGGGGGCTAGCCATTGCAATGGTCGTATTTAGTGTAGTATGTGCTTATGTGGCTCCCCAATCGGTAACTTCTGAAAGTGTTCTGGAGAAGACTGCCACTGAAACACAGGCCACTAACCCGAATACAACACCGGGATTTGGTGCCGGACAGCAAGCTGCTCCTGCCACAGGAAACAGTGCAACACCTGCAACGGGCACAACAAATGCCCCCCAGGCACCCACAGCTCCTGCCAATTAATATCCTCTAAATTAGCCGAAGGCTAATTTAGAGGATATTAATTTACGCTGGTCAAATTACTTCCACCGAAAGCATACATTGCTTTGATGATAAGAAAGAATAGGAAAAGAACGAGTGGCTCTTTTCCTATTCTTTACTTATCAGGCATATACTTTCACCTTTATGAACTTCCAGGTGCAATCGCTACCCGAAAACACCTCTACAAACTTTTAGGTGCAATCGGGTACCCCGAAAACACCTCGAAGAACTTCTGAGTGAAAATAATTGCGTTTTTATCAGCTATAAAGTGTTTTAGCAATCTGGTTCGGGATAAACGGAATGAGAAAAGCTGCCGGGTACGGCAGACTGCAGGCAGGGTGAAGCCCATAGCTTATTCCTTCATCCCTATTCAATAATCCATATAATATAAAAAGGATGCACAAAGCATCCTTTTTATGTCGGGGCGACAGGATTCGAACCTGCGACCACCTGGTCCCAAACCAGGAGCGCTACCGGGCTGCGCTACACCCCGTGATATTTAAAATTCCTTTTATTATGCGGTTGCAAAGGTACGGTTTTAAATTTAACACCGCAACCCTTTTCTGTTATTTTATAATATCTAATTCTTTAAAAATCTTCTTCAGAATTTGTACTCCGCGTTCCACTTGTTCTTCAGTATGTGTGGCCATCAATGCCAAGCGAACGAGCGTATCCTGAGGAGCGCAGGCTGGTGGAATAACTGGATTAATGAAGACTCCTGCGTCGAATGCAAGCTTTGTTACTAAGAAAGTTTTATCTACATCGTGTACATATAATGGAATAATCGGACTTTCTGTTTCACCTATTTCAAATCCCTCTTCACGGAAACGGTTTAAGGCATAACGAGTTACTTTCCAAAGATTGTCAATGCGTTCAGGTTCATTTTCTAAGATATGCAATGCTTCTAATGCCGCAGCTGTAGCCGCTGGTGTGTTGGAAGCACTGAATATATATGAACGGCAAGTATGGCGTAGAAAGTTGATGGTGTCTGCATCTGAAGCAATGAAACCGCCAATTGAGGCCAAACTTTTAGAGAAAGTTCCCATGATAAGATCCACGTCATCGGTTAAGCCGAAATGATCACATACACCACGACCTTGTTTTCCAAATACTCCGATGCCATGTGCTTCATCTACCATTACTGAACAATTGTACTTATGTTTTAATTTAACAATCTCTGGTAGTTTTGCTAAATCGCCTTCCATAGAGAAAACTCCGTCTACAACGATCAGCTTGACAGCATTTTCAGGAAGAGTTTTCAGAATACTTTCCAAATCTTCCATATCGTTATGCTTGTAGTGCAACTGCTTAGCAAAAGATAACCGACGGCCATCTACGATACTAGCATGGTCACGATCGTCACAAATAATATAATCGCCGCGCCCGACAACCATTGCCAAGACGCCTTGGTTTACTGAAAAGCCAGTAGAGAAGCACAAAGTATCGTCTTTGCGTACAAATTCTGCCAACTCTTTTTCCAATTGTACATGAAGGTCTAATGTACCATTAAGAAATCGACTTCCTGCGCATCCCGAGCCATATTTGTCTAATGCTTGTTTGGCTGCTTCAATAACACGAGGGTCTCCAGTAAGACCGGTATAAGCGTTAGAACCAAACATTAGGACTTTATGACCGTCCATTTCCACTTCCGTACCCTGTTTGCTTGTAATTGCACGAAAGTAAGGATATACGCCTGCCTCAATAAATTTTTGTGGCTCACGATACTTCTTATATCTTTCTTGTAGTTGTCCCATCTTAAAAAATAGGTATAAAGAACTATATTTTTGTTATACAGGCGGCAAAGGTACAAAAAATAACATAAAACTCATCTCTTTTTTTAAGAAATCGACTTCTGCTTGTTTTCATTCTTCATCGATAGCTGTTATTTAAAGCTTTTTCATAACTTTGCAATAATTTCTTTAAATGGGTGTTACTTATATAAAGAAAATTAGTAACTAAGTTTTCATAAAATGAAAAAAAGAGTCGTCTTCATTATGAACCCTATTTCTGGTGTTGCTAGTAAGACAGGTATTCCAATGTTGATAGATAAAACACTTGATAAGGATAAATTCGATTATGAATTGCACCTTACCGAGTATGCAGGGCATGCATCTGTTATTGCTACAGAGGCAAAAGACAATGGGGTGGATATTGTTGTGGCTGTAGGAGGCGATGGAACCATTAATGAAGTTGGACGTGCTATTGTGCATTCTGATACCGCTCTTGGCATTATACCGTGTGGATCGGGAAATGGTTTGGCCAGACATCTCTTACTTCCGATGAATTTTAAGAAAAGTATCGAAGTAATCAATAAGTGCGAAATCCGCGATTTAGACTATGGTATTATTAATGATTATCCCTTCTTTTGCACCTGCGGAATGGGATTTGATGCATTTGTAAGTAAGAAATTTGCTGAAGCAGGAAAACGCGGACCGATTACTTATGTTGAGAATATCTTGAGAGAGGGGCTAAGTTATCAGCCGGAAACGTATGAAATAGAGGATGAAACAGGAACTTACCGATACAAAGCATTTCTTATTTCTTGTGCCAACGCTTCTCAATATGGTAATAATGCTTATATTGCTCCACAAGCTTCAATGAGTGATGGATGGATGGACATTATTATAATGGAACCTTTTGACCTGCTTGAGGCACCACAAATAAGCATTGATATGTTTAATAAAACGCTCGACAAAAGTTCTAAAATCAAAACTTTTAAGTGTAAGCAATTGCATATTCATCGCAGTAAGGAAGGACTTATACACTATGATGGAGATCCGGTAGTAACGGGTAAAGATATTGATATTGTATTAAAAGAAAAAGGTATCAAAATAATTGTCAATTCGGATGCAGATAAGAGGACAAGACAACCTAATGCTTTACAAAATGCTGCAGCTCATTTATTTAACGAATTTAATAGCATGCGTGACAGTATTAATAAACGAGGACAGCACATACAAGCTTTGAGTAGAGTGTTACAGAGAAAGCTAAATCTCTGATCTTTATATCATAATCGGGCGAAAGTTCTTTACATAAGAACATTTCACCCCGATTTAGTTGTAACCTGGAAAGACCTTTGTCGTATTTCCCGAATCTCTTTATTAAACCTGTTGCAGTTTGGCGATATATTTGCCAATAATATCAAATTCTAAATTTACAATACTACCGATTTGCATATTACAGAAATTAGTATTCGCTTTTGTGTAAGGTATAATAGCCACTTTAAAACAATTATTATCCGGCTCACATACAGTTAATGATACACCATTAACTGTTACTGAACCCTTATCCACGGTAAAATAACCTCGTTTGGCCATCTCATGGTCAAAATTATACTCAAAGGTATAATAGGTAGACCCTTCCGCATCCTCTATGTTTGTGCATCGTGCAGTGGTGTCTACATGTCCTTGAACAATATGTCCATCCAATCGTCCGTTCATTCTCATTGAACGTTCAATATTTACTTTATCATCAATGTTTAATAAACCGAGATTAGATTTCTGTAAAGTTTCTTTCATTGCAGTTACTGTATATGTGTTGTTTTGTATCTCTATGACGGTGAGACATACCCCGTTGTGCGATACGCTTTGATCTACCTGCAATTCGTTAACAAACGAACATGTTAATGTAAAATCTATATTCTCGTTCGTTTTTCTTGTGACGACGACTGTAGCCATTTCTTCTATTATTCCAGAAAACATATTCTTGATATTTAATGTTTTTAAATTCTTTCTTATTATATGAAAATAAACAGGCAGGAGAATACGTCCTGCCTGTTATAAAAGAGGGTCATATCGATGATGTGATGAAAACTCTGAGCTATACATGATTTGAGAGTTCTCCGCCTTTGTAATCCACCGGCTTTACAGCTAACCGTAAGGTTCGTGGCCCGCCATTAGCAAAAGAAATCTTCTCGGTTTTCGATTTTGTTTTGAAGAGTACCCCAATCTAATCGATACAACCCCATATTTCTTTCTTTTATTATTGCAAAGATACTTTATTCTTTTAATTTAGCCAAACATTTTAGGCCTATTACTGTAGAATTCCTTAGCCTATTATTTTGGCATTCTGTTAATTTCTTCTTGATAAATTATATCAAATTGTTTTCTTAATTGCGCCTTGTCTACAATAATATTTCGAATTTCTTTAAGCGATTTTTCGTTGGAAGAACCTGCAATCCACAATTTAATATACCCGCTATTTGAGTATTTATTAGTCATGTGCTCAACAAATCGCTGCCAATGCTCTTCTTTGCTCTTTTGGGGATAATGATCTAATCCGTACTCCACGGTGCTTCTGAAAACAATTTGTGGTTCTAAATCCCGATCTGCTTCAGCCACAATCTTTCCGTAAATGCTTCTCGGTGCATGTGAGTTTGAGGCACGATGATCCTCCACTGCCTCTTTCATTATCTTTATTTGTTCTGTTGAAAACCATTTCTTTAATCGCGCATCAGCCGTTAATATTTTTCCGCTTGTCATGTGATGAATCGCTCTTGGACCTTCTAATCCAAGGTCGTGATAAGCTGCAATAACATAAGCCATATCTATATTAGCACCTATTTTAGCTGCCAACTGTAATGAGCGTTTAATAACCCGGATGGCGTGCGTCAAGTTATGGGCTTTATCAAAATGATTATAACGGGGAAGTATATTTTTTTCGATAAATTCCATTAAATCGAGTTGAACTTGTGCTGCTGCCATAGACCTTTGTTTTGTTTTGCAAATATAAGGATTAATGTTTAATTTTGCAAAGTGCGGAAACCCTTTGAAAAGGAGAAGAATGTATTCAAAGAAAGCAAAGATGAAATTAAAAAACAGTGTGAAAGATATAAAAGTAAACTCTCTTAAAGCGTGGATATTAGCTGCACGCCCCAAAACACTTGCAGGAGCAGCTGTGCCGGTTATGATTGGAGCAACCTTTGCCTTTGTTGATACAAATGTACATATTTCTGTGTTGCCAACAGTATTGTGTCTTCTTTTTGCATTGACAATGCAGATAAACGCTAATTTAATTAATGATTATTTTGACTTTATACGAGGAAAAGATGATAAACACCGTTTGGGACCTCGTAGAGCCTGCGCACAAGGATGGATTAGTATCGAAAAAATGAAACGTGCAATTATTTTTTTTATTAGTTTATCCTGTCTTATCGGTCTTCCGCTTATTTCTTATGGAGGATGGATGATGTTGCTAATTGGTGCATTATGTGTACTCTTCAGCTTCCTTTATACTACTTATTTTTCATCGCGTGGAATGGGCGATTTGTTGGTCTTGTTGTTTTTTGGTCTTGTTCCTGTTTGCGGAACGTATTATCTTGCTGTAGCTTCAAGCTTCTGCATACCATTTTATATTTTTGTGGCAGCTTTTGCATGCGGATTAGTGATAGATAGCTTGTTAGTTGTAAATAATTATCGAGATATAGATAACGACGAACGGGTTGGGAAAATAACGCTTGTTGTTCGGCTTGGTCGCCGAAAATCTGAATTGCTTTATCTATTAACAGGTTATGTAGCTTGCCTTTTAGGACTGGTTTTCGTTGCTAATGGTTTTATTTTTTGCTTTATCTTCCCTTTGATATACTTATTTTTTCATACACGTACATATCAAGAGATGGCGCGGATAAGTAAAGGTAAAGCACTTAATATAATTTTAGAAAAGACAGCAAGAAATATACTTATTTATGGTTTGCTAATAGTGTTTGGGCTTATGTTTGATTATATTTTATTAAATCGTAACCCTTTGACATTAAATATTTAACTGGCTCTTTCTGTAAGGTGTTTAAGTTATTTCTTCTTATTTTTCATAAAGAGCCTATTTTTCATTAGAAGCATAGTTGTTTCTAATTAAAGTAAGTTTGAATTGATTAAAAATAAAGCCTATTCTAATGAAAAAGAGTATTTGAGATGGATTGAGGTGAGGAGGGTGGTTTATTTTTTTGATTTGGGCTGTTGAATTTTACTTTTGCGAGTAAATCGGAATAAATCTCGCCATCCGTTGAAATCTTTTTTCATAATAAGTCCCAAACCTTGTGTAGTAAGGCTGTTTCGGGTAAAATATCGGTCGTTAGTTTGGTTATACATCTTGATCGCGAGTCCTCCATTGGGAAAGAGTAGATAGCGGAGGTCGAAATCGCCAATAAAACTCGTTGTTGCGTTTGGATTGTCGCGATAACCGAACTGTCCGTTGATAAGAAGACGGTTGTTGAGTAGTCGACCACTTAGTATTCCTTCGTATTCTGCATTGTTCCATCCCTCATCTCCTGTTGAAATGTTAGCACCGAAGCTCCAATTATTATTATTAATGACGCTACTCAATACAGTATTCAGTTGCTGGCTGATTGTGCTGCTTAAAAGGCTTTGCATCGCTAGCGACGTTTTACTTTGCGAGCTTGTATTATCTATCTCGGCATTATTTCTGTTTTGTGTGTAGAAACGGCCGACAGCAAGCAGATAAAGTACCTGCTGATTCATCTCCTCTTCTCCATTGATAAGGCTGTAAATCATTTGTTTTACATTGCTGTTGATAGTAGGCATGTCTAACCCGAATGTTAGCTTAGGAGCAGCCGGCGTACCTGTAATGTTCATCAAACAGTTAACCCTAATGTTGTTGCTGGAAAAGCTACGGCCAATATTGAGGTCAGATAAGCTGACCCCATTGGCTGTGTAAAAGGCTTGCAGATTAAGTTGGGCGTTATAAGGGTCACCGCCAAAAGCAATGGTTCCGCCCTGCTGAAAAGAGAAGTCTTTCTTGATAACGTTTTGTATTGTGAGTTTATAAATGCCTCGGTCAACGAGGTAGTTACCAAACATCTCGAAATTTCCTTTGTTATAATAGGATGCCCGTATCATCGCTGCCATTGAGGGTGATGTTATCGCCACTCTGCTTATCCATCAAAAGTCTGAGACTTGCATCGGGAGTACAGTTAATAAAGAAGTTAAGCCGGATATCTGTAGGTATTTCCGGTTTATCTTGTTGTGCAAAATCAGTGTCTTCCGTTGCAGCGATATTGGTGGAATCGTTTCGTATTTGTAAGGCGTTTTTGCCCCAATGAATAAACTGATTGTTCCTCGCGACTTCGGGATTAGCTACATTATAGGCAAAGACAGAGTTTTTTTCGGGTGTGGCATTGATATCAATGTTCACTTCGCCACTTTTTCCAACGATGTCGCAGGTGCCTGTAGCATAAACCGTTCCGCAGAAACTACTGTTTCTAAAATCTTTGAAATCGTAGGCCAAAAGATTTCTTGTCGCAATAGAAAGATTGTAGGAAAGATTGGTTAAATGTTCATGTTGGAGGTAACCGGTAACGATACCGATGTTCCCGTTTCTGTCGTACACGGTATCTGCTTTAAATTCGATGAGATCGGGTAAAAAGCGGATGGTATCATTGCGTAAAGTGTAAGTGGTGTTCAGTGGAGTAATACTGAGATTGCCGTTGGCAATCATTTGTCCGGTGAGGTTAATATTGTCAAGTGGACCAAAAACTCTTAACAGGCCGTTTGCATTGGCTTCTACATCGTGCATAAAACTGCCGCAAAAGCTCTCTATAAATTCAATACGTGAGTTATAGGCCCTTATCGCCAAATCAATATAATTATGTTTTGGAGAAACATAGCCATTAACGAATGTTTTGATGTTCTGCCCATCGTTGGCAATGGCGTCAATATCAATTTGTCCTTCCTTGCTATTCAGGTTGATATGGGCATCAAGAATTCCCATTCTTCCATCTTGAAACTTAAAGTCTTTTACCTTTAACGTGGCGTATCCTTCAAGCGTATTGAATGGATTTTTCAAAACGGCAGTGCCCGATGCGAGTCCCCTAAAGCTCACAGAATGGAAATTTATCAGATTAAGGATGTAGTTCACATCAATGTCTCGTAGTCCTATTGATACTGAATCTTCCGGATTTTGACTAGCGGTTCCATCGATTGTGATATGTTGGTTGTGATGATTAATGCTGAAATGACTGACATCAAGTCTGGTTTGATTATAAGTAATTTCAGATGGCTGAATTGTCCAGACGGTATCTCCCACGAGAATATTAGAGGGCTTAATTGCAAAATGGGCCGTAGAAACATTCTTTTCATTTTTATAAAAGATAACATCCGTCTTTAGTTGTCCATATAAACGTTGCTTACGCATATTGTCGAATGTAAGTGTGGAAGATAGGGTGTTATCTGCGGCTACAGCTTGAAGCGCTAAATGAAACTTTTTGTTTTCCTCGCTAACCTTTCTTACCTGTGCCGAAACTGTCAGCGTATCATGAAGTGTTTTTACAAGAATGTTACCTGTTTCAAAATGATTTCCGGCATAAGTAAAGCTGGGAACATCAAGAGTAAGATTAAGTGTGCGGTCTGCATCGCTCATGTGTCCGTTAATAGTGAGAGGCTGTTCTATCTCTACTGGAATATTAAAAATGTGTTGTAACCAATCTGAACGCTCTATTGTTCCGCTAATAGAGAAGTTGTTGGTGCGGGCATTATTCATATCAGGTAATCCCGGAATGGTAGGCAATTTACTGCCTATCAGATTGATAATACTTTGCGAAAGTGTATTATAATCATACTTTCCGGTCAATTGTATCTGTCCGAAATCGCTCTTTACATGGAGATGATGTAAATTTTCCTTGTTATTTATGTTAACGAGAAGATTGGATAAAGTATAGTCAACCCGATCAGATTTCATGGCAAAATCTGTCAACAGGGCGTATCCGTTGGCTGTATTAAGACTCTTTCCTTCAATATCTGTATGAATTCTAAATTGAAATTGTGTATTCGGCCATTTGTTGGAGAGCTTCAGTGCAGAGGGAGATAATTTCTCTATATCTGCTGTTAATTTGGCATAAGGATGTTTTGATAAAAAGTCAAATTTTCCCGCCATGCTGACGATAGCATTTGGATCATTAACTGTTAATTTGCCATCAAAAGCATTACCCTCAAACACCCCATCAACCGATATGTTTTTATATGCATAGGAATTATACTCAAATTTTGAAATATCACCGGCTGCTTCAATGTATATATCGTTGTTTACAGGTATTCTCCCACTAATATCTATTTGAGTAGAAATCGTTCCGAATTTATCGTTTTCCAGCACTTTACCCAGCTTAAACTCTTCGGTTTCTATTCTTGCAGAAAATTTATTGTTGTGTTTTCCAAAGGCAAGCGCAGCAATACCTGCATCTGTTGTGAGTACACCTTTGGCCGAAGTATCGTTACCATACCCCCCCATTTCACCTTTATATTCAATGTTGCCTAATCGCGAAATAACAGGTGGAAGATTAATATGTCGACTAAAAATATCTGTAATGAATTTTATTCCGTCCGTGTCAAGGCTAAATCTTTTGATGTTTGCCGCCCAGTGGGGAGCTGACTGCCAATTACGGAGTGATCCATTACCTTGTAGCAGTAGATGAGAACGATAAGATGCTACTTCCATTGAATCAATTTTCAGGGAAGTTCCGGTACCTGAAAAAGTAAAATGAAACGATAAAGGTTTTGTAGCTTTTTTAAATATTGGTATGAAACAGCCTAAATCTGTAAGAGTTATAGTCGATTTGTCTACACTTCCATCAAACTCAAGTGTAGGCATAATTACTTTTCCATGCTTGATTTTATACGACGCTTTCAAGTTATTCAATGCAATTTTACTGTTGGGCAAAACCATTTGAAAAGAAGAAAGCGTGGCGTTTTTTGTATTGGCTGTTAACTTAAATGTCAGTGACTTTAATATTAATCCAGACGCCTCTTCAAATGAAAGATCTCTTACATTCACATTCAGACTGTCGTCTTTAACGGCATTAATAATAACATGTGCACTGATATTCTTCGCATCAATGTGATTGGTTGAGAATTGATTTCTTTTCCGGGCTACATCCCAACGGTTGTATTTAATATAACCCCGTCTGATGATGAGTGAGTTGATTTTTAAGTCTAAAAGGGTTTGTGCAGTCGTATCTTTTGATGCCAACGAATCTAAAACAAATTGAAAATTGCTTTGCGCCCGTGCGTCCTTTTTATATAAGTTGGCTCGCAATCCAAAAAGCTGTATGGAAGAGATACGTATACGCTTATGCAAAAGAGATAAAAAGTCGAATTTTACCGATAATCTGGTGGCTTGTAACAATTCCTTGTTTTGCTGGTCGCGTACTCGAAAATCATCGATAATAATTCTATTTAGCAGTCCTAAGTCAACTTTTCCTACATAACTTCCGTTCCTAATTTTTCTGAAACAGCTTGGCCAACTTTAGTTCCAATAAACGACTGTACTGCAGGAATATGCAATAACACGATAAATGTGAGATACAGACCAATGATGGTCCATAAAATGCCGTTAACTATGTGTCTAAACTTTCTCAAACGCCTTGTTTAATTGACAAAATTACATCAAAAATATCTCAACGAGAAATATCAAAATGGTTTTTCTCTTAATTTATGCATATTTTTGATTATATTTGCAACGGTATTTAAGTTCTTCTCATGCTATTCTTCAAGCACAATGTACCTATTTCTCAAAAGCTATGCTTTCACGTTCCAAAAGCTATGCTTTTGGAGGGTAAAACCTATGCTTTTGGAATATGGGGTGTAAGTAATTGAAAAACAATACTTTTCGAATGAGAATAAATCACATAATTTTTACTATAATTTCGTTATGGCAAATGTCATTAAGTTACGCAAAGGCTACAACATCCATTTGAAAGGAAAGGCTGCGGAAACAAAACGAAGTGTTGGGCAAAGTGCTGAATATATGCTGTGCCCGGATACTTTTGTAGGTGTTATTCCAAAGTTGTTGGTGCACGAAGGTGATCATGTTGATGCAGGAGAAGCCTTGTTTGTAGATAAAAGATATCCTGAGGTAAGGTTCGCTTCGCCTGTTAGTGGAACGGTTTGTAACGTGGTACGCGGTGACAGAAGAAAGATACTTGGAATAAAAATTAAAGCAGACAAAGAACAACAGTTTTATGATTTTGGTAAAAAAGACGCTGCTTCTTTGTTGGGTGAAGAGGTAAAGAGTGCTTTGTTAGAGGCCGGTTTATTCGGCTATATCTATCAGCTACCTTATGCAGTATCGGCTTCTCCGCAACAAAAACCCAAAGCTATCTTTGTTTCGGCATTGAGAGATATGCCGCTTGCCGGTAATTTTGAGTTTGAACTGCAAGGTAATGAGACTGATTTTCAAACCGGTCTTACTGCACTTTCAAAAATAGCAAAAACTTATTTGGGTGTGGGTAAAAGTCAAAATTCTGATGCTCTGCTCAAAGCTCAAGATGTTGAGATTACTATTTTTGATGGTCCATGTCCTGCAGGAAATGTAGGTGTGCAGGTTAATCATTTGTTACCTGTAAATAAAGGCGAAACGGTTTGGACTGTCGACCCTACGTTTGTATTGTTTTTTGGTCGACTATTCAATACCGGAAAAGTAAATCTTAAGCGCACCATTGCTATTGGTGGAAGCGCCATCTCTACTCCTGAGTATGTTGAAGCATTGATAGGTACCCCTTTTGCAGATATTCTTAAAGATGCTTTCAAACGTCAGGAGGGTATCCGTTTGATTAATGGTAATCCGTTGACAGGTATAAAGTCGAGTTTGGAAGATAGTGTAGGTGTGAAAACTTCTGAAATAACGGCGATACCCGAGGGTGATCATGCTGATGAAATGTTAGGTTGGATATTGCCTCGAACCAATCAGCTTTCTACATCACACAGCTATTTTTCTTGGCTCTTGGGTAAAAAAGAATACGACTTGGATGCTCGGATAAAGGGGGGCGAACGCCACATTATTATGAGTGGAGAATATGACAAGGTTTTGCCCATGGATATTTATGGTGAGTTTTTGATTAAAGCTATCATTGCCGGTGACATTGATAAGATGGAACAGTTGGGTATTTATGAGGTGTCACCGGAAGATTTTGCTGTTGCCGAGTTTGTAGACAGTTCAAAACTTGAACTGCAGCGTATTGTTCGCGAAGGCTTGGATATGTTACGTAAAGAAAACGCATAGATAAAATGAAAGCATTAAGACAATATTTAGACAGAATAAAGCCCAATTTTGAAAAGGGTGGAAAACTTCACGCTTTTCAAAGCATCTTTGACGGACTTGAAACGTTCTTGTTTGTTCCTAACACAACTTCGAAAGTGGGCACACACATACATGATTCCATCGATTCTAAGCGAATTATGAGTATGGTGGTAATTGCAGCATTGCCAGCATTGCTTTTCGGTATGTACAATGTGGGCTATCAGAACTATCTTTTGGCCGGAAAACTTGCTGAAGCAAGTTTCTTCAATGTTTTTTTCTTCGGTTTTCTTGCCGTTATCCCAAAAGTCTTAGTTAGTTATATCATTGGTTTGGGTATCGAATTTGCTTGGGCACAATGGAAACATGAAGAAATTCAAGAAGGTTTTTTGGTAACAGGTATTCTCATACCGCTGATTATTCCGGTTAACTGTCCTTTGTGGATACTTGCCATCGCTGTTGCTTTCTCGGTGATAATTTGTAAGGAGATATTCGGTGGAACGGGTATGAACATATTTAATCCGGCTTTATGCGCGCGCGCGTTCCTATTCTTTTCTTATCCTTCTAAGATGACGGGCGACAGTGTTTGGGTGGCAACGAACTCCATATTGGGCTTTGGTAACGATTTGCCCGATGGCTTTACTGCGGCTACCCCTTTAGGAGAAATAGGTGTTGGGGCCGATGTTCCTTATACAGTTACAGATATGATAACAGGTTTTATTCCGGGAAGTATCGGTGAGACCAGTGTTATTGCTATTGCCATAGGTGCTATTATTCTGCTTTGGACAGGTATTGCCAGTTGGCGAACAATGGGTAGTGTGTTTGCCGGTGGTATCATTACGGCGGTTATTTTCAACTTGTTGGATATGACACCCATCAGTTGGTACGAGCATATTGTATTGGGTGGTTTTTGTTTCGGTGCTGTTTTTATGGCCACAGATCCTGTAACCTCTGCCCGAACAAGTTTCGGACAATATGTTTATGGAGCTTTGATTGGAGCTATGGCTATCATTATTCGCGTAATGAATCCCGGTTATCCTGAGGGTATGATGCTGGCCATCTTGTTCGCTAATATGCTTGCGCCGCTGATAGATTATTGTGTGGTTCAGACCAATATCAATAAGCGCATGAAACGTTTAACTCAAAACAACAAATAAAATTATGGCAGAAAAAAATAAGAAAAGGCTGAATACCAATGCCAACGGTTATACGCTGGTATATTCTACCGTTATTGTTGTTATCGTAGCTTTTCTGCTAGCTTTTGTTTTTAAGGCATTAAAGCCAATGCAAGACGTTAATGTTGCGTTGGATAAGAAAAAACAACTGCTCTATGCACTCAATGTAAGAAATGTTGACAATGCAGCTGCAGCGGAAAAATATAAGCAACTGATTGTTGCAGACGAAATTATGGATGTAAATGGAAAGCTCATTAATAAAGGTGAACCAGGTGGTGAAAAAGCCGGATTTACATTAAATAGTGCTGATTATAAAGCGGGTAAACTAGCTTTGTTTGTTTGCAAGGTAAATGGACAGACCAAATATATAATACCTGTTTATGGCATGGGACTTTGGGGGCCTATTAATGGTTTTATTGCTCTTAACGATGATAAAAACACGGTTTATGGTGCTTATTTTAATCACGAAGGAGAAACAGCAGGATTGGGCGCAGAGATAAAAGACAACATCAAATGGCAAAAGTTGTTTCAGGGTAAAAAACTTTTTGGTAACGATAACTCAAAGATTGCACTTTCGGTTGTAAAAAAAGTGGAAGACCCCACAACACAGGTAGATGCCGTAACTGGAGCAACACTAACTAGTAATGGCGTGAGCGATATGCTTGCTGAATGTTTGTCGAAATATCTTATTTTTTTAACCGATAAATAATTAGGGCTTAAGTATATGAGTAAGTTATTTTCAAAAGAAAACAAAGAGGTTTTTATCAACCCCTTAAATCTTGACAACCCTATAATGGTACAAGTGTTGGGAATTTGTTCGGCTTTGGCTGTTACGTCCCAATTAAAACCTGCCATAGTGATGGGACTTGCTGTAACCATCATTACAGCATTCTCGAATGTTATCATTTCCATCATTCGCAATACCATCCCTTCACGTATCCGCATCATTGTTCAATTGGTTGTTGTGGCTGCATTGGTAACGATTGTAAGTCAAATTCTCAAGGCCTTTGTGTATGATGTAAGTGTTGAATTATCAGTATATGTGGGGCTTATTATCACTAATTGTATCTTGATGGGGCGTCTTGAGGCCTTCGCTATGATGAACAAACCTTGGCCGAGCTTTCTTGACGGCATAGGAAACGGATTGGGATATGCTTTTATCTTGGTGCTGGTAGGAGCTGTACGCGAGTTCTTTGGTCGCGGTTCTTTATTGGGTTTTCAAATTATCCCCGAGAATGTTTATAATTGGGGGTATCTCAATAACGGAATGATGACAATGCCTGCTATGGCATTGATACTGTTGGGATGCGTTATTTGGGTTCACAGAGCCTATTTCTATAAGGAGAAATAAAAAAGTAAACAATGGAACATTTAATTAGTTTATTCTTCAGGTCCATCTTTGTGGACAATATGATATTTGCCTTCTTCTTAGGCATGTGCTCTTTTCTTGCCGTTTCTAAAAATGTAAAAACATCGTTGGGGTTAGGACTTGCAGTAACCTTTGTACTGTTGGTTACAGTGCCCATCGACTATTTGTTGCAAACAAAAGTGTTGGGGCCCAACTGCTTGATAGAGGGCGTAGACTTGTCATATCTCAGCTTTATCCTTTTCATTGCAGTTATTGCAGGGATTGTGCAACTGGTAGAAATGGTTGTAGAGAAGTACAGTCCGTCGCTCTATGCTGCGCTTGGTATCTTTCTCCCCCTTATCGCTGTAAACTGTGCCATTATGGGTGCGTCACTCTTTATGCAGCAACGCATCAACATGGATCCTGCTAGTACGCAGTTTATCGGGTCGATATGGGATTCTCTTTCCTATGCATTGGGTAGCGGCATTGGTTGGACCTTGGCTATCGTTTCTATGGGAGCCATTAGAGAAAAAATGCAATACAGCGACGTTCCCAAACCTTTACAAGGCTTGGGCATAACATTCATCACCGTAGGACTTATGGCAATGGCTATGATGTGCTTTTCGGGGCTAAATCTATAATAAACAGACATGGGACAATTTATATTCATTAGTATAGCCGTTTTTTTACTCACCATCTTATTGTTGGTTGTTATCTTGCTGGTGGCAAAAAGATATTTGTCGCCAAGCGGTAAGGTTACGATTACCATTAACGGTGATAAACAACTTTCGGTTGAACAAGGTAATAATGTGATGGCTACGCTTAACGAAAACGGAATTTTTCTGCCTTCAGCGTGCGGAGGAAAAGCAAGCTGTGGGCAGTGTAAGTTACAGGTCGTAGAAGGGGGAGGAGAAATTCTTGATTCGGAGCGTTCTCACTTTACCCGGAAAGAGATAAAAGATCATTGGCGATTGGGCTGTCAGTGCAAGGTAAAAAGCGATTTGCAGGTAAAAGTACCTGAAAGCGTGCTGGGTGTCAAAGAGTGGGAGTGTACTGTTATCAGTAACAAGAATGTATCAAGTTTTATCAAAGAATTTATTGTTGAGCTTCCACCGGGCGAACACATGGACTTTGTGCCCGGTAGCTACGCACAAATCAAGATACCGGCATATGATACGATTGATTATGACAAGGATTTTGATAAGAAAGACATCGGTGAAGAATATGTGCCCGTATGGGAAAACTTCGATATCTTCTCGCTTAAGGCGCACAATCCAGAAGAAACCATTCGTGCTTATTCGATGGCCAATTATCCGGCTGAAGGCGATCGTATTACGTTGACCGTTCGTATTGCCACCACGCCGTTCAAACCACGCCCCGAAGTAGGTTTTCAAAAGGTACCCACGGGTATTGCATCGAGTTACATCTTCTCGCGTAAGCCTGGTGATAAGGTGGTGATGAGTGGTCCGTTTGGCGATTTTCACCCCATCTTCGATTCTAAGAAAGAGATGATTTGGGTAGGTGGTGGGGCCGGTATGGCACCCTTGCGCAGTCAGATTATGCATATGTTGAAAACGCTTCATACCCGTGACCGCCAGATGCATTACTTCTATGGCGCACGCAGTCTAAGCGAGGCGTTTTTCTTGGAAGATTTCCACGAACTGGAAAAAGAATATCCCAACTTCCATTTCCATCTGGCACTTGATCGGCCCGACCCCAAAGCTGATGAAGCAGGTGTACCTTATACGGCAGGATTTGTGCACGACGTGATGTATAACACGTACTTAAAAGACCACGAAGCGCCCGAAGACATCGAATTTTATATGTGCGGACCGGGTCCGATGAGTAAGGCGGTGCAAGCTATGCTCGACAGCATTGGTGTTGAACCCGAAAGCATTATGTTCGATAACTTTGGGTAAATGCTTACCATACCTTTCTCTGTTTATAAATAAAGAGGGTTTATTGTAAACTCTGAAAAGGGTACATTCTCATCCTTTTTGAAACATAGTACAGAAAATGGTATAGGAGTGAGATATACTAAAGAGTCGTAAGAGCAAAGTATTTTTTATAGTTCATTGGTTACAAGTAAATATTTGCTTTTACGACTTTTATTGATTACACAGAAGGTTTTTATATTTTCTGCTTATTACTGCATTTATGAAAAATATTTCTTACTTCTTTTTGGGTATAGAATATATTCTTTGCAAAATAGCATCGTATATATTCGTATTATTCAGGACTACTGAAATACATAAATTTAAGAAAAAAGCTGCAATATATTTCTATCTTCTTTTTATAGGAAAAAAATAATATTTGATAGTATGGGTAATATAAGAGGGCTTTCTAAATGAGATTTTTTACATTACTTCTCTGCCTATACTACTCACAGGTATCGGTCTTAGGACAGAAACTCGTAGAATATAGTGTCAATGTACGTGATACATCTTTATACCGTTCTGCAGAATATCAGTTTAATGCACTTCACATCAAAAACATCAAGTCAGATTTATACTCAATAATTGAAAAACTGTCGGTTGAAAATTCAGCAGAAATGTATATTCTTCGATTTAACCTAGTGCGTAGTCGGATTTTCATCACCATACAGAATTGGGAATATCGAGGTATCAGCTCTATAAAAAGCAGTAACATATACGGGCTCTTCAAATTTCAGGATAGAAAAGAGATTTTGATCTGTTACGATGATGTTAGGGTAATAAAGTTTGGGCGTAATGGACATTTGGTAGGCTGAAAACCTCTCGGAATCCTTTTATTTGCTACCTTTGCAGCATTTGAAAACCTATGAATAAAAAACTGTATCTTCTGCAATAGCTCAAATGTTAAAAAGAATGGGCACCGACGTTCTGTTCAGATGTATTTCTGCAAGGATTGTGGTAGACAATTTCAAGGCGGTCTGCGTATAAATAATATTTCTCTATGGAATGACTATCTGACGGTAAATCGAACGATTTCTGATCTATCCACTCTTTATAAATGTTCAGAGCGAACCATACGGCGTAGGTTGAGCTTAGTGGTAGATAGTTTTACTGCTACTTACCCCAAATCTGCAGTAATAATACTGGATACAACATACTTTTCCAAGACATTTGGTGTGATGCTGTTTCAGGATGCTTCATCAGGTAAAATACTCTATCGCAAGTTCGTCAAGAACGAAACCAATAGAGATTATCTTGATGGACTTCGGTATATTGCGGAGCGTGGCACTATGATAAAAGCTGTGGTGTGTGATGGGCATGTAGGACTTTTACAAGCTATAAGTTTCTGTTCCGTACAAATGTGTCAATTTCACCAATTTCAGATAGTTAGAAGGCTTCTTACAAACAATCCACATTTGCCTGCAGGCGTTGAACTATTGGCATTAATTAGACGGATGTTCTCTATGAGAAAAGACGAGTTTATAACAGCTTTTGATAAATGGTGTGATAAATGGAAAGAGTTCCTAAATGAACGAACTCTTCTAATCTCGGGCAAGACGACCTATACACATAGAAAGCTGAGAACGGAAAGACGTTCTATTAAGACACATCTGACATGGCTCTATACGTGTGAGGAGCATCCAGATATACAAATACCTAATACAACAAACCTGTTGGAAGGATTTAACTCACAACTTAAAAGGACACTACATAATCATAATGGATTGAATAAAGCTAATAAAAAGAAGTTTATAGATGGATTCATAAATACAAAAAAGTAGGCTGGAATAAACAGCCTACCAAATGTCCATTACTAAAACCCGAGAGGTTTTCAGCCTACCAAATGTCC
The DNA here is from genome assembly GCF_000614205.1 of Hoylesella saccharolytica JCM 17484. Lineage (GTDB taxonomy): Bacteria > Bacteroidota > Bacteroidia > Bacteroidales > Bacteroidaceae > Prevotella > Prevotella saccharolytica. The sequence continues at coordinate 60,015 of NZ_BAKN01000016.1, forward strand.
ATTACGCCAAAGTTTGTAAGAAAGTTCTTTAGTAAGACAGGAGAGAAAAGAAGTATCTCCATACATATAAAAACTATACCTGATAACGTTTATATACCTTCAAACGACCTCACAACCTATTATCAAGGGCTTCTGACTCGTCAATCACTGAAAACAGTTAAGTTGGTTGTGAATAACAAACAGCTATTGCCACCCATTATCAAAAATTATAAGTAAATGACAATATGATAACAGATATTCTGAAAAATATATTTATTTTGCAGTTGGGAGCACTGTTGAGATTTCTTTTCTATTATTTTGTCAAAAGGAACAAACAGGTTACTTATCATTCCATATTAAACGGAAAGGACAAAGGAAAAACGAAGGCGGATGAAATATTAATATCAGAAACGAGTTTATTAACAGGCTTTATGCACTTGGTTTTTATTGATCATTGTTGTTTTTATTATTATCTTTCAATCAATCTAAACAATAAAACATATGTATCTTTTTGTTATCATAGCTATGTTTGCCTGTAGCATTGTCGCATTTGCATTTAAATGGAAGAAGAAAAATGCATTTTTATGCTTTAGTGCTTTTATTTTTATAAGTGCTATAATTCTCATCTTTTATTTACATAGAAGTTTTTACTCAGTAGGAGGCATAAACTTTACAGTGTGGAAGACATATGCAGGCTGTTATGTTATGCCATATAGGTATTGGGGGATTTGTAAACCCAATAACAATTATCTTAGATTATCGAATATTGGAGCAATAGATATTTATATTCGTAAAGACAGTACATTGATGCTATTTGCAGACCCGCATAGAGATGGTTATGCCGAACTTGACTGCCATCTCAAGAAGTATAGGTATTACACATATATTACAGGAGATAATAAAGAAGTAGAAATAAGTAGGCGATGGACAAAGCTATGGGAAGAATATGCTTCTAAATATTCATATCTATATATTGATGCAAGAGAAATAGATGTGGAGATCGGGGAAAAGAAATGATCTTTTTACTTTACATAATTATGTATTATGGGATATATCCATAGAATAAGTATAGAGAGAGAATAATAGTGGTTTTTCATCAGTGTTGTAGATATGATAAATTACAATTAACATTTATAACAAAATGAAAGCATGTCAGATTTTTAAAATGAAGCAGAAGATAAAGATTGTTACAATGTACAATACAGATACAGGGTCTTACAAATTAGATAAGCCCATATTTACCCTATCTATAGATGAGGACAGAGAAGTTCTTAAAAATGCAATTACCCAATCACTTGCGGCTAGCAAACAGATAAAGTTTGTTCCTTCTGATAATTCTGCTTTACTTAAAGATTTGAAAGAGAAATCTTTTCTTTCTTTTTATAAAACATCAACAAGTTGTATGGTATTTGTCAATGATACACAAGTAACAATTGAACCACAGGTTTTCTCTAAAGAAATAAGGGCTTTAGAAACAAATGAAGAACAGATTGTTCGTCTTTTCAACTTCACAGAGGAAGAGTTGCTTAATCATGTATTGAAAGTTCTTTGAATAAATGAGTACCAATTTTTGGAGTTTTTCTGATACTCTTATCTGATGAGTTATATTTCTCATTCTTATGAATAGCAGATTACAATTTCTTTTAAGGAAGAATGTAGGAAAAAGGCTGATAAATGAATATTTAAAGTCTTTGTCAAGGCTTATTAATCATCGATATTTCATCATTTTAAATCTTGAAGATTCTGAGCCTATATTAACGTGAGTTCG
>NZ_BAKN01000015.1 GCF_000614205.1 Hoylesella saccharolytica JCM 17484
GTTTCGCCGATACGGCTATACCGAAAACCTCGCGTTCGACAACTACACTGACAGATATGCTTTTGAAGAAGTAAACACATCTGTATAAAACGTATTGCAAAAATATGCAGTACCAGCCGTTGGTAGACACACTACCACGTATTGGTAGGCATGCTACCAACGTGTGGTACACACACTACCAAACATTGGTAGCGGGCCCATTTGTATGTATTATGAATATAAGTTTGTTATAAATACGACCGACAAAAAAAGAAATAGAAATATGCAAGTAATTATTGTGCTGACGATGGGCTTTCAGCGAACGATTTCTAGACCGTATATCGTGTTATAACAGAGGCATGCAGCTGGTAGATTTAAACGGGCGATATGGGACGATTTCAGTTGTAAAAAACAATATAAAACGTGCAGTTCGTACATCCCTTCGGCGTGATGTTGCGGCAGTAATTGCTGATAAACATACTGCAGAACTTTGCACTAATAAAAAAGGACGCACGGTTCGTGCGTCCTTATAAAGGTTAGTCTCACTATTCTACAACTCTCCTTCTTTTATTTATTTACTACCTTGTATCTTTCATCGTACAATGTATTTCTTTCCGCCGATGATGTAAATGCCCGGTGCAAGGTCCTGCTTGGCATCTTCTATCGTATCCGCTTTCCGAACGAGCACGCCCGAAAGAGAATAAACATTGTAACGGGTATGGCTGCCGGGTTGAATCGTGATGCCGTTGATGTCGGTGTGTAAGTTTCCGTCGGGCAGAATGTCTTCATTGGTATATTTGCATAAAATCAAGCCCCAATGGTAAAAGCTGTAAGTATCTGCCGAACCCAGCAACTGACCGCTGTTATTGCTTGCTCGTGCAATGGAAACGATGCTCTGCCCGTCGATGAGCGGGCGACCAATCTCGCCCACGGCGGTGTTGCTGAAAATAACTTCTTCTATGCTTCGTACCCATCGTTTCCCCGAGAGCGTATATTTGCAGCAACGTGTTCCAGCGTTTAAATTATAACCGTAGGTCCATATCGTAGTAGGGTCTTTGGTTTCAAGAACACCGCAGGAGAAAGTTACCGAGCCGCCGTCGGCACCTGCTGCAAGGCGTTCGCCCGTTCGGGGGTTCACTTGTATAATCATAGCTTCAGCCCTTTCGGTTTGCGCTTCGATAAAAGGTTCCGAAACGGCGTCGTCGGCCATGTCGCCCGTAAACTTGCCTGTGATGTACAAATGGTCGTTATAATATTGCAGGTTAAGGCAGGTTGCCGTATGCACCTTTTTATCTTTGCTTCGTGTTTCGAAGGCTTTGAAATAGTTGATGCTCAAATCGTCGGTTTTTACAGAGGCATAGACAAGATTGTAATTATAATTAAACTTCAAGCTTTTATCGCCGAAACGGATGGTGTTTGTGCCGATAGTGTCGCCATGAAAACAGCCGGCAACGTAAAGCGTGTTGTCGCGGATAACCATTTGGTCGAAGGTTGCGTGAAGAATACTGCTTTCGTCTTCGGTCAGAAACTGCAACAGATATCCATCTTTATCGAGCTTTGCTATAAAAGGGTCTCCGGCCCAACTCTGTGCGGTTCCGTCCCACGCCTTCGTGTTTTTCGCCTGATGCGTTTCAACACTTCCGTTGCGCTTGGTAAAAGTCATCGCCGAAAGATAGTTGCCGCAAATGTAGATATTGTCTTCGCTATCGAGCGCCAGCGAGTTATAAAAGGCGGAATGACCACCGAAACGTTTGGGTGAGGGGTGCGTAGTGGTTGCTATCAGGCGTGCCCACAACACTTTTCCGTCTTTATCGATCTTTGCCACAACCCCTTCTGTTACGGTTCTACCACGAGCATCGGGCGAATACTCCACCTCAGTTTTCTGTCCGTCAGCACCCACCAGTCTGAAAAGTGCCTTTTCTTTTCTGTCAGCCAGGTTCACCACATCCGAAACAATAATCACGCCTCCGTCTTTCGTAGGTTGTGCAGAAGCGTTCAACCTCAGGCTCCCCTTATCCGAATACACTGTCCAAATAACATCTCCCGTAGCCGGATCGAGTTTTTGCAGTAAAAGATTTGCGTTCGACGAATTAGAGTTTTTTGCCTGATAGGGACACCCGACGATATCCTGCCCCCTTGCATCTTTTAAAGTGTCGTTATCGAACAGCACCTTTACGCCCGTAAGCGTATTCGAACCGAATGCGGTCATCGAAACGCATTTGCCGTCGGTTGTTTTAATAACGCAGATGGGCGTGTTGCCCGACTTAGTTATACCATAAAAGGCATGATGCCATTGGTGTTCAAAGTTGGCGGCATAGCTTGAAGCTGATACAGCCCACACCGCAAACATTACAAGTAAATTTTTTATCATCGTTTTTTATTTTAAAGTTTATATAATGTTTAAACAGCCCACGAGGGGCGTATGTTGTTCATTGCAGTGCAAAGGTAGGCGGGTTGAAAGGGAACAACAATACCTAAAAATCATTATTCTGCCGCGAAAACAACTGTTTTAATGCCGTCCCGATTTGGGATTTAATATTTCCAAGTGTTTTTGCGCCGTCAGAATTTCTGCTGGCTCCGCCGGATGGGTTGTGACGCTTTCAGAAATTCTGACGGCACCAAAAACTACCCGTTTTCACTACTTTTAGGTATTGTAAGGCTTACCAAGTAGAAATACCTTTGCAAAAACATTACGTAAATCTGTAATACACATTGTAGGAACATGCCATTTCGAAAGTTTTTTCTTTTGATATTATGCAGCATATCGATACAGCTCAGGGCGCAAAATTATATAACGGTAAGCGGTTCTGTTACCGATAAAACTACCGCAGAAAAGCTGCCCGGCGCAACGGTTTCGTTTCGGGGCATTCGGTCGCACGCCACAATCGCCGACGGCGAGGGGCGCTATACACTAAAAATATGGGCAAACCAGGCATACGTGCTCACCGTTTCGTACGTGGGGCACGAAACCTACAAGCGCAACGTGCGCTACACCGAAAATGCCGTGCACAACGTAAAACTAACCGACAACACCCGGCTGAGCGAGGTGGTGGTAATAGCCAAAGAAGGGCGCGGGCCCGTAAGCACATCGGTAATAGGCCGCGATGCCATGGAGCATCTGCAACCAACAAGCATTGCCGATTTGATGGAACTGCTACCCGGTGGCTATTCAAAAGATCCGAACATGGGGCAGGCCAACACCATCGAACTGCGCGAAACGGGGGCGATGAGTGCCGTAGGCAGATCGCTGCGCAACAACAATTATGCTATTTCGTCGTTAGGCACACAGTTTATCGTAGACGGTGCGCCGATTAATACGGATGCCAACCTGCAACATTCGCCCCTGAGCGACACACAGCGCAGCGTTATGGGCTATTCTGCCGAGAATAACCGCAACATCACCAACAAGGGCGTGGATATGAGAGCCATCGGCACCGACGATATCGAAAGGGTAGAAGTGGTGCGGGGCATCCCGAGCGTGGAATACGGAAACATGACCAGCGGCATTGTAAACATCCGGAAAATTCGCCGCCCCATACCCTTCACAGCGCGCTTTAAAGCCGATGGTTACAGCAAGCTGATTTCTGTAGGCAAGGGCGTAAGCGCAGGCAAGCACTCGGTGCTGAATTTCGATGCAGGGTATTTAGATTCGAAAATCGACCCCACCAACAACTTAGAGAACTATAAACGCCTAAACGGCTCGGTTCGCTACACCTATCGCAAAGAAAACAAAGCCTATAAATGGCATTGGGACGCGGGGGCAGACTATACCGGTTCGTTCGATAACGCAAAAGCCGACCCCGATCTGAATTACGGGCGGATAGAAGAATATCGGGCAGATTATAACCGCATGGCGCTAACAAACAGCATCGGCTTTGCTTGGGCCAAAAGGCTTTTAAAAGAGTTGGAAGTAAACACAGCTCTTTCGCTTCAGCTCGACCGGCTTCACCAACGCCGGCTTGTGGCCCCGCAACGTTACGGCATTGTTCCCACCAACTTCGAAGATGGAGAGCACGAAGCCGGTGCGGTTTATGCCGAATACGTAACCGATTATCTGAGCGACGGCAAGCCTTTCGATGCCTACCTAAAAGCCAAAGGCGTGCTGCAGTTTAACTCGGGAAAGACCGTAGAACACAAGGTGAAATTCGGGCTGAATTGGGATTACACCAAAAACTACGGCCGCGGACAGGTGTACGACATGCATCGCCCCTTAAGCATTGTGGGGTGGGCATCACGCCCCCGAAAATACAGCGACATTCCCGGTTTGCAAAACCTCTCGGCATTTGGCGAAGAAAACCTAACCTGGAATATAGCCGGTTGGCGATGGGTTGCCATGTTGGGTACACGGGTGAACACCATGCCCGGCTTAGACAAACGCTTCGATATGAGTGGCAAACTCTACATCGATCCGCGTTTCAATTTCAGTTGTCGCCTACCCTATATTACCGTAGGCGGCAGTCCGCTAAGCATCACGGCAAACGGCGGTTGGGGCATAACCACCAAAAATCCCACGCTCAATTATCTTTTCCCCGACCCTTATTATAGCAACTTCATCGAATTGGCGTATTACGACACAAGCAATCCCGAAGCCAACAGCCGCTTCGTGGTAATGAGCTACAAACAAGACCCTACCAACTATGCACTGACCCCAGCTCGTAACCGCAAATGGGAAATACGCCTCGACGTAGATTGGAACGACAATTCGCTCTCCATGGGCTATTTTACAGAAGCCATGACGGATGGATTTCGTTATAGCAGCACCTACGGCGTATATAACTATAAAGATTACGACGAGTCGAAAATGACTGCGGGGGCCGACTGGCACACGTTGCCTTATACAGAAAAGCAGGTGCTTGACGGTTATCAACAGTCGTCTAACGGCAGCAAAATGGTGAAACAAGGTATAGAGTTTCAGTTTACTTCCGCAAGAATAAAACCGCTCCGCACACGCATCAATGTTTCCGGCGCATGGTTTCACACCATCTACACCAACAGCAACCCATGTTCGAACCGGTAAGTTCGGTCATCGCCAATCAGCAGGTAAGCGACCGCTATGTAGGATTATACAACTGGAATGACGGCAGGGTGAACGACCGGTTGAACAGTAATTTCACGTTCGACACGCAGATACCCGAATGGGGATTTATTTTCACTACCTCAGCTCAGTTTATGTGGCTGGTGAAAACCCAAATGCAAGATAAAAACGGCTATCCTATAGGTTATATATCTTCGGCTGACGGAAAAATACACCCTTTCACACCAACTGACGAGAACGATATTTTTCTGAAACAACTCATCAAGAAATACAGCGACACGCAATTCATCCCGTTCACCGTTCCCATGTCGATGATCATTAATCTCAAGGCCACGAAACAAATCGGGAAATATATCAAGTTGAGTTTTTTTGCCAACAAAATTCTCGATTATCTGCCCGATTACAATTCGGCCGGTCGCATTGTACGTCGCAACGCTTCGCCTTATTTCGGCGTAGAAGCGAATTTTAGAATTTAAAGATACAGCCCTATGAAGAATATTAGAAACATATTCGTTTTTCTGACAGTCACGTCGCTGTTTTCGTGCATAGATAGAAACGACAGCATCTCGCGCACAAAAACACAGATAAATATAACCTATCCCAGCGATGTAAACGGCATGCAGATAGAAAAAGATTCTATTATGCTCAGAAATATCTCTACCGGCCAAACCTCTGTCTGGTATGCACGCAACATCAATTTGCCTTCAGGACTGTACGACTGTTCCTATCTGGCAGATGTTACCTACAAGAATGGTACAGGAGCCGATGCAGTTTTTTCAAGAGGACATTTGGCAGGAAAGGTGGAGAACATGCAGATTACGGGCGAAGAAAAGAATATAGATATTGAAACGTTTCTCTCAGCAGACAACGACGACTTTATCTTCGAAGAAATATTTTTTACAGGAACCTTACGCGCCTCGGGTTCCCAATACTATGGCGACAGCTATATCAAGATTTACAATAATACCAATCATGTGCTTTATGCCGACGGTCTGGGATTTTGCGAATCAAAATTCAAATCAACACTCTTTTTCGATTACAAACCCGACATTCGTAAAGATACCTTCACGGTGTGGTCGCTCTATGTCATTCCCGGCACGGGCCACGACCATCCAGTTCTTCCCGGTCATTCACTGCTGATTGTCGACACAGGTATCGATCATCGTTTAGCCAATCCTAATTCTTTGGATTTTAGCAAAGCCGATTTTGAATGGTACGACGTATCCATTCACCCCGCACACATGGACATTGACAGCCCCACCGTGCCGAACCTTGACAAATGGTATTGCTACACGCAAAGTTTCTATGTGTTACACAACCGGGGCTTCACATCTTTTGCGCTTTGTCGTATTCCGAAAGAGATAACCAAAGAGCAATGGCTCAAAGATTATCTTTATCACTACAGCTACGTACAGGTAAATATTGCCGGCGAATTTCATATGACGCAGTCGGCTTATAAAATTCCGAATTCATGGATTATCGACGGCGTAAATTGCAGTGTCGAAGCCAAGCGACTTTGGAACATTCTCCCCGCTTCCGTCGACGCCGGATGGACACATTGCGGCACCACCGACCACGATAAAACCCGATATTTCAAAAGTATTCGCAGGAAACTTCTCTACCTGAACACAGATGGCACCATGCGATTGAAAGACACGAACAACTCTACCGAAGATTTCAATACAGAATGCGTGCCGTCGATGATAGAAATACAAAAATCGGCCATTGATGCACAAGGTACCAAGTGCAATCAACAAACCTACGATGGGATTATACCTAAAAACTAAGCAGCACAATGAAATGGCATATCTTCCTATCTTCTATTTATAAAGGATGCATTGCTTTGGGCATCTTCATCATATCGGCAGCTGATGTTTCGGCGCAAGATGTTATCGCGAGACACGCAGAACATGCCAGCGCCTCAACCCGCTTTATGGGCATGCTTTACCAAAATCCCTCTTATCAGATGGACAGATATAAAACGTCATTAAATCGCGCAAGCCTCTACAACCATAACCGACAGGCCACCTTGCCACCGCTTTTAGAAGATGGCGATGACACACAGTTGTGGGGTGCCCGCGTAAATGCTTATATTCCTAAAGGCAAATCGGCTATTTGGGGATACGCGCATTATGACAACAGCCGCACCAAAAATATTCACTACTCAGAAACAAGCGATGCTTCTCTCCTCTATCCTTATGTCATGGCCGATACCATTGGCGGCGGAACTTCAAAAGATGAGGTTTACGATTTTATGGGCGGCTTTTCTACACGTCTCAATCACAAATGGATTATCGGAGCACAAGGAACCTACACGGCACAACTCGATTACAGAACACGTGACCCCCGACCTAAAAACCTTACATCGGATATAAAACTTACAGCAGGTACCTCTTATCTTTTATCAGCCTATCAAGTGGGGGCTGCGCTTCATTTTCACCGATACAAGCAAACCAACGAAGTAAAGGTTTATAACGAAACATCGGCACCTTTGTTCTATCATCTTACCGGATTGGGAACCGACTATTATGCTTCAGGGGCGAAAATACAGCCACTTATTACAAAGGGGCAGGTTGGGGTATTACGCTGAATGCGGCCCCGAAAGATAAGAGCGGCTTCTTTGCTTCTTATCAATACCAAAACCTATACATCGACAAAATCATTTCCTCGCTTAACGAACTACCGATGTCTACGTTGAAGCTCTATTACCTTTCGGCCGAAGCGGGATATCTCAACCGGGGGCGTCGGCACGATTTCGGTGTGAAGTTCAACGGTAACCATTCGCTCAGAAAGGGTATTGAAAACATTTTTGGAAGTCCGGCTTCTCACATGTACCCACAGATAGGCAGTGAACCGCAATTCAAACAACAACAATTGAACTTGTCATCCGAAGCTTTATATCGCTGTCATTCTGAGCGTTCTGTTTACGAGTTTGATTATCGTTTCAGCTATAATCGCCTCAAAGAAACCCATAACGACCCTTATCGGCTTATGCAATCTTCTGCCATCAGTTCTCGAATACAAGCCAAAGGACTATGGTTAATCCATAAATGGCTGTGTCAGATCCGTCTGTCATTCCTTACGGTCAACAGTTTTAAAAATAACATGGAACTAAAAGGCGAATTAAATAGAGCGATGTTGCCACCACTACTTCAGCGTTACGATTATCTTTCCTCACACAGATATCTTACCGATAACAACATAATGTTTCATTACGACACGGGCCGCAAGTACAGTGTTTTTTTCTCGCTTAACTGGCAATACTGTCACTATCAGCAACATCAGCATACCAACGAACAAACCCTTTCGATAGGAATAGAATTTTAAACAAACATATTTTACAAACTAAAAGGTATTAAACATGAAGAAAACTTTTACACTTATTGCGCTTTTTGCGCTGGTTACAACCTCGGTTTTTGCCAACAACTATACACTTAGTTGGGCACACACCCTCGACGGCAACACGGCTGCGGCAGATAATGCTGTCGAAGTATCAAAATCTGCCGACGGTCATATTCTTGTTCTTAATTCATGGGGGTCGGCAAGCTACCCGCCATCTTATACGGGTGCGCCTACCGAATCTATGCACTTCTATGTGGATGGGGTGCTGGCGAAAGACGACCGTGGAAACGAAATTATCGGTTCTGATTACAAAGCAAGCGATGGCACCTCGATGAATAATAACATCGCCCTTCAGAAGATGGACCGGTAACAGGACAAATTAAATGGATTGTATATACAGACCGCGGAGATGTCTTTCACAATTATGCACATGTGCAACCCGCTAAAGACGGCGGAGCCTTTTTATTGCTCTATGTGCGCCATTGGGCAGAAGATAAGATGACCATTTTGAGCCGCATTCACGGAACCAATGGCACGGTTGCCACATTAGAAACCCAGCAGGGCATTTATCAAATAACCAAAAACAAAGCTACTTCAACACACATTTATTATGTGCCGGTACTGGCAAAAATAGCTGCCAACGGAGAGGTGAAATGGGCAAAGGTGCTTTGGGATGTTACGCCGCACACAGATTTGCAACGAGCCCCCAGCTGGCTTTCACTGACCAACGGATTTGCGGTAGACAATGATGAAAACCTTTATATTGCAGGCAACTTCCGCGCCACGCTTACCTTTACAAAGAAAGATGGTACGCAGGAAAGTATGGCACCCCAGAGCATAGCGGGTTGGGATGGTGATGTTCAGAAGCAGGTGGGCGACTTGTTTTTAGTAAAATTCGATAAAGATGGCAATTATTTGGCAGGTATTACACAGGCAGGAACGGTAGATTATGCCGGCTTCTACCTCCTTACAGCAAAGGATAATAAAATTTATGCCGCAGGTTATGCGCGCAGCAAAGGCACACCGTTTAAGCTGGGCTCGTTTGATATGAATGTTTCTAAAGACAAGTTTTGTTTTATCGTTGCCGGCTTTAACAAAGACCTTACCCCGTTTTTTGCCACTTCGTATAATGCCAACAATCAGGTAAGAGCGCTCCAGCTCAACGGACTGCAATCTATCGACAACGCGCTTTACCTTACAGGTTCTGCAAGTGTTAACGAGCTGGGTGGCGCATGGAGCGATGAGGCAGGCAACCCTGTGCTAACCCCCACTTTGGAAAAGAATTACCAGGGTTATGCGCTGAAGATAAACCCGAACGATGGGGCGGTGCTGGCATCGGGCGTAAACACCCAAACCACTTCTATCAGCAAATTTACAGGCGTTTACTTGGCGAAAGACGAGAACAACCAACAAACAATACATGCTTTTGGTTATGATATGGGACCCGGAGCCATTGATTTTGTGCTTGAAGAGAATGCAGCCACCAAAACACTTGCCAACACCGGGCATTCTGTAGTGATGAATTCCGTCAGTGTGGCTACCACACCGGTTGCCTTCGATGGGCGCGTTGTATTTTTTAACCGTTTCGGGCAAGCAAAAAAAGCCGGTTTCAAAGCCACGTATATGGATGGTACCGAAACCACACCGGTAAATTGTTGGAGCGCCGCCGTTTATTCGTACACCGGTAACGGAATTATCAGCACCGGCGAGCCTTTTGGCGATGTTCCCACCGAAATCAAGGGTAACACCCTGAAGTATGCAGCCAACGGAAAGATATACAATCTAAACGGAACCTGCGTAGGCACATCGGCTGAAAACTTACCGAAGGGCATTTACATCCGCGACGGTAAAAAGTTTGTTGTAAAATAAAAGTGCAATGCCAAAAGCCCCGCAGCGTGAGGTCACGCCGGGGCTTTTTCGCTCGTTATAACCCCAGAGTGACGTCACTAATATTTTCGACATGCCTCGGAGTGGGGTCACACTGACAGAACATTTTAAAACTTATAATTCTATAAAAATGGCATCGGTTTTGCAATAAGGCTCAAAGAAAGCTATAACTTTGTAGTAAATATTCACTAAAAACAGAAAATATGGATGTAGAAAATTTAGAAAAAGCGATACGCGAAAAGGAAGCCTCATTATCTTTGGCGTTCCCCGCTTTGATGCGTAAGGTTTATGTTTGGATGCTTTGGGCACTAACCATTACGGGCGTTATGGCCTACGGCGTAGCAGCTCACCGGTATTGGTAGAATCCATTTTCAGTAACCAGGCATTGTTCTGGGTGCTTATCATCGGCGAATTGGCATTGGTGTTCGGCATCTCACGCTGGCTGAACAAACTGTCGCTCACTATGGCAACGCTGCTTTTTATCCTTTACTCGGCACTCAACGGTGTAACGCTGTCGGTTATTTTTCTGGCTTATTCGCCAATGGTGATTACCAAAGTGTTCCTTATCACCGCCAGCACATTCGGCGTGATGGCAGCCTACGGTTATTTTACCAAGACCGATTTATCGAAGATGGGCAAAATTTTGTTTATGGCGCTCATCGGCCTAATCATTGCAACGCTGGTCAATGTATTCTTGAGAAGTCCGGGCTTTGACCTGATTATCTCGTACATTGGCGTATTGGTTTTTGTGGGACTTACAGCTTGGGATACGCAGAAAATTAAGGGGATGCTGGCGCAATGCGAGGATATGGACGAGGACGCGCAGAAGATTGCCTTGATGGGTTCGCTCACGTTGTATCTCGATTTCATCAATCTGTTCTTGTATCTGCTCAGAATTTTCGGTAGAGAAAGATAAGCAGAGCGCACTTCGCAAACAAGAAATGCAAGGCGGGAAGAAGGTTAGCAAACTTTCTTTCCGCTTTATTTTTTAGGCTAATGCCATACAACACAAACGGGTATAACGATTGATATCAGTGGGCAAAATCAGGTTACAAATGATTGTTTTGCAGGCTAAAAGATGTAATTTTGCATAAAATAGGTTGCATTGGGCAAATTGGGAGCAAGTTTTTTGCGCTCACTTGCATCATTTTTGCATAAAATAAGCAGCCTATCTACAAAAAATGCCATTGCGAATGAAGTTCCTCAATTTGATACTGAAGCTGCTTGCTAAGCCCTTATACCCCATCCAAACCCAGGTAACATTTTTTGTTTTTATGTATGCGCTGGGCGTTATTTGTGCGTGGACAACCCTACCACCAACACAAACAGCACAGCTTTACGACAATCTTTATTTAGAACTCTTCCTCGACCTATATGTCATAGCCGTTTTTTTGTCATTGCTTCCACAACGCATTGGCAGTTGGATGCGCGCTATATGCTATGTGGTGGCTTACGCAACAGCCATTGCCGACGTATATTGTTTTACCAAATTCGGGTCGACACTTACCCCCACGATGTTGCTGTTGATAGGAGAAACCAACGGAAGAGAGGCAGCAGAGTTTCTCAATACTTATCTTTCGGTAGGCATTATCTTTAGCCGAGTGGGCTGGATTTTACTTCTTCTTCTTTTGCATCTTCTCTTCGCGCTGCGCAGATATGTACCGCAACGATATCTTTCACGCATCTCCGTTCCACTTAAACACAACCTACCATACCTACAACAAGCGCAACCACTTTTAGGAACGGTGGTTATCCTCATTCTTACAGCAGGTATTGTCACTTCGGCACACAACAAAGCTGCCACGTGGAAACTAATGACCGAAAGAACCATCGGCGAGGTAGAGCACACGCTGACCGATAAACGGCATGCCGAACTGTATCAACCTATTTACCGGTTGGCATTCAGTTTGTATGCCAATTCGCTTGCGGCGCAGCAGATAGACCGACTGATTGCGGCGGCAAAAACGGCAACAGTGGACAGTTGCGCATATACCAGTCCGAACATTGTTTTGATTATCGGCGAGAGCTACAGCAAACATCATTCGCAGCAATACGGTTATGCCATGCCCACAACACCCCGACAAAAGCGGCGCGAGCAAACGGGTTTGCTGGTAAAATATACCGATGTGGTATCACCTTGGAACCTTACCAGCTTCGTTTTTAAGCATCTTTTCTCTATGTATTGTGTGGGCGATGCGGGCGAATGGTGCGACTACCCACTCTTTCCGCAGCTGTTTCGTAAGGCTGGCTATCACGTAACGTTTATTACCAACCAGTTTTTGCCCAAGGCCAAAGAGGCTGTATACGATTTCAGCGGCGGTTTTTTTCTGAACAATCCAACGTTGAGCCAAGCACAATTCGACACCCGCAACGACAGTGTTTACGATTTTGACGAAAATTTGCTTGCTGCTTACGAACGTCTCAAACCCCAAAACAAACAGCACAACCTCATCATTTTTCACCTCATGGGGCAGCACGTTAGTTACAAACTACGCAGTCCCGCCAACAGAAAAAAGTGGTGGGCAGCAGATTATAAAGTTCTCCGACCCGACTTAAGCAAAAGGCAACGCCAGGTTTTAGCTGATTACGACAACGCCGTATTGTACAACGACTCGGTAGTAAACCAGATTATCAAGCGCTTTGAAAATGAAGATGCTATCGTAATTTACGTTCCCGACCACGGCGAAGAGTGTTACGAGGGCAATCGCGGCTTTATCTGCCGCAACCATTCGGCAGTGATAGACTACGACTTGGCGAAATACGAGTTCGAGATACCTTTCTGGATATGGTGTTCACATCGCTACGCCGTCCGCCATCCCGACATCTATCGGGCAGTTGTTCAGGCCAAAAACCGCCGGTTTATGACCGATGCCCTACCCCATCTGCTGCTATATCTGGCGGGCATCGACAGCAAACATTATCAGCCCGCCAATAATTTGATAGCGCCCGAATATAACGAAAGCCGACCGAGAATATTGAAAGGGCAAACCGATTACGACGAAGTGAAAAAGGCGTCAAAGAAGATTCTGCCGAGTATAGGAGGATAGAAGTTTGTACACAAAATTTCATCTGCGGGTTGTCGGGAAGCAATTTTGTATGCAACAATTACCTCACTGAATGTAACGCAACACCAAACGGAACATTTAAAACGAATAAGCACGAAAACGAAATAAAAATGCAGACCAATCGTTCAACAACCGATCTGTCGGCGTCGCCATTGTCTGAAGGGCATAAAGTACCTACAACGCGGCACAACGAAAATACAGAAGCGCTTGCACTGCGCGGACTGGCGATTATCGGAATTTTTCTTCACAACTATTGTCATTGGCTCAATCCGGTGGTGAAAGAGAACGAATATACCTACAGTCAGCATCGGGTGGATGCCTTTAACCACGCCGTTCTACACGCCGATACACTGCTGCCGATGCATCTGCTTTCGTTTTTTGGACATTACGGCGTGCCCATCTTTTTGTTTTTAAGCGCCTACGGACTGGTCAAGAAATACGAAACATCTGCACCCACCGCATCTTCGAACACAAACGATACGGGATTTCTGCACTTTGCTTCCATCCATTTTCTCAAACTTTTCCGCATGATGATTGTCGGCTTTACGGCTTTCGTCCTCGTAGATGCCGTTACCCCGGGTGTGTGGCACTATGATGTACTGAAAATTACAGCCCAATTGCTGATGTTTAACAACATTCTACCCGACCCCAACCATCAAATTTGGCCCGGTCCTTATTGGTTCTTTGGATTGATGTTGCAATTTTATCTGCTCTATCGACTGTTGCTTTATCGCCGCCATTGGGCAGTTACGGTGGGGCTGATGCTGCTGTGCGTGGGCATACAACTGCTACTAACGCCCGACGGAGATACCATGAACAGATACCGATATAACTTTATGGGCGGTATGCTACCTTTCGGAGTAGGACTTCTTTACGCACATTTTGAGGGGCAGACAAGGCTCAACAGTATGCCATCTGCTACGCTTTTTATCGGCACATTGCTCTTTTCGTTCGCATCGATGCTGCTCAGCCAGAGTTTTTTCGGGTGGACATTTGTACCCGTTACCGTATGCGCCGCAGCCCTTTTCTTGGTAAAATTTCTTGCGAGCAAACATCTTCTCACCCCCCTGTTACACACATTGGCCGGTATGGGAACCCTTTCTGCCGCACTCTTCATTTCTCATCCCATCACTCGCAAAATACTCATTCCCATTTCACGACATGGTGATACGTATACCGGACTTCTGCTCTACATCATTGCATCAATTGGTGTGGCGTGGCTTTTTTACGAAATTTTGAAAAAGATGCCGCACTTCAAACCTCGATATTAAAGGCTTATGACATTCCGAATGAAGAATATTGAATGGGGAGCCGTGAGTAAATATCGCGGCGAAATGATGGGTATCGCCATCATTATGATTGTGCTTTTCCACACTCAACTGCCCCGAACAGATGCGTTTTTCGGACTGAAACGCATGGGAAACATCGGTGTTGACATCTTTCTTTTCTTGAGCGGACTGGGGCTTTGGTTCTCACTCACGGGGCAACCATCGCTCAAACGTTTTTTCAAACGGCGCTATCTGCGCATTTATCCCACATGGCTCATCATTGCATGCCTATACTACCTGCCGCTTTATTTCCACGGACCACACAACATAAAAGGCTTTATCGACCTGCTGGGAGATATCGCACTGAATTGGGATTTTTGGCTTCACGCCGAACTTACCTTCTGGTATATCCCCGCAACGATGATGCTTTACCTCTTTGCACCCGCGTATATACAACTTATTAGCAAAGCCCCTGCCTACCGATGGCTGCCCATTGCAATGGTGATATGGTGCGTGGCGGTACAGTGGGTTACACCCATTCACAGTTCGGTAGGCCATTTAGAGATATTCTGGAGCCGCATACCCATATTCTTTATCGGTATCAACTGCGGCGAGGTGGTACGCCAAAAAACTGTCATACCCGGTTCGTCGACAGCCCTATTGTTATTATTTGTACTGTTACCCCTGCCAATCTGTCTTTTTCTTGAACAAAACCTGCACGGTCGGTTTCCGCTGTTTGTCGAGCGTATGCTGTATATCCCCCTCACTGTTGCAGGACTTTTACTGCTCGGCAAGATGCTCCAGGCCCTACCCGAACGCCTGCATCGCGTTCTGAGTTTTATCGGAACGTTGAGCCTTGAGATATATCTCATCCACGTTCATTTTGTATTGGTATATATCGAAAGGTGGCATCTCACTTTCTGGCCTACGTTTTTGCTGTGTATCCTCATAACCTTACCTTTGGCATGGCTGCTTAACAAGGTTGTTGCACTCATAACAAGTAAATTTGAATAATGAAAAATATATTGTTACTGTTGCGCCCGCAACAATGGATTAAAAACGGGTTTGTGTTTATTCCGCTGTTTTTCGGTGGCCGATTGCTTCACCCATCCGACGCCCTTTCGTCGCTCATCACCTTTTTGGCATTTTGCTTTGCCGCCTCATCGGTATATTGTTTTAACGACATTATTGATGTCGAAGCAGACCGTCGTCACCCTGTTAAGCAATTGCGCCCCATTGCTTCGGGCTCAGTAAGTATCTTTGCAGCATATGTACTGATGGCACTGATGCTCTTGGGCGCAGGTATTTGGCTGGTATTGCTACCCCAACATCAGGGCGAAACAGCGGCAGTTATCGGTTTTTACTTCGTACTCAACATGGCCTATTGCAGCTATCTGAAGCAATATGCCATTGTAGATGTGTGCATTGTGGCATTCGGTTTTATACTCAGAATTATTGCCGGAGGTGTTGCCACACACATTGTTTTAAGCAATTGGTTGGTGCTGATGACCTTCCTTTTAGCGCTTTTCCTTTCTTTTGCCAAACGAAGAGACGATGTTTTACGGATGAACGAAACGGGCGAAGCACCCCGACGAAACACCGGCAGATATAATCTTACATTTATCAATCAGGCCATTACCATCACAGGCGGCGTAACATTGGTATGTTATATCATGTACACCGTTTCGCCAGAAGTGGTCAGCCGGTTTAGCACCTCGCACCTTTATCTTACCAGTATTTTCGTGTTGGTGGGTTTGCTGCGATATATCCAGCTTACGGTTGTCGACCAAAAGAGTGGCGACCCCACAAAAGTTATTCTGCACGACCACTTTATGCAGGCTATCGTTGTATTGTGGCTACTCGCCTTTCTCATCATTATCTACACGCCAACTTCAATCGAATAACTTCTCGTCTGCAACCCCTCTGTTTATCGATATTCAGAGATGGGTTTGCAAAAGCTATTCTTTTAGGGTATAAAAGCATAGGTTTTAGCATGCAAAAGAATAGGTTTTAGAAGATAAAAGCATAGCTTTTGCAACCCAAAAGAATTGCTTTTGAAAAACGAAGGATAAAATGCTGATAAATAAAGGGATTGTGAGGGGGTGCACAAAAAGCGACAGACGGAGCACATTAAGCCCCTAAAAGTATTGTAATACTCGGCATAAGAAAACGATAAAGAAGATAAAAATAAAAGCATACAACCACCGTATAAAAGGTGTGAGCAGTAAAAAATAAATGGTAAAAAGTAAAAAAATGAAGCCTTGCAGAGCAACTTCGAATATAAAAATAGTGCAATAAAGATGGCTACATCCCCTCCTTGCCTCGCTTATTTTAAGGGAAAGAATGCCAAGAGTTTCTTATTTACAACGCTTAGGTAATGATATAGCACATCTCTCTTCTTTCTAAGAGGAGATAAAAAGGAGATGACTTACACAGAACTCAGAACAAAACAGATATAAAAAATAAATAAAACCGGGTATGAACCCTACAAAAACTCAAATTTTTCTCTTTGATTTCGACGGTACATTGACCACCCGCGACACGCTGTTGGCATTTATCCGTTTTGCCAAAGGACGGTGGAAACTGCTCGGAACACTGGTTTTGCACCTGCCGCTCTTGCTGCTGATGAAGCTGCATCTCTATCCTAACGGCAGAATGAAAGAACGCATTTTCGGCTTCTTTTTCAAGGGTATGCGCGAGGAAGATTTTGATAATATATGCCGTGCATTTGCCCGTAGTCATCGTTTTTTGCTCCGTCCGAAAGGTATGAAACGAATTAACGACGCGCTGAACGAGGGGGCAGAGGTACTGATTGTTAGTGCAAGTATAGACCATTGGGTACGTCCCTTCTTTGAAGAGTTGCCCGAAGTGCGTGTTATAGGCACGCAGATTGAGGTAAAAAGCGGGCGCCTTACAGGGCGGTTCCACGGCAAAAACTGTTACGGTGAAGAGAAAGTGAGACGCGTGGCAAGTCTTCTGAACCAACGCGAAAAATACGAGTTGACCGCCTACGGCGACAGTCGAGGCGACAAAGAGCTATTGGCTTATGCGGATAAAGGATTTTTTAGAGCGTTCGAATAGTACCCGTCGGCAACGCACGGGCGAACTGTTGCGTTTCGGTGTGGTTGGTATTACGGCCACAGTGTTGCAATACGGCGTTTATCGGGCGGCACTTTGTAGGCTCGATCATAACCTCGCTATGACGATAGGCTATGTGGTGAGCTTTATATTCAACTTTTTTGCCAGCACCCGATACACGTTTCGCGTTGACGAAACCACCGGGCGCGGACTGGGTTTTGCACTCTCACACGTGGTAAACTATCTTTTGCAGATGGCTACGCTCAACCTTTTTATCGGCGTGGGACTGAGTAAAAGCCTTGCACCTGTGCCGATGTTTGCCGTCTGTGTGCCCATTAACTTTGTTTTGGTAAGATTCTTTTTAAAACAAAACGGCATTCGGATATTCTCCATTTTCAAAATCGCCAAAGCCGAACGACGCGTGGCAGGGGCTGCATTGGCATTGATGGCAGGGCTAAACACACTGCTGTTATGCCGCTACGCATTGGTTTTTACACCTCTGCAAGACAACTATCGCACGTTCTTTATTAAATATTTTCACCTGTCGGGCTTTGATCCCCTAACCTATGCGGTGGTAAGCAATTGGGCAGCAGAATACAATGTGTACCGCCATCCGTTGTTGGCATTTTTCATGTATGTACCCTATTTGTTGAACCAAGCTTTGATAGCACTTACCGGAGTCAATTGTGCTGTCTTTGTAATAGCGGCTCTACTGGTTTTCTGCAGTTTTTATTCGTTCGTGTTTTTCTACCGCATCCTGCGTCAAATCATCGGCCTCGATGCTCGCGATGCTGCATTGCTATCTTTCTTTTTCTTTTCTTTCGCCTACGTCATGCTGTCGGTTATGGCCCCCGACCATTTCATTTTATCGCTCTTTATGCTGCTGCTCACCTTATATATAACAGGTATGCGGATGCAACAAAACAAGCCCTTGCCTATCGTTCATACGCTGGCGCTTTTTATTCTCACAGCGGGCATATCGCTCAACAACGGTTTGAAGGTCTTCATTGCCGCGCTGTGGGCTAACGGGCGACGTTTTTTTCGTCCCCGATACCTACTGTTCGCCATACTATTACCCGCCGCACTACTGTGGCAATTCTCACGTTTCGAGTACAAACAGCTGGTTTGGCCCGACGAAATGGCGCGACATGAAGCACGTGCGAAACAGCGTGCCGAACAGCAGAAAAAAAACAATGAAAAAGCAATGCAGGTAAACCCGACAGCAGTAACGACCAAACACAACAGCCAGCAACACCATTCTGCGCCGTCGGCAACACCTCCAAAGCCCTCTAAAATGGGGACACCGATGATGCAGGGCGAGTTTATGCGGTGGACGGATATATCGACTTCGCGCATGCAATCGGTAATAGAAAACCTCTTCGGCGAGTCGATTCAGTTGCACCAAGACCACCGTTTAGAGGACGTTTTCGGTCCTCGACCCGTCATCGTTCCTTATCGTTGGGTGGTTAATTACGTGGTCGAAGGTCTCATTGTGCTGCTTTTTCTGGCAGGAATTGTCTGTGGGCGGCGCAGTAGGTTTGTATGGATGGCGCTCTCGTTTGCTCTTACCGACATGGTATTGCACGTTGGTTTGGGCTTCGGACTCAACGAAATTTACATCATGTCGGCCCACTGGATATACGTTATTCCGCTCGCCATTGCCTATCTTTTCGCATCGTTACCCACCCCGCCGCTACGCCTGCTGCGCACCCTCGTTGTGTTACTCACCCTTTACCTGTATATATATAATGTATGGGGAATCGTCAGTTTCCTCACTGAGATATAGCCCTGAAACCGAAGGGCTGCCACATCGCCTAACAAAACAAAGTCAATCGAACATCAATAACACATCCCTCACCTCATCTTAACATCAAATCCACTCGAAAAATGAACATCTTCAAAATTAGAAAACAAGAACGCCCGCTTGCCCTCGTAGCATTCATCGTCTTTACATTGCAAAACGCACTGACCGTTTATAGTCATTACACCCTCTTTACCCAACCGGCAAAAGGTGGCTTTTGGTCTATCTTTCACAACCACTTTCGCATGTCGGGCTACGACGATTTCTCGTACATCTTCCTCTCCAACGGCAAAATCTACTTCGAACTATCGCGACATCCGCTCTTCGCTCCCCTGCTCTACCCGTTCTATTGGCTCAACGATGCGCTGATGCCTCAGCTGCATATCAACCTCGCTGTTTTTATAATGCTGCGCTGCTTACGTTCGCCGCCACTTATTCTTTTCTGTTTGCCTACCGCATATTCAACGAACTCACGGGGCTTTCTCGCACCGATTCCATCCTGCTGGCCGCTCTGCTTTTCTCTTTTTCTTCAATTATGCTCGCCGTAATGGTGCCCGACCACTTTGCCTTTTCACTTCTTTTGCTACTTGCTACATTATACATCGCCGGAACCAAGATGCATCAGCACAAGCCAATGGTATGGTGGCAAACCGCTCTTCTTTTCTTTCTTACCGCCGGAATAACCCTAACAAACGGCGCAAAAACGCTTTTAGCGGCTCTCTTTACTAATGGTCGACGCTTCTTTTCTCCTCGATATCTGTTTCTCGGAGTACTGTTGCCCGCTCTTCTGTTGGGTGCTATCTTCTACTGGCAATACACCGCCCTTGTGCTGCCGCAACAACAAGAAAACAAACATATCGAAGAAGTCAGACTGAAAAAGAACCCTTCACTGGCACAAACTTTTGCCAAACACGAGGCGCGAAAGAAAGATTTTGTAAGCAAACCAATGAGCGATGCGCCGCTTTTAGAGTGGAGCGACACAAGTACGCCACGTTGGTCTTCAATTGTAGAGAACGTCTTCGGCGAATCTATTCAACTGCATCAAGACCATCTTTTTGAAGATACTTTTATATCACGACCCGTTATTGTAACGTACAATCACCCTGTATTTTATGTCATCGAAGGACTCATTGTATTTCTTTTTGCCGTGGCCCTACTCACCTCGCTGTATTCGCCGCTTCTTCGCCTCTGTCTTTCTTGGCTGGCTTGTGATGCAACACTTCACCTGTTGTTGGGTTTCGCACTAAACGAAGTGTACATTATGGGCGCTCACTGGTTATTCGTTCTACCACTCGCTTACGCTCTTCTGCTGCGCCATCTGCACCGACCATTCGCTTATGCTTTGCGCATCATCCTCGTTTTACTAACCCTTTATCTTTTTATATATAACGGCAGACTCATCACAACCCAGCTGCTTTCACTCTAACACTTCGTTTCTGTCTTTTTATTATTCTGCTTTTCACTTAAACCACACTTGTTCCTGACGAAAAAAGATATTTCTAATCAAACAATATCCTTTTTTCATCAGAATAAGTTATTCAATACTGATAATGGCTGCTACTGGATAGAATAATGCGCAAATTGGGGATAAGAAATAGTGTCCATAACGTATATGCATTTATTTCCGAATGCTCTTTTTAACCTTTCTCACGCTATCTGCTGAAAAGGTACACCCCCTTCTAACCTTCCCCGGAATAAAGGTGAAAGGCTGAAAAGGTGAAAAAGTGAAAGAATGCAGGCACCATATAAAGAGCAAAAAGCAAGTAATGTAGTACGCCTACTCCTTTATTGGAACATGTCGAGTTTCTCCTTTACAATTTATTGAGTGCTCTCTTGATATAAGTTTTTGAGTGGTTGTGCAGCACACCTCTCCTCTTTTCAAGGCGAGAAAGAGAGGGAATTACCTATAACGAACTGACGTAATAATAATAAAACACAAACAGCCATACCCTCTCAATTCGGAGTTAAGTTCATAGAAAAAAGAAAATAAGAACCCAGCGATACAACATAAGCGAAAAAATTGTAAGTTTGTAAAGTTTTATTTGTTTCGGATTAAAAAGCGTGTAAACAGAGGAGGCAGAGTTCCCTAAAAAAGAATACTTATGGCATTAAGAGAAATTTTGGAGCATCGCAGAGCTATTCGGCATTATGATGCAGAAAAAAACATCGACACAGATCGGGTAAAAGCCTGTTTAGAACTGGCCACACTGGCTCCTACAAGTTCGAATATGCAGCTGTGGGAGTGTTATCATGTTACCGATAAGACGGTAATGAAAGCGTTGGCAAAGGCTTGTCTGAACCAACAGTCGGCTGCTACGGCCCAAGAAATGGTGGTGTTTGTAACAAGACAAGACTTGCATCGCAAGCATGCAAAAGCTGCACTAACCTTTGAAAAGGAAAATGTAAAGCGCAACAGTCCTGCAGAAAAGCACGAAAAACGCATCAAGCGGTGGGAAATGTACTACACAAAGGTGATACCGTTTATGTATGGGCGCTGTTTCGGATTATTAGGATTGCTGCGCAAGATATTGGCTCAATGTGTTGGTTTGCTTACCCCAATGACCCGCCAATTGTCTGAAAGCGATATGCGTGTAGTAGTGCATAAGAGCTGTGCGCTGGTTGCACAAACGTTTATGCTTGCAATGAGCGAGGCCGGATACGACACTTGTCCGCTTGAAGGGTTTGACAGTTATCGGGTAAAACGTATACTCAAGCTGCCTTATGCGGCAAAAATCAATATGGTGGTATCGTGTGGAATACGTAAGCCTAACGGTGTTTGGGGCGATCGTTTCCGGTTACCTTTTGGCGAAATTTACCATCATGTGTAGATAAAAGAAATAAAAAGCAGAGCGTAAAAACTCTCTGGATATGGGCAAACAGAACGGAAAATATAGCTAAACAGGCTTGCTGCCGAACCCGCGATGGGGTGAAACAGTGGGTCTGAAAGCAGGAGAAACACCTTGCGCTGACTGTTGTCGGCAAAAAATTGATAGGCGGACATCGTGTGATGTTCGCCTATTTCTATCCGCGTGTGTAGTATTTAAAACGTATTTCTGCACTTACAAACGATGTGCACGCTGAAGATGAGGACCGCTATCAACTTACCTTACCGGACTAATCAGCACTTACAACATCTTCTTGTGCTGAAGATATGCTCTCCCCGAATGCCGCAGCTTCAGCCGCAGCAATAATTTCTTCGCGCGTTTGCTCAACTGCTGTGATATGACTGAGGTCAAAATCAGGGTCGTTTTCTAAGTCTAAACCGGATGTTTCGGCAACAGAAGCTACCTCTTCAACCTTTTTCTTGCGTCCGCGCGGCGACTTTTGTACCTTTGAAGCAGGCTTTTTTGCCTTTTTAGGAGCAACTCTTTCTGCCTTGACATCGGCGTTGGAGGGTTCAGAAACAGTATCACCCGTAATAGAAAGTTCCTCTGCACCACTTTTTTGAACGTTGTTTGCAGATATATCGTTCTTTTTCTTACGCCCTCTCGGTTGACGTTCGGTCTGTTTCTTTTCTTTTGCAGATGCCTTTGGAGCATCACTTTGCACGCCGATTGAATTGTCCGATGTTTCCTCTTCTACATCATTGCATGTCTCTGTTGCATCGTTATCCGCCACTGTTGTATCGTTGAGCACTTCCGCAGAGATGTCGGCCGATTCTTGTAAAGATGTTTCAGAGGATATCGACTGTTCCGAAGAGATAAGGAAATCCATTTTCTCTTCCGTATCGGGAACGCCTTCTACGGGTTCTTCTTCCATCTTTGTACGGTTGGTTTTGGCAGCAAAAACCTCGTCAATAAACTTCGGTTCTTTTTTCAAACGCTCCAATGTAAGCTTTGAAGCCAGCTGTTGACTCTCCTTTTTGCTGTATCCTTTGGCCGTACTTCCTTCTATCCCTTCGAGCACTGCACAAAAAAAGAAGAACGGACTGCCATTTTTATCCTTGCCCTGCTCTTTGACAACAAAGTCTAATCTGATGCGGTTTTTCTGGCTCCATTCTATCAGTTTGCTCTTAAAGTTAACCTCCTTATAAGCAACTTTCTCAATGTTGATCATCCTGTTCAGAATGCGACGCTCCATAAATTGCATGCAACCGGCGTATCCCCGATCAAGATATATGGCGCCAACAAGTGCTTCAAAGGCATTACCGCCCATATAGTTGTTGTGAGAGGAAGCACTCCCGGAAGAAAGAATAAGGCGGCAAATACCCATCTCGCGGGCCAATTTATTGAGCGTTTCACGCTGAACCAATTTGCTACGTGTGTTAGTTAGAAAACCTTCGCGCTTTCCTGGGAAACGACGATACACGATATCGCCCACGACAGCATCAAGAATGGCATCGCCAAGAAACTCTAACCGCTCATTATTCACAGGCTTTCCATTGGCCCCCCGATGCATAATACTCTTATGCATGAGCGCCAATTTGTAGTATTGAATATTGCGTGGATAGAACCCTAAGATGTCGTATAAAGACGAATAAAGCTCCTTTTCCTTTCGGAAAGGGAGCTTTATTCTATCGATAAGATTATTCAGCATACTTCTTGAAAATAACACAAGCGTTATGTCCGCCAAACCCAAACGTGTTGCTTAACGCTGCACGAACCTCGCGTTGCTGTGCTTTGTTAAACGTAAAGTTTAGATTATAATCTATATTCTCATCCCGATCATCTTCTTCGTGGTTGATAGTGGGGGGAATAATGTTATTCTTTACGGCCAAAACACATGCTAAAGCTTCTACAGCTCCGGCAGCACCCAGCAGGTGACCGGTCATCGATTTGGTCGAACTGATATTGAGTTTGTAAGCAGCATCACCGAAAAGCTCTTTAATAGCCTTAGCTTCCGATACGTCACCAACAGGTGTTGAGGTACCGTGAACATTGATATAATCAATGTCTTCGGGGCTTAATCCTGCGTCTTCCAAGGCATTCTGCATTACCAAACGTGCACCCAGACCCTCCGGATGACTTGCTGTAATATGATGTGCATCAGCACTTGCACCTTCTCCGACCATCTCTGCATATATCTTTGCACCGCGAGCTTTAGCATGTTCCAATTCTTCCAGAATTAAACAGCCTGCTCCTTCACCCATAACAAAGCCATCACGACTGGCACTAAATGGTCTTGAAGCACGTTCTGGATCATCATTCCGGGTCGACAAGGCGTGCATTGCGTTGAAACCACCTACTCCACAACCGCAAATTGCAGCTTCTGCACCACCGCTAACGATAACATTTGCCTTGCCTAAACGAACTAAATTAAAGGCATCAGCTAAAGCGTTAGTAGACGATGCACAAGCAGATGTGGTGGCATAGTTGGGTCCATGCAATCCATAAAGAATGGAAATATGGCCAGATGCAATGTCGGCAATCATCTTCGGAATAAAAAACGGATTGAATTTAGGCTCTTCACCAAGGTGTTGACCATAATAAGTAACCTCTTCTTCAAATGTTTTTATACCACCGATACCCACTCCGTACACTACGCCAATGCGATTTTTATCTTCTTTGTCCATATCCAAGCCACTGTCTTTGATAGCTTGCATGGCCGAAATAATAGCCAATTGGGTATAGCGATCCATCTTACGAGCTTCCTTACGATCGATA
This sequence comes from Hoylesella saccharolytica JCM 17484, assembly GCF_000614205.1. Taxonomy (GTDB): domain Bacteria; phylum Bacteroidota; class Bacteroidia; order Bacteroidales; family Bacteroidaceae; genus Prevotella; species Prevotella saccharolytica. The sequence continues at coordinate 25,059 of NZ_BAKN01000015.1, forward strand.
TAATCGGTCACGTTAAGGTCTTTTACCTCGCATGCGAACTTAGTTTTGAAGTTGGTTGTATCGAATGATGTAATCGGCGCAGCACCACTCTTACCGGCAATAAGATTGTTCCACGTCTCTTCAGGCGTGTTGCCAACGGGAGTAACGGCACCCAGTCCAGTTACTACTACTCTTTTTAACTCCATCTATAAAATATAAAATTAGCTTTAAAAAAGTGCTTTCGGGCGAATGAATATCGTGGTAGAAAAAGATTGTAAAAAAACGATCTTTACCTTATTATTTCTACCTTCAATCAATAACGAAAGTCGAAATTTACTGTTTAATAAAGAAAATAGGTAAAGGTATACAAGTGTTTGAGATTTTGGGTATGGCGCTATCAAAAGATAGAACGCCATAACCAAAAACTTCAAATGTTACTTCGCATTTTCCTCGATGTAAGCAATAGCATCGCCTACAGTGCCGATTTTCTCAGCCTTGTCATCGGGAATAGAGATTCCAAACTCTTTTTCAAACTCCATGATAAGCTCTACTGTATCAAGAGAATCTGCACCAAGGTCGTTTGTGAAGCTTGCTTCAGGCTTTACTTCTGCCTCGTCTACACCAAGTTTGTCAACGATGATAGCTTTTACTTTCGATTCAATTTCTGACATAATTGTAAATTTTAATTGTGTTTGTAAATAAATTTCATCCAAAAATTCGGCTGCAAAGAAAAGCATTTTTATCCATACAGACAAATATTTTCATAGAAAAACGCCCGTTTTTGCACAAACACCTATCAACTGTGCATGTTTTTACACCTTCTTATATATATAACTAAGGATAATGTCGGCACATCGGAAACGGGCATTTTTCTTATTATTTTTACTTTTCTTGAAAAGTTTTTTACTTCTCAGGCATCATTGTAACCTGTATTCGGTTGCCTGCTTTGAGAAAGTCTTTTACAAAACTACTGATGCTTTCGGGTGTTTGGGCAGCTACCAGTGCTTTATAATCGGTGTGCGAATCTATACCATAACGATAGAACATACCGATAACGTTTACCCAATAGCCATTAGTTTTCACCGCATAGTCAGCCTCTTTGAGCATATACTCTTTCACTTTAGCAAGCATCGAGGCATCGCAAGTAGTTGCCAAATTCTGCATTTCATCATGCATAATCTGTAACGCTTCTGTCGATTTTTCAGGTTTCATGGGACAATAAGCGTATATTGTAACGTTGTGATAATCATCGTCGATAGTGGCCGAGCCCGCTGCACCGCACGAATAAGCAGCACTTGCCTCCTCGCGTATCTTCTTCAGATAAACCATACTTAATATCTGACCTGCTATATTGGCTTTGATGGCTGCCTCAATGGTGTAAGGCATATCTTCATTAAACCATACCATGGTAGCGTTAGCCTTAGGTGTTTCCATCTTACGGGTAAAGTCGTTATTAACGATACCTTTTTGAAGGTTGAGTACACGTTTGCCTTTGACATTCTTACCTTTTGACGGAAGAGAGCCCAAATAGCGACAAATAAGGGGTCGAATGGTGTTTTCGTCATAGTTTCCGATAATCGTAAAGCGCCATCCGTTGGCATTTGCTGTTCGCTCAGCTGCCATCTGAAGGATGCGATCGTAGTTAATGGCGGGCAAATCGCTCAACTCCATCGGTTTTACACGTTTGTTATGACCATACATTGTGGCCGTAACCGAGTCTTGATAAGCTATATCGGGTGAAGCCGAACGGTTTTTCAGATTAATCTTCAAACTCTCGATCATGGCATCAAACGACTTCTGGTCTTTCGCTATTTTTGTAAAATGAAGATACACGAGCTGCAACATTGCTTCGATATCTTTAGGTGTCGACGAACCCGATACCTGCATACGCTTGTCGCCCATAGTCAAACTTGCAGTGGCTATTTTACCTGCCATCGCCTTTGTGAGCTCTGTATTCGAAAAGTTTCCTAATCCGCTGATATTTATCACATTGTCAAACACCTCCAGATTAATAAAATCTTTCTCACCATAAAACGAACTTCCGCCGCCGCCATTGCCATTCAGCGTTACTTGGTCTTTCTTAAAATCAGTCTTCTTCAACAACACCGTAACGCCGTTTGAAAGTTTTATCTCAGTAAAATCAAACTTTTCGTTGCGCTTTTCGCTCTTAATCTTGCCGGGTTTGGGCAATTTAGACATCAGCGGTTCATTCTTCACATTATCCACATACGGCGCCAACTTCTCTGTACGCGCTTCTTTTACAGCCGTTAAAAGCTGCGTTTCAGTGGGATAAACGCTACCCTCCTTCTCCGGATTAAAATTAATAATCACCAAATTGGTGTCACTTTTGGATACCAGAGACTTGAAAACCTCGTTCACATATTCGATGGGAACATTGGGAACAATCTGTTTGAGCATCTGATAAGAATATTCCAGCGATGGAATGGGCTCGTTAGAAAGAAAATGGTCTTTATACTCTGATGCAAACTGCTCCGTAAAACGCTTGTCGCGATTACTGTACATCTTATCGAGCGAACTGAGTGCATTGATTTTTGAACGGTTATACTCAGTTTCTGTAAATCCAAATTCTGCAGCCCTCAAAGCCTCCTCATAAACAGCCTTTAACGCTGCTGCTGTAAGCGAAATATCTTTGGGTACAGCTGCAATGGTAAATGCGTCCTTTGTTTTAGCAAAAATATAGTTGCCGTCACTTGTACCTGCACCCACAAATGGACAGTCAGGTTTCTGTGCGACTTCATTTAAACGTTCATTCAAAAGCCCTATTCCAACTTCCTTTATGTAGAGGTAAATCAGATATTTAAGATTTCCTTTTACCGAATCGGGTATAGCCTCGTGCTTTATCATTAGCTGAACGATGCTGCTTCTTTCTTCCTTATCCTTATCAATAATTACGATGGGAGCATGGTTATCAGGTACTTGCTCATCCATAACAGGTAACGCATTGAGCGGATTTTTTAAGTCACCGAACAATCTTTTAATTTCCGCCTCAACATGATCTACATCTACATCGCCCACCACGATAATGCCTTGATTGTTGGGATGATACCATTTTTCGTAATAGTTGCGTAGCTCTTTGTACTTAAAATTATCCACCACACTCATCAGGCCAATGGGATAACGCACACCATATTTAGAACCCGGATAAAGTTTGGGTAAGTTTCGCTCAAACATTCTGCTTCTTGCACTGGTACGCAAGCGCCACTCTTCGTGTATCACACCACGTTCTTGATCAATCTCTTTCGGATCTAACGTCAGGCTTCCAGCCCAATCGCGCAGTATCAACAAACACGAATCAAGCGCACTTTGCCGTGCTGTAGGCACATTGTCTATATTATAGACCGTTTGGTCAATACTGGTATACGCATTCAAATCAACACCAAACTTCACGCCTAAGCTTTCGCAATAGCGCAGCAAAGCATCACCCGGAAAATGCTTGGTACCATTAAAACACATATGTTCAAGGAAGTGTGCCAGTCCGCGTTGATTTTCTTCTTCTTGTATTGAACCCACTTTCTGTGCGATATAAAAGTTTGCGCGATGTTCAGGCCAGTTATTATAACGAATATAATACGTAAGTCCATTCTTTAATTTGCCTATTCTAACCGCCGAATCCACCGGCAATTTCGTCATCAGCATTTGTGCTTGCACCGTTCCTGCAACGGAAAGGAGCACAAGCAAAAACCAATTTTTGATTCGCATAAAATGTTATAGTTAAATTGTTAAATAATTACTTATTATCTGGAAGACAAAGGTTGGGTTGCGCAAAGTTACGTAAATTTCTTGAGCCCTCTGTTTGTACAGGGTTTATTTGTCTAAAATCAGCCTATCTGAACAATAATTAAGATTTCTACCAAACAAATCTTCGGTTACCATTCGTTCCCCTTTCGCTATTCAACCACAAAACAAGCCCAATTGAAAAAAATAGAACGCAGACCATTGAAATCAATAATCTGCGTTCTATATGTTGTCCCAGATGGACTCGAACCACCGCTGACAGAACCAAAAACTGTAGTGCTACCATTACACCATGGGACAAATGCGGATGCAAAGGTAGTTGTTTTTTACACTACCTCCAAATATTTTATCGGTTTTTTACCAAGACTTATCTAATTGTTATCAGATAATAATTCTTCTTTCCACGCTGTACAAGCAGATACTTTTCATCAATAAGATCCTCCACTGAAATAATTCTGTCGAATGCCTCCAGCTTTTCCTTGTTCAGAGAAACGCCTCCACCCTGTACCATTTTTCGCATTTCACCTTTGCTTGGGAAGATTTGGGCATCTTCCCGAGTAAAGATTTCGATGGCAGGTTGCCCTAGAACATCTTTTGAAAGTTCAAAATGAGGCACACCTTCAAATACATCCAATAGTGTCTGTTCATCCAATTTCAGAAGGCTCTCTTTAGTAGCTTTACCAAAAAGGATATTACTTGCTTCGATAGCCATGTCAAGATCGGCCTGCGAATGTACCATAATAGTAACCTCTTCTGCCAACCTTCTCTGCAGAATTCGGCGTCCAGGATCTTGCCTATGCTCTGTAACGAGGGTATCTACAACCTCCTTTTCAAGCGAAGTAAATATCTTGATATACCGTTCGGCATCGTCGTCACTGACATTAAGCCAGAATTGATAGAAAGCATAAGGTGTAGTTCGCTTCGGGTCGAGCCATATATTTCCGCTCTCAGTTTTGCCGAATTTCTTCCCGTCAGACTTGGTAATGAGCGGACAGGTCAATGCAAATGCTTCAGATTCGTTGCCCAATGTACGGCGAATTAACTCAGTTCCGGTGGTCATATTACCCCACTGGTCGTTACCCCCAAGCTGCAATTTGCAACCCTTACTTTTATAAAGATGTAAAAATCGTAGCCTTGCAACAGCTGATAGGTAAACTCTGTAAATGAAAGACCATCTCGGGCTTCACCATTCAGACGTTTCTGAACACTATCTTTTGCCATCATATAGTTAACAGTAATGTGTTTTCCTACAGTTCTGGCAAAGTCCAAAAAGCTGAAATCTTTCATCCAATCGTAATTATTTACCATTTCAGCAGCGTTTTCAGCTTTGCTTTCAAAATCTAAAAACTTTGCAACCTGAGCCTTGATACACTCTTGATTGTGGTAAAGTGTGGTAGAATCAAGCAGATTTCTTTCCTGACTTTTTCCTGAAGGGTCACCAATCATACCCGTTGCACCACCTACCAGGATAATGGGTTTATGGCCGCAGTGCTGCAGATGACGCAACATCATAATACCACAAAGATGTCCGATATGCAGAGAATCTGCCGTTGGATCGGTTCCGAGATAAGCTGTCACCATCTCTTTTTGCAACAACTCTTCGGTACCAGGCATAATTTGCGCCAACATTCCGCGCCATTTTAGTTCTTCAACGAAGTTTTTTATCATTGTATGAAAGTCTTAATTTCGTATATTCAAATTCAAAATATCATTTCTCAGGTTATGGAACAGGGTCGTATCCGCTTCCTCCCCATGGGTTACATCTCAATATCCGCCAAATAGCTAAAGCCATTCCTTTAATCGGTCCGTGCTTGATAAGCGCCTGTTTGGCATATTCAGAACAAGTAGGTGTAAATCTACAAGATGGCGGTGTATAAGGTGATATGACCGTTTGATAAAAATGTATGGGTAAAAGTAGCAACCATGTCAATACCTGCACCAAACAATGAAAAGTCCCTTGCACTGTTTTCATAGTTTTTCGGCTACACGTTTTAAAAGATTGATAACCTTACTTTCTACCTCTTTGCTGTCATGTAGATGGGTATCTTGCCATAAAAAGCCTATAATAAGCATCTGACCTTCGGGAACCTTTTGCAGCAATAAATACTTATTTTTTCGATAAGCCTCACGCAATTGACGCTTTACTCTATTACGTTTTACGGCATGTTTAAATTTTCGCTTCGATACGCTGACCAATATTTTCGCAGCTACTCCCTCGCTATTGTCCACCTCTGCCTTGGGCGAACAAATGTACACCATTCGCACAGGAAAAGCAGACAACGAACAACTGTTTCCTTCACAGAAAAGCCTTTCTACCTGTTTTCGTCCGCAAACCCGCTCCTTCTTATGTAATGTTTGTGAAAACGGTGTAGGCATCACTACTTCTTTTGCCTATTTTCAACTGGCATATTCGCCCGTTTAAATAGTTATTGTACTTCTTACCTATTTTTTTCAAGATAAGCTTTCAATGCGCTCGACATTGAGGGGTATTCTTTTGAAGGCGCCTGAAAATCCAAACGCAACCCCTCGTCTGTAACAGCTTTGGATGTGGCAGGTCCAAACGTACCGATACGAACATCTTTTTGTTCAAACTTAGGGAAATCTTTCACAAATGATTTTACACCAGTAGGACTCACAAAGATCAGCATATCATAGTCAAAGGTCTTGATTTCTTCGGGTGTAAAATTGTTGGTTATCGTCCGATACATCGCACATTCGGTATGATGCAGTTTTTTAGTATTTAGCAAATTAGCAATATCGTCGGTATGATTATCACTCAAGGGTACGAGATATTTCTCTTGTTTATGTTTCACCATCAAGGGCAGAAGATCTTCCATCTTACCAGTTGATCCAAAAAACACCTTCCTTTTGCGATATTGCACATACTTTTGAATGTAAAGTGCAATCGTTTCTGTTACGCAAAAATACTTCAGATCTTCGGTAATAGGCACGCGCAACTCCTTGGCCAAACTAAAAAAGTGGTCTATAGCATGTCTGGATGTGAATACGATTGCCGTATAATTAGGGATGCTTACTTTTTGTTCGCGAAATTCCTTGGATGTAATGGGTTCCACCTGAACAAACGGACGAAAAACCAAACTAACTCCAAAATCCCTTTCTATCTCAAAATATGGCGACTTATCACTTGTCGGCTTAGGCTGAGATATTAAAATCTTTTTAACCATCTATTATCTTAGAAATTTATTTTCAAGTAATCGGCAGCAATCGCAAGGTACGCAACAAGGCGCACAGAGGTACGATTTCGAGGGCACAAAAGTACAAAAATATTTGTAAAAAACCGGTTTTTGACGGAAAAAGAGTACAAATTGCTTATAAAACGACAGTAATTTAGCCAATATAATAACAACAACTGTATATGTTAAACAGCTTTCAGCCGAAAGCTTAAAGTATGCTTGCAGCATTACAATAGGTAAAAGCAGTACACCCTCAGATGAAACTATGAAAAGATAAGACTTGATCCAAATTACATTATTTCGTTTATCAAAAAATGGCCAATTGACAGCTTGATAAAGAAGACCCTTCAATAAGAAATAAGCGATAAAGACTCCTGTTCCTATACTTATTATTATATACTGATCAAAAATAAACGTATCTCCATAATGCACATGGATATAAGAAAAAAATAGAATAGAAAACAGCAAACAAGTTTGCAAACACAAAAACAGCTGAAAACGTACTTCTGTAGCAGTTTCACCGACAACCGATGTACCATAATTTGGAGCATAGAAGATGTACTTTATCTGCCGAATAATAAAATCACGTGATTGGATAAAGGCCAGACACCCCAAAAGCAAGCATGCTAACAGCAAACTGGTCATCAAATCATCCCTGGCGATGGTATAGGGAATAGGATCTCCTGCTACGCCCGACCTACCGCCGGCAAGTTCAGGATGAAAAAGCGAATTTTCAGAAAAGAAACTTTCTCTGTAATACTGTGGTAAACTGACATCACGAATATCCTTTCCCGGTTTATGCCCAGGTAAATGTAGTGTATCGGGACGATTACTCCAAGTAATCGTTGAGGGTTTAATATGCTCCTGTATGGCAGAATCTTGTTGCTCAGGTGTGGCATCTTTAGGCAACCAACTCAGCACTTCTTGTGGCGTTGGCTGTTTGTGGTGCTGAGCAATACCCTCTTTAGCACTGCTGCTATTCAGCTTTTCTACAACGACAGAATCTACTTTTAACAATTTTCGATGTGCTTTTTACAAGCCTTGAAAGGTTTAAATAAAAGTTCCTTTAAAAGCTTCCTTTATCTCGTCTACCTTATCCAACTTCTCCCATGTAAAGAGTTCTACCTCCATTACTTTGCTTTCGTGGTATCGACTACTGAAAGTTTTCTTCACCATTTCGTACTTCCGCCCCACATGTCCGTAAGCAGCGGTTTCAAGATAAATAGGCTGACGCAGCTTCAGCGTTCGTTCGATAGCTTTCGGCCGCAAGTCAAATAGTTGGCCAATCTTTTGAGCTATCTCACCATCGTTTACTTTCACATGACTTCGTCCATAAGTGTTGACATAAATACTGACGGGTTCTGCTACACCAATGGCGTAGCTGATCTGCACCAACATCTCATCGGCCACACCAGCAGCTACCATATTTTTGGCAATATGCCGTGCGGCATAAGCAGCCGAACGATCCACTTTACTAGGGTCTTTACCCGAAAATGCGCCACCACCGTGTGCCCCTTTCCCCCCATAAGTATCTACGATGATTTTACGACCGGTAAGACCGGTATCACCGTGCGGGCCTCCGATAACGAACTTTCCGGTAGGATTGACAAAGTATTTGATGTCATCATTAAACAGCGCCAAAACTTTTTCACTATGTATCTGTTGTTTTACACGAGGCATCAAAATCTGTACAACATCTTTTTTTATTTGTGCCAGCATACGCTCGTCGTTATCATCAAACTCGTCGTGTTGCGTGCTTACTACAATAGTATCAACGCGCTGAGGAACACCACTATCAGAATACTCTATCGTAACCTGACTTTTCGAGTCAGGCCGTAGATAAGTCATTTGTTTACCTTCTTTGCGAATATCGGCCAATGTTTTTACCAAAAGATGCGCCAAATCGAGCGAAACGGGCATATAATTTTCTGTTTCGTTGGTGGCATACCCAAACATCATACCCTGATCTCCTGCCCCCTGCTCGTTCTCTTCACCCCTATTCACACCGCGATTGATGTCGTCGCTCTGCTCATGAATAGCCGTGAGAACGCCACAGGAGTCGCCATCAAACTGGTATTCCGACTTGGTATAGCCTATCTTCTTAATAGTATTGCGGGCTATGGTTTGCAAGTCAATATACGATTCAGAGCGTACTTCGCCCATAATCACGACCTGCCCGGTAGTTACAAAAGTTTCGATGGCACAGTGCGCATTCTGATCATAAGCCAAAAACTGGTCTACAAGTGCATCCGAAATCTGATCGGATACTTTATCGGGATGCCCTTCAGAAACTGATTCTGATGAAAATAAATATGACATAATGATAATTTTTATTGTTGAAAGGATATAAACGGGCTTGCTTTCGCGTGGCAAACAGCTGCTTATAACTCGTTAAAAGGCAACCTGCTTATGCTCCATTTCAGGTTAAATCGCTACAAAGGTACACCAAAATGATATAAATGCAAAGTAAAATCAGTTCATCGTGAAGGTTAGAAAACAGATTTTATCAAAAATTATTCATTGTGAGAGTCACGATGAATAATTTTTGCCAACATCACCATGGCATCTGCAGGGTAAAGAGCATTAAAAAAGATAGAAGCTGTTAGCTATACTAACAACCTCTACCAAGAAAATTCATGTATTAAATTCGTATAGGATTAGCCTCGTATTTGATTGAAACCACATCCGAGCATGATGGGCTTATTGCTTGATAATCTTTTCGTATTGTTTCTTGCCGTCTTTCTCTATCGACACGATATAAAGACCACTTGTAAGGCCATTCATTACTATATCGGTGTTGCCCACAGCGGTTCCCTGCTTTATCATCCATCCGCCCACCGTAAGTAAACGCCACGAATAGGTGGTATTTGTGCTGCAGGAGAGTCGAAGACGATCGCTTACAACTCTTGGTAAAACGCTTACGTCGGTATTGTCAGAACTTTCGTCAGTAAAACTTTCGATGCCTGCCGTGCCGAATAAGGGCTTTGACGAGGTTTGAGACGGGCCACCGTTATTGATGCTCGGCCATCCGTCTGCATTCCAATTTACCTTATCCAAAAACACCATCCGGCCTGCTCCGGGATCATTGGCGGCATATCCGTGGTAAAGAACCCAATATTGTCCAGCATCATCTTGCACAAATTCGGCATTGTGTCCAGGTCCTTTTACCACTGTATTGCCGCTTAACAAGGGGCTGAAAAAGTTATACTGGGCTTTCTTACCCTGCTTATCGACGTACGGACCAAAAAGCGATTGCGAACGCGCCACAACCAAATGATAAGTGCTTCTGGCACCCTCGCAGCAGCTACCGGCTGAACCAATGAGGTAATACATACCATCGTGCTTGATGATATAGGTAGCTTCGGTGTGCGTACCAGCAATTTTTCTAGGGGTTACTCCTTGCTTAACAGCTAGCCCATCGTCGGTTAATTCGATGCCGTAGATACCTCGGAAACTACCCCAAAAAAGATATTTCTTTCCATCGTCTTCAATATAAAAAGGATCAATACTGTTTTGCACACCTATTTCACTACTGATGAATAGTTTGCCATGATCGGTAAACGGGCCTTTCGGACTGCGTGATGTAGCCACACCAATACCGCAAGCCCACTCTCCGCCCCATGTAGACATGGAATAGTATAGCACGTATTGGCCATTGATAAAGTTGATGTCAGGTGCCCAGATTCCCCCACCTGAAACAAACTTGGGCCGCGTAGCATCAGTAAAAACAGTGCCAAACTTACGCCAATGTACCAAATCGGTAGAGCGATAGATGGGCACATTGCGTATATCTTCTGTAGCATAAAGGTAGAAATATCCATCCGGTGCCTTAATAACAGTGGGGTCGGGTAGGCTGGTTGGTATTACCGGATTGGTGTATTTATCGTTATTCTGAACATCTGCGAGTAAAGAAACCATTGCAGATACTGTGGTTTTACTTGACAGTACACCACAACATACGAAGAGCATAAATAAAAAAGTGGAGATCTTTTTCATATGGGTTTGTTTTTTAATGATAAGATTTGATTTGAAACAAAGGTAGAAACTATTGCCCGTAAATATTCCCCGACGGATATAAAAAACTCGACAATTGCCGGTTTGTTACATATTAAGGTTGAAATGTTCTATCTTTAAAGACAAAATAAAACGACGGATACAAGTTGTATAGAATAGGATTGGATTGCCAACACATGTATCCGCCGTTAATAAGGGGCTACTTACCCCACTGTTTGAGTAATTTTCCTGCCGAATCAGCCAGTAGCGTAATGGCTCCCGCCAATATCACTGTGTCTTTAATTACCAATCTTCCGGCACCTGACAACAGCGGGAAACCATACTCACCGCTACCTAAATCAGGTACCCAACATTCAGGTGTCGTAATAAGGAAGGATAGCGTTCCAATGGTCATAATGATACAAAGCAACTCGCCGAAGATACCGATTTTAGGCGAAAACATACCCAAGAAGACCAAGATACCTATCGACATAATAAGGCATCCCAACCCGTAAGAAAACGTATAGGTGCGGTTGCTCTCATGCCATGCACGGTTTTTAAGCACCAGTTCGCCCTCCTTATTCTTATATTCTTTGTACTCTGGAGCTTCTTTAGCATAGAAGAAACTCATAAACGGACTATTGGCCACAAACGGAACGATACCATCGGCCTCGTAATGAGTAAACTTCAAACCACCAATCCATACGAAAACAATCAGGATAGCTACCCTAATAAGGTTTAATCCCACACTCTTCAAATTTGCTGCAAACGTGAGCAGCATAATAATTTTATCTTTCATCTTGTTTTAATAGTTTTATAATTCCAATCTTTGCAAAGATAGTTTATTTAACTGTAAATCCCCCCACTTGTAACTATAAAATAAAAAGAGGTATTCAGAAAATTAATATTATACACTCTTTTTCTCACTCTTAAATTTTCTATTCACAAAATGGATAAGATAAAGAAACAAAAGATAGAATCGACCGAAAAATTAAAGTAAAGTATCCCCACATCCCTTGTTTTATTTTGTGGCACCTACTTTTCACCCTTAAAGATTAGGGATTAAATTGTAAAATAACACTTTTTTATCGTACATTTGCACTTATCAACATTTTAACGAACTAAAAACCAGTTATGAAGAAAATAGCTTTTATCGCGGCTATTACTGCGCTTGCTTTGACAACAAACGCGGCAAAAACTGCGAAACCGACGTTTACCGAGTGGCATAACTTGCAGGTAAACCAAGTAAACAGATTAAAAATGCATACTAGCTTTTTTGCCTACGAATCGGCAGAAAAGGCATTAAAGGGAGACATGAAGGCTTCGGATAACTTCTTTTCGCTGCACGGACAGTGGAAATTTAATTGGGTGGAGCATGCCGACCAACGTCCAACAGATTTTTATACCCAATCATTCGACGACAGCAAATGGGGAAATATGCCCGTGCCCGGCATCTGGGAACTGAACGGATACGGTGATCCGGTGTATGTAAACATTGGTTTTGCATGGCGGGGACACTTTAAAAACAATCCGCCCGAGGTACCCGTAAAAGATAACCATGTGGGAAGCTATCGTCGGATTATCGACCTCCCCAACACATTTGTAGGCAAACAGGTGATTGCGCATTTCGGTTCGGTAACGTCTAACATCTACCTTTGGGTAAACGGACAGTATGTAGGGTACGCGGAAGATAGCAAAGTGGCGGCCGAATTTGACATTACCCCGTATGTAAAAGAGGGCAAAAACCTCATTGCTTTTCAAACTTTCCGATGGTGCGACGGTTCTTATTGCGAGGATCAAGACTTCTGGCGGCTCTCCGGAGTGGCACGCGACACGTATCTGTATGCACGCAATAAGCAGTCGCATGTAGACGATTTACGCATTACACCCGATTTAGATGAAAACTATCGCAACGGTAAACTGAACATCCGCGCTACGACATCAAATGTGGCTTTGATTGTTTACGAGCTGCAAGATGCCGATGGGAAAAAGGTGGCAGAGGGCGGAAACGGGGGTACCAACGCTGTTATCGAGGTTGAAAATCCGCATAAGTGGACAGCAGAGACACCGTATTTATATACGCTGTTGGCGAAAGTGTATAAAGAAATACCTTCGAAATCGAAGCGCCCAACCAAAGTCAGTAACCTTCAAATGGTAGAAGTGATTGCCCAGAAGGTAGGTTTCCGTAAGGTAGAGATAAAAAATGCACAGCTATTGGTAAATGGACAACCCGTACTTATCAAAGGAGCCAACCGTCATGAAATGGATCCGGATGGGGGATATGTGGTAAGTCGTGAGCGGATGATACAAGATATTAAGATTATGAAAGAGCTTAATATCAACGCTGTACGGACCTGTCATTATCCCGACGATCCCATTTGGTACGACCTTTGCGACCAATATGGGCTCTACGTGGTGGCTGAAGCCAATCAAGAATCGCATGGATTTGGCTACGACGATGATGCTCCCTCAAAGAAACCGTTGTTTGCCGAGCAGATATTAGAACGTAACCAGCACAACGTAAGCGCACAATTTAACCACCCGAGTATCATCGTTTGGAGCCTGGGTAACGAAACTGCAGACGGCCCCAACTTTACTGCCGCCTACCAATGGATAAAAAGTCAAGACCAGAGCAGACCCATTCAATACGAGCGTGCAGGCCTTGAAGGTATCAATACAGACATTGCCTGCCCCATGTATTACCCACACAAGGGATGTGAAGACTATTCGAAAAACGACAAATTTACGCGTCCACTGATACAATGCGAGTACAACCATACGATGGGAAACTCGTCAGGTGGCTTCAAAGAATATTGGGAACTGATACGCAAATACCCCAAATATCAGGGCGGTTTTATATGGGACTTTGTCGATCAAGCACTTCGTGGCAAGGATAAAAACGGTGTTGAGATATATAAATACGGTGGTGATTACAACGATTATGATGCAAGCGACAACAACTTTAACTGTAACGGTATTATCGGTCCGGACAGAGTTTTGAATCCGCACGCATACGAAATAGCTTATTATCATCAGAATATTTGGGCACAACCCATTGATTTGAAAGCCGGAAAGATAAGCGTTCACAACGAATTTTTCTTCCGCGACCTGTCTAATTACAAGTTGGTATGGAGCCTTTTAAAGAACGGCAACGCTGTGCAAAAGGGAGAAATAGACCAATTGGATGTAGCTCCTCAGCAGACCGTTGAACTTACTCTGCCCTATAAAATGGGCGAAGTTTGTCCGCATGCAGAAGTAATGCTGAATGTAGATTTCGTACTAAAGTCGGCCGAACCATTGTTAGCTGCAGGCACACGAATGGCTTACAATCAGTTTGAAGTGCAACAGGGAGCCTGCTTCCGTAAAATGGCGAAAGCCCCTGAAAAGGTAACCAAAGACTTCAAACTAAAGCTAACCGACAACAAAGCAACAAACAACGTAACCGTATCTAACGCCCATTTCACGGTGACATTTGATAAGACAACCGGACTGCTCAAGGCTTACGAAGTAGACGGCAACAGCTTCTTGGAACAGAAGGCACACTGAAGCCTAACTTCTGGCGTGCCGTTACCGACAACGATATGGGTGCCGGCATCAATAAAAAATATAAAGCATGGTTCCATCCACGCATGGAGCTCACCACATTTACCTCGACCTATAATAAAAAAGCCAACACTGCCAAGGTCAATGCAATATTCCAAATGCCCGATGTAATGGCTTCGCTCATACTGAACTACGACATACAGGCCAACGGAACCATCAAGGTGACACAAGAAATGCGCACCACACCAGAGGCGAAAGTATCAGATATGTTCCGTTTCGGCATGATAATGCAGCTACCCTACGATATGGATAGAAGCGTATTTTACGGTCGTGGACCGGTTGAAAACTATGCCGACCGCAAGCTTTCGCAAAACGTTGGGGTGTACAAACAAACTGCCGACGAGCAGTTTTATCCCTATATCCGTCCGCAAGAAACGGGTACCAAGAGCGACATACGCTGGTGGAAACAAGAAAACCAAAACGGTTTCGGCTTCCGCATTCTCTCGAACGAGCTTTTCTCGGCAAGTGCATTGCACTACAGTATCGATGATTTAAACGACGGCGACGAGAAAGAACAGCGTCATTCGCCACAAGTTCCGAAGTCGAAATATACCGAGCTTTGCATTGATAAGCTTCAAGCCGGCGTAGGCGGTGTGAACAGTTGGAACAGCGATGCACGTGCTTTGCCTCAGTATCGCTTAGGTTATAAAGACAGAAGTTTCACGTTCTACCTCATCCCTACAATAAAAAAGGATGAAAAGAAATAAGTAGACAGCTCGTAAAACGAATGATAAGGCGCGCCCGAACACCAGGTTTCGGCGCGCCTTTTCGTTTTTTTTTGCATCGTTACATTTTTCTTAAAATTGACCAATTTCCAAGTGTCAAAAAAGTGGAAGGTGGTATCAAATGCTTGTAATAGAAGCAAACCAATTACTGTTGGGTTATAAATACGCCACTCTTACGTAGTTATATGAAATGCTGATTATCAACGAGTTACATTTGTGTTGCTGATTTTTGTGTTCCGAAAAGCATTGTTTTACTCTCCAAAAGCATAGTTTTGGGGTTGTAAAAACTATGCTTTCTTCCTCCAAAACCTATGCTTTTACACTGCAAAAGCTATTCTTTTGCAACCTCAAAGCATAACTTTTGGTGTCCCAACGCTTATTTTTGTCAATATAAGCGTAAATATTTTTGCTAGAAGAAACCATCCAATTGTAAAGTAAAACGAAAAACCACGATACCGATTACGATACCTTCAAACAACGAAAATCCATAAAATTGACCTATATTTTAAAGGTGAAAGGGAATGTAACAATAAAAAAAGTGTTGCAAAATGGCAAGAAACGCGCATTCAGCTACCAATAAGCCTATCCCGCTACCATTATTTTGCATATCGAACTTATATGAATACCAAGTTGAAGGCATCTCTGCCATACTTTCTTACCTCAAATTTCTTATTATCCAGATAAGTAGCTATCTTTGTAAAAGAGACAAGCTATACACCGACCTTTAAAACTTTACTGCCTGCGCAGCTATCGACACGCGCTCTATACACCCTTTTATGGATAAACTAAAATTTAAAAAGATAATGAAATCAACACTTTTATCACCCCTGTTGGCCTTATCTTTGATGGTAAGCGCTGTCAATGCGCAACACAAACTGACAGTAAACACACAACCGGGAACTGCTATTCAGCCTACGATGTACGGCATTTTCTTTGAAGATATCAACTTCGGAGCCGACGGCGGATTGTATGCCGAGATGGTAGAAAACCGTTCGTTCGAGTTTCCCGACAGACTGATGGGCTGGAATATCTTTGGTAATGTGGAGGTGAAGGACGAAAAGCCCGCCTTTGATCGCAATCCGCATTATGTAACATTGCACGATGCAGGGCACAATCAGAAGTTTACCGGACTGGAGAACAAAGGCTTTTTCGGTATGGGCTTAAAGGCGGGAATGAAGTATAATTTCTCTGCTTTTGCGCGTCTGAACCATTTACAAGGCAAACAAACGAAATTTAGAGTAGAACTCGTTGGCGACGATGATGTGGTAATAGACCGCGCCTCGATAACGATAACCAACAACAAATGGAAACGGTATACGGCAACGCTAACCTCGAACAAAACGCTGCAAAAGGGATTGATGCGCATCTTTTTGGAAGGTGCAGAGAGTGTTGATATGGATCATATCAGTCTGTTTCCAGCTGACAACTGGCACGGATTGCGCGCCGATTTGGTAAAAGATTTGGAAGATTTGAAGCCCGGAATATTTCGATTTCCGGGTGGTTGCATCGTTGAAGGAACCGATTTGGAAACACGATATCAATGGAAAAACAGCGTAGGGCCTGCCGAAAACCGACCGCTGAACGAAAATCGCTGGAACTATACGTTCCCTCATCGCCTCTTTCCCAACTATTATCAAACGTACGGTTTGGGCTTTTACGAGTTCTTTCTGCTATCTGAAAAGATAGGTGCAGAGCCGCTTCCGGTACTATCTGTAGGGTTAGCTTGTCAGTATCAGAACAATGATGATGACAAAAATGCGCACGTTTGCATAGACGATTTGCAGCCGTATATCGACGATGCGCTGGACCTTATTGAGTTTGCCAACGGTAATACGACCACGCGTTGGGGAAAGTTGAGAGCCGAAATGGGGCATCCTGAACCATTCAACCTAAAACAAATAGGCATTGGAAACGAACAGTGGGGGCCACTATATCCCGAACGATTGGCGAAGTTTGTAGAACAAATTCGCGCCAAATATCCAAAAATGCTTATCTGTGGGTCGTCGGGTCCACAGGCTGAAGGCAAAGAGTTCGATTATGGTTGGGAACAGATGCGCCGTTTGAAAGTAGACCTCGTAGATGAGCATTATTATCGTTCGCCCGAATGGTTCTTTAAGAATGCAGGGCGTTACGACAACTACAACCGCAAAGGACCTAAAGTTTTTGCAGGCGAATACGCCAGTCATGTAAAGGGGTTGGATGCCCAATCCACCGTAGCAATGAACAATTTTGAGGCTGCTTTGTCAGAAGCCGCTTTCATGACCGGTTTGGAACGCAATGCCGATGTGGTGCATCAGGCTACATACGCACCACTTTTCGCCCATGTGGAGGGCTGGCAATGGCGTCCGGACCTTATCTGGTTTGATAACTTACAAAGTGTTCGAACGGTCAACTGGTATGTGCAGATGCTCTATGCCCATAACGCAGGAACCAACGTTCTTACATTAACCGAGAACGGAAAACCCGTTGCAGGAGAAGAAGGATTGTATGCCAGTGCAGTGTACGACAAGAATACAAAAAGTTATATCGTTAAAATAGTAAACGCAGCGGATTCAGACAAAGAGATAATGCTTACGTTTAAGGGCATCAAGAGTTTAAAGGCAGGCAAGCTGACAACGTTGCATTCGACTGATAAACGGGCAACAAACTCGCTCGAAAATCCGATGAACGTAATACCGCAAACCGTCAATATATCGACCAACGGGAATATTTTAAGCACGAAAGTTCCGGCACAAACCTTCGCTGTATATAGATTTTAAGGATGTTGTACACTGATATCATTTCCTCACCCGTAGGCAATTTACACCTTGTCAGTAACGGTTCGGTTCTTACCCACTTGTGGTTGGAGGGTCAGAAATATGTTGCTAAGATAGCTAATGATGATAAACGAGAGCATGGACAGCCCGTTTTAGAGACCCAAAAGCCAATTTGGGAGAACCAACTACCCATCTTTGTGCAAGCGCGCGAATGGCTTCAACGTTATTTTGCGGGTGAAAATCCTGGCGTTTTGCCGCCACTTAGTCCGCAAGGAACGGATTTTCAACAGGCAGTGTGGCGCCTTTTGCAGCAAATTCCTTATGGCACGACCACCACTTATTCGGCATTGGCTCGCCAATTGGCGCGTCAGCGGGGTATGAAAACCATCTCGGCACAGGCCGTAGGTGGAGCCATAGGACGCAATCCACTCTGCATCCTCATTCCCTGTCACCGGGTAGTGGGTGCCAATGGTAGTTTGACGGGATATGTTGGAGGCATCGAACGAAAACGTCAACTGCTTGAAATAGAACACATAGACCTCTCTCCTTTTTTCGTTCCAAAGGATTCTACCGCCCCATCAACGACTTAAAAAACACAAAACGCCCACCGTTCGATGTACATTCTATCAAATTTTGCCATCATAACGGTGGGCGAAATAACCTAAAATTATCAGTTGACTACCAAACGATAACCGTTTCGGAATTTGGAAATAGATCTCTAATACTCCGTCTTTTCGTCATTTTGCTGCCACATCTCAAAAGCCTTTCGGGCTTCGTCGGGCAACAATAGCTGCATTTTTTTATGTCGCTCGTCAGGCTTTAGCGCAATTTCTCGGTAAATAAAATCGTCGTCGAAACCGATGCGGGCAGCATCCTTGCGGTCGTTGGCATAATAAATGGTATCAAGATGAGCCCAATAGATGGCGCCAAGACACATCGGACAAGGTTCGCACGAGGTAAAAATATCGCAACCCGAAAGATCAAACGTGCCCAGTTTCCGGCTCGCCAGCCTGATAGCATTTACTTCCGCATGCGCCGTAGGATCGTGGTCGAGTGTTACGCTGTTAGATGCTTCGGCTACGATTTCACCGTTTCGGGCTATCACTGCACCAAAAGGGCCTCCACCTGCCAACACGCTTTGTTCGCTCAGCGCAATAGCCCTGCACATCAATTCTTCTTTATTCATATTTTATTCTTGTTGTATAATATCGATTCATCGTCATTATAATTACACTTTGTAGCGTTGCAATTCGCGTAAATGTGGGTATACTGATCTTTTATCGCAGCCAGTTTCTTTTCCAAAGTTCTGCAAATTTACGGCAAAAGCAACAGAAAACAAAACACCGCAAAGCAGCGAAGCAACTACTGATAGTCCTACTCTCTTGACGGATAAGCCGACAGCGATAAAATAAACCGCTACGCATTTTTTATGAACTGATGGCAAACGCGCAA
The DNA here is from genome assembly GCF_000614205.1 of Hoylesella saccharolytica JCM 17484. GTDB lineage: Bacteria > Bacteroidota > Bacteroidia > Bacteroidales > Bacteroidaceae > Prevotella > Prevotella saccharolytica. The sequence continues at coordinate 44,517 of NZ_BAKN01000015.1, forward strand.
CTCATAAAATTATTTTATGAACTATTGACAACACAAACATGAAGTCTGCCCAATAAATTACTTACTGACAACGACAGTAAAATAAAGAAGCCGGACTGATAGCCCGGCTTCTTTATTTTTGATTATATCTTCTTCAATTACTCTTCTACAACCGAAAAGTCGTCTTTGCCAACACCGCAAATGGGGCATACCCAATCATCGGGAATATCTTCAAATGCCGTGCCTGGAGCAATTCCACCATCCGGATCGCCTACTGCGGGGTCGTAAATATATCCGCAGGTTTCGCATAAATACTTCTTCATAATTCTTTATTTTTAAAGTGTTAATAATTAAATGTAATCAACTTTTATTTCTTGTTCAATACTTGTTCTACCTTATTGAATATCAATTTGGGTGAAAGATTCTTCATACAAGCCATATCACCACGATAACAGGGTTTGTTTCCGAAGATACTGCAAGGACGGCAGGCAATGTCAGTTTGCACAATATTATCGAGGGACTGGTTCCAACCCATAAAGCCTGCAAAGGGATGCGTTGCGCCCCAAATACTTACAACGGGTGTAGCTGTAAGCGAAGCCAAGTGCATATTGGCACTGTCCATGCTGAGCATCACGTCGAGATGACTCATTAATATCAGCTCTTCTTCGAGCGTTCGGAGGGTGACCGATGCGTTGATGCATTGGGGATGCCTGCTTACGATACTATTGATGGGTTGCTCTTCATTCTCGCCTTTTCCAAAAAAGAACACTCTGCAAGAAGGATACTTCCCAATCAGCATTGTTACCACGTGCTCCATTTGGTCTATCGGGTATACCTTTTGGGGATGGGCTGCAAAGGGAGCAATGCCTATCCACTGTTGTTCCGGTTTCTTTTCACCTATCGTTGAGGGTAATAAGTGTAAGTCTCCGCCATCGGTAGAGAAGAGCGAACGAAAGTTTAGCGCCACCGGGTAGCCTAGTTTCTTGAATACATCAGCATAATTCTGAAAAGCGGTGGGCATCTGCACAAGCCTTTTATTTGTTCTTGCCACGAGTTTTTTTCGGTCTGCTCGATGCTTGTCTATATGTGCCACACGATAGTTGCACAAATTAAATAGCAGTCTTAAGTAGCGCGAACGCAACACATTATGCAAGTCGGCTACTGCCGTAATATTTTGGGCAACGATGCGTTTATACAACTTGTTCAGTCCTTTTATGCCATGATATTCGCCTTTAATATCAGCGTCCATAAAACTTACATTGGGCGCAATATTTTCAAAGAACACGCGAGCAAAAGGCCTACTTAAAAATGTGATACGTATATGGGGGTATTGCGTAGCCAATGCATGCACCACAGGAACTGTCATAGCAATATCTCCCATTGCTGAAAAGCGGATAATCAGGATATGTTCGGTTTTCACTCTTGAGATATGTCGAGGCGTTACACCCGTGCTTACTTCTTGTTTTTGCTGTAAAGCACAGGGTTGGTAGAGGGGTCGTTATACATTTTCATCTGCCTGTACACCTTCATATATTTCTTTCCTTCTTCAATATCGTTGAGCAGTTGGTCAATAGCTGTGCTCAAATCTGTCTGTTGTTCAAGTAGAACATGCAGCTTGTTGACACATTTGCTGTGGTGTTCGGCGTCTACATCTGTGCGGTCTACCTGTTCCTGCATGTGATAAATCTTCAATGCGAGGATAGAAAGCCGATCAATGGCCCATGCCGGACTCTCGGTGTTTATCGTAGCATCGGACTGAATGGCTACGTCATTGTACTTTTGTCGAAAGTAACTATCAATTTGTTCCACCAAGTCGGTACGGTCCTGATTCGACCTATCGATTCGTCGTTTCAAGCTTAATGCTTCAACGGGATCAATGTGTGGGTCGCGTATAATATCTTCAAAATGCCACTGAACAGTGTCTATCCAGCATTTCAGATAAAGGCGGTTTTCTATCGAATCCCTTTTATAGGGGTTGTTAATAGGCGTATCAATATTATTCGTTATATGATAATCTCTTATCGCCTGATTGAAAATTTCGTTACAAAGTTTAGTAAAAGACATAGTTTTTGTATTTTCTTTGTTTTGTCAAGATAATGCAAATGTGCAAAAAGCGAGTTTACTTTCTTTTTACTAATAGCAGTTATCAGCATCTATCTTTTTATGCAAAGATATACCTTTTATTTAAAACGTACAACGAATAATAATTAATATTTTCTTTGTTCGAATAGACGCTATCTATTATTTCAACAATATTAAGGTCTTTACTAATATGCTCTTGTTTCCGAGCATTTTAGAGTAATGCTTAAAGGTACGGAAATCAAAAATAAGAGCTCCATTTCTTTGTCACCCCTTATGGAAATTTCATTTACATCGTTTACTTACAAATCGTAAGTTTTCGCGTTGTCAAGAAATCGGAAGCAACCTCGCGAGAGTGCCAACGAAATTGTTCAACCGGTTTTCAGCTCGTAAAAACGCCGGGATTTTACGGTTTTGTATATCTCTGATTATTAGCCCTTTGTACGTTTATGGGTAGGTTTTACTTACTTCTCACCCTTCTGAAACGCCCTAAAACCGTGTTTTTCGGGGCGTAAAAACATAGGTTTTAGCGCGTAAAAGATAATGTTTTGCATGCTAAAAGTATAGCTTTTGCCACTCAAAACCTATGCTTTTGGATTTTCAAAGCTGATTTTTGACCAAATAAACGAAAGTTTTTCTCTATTTGAAGAAAGTGGTTTGTAACGAAAAAAGAAAATTGAAAGTGTTCTCAAACGTTAAAAAAGTAACAAATTGTAAGCAAGTTACAAGGTAAAAAAGTGAAAAGATGAAAGGGAGATGAGAGGGGGTTACTTACAACGAAATCAGATTAATTACAAACAAAATTTTCATTTTTTGCGGAAATGTAATAGAGTGTTCGTACTATAAATAGAAACATGTATGTTTTATGACTAAATATGACTACTATATGAATAACCGCTTTTCTAAACCCATCAAAAGGGGATTGACAACGTTGGCTATGGTTATTGCTTTTTCTTGTTTTGTGGCTTGTACCGACGATTACAAGTTAGACAATCCGGGAAATAACCCCGAATGGTTGGGAAATAGTATTTACGGAGAGCTCAAAAATCCGGGCAGCTCAGTCCTGAAAGGTACTTTCAACAACTATTTGCGATTAATTGATGACTTGGGATATGCTGAAACGTTGGGTAAAACGGGGTCGAAAACAATCTTTCCTGCCAACGACGAGGCTTTTACTCGCTTTTTTTCAGATAACACGTGGGGTGTAACCAAATACGAAGACCTTACGCCATCGATGAAAAAGATGTTGCTCTATTCTTCCATGCTCGATAATGCAATTCTCGTTGAGCTATTATCAAACGTCAGTGCATCAAGCACCAGCGTTTCGACCGGTGTAGCGTTGAAGCATACAACAGGTGTAAACGTTATCGACACCATTACACATATATACGGTCCGGCAGGTCTTCCGGTGAACAATCGCTATTGGACACCTTTTTATACACGCGGAATTAATCTCGTGATGGATGCTACACGACCGATGATGGTGCATTTTACCGCCGAGCAAATGCGGGCCAACAACATCACCACAATGGGTGTCAACAGCGACTTTTCAGTAATTACAGGGTCGGAATATAACGAAGTAACGAAGTCGGCTTACATTTTCAGAAACCGTATTATCGGTGCGGATGTAACCTGTCGCAACGGTTATATTCACCAAATGCAGAATGTTATCGTGCCTCCCGGCAACCTGGCTGAAGTGTTGCGCACAAGTGGTGAAACCAACTATTTCAGCAGAATGTTAGACCGTTTCAGTGCACCTTTCTACGATGCTGTTACCACCAACAATTATAACGACTATGCCCAAGCCAACGGTTTGCCGCTGGTCGACTCTATTTTTCAGAAACGATACCTTAGCGAACGGTCGGAAGGTGGAGGGGTAATGAGAGATCCCTACGGCAAGGTGGTAAGCAGAGACGGACTGTTGCCCTACGATCCGGGATGGAATACCTATACCAGCGGTATAACTGGCGCTAATATTTTGGCAGATATTGCAGCGATGTTCGTGCCGAACGATGCCGCAATGGAGCAATACTTTCTGCCCGGCGGAAGTGGCGCATTTCTTATCGACCAATACGGAAAGAAAAGTAATACGCGCGCAAATCTGAGTGAAAACATCGACTCTATTCCGCAGAACATCATTCAGGCGTTTCTTTCGAACCTGATGAAGAGCAGCTTTATCGGTACCGTTCCAAGTAAATTCGGCGATGTAATGGACGATGCTTCCGACCCGATGGGGCTTACCTTGGGCGATATTACCACCAATACAGATGGTACTTACAATGTAAAAATTGCCAACAACGGCGTGGCGTATATATTAAATAAGGTGTATGCACCTAACAAATATGTGGCTGTTTCGGCACCGGCATTGCTAAGCGACGATATGAAAGTTATTAACTGGGGTATTCAGGATAAAACAAATCTACGCCTGAACTTTTACGCTTATCTGCTGGCAATGAGTGCCAACTATGCGCTTTTCTTGCCCACCGATGCCGCTTTTGGCAGATATTATGTAGACCCGGCCTTTCTAAAGCATGCCCAACCCCGCGCATTGAAGTTTTATTATGACAAGACAACCCCTCCGTATCTGTTCTGTTCGGCGTGGAAATACGACCCTACCACAGGTATGGTGGGCGATTCTATCGGTCGTGCTAACAATATCGGAACACAGTTTATCGACATTTTGAATTATCACACGGTTGTGCTGAACAGCGGCGAAACGCCCGGTGGCAACAAGTACTACAAAACCAAGCACGGCGGTGCCATCGCCTTCGACGGTTCTACCGTGCAAAGCGGCGGCCAGTTGCAAAACAGTTTGCCTGCGAGCAACATTACCAAGACCTACAATCAGAAGAACGGAAAGGCGTTTGCCATTGACCATTTGATACAAGCTCCGCAAAATTCGGTGTACAAAACACTGAGCGACGATACACAGTTTTCTTCATTTATGGAACTCTGTTCGCCGGAAAACCTAAGCGATATGCTTTCGTTTGCGGGTATCTCTGCCACCCAAAATTCATTTGGTCATTCACCTCAAGATGCCTATTCGGTGTTTGTAGATAAGAATGGGCTCGACTTTAACGTCAATTATTTTAACACCTATAACTATACGGTTTACGCTCCCGACAACACCGCGATGAATGCCGCTTATGCCGCAGGTTTGCCCAGATGGTCGGATGTTTATGCCATCACTTCGGCTTCATACACCCCAAACAGCGCAGAATTTGTTGCCGCACAAGCCAAAGCACTAGCTATGATCAACGAGATTAACAGCTTTATTCGGTATCATTTCCAAGACAATTCAGTTTATGCAGACAACACCGTAGAGAACGGCGAATATAGTACAGCTAGTTCTGATTCGTTGGGTTTGCGTGAAAAACTAATTGTAAAAACCGAAAGTGGAAACGGTAAAATATACGTACAAGATAATCGCGGAAAGACCATTATAATTGACGCCACAGACTCGAAAATGGTAAACCGCATGACCCGAGACTATATTTTTAATGCCAAAGCCCAAAATGCCATCAGCATAACCACTTCTTCGTTTGCAGTGGTTCATCAAATCAGCACCCCTTTGAACATCCATAAGAATAGCGATCGGTACGATGCCGCATGGACAGGGTCTGGTGCCAAACAATGGCTTTTGGCACATAGACGCGCCTTTCTGGCTAAACAAAAAGAAATGCTCAGCAAATAACCCATCAACAGCGTATGAAAATATCTACTATAAAGCGTTTGCTTTTTCTTGCTTTATACAGCATCCTTCCCCTTGCAGCATTAGCGCAAAGCACCAGAATATCGGGTACAGTGAATGCTATCGACGGTCCTGTTATGATGTGTAATGTTACCGAGCGTGACGTCAACGGTCGTATTGTGTCGGCTGCGCAAACCGACATCAATGGCAACTTCTCAATGGAAATAAAGAGTACGAAGAACCGTTTGAAAATTTCTTATATTGGTTATAAAACCGTTTCGATGCCCATTGGCAGCAAAACCACCTTCGATATCAAACTGGAAGAACAAAATACGATTAAAGAAGTAGTGGTGCAGACGAAGCGAAGATTTAACAACGGCGGTTTAGTTATTCCCAAAGACGAAGTTTCGGTAGCTGCACAAACTTTCGATATGAACAGCGTAGAGGGTCTGTCGTTTACCAGTGCAGACGAAGCTTTGCAAGGACAGATTGCCGGTCTTGACATTGTAACTAATTCGGGTAACCTCGGTGCAGGTACCTCTATGCGTCTTCGCGGTGTTACAACCATCAACGGTTCTGCCGAGCCACTTATCGTTGTAGACGACAACATCTTTGATAACCCCGATAAAACATTCGATTTTACAACTGCCAACGAAGAAGCTTATGCCTCTTTGTTGTCGATTAACCCGCAGGATATTGCTTCTATTGATGTATTGAAAGATGCCGCCGCAACAGCCATTTGGGGGTCGCGCGGTGCCAATGGTGTTATCTCTATCCGCACCAAACGCGGTTCACGCGGTAAGACCCGAGTAAATTACGATTTACGTATACAAGGTAGCTGGCAGCCCAAAGGGTATAATCTGCTTAACGGAGACGAATACACCATGTTAATGAAAGAAGAGTATTACAACCCGTCGCAGAGTTCTGCCGCCACAACCAACGTAAACGAGTGGAACTATAACAAAAGCTGGAGCGAATACGAAAACTGGAATAACAACACCGACTGGGCAAAAGAGGTAAAGCAAATGGGGCTCAGTCAGTATCACCATCTTACTATTCAGGGTGGTGGAGAGAAAGCAAACTTCTACATTAGTGCCGGTTACGACCGACAAAACGGTACGATTATACGGCAAACTTTAGACCGTTTTTCAACGAAATTAAATCTCGATTATTTTGTCAGCGACCGAATAACTTTCCGCACTTCATTTCCACTGACCTATACCAATAACAACCGAAACTACGACGATGATATTCTGGGTCGCTCTTTAAAAATGGCTCCGAACATGAGTGTGTACCGACAAAATGCAGACGGAACAGATACCAACGAATATTATATTATGTTACCCGCAGGTGCCCGGGGTAGCGGTTCGACAGTGGCAGGAACCTCTTCTTCCGAACTTTCGGATGTACGCAAACTCGGAAACCCCGTAGCCATTGCCAATTTAGCATGGAGAGACGAGAAAACTTACCGTATATCGCCCGAGATAAAGTTGGAGTATAATCTCTTGGGAAAATCAGATTCTGAAACCCGATTGAAGTATACTGGACTTGTATATATGGATATTTTTTCAAAAAGCGAACCCAAATATTGGCCCGGCTCACTGTCTACCGACGGTTGGACCGACCCAATGTACAACCGTACGACCATAGAAGACTACAACTCGCTGGCCTTTACCACTCGGCACAGCTTTACATTTACGCCCCATTTTAAAAATGAAAAATGGTATGCCACCATGTTTTTACGCGGAGAAATGGTATCAGGTAACAGTAACGGACAAACCGTTGTTACGCGTAACCTTCCCAATGGCGCAACCTCTCCCACAGTTTCAGCCGATTTACACGAAATGTGGACGAGTAACGGACAATGGAGATGGGTGTCGGCACTGTATTCGGGCCACTTCTCTTACGATTCGCGCTACGCCCTTGACTTATCCGTACGCACCGACGGAACGACGAAATTCGGCAGCAGTAAACGTTGGGGGTATTTCCCCGGCGTATCTGCCCGTTGGAACATCAGCAACGAAAAATTCATGAAATGGGCCAAGTCGTGGCTTTCGATGCTTTCTTTACGCCCCTCTTGGGGTATCGTCGGCAAACAGCCCGATAACGAATATTTACAATATGCACGGTATAACACCAGCGGTATTTACGGTAACGGCTCAAATAATCAGGGCGTAACCTATCTTGAAGGGTTGCAACTCAAGAATTTACAATGGGAACGCACCACCCAGATCAATATCGGTGGCGACTTCGGATTTTTGAATGACAAGATTACCGGAGACTTTAACTACTATTACAAACGCACCAACGACTTATTGATGCGCAATGTTCGTATTCCTTCTATTACAGGCTATTCTACCCTTCCATGGGCGAATGTAGGGGAAATGAAAAATCAAGGCTGGGAATTGAACTTAAGCCTAAATAAGATTGTAAAAGTAGGAAAGTTCTCTGCCAGCCTTAACTTGAATATCTCACAAAACCTTAACGAAATCGTTCGATAAACGAAAGCACACTTGAGTCGATTAATGCCGAGTGGGATGCTGGCAAACGAGGGCAATATCTTAATCGTATTCAGACAGGAAACCCCTTGGGGTCGATTTACGGATTACGTTATAAAGGTGTTTATCAATACACTTATGATTACCTGACAAATTACAGAGACAACAATCCCGGTATGACAACAGCCCAATTTAGAGACTGGATTAACAACGAATTCCTTGCGAGTGGTAAGACCGCTCCCATAGCTCTTGATGCTGAAGGAAAAGTAATGATGGACTCGCACGGCAATCCCATCCGCCAGGTTTATAACTTTAGAGATGGTAGTTCTACCTACACATTCCAAGGGGGCGATGCAATTTATGAAGACATTAACCACGACGGGCAAATCAATTCACTTGATATTGTTTATCTAGGTAATAGTAACCCCAAGATTAACGGAGGCTTTGGGTTTACCCTGAACTACGGTAATTGGATGCTGCGAAGCAACTTTAACTACCGACAAGGTATCAAAGTTGTGAACAGAGCCCGAATGAATTTAGAACAGATGTTTAATTCTAACAATCAGAGTACGGCTGTTAACTGGCGCTGGCGTAAGAATGGAGACTTTACTTACATACCTCGCGCTATGTACGATACGGGTTATAATTTTTTAGGTAGTGACCGCTACGTGGAAGATGCCTCTTTTGTTCGCATGAGTTACATACAGTTGCTTTATAATTTTAATAAACAGGCCATCAAGTCGTTAGGTTTAAATCGCCTTCAGTTGAGCGTATCTGGACAAAATCTTTTTGTGTGGAGCAAGTATAGCGGAACTGATCCCGAACACTCTTCGGGTGCTTGGGGTATTGCATACGACAATTCTCAAACGCCCAGAGGAAAATCCGTTACGATAAACATTCAAGTTGGTTTCTAACAAATTAAGGTGTAAATGATGAAATCTAAAAATATATTCAAGTATATATCCGTAGCTGTTACAGCACTGATTTTTACTTCTTGCAACGACTTTCTTACCATTTATCCCACCGATAAGACCATTGGTGAAGATGCTTGGAACACCAAACGCGATGTAGATAATATGGTGGCAGGAGTCTATCGAGAGATGATAAGTGGGGAAATACAAAACCGCGTTGTTATCTGGGGAGCTTTTCGCTCGGACGAATTAGCCAAAAACACCAATTACAGTAATAGTAATTTGGATAACATTAGTGCCGTAAACTTATTACCCGGTAATGGTTATAATGGTTGGAATGCGTTCTATTCGGTAATTAACCGCTGTAATATAGTATTGGCACATGCTGCTGATGTAATGCGAAAAGACCCCAATTTTACAGAGGGAGACTATCAAACGGCGTGCGCACAGATGAAGGCTCTGCGCAGTCTTTGCTATTTTTACCTAGTCAGAGCCTTTCGCGATGTTCCCTATACAACACAAGCTTACGAAAGCGACAATCAAGATATGCAGGTGCTTCAAAGTTCGCCTGACAGCGTATTGCAGGCATGTATCAGTAATTTGGAAGATGCTGCAAAGTATGTTGTACGATCGGGCGCATACGGCACAAACGATTGGCGCAATGTAGGATACATCACCCGAGATGCCGTTCACGCCATTTTAGCTGATATTTATCTGTGGAGAGGCTCTATGACTCATAATGTTGCCGATTATCAGAAAAGTATTGAATATGCCGATATGGTGATTAAAGCCAAACACGAACATTATCTGTCGGTTCATAGAAACAATCTGGGCATAAACACAAGTACCGATATTTATCATTTATATGATGGAGCTAATGCCTTTGCCATGAATTTTGTACAAGGTAATTCACGCGAAAGTATTTTGGAATGGCAGTATGATGGAACCGTGAATAGCAATGAAGGGTTAGAAAATCTCTACTACTGGTACGATAAAGATCACAATTACAGCGCATTGATGGCTACGCAGATATTCAATTCTGTTGATGTCAATGCCAATACCGAATTGGGTTCTAAGGTATATATGTCTACCAATGATTATCGGTATTGGCTCCATACGTATGACGTCAATAACTCGGAAGCCGAGCAGTTGGCGGTAAGAAAGTTCATTACAGACAATCCGTTTATTGTTGATATTTCAAGATTAACGGTTGGTGAAGCGCGAACAAATAGGCGTGCCTATGCCAATTTTCGACAGAACTGGATTGTTTACCGGTTGACTGATGTAATGTTAATGAAAGCCGAAGCGCAGGTTCAGACAGCCACTTCAGATACCGATGACGCTTTACAGAAAGCGTTTCAGTTGGTACAGACGGTGAATAAGCGTTCGATGCTGGAAACAGCAAGAGATACATTGAAATTTGACGACTATCGGACCAAAGAGAATATGGAACGTTTGGTTTTGGCAGAACGCGAACGCGAGCTATGTTATGAAGGCAAGCGTTGGTTCGACTTGATGCGGTTTGGGTATCGCAGAATGATCGGTGTCGACATCAAAAAGAAAATGGCCGATCAAACCCAATGGCCTGCCTTACCTTCGGATATGCTGAAAATTGTGGTAAGAAAATATGTTAGCGGAGGCGATGCCGTATCTTATAAAATGAAGAGCGAGCCATATTTGTACTTCCCTGTTCTTGAAGGTGAAACCAAAGTGCTCGGGATTAAGCAAAACCCCGTTTATAAAAACAATAATTCGAGTTCTAAAAACTAAAGGTGATGAAGACGATAAATTATAAAAGATTGCTTGGTAAATACGCTATCTTGGTGCTCTTACCCGTTGTTAGCGGACTTATTAGCTGTTCCGAAAACATCGACAATTCCAATTTATACACCTTTACAGGAGAAACCATAGAAGATTATCTGACCAATCGCAACGATAAATTTAGTAGTTTCAATTATATTCTGCAGCGTGCCGGGATGGACAAAATTTTGTCTGGATATGGCACTTATACCTGCTTTGCTCCCACTAATGAGGCCGTAAAAGTGTATATTGACAGTTTATATGATGACAATACAAACAAAGATTTTGAACACAACGGTATGACCTCGCGCAGCTTAGAAGGACTTTCAGACTCTCTTTGCAATGATATTGCGCTTTTTCATCTAGTTAACTCGAAGGTAAGAGCTGTGGATATGAGCAACGGTATGACTATCGGCACCATGTTGGGACGTGACATCAATACCAGTATCGACCCACAAACAGGTTCTACGCTTATCAATGTATACTCGCGTATCACAAGTTTGGACAATGATTTAGAAAATGGTGTGCTACACGAAATCGATAATGTGCTGCGCCGTTCTAACCGACTTGTGTCGGGAGAAATGGGACAGCATCCCGAATTCAGACTCTTTTCACAAGCTCTGGCTTTAACGGGCTTGGCAGACTCGTTAACTGCACAGCAGAAAAACGGACTAGCTGCAGTGAACAATAATCCTGAGGGCAACTGGGTTCCGGAAGTTTGTAAAGAGGGATATACCTTATTTGCCGAAACCGATGACGTATTAAAAGCTAACGGTATCAATGATATTCAGGATTTGATTAGTTATTCCAACAGGGTTTATGCCCATTGTGCAGATGCCGGAACAGGCTGGTATGATTATTTCAGAAATGAAGGGATAATCGTTAGCACAGGTACCGATTACAGCAATCCGTACAATTGTTTGAACATATTTTTGCGTTATCATATTCTAAAACTCAAAGTGCCCTACGATAAGCTGGTATTCGATTACAATCAAGTTTCTAAGGTTTCCATTTATGAATATTATGAAACGATGTTGCCTTACACCTTAATGAAGGTAATACGGGTAAACGGTAAACGTTTAATAAACCGTTGGGTTACTAATAATACGCTTACCGACCGTTTGGCAGAGATGGGCTCTACCTCGATACAAGTTGTTAAACAAGAAGGTTTGGAGATATCCAACACTGGATATCAAGCCTTGAACGGCTATATACATCCCATCGGCGGAATGATGGTTTACGATGCCCATGTACCTCATGGCGTACTGAATGAGCGTATGCGCTTTGATGATACATCACTGCTTTGGGAAATGGCATCTAACTCTATTCGCGGAATGACGAAAGCAGAAATACTTGCCAACGCGGCAAATGTGAAAGATAAAAATATCCCACGTGTACAATTCCCTAGTAATTATTTTAATAATCTGATAGTCTATAACGGTGAAAATACCCGTCTGCGTTACTTGGCAAAAGATGAAGGTGCATATAGCAATTATCAAGGTGATGAATTTCTTTGTATCGGTGCTTACGATTTTGCTTTCCGTTTGCCTCCGGTACCCGACGGAACTTATGAACTTCGAATGGGATATACCGCCAATGGCAACCGGGGTATGGTGCAATTCTATATAGGAAAAGATTCTCGGCAGACTTCAATGAGAGCTCTTGACATCCCTTTGGATATGCGTAACGTTCCTGTTGATAATGCCGATGGCTCGCCTGACGCTAACACTGGCTGGTGCTTATATACCAAAACGTCGGACATGGGCGTTGAAAGCGATCAAAATATGCACAACTTGGGCTGGATGCGCGGACCTCTTTATTACACCATCGGAGTGGGAGGAGCAACCATAGCACGCGCCAATGCCCAAGACTTACGACGCATTATTGTAAAACAACGTTTTAAACAAGGTGAATATTGGTTACGCTTTAAAACCGTACTTCCCGATAATACAGGTACACAATTCCACCTGGATTATATCGAGTTTTGTCCTGAAAACGTCTATAACAACAAGCAATATGTTGAAGATATGTATTAAACATAAGTAGAAGATAGAATGATGAAAAAAAATAAGACCTATATATATAAAGGTGTAAAAGCCATAGTAGTATGCTTATTGCTGGGTTTTGCAACGACAGCTTGTTCTGATTGGAACGATCACTATGCGACAGATACATCGTCTGAAGGAAGTGCCAACAACTCATTATGGGAGAATATCAAAGGTAATGCTCAGCTTTCTGAATTTGCTGATTTGGTACAAAAAGCAGGGTACACCGATGTCTTGAACAGTTCGCAAACCTACACAGTATGGGCTCCGCTGAACGGTACGTTCGATTATGCTACACTTGCACAAGAAGCTAATGCCGTACTGCGCAAAGAGTTTATTCAAAATCATATTGCCTACAACAACTATCCGGCAACAGGAACCATTAACGAACGAATTTTTATGTTGAACGAAAAGGTAATGAATTTCAGCGGCAATGGCTCTTATAGCATGGATGGCATCTCCATAGCTCAGGTAAATTTGCCCGGAAAGAACGGAGTTATACATTCCCTTAACGGTAAACTACCCTTCTTTGAGAATGTTTACGAGGCAATAAACACGAATACTTTCCCGCTCGACTCTTTAAGTAAATATTATCACAGCTACGACATCAATCAGTTTGATCCTAATAAAAGTGTTGTAGGTCCCACGGTTAATGGTGAGATAACTTATCTCGACTCGGTATTTTACGAGAACAATACGCTATACAATAGATATAATGCATATATCAACCGCGAAGATTCGAGCTATACCATGCTGCTGCCCACTAATACGGCTTGGGTCAAATCAAAAGCAAGATTGAGAAATTATTTCAACTATATTCCCAAACTTATCTCTAAAGACCCGATGCTTTCGGGTAGTGAGGCCTCAAAAGAGATAACAGTAAAGCATACTGTATTGAGAGACTCTCTTGTTGATCTTTATAATTTGGCGGGGCTAACGTTCAATAATAACATCGTTGGAAACAGACCGCTCAAACAGTTGCAGACAGGTCAGCAACTCACTGCCGACTCGCTAATATCTACAGTTAACAACCGAGTTTATAACGAAGATACACATGACCTTTTTGTTGGGGCACAGCGAATAAATAAAAGTAATGGAGCCGTATGGGTTACTGACAGTATTCGAATAAAGTCTTGGAATTTATGGAATCCTGTTATAACAGTTCAAGGTGAACAAAGCGGATACCTTGCCGGTGTAGAATCAGGAAGTTCTTCGCGTGTAACCGTACTACGAGCCGATCAAAATCCGGATGTAGCAGGTAGTATTTCTGGCAATGCTTATAGAGAAATTTCGCCGGCTAATGCTTCCTCCAATCCTTCGGCTCACTATTATCTGCCCAATATCTTATCCACCACTTACAGCATTTATGTCGTATTTGTGCCTGCCAATATTCTGACCAACAATGTCGAACGCATTGCACCTAACATCGTACAGGTAACAGTTAGTGCTGCAAATGCCAACGGACGGGTGTCAGAAAGAACGCTAAGAACCGTTCGGAATGATGTTACGAAGGTAGATACCGTTTATTGCGGAGACTTTACCTTCCTGTTGCTTATCGGGGAATAGAGAACTGTAATCCTTATATCAGTTTAAAAAGCCGCGTAACGGCAGCTCAATACAACAACAAACAAAACGACCGCACGATGCGAATAGATTGCATTTTATTGATTCCGAAAGAACTTGATACTTATCGAACAGCTCATCCCGGCTATAAGTATTTCGACCCCTTTAATTAAAATAGAAACAAATGAAAAAACATGATATTCTTTTTGCTGCTCTCGTGCTGACGTTCGGTGTTCCGTTTGTCTCTTTAGCGCAAGATGATGTTACGGATTCTGTCGAGACTACTGTCGTTAAAAAGAAAGTTTCGACCTCTAAAACGGTAAGCTATCCAATGAAAGAAGTGAGGGGGGTTGTGTTTGATGCTGCAACAAAGACCCCTTTGGGTGGTATTCAAGTACAGACATTGAATAACCGAAGTTTTACAGCAATGACCAACGAGCATGGTCAGTTTACGATTAGTGTTCCTACGTTTGCCACCTCTCTTTATCTGCATTCCGCCCGTTATCTTAGTCAGCAAATAGCCATTGGAAAAGACGGTAACGAGTTGCAAGTAATGATGATAGCCGATAAGTTTGGGAAAATGTACGATAATTCAACAAATGTATTGGCATCTACATCCATTAAATTAAACCATACCACTTCGCAATCTGTTGAAACAGACATTGAGAACAAGCTCGGTGCAGATATTCGTTCCATTACTCGTAACGGAGGCCCCGGATATGGTTCTGCGATGTTTATTCGTGGTTTAAACTCGCTCAACACCAATACACAACCTTTGTTTGTTGTCGATGGAGTTGTGCGCGATATGCAACCCACACGTACAAGCCTTCACTATGGCGATTATACCAACTTATTACTTAATATCAATCCTGAAGACATCGAGACTGTTACCGTACTTAAAAACGGAACAGCGATCTATGGGGCAAAGGGCGCTAACGGGGTGATACTTATCACCACAAAGCGCGGATACAGTATGGCTACCCGTATTGATGCCAACTTTGGTGTAGGCATTAGCATGCAACCCCGTTTGCCGGATATGATGAATGCTGTGCAATATCGGTTGTATGCGTCTGAATTATTAGGTACTTATCCGGACATCAGCCGATACATCAATGATTTGAAGTTTCTCAATAATGACCCGTCAAAATACTATTATAAAACCTATCACAATGATTACGATTGGAGTAAAGAGGCTTATCGAACAGTGCTTACTCAAAATTATAACATCAATGTGCAAGGTGGCGACGATGTCGGAATGTATAATTTATCTTTGGGATACACCGACGGAAAGAGTACTGCACGTTGCAATGGATTCGACAGATTAAACATTAGATTTAATACCGACATTAGTATCATTGGTAATTTATCAACCCGTTTTGATATGGCGTACACTAAAATCAATCGCGATGTCTTTGACAACGGAGCACCTAAAGATTTTTCTTCGAGTCCAGTTTCATCACCTACACTGTTGGGATTGATAAAAGCTCCCATCCTAAATCCCTACACATATAATTCCATCACAGGAACTTTGTCTTCCACACTTTCAGGAGCAGACGATTTTCTCACGACCCTAAATCCCGACCTTACACTGCTAACCCAACAGCCTTGCTGAAAAATGGTGAAGCCATAAATAAAAATAGGGTTGAAACAACCGAGTTTTATGCAGTGTTGGCGCCGAAATATCAGATAACAGAGCATTGGGTTCTTACCGAAACTTTTAATTATACGCTCGACCGAATTTCACAACGTTACTATCGTCCCATTGGTGGTGTACCTTCTTTTATGATTAAAGGTGTGGGACGGGTGCAAAACCTTGCAATGTCGATGTTTTCAAAAGAAACCAGCATAATGAGCGATACCCGATTGCGCTTTACTAAAAATCTTAGTGAACATTTTATCGATGCATACGGTGGTTTCCGCTTTACCTCTTTTGCTTATGATGATAATGAACCACAGGGACAATATAGTACAGCGGGTAATGACAAAACGCCCAACATCTCAAAGGACATGGATTTTCAGGGCGCTACCGGTGTAGACGACTTATGGAAAAGTATTACTTGGTATGCAAATGCCGACTATAACTATCGCAACCGTTACTTCTTGCAGGGGGCGTTGGCAATGGAAAGCAGCAGTCGCTTTGGTAGAAATGCTGGCGGATTAAGTCTTGCTGGTGTTAAATGGGGGCTTTTTCCTAGCATTCAAGCAGCTTGGGCCCTATCCAACGAATTGTGGTTCCCGCGTAATATTGGTATCAATTACATGTTGCTCAAAGCGGGTTATGACATCAGCGGAAATGATGACATCAACAACTATGCCGCCCGCACATCGTTCGGCGTAATGAAATATCTCAATCGTTCGGTGGCTGCTCAGCTTAATAACATTGGGAACGATGAAATACAATGGGAACAAACAGGTAAGTTTAACGTAGGATTGCAGTCGTATCTACTGGCTAATCGGATAGGAATAGATTTTAATTTCTTCATGAGTCGCACCACGAACTTATTGATGTTAAAGACATTTGATAATCCGATTGCAGGTATCAACAATTACTGGAGCAATAGCGGCATCTTGGCTAATCGGGGCTTTGAACTCACCCTTACGGGAAAACCGATAGTCAGGCGGCACCTCAATATGGAACTGGGAGTAAGCCTGGCGCATGCACAAAACAAAATAAAGAGCATGCCTGTCAACACCTATTACTATATAGATGGCGGGCTTCATCTGCGAGGTTACACATCGTCGATTTACGGTATGGATAATATTGGTACTTTCGAAGACCATCCGGTAGGAACTTTCTACGGTTATCGCACAGCCGGAGTGTTTGCTACCGACGCTGAGGCTGCTGCGGCCGGTCATGGCGGCTACCTCTATCAGGTAGACGAAACTGGTGCCAAGCAATTCTTTAAAGCGGGTGATGTGCACTTTGTCGATATTAACGGCGACGGTGTTATTGATGCGGCAGACAAAACAATTATCGGCAATCCCAATCCTCTACTTTATGGAAATCTCTTTACCAACGTAACTTGGAGAAACTTGACATTGTCTATCGGCTTCAACTATGTTTTGGGAAATGATGTTTATAACTATCAACGCAGCATCCTAGAAGGCGGCAACAACTTTTACAATCAAACATTGGCAATGACCAATCGCTGGCGTTTTGAGGGGCAGATAACCAGTATACCACGAGCGGTCTACGGCGATCCGATGGGCAATAGCCGTTTTAGCGATCGCTGGATAGAAGATGGTAGTTATCTTCGGCTTAAAACGCTGAACCTCAGTTATAAGGTTCCACTTAGTCTGTCCTGGTTACAGGGACTCACTATATGGACCGAAGCTAACAACCTCTTTACTTTGTCGCGTTATTTAGGCAGCGATCCCGAGTTCTCTGCGGCCAACTCCGTGCTTTATCAAGGTATCGACACGGGCAACGTGGGCATAGGGCGTGCATTTACTTTCGGTATGAAGATTAATCTTTAAGATATTGATGATAATGAAAAAGAATATATATATCCTTACCCTACTGTTCGGTATCGTTTTTGGCATGTCGTCGTGTCAGGATATGCTGCAGTCTGAATCGGATCGGCAGATTTTTGATCCGTCGCTTTCAGAGAAAACCGATTCTATCTTTTATACGCTCGGAATATTAAAAGGAGTGCAGCAAGCCATAGACCAATATGTGCTGATTAACGAAATGCGGGGAGATTTAACGCAAACTAACAGTCACACTTCTGTTCATCTCAGAGCGTTGGCCAACTTCTCGGCCAATACAGAAAACAAGTACGATTCTGCCTACGTCTTCTATCGCATCATCAATAATTGCAACTACTTTATTGCCCATCGCGACACGATGCTGCTTACCGGAAGCCGCAGGGTATCTATGCCCGAATATGTGCAGGCTAAGGCAATACGTGCGTGGACATATATGCAGCTGGCTAAAATCTATGGAAAGGTGCCCTTTTATACCACACCGATAACCAAGATTTCCGACACAAACGCCAATTTGCCGAAGAAAGATCTCAAAGGAATTTGTGATGCCTTGGCACCCGACTTGGCACAATATGCCGGTTTTGCTGTGCCTACATACGGAAACATCGATGCAGGAACAACCAATGCGGGGGAGACAAAAACGGTTACTTCAAGTCGGTGTATGTTCCCTGTAGACCTTGTTCTGGGCGACTTATATCTGGAAACTCAACAGTATGAAGCTGCTGCCAAAAGCTACTTCAATTACCTCAGAACGCGGCGCACTACCACCGAATCGTATTTCATTCCGTTTATGGTGTATCCCGATTATTATCGCAATTTGCCGACAGACTTATACCGCAACCCCAGTTATACGGGCGAGGCGTGGTCAACTTGCTTTGCGATGAACAATCCGTCGGGCGTTATCACCTATGTACCTATGGCAGTGAACCGACTGAAAGGAGAAACCACCGAGCTGCCTCAGCTCTTCGGTTACGACTTCTATACCACCTCAAACCAAGTCAAGGAGCGTTTTCTGCCCGACCGACAGATAGACCCCTCATCGGCTTACTATGCCGTATCAGCCGCACAAGACTATTACTATATGCCTTCAAGCAGCTCTTCAGGAACAGTAATCAACACCGTCAATTCAGGCGATTGGCGTCGATATGCCTCCCTCACCACAACCACCCGCAACGATACAACCTTCAGCGTTATGGCCAAGTTTCATAGTGCCAATATCCCTATTTACCGCACATCGGGTGTATACCTGCGTTTGGCCGAAGCCTTAACCGAATGGGTTATCCCGATGCCGCATTCCTTATTCTTAAAGACGGCTTTAACGCCACATCGGCAAACGCTGCTTATCTTACCGACAAGACCAAAACGCTGCTTGCCACAACCATTCCCTTCTTCTCTACCGAAAACCGCGAAACGTTCAGAACGGGTTATGGAATTCATTCCTACGGTTCGGGTTATACGCGCGGCGCATACTCTCCCTATCAGATGAATACCATTGTAGGAAAGAAGATGCAGGAAATTGCGCACACGCACAACATTTCCGTAGGCACCACGCTCAACGACACCATCAATGCCGTAGAAGACCTTATCTGCGATGAATACGCTTTAGAATTGGCTTTCGAAGGCAGTCGATTTGGCGACCTTTGCCGCTTGGCGCGTGCCAAAAACGTTGCCGCAACCTATGGCACCACCTTCGGTTCGGCATGGCTTACTCGCAAGTTGGCTTATAAAAACCCCGTTGTCAGCCTGATGGACGAATCGGCGTGGTATCTACCGATGCAGAAATAAAATAACACATACTTGAAGTGCCCCTCGAATGTTTTGTATAACTTTCGAGGGGTACTTTAGTGTTATCACCTGTCTGATAGTTTATTTATTGCTTATTTTAACGTGAGTTCG
>NZ_BAKN01000014.1 GCF_000614205.1 Hoylesella saccharolytica JCM 17484
AAAATAGCTCCCGAAAACAATTTTTGTTCTCAAAAGCGGATGCAAAATTATTCCTTTTCCCAATTACAACCAAACATTCTTATAGAAAACATTACATTCTTTCTTTATTTTAACATTTTATTACAAATCAAGCAAGGTTTCATTAGTTTACACCTTATTATATATAAACATAATATTAGGATCTATTTGATCAATTATGCCCTACCCATTAGAAAGAAACTATCTTTTATAAAACCTTGTACTCATCCGTTTTTCTTATAGCTCCAAACCGCCCACGATGCCATAACAGAAGCCATAGAGGCAAGCATAACCAACTGAAAAATTACTCCCGATAATCCCGTTCCACGTATAAAGACCGTTCGAGCGACCTCAATGTAATACCTCACAGGATTTATATAGGTAATGGTTTGCGCCCAATCAGGCATGCTTCGCACAGGTGTGAAGAGTCCGCTGAGCAACATCATGCACACCATAATAAACCACATCACAAGCATTGCTTGTTGTAACGAGTCGCTATAATTAGAGATGATAAGTCCGATACTGCTAAACACCACCGACAGCAATATGGCAAAAAGATACAACAGCCCTACATGACCAACCGAAACGACACCATATACCAACCATGCCAGTAACAAACAGATGGTAAAATCTATCAAGGCAACACACCAATAAGGTATCAGTTTAGCCACGATAAATTGCGTTTTGCTTACCGGAGTCACGTTTATTTGTTCAATGGTGCCAGCCTCTTTCTCGCCCACGATATTCAATGCTGGTAAAAAGCCACATATCATAATCATTACCATCGCCATCAATGCCGGTATCATATTTACCTTATAGCTCTCGCTTTGATTGTATAACCGAAAAGTTGTTATCTGTTGCAACGACGGAGAAGGTAACGAACGCCCATCACCAGACGCCACTGTAACGATGTTTGACAAGTAAGCTGTTCCCATTCCACCTTTCGTTCCGTTCACAGAATTGGCTGCAATCAGCACGCGAGGCGCTTTCCCACACACCATATCCCGTTCATATTGTTGCGGAATCACCATCACAATATCGGTTTTCCCCCTTTCCACGGCCTTCAAGGCCTGTGCATACGAAGGCACCAAACCTTGAAACTTAAAATAAGTAGAACTTTCTATTTTTCCCACAAGTCTGCTCGAAAGTGAAGAACGGTCGTTATCTACCACACTTACATAGATATTCCGAACCCCCATATCGGTTATCCAGGGGGCCACACACATAATCACTACAGGAAACATCACGATAAGTCGTTTTACAAAATGATTACGACGTATCTGTGTCCACTCTTTTTGTATAAGATATTTGAGTATCATTCCAGTCTTTGTTTGAATTTCTTCAGAGCCACGATTAATATCAACAGACCCATTCCGACAAGTATTATCAGTTCCGGTAAAATTCTATTCATCCCACACCCATAATCATCAATTTGCGAATGGCCGAGATAAACCACCGCGCAGGAATAACAGCCGACACCCATTGTAAGATTTGAGGCATACTCTCGATGGGGTAAATCATGCCCGAGAGCAACATACTGGGCAGCAACATCAGCATTCCCGAGATGAGCAAAGCTCCAATTGGGTATTCGCCACCACGCTGATAAGCAGCCCGAGTGCTAATGCAAGAAAAATGTAAAGCAGACAAAGACACAGAATAGAGAGCAGATTGCCCGATACAGGAACCTCCAAAACGTAGCTGGATATACCCAAAATGAGAAACAAAATCATCACCGAGAGCACAAAATAAGGTGTTACTTTGGCTATCAATATCATCAACGGGCGCACCGGCGACACCAGTAATACCTCCATCGTGCCGCGTTCTTTCTCGCGAACAATGCTTACCGAAGTCATCATAGCACAAATCAGTAACAGCAACATGCCCATAATGCCGGGCACAAAATTGTATGCGCTTTTCATTTGAGGGTTATAAAGCAGTTTCGTCACTACCTCTACATAGGGTTTCACAACAGCATTCGCAACTTCCGAAGCAATAATTTGCGAAGCGTATGCACCTTGTTGCGTAGCCATATTGGGGTCTGCACCGTCAAGGATAAGCTGTATCTGTGCACAGCCATCATATCGATGAGCAGCAAAATCAGGCGAAAAGACCACCGCCATATCGGCTTGTTGGTTACAAATCAGCCGTTCGGCCTCTGCTGTCGTAGTTACATGATGTGTCAACTGAAAATACTCTGAGGCATTCAGACGTTCAACGATATGCCGAGTAAGCTGATCCGAAGAGGTCGTTACTACCGCTATACGCACATCTTTCACATCGGTCGAGATGGCAAAGCCGAACAACAGCATCATCACCAATGGCATACCAAAGAGAATAAGCATCGTGCGGCGATCACGCAAAATGTGTTTTATCTCTTTAAGAATAAACGAACTAAACGTCTTCATTATTCTTCCCTTTCTGCTTGGCGGGCCAAATAGGTAAACACCTCACCCAAATTGTCCTTTTTAAATTCTGTTTTCAACTCTTGTGGGTACCCAATGCCCGTATCTTTCCATCTACCATAATCGATATCCGATCACAATATTCGGCCTCATCCATATAATGTGTGGTCACAAAAACGGTTATCCCCGCATTCGATGCCTCGTAAATCAAATCCCAAAACTGCCGTCGAGTAATGCCGTCTACACCCCCTGTGGCTCATCGAGAAAGACTACTTCGGGCGAATGAAAAATACTTACCGAGAAGGCGAGTTTTTGCTTATGCCCCAAAGGTAGTGAACGCACCAGCCTATCGCCGTATTCAGTAAAGTCAAGTTTGCGCAAAAGTGCCTCGGTTTTGTTATGAATATCGTCGGCTTCCATACCATAGATACCACCAAAAAGACGTATATTCTCGCGCACTGTCATATCTTCGTAAAGCGAAAACTTCTGACTCATATACCCGATGTGCTTTTTTATCTCTTCGTATTGGGTTTTTACATCGTACCCAGCCACCGTTGCTATGCCATCTGTGGGCTGACTCAAACCCGAAAGAATACGCATTGCAGTGGTTTTTCCGGCCCCGTTGGCACCCAGAAAACCAAAGATTTCGCCCTTGCGAACGGTGAAAGATATATCATTAACAGCACGAAAGGCGCCAAAAGCTTTCACCATATGGGATACAACAATAATGTCGTTATCGCCTTTTTCCATTTCGTTAGCCGGTGAGGTACGTACCATTACGCGCTTTTCTGTTTCAGTCTGGGGTTTAGCCCATACTGTTTCTATAATTTCGTCGCATCGTTTTATCTCGTCTTCGTAAGGCGTAGACACTAGTATTGTTATGCCCCGTGCTTTTAATTGGGCTAACATCTCCCAGAACTCGGTACGCGATACGGGGTCGACACCTGTCGTCGGCTCGTCGAGAAACAGAACAGTCGGACTGTGAATCAATGCACAACTCAAGGCCAGCTTTTGTTTCATACCTCCCGAAAGCGCCCCTGCCCGGCGGTCTTTAAAGCGTTCTATCTGCCCGTAAATGTCCTTCACCCCATCATAACCTGCCTCAATGGTCGTTCCAAACAAAGTTGCAAAGAAGCGAAGGTTTTCTTCTACAGTAAGGTCTTGGTATAAACTAAACCGTCCGGGCATATAACCCACACGCCGGCGAATATCTTTCATGCCCGTCACCACATCAAAACCGTCTACGGTAGCCATTCCGCTATCTGCCAGCAGCAGTGTTGCCAAGATACGAAACATCGTTGTTTTACCCGTTCCGTCAGGCCCGATAAGTCCGTAAAGAGCACCTTGGGGAACGCTGAACGAGACGTTTTGCAACGCCTGAACCATTCCGTAGCTTTTCGAGATGTTGTTTACTTCAATGGCATTCATAGTTTTACTTCTCCATACATACCTATTTTTATATAGCCATCGTTCTTTACAGCAATTTTCACGGCATATACAAGGTCGGCCCGTTCGTCGTCGGTCAGGATCGTTTTGGGTGTAAATTCAGCCCTACTGCTTATCCATGTCACCGTTCCGTCGTAGCTTTTGCGGGTGTCGGTACCATAATCACTGAACACTTTTACACGCTGTCCCACTTTTACTTTGGCCAATTGGGCAGATGTGATATAAGCGCGCAGGTACATTTGGTCTACATCTGCCACCTTAAACAAGGGTTTTCCTATGACGGCAAACTCACCCCGCTCGGCGTATTTTTCGAGTATTGTGCCGGTAATAGGCGAGGTTATGTGGCATTTTTTGAGTTGATCGAGTACCTGATAACGCTGAATGTCGGCGCCGCTCATCTGACTGTTCAGGCTTCGCGCACTGTTATTAAGCATCGAAACCTGTGCTTCCAGCTGGCTCTTTAACACCCTAACGGCATTATCTGCATCGTCCATCTGCTTGCGTGTAGCAGCTCCATCCTTCAACAAAGCTGCTGTTCTGGTTCGCTCCAACTGTGCTTTAACCAGCTGTTGACGTGTGGCGGCTACCTGTGCTTGCACGTTGGGGCGTTGGTTGGCAAAGCTTTCGCGCGTGGCACCTACCTGTTCCGCTTTCAACTGTAACTGAACAGTATCTATCAAACCTACCTGCCGGTCAGCATTTACCCTACTTCCTTCAATTACATCAAATGCCATTAGTCGGCCGGTAGCCTCTGCCGAAACTGTTACTTCTGTAGCTTCAAATATTCCGGTAGCATCAAACTCTTTATCGCTGCTGCCGCAAGAGCTTACCAAAAGGGTAAGAGCGGCTGTACATATCATTATCTTTTTCATCTTATTGCTTGTTTTCGATCGTGACAATGGGAGATTTTCCCAATATATATTTTATTTCATAAATGCTCTGTAACAATTCTATTTCGTGTGTTGAACGCATAATCCGCGCTGTGTTTTCGCGTGTAATTTCTTGCAACAGATGGTCGGTATCGATAATTCCGTGCGTCAGTTTTGCCTCTGCAGCCTGCCTTACCGAGGCTCGCAATGCAACAATCTCGTCATCGGTCTGCATCACCTTGCGCCTGCTGACCATGGTTTCACGCTGCCTCATCTCATCCATCCTACTGTTGAAAAGGAACAATTCACGGGCATTTTCTGCCTCACTGCGTTGCACCGCCAGCTTTTTCAAATTGTTTTTGTGTGTATACAAACTGCCGATATTCCACGTAAGACGAGCACCCACCAATCCGTTAAACGACATTTTTCGTTCGAGCATATCTTTAAACATATCATATCCGGGATAACCGTAATAGCCTTGTGCAAACACACTCACACCCGGCATCAGGTCAGACTTGAGCAAACGTTCCTGAGCATCGGTCATACGGAGGCGGGTTTCTATCAACCGAAGCTCTGGACGCGCGTTCGCCCAATCATCGTTCACCTCTTCAAAGCGTGGCTTTACCAAACCGTCTACCGCCGTTATGCCGCAAAAGCCGGCCAGCATAACACTCATACTGCGGCGCGCGACGCGAGTTCTATACCGTTTGCACCGCATTCAGCCGTTCGGCTTTCAACCGGTCTACATCGCTTTGCATCACAACGCCCCGCCGCAACATAGCCGCCAACTTGTCTTCATTGCTTTGCAGCAATACCAAGAGGTCGTTGTTGAGCTCTATCTTTTCGTCGATAAGCAGCAAACCGAAAAATAAATCGTTCACCCGGCGACGCACTTCATACAAGCTCACATCGGTTTGTGCCTCCTCGACAGCACCCTGCAAGCGTGCCGCATCGCCTCTTCGGCGGATGCGCCCACCATCCCACAGCGTCTGACTGACATCCAACTGCACTCGGTATTGCTCTTTCGACAGTCCTTTAAAGTCGTATCCACTGTGTGCCATCAGCCCCGTCAGTGCATCGGGAAGTTTTGCCACGCGGTTTTGAACCGTTACTTGAGCCGTTGCTTGTACCTGCGGCAGCCATCCTTTTTTAAGGTTATTCACCGTATAATCGGTCGACTGGCGTATCAAGTCGTACTTCTTAATCAGCGGATAGTTGTTTCGCGCCATCGTCTGACATGCCTCTAAAGAGAGCTGCGCACGTGCTGCAACACCGCAACCGATACACATCCACATTATTAATAAGGTATGTTTCATATCCCATACATTTTATTAGATGATACAAAGGTATATCTTTTTACAACTTTTGCGATGTCCACTTTTCAACGAAAAATGTTCTTTTTGTACACAAAAGCAGCGTTTAGCAAAGCCAATATGCCTATTTTTGTTATCTTTGCATACACAGAATGCTATTTTATGAGAGCTGAAAAAGAGATTGAAACACTAACCATCGAAGAGATAAGAGACCGTCTGAGTAAAACGGTGAACGAGCAAGAGCTACCCATTTTAGTAGAAGGCTTTACCGTTTTGGCCAAAAGTCGCAACCTTTTTGGTATTGCCATGAATGCCCAAACCCCATATCGGCTACCGGGAATACGGATCGGATTGCTCACAGGCGGTACCGTTAACGTAACTACCAATCTCATTAATCACGACGTAAAGGCCCCTGCTCTGGCTTTCTTTAGCAGTGGTTCGATACTCCAACTAAATAAAGTGACAGCCGAGAGCGAGGTGCAAGGAATGATGATCGAGCCCAACTACTTTACCGAACTGTTTTCGCACAATGTACCACCGATGTTCAACGGACAGCTCAAAGATGCGTTTATACCCGTTGGCAATAGAGATAAAGAAAAGGTAGAACATCTTTTCCAGGCGCTTACCCTCACCATGAAAGAGCCGGCTTATAATCGACAGGCAGCCCAAGCTATAATTACCGCTCTGTGTTATATCTACAACCAGATTTACGAACAATATACCGACAAACCCCAGAACAGTCGTTCGCGCGAACGCCAGCTGTTTGATGGCTTTATCCGTTTAGTCAACGAGCACGGCAAACACCAACATACCCTCTCATTTTATGCCGACCGGTTGTGTATCACGCATCGTTATCTCAGTCGTGTGATACAGCAAGTCAGCGGCACTTATGCTAAAGAATGGATAGACCGCGCCATCGTTACAGAGGCGAAAGTGATGCTGAAACACAGCAATTTATCGGTGGCAGCCATTGCCGAAGAACTACATTTTGCCAACCCTAGCTTCTTTAACAAATACTTTAAACGCCTTACCGGAATGACACCCAATGGATATCGAGAAAAAGGATAAAGAAACACTTGCCAATTTGGTGATGAGATAGTATGATAATGAAAAAAGATTTCAAGAATCACTTGATAATCTTACATCAAGAGATGTCTACTTAAGATTATCGGAGGAGACCAAGAATATCAGAAAAATAACAAAAATAAAAGTCTATAAAGAATAGAATTCATAAAAATAGAATAAAAAGAATTATCAAACCAAATAACGACATTTACACTTGTACACTTTTGTTTAACAATGTGTACCCAACAACAAATTAAGAAATGAACAAGAAAACTATCATTACCATCTTACTTGCCATCATCGCAATAGCGGGGCAAGCGAAGCAGAAAACTGTTGTGTGGGAGAAACCCACTACAGAGTATGGAACCTGCTACGGCGACGGGTTCTTCACCTTGGCACTCGACATTACCAAGGTGGAACTGAAGGAAACAGAAACTATAGTGTATATCACCACGAGTCAACGGTCGGACTATCCCAACTACTGTTTTAAATTCGCTGGCGACACCTACCTGAAAGTGGGCAAACAGCGCTACCCCATTATCTCCGCCGACGGCATTGAACTGAACAAATTTATGCAGACGGATAGGGACGGTAAACGCAAGTTGGCATTTCATTTTCCACCGTTACCCCAAAGCACACGATCGTTCGACTTTATTGAGGGCGATGGCGACCGCGCTTTCCAAATCAAGGGTATCAAGCCTGTAGAGGAGCGATGGAACCAGTTATTCCCCTCCTATTGGCGTGACAATGAGGGCAACTGGCAGATTGCCTTTTTCGAAGACTGTGCCATATATGACTGCAAATTCTGGAGTTATAAGGAGTGCGACCTGAACCATATTACGGGTGAAGCTAAAATCGTAATACAGAACGCCGACAAAGAACTGAGCGTAAGGATAGACAAAGACAAGAAGGGGAAACGCCTAATAGAGATTGGCGGCGAAAAGGCCAACTACTCTATGATAACGAGCCGTTTCCTACCCGACTACCCATCGAAGGATACACGTGAGGAAATTGCCAACAACGGATACAAGACAGACACCGTGACCGTCGTAGGTTGGATAAAGGATATGCCTGCCCTCTACAAGAAAGAAAAGACCTTTGAGCTCGGCTATACCAATCTGTTGACAGGCGAGCCGGAATCGGTTAATGCCAATCTGGACAGTCTGGGACGCTTCACCGTGAAGATTCCTGTGTTGAACAGCACCGAGTTTTTCTGCGATTGGAAGCGATGCTTCATCCGCACGATACTCGAACCGGGAAAGACCTACTTCATACTCTACGACTTCAAGGAAGGGCGTCGTTACTTCATGGGCGAGGACTGCCACTTGCAAAACGAGCTCTTCAAATATCCCCTAAGATGGGAATCTGTGCGTATGCAGCATGGCGGTGACTTTAACCGATTCATTACTTCAACCGACAGTCTTATAAAAGCCCAGTACACAGCTATCGACGAACTTTGCAATTTGCATCCCACACTTTCCACCCGTTTCTATAAATACCAGAAGGGAAATACGCTGTGGCAGCAGGCACGCAATTTCGGACAAGCTCGTTTTAGTGCTCCTAATTTCAAGCTTCCAGACAATGCAAGTAAGTACGTCTACGACAACTTTTGGACAAAGAGAGAACACCCTTACACGCTGCATCGCGACTTCCGTTATTTTCTGTGCGACTATCTTGATGATGTGACAGGCGGCTTGGCCTTCTCTTACAATGTCATGGATGACATCGACGAAATAGCTTCTAATGAGAAGGAGTCTGCATTGCTTCACCGCTGGAAGAACTGCTTAAAAGAGGCGCAGACGGAAATGGATGCTGCTTGCACAGAGGAAGAGAAAAAACGAATTGCAGAAAAGATTAATACCGACAACTCCGAGATGATTGAACAGGCAACTGCAATACTCAATGGTTCTAAAGCCCAAAGAATTATCGGTGGAAAGACACTCATCATCCGACTGAAATCCTATCTGCACAAGCTCGATTCGCTGAATGCCGACCAATTGGTAAAAGATATCTGGCTCATGCGGACGGTGGGCGAAGAGATAGACTACAAGCGGACAGCGGTTATCCCCGAGGTTTTAGACACACTGAAAGCATTGACCGCCAATCCGATTGCTATAGAGAGTGTAGAAAAACAGAACAACCGCTACCTCGCCATTGAGAACCGCGAATTCAATAAACTCGTTCTCAAATCAGCCGACAATCTCGCCGACCTGAGCGAAGGCGAGGCTCTGTTGAAGAAAATACTCGAACCCTACAAGGGTAAGTTTGTGCTCTTAGACATCTGGGGCACGTGGTGTAACCCCTGCAAACAAGCACTCTCACATTCTACCCAAGAGTATGCACAACTGAAGAACTACGACATTCAATATCTATATCTGGCCAATCGCAGTCCTCAAGATTCATGGGAGAATGTCATCAAAGAGTATAATGTAATCGGCGACAATGTGGCTCACTATAACCTACCCGATAAACAACAGGCTGCCATCGAGCGCTATCTTGGTGTTCGCTCTTTCCCCACTTACAAGCTCTTCAATCGCGACGGCAAACTGATCGATCTGAAAGTTGACCCTCGTCAGCTTGACAGCCTCGTCCGATTGCTTGAACAGATGAAATAAATAGTCATTTTGAGAACAATCTCCCCATTTGCAGTTTATACATGCAAGTGGGGAGATTACTATATGCAACTTATGCACATTGCCCCTATTTTGGTAGACAACAAAAGCTAAAAGCACTAAATCTTCATCCTTTCTACCGTTTTTATCAAAACAAATTGGTACACCATAAATTACGCCAGTTCGGGATAAGAAATAATACCCATAGCGCATATGGATTTATTTCCGAATGCTCTTTTTACCTTTTCAATCTTTCACCTTTTTACCTTTTCACTTTTACTGGGGTAGGTAAGGTAGGTTAAAGTAGGTCGCAGGAGACGGAAAGACATATAAACTTTCATCCTTATTCCTTCCTCCTTCATCCAGGAAATGCCCCTTTACCTTTTCACTCTATCATCTTTAGGTTGCTTACAATTTGTTACTTTTTTAACGTTTAAGAACACTTCTCGTTTTCTTTTTTCGTTACAAATCACTTTTTCAATCTAGAGAAATATTTTCGCTTATTGGGTCAAAAAACAGCTCTGAAAATCCAAAAGCATAGGTTTTGAGATGCAAAAGCTATGCTTTTAGCATGCAAAAGATGATGTTTTAGGTCGTAAAACTTATGCTTTTGCAAACCGGAAAACGCGGTTTTAGGGCGTTTTAGAGGGATAAAAAGAGGGTAAAAGTTGATGATAAATGTGCAATTGATTAATAATCAACGATATACATAACCATAAAATTCTTGCGTTTTTACGAGCCGAGAACAAGTTGAATCATTTCGTTGGCACTCTCGCGAGGTTACTTCCGATTTCTTGACAATGCCCAAACTTACAATTTGTAAGCAACTGAAAGGTGATAGAGTGAAAAGACGAAAGGGTGAGAAAATAGCTAACGCTACAATTATAGAATAAAAATACATGGATATATCCCCTCTCTTTCTCCTTGCAAGGAGAAAGAGAGGGGGTTACTTATACCGAACTGACGTTTATTATCGGTAATTCACTTTTTATTCCTATCTTTGCGATAGAAAATTGTTAAATTAGTTAATATCAGTATGAAGAAAACGATCGTTCTGTTGTCGGCATGGATATTCTCTGTCGGCGTCTTTGCTCAACAAGCAAGAGAGGAGATGAAAAAAGACAGGAACCTGTCTGCCGATAATTATGTAGCTTATCCGGGTCCGCAAAAGCCCCAAACCCCTGCCCCCAAAGGCTATAAACCGTTTTATATCAGCCACTACGGGCGCCATGGCTCACGTTATCTCATTGGCACAAAAGATTACGACTTTCCCTATTTTACCCTTGCACACGCGGATAGTTTAGGCAAACTAACCCCGAAAGGAAAAGAGACGCTACGCAAACTGGATCTTATTCGCAGAGAGGCTAATGGCAGAGATGGTGAGCTAACCTTACGCGGCGCACAGCAACACAAGGACATCGCGCGGCGAATGTATCGCAATTATCCCGAAGTTTTTGCAGGAAAAGCCAACATTGAGGCACGTAGTACATTGGTTATTCGTTGTATTCTCTCAATGGAGAACGCCTTACAGCAACTTTTGGCACTGAACCCTCAACTGCAGATTTTTCATGATGCAAGTCGACATGATTTGTATTATATGAATCAGGAAGACAAGAAACTGCAAGCACAAAAAATGCCAGAAGAAGTTAAAGAGGTGTATAATCAATTCAGTAAAAAGCACGATGTGTACGAGCGAGTGATGAATTCGCTCTTCAACGATGCAGCTTACTGGAAGGAAAACGTCAACGGTTCGGAACTGAATCGCAATCTATACAGACTGGCCAGCAACTTACAGAGCACCGAATTGCGTTCAAAAGTATCGCTTTACGACCTCTTTACCGACGACGAACTTTATGATGCTTGGTTGCGTTATAATGCTTGGTGGTACATTAACTATGGTCCGTCACCACTCAACGGCGGTACACAACCCTACACACAACGCAATCTTCTGCGCACCATTATTCAGCAGGCCGACAGCTGTATTGCACTTCCGCATCCCGGTGCAACACTTCGTTACGGTCACGACACAATGGTTATGCCGCTTACCTGTTTGTTAGACCTGAATGGTTATGGTAAACAAATCAGCGATTTGGAACAGTTGGACAAGCAAGGTTGGTGCGATTATAAAATTTTCCCAATGGCTTCCAACCTTCAATTTGTGTTCTATCGCAAGTCGCTTGCCGATAAAGACGTGCTCTTTAAGATACTGTTGAACGAGAACGAAACCACCTTACCCATCAAAACAGATAAGGCTCCGTATTATCATTGGAATGATTTCAAAGCCTTTTATCTCAAAAAGCTGAATGCCTACGATGGTAAATAAGCTCGGTAGCACAAAGAAACAGAAAGGCTAAAGAGAAGACATAAAAGTTTTTGTTTTGTTATCTTATATCCTACCCGAATGACCAACGAAGATTTTTATATCGATAAACTGACGCTGCGCGACATTAAGCCTACAGCAATACGTCTGCTTGTTTTGCGCCAAATGATGCGTGGCGACGAAGCGGTATCTCTGCCCGAGATGGAGCGATTGTTACCAACGGTAGACAAGAGCACCATCTCGCGCACCCTTTCACTTTTTCTGTTACACCGCTTGATACACGCTATTGACGACGGTTCGGGGTCGTTAAAGTATGCTGTGTGTGCCGACGACTGCGATTGTAGCGTAGAAGACGAGCACACACATTTTTATTGTGAGCAGTGTCATCGTACATTTTGTTTAAAACATATCGCTGTTCCGGTGGTGTCTATTCCCGACGGTTTTAAGCTCAACAATATCAACTATGTACTTAAGGGCTTATGTCCGGAGTGCTCGGAAAGAAGGAGGTAGTTGGATAAAAGGATGACAGATGAAGAATGAAGGTTGAATACTTTCGCTTTCTTTATTATTTTTCATTCCCAAGAACAAACAAACTTTCATCCTTCATTCCCCTGATCCAAAAAACAAATAAACCCACATCCGTCATCCCTCATCCCTCATCTCTCACCCCAAAAGCAAATAAACTTTCATCATTCATCCCAAAACATCCCAAAACATCCCAACAATGCAAAACCAAAGCAAAACCGTTATCTATGGTGTAAACGACAGACCGCCCTTGCGCGACACCCTTTTCGCAGCTATTCAGCACCTTTTAGCCATCTTTATTGCCATTATCACCCCACCGCTTATCATAGCCAAGGCACTCGGAATGGACCTGTCGACGACGGGTTTTCTTGTTTCCATGTCGTTGTTTGTTTCGGGTGTGGCCACCTTTATACAGTCGCGCCGCTTCGGTCCGGTGGGTTGCGGACTGCTCTGCGTACAAGGCACAAGCTTCTCTTTCATCGGTCCGATTATCGCCATAGGCAACGCCGGTGGCCTACCTTTAATCTTTGGGGCCTGCATCGCAGCAGCTCCGGTAGAGATGGCGGTAAGTTACAGTTTTAAATATCTGCGTAAAATTATCACCCCTTTGGTAAGCGGTATCGTAGTAATGCTTATCGGATTAAGCCTGATTAAAGCCGGAGTAATAGCTTGCGGAGGCGGAGATACAGGTTCGGCAGACTTCGGGGCACCTCAAAATTTAATGGTGGCAGGTGTTGTTTTGGCAGGCGTGATGGTGCTCAATGGCAGCAACAACAAGTATCTGCGTATGAGTTCGATATTTCTCGGCGTGGTTGTGGGCTACCTTTTAGCCTTGCGCTGGGGATGGTAGATTTCGGAAACTTCACTACCGGCAATGTAGAAATGTTTTATGTGCCCATTCCCTTCAAACTGGGGGTTGACTTCAGCATTTCTTCTATCATAGCTGTTGGATTGGTTTATTTGGTTACCGCCATAGAAGCAACAGGCGATGTAACTGCCAACTCGATGGTGTCGGGTGAACCGGTAGATGGAGAAGTGTACGTAAAACGTGTGTCGGGAGGTGTGCTGGCCGATGGTATCAACTCGCTTTTGGCAGGTGTATTCAGTTCGTTTCCTAATTCCATCTTTGCCCAAAACAACGGAATTATTCAG
The DNA here is from genome assembly GCF_000614205.1 of Hoylesella saccharolytica JCM 17484. Lineage (GTDB taxonomy): Bacteria > Bacteroidota > Bacteroidia > Bacteroidales > Bacteroidaceae > Prevotella > Prevotella saccharolytica. Next base: position 13,723 of record NZ_BAKN01000014.1, read on the forward strand.
CTTACGGGCGTTGCCAGTCGCTATGTAGGTTACTTTATAGCCGCGATGCTGATTGTTTTAGGACTGTTTCCCATCGTGGGTATCATCTTCTCTTTGATGCCTTCGCCTGTTCTCGGCGGTGCAACTTTGCTGATGTTCGGTACTGTTGCGGCTGCCGGTGTGCGTATCGTGGCCTCTCAAAAGCTCGACCGGAAGGCTGTTCTCATTATTGCAGCGAGCTTATCTCTGGGTATCGGTGTAGAATTAATGCCCGATATACTGCGCCAACTGCCCGAAAGCATTCGCACCATCTTCTCGTCGGGCATTACAACCGGCGGTCTGACGGCCATCATTACCAATGCTGTGCTCAATCGAAAATAAACATGATAACAGATAAAGGACTTGCAACCCTATGGGTTCAAGTCCTTTTATAAAACTTATTAACTCAATGGACAAATTAAAAGCTCGTATTCTTCAAGACGGCAAATGTTATCCCGGAGGAATATTAAAAGTGGATAGCTTTATCAATCATCAAATGGATCCCAACCTGATGATGGAAGTAGCAAAAGAGTTTGCTACGCTTTTTGCCGACCTTCACATCAATAAGATCGTTACGATAGAGGCCAGTGGCATTGCCCCCGCTATACTTGTGGGCTATATTATGCAGTTGCCGGTGGTGTTCATCAAAAAGAAAGAGCCCAAAACAATGGAGAATATGCTGACCTCTGTGGTGCATTCGTTTACCAAAGACCGCGATTATACGGTGTGCATCAGTAACGATTATCTTACCTCTGACGACCATGTGCTCTTTATCGACGACTTTCTGGCCAACGGAAACGCCTCAATGGGGGTTATCGAACTATGTAAAAAGGCCAACGCAAAATTGGAAGCAATGGGCTTTATCATCGAAAAAGCCTTTCAGCAAGGTGGTGAGGCGTTGCGCCAACAAGGTGTTCGTTATGAGGCATTGGCTACGGTTGAAAGTCTGGACAACTGTGAGATTAAGTTGAGGTAAAGACTGCCTGCTGTACAAGAGAACAACACGGAAATGATTTGACGTTTGTTATTTTCAGCCATAGATGTTTGAAGCTTTAAAGAAATACTGCCAAGAGAGGCTCCCTTTTACCGAAACGGAGCTGATGGCTGTTGATGATTATTTTACTGAACGGCGATTTAAAAGAAAAGAATGGCTGCTCGAAGCACATCGTCCGTGTCGTTATCTCTTCTTTATTGTAAAAGGTAGCGTTAGGTATTTTCGTGTGAAAGCAGACGGATCGGAAATCACTTGCGACATATCTTTAGACAATCAATGGGCTACCGAATTTATCAGTTTCACTCGCGAAGCACCTGCTCGATTGTCGCTGCAAGCCTTAGAAGATACCATTACTTATTGCATAGATAGGGCGCATCTGTACAATTTGTACAAGGCGTTTCCCAGATACGAAACCTTTGGTCGGCTGATAACAGAGGAGGTTTTACAGCAATCTATCGACACAGCGGTGTCACTTGCCTCGCAAAAGCCTGAAGAACGCTTTTTACATTTAATGAAAACACGCGCCGAACTCTTTCAAAGAGTACCCCAAAAACTGATTGCTCATCTGTTGGGAATCAGTCCTGAAAGTCTCAGTCGAATGCTGAAAAGAATGTACAACAAACACAAATCTTAACTTTCGTCAACGTCTAATCAGTTCATGCGGTGTAATTTTGTATCATCATTTAATCAAATAAAAGATGAGAAAAATTAACGTATTAATAGCACTGATGATGACACTTACAAACACATTATCTGCTCAAGACGGAACGTTTATCCGTTTGATAGAGCAAGCCACCAAAGCTCCGTCGGGGCATAACGCACAACCTTGGTTATTCAAAATGAAGTCTGGCGGTATCGAAATTTGCGCAGACACCACTCGTCGGCTGCCGATTGTCGATCCCAACGATCGCGAACTGTTCGTTAGTCTGGGTTGTGCCACTGAAAATCTATGCATCGCGGCCACTCAAGAAGGATATGCGCCTGAAGTGCATATCGAAGCAAACGGTAAGATATTTGTGAGCTTAGAAAAGGGAAAAGAAGTGCAACCCGACACGCTTGCCTCACAAATTGACCTGCGGCAGACCACAAAACGAAAGTATGACGGTAGACTTATTGACAAAGAAAAGCTTCGTATCCTTAACGCTGTGCATTGCTATCCCGGCGTATCTGTTTATTTTTATGAACGAGGGTCGTCAACCTTTGACACGCTTGCTCAATACATTTTTCGGGGCAACGAAGTACAAATGAATCATGTGCCCTTTATTAATGAACTGAAAAGTTGGATGAGATATAACCGAAAACATCAAAATGAACATCTCGACGGTTTGAGTTATGCCACCTTTGGAGCACCCAATCTGCCCAAATCAATTGCCCGATCAATTATCTCAAAATCCATTAATGCCCGTACACAAAACAAGACGGACAGAATGAATATCTACTCTTCCTCGCATCTTGTTTTATTAACCACACAAAAAAATACTGTAGAAGAATGGATAAATTTGGGACGAACGTTAGAGCGTTTTTTGCTTACCACAACGTCGTTAGGTATTGCTAATGCATATCTTAATCAGCCGAATGAGACGCCTCAATTGGCCCAAGAAATGACACAAAACTTATCTTTGAAAGGCGAATATCCTACTATATTGCTTCGAATAGGATACGGAAAGAGGCGTGCTTACTCGAAAAGAAGACCGGTAGAAAGTGTTTGTGTGAGAGAATAAGCAAACTTTTATAAAAAGAAGATTATGGTTGCATCTTTTTGATTTTATCCGTAATATAGGCTTGAAAAGCGGTATTGCCCAAAACTTGAATGTCATCATACAAGCCGAGAACAAAGCGACCTATGCCCAGAAAACTAACAACTTCGCTTTGAAAAAGCCACGTTCCAGGCTCATCGGCAGGCGTAATGTAAGGTTCTGAAAGCGGATATTCTTCGAGTAACAAACTGTGAGAGAGGCTGCCCAGACGTAAAGTAACAAGTTCTCGTTCTTCTCCGCTGAACATAAAAATATCGGTGTATAAGGCTTTATGCCGTTTTTCGTGTATCCAATTAACATCGGTAAGCTCTACATTAGCCACCCGCGAGGTCTTGAAAGTTTTATTACAATGTGTTGCCAACTCGTAACAGCGAATATCCATATCATTATTCAAGAAGAGAAAAGGTTCGACAAGACGGTCGCTAACCGTTTTGCTGTGTGCAGAAGCATATTGTTTTAAGCAAACTATTTTTCGCTGTTCGATGGCTTCGCGCAATAGGGCGGCATTGTGTTCAAAACGTTTTCGCAAACCTACATTGGTAATAGTATCCAGGTTATAATAGCGTTCCAACTTGGCTTTAATGGTTTTTACCCGGAAATCAGACGAATCCATACCCTCCAGTTTGCAATAAAGATAAAGGGCTTCTTCGGAAGAAAGGGAGATAGATTCGTGTAATTTTTTAAAGAAAGAAGACGTACGGTCAAGTCGATACTTGGTTCCGGTCTTTATCAAATGAAAGCCGCTACACTTTAGATAATCCAAATAATAATACAGATTTCTGCGTGTAATATTCAGCTTTTCAGCCAACTCCGATGTAGAATAATCTTTGTTTTCGGTAAGCAAAAGCAGTAAATCCAGCTCATGCCCGTATTTACCCATCCGCATAAAGTATGTTTTTAGAATGACAACCCGTGCAAACGAGCTGAGCGATTAAATTTCATTGTGTTATCAATAAATGTAAATGCCGCAGAAAAAGAGGGAAAATGTTACAGCAATCGGAAAGTTTTGCGATGTAACGGACTAGCCCCATGCTCGCGAATGGCTGTCCGATGCTTGGGCGTAGGATAACCCTTATTGCCTTTCCAATCGTAAACGGGATATTCTTCGGCCAACCGATCCATGTAATCATCGCGGTAAGTTTTGGCCAGAATGCTGGCGGCGGCTATCGATTGAAACTTTCCGTCGCCCTTAACGACTGTGGTATAGGGTAGGTTAGCGTAGGGTTTGAAACGATTTCCGTCAACAATAATGGCTTCAGGACGCACGTTTAAGGCATCCAAAGCGCGATGCATGGCGAGGAAACTGGCGTTAAGAATGTTGATATTGTCAATTTCTTCAGGGGTAACGACGCCGATAGCCCAAGATAGAGCGTCGTGTTCTATCTGCTCACGGAGGGCGTAGCGTTGGGATGGGGATAGTTTTTTGGAGTCGTTGAGGAGGGGATTGTCGTAATCTCTGGGCAAAATGACGGCCGCAGCATACACGCTTCCGGCGAGGCATCCACGACCGGCTTCATCGCATCCGGCCTCTATCAAATCAGTATAAAAATGATTTTGGAGCATAAGGTAGAGTGTTTTTGAGGGGGTAAAACGACTAAAACATGGTACTGACACGACGTATTCCGTCGACAAGTGCATCGACTTCTTCTTTCGTATTATATAAACCAAAAGAGGCGCGGACGGTGCCTGAAATGCCGAGACGTGTGATGAGGGGTTGCGCGCAATGGTGACCCGTGCGTACGGCGATGCCCAAACGGTCGAGCAATGTACCATATCAAGGGGGTGAATGTCGCCGACGAGAAAACTGATGACGGCATCTTTGTGGTCTGACTCGCCGATAATACGCATTCGGTCAATGCTTTTGAGTTGTTGCGTGCAGTATTGGGTAAGTTCTTCTTCGTGCTTTTGAATGTTATCGAGCCCTAAATCGGTAAGATAATCGAGCGCTTTTGCCAATCCGTGCGTAGCGATATAATCGGGTGTTCCGGCTTCAAACTTAAAGGGAAGATCGGCAAAAGTGGTTTTCTCGAACGATACAGTTTCTATCATTTCACCGCCTCCCTGATAGGGCGGAAGCTGTTCCAGCCATTCTTCTTTTCCGTAAACAACGCCTACTCCGGTAGGTCCATAGGTCTTATGTCCGCTGAAAGTGAAGAAGTCACAATCGAGTTCTTGTACGTCTACCTGAAAGTGTGGCGTGCTTTGTGCACCATCTATCAACACCGGTACATCTCTTTCGTGTGCGCGACGGATGATTTCTTTTACCGGATTGATGGTTCCCAAAACATTGCTGACATGTGTAATACTGACCAATCGGGTGCGTGATGTAAACAAACCATCGAGCTCATCGAGCAAGAGTTCGCCCTTATCGTTTATCGGAATTACTTTAATGGCTATACCGCAACGGGCTGCCTGCAACTGCCACGGCACGATATTAGAATGGTGTTCCATAGCAGAGATAATCACTTCGTCGCCCTTTTGCATGAAGCCTTCGCAAAAAGAAGAGGCAATGAGATTAATTCCCTCTGTGGTTCCGCGTGTAAAGATAATTTCGTTTGTACTGCGGGCATTCAGAAAACGACGCACTGTTTCGCGCGCCGACTCGTGTAAATCGGTAGCCTTTTGTGAAAGATAATGTACACCCCGATGAACGTTGGCGTTTGCATTGAGGTATTCATTGCGCATGGCATCAAGTACACACAAGGGCTTTTGCGTGGTGGCGCCATTGTCTAAATAGACTAATGGACGGCCATATACTTCGCGAGCGAGTATGGGAAAATCGGCTCGTACCGTACCAAGATTATACATCGGCTGTTCGTTTTCTTTTAAATCTTCTTGCATCCTTCACAACGATCGAACTCGCCTCTAAAGCGTTTTTCGACAAGATGATGCAAACGCTGACGCAATGGTTCAAGATTCATCTTGTCGATGACCTCGTTGATAAAGGCAACTTCAAGCAACAGTTTAGCTTCTTTCTCATTGATTCCGCGCTGACGCATATAAAATAAGGCATCATCATTGAGCTGACCAACCGTTGAACCGTGTGCACACTTCACGTCATCTGCATAAATTTCGAGCATTGGCTGTGTGAACATATGTGCCTCTTTGGTAACGCATATATTTTGATTACGCATTTCAGAGTCGGTATGCTGTGCATCCTGACGCACCAAAACCAGTCCGGCGAAAACCCCAACAGCCTTGTCGTCAAGCACATATTTATATAGTTCCTGACTACTGCAATTGGGTACGGCATGGTCGATAAGCGTATGATTGTCTACATGTTGATTTTTATCGGCAATCACACAACCTGAAAGATTGCACGTTGCACCCTCGCCACGGAATACCAAATGTGTGCCGTTGCGAGTTACACCGTTATGAAGAGTAATAACATTATGGTTGACACGACTGCTGGCTTGCTGTTGAATGTAGACGTTGCTCACACGTGTACTCTTCTCATGTGTTTCTTCCATGCAATAAAGATCTAAGCAAGCATGGTCGGCAACATAAGCTTCTATCACTTGTGTAGCTAAAAAATGGCGGTCGTCAAATGCATGGTCACAGAAAAGGAATTTGACTTCAGCATCCGGTTCCACAACAATCAGTACCCGCCGATTTACCATCAGATCGACATCCGAACGTAAAATATTGATAACTTGTATGGTTTTATCTACCTTTACGCCCTTAGGCACATAAACAAAAAGCCCGTCTTGTGCCAACATAGTATTGAGAGCGGTCACTGCATCCTTATTTGTTTCTGCCAATTTTGCATAATACTTGCCAATGAAATTGGGATTTTGGACCGCAACATCACGTAAAGAATCAACGATAACACCATCGGGCAGCATTGCTTTCGGCAAATTATCCTTATGAAAAGCATCGTTAACAACAAAATAATTGGTCGTACTGAGATTGGGAACATCACATTTGAACGCCTCATAAGGATTTACAGGTATATCCAGACGATTAAGATTAAGTCCGTAATCTGGTGCAAATACTTCCTGTATGTCAGTATATCGATATCTTTCTACCTTACGAGAAGGAAATCCCTGACGTTTAAAATCTTCGAAAGCTGTATCTCGTACGGCATTCATTATATCGGAAGAGTGGTCGAAAATAACCTTCCGATAGCGCTCATAGAGGTCTATATATTGTTTTTCGCTACTCATATCACCTCCGTTTATTTCTCTCCAAGCTCTTCTTTAATCCAGTCGTAACCGCGTGCTTCAATCTCTTTTGCCAGCTCGGGACCTGCAGTTTTTACGATTCTTCCCTTGTACAAGACATGGATTACATCTGGTTTGATAATATCAAGAAGACGGTCGTAGTGTGTAATCACAATCGTACTGGTATTCGGTGTTTTGAGTTTGTTAACCCCTTCTGCTACAATACGCAAGGCATCCACATCCAATCCGGAATCTGTTTCATCAAGAATAGAGAGCTTAGGCTCTAATATAGCCATCTGAAAAATTTCGTTTCGCTTCTTTTCTCCACCACTGAATCCCTCGTTTACAGAACGTTGTGAGAGCTTAGAATCCATTTCAACAATTTGTCTTTTCTCTTTCATCAGCTTGATAAAGTCGGCAGCATTCATGGGCTCTAACCCTTGATACTTACGCTTTTCATTAATAGCTGTACGCATAAAATTGGTCATTGACACACCAGGAATTTCTACCGGATACTGAAAAGACAGAAATAAACCCTCATTAGCTCTATCCTCGGGCTTCATCTCCAACAAATTCTTACCATTAAAAACAGCTGTTCCCTCGGTCACTTCGAATAGAGGATTGCCGACAAGAACTGCTGAAAGCGTGCTTTTACCCGAACCGTTGGGACCCATAATGGCGTGTGTCTCACCGTCTTTAATAGTGAGATTGATACCTCTTAATATTTCTTTATCGCCAATATTGGCGTGTAAATTTCTTACTTCTAACATATCAATATATTTGTTTTATTATGACTTCATCAATAAAAAATGCAATCTAAAATTCCCCCTATAAGCTTTGAACCATCGTCTTCGGTAAAATAAAAGGGGAAAGATATCTTTAAACCGACCGTAAAAGAATGACGAAAAGGCCGATGGGTGGTGTAATATTCCGTGGGATAGGAGGTCGAGCGGGAGGTTATTTCCGTACTTTTCCCAACGCCCATTCTAAATCCATACTCTACCTGAAATGCGATACAACTGAAGACATAAAGATCTACGCCAACCACTGGAGCGCCACTAAAGAGTGGTTTTCTTATCGTTCCTTGCCTTGTATAGGTTCCATATTGAGAGGAAGATACTGTCATTCGGAGGGCTTCTTGTTGTGAGCCGATGTTCCAATAAGTATCAATACCCATGTATGGTTGTACAAGCCAATCTTTTGGAACCGGGTAATAACGTCCTCCTAACATCATCTGTTTCATGTCGAAACTTACATCACTACCCAGTAAATTTACCTCTTCGTGTTCGTATCCACCTTTAACAGAAAGGGGATATTGTGGTATATAGTACTCGAAATGCAATTTCGTGAGAAGTCCTGACTGACTTTCCTGACTTCCCATAGGTAGCATTCCGTTTCTTCCTGCTTTCGGATGGGTGGGCATCATACCTCCAACCTGGAAATTAACTCCCCATTTTCGCCTCGCGTCTTCTTGTGCAACAGCAGACGAACAAACCAATAACAGCAAGCCAACCCACGTTCCGAACCTCTTCATTCTCTATCTTTCCATTCGTTTATTCTGCCGATTTTCCCAACTTATCCTACCGTTCCTTCTAATGAAACACTTAAAAGCTTCTGGGCTTCTACAGCAAATTCCATCGGCAGTTTATTCAAAACCTCTTTAGCATAACCGTTAACAATTAAGCCCACAGCCTGTTCTGTCGAGATGCCTCGTTGATTACAATAGAACAATTGGGCTTCGCTAATCTTGCTGGTCGTTGCCTCGTGCTCAATGATGGCACTGTTATTGTGAATGTCCATATAAGGAAAGGTGTGCGCTCCGCATTTATCTCCGAGCAGCAAACTATCGCAAGAGCTGTAGTTGCGAGCATTATCTGCATTAGCTGTTGCCCTCACCAGACCACGATAAGAATTCTGACTATACCCTGCGCTGATACCTTTTGAGATAATGGTGCTCTTTGTGTTTTTGCCGATATGTATCATTTTTGTACCCGTATCGGCCTGTTGGTAATTGTTGGTAACGGCTACCGAGTAAAATTCAGCTTGCGAATTGTCTCCGCGAAGAATACAAGAAGGGTATTTCCACGTAATGGCACTACCCGTTTCTACTTGTGTCCACGACAACTTCGAATTGACTCCGCGCAGGTCTCCACGCTTCGTAACGAGATTAAAGACACCTCCTTTGCCGTTCTCATCACCGGGATACCAGTTCTGAACCGTTGAGTATTTCACCTCAGCATTGTCCTTCACGATGATTTCAACAATGGCGGCATGCAACTGATTCTCATCACGCATCGGCGCAGTACAGCCTTCTAAATAGCTCACATACGATTCATCTTCGGCCACAATCAATGTTCTTTCAAACTGTCCGGTATTTCTGGCGTTGATGCGGAAATAAGAACTGAGCTCCATCGGACACCGAACGCCTTTTGGTATGTAAACGAACGAACCATCGCTGAACACCGCACTGTTAAGCGCAGCAAAGAAATTATCACGATAAGGAACAACAGATCCCAAATATTCTCTAACCAAATCGGGATGCTCTTGCACGGCTTCACTGATAGAAGAGAAGATAACACCCTTCTCAGCCAGTTTCTCTTTAAAGGTGGTTTTTACCGAAACCGAGTCCATGATGGCATCTACAGCCACGCCACCCAGTACCAAACGTTCTTCAAGCGGTATGCCCAACTTGTCGAAAGTCTTCTCCAATTCTGGATCCAATTCCTTGTTGGCGGGTTTCTTTGCCATTGGATCGGCATAATAAGAAATGTCTTGATAATCGATTTTGGGTAACTTAACGTGTGCCCAATCGGGCTGTTTTAGGGTTTGCCAATGACGAAAAGCCTGCAAACGGAACGCCAATAACCACTCCGGTTCGTTCTTTTTAGCAGAGATTAGGCGCACCACATCCTCATTAAGTCCTTTTTCTATAATGTCGGTATCTATATCTGTAGTGAAGCCGAACTCGTATTTTTGCTCGGCAACACTGCGTACATAGGCGTTTTTTTCATTTTTTACTTCTTCCATACACGTGTTTGTATTTAGCAATGATAGGGACATCCACATCCCGGACGTCCCTATGTTTCTCTTTGGCAAATATCATACCGCATTGCCTTGCGGTAACAAATGTTACTGATTTGATATAGCCAGAATTGCCGAAGCCTATCCTTAAAGAGTTTGGTTCATACGTTTTGAAGGCATGAATACAACTTTCGGACAGGATACGCCCGTTTATAGTTTCTGATCTACCTCGATAACAGTAAATGTTTCAATAATGTCACCAACCTGAATATCATTAAAATTAACGATGCTGATACCACACTCAAAACCTGTAGGTACTTCTTTTACATCGTCTTTATAGCGTTTCAGTGCATTGATGTCGCCCGTATGAACAACAATTCCGTCACGTACCAATCGGGCTTTATCTGTCTTATGCGCCTTACCTTCGGTAACAATGGCACCGGCAACAGTGCCCACCTTTGATATTTTATATACTTCGCGCACTTCAACCTGACCAGTAACCACTTCTTTCTTCACCTTATCAAGCATTCCCTCCATAGCCGAATGTACATCGTCAATGGCGTCGTAGATTACAGAATACGTGTTGATTTCTACGCCTTCTTGGTCGGCCAGCTTACGTGCAGCTGCCGATGGGCGTACTTGGAAACCTACAATAAGAGCATCTGAAGCATCAGCCAACGTTACATCGTTCTCCGAAATCTGTCCGACGGCTTTATGGATAACGTTTACATTGATCTTTTCGGTCGAGAGTTTGATGAACGAATCACTTAAAGCTTCAATAGAACCGTCGGTGTCTCCCTTCACAATAATGTTAAGTTCTTTGAACGAACCTAAGGCAATGCGGTGAGAAATATCGCTCAATGTCAAGCGTTTCTGAGTGCGCAGACCTTGTTCGCGTTGTAACTGTAAGCGTTTGTTGGCTATATCGCGCACTTCTTGCTCGGTCTCCAAGACATGGAATGCATCACCGGCAGTAGGTGCTCCGTTTAGACCTAAGATGATAGCGGGCTCTGCCGGACGGGCTTCTTCAATACGTTGGTTACGTTCGTTGAACATCGCTTTAATGCGTCCCCAGCTTGTTCCGGCAATAATATTATCGCCAACATGCAGTGTTCCGTTGCTCACAAGTAAGGTCGAAACATATCCACGACCTTTGTCGAGCGAGCTTTCGATGATGCTTCCCGTTGCCTTTCGGTTGGGATTGGCTTTCAAATCAAGAAGTTCTGCCTCGAGAAGTACTTTTTCCAGCAGTTCTTTTACACCCACTCCTTTCTTGGCACTTATCTCCTGACACTGGTATTTACCTCCCCACTCTTCTACAAGCAGGTTCATTTGTGAAAGGTCTTCACGTATTTTGTCAGGGTTAGCACCGGGTTTATCTATTTTATTAATGGCAAAAACCATCGGCACATTAGCAGCTTGTGCGTGTGCAATAGCCTCTTTCGTGGTGGGCATCACACTATCATCGGCAGCAATAATAATGATAGCGATATCGGTTACTTGTGCTCCACGTGCACGCATAGCAGTAAATGCTTCGTGTCCGGGCGTATCAAGGAATGTTATCTTACGTCCGTCTTCCAATTGAACGTTGTAAGCTCCGATGTGCTGTGTTATTCCTCCGGCCTCGCCTGCAATAACATTGGTGTCACGAATATAGTCAAGCAGTGACGTCTTTCCGTGATCGACGTGTCCCATAACGGTAACAATGGGCGAGCGTGGTACAAGATCCGACTCGTCATCAGCTTCTTCAGTGATGGCTTCCGATACTTCCGCACTGACATATTCGGTCTTAAAGCCGAACTCTTCAGCCACCAAATTGATGGTCTCAGCATCCAAACGCTGATTGATAGACACCATAATGCCTACGCTCATCAATGTTCCGATAACCTGATTAACAGAAATATCCATCATTGAAGCCAGTTCGCTCACGGTAACAAACTCGGTTAGCTTTAGCGTTTTGCTTTCTTTGCGCTCTTCAGCCATCTCCTCATTCAAGCGTTCTTGCGCCGCATCGCGTTTTTCCTTACGATACTTCGCCCCCTTCTTGTTTTGGTTTTTGCTGGTCAGACGAGCCAGAGTTTCTTTTACCTGACGTGCAACATCTTCTTCATTAATCTCCAACGGACGCTGGTTTCTGTTGTTTTTCTTATTATTTTTCTTAGCGTTACGGCCTCCGTTGGCATTGTTGTTGCCGTTATTATTATTGTTCCTGTTCTTATTATTACCACCACTGGGCTGATTAACAGCGGCATTAATGTCAATGCGCTCTTTATTGATGCGAGCCCGTTTTTTACGTTCGCCGTTTTCTTGTATCTTATCTTCGCGTTCTTTACGCTTCTCTTCTTTGCTTTTCTTTTTAGGACGCGTGGTCTGATTGAGCGTAGAAAGGTCTATTTTACCTAAAACATTTACTTTTGGAGCCGCTGTATTCTCACTCTTTAGGGTAAATATTTCGGGCCCCTCTGTCTCTGTTTTTGCTTCTTCACCGCCCTTTTCGGATGCTTCTTGAACTTTTTCTACCACCGGTTCTGCTGCTATCGGCTCTGTAACCCCCGTTTTTTCTTTCTTTGAAACGCCGGTTGTTTTCTTCTCGGGCGTCGCCTCTTTCTTTTCTGGAGTTGCGCTTTCAGTCTTCTTTTTCTCCGGTTTTACTTCAGCTTGAGCAGCTTTTTCTTCGACTTTTGCCTTTGCAGATACGGTAGCTTCAGTCTTAGCAGCGCCAACGGCAGTAGCTTCTGTGGGCTTTTCGGCAGTCTTTGGGGTTTCTTTTGCATCAGACTTTTTATCTGTCGACTTACCTTCGATACTTCCAAGATCTATCTTTCCCAAAGGCTTAAACTGCTGTTTGTTGGCGTTCAGCACTGTTTCAGCCTTATGGTCTGCAGGTTCCACCGCCCGTTTTTTCTCCTTCGGTTTTTTCTGAAGTAGCTTTTCGGCTTGGCTGCGAACTTCCTTATCCTGCTGAAATGCTTTTACCAGAGCATTGTATTGTTCGTCGGACAACTTGAAACTCGGCTCTGCTTTCACTTCGCCCAGCTCACTTTTCTTCTCCAAGAACTCCACTGCCGTTTGAAGTCCTATGTTTAATTCGCGTAATGCTTTATTTAATCTGATGCTCATTCTTTTATTTTATTATAGGGTTGTACAAGTTAACGTGTCAACAGGTTAACAAGTTATTCGCTGTAAAAGCCTGAAAAGGTTTACTGATCAAACTCTGCCTGCAAGATACGCAGAACGTTATCTACCGTTTCTTCTTCCAAATCGGCTTTCTCTACCAGCATTTCACGAGGCGCATTGAGAACTGCTTTGGCTGTATCCAAACCAATACTCTTGATGGCATCGATAACCCATTGATCGATTTCATCTGAAAACTCATCCAAGTAAATATCTTCATCTATCTCGCCTTCGCCTACTTCACGGAACACATCGATAGTAAATTCGGTCAGCATAGAGGCCAGTTTGATATTCAATCCACCACGTCCAATGGCCAACGACACCTCTTCCGGATGTAGGAACACCTCTGCCTTGCGGTTCTCTTCATCAATGTTGATACTGCTAATCTTAGCCGGACTGAGTGCGCGTTGAATGAAAAGCTTAATGTTGGCAGTATAATTGATTACGTCGATATTCTCGTTACACAGTTCGCGAACAATGCCGTGAACACGACTACCACGTACACCCACACAGGCTCCTACGGGATCTATACGGTCGTCATAGCTTTCAACAGCTACTTTGGCACGTTCACCCGGCATGCGGGCAATCTTTTTAATAGAAATCAAACCGTCATTTATTTCGGGCACTTCGGCCTCCAACAACCGCTCTAAGAACATCGGGTTGGTGCGGCTCAAAATAATTTTGGGGTTATTGTTTTCGTTATCAACCCGAATAATCACCGCTCTTATGGTTTCACCTTTCCGGTATTGGTCTGCCGGTATCTGCTCGGCCTTAGGCAGTATCAACTCGTTATTCTCATCGTCTACGATAAGAACTTCGCGTTTCCACACCTGATATACCTCGCCTGAAACAACCTGTCCTACACGGTCTTTATACTTGTTATACAACGAGTCGTGCTCTAACTCAAGCACTTTTGATGCCAATGTCTGGCGCAAAGTAAGAATAGCGCGACGTCCGAACTTGGTAAAGTCTACCCGTTCAGACACATCTTCGTCTACCTCATAGTCGGGTTCAATCTTCTGTGCTTCTGACAATGCGATTTGCTTGTTCTCATCTTCCACCTCGCCATCAGCAACAACTATGCGGTTACGATAAATTTCAAAGTCACCTTTATCTGGATTTACAATTACATCGAAGTTTTCATCACTGCCAAAAAGCTTAGCCAGCACATTGCGAAAACTCTCTTCCAATACGCTTACCAATGTTATACGGTCGATGTTTTTTGTGTCTTTAAACTCCTTAAAGGTGTCTACCATGCTCAAGATATTCTCATCTTTCTTTCTTGCTACCATAGTTTTTTCTTACTTTTTTAGTTGAACAATCCTGCTTTTAACGCGTTAACAAGGGCATCTTCCTTACCCGTTACGGCTTGTTATGTCAACTTTTATTAATTGTATCCTTATATTAATATACTTCTTTCACACTCGATAAGTTGCCTTCGTTAATACCTTGTAGGGCCACCCCAACAACTTACCTATTTCTTTTTCTGCCTTTTAAAACTTAATCAGATATTTGGTATACTTTACCTTATCCATATCAAAGGTGTGGTCAACCTCTTGCAATACGGGGCGTTTTTTACCTTCCACTTTCACCTTTTCGGTTACCGTTACAATGAAATGGTTATTCTCTACGGTTTTTAAAACACCTTTATATTTCTTTCCGTCTTCATCCAATACCTCCACTTCTTTACCTATAAAGTTGATATATTGTTGCGGAACCTTGAAAGGTTGACCCAGTCCGGCCGAGCCTACTTCCAACTCATAATCCGCTTCATCTCTGCTCAGACGTTCTTCGATATATCTGCTCAGTTCCACACAGTCTTCAATCCACACCCCGTCTACGTGGTCAATCTCTACCACAATACGGTCGTCGGCAGTGATTTCTATGTCAACAAGGAAGTACTCCTTATCTTTGAGCCACTCTTCTACAATTCCTTTTACGAGGGTTTTGTCAATCATACACATTTAATTATATAATGAAAATGAGGAACTCTCATCGGAGTCCCTCATTCCACTGAACGCTGCAAAGGTACGAACAATTCTGCATATAAACAAGATTTTTGCTGTATTTTCGCTATCAATACACCCTTCCAACAAGTAGGTTTACGTTTCTCCACATCCCGTTCAGTAGCTAAATCCTCGTAAAATCTGACTATCATGGTTTTATTTTTCACCTTGATTTATATTATATACTGCACATTCCGCCAATAAAAGTATCTTATATCATACTTGTTTCATCATTCTTCCGTTTTTAATTTTTCAATAATACCTACATACAGAGGACACGGTCTATCAATCGTCCAAGATTCTGAATAGAACTGATAGTGGAGTATTCTAAAATGAACTACATTTCCTATCTGTTCTTTTTCTGCAAAATCCAAACTATAAAAACCAATGGTTGAACCTACAGGTAAACTCTTTTTATTAGAGGCACCCGTTATTTCAATAATATTGTGACATCGAAAATCTTTTCCGTCTAAATAAAGAATTTTCCCCGTATAGTGAATTTCTGTAGGGTGTACATCCTTTTCACATCCCGTGCTTACAAAGAGCAGAAACAGGGGGAGCAATAACAATAAAAGTCTTTTTTGTTTCATACAGTTTCTATCTTTAGAGGGTTGATAAACGATACATATACCTTTCTGCCGGCAGAACCTTTGCTTCCAGTCGGCAGGCGTCAATCAAATGGCGGCTCAGATGCTAAAAGGGTGGGTTGTTTCATATTGTCAAAAGTTAATGATGAATAAACAAAACGACGATTTCGACAAAAGGGTTATTGCATCAAGCAATAACAAAGGCGGGGCGTTACATCTGCCCGCACCACATCTCTAATTACGTTACAAAAATATAAAAAATAAAAACGCAAACAAGTTTTTTTC
Organism: Hoylesella saccharolytica JCM 17484; assembly: GCF_000614205.1. Taxonomy (GTDB): domain Bacteria; phylum Bacteroidota; class Bacteroidia; order Bacteroidales; family Bacteroidaceae; genus Prevotella; species Prevotella saccharolytica. The sequence goes on from NZ_BAKN01000014.1 coordinate 29,728, forward strand.
ATTATTTTTCTACCGGTTACTACTTTTATATGCCTTATACGATATTTTACAGCATATTTTTAACACACCATCAGTTTATATTAATCCTTAATTCACCGTTTTATTCCCTCTTTTTTTTCGTACTTTTGTGCGTTTTCAAATTCAATAGGCATGAAAGAAAAGATTGTTACGTTTGGAGAAATACTGTTGCGTTGGTCTAAACCAAACTTCAAACTTTTGTCTCAAGGAACCTCTTTTCATGGAAATTTCGGTGGAAGCGAAGCCAATGTGGCAGTTTCGTTGGCACTATTGGGCAACGAAGTGACGTATGTAAGCCGTGTGCCCGACAACCGTATGGGGCGCGCTTGCATAGGCGAACTGCGCTATTATGGTGTCGATACATCACACATGGTTAAAGGGGGAGAACGCCTGGGCTGCTATTATTTTGAGGAGGCAGCGGCCGTACGCAATGCCAATGTGGTGTACGACCGCGACAACTCATCGTTTTTCAGTATTGCACCGGGCATGGTTTCATGGTCTGATATATTCAAAGAAGCTTCTGTTTTCGCATGCTCGGGCATCACGTGCGCCATCAGTAAAACTGCCGCCGATGCAACTTTCGAGGCCGTCAAAATTGCCGCCGATAGGGGGCTAACCATTGTTTGCGACATCAATTACCGAAAAAACCTCTGGAAATATGGTGCCAATGCACACGATACGCTGCACCGACTGACACAATTCAGCGACATTATCTTTGGCGATCAAAACGAATGGGAGGTGCTCTCGGGTATTCAACACATTCCGTTTAAGGCACCCGACAGTAACTACCAACTTGACCTTGACGCTTATAAAACTCTTTTTGAGAAGATGCACCGACAGTTTCCGCGTTGTCGGTATATGGTTATGGCGCTACGCAATCAAATCGCTTCGAGCCATCATACGCTTACCGGACTGGTTTATACACAAGGAAAACTATATCACACACATATCTGCGACATTCTTCCCATCATCGATCCGATGGGGGTTGGCGATGCTTTTGTAGCGGCATTCATACACGCCGTGCGTAAATGGAATAATGACCCGCAACGTTGTTTGAACTTCTCGCTGGCTGCTTCGGCGATGAAAAACTCGGTGTCGGGCGACTTTAACCTTCTTACCGAAGAAGAAATCACGGCCTCGCTTACTGCTCTTTAATTTTCTGAAAGCCTCCTCCTCACCTCCCCCGGGATAAAGGTGAAAGGTTGAAAAGGTGAAAAAGTGAAAGGATGCAGGCACCATATAAAGAGCAAAAAAACAAGTAATGCAGTACACCTACCCCTTTATTGGAATCTGTCGAGTTTCTCCTTTACAATTATTGAGCTTTCTCTTGATATAAACTTTCGAGTGCTTATGTAGCACACCTCTCCCCTTAAAAAGGGGAGAAAGAGAGGGGATTACTTATAACGAACTGACGTTATAATTGTGGCGTTAGCCACTTTTCACCCTTTCACCTTTTCACTTTTTCACCCTTAAGCTACTTACAATTTGTTACTTTTTTAACGTTTGAGAACACTTTCAACTTTCTTTTTTCGTTACAAATCACTTTCTTCATCTAGAGAAATATTTTCGTTTATTTGGTCAGAAAATAGTGATGAAAATACAAAAACATAGATTTTGAGTTGCAAAAGAATAGCTTTCACCTTCCCAAAGCATAGGTTTTAGCACCCAAAAGCTATGTTTTTAAGATGCAAAAGTTATGCTTTTAGGGCGAAAAACATCAACTTTTGGTCTCAAAAATTAACACTAACCGTGTAAGTGTTTGATAATCAGAAGGGGCGTTTTAACACAAAAATCCATACGGTTTTACGTTTGACGATTTCGATGAGCTTATTTTGCCACATGTCATTACTCTTTAACATGTGTGAAAATAACAATTTGATAGAAATTTACAGCCAAATGCTTACAATTCGATAAAACCGATTTCGGATATAAAGCCGCATTTTATGAACAAATAAAAAGGGTGTTTATAACATATAGAAAACAAAAAGAGCTACGTGAACGTAACTCTTTTAATGCGCTTCAAGATGGGCTTGAACCAACGACCCCCTGATTAACAGTCAGGTGCTCTAACCAACTGAGCTATTGAAGCATTATTGTTTATTGCGGTTGCAAAGGTATTACGTTTTTCGGAAACAGCCAAATATTTCATCGGAAAAATTTATTTTATGTCTAAAATATGATAAAAAAGACGTAGAGTAGAGATTATCAGGGTTTTATATCGTAATTTTGTGAGGATAAACAAACTGATTCAGAATGAAGAAAACACTATTCTGCATACTTTTTTTAGGCTTTGCTTTCACCGCGACGGCACAGGAAGATAAGGACCATAACTTTACGGTAGCAAAGAATTTGGATGTGCTGAATGTTATCTACAAGCACCTTGACCTGATGTATGTAGACTCTCTTAACGGCAATGAAGTGATTGGCAACGGCATCAACGCCATGTTGCAAAGTCTTGATCCTTATACGGTGTACTATCCGGAAGAAAAGGTGAAAGAGCTGAAGTTTATGATTACAGGTAAATATGGAGGTATCGGCTCGGTGATAAGATATAACAATCAGCTCAAAAGAGTTATCATCGACCAGCCTTACGAACATATGCCGGCGGCAGAAGTAGGATTGAAAAAGGGGGATATTATTTTGTCGATAGACGACAAAGATATGACTCACAAAGACCAAGAATATGTAAGCAACCATCTGCGCGGCGACCCCGGAACGAGCTTTATCTTAAAAATCAAACGTCCCAGCACGGGCAAAGTGATGAAAATGAAGATAACACGGCGGGCCATACAAACACCGGCAGTGCCTTATTATGGCATGAAAGACAATGGCGTGGGCTATATCAACCTCTCTTCTTTCACAGAAAACTGCTCGAAAGATGTGCGCAGAGCCTTTATGGATTTAAAACAAAAAGGCATGAAATCGCTTATCTTCGACCTGCGCGGAAATGGTGGTGGGTCTGAGTCGGAAGCGGTAAACATTGTCAATATGTTTGTACCCAAGGGGGTGTTGGTGGTGTCTAACCGGGGTAAACTGAAACGCGTGAACCGCGATTATAAAACCACTGTTGAGCCGATTGATACGGTGATGCCCATTGTTGTGCTGGTAGACGAGTCGTCGGCAAGTGCCAGCGAAATTACATGCGGTGCGTTGCAAGACCTTGACCGGGCGGTTATCATGGGTACGCGAACGTACGGAAAGGGGCTTGTACAAATGACTTTAGACCTGCCTTACAACGGAACGCTGAAGCTGACGACCAGTAAATATTATATTCCCAGCGGTCGTTGTATTCAAGCAATCAATTATAAACACAGCAACGGAGGCTATACAGAGCACGTGCCCGACTCGCTTACAAAGGTGTTTTACACATCACACGGACGCGAAGTGCGCGATGGCGGGGGTATCATGCCTGATGTTGAGGTGAAAGCCGACTCGGTTCCTAACATCGCTTATTACCTTGCAGGCGTGAGAGATTCTAACGAATTGCTACTCAATTACCAGTTGGATTACATCGCTTCTCATCCTGTTATCGCTCAACCGGAACAGTTTGATATTACCGATGCAGAGTATGAAGACTTTAAACAGCGGGTTTTGAGGGCTGACTTTAAATACGACCGCGAAAGTGAGAAGTATCTTAAAACGCTTGTTAAACTGGCTAAGTTTGAGGGATATTACGACGAGGCGAAGACCGAATTTGATAATTTAGAGAAGAAATTGAGCCATAATGTGGCGAAAGACCTCGACTTTAATAAAGAAACCATTAAGAAGCTGATTGCCAATGGTATTATTCCGGCATACTATTATCAAAAAGGAAACATTCAGTATGCGCTGTCGTCGGATAAGCAAATAAAAGAGGCGATGGCATTATTGGCAGACGGCAAACGTTATAAAACGTTGTTACAGCCGAAGAAAAAGTAGAAATAACAGGAGGAGCAATATTAAATAAGGATATAAAAAGGAGGACGTTAGCGTCCTCCTTTTTATATTTTCAAGATGTGCTTTGTGCTCAAACGCCAACCAAAAAATTAGCTGTCAGATGCTTGTTGTACGTTACCGTCGTCTTTAATCAGCCTTAGCAAATGTTCAACGGCATCTTTTTCGTCGATATTTCGTTCCACACATACCTTCTTTCGGTAAAGCGAAATCTTGCCCAGACCTGCTCCGACGTATCCATAATCGGCATCGGCCATCTCGCCCGGACCATTTACGATACAGCCCATAATGCCTATTTTAAGTCCTTTCATCTCTTTGGTAGCCTCGCGAATGCGGGCTATTGTAGAACGAAGATCGTATAGGGTGCGACCGCAACCGGGACAACTGATATACTCGGTTTTGCTTGTTCGCAACCGGGCAGCTTGTAAAACACCGAATGCAGTAGCGTCAATGTCTTCGTCAGAAAGGTCGCCCTGGTTCATCAACCACACACCATCGGTAAGTCCGTCAATCATTAACGCCCCCATATCTGCCGCTGCTTCGAGCTGGAAATCAGCTTTTTCTTCCTGTGAATGGCGATACATCTGCGCAAAAACGACGGGATTATACAGATTGTGCGCCATCAGTTCGTGCACCAAAGCCCGCTGATCGCCCGTTTTGTTTTGGTGGTTGCTCATGCACACCACTACGATTTCGGGGTGATGACGCAGGCAGGCGAGGTATTCATCGCTATCTGCCCCGTACTGCAAAACAAGAAATTTAAGATCTGCTTTGACCAACGAGATAAACGGAACGGCATTGTGTGGGAAGATGGGATAGGCCTGCACACCTGTCAACAAACCCTTTTCTGCAGCCTGCATATAGCATTGTAGTCGATGATATACCGCCGTTGTGGGTTGAATTGCTCAGGCAGTTGCGAGCCTATATACAGATAATCGGGGCTAAGGTCGGCATTGGTAACGATATGAACTTTATCTTTATCCATCCTATTGCTGATAACAACCGGTACATTTTCGCCGCCAATGTTGCCCACCGGCGTTGTTTCTCGCCGTTCAGGAGAAAGATAATTGAAGCTCTTTGCCGGTTCTGCGGGAATGGGTAGATGTTTGCTGCGCGCCGAAATATAGTTGACCAAAGCCCGTGCAACGGGTATTTCGGCTTCGGGTTCTTCGCTGAGCGATACCCGAATGGTATCTCCGATGCCGTCGCCAAGTAGCGCACCGATGCCCACTGCACTTTTGATACGACCGTCTTCACCTTCTCCTGCCTCTGTAACACCCAGATGCAGGGGATAATTCATACCCTCGCGCTCCATCTCGTGTACCAAAAGGCGCACCGAACGCACCATTACCACCGTGTTGGAAGCCTTAATAGAGATAACCACATCATTGAAATCTTCGCGTTTACAAATACGAAGAAACTCCATACAGCTCTCTACAATGCCTTCAGGTGTATCGCCATAACGACTCATGATACGGTCGGACAGCGACCCATGATTAACTCCGATACGCACCGCCGTATGGTTTTCTTTGCATATCTGCAGAAAAGGTACGAAGCGGTTTTCTATTTTTTTTATTTCGTCGGCATACGCCTCATCGGTATATTCCAACACTTTGAATGTGCGTCCGGGGTCTACATAGTTACCGGGATTGATGCGAACCTTCTCTGTATAACGCGCTGCCACATCGGCAACATTGGCATTAAAGTGCACATCGGCTACCAAAGGCGTGTCGTATCCCTTAGCGCGCAAAGCATCATGAATAGGTTTGAGATTCTCGGCTTCACGTTTTCCTTGTGTCGTTAAACGCACCAATTCGCCTCCGGCACCTATAATTCGTTCTGCCTGCGCTACACAAGCATCGGTGTTATTGGTGTCAGTAGTGGTCATCGACTGCACTCTGATGGGGTAATCGCCGCCCATTTGCAGCGTACCGACACGGATAACAGCCGATGGTCGACGATGAAAATTGAATAAATCTATCATGCCCGAGCGTGAGAAAGGGGTTAGTTGGTCTTATATTCGTACTTGATTTCGGCCAGTTCGTGATTGGCTTTTTCAATCTTTTTACCTAAAGTTGACTTGTATTTTGCCAACTTCTGCGCCACATCCGCATCCGAAAGCGCCAGCATTTCCGTTGCCAGAATGGCTGCATTCATTGCTCCATTCACCCCAACGGTGGCAACAGGGATACCGGGAGGCATCTGAATAATACTCAACATCGCATCTAATCCGTCGAGCATTCCTTTGATAGGTACACCGATAACAGGCAGAATGGTAGACGCCGCAATAACTCCGGGCAGGGCTGCAGCCATTCCTGCTCCGGCGATAATTACTTTTAAGCCCCGTGCTTCAGCCTCTTTGGCAAAGCGTTCTACGGCCTGCGGAGTGCGATGCGCACTCAATGCATTGACTTCAAACGGTATTTGCATATCGTTTAAAAACTGACAAGCTTTTTCCATAACGGGTAAATCGCTTGTACTACCCATAATAATGCTTACTAAAGGATTGTTCATTATGATTTCTTTTTGTTGTTTTCTTGTTCTTGTATCTTTGTTTCTGTATCAATTTTCTATCTCTACCACTTCCTTTTTGCTTTTCCTCATATCGCCAAAAACGCACAAACCATCCCTAAAAGAAAGCCTGCCACGACCTGCCATAGCGTATGTTGACGCAAAATCATTCTGCTTGTACCCACCATTCCGCCAATGATGAAGACCAAACAAAGCCACCATGTGGGGTTGAACATAAAGAGAAAAGAAAATGCCATCAATGCACCTGCCACTCCACCGATAGCTGCCGAGTGGGTAGAAATCTTCCACCAGATGTTGATAACCGCACAAAGCACCTGTATAATAAGTGCTGCCATAAGGATACGTGCCATGAAATGGGGTATCTGCAACACCGACATGATATAATAACAGGAGAAGTAACAGAGTATGGAAATAATGTAGGGAATGAGCCGCCGCTCTTTTGCACCCAGTTCAATAAGGTTCCAACCCTGATAACGACGATAGAGATGAATAAGTATGGTAGGAATAAGTACAGTGAAAAAATAAACCAACAAGAGTACCTCAAGCTTGTAATCCCAGGGCAAAAGAGCCATATAGCTGAAGGTAAACAAGGCTATCAGTCCTACGATGGGCAAGTAAAAAGGGGTAAACAACATACTCATTACCCTTGCAGCCAATATGATATTCTTCTCTTTCATTCTATCCTTTGCGTAATCTTGCTACAGAAAGACCCAACTGTTCACGATATTTCGCCACCGTACGGCGGGCTATCGGAAACCCTTTTTTATTGAGTGCTTCGCGCAATTGGTCATCGCTGAGCGGTTTTTTCTTATCTTCTTGATCTATCAACTCTTTGAGTGCAATCTTTATTTTACGTGTTGATAACTCCTCACCATCCTCTGTTGTGTAGCTGTCGGTAAAGAAAAAGCGTAACGGAAACGTTCCCCATTTGGTCTGTACATATTTGATGTTACTTACACGCGATATGGTAGAAATGTCTAATCCCGTTTTATCGGCCACATCTTTTAATATCATCGGGCGTAAATCTGCTTCGTCTCCGTCTACAAAAAACTTGTGTTGAATATCGATAATGGCTTTCATCGTAATGCTGAGGGTATGCCTACGCTGCTTAATGGCTTCGATATAGCCTGTGCTTTCTCTACTTTGCCTTTGGCATATAGCAGTGCTTCTTTCTCAGGTTTGCTCATTCCATTCTTGTTTTTCTTGTAAGTGTCGACCATATCGACAAACGATGCCGACACTTTCAAGCGAGGAATTGTACCCCGATTCAGGTAAAACGACACGTTACCGCCCTCGTCTGACTCGACAATAAAGTCGGGTGTAATCTGCTGAATGTTTCTTCCCTGCGTCTCACCCATCGATGCACCGGGCTTGGGATTTAGTTTTCTGATTTCTTCTTGCAATGCTTTTATCTGCTCGTCGGTAAGCTCCAGTTGCGTCTGAATAATGTTCCAGTGTTTCTTTGTGAACGCATCGAAGTAGTCTTCAATTACCTGCCGCATCATCCTTTTCAAGTTACTGTCAGGCTTACGGTCAATTTGTATAAGCAAACACTCTTGTAATGAACGAGCACCAATACCTGCGGGGTCGAACGTTTGCAAAAGCAACAAAATCCGTTCGATGGCTTTGGGCTCCATATCAATATTGTGATAAATAGCCAGTTCGTCGCTGATGGTGTCTAAATCTTTGCGTAACAAGCCATCATCATCAAGCGAACCAATGAGATAATTCATTACTTCTTCCTGCTCGGGAGATAGTTCTATCTCGCCCACTTGCTCTTTCAGCTTGTCGTAAAACGAAGTGGTATCGCCATAAACAATCTCTTCGTAGTCGGCGTTTTGGTAATTTTCGTTACTGAAAGTATCGGGCATCTCGTCGTCGCGACCGATGTTTTCGAGCGCCGCATCTAAGGCCGACTCGCGCTCTTCCCTTTCGGTTTGCTGCTCAAAGTCCTCTTCATGGCCTGCTTCCACAGCCCCTTCATCTTGATAAACATCGTGTTCTGACGCATCAAGACTGTCTACTTCCAACGCAGGATTATCATCCAACTCGGCTGTAACGCTTTGTTCCAGCTCAGTAAGAGGCATTTCCAACAACCTCACCTGCAGCATTTGCTGCTGTGATAATCGTTGAACTTGCACCTGTTTTTGTTCCTGTGTCTGTATAAGCTTTTGAGCCATGGGAGTTACAATCTTCTAACCTGTGCAAAGATAAATATTCTGTTGCAGATGAACAAGCTTGTTTATAGGTTTTTCATCGGCAGAGATGCGGAGTTTGATGAGGTGAGATACATCATCTGATAAGTATATATACTTTCATCAAATTCTCTCAAGAATGCAGTGTAAAGGGTGGATTTGGGAAAGAAAATTCCATCGTTTTGCGAGAGGATAACGACAGAATGTCTGCTCGTTTTGTCAAAATGGCACATAAAAGCGTGGTGGTACAGAACTTGTGTTATAAGGTTATGAACACCGAAACGAAAGCAGAGGTGCTCAATAGAAAATAAAAATAAACCATTAAATAATAATAGGAGGAAAAAATTATGTTACCAGTTATGCGTAAAAATTCATGGTTACCCGAAGTGTTTGACGATTTCTTTAACACCAATCTTATGCCGCGTGCCAATGCAACAGCACCTGCTATCAATGTTATTGAAAACGATAAGCAGTATGTTGTAGAGCTTGCCGCACCGGGTTTGAAGAAAGAAGACTTCGTTGTTAATGTGAACGAGGATGGTAATCTGACCATCAAGATGGAGCAAAAGAATGAAGTAAAGAGTGAGGATGAAAAGGCTCACTACCTTCGTAGAGAGTTTAGTTACTCGAAATATGAACAAACATTGCTTCTGCCCGACGATGTAAATCGCGAAGCTATCTCGGCTAAAGTAAACGACGGGGTGCTTACTGTAGATTTGCCTAAGGTGCAAAAAGAAGAGCAAAAGTTGGTTCGTGCCATCGAAGTGCTTTAATTCCAGATGCTCACAAACACTTTTGAGGTTTGTATTTTAGTTTGATTGATATTTAGTTGTTATTAAACAGATGAAAGAAAAGTCCCGATAGCAGTGATGCTGTCGGGACTTTTATGTTTGTATAGGAATTGGTTGTAAAGCCGTAAACGTGCTTATTTATCCCCTCCGTAAACCCCAATGAAGTAAATAGAACCCGTTACATTCTCAGTAATGGCATAAATAAAGGGGCGATTGGCATGGAAAACCGTAGTAGGAATTTTTACCGGTTCGGGGGTACTTGTCGTCATAACCCCACCCACTGTAACAGCTGCCGCCTCGCTACCTTCCTCATTTACCTTAATGGCTGCTTTCTGCAGTACGGTTGAAATATATACATTTGTGTTGCAGAAGTTAGGGAATTCGGCTGCAGAAGGCTCGAACATACGCTTTGCACCCAATGCTCGAAGAATACCATTAAGCTGTACTTCATAGTTGGTATCAAATTTAGGAAGCTCTACATCCACCTCATAATTGCGACATCCATTCAGGTTCTGAATCCACTTGTCACCGCCGATAGCCTCAATTACATCAGCCGTGGTTTTGCCTTCGTTGGGCAGTAACACCTCCATACTATATCCGCCGTTACCGTAAGGTAGATGAAGCGTAGCGTAAACATCATTCGAGTTATACAGCAAAACTTCTTTCTGGTGCATTGTCGGTACATCTGCCGACACACCTTTGGCACTTCTAAAAGGCTTGTCTTTTGTTTCGTTGACATCAAATTTGTTTGTCCAAATACCCTTAAAGTAAATGGCATTGAGCAGATAAGATACAGCTGAGGGCTCGATTTCTTCCAAAATCTTCGGAATGAGGTTGTTGGTATGCTCTTTACACCAGTTGTTAATTCGGTCTAAAGTAGCATCCTGCGCAAAGTCGGCACTCTCTACCTGCGCCTTATAAGCATTTTCTACAGTGTTTTTAAAACCGGGTTTCAGCGTATAGTTTTTATTTACCTCCACCAAATTGGCTATCTTTATCTGCACGCTTTTATCGATATTCGGCGCGCCCTCCATCAGCTTTTGGCAAAACTCGTTAATGGCTTTGGCATCTGCGCTGCCAAATCCCAGCATGTCGTTAATCTCTTTTTGCGTGTCGCCGGCAGCTCCGTTGTTCACCATTCCCATTAAGTACGTAACACTAAGGGGCGAAACAAGATAGCTCTGTTTATCCTTTTCAGCGTTTGCAACCCCCTTAAACAGGTTTAGTGCAAACACATTGTTTTGGGTAACATACTGTTTTTGCGTCTCGGTAAGCTCAATTCTCACCAAGTCGTTCAGTTTCTTTTGGGTTACGGTATATCCATCATCAATAGTCGTTGGTGATGAAGAACTGCAACCAGACAGCAAGAGAGCCGGAATGAAAAGACCCCATGCAACATGTTTTCTTAATTTTTTCATAAACTCTAAATTTTAAAAGTTAGTATTTGTTGTATAAATCTGAGATAACAAAAAAGGTATGTGCCGTCCGTCTGACTGTCTTCATGAAATAACCGGACGTTGTACTTTGCAAAGTTATTAATTATTTTATAAAGTGTAGCAATTTGCATATAAAAAGTGATGATCTGTTTATCTTTAACTCTAAACCATCCTTTTTACTCACGGCTTACTTAAATACACAGTTCTTTTATTTGCTTTTTCTTTATCTTCATAACATGCCATGTGCCCGCAAATATATTTTGCCGACCGCTGCATTTTTTCTAACTTTGTGGTCTAAACCCCACAGAATGATAGATGTAAAGATAGAAGAGTCGTGGAAACAGCACATCGGCGAAGAGTTTGGTAAGCCTTATTTTGCGCAGCTTAGCGCATTTGTGCACGATGAATATAGTAAATATCGCTGCTTTCCACCGGGTAAATTAATCTTTAATGCCTTTGATCTTTGTCCTTTCGACAAGGTGAAAGTGGTTATCATCGGTCAAGACCCATATCACGATATAGGTCAAGCGCATGGCTTGAGTTTCTCTGTTAACGATGGCATTGCATTTCCGCCATCGTTGCAAAACATTTTTAAAGAAATCGAAAACGACCTCGGCACGCCTCTACCTGCTACCGGAAACCTTACCCGTTGGGCACAACAGGGGGTGTTATTGCTTAACGCTACACTTACCGTTAGGCTCATCAGGCGGGCAGTCACCAGCATAAAGGGTGGGAAATGTTTACCGATGCAGCTATCAAAGCACTCAATCAAGACCGCCAGCACTTGGTTTTTATTCTTTGGGGAGGCTATGCCAGAAGCAAAGCACAGCTTATCGACGCCACTCGTCACTGCATTTTGCAATCGGTTCACCCCTCTCCGCTATCGGCAAACCGTGGTGGATGGTTTGGCAATCATCATTTTTCGCGGGCCAACGCATACCTCGTTCAACACGGCGAAACGCCCATTACGTGGTAAACAAACGCTCCAACCAACTACAAAAACATTTAAATTGATGGATAACAACATACCTCCCATCTTGCAGGTGGGTAATATACTTATCTCGTCGGATATTCTTACAGAAAAGTTTTGTTGCGACTTAGACATCTGCAAGGGTGCCTGTTGTATTGAGGGAGATGCCGGAGCACCGGTTTCTTTGGACGAAATCGGAGAGATAGAAAACTCGCTCGATGCGGCATGGGACGAGCTTTCGGCTTCGGCACAAGCGGTTATCGACCGACAGGGAGTGGCTTACAGCGACCCCGAGGGCGACCTTGTAACAAGCATTGTTAATGGAAAAGATTGTGTGTTTACCTGCTACGAAAACGGCATGTGTCTGTGTGCACTCGAAAAAAGTTATCGGGCGGGTAAAAGTAAATTTTGCAAACCCGCTTCGTGTGCGCTTTATCCCATCCGCGAAAAAACATTTACAGGCGGACTGGTAGGGCTGAACTATCACAGATGGGCTATTTGCAAAGGGGCTGTAGAGAAAGGTAAAGCGTTAGATTTGCCGGTTTATAAATTTCTCAAAGAACCTTTAACACAACGCTTCGGCGAAGAATGGTATAGCGAACTGTGCGCGGTGGCCGAAGCATTGCTTCACTCTTAGACGACCATCTACTATCGGTCGGAGGCCTATTTCACTGTTTTTCTACTTTCGATACTCGGAAGGCGATACGCCGATGTGGTCTTTAAAAAACTTGCCCATTCCGCTTTGACTGCAAAAATTCAGTTCGCGCGTAATCTCTTTTATGCTTTTGCCCGTATCTTTCAACTGTACACAAATTTCTAATATCACATATCGGTCTATCCATTGGCCCGGCGTTCGCATGCTTACCCCTTTGATTGTACCCGACAAATAGTTTTGTGTAATGCCCAATTTTTCGGCATACCACGCCACGTGGCGTTCTTTTTTAAAGTGCTCTTCGACCAATCGGATAAAGTCGGTAAATATCTTTTCCGCCCTGGTTTGTTGTCCGCAGGAAAGCTCTTTCACTCTGCAAATGGCTTCAGATACGCTGTAAATGATGACCGTTATAATACTTCCGACAATGTCTTTACGGTAAGGATTGTGCCGTTGATGCAGCCTTCGTTCGAGCAAACCCAAATAAATCAGCAGTTCTTGCGCTTCTTCTTCGTTGAGCGAAAACTGTGGATGCGTTCTTGAAAAAAGAAAAAGCGAAGTCAGTTGGCGCATTCCTCTGATAATTTCGTTAAGAAAACCGCGCGACAAAAGCAGGGCTTTACCTTTAAAATCGGAATCGGCAGTAACCCCGTTCAACGTTGGACCGATGGGCATCAATAAAACATCACCTCGTTGCATGGTATGACTGATGGTGTCAACCGTATATCGAATGCTGCCTTGTATGCAATAAACAAAACCCATGCAACTCATTTCGCACGGAAGATGAATATCTGCCAGTCGTTCGGGAGCATCGAGAAACGCCATTTCGTCGCCTACATTTAGGCCTCCGCACACTTCCTTTACAAGCCTTATTGTCAGCTGTTCTCTAAGCATACCTTTTCTTTTTCAATTTCACAAAAGTAGAAAAAACTTATGAAAAGAAGTGCAAACCTGTTAACAAACATAAAATAGCAAGTAACGAATCAGGGTATAAAAAGATAATCCCGTATGTTACTCACGTATCATACGGGATTTTTTTGCGAAAAAGATTTTAAACAAATACTTTTACTCTTTTGGTAAATAACTGTAATTTGAAAATGTTTATTAACTTTATAAGGTGATGCAAAGATAATAAATAAAGAATAAAATACAAATATTAACGAGTAATTGTTTTTTATTTATAATGTGATTTGATATAAGTAACGATAGCAACGGGGCACCTCTCTCCTCTTAGAAAGATTAAATTGAGAGAAGATTTACTTACTTGTTTGTGTTTTATAATTATGGCGTCAGCCATTTTTCACCTTTTCACTTTGTCACCTTTAAGTTGCTTTCAAACTGTTACTTTTTTAACGTTCGAGAACAGTTTTGATTTTCTTTTTTCGTTACAAATCGTTTTCTTCATATAGAGAAAAACTTTCGCTTATTTGGTCAAAAATGAGTGTTGAAAATTCAAAAACATAGGTTTTAAATTGCAAAAGCTATGCTTTTAGGATGCAAAACATCATCTTTTGGGGGCTAAAACCATAGCTTTTACACCCCGAAAAACGCGGTTTTAGGCATTTTAGAGGGATAAAAAGAGGAAGAAAGTTGATATCAAATTCGCAACCATCTAATAATCAGCGGTATGCGCAATCGTAAAATCCTTGCGTTTTTACGAACTGAGAACAAGTTGAGCGATTTCGTTGACACTCTTGCGAAGTTGCTTCCGATTTCTTGACAAGGCGAAAAGTTACGATTTGTAAGTTGAGCAGGTAAATAGTTCTACGTATCAGGGCAAACTGTTCAATATGCCGATGCAGACGGTTAAGTGTGGTAATGCAAACTTTTAAACATGCCAATGCAGCCCCAACCACTTGCGAATGCGCCGGTTAAGCGACTTTCTGATTTGGCGGAAGTTGCCGTAACGCAGATTTAACAACAGTTCTTCTATCGATCTGCCCACTTTTATCAGCGGATGCCCCCACGCAAAAGTGCGGTAAAAATGAGCTTTATAAGGGAGGTATTCGATAATATATTCGGGGTGCCGAAGCGGAAACGAGAACTCGAAACGCTGCATGGTGAAAAGCCGACGAAGCCTTTTGGGCATTGTTCGGAAGGCCGAATAATGAGTAGAGTCGTCTGTTGCCCCGATGTTATTGATGAGGTTTTGGGTGGGCATAACAGCCAAACCCGAACCCAGAAGCATTGTTGACCAGAAGATACTTTCAAAATAAGGCTTGCCATTAGATTTGTGGTCGCGACACATTTGTAGAAAGTCTGCCCGGTAACGGCGTTGCTTTACGATGTCGGTAAGCTGCTGAACGGCAAATGGATTGTCAAGAAAGGTATAGTGTTCGTCCCACTTATCGACCACTCTTCGCCATGAAGCCCAGCCCCAAATAGAAAAAACCGAGGTGAAAAAATAATCGTATGGAACGCCCGGCGTTTGTTCGTCTGTGTTAAATCCCGCAATCATCGTGATGCGTTCGTCGTGCTCATATCGGTCGAGCAGTTCTTTACAAAAGGTAAAAAACGATTGCGAGGGCACCACATCATCCTCTAAAACGATGCACTTGTCGGCCAATGAGAAGGCCCATTTCTGCGACATAAAGCCCGAAGGGTCGCAGCCATAGTTGCGGTTTTGATACAGTTGGTGCACATCGCACACCCAATCAATTTCTTCAACAATGTGTCGACAAGCCATAATACCCTCCATATCGTTCTCGTTTCGAGGACCATCTTGATAGAGAAAAAGGCGTGCAGGACGAGCCTTTTTGACTTCGTTGAACACTTTTTGAAGCGAGTCGGGACGGTTAAAAAACAGCATCAATACCGCCACGTCTACTTTTGCGGGGTGTGTCATCTTGTAAAATTTAAGCGTAAAGCAAGTTGTCCGCCCCGCGCAGCCACAGCGCAACGCATGGGTGGGCATTGCAAAGATAACGATATTTTTGTCATCTCCTCATCCTTTACCCATACAATCGCCCTTTGCTGGCAGACAATTGCGGTTACAACAACACCGCACCTACAGCGGCATTTGCAGTTATGCGCCTTCGGTTACGTTTGAAATAAAAGTGCAGCCAATGTTTGGAGATTACAAAAAATGTATATACCTTTGCATCGCTTTTTAAATAAAAGGCACGGGCGTTTAGCTCAGCTGGTTTAGAGCATCTGCCTTACAAGCAGAGGGTCGGCGGTTCGAATCCGTCAACGCCCACATCAAAAATCCTGCAATTGAATAACACTGCAGGATTTTTTTTGTGCCTCAACGAAACGCCGACGTAATATTTTTCACCTATTATATTAGGTAGTTACGCCAAATATAAGTAATTTTGCAACTCATTTTGAAATTATAAAATAACACAATAACAAAACTTCAGAGATGAAAATTTCATTTGAAAATGCCGACAAAATCAACGGATTGCTGACGCTGACCGTTGAAGAAGCAGACTACAAGGACAAGGTTGAGAAGAAACTAAAAGATTATAGAAAGAAAGCAAACATACCGGGTTTCCGCCCGGGACAGGCTCCTATGGGGCTTATTAATCGCCAAATGGGTACTTCAGTCAAAATGGACGAAATTAATAAGCTGGTGGGTGAGCATATATATAAATATGTGCAAGATAATAAAATCAAAATGTTGGGCGAGCCATTGCCCTCTGAAAAGCAGCAGGCACAAGATTTGGAGAAGCCCGCTCCCTATACTTTTGTATTCGACATCGCCGTTGCACCCGAATTTAAAATCGAACTGACCGACAAGGACAAAGTAGATTTTTATGAGATAAAGGTAGACGATAAGCTGATAGACGAACAGGTAGATATGTTCGCTTCGCGCAGCGGAAGCTACGAAAAGGTGGAAGAATATCAAGACAATGATATGCTGAAAGGCGATTTGCACGAACTGAATGCCGACGGAAGTACCAAAGAAGGCGGCATAACGGTTGAAGGAGCAGTGCTGATGCCTAATTATATCAAGGTAGAAAAAGAGAAGAAACGCTTTAATGGAGCTAAGCCCGGAGATGTGATTATCTTTAATCCTAAGAAGGCATATCCTGAAAGTGATATAGAGATTTCTTCGCTTTTGAAAATCAAAAAGGAAGAAGCTGCCGACGTTACAGCCGATTTCAGCTATCAAATCACCGAGATTACACGCTTCATGAAAGCTCCAATAGACCAAACACTCTTTGACAACATTTACGGAAAAGACGCGGTAAAGAGTGTTGAAGAGTTCAGAAAGAAGATTGGAGACGGCATGACTGAACAGCTAAAGTCGAACAGCGATTATAAGTTTTTGCTCGATTTACGCGCTTATTGTGAGAAAAAGGTGGGTAAACTAAAGTTTCCTGACGCCTTGTTAAAACGCATTATGCTACAAAACAATAAGGATAAAGGTGCTGAATTTGTAGATAAGAACTTCGATGCAAGCATCAAAGAGCTGGAGTGGCATTTGATAAAAGAGCAGCTTGTAGCAGCAACGGGCATCAAAGTAGAAGATGCCGACGTGCGCGCTGCAGCTAAATTGCAGGCTCGTATCGAGTTTTCGCGTTACGGAATGAGCAATGTGCCGGAGGAATATCTGGACAATTATGCTGCTGAAATGTTGAAAAAACGCGAGGCTGTAGATGGTTTTGTTGACCGTGCTGTTGACTATAAGTTGACAGAAGCTTTGAAGAAAGTGGTAAAACTGAATGTGAAGAAAGTGTCACTTGACGAATTTAATAAGATGATGGAAGAAAAATAAGTGTTTTTTCACTAAAAAAAATGTCTCTGACAAAGAGGTTGTCGGCTTTTTTTATTAATTTTGTTGTTCAAACAATATAAAAAAGGGCAGACAATCTCTTTTTGTTTTTAAGAATGAAGAAAGAACTTGAACGATGAATGATTTCAGGAAATATGCTACCAAGCATTTAGGTATAAACGGTATGATGCTTGACGATGTGATGAAAGCGCAAGCACAATATTTAAATCCTTACATATTGGAGGAGCGGCAATTGAATGTTACCCAGATGGATGTTTTCTCGCGTTTAATGATGGATCGCATCATCTTTTTGGGTACCGAAATTGACGATTACACCGCCAACACCTTACAGGCACAGCTGCTGTATCTCGACTCTGTGGATGCAGGTAAAGATATTTCAATTTACATCAACAGTCCTGGAGGAAGCGTAACAGCGGGTTTAGGCATCTACGATACGATGCAGTTTATATCGAGTGATGTATCTACTATCTGTACAGGAATGGCTGCTTCGATGGCTGCTGTGTTGTTGGTGGCAGGGCAAGAAGGTAAACGCTCGGCGCTGACACATAGCCGAGTGATGATTCATCAACCGCTGGGCGGCGTGCAAGGACAGGCTTCTGATATCGAAATTGAAGCCAAAGAGATACAGAAATTCAAAAAAGAACTCTACACAATCATCTCCAATCACTCGCACACTCCTTTTGAAAAGGTATGGCAAGACTCTGACCGTAACTACTGGATGAATGCTGAAGAGGCGAAAGAATACGGTATGATCGATACGGTTCTGGTAAAAAAGAAATAAGAAAAATGCAGATGAGAGGTGTTGTTGGCTGGTCTGACGGGCCAACTCATCACCGACTTTAATAACCCATACGAGGAATAAATGCCTAAGAATGTATGCAGCTTCTGTGGCAGAAGCGAAAAAGATGTAAAGCTATTGATAACGGGTTTAAACGGATTTATCTGTGAAAACTGTGCTCAACAAGCGTATCAAATCGCCCAATCTACAGGTGCTCTTGATGCCGATGCTGCGAAAACAGCCGGCGAAGCGTTTCAATTGAAAAAGGTTCCGAAGCCGAAAGAGATTAAAAAATATCTTGATCAGTATGTTATCGGACAAGATGAGGCGAAGCGCTATCTGTCTGTTTCGGTTTACAATCACTATAAACGATTGCAACAACCCAAAGATGAGAACGGTGTAGAGATAGAAAAGAGCAATATAATAATGGTGGGAAGCACCGGTACAGGCAAAACGCTTCTGGCCAGAACGATTGCCAAACTGCTCGACGTTCCTTTCACAATAGTAGATGCAACGGTATTTACAGAGGCCGGTTATGTAGGCGAAGACGTGGAAAGCATTTTGAGTAGACTGCTTCAAGTGGCAGATTTCAACGTTGCTGCAGCAGAAAGAGGAATCGTTTTTGTTGACGAAATCGATAAGATTGCTCGTAAAAGCGATAACCCAAGCATTACTCGCGATGTCAGTGGAGAGGGTGTTCAGCAGGGACTTCTTAAACTATTGGAGGGTACAGTGGTAAATGTACCACCCAAAGGAGGCAGAAAACATCCCGACCAAGACTATATTCACGTAGACACAAAGAATATTCTCTTTATCTGCGGAGGTGCATTTGACGGCATCGAACGTAAGATAGCACAGCGAATGAACACGCATGTGGTAGGCTATAACTCTGTGCAGAACGTTCGAAAGATTGATAAAGGCGACTTGATGAAATACATATTGCCACAAGATTTGAAGTCGTTCGGACTGATTCCTGAAATCATTGGTCGTCTGCCGGTACTGACTTATCTCAATCCTTTAGATCGAAATGCACTGCGAAAAATATTAACCGAGCCGAAAAACTCTATCATTAAACAGTATATTAAACTGTTTGAAATGGACGGAATAGAGCTGAAATTCGACGCAGACACATTGGATTTTATCGTTGATAAAGCTGTAGAATACAAGCTTGGAGCACGTGGTTTGCGGTCGATTGTTGAGGCGGTGATGATGGATGCCATGTTCGAGATACCCTCAAAACGCGTAAAAACATTTGAAGTTACACTCGGTTATGCCCAAGACCAATTAGATAAGGCGCGGCTGCAACAGCAATCCGGATAGACGAAAGATAATCAAACAGGTGCTAACGGCCATCGAAACACCGGGCTGTTGGTTGTTGCACAGCTCACCTTATCTCTCCGCCCACTAACCCATATATGATACCTGATAACTTATGACGAAAGACGTTAATCTAACAGAAAAGCTTAAACAATACTTCGGTTTTGATAAATTCAAAGGCGATCAGGAAACGATCATCCGCAATTTATTGGCCGGAAACGACACATTTGTGTTGATGCCGACGGGAGGAGGTAAGAGTTTGTGCTATCAATTACCATCTCTCTTGATGGAAGGAACGGGTATTGTGATATCACCACTTATTGCTTTGATGAAAAATCAGGTAGATGTGATGAATGGAATGAGTGAAGACGGGTATGTGGCACATTATCTTAACTCGTCGTTAAACAAATCTTCCATCCTTCAAGTAATGGAAGATGTACGCCAAAGAAAGACAAAACTGCTGTATGTTGCACCCGAATCGTTGAGTAAAGAAGAAAATGTTGAGTTTCTAAAAACGATAAAAGTTTCATTCTACGCTATTGATGAGGCGCATTGTATCTCTGAATGGGGACACGATTTCAGGCCTGAATATCGTAACATTCGGCCTACAATTATGAAGATTGGCAAAGCTCCCATCATCGCTTTGACCGCTACAGCGACCGACAAAGTGCGTTCGGATATCAAGAAAAACTTGGGTATCAGCGACGCAAAAGAATTTAAAAGTTCGTTCAACAGGGCCAATTTGTATTACGAAGTGCGCTCGAAAACGCAGGATGTAGACCGCAATATTATCATGTTTATCAAGCAACACGTCGATAAAAGCGGAATTATCTATTGTTTATCGCGTAGAAAAGTAGAAGAATTGGCTGCGGTATTACAAGCCAATAACATTAAAGCCGCCCCTTATCATGCAGGTCTTGACAGCGCCACACGTTCGCAAACGCAAGACGATTTCTTAATGGAGCGCATCGATGTGATTGTTGCAACGATAGCCTTTGGTATGGGCATAGATAAGCCGGACGTTCGTTTTGTTATCCATTATGATATTCCTAAAAGTCTGGAAGGATATTACCAGGAAACCGGAAGAGCAGGTCGCGACGGCGGAGAGGGGCTTTGTATTGCCTTCTACTCTAATCAAGACCTCCGCAAATTAGAAAAGTTTATTGATGGAAAGTCGGGCGCCGAGCAAGACATCGGACGCCAATTGTTGCTTGAAACAGCTGCTTACGCAGAGTCTTCCGTATGCCGGCGCAAGATGCTACTTCATTATTTTGGAGAAGAATACACTGAAGAAAACTGCCATAACTGCGACAATTGTCTGCATCCCAAAACCAAACGCGAGGCTAAAGATGCGTTACTTATCGTTTTAAAAGCCGTTATTGCCGTAAAAGAAAACTTCAGAACCGACTATGTAATCAATTTTATCAAAGGCCGACCAACCGATGATATCGTGTCGCATGGGCATCATGAACTGGATGAATTCGGTGCCGGTGAAGACGAAGACGATAAGATCTGGACTCCCGTTATTCATCAGGCACTCATCGCCGGCTATCTGAAGAAAGACGTAGAGAACTACGGATTGCTTAAGATTACTGCTTCTGGACGGCGGTTTATCAAGTCTCCTCACTCGTTTATGATTGTTGAAGACAATGAGTTTAACGAAGATTTTGAAGAAGAAACACGCGATAGCAGCGGTTCAACTTTAGATCCCGAGCTCTATGCCATGCTTAAACAGTTGCGCAAAGATGTGGCAGAACGAAATAATGTGCCTCCTTATGTCATCTTTCAAGACGTTTCGTTGGAACAAATGGCAGTGATGTACCCTATCAACTTAGAAGAATTGCAGAACATTCCCGGTGTAGGCGTGGGCAAAGCAAAACGATATGGAAAAGAGTTTTGCGAACTGATAGAGAGGCATTGCACTGCTAATGATATTGAAAGACCTGAAGAATTGCGGGTAAGAACCGTTGCCAAGAAGTCTATGAACAAAGTAAAAATTATTCAGGCCATCGACAGGCAGATTCCCTTAGACGATATTGCAAGTACCGAAAGTATTGATTTCGATGAGCTGCTCGACGAAATAGAGGCTATTGTTTACAGCGGAACCAAGCTGAATATCGATTATTTTCTTGAAGAAGTGATGGATGAAGACCATATCGAAGACATCTACGAATACTTCCGTACCAGTGATACCGATAACATTCCGGTGGCTTGCGAAGAGCTGGGGGGCGATTATTCTGAAGAAGAAATACGATTGGTTCGCATCAAATTCTTATCTGAAATGGCCAATTAAGTTTGTCACACAATACATTATTAAAATAAACACAGATTATGTTAGGTACTCCTGAAATTATTCTTATTGTACTTGTTATATTGTTATTGTTCGGCGGAAGAAAGATACCCGAACTGATGAAAGGGCTCGGGAAAGGCGTTAAGAGCTTTAAAGACGGCATGAACGGCATCGAAAAGGATCTCGATACAGACGTCCGTCCAAAAGATAAGACTGCCGATTTTACCGCTGACGAAAAGGATAAAACAGAGTAGTAAGCCGCTAAAAGGCAAATACCCAAAGCCTGTTCATCGAGCTTTGGGGTGCATCAACCATGTAAACGGGACATGAATAAAGAAGCCGAACCCACCTTTTGGGAGCATCTTGACATCCTGCGCAACTATATTTTACAAATACTAATCGTTGCGTTGGGGTGTGGTGTGTTGGCCTTTGCCTTTAAAGAAGAGCTTTTTTCTATCGTTCTTGCACCTAAAGATAGCAACTTTGTTACCTATCAATGGCTTGGATTTCCACCTTTTCGGTTAGAGCTTATCAATGTTGGGCTTACCGATCCGTTTATGATTCACCTTAAAACCACACTTTATTTTGCGCTCATCGGCGTATCCCCTTATCTTCTTTTTCAGCTTTATCGGTTTATTTCGCCTGCCCTTTATCGCAACGAACAACGTTGTGCGGTTTATGTTGCAGGTAGCGGTTACGTCATGTTTTTAATCGGAATGCTGGTCAATTATTTTTTAATTTTCCCGCTTACCGTCAGGTTTTTGGCACCTACGAGCTTAGTCCGGAAGTCAAAAATATGATTTCGATGCAATCGTATATCGATACACTGCTGATGATGAGCCTCATTTTCGGTGTTGTTTTTGAAATTCCCGTTATCAGTTGGCTGCTTGCTACGTTTGGATTATTACGTGCTTCGTGGATGAAAAAATACCGTCGGCACGCCATTGTCGTTATTCTTATTCTCGCTGCCATCATTACACCGACGGCCGACATCTTTACTTTGCTTATCGTTTCATTGCCGATATGGCTGCTTTACGAAGTAAGCATACGCTTGGTCATGCTTACCCGGCCGAAAAACTCCTCTCCAAAAGACCTTTGATTTTTGTCGATTGTAGGCCCGCACCTGTGCTGAAAAACAATCAAACTTATCTTTTAAAACGATACAGTGAATGCTGTGCCGATGCTCAAGTGGCTCATATTCTTCTTCATTTTTGCCTGAAGAGGTTTTTCCGGGCGTATGATTGCATCCGGAAACTCTGTCTTTTTCCACTCCGAAGGGTTTAATACGGCAGTAAAAGTATTGCGCGAAAAGCAGAAATCTATAAATGTTTTCCAGCAATACGACGATTTATAAGCCACCGTAAGCGATAAGCCTGTACCCAATTTGGTAGCTGCGTTACCCCTTACCATCAAATAATTCCATTCAGTTTTATAAGGTTGGTGCGTATCGGTTACTACTCCGCCCTCCATTTTCTTAACGGTTCCCTCTTTTGTAGCGTTTACAGAGATGTCGCGAATAGAGTTTTTGCCCACCAACAGCTTAGAACCCAGGGCCACTCTGGCCGATAATGGTAACGAAAAATACACCCCACCGCCGGCAGAAAACTCACTTATCCCGTTGCGTTCAATGGTAAACCGGGTGTCGTCTGCCGGCAGTAAGCTCCTGTTTTCCGGAGAAAAATGCTTGTTTAATCCTTTTATTCGGTGACTGGTCAACTTCATTTCACCGCCCAATCCAATGTTGGGTGTCAGAAAATAAGCACCTTCCAATCCTACGACCGATGTTGTAGAAAACCTTAATAATTCGCTTCTGTTGCCCAGAAACCTGCTAAACGAGGAGGGCATAGCCAGCTTTTGACCACCCCATCCTACACCCATTTGGATGGCAATAAACGACGGATTTTGTCTTAAATCGGTTCTTCCCATCCGGTCTTCCATCACCAGTCCTCGTTTCTTAAACATCATATCGGTCAGCGCATAAGCCAATTCGGTAGACATAATTCCTATTCCCGCGCCGGCAAAAACATCACTCACCCAATGTCGATTGTTCAGCATTCGCATCATGCCCGTTCCTGTTGCCACACTATATCCTGCCACACTGTACCATGGGCTTTGCGTTAAACCATACTCTTTATGCAGAATGGTAGCAGCCACAAAGGCGGTAGCCGTATGACCCGAAGGGAACGAATTGCGTGTGCTACGATCGGGTCGAAGTTCTCTTGCGGTATATTTAATACTGTTAACAAGTATAGCCATGATGCCGAAAGACATCGCACTGGAAGCTGTATAGCGAACCCAATTACCCTTTCCGGGTACTTTCATCAGCTTTAAACCTGTTGAAAGAACAAATGGAGAATACTGTATGTAATCGTCTACTGTGGTGCGAAAGGTGGGCACAAAGTCTTTATGAACATGATGAATACGGTTTTTCTCGTTCTTTCCCAATAGTCCTGCAAAGAAAAGCGGTACACCGATAAAGGTCAAACTCTTGCTAAACTTGTGGTCGGAAGACATTATCGGCGGATGAATAGTGCCGCGCGGCAGCGTATCTGCGGATACTACAAAAGGCAGAACACGGTTTGCGGTATCGTTCAGGCACACCTTTGTTTGGCCAACTACGGGCTGTTCATGCTGTAACGTATCTGCCGTAAGCCGGTCATCAGCATACATTGAGCCGGGCGCCACCATTAGCATACCCACCATCAGAATACGTACAAGGCCGTGAATAAGTTGTTTCCTCCTTACCGGAAACATTCCGTTCGCCCTGCATCGCTTACCAAAAGTTATTTGTTGTATGCCCTTTGTCAGCATAAAATCACTTGATTTTGAGTCGTCTCTTTGAATTACCAACTGCAAAGTTAACAAAAAATATCATTCCCCTCCATTGTTCCGGAGGTTATCTACCCCGCTTTCTGCGCCTCTTTCTTTTCTTTTTCGATATTTGCAGCATTGCGCATATTGGTGTATTTTTGCAGTAGCAAATTATAATAAGGTGAAAGAGAAGACATGGTTAAAGCATCATAAGTATTTCGGACTTGTGCTTGCTTTCTTTATATCGATGTTTTGTGTATCGGGTTTGATACTGAACCATCCCTCGCTTTTTTCAAAAATAGACATCAGCAGACGGTGGTTGCCTTCCGCATATCGGTATAATAATTGGAACAACGGACTGTTACGGGGTACAGAAAAGTGGCGCGCGCAGGTGCTGTTATACGGAAATAACGGCGTATGGCTTACCGACAGCACCGCCAAACATGTAACCGACTTCAACAAAGGGTTTCCGCAAGGAGTAGATAACCGCAACATTCGGGGACTAATTTCTATGCCCGGAGGCACTGTTTTTGCTGCTTCTACCTACGGTCTTTATCGTTTGGACCCACAGCTAACGTGGAAATATGTAGACATCGGTATGGCAGAAAACGATAAAATATCCGATATAACCACCTGCGGCGATAGTCTTATCGTTACCTCGCGTTCGTATATATTTCTTGCCCTTCCCCCTTACACCTCGTTTAAAACCCTTGTTGTGAAGCCTGCCTACAACGAGCCGCATCGCGTTTCGTTATTTCGTACGGTGTGGTGGCTGCATAGCGGTCAGCTGTTCGGACTTTTGGGCCGACTGGTTGTCGATGGCGTAGCTCTTATTCTTCTTTTTCTCAGCATTTCAGGCGTGCTGTATTGGTTCTTGCCCCACATCCGAAAAGGGGCCGGCAAACGACTGATGCCGCATCTTTTTCTATGGCATAATAAGGTGGGCAGACTAACTTTGGGGCTTACCATCTTGATTTGCGTTACCGGATGGCTGCTGCGTCCGCCGGCGTTATTACTTATTGTATACGGAAAAATACCGCCTGTACCTTTCAGTACGGTAGATAACGACAACGTATGGTACGACAAACTGCGCTCTGTGCGTTATGATGCCACCCTGAACGATTGGCTGCTTTATACCTCCGACGGATTTTATTCGTTGCGCCAACTTACAGACATTCCGCAACGAACAGCCGTTCAGCCGCCGGTTAGTGTTATGGGGTTGAACGTTCAACAAACTACACAGGGCGACTTTTGGCTGCTCGGTTCGTTCAGCGGACTGTACGTTTGGCAGCGCAGCAGCGGCATTATTTCCGACTATTACACGTTTCAAAGGCCTCAAAAAACAGAAGGCTCGCCCCTTGGTACCCACATCATTGCCGGCTATAGTCCTCATTTTATAGGTGGTAAGTTCGGTGTCGACTATAACAAAGGCACCCCTTCGATACCCATGCCTCGCGAAATGGCAACCCTTCCGATGTCGTTACGTCAAGTAGCCATAGAGCTTCATACCGGTCGGTTATACACTTTTTTCGGTTCCGGTTCGGTTCTTTACATCTTCATTATCGGTCTCGGCATTCTTTGGTGCCTATGGACGGGAAAGAAAATTATGAAGAAATAAAATCGTGTTTTGGATAAAGCATCGTGTATTTATTGGATAAAGGAGTAATGAACAAGAATCTTTTTAGCTTTCTACATCCCCTCCTAATCTGCCCAAAAGGTAAAGGTGAAAGGGCGGATTTAAAGGTGAAAGGGTGAAAAAGTAAAAGAGTGAAAGGGTGAAAAGATGCAACCGTCAGAATAAAAAGTCAAGAAGTAAAAAGATGTAGCCGTTACATCAAGAGGTAAAAGCAAGTAATGCAGCTCACCTCTCCCCTTGCAAAGGGGAGAAAGAGAGGGATTACCTACCCGATTTTGTTCTATAATTGCCGTATCTACATCTTTTTATCCCTTCACCTTTTCACTCTATCACCTTTCAGTTGCTTACAAATTGTAAGTTGAGGGGTTGTCAAGAAATCGGAAGCAACCTCGCGAGAGTGCCAATCGAAGCCACCAACTTATTCTCAGCTCGTAAAAACGCGAGGATTTTACGGTTGTATATATCTCTGATTATGAACCAATTGCACATTTATTATCAACTTTCGCCCTCTTTTTATCCCTCTAAAACGCCCTAAAACCGTGTTTTTCAGGTTGTAAAAGCATAGGTTTTACCCTCCAAAAGATGATGTTTTACATGCTAAAAGCATAGCTTTTGCAATTCAAAACCTATGCTTTTGGATTTTGAAAACTGATATTTGACCAAATAAACGAAAAATTTTCGCTATTTGGAGAAAGTGATTTGTAACGAAAAAAGAAAACGAGAAATGTTCTCAAACGTTAAAAAAGTAACAAATTGAAAGTAAGTGGAGTTGCTTAAGTAGAGAAAAAGTAGGAAGCAGAAGACTAACAAACATACCACCACTGACCTCCCAGAACACCCCTACACAAACAGTTCGCGCAGCACTTCGAAAGATTTGAGTTCGGGAAAGTTGGGGATATGCAGACGATAAAAGGTGAGAATAATTTCCGTGCAACGGTTGCGTTCTTGGCGCGACATGGTAAAAAGGTGCATCGTATCGGGCGTCATACGCATTAAAAGATTGATTTTGCGCGTTTCGTCGATGGTCAGAAAGTCGGGATGCAACGGTGTTACAGGGGCAAAACAACCATTACGCAGGTCGAAAAGACAACCTTCGCTGTAATCGTCGAGATTGGGATAAAAGCCCAAAAAACGCGAAAGGCGCATCATAAAGGTAAGATGAAAATTGGCAAACGAATGTTGCGCCTCGTCCAACCAGCACATACTTGTTTCTACATATTTAAATAGGGGACGGTTGTCTTGTTCGTCTTTGGTGGCGTAACACAAAAATTCGGATAGAAAAAGCGATATGGAAAGTTTGCCGGCATCAAAGGGAATAGAGCGAAAAGGATGTGCCAACTGCACATCGCGAATGTGTTGAAGATTGGTGTTGGGGCGGCGTTCAAACTCCAAATCGAGAATGGTGAGGGGCTGAAAAAGCTGTTTTTTTATCTTGGCTTTTGCCGTTCGAGGTACCTTATTAATAAAAGACACGCGCCCACACTGCTCTGTAAGCAGCTCTATAATCAGCTGTGTTTCGCCATATCTGAAAGCGCGTAGAACGATAGCACGGGTCTTTATCAGCATCTGTTCAAAATTAATGCAAACCAAAAGCCATTTTACTTGTGCAAGACAGCCGAGCAAGGGTTTGACCTACACAAAATTACGAAAAATCAACGGCTTAGCGAAAAATACCTTATAAAAATTTGGTTGCTCACAGAAAAAGCTGTACCTTTGCATCCGCAATTTAGGCTTCGGTCCCTTCGTCTATCGGTTAGGACGAGAGATTTTCATTCTCTAAAGAGGAGTTCGACTCTCCTAGGGACTACATTCAAAATAAAA
Organism: Hoylesella saccharolytica JCM 17484; assembly: GCF_000614205.1. Classification (GTDB taxonomy): domain Bacteria; phylum Bacteroidota; class Bacteroidia; order Bacteroidales; family Bacteroidaceae; genus Prevotella; species Prevotella saccharolytica. Next base: position 57,649 of record NZ_BAKN01000014.1, read on the forward strand.
GAATATAAAAAGATGGCAAATCACAAATCATCAATCAAAAGAATTCGTCAGACGAAGGTGAGGACTCTGCATAACAAATATTATGCAAAGACGATGCGTAATGCCGTTCGTAAGCTGCGCGCCCTTACAGATAAGGAAGAAGCTATCAAGCTTTATCCTGCCGTACAGAAGATGTTAGATAAGTTGGCTAAGACCAATATTATTCATAAAAACAAAGCAGCCAATCTCAAATCGAGCTTGGCACAGCATATCAATAAACTGGGGTAAGGCCTATAACCTCAAGTAAAATGATAAGAAGAAGCCGTAACTCAAAAGAGTTGCGGTTTCTTCTTTGGGTATAAAACAACGGTTGCAGGTGCGAAAAAGAGGGTGTATCGGAAACTGTTCCGTCTGTTTCGACAAGCGAAAGGCCTGTTCAAAGCCTCTTCAGAAATTAGAAAAGGGGTATAGAAAAATTCAATATAAATATAGGTATAATCTTTTGTTGTCAGTTTGTTTTTAGTGTATCTTTGCATTGTAAAAAGAAAAAAGGATAAACAACAACTTTTAAAAGAAAGGAATTAATTATGAAGACTTTAGATTATTTGCATTTAGACAACAAGAAAGTAAACAACGTAGTAAATGCTTTGAGCCAACTGCTGGCAGATTTTCAAGTATATTATACCAACCTGCGCGGGTTCCACTGGAATGTGAAAGGCAAAATGTTTTTCGGTTTACACGCACAATACGAAGCCTATTATAACGATGCTGCTGAGAAAGTAGACGAGATTGCAGAGCGTATTCTTCAGCTCGGTGGAACACCTGAAAACCGCTTCAGCGAGTATCTTAAAAAGGCAACGCTAAAAGAAGACGGCTTTAAGCCCGCCGGAAAAGAGGGTATGAAGAAAATACTTGACGACCTTTCGGTACTTATTAAGCAAGAACGCGAGATAGCAAAACTTGCCGGTGAGGCTGAAGATGATGTAACTGTAGCCTTAATGGACGACTATCTGGCCTCGCAAGAAAAGACAGTTTGGATGATTGCTGCATTGCTAGAAAACAAGGATTAATAAAAACAGAGCAACAAATTTTTCTCTTTTTCAATAATAAATTAGCGTAAGATTGAAAGTGGGGGTGGCAATAACCGCAAAGGTTTTGCCACCTTTTACGATTGTACACACATAACAGATATGGATAATAGAGACAGTATTGACTTTGGAAAGATGCATATCTCGCGCTTGTTCATCAAGCTTTTTATCCCAACACTGCTGGGACTGGTGTTCAACGCAATGGTTACACTGGCCGACGGCATATTTGTTGGTAAGGGCGTAGGCAGCAATGCGCTGGCGGCAGTTAATATTGCAGCTCCTATTTTCCTTCTTGGCTTCGGCGTTTCGCTGATGTTTGCCACGGGTGTTTCTATCGTGGCAGCGGTACATTTATCACGCGGCAACATCAAAGCAGCAACATCAATGCCACACAAGCATTAATTTTACCCTTTGTGGTGATGTCGGTGGTGAGTGCGTTGATAGCCTTTTGGGCGCCCCAACTGTGTTATCTTTTCGGCGGTTCGCAAACGCTCGAGCCGTTAGTAGTAGAATATCTCACCTTTATCAGTCCTATTCCGGCGCTCACCATCTTGATTTATGTGGGTAGCTTTATCATCCGTTTAGACGGTTCGCCACAGTATGCGATGTATGTCAGCGTTATTCCTGCCATCTTAAATATCTTTCTCGATTGGTTGTTTGTGTTTCCGTTAGGTCTCGGATTAAAAGGCGCAGCCCTGGCAACAACCTTGTCTGAGGGCGTAGGAGCTGTGATGGCACTGGCCTATCTGGTTTATTCCCCAAAAGTAATGCGCCTTTATCGACCCAAACTAAGCAGAACAAGTATACGACTTACACAGCGCAACATCGGTTATATGATGAAGTTGGGGTTCCCGACATTTATCGGTGAAACCGCCATCTCTGGTTTGATGATTGTCGGGAACTTTATGTTTATGTCGTTTTTACAAGAAGATGGGGTGGCGGCATTTAGCGTAGCATGTTATCTTTTTCCGTTGGTGTATATGTTTGGCAACTCTATTGCCCAATCGCAGCTACCCATTATCAGTTACAATTACGGTATCGGACATCACGAACGGATACGTAAAACCCTCCGTTTGTCGCTTGTACTGACCACCATAAGCGGTTTATTTATCAGCGTTATGGGTATCGTGGCTTGCCGTCCGATTATCTCTTGGTTTTTAGACGAGGGCACACGAGCATTCGAACTGGCCACAACGGGCTTTCCATATTTCTCTATCAGCTTTGTGTTTTTCTCGCTTAACGTGGTTATTATCGGTTTTTATCAAAGCCTAGAAAGGGCTGGCGAAGCATCTTTTTAATGCTGTTACGGGGTTGTATCCTTGTTATTCCCATCTTTATCTTACTTCCTCATCTCATCGGAGACAAGGGTTTATGGCTCGCCGTACCTGTGGCTGAGGCCTTAACGTTTGGTGTTATTGGGATATGGGCACTTTTTCGGAAAAAGAATTGTTGAAAAAGTACCGAGATGAAAGAAAAGAAACAGAAAACGAGAGATAAGCGGTCAGCTCCTTATAGCTCTATAAGTACATTATCATTGTCGACAACTGTGCCGTCGAGAGGTTGTTGACCATTGTCTTGAAGGGTAAAACCCGCATCTTCCCAGTTAAGGCATTTAGGAAACAAAACTTTGGGAACGAACATTATTTTTTCGTCGCGGGTGCAGCCTTTAAAGGTGTACCATTCGATGTCGGGTACTACATTGGTAAAGAAAAACTTTAGATTGACACAGTTTTTAAAGGCCTCTTGCCCGATTTTTCTTACCCGGATAAAACGTGTAGTGGTAAGATTGGGGCAGTTTTCAAAGGCATTTTCTTTAATTTCTTCAACGTTTTTACCCTCACAAGTCAGAATGTAAGGATTGTCTTTAAAGGCATTCGGGCCGATAATTTTTACCTCATCGGGTAGCGAAATACGTATATTTTCTTGGGTAAGTGCGACAGGATAAGCCACCAAAACACCATCTTGAATAACGATCTGCGGTGTTCTCTCCTCCTCGTCGACAGGAGATGGCTCCTTGCATGATGTAACCATGCATAGAGATAGCACGCTAAACAATAACAAAAAAAGCTTTTTCATTTTCTATTCTAAGCTTTATCGGTCCGCACAGAACCATCTTATTTTTCCCTTTTTACGATTAACGCGGTAGCATAAGCTGCCATTCCCTCTTCTCTACCCACAAATCCCATTCGCTCGGATGTCGTCGCTTTGATAGAGATATTATCTTCGTCGGTATCCATAATCTTTGCCATGCACGCCTTCATAGCAGGTATATGCGGGTTGATTTTCGGTTTTTCGGCACACACGGTGGCATCTATGTTACCCAGTTGGTAACCCTTTTGAGCAATTAAATCAATGGTTTTTTTCAGTAATATTTTACTGTCTATATCCAGTGTGTCGGCGGAAGTATCGGGAAAATGATAGCCAATGTCGCGCATATTAGCAGCTCCCAACAGTGCATCACATATAGCATGTATCAAAACATCTGCGTCGCTATGGCCCAAAAGACCAACCGAATGTTCTATTTTTATACCTCCCAGCCACAGTTCTCTATCTTCCGAGAGTCTGTGAACATCATAACCGAAACCTATTCTATAATTCATTATTCACAAATGGCTTAATGCCGAAAGTTGTTTCATTATTCATTATTGCCCCGTAAGCAGTAAAATCGTAGGGTATTGAAAGAGGATAAGCATGAAATAACTTTAGCTCCGGCTCCTTATTACTTTACTACTTCCTCCCTTATTACTTTCTTGAAAAGAGGTCTTTGATACCATCCATATCGAAAGTTAACGTGAAACGCAGTGTCTGATCAAGCGGATTGCTCTTCGCTGTTGCAATAACATACCCTGCATCCAGTGAAAAAGCACTCATCTTAAAACCTGCACCTACGGTAAAAAACTTTTGATTTCCCTTATTCTCACTTTCGTGGTGATACCCTGCTCGCAGTGTAAACTGGTCGTTATAACAGTATTCTGCGCCCACACCCAGCGTTATTTCCTGCAGTTCTTCCTTAAGTCCTCCGGGTGCATCTCCAAGGCTTTTAAACATTCCCCCGATAGAAGATACGTCGTAATAATCACGTTGCAAGCGGTTCTGATAATCTTGTGTAGACTCTCCTTCACGCAGTTTGGGATAAGTGGGAACCAGCAGTTTGTTGGCATCTGCTGCGATAGTAAAGCGGTTATACTCGTCAATGGGAATTAGTAACGAACCTCCCAAGCGCAGATTAGTGGGTATAAACTCGCTGTTATCATCATTTCCCATAGTTATTTTGCTACCAATATTCGAAATATTTAAGCCCAAACCCAACTGACATTCACGCTGTCCCAGATTGACATAGTTTTGATAATACAGTCCCAAATCGGCTGCAAAGGCCGAGCCGGGCGATGTATCATCGGTATATCTGTAAGTTAAATCAGAGTAAATCCAACGTACACCGGCCGCAATAGAAAACTTTTCGCTCAACATAAGCGAGTAAGCCACATCGACAGACATCTCATAAGGCCGGATAGACATTGGGTCGCCGGCTGACGGAGTGGTAAAAACCTCGCCCAGAGAAAAGTATCTTATCGAACCCGACAACGCCGAATAATCGCCTATGCGGTAATAACCCGCCAGATAAGCCAGGTCTATATCGTTGACTAACTGACGTAACCAAGGTGTATAATTGAGTGAAACGCCCGCCCGAGAGATGGCAAACGGGTACTTGGCAGGGTTCCAAAACTGCGATGCAACATCTGCTTCTGTCGCCACACCCACATCTCCCATACCCCCTGCACGTGCATCCGGCGCTATCTTTTGAGAGGTAACAGCCGAGCGAATAGGATTAAACAAGTCGGTTTTTATTTGTGCTGAAGCCGTTTCGACTGCCGAAATAAAGAGGCAAACGAACGCTATTCTTGCGATTTTCTTCATCTTTAGGATTTCTTTTTGACGTTTTCAATAAACGCACCAACAGGTTTATTTATTGCCTATAACAATCAATTTCCGCGCTTTAGACAGTTTGGAGCTACCCTGCACTGTTAGTTTGGCTCGATAAAAATAAATGCCGGGCTGCAATCGGCCACCACCTGAAATCATCAAATCCCAGCTGCGCGTATAGCCATTCATATCTGTTACGCCCGTTTCTACGCCCGTCCACAGCTTTCTACCACTGCGATCGTACACTTCTATCTCAACATCTGCAGACGCGTTGCCCATGTTATGGGTTACAATAAAGGTGGTAGACGTTACCGCAGGATTATCCGTTGCGATGATATTCACATCGCCTGCACCCATTCCTTCTACAACGTGGAAGTTCAACGATGTGGTTGAAGAGTTGTTAAGAATGTCCCACGCACTGAAAGTAAGCGTATGCCGCCCTTCGCTTAACAACGGAATGATGAAGCCCACACTACCTTTGGTGTACGAACCGAAGTCGTAGACGAAGTAATCATTCAAACTATACGTCTTCGACATATCGCCATCGATGGTCAGTTGCAGGTCGTGTCCCACACCTGAACCCGTCGTATTCAGTCCATCTTTATCGGTAATCTTTGCTACAAAGTAAGGCCTGGCGTTCACACTTCCACCATCTGTAAACTCAGGCGAATTGAGATAACAGAATATCGAGGGACCAATCGAGTCGTTTCCGGCAATGTCGCTGCCACCCACTGTAAAGCTTTCGCTGTATCCGTTGGCAGCAATGGTATGGTCGTTGTTCACCGCATAAACATTCATCAGTCCCGTTCCGCTTTCATAGTCGATATCTTTGGGCACCGCAAAAAGGAAGCTGAACCGACCGTTTTTCACGCTGTCCGAACCGTTATACAATATTTTTGTGCGGTCGGTATAGGTAAAAGGCCGCTCGGCACCTTCGTCCGAGGTATCGTTCAGCCGACATACGATGCGCTCTTTTTTATCTCTCACCGTGCCCGATACCACGCCATTAAACCCTTCGTGCCCGTCGATGTGCCCTTGCACACGCACCAAACTACCCGCTTTTAACGAGGCACGACCGGATGACGAACCCACAGGAATGCCGTTAATCGAGTCGATAACAACTCGTTCGGTAGGCATATTTAGAGTTAAAGCAGGGTCGCCCAGCAGCGAGTATTGCAACTTATTCTCCGTTAAATCTTGTCCGCCGGTAATCATCAGGTTCTTTGCCAGTCGCTGTGCTTCGCCTATTGTAACGGGTTTTCCGTTGATTTTGCTCAACACATAACGCAGATACGTCATGTTTATCTTTTTGTTATAGTAAGCATACACGGTTCGTGTGGTACCGAAAAACGCTACCGCACCACCGTTTTTGTTCAACAGAGCCGTCTCGCCGATGGTCGGAATGGTGCCATCAAAAGGCATAATGTCGCACGAGGCAGTAATCCAGAGAGGCAGACGTTTATTTGAAAAGTTCTTGAAATCGTTAAGTTTGAGCACAGCCTCATGCGAAATCTGATCAGCCCGACCATGTCCGGCATAATCCATAATCAGCGCTCCGGAGGACTGATACTGCTTAATGGCAGTTGTTACGTCAGGATAGGTGTAGCCTGTAGACGACGATTCGCGCTTGAAAGTATCCCACATAATCTTCTTTATCACATAACCGGGATACCGGGCAGCCACATCTTCGGCCGCATCGTTAAGGTCTGTCATGTGCAAGTTGTTGTTTCCGTCGTCTCCCATAAACACCAATGTGTTCTGCCAAGCGCCTGCCTGGTCGTTCAAAGCATACGAAATGGTTTTATCTACCAATATTTTGGCCTCTTCTTCGGTGGTTACAGGAAATCGGCCCACTGCCAAATCGAGCTTGTCCGACTTATCGGGCGCCACCCCTTCACCGTCGTCCAACAGACCGAAAAAGCCGTCGTCGACATAACAAAGCACCTCGTTAAACGAGTTTTCGCTTTCAAAACAAAGCAGATAATCTTCGGTTCGAGCCTGTCGCCATTCGCTTGTGTTCATCCGATTATCCCACGCACAATCGCCGAAAAGCAAAAGATAACGCGGCATATCGGCATCGGTGTCGGCACGGTCGTACAACATTTTGAGATAACGGCGATAGGCATTGGCATCAGGCGTACCACTACTAAACTCGTTAAAAAGCTCGTCTGAGGGTACAATTCGCACACGCAGACCATCGTTTTTCTCGCGGAAAGCTTTCAAACGTTGAGCTTGCGACAGCAGTTTTTGTGATGTAGGGATGATGATTACCATATCGGCAGGCCCGTCGGCATGCAGATTTTGATTGGTGATGGTGTGCACATACTCGGGCACGGGAAAGGTTGCAGCAGCCAAATCGGGTGCCGGCTTGGGCTCACTGAGTGTCAGTTGGATATAATCCAAGCGTATGGGACCGCCCTGTATGGTGGTAATTTCCACCTCGTTATTGGCTGAAAGGTTATCTACCTGGAATGTTTTTCCGGCCGCATTGCCTTTATCATACTGCGACAAAACGATGTTTATCTGTCCTACCTCACGTCCGTTGACTTTTATCGAAGCCGAACCGGCCATCCCGGCAGACAGCACCACGCTGACCTTACCTGTCGAAGTACGAGCAGTGGAAGCCAATGTGTAAGTCTTAGACGTGCCTTTTGCAATGGGCGTATCTTCAAAAAGGTTGCGTCCACCCTGAAACCACGCAAAGTTATCTACCTCGTGTAGTACGTGATAATCGTCGTTTCCAGGATAAAAAGATTGAAGAAAAGCATCGCTATCAACAGTCAGCGGTGCCCCGTCGGTTTGTGTCAGAAAGTAATATCCATAGTCGGAATAAGGGTTGCGGATGCGTGTTACATCGCCTGCCGAAGCCCAGCTTACAGGACCTTTGGCATAAAACAGCCGTCGACCGTTTACCGTACAAGTAGCCAGTTCCTTTAAATCGTCGTAAGCAATAAGGTCTGCTTCGGTCAGTTTTTCGTTTTGCAGATGTCCGCCATAGCCGTAAATCTTCACTTTACTCAGGTCGGTAAAGCCCGCTTTTCTTATCAACGCCTCGCTGAGTTGATATACGCCGGTAGCCGGAACCCTTATTTTGGCCCATCGTCCGGTAGCCAATACCGAGTTATCGGCATAGCGTGCACCGGCAGCTCCTGTTCGTGTCAGCACCTGCGACCGATGCATCGAACGGGTTAAAGCTTTGGCTTCGACCTTCAGCATAAACCTGCCAGCGCCTGATAGCGATGATTACGGAACACCAAAGGGCAAAACGACACCTCGAGCGATGCCCGCTTACGGTCGGTTACAATGCGTTGCGTCAGCACAGGAAGCTCGGGTAGCATCGCCCCCGACAAACGGTTGTAATTGGTAATGTCGGCTATAGTCATGTCGACAAAGTCGGGATAGACGATAGAAACGGTGTAAACCGAATCTTGATAACGCCCTTCCAACGGTACTGAATAGCCGAAATGCGGCAACATTGTATCTACTTCAACCTCAGTTGCCGTGAGATTAAAAAACCTTTGCGCCTCTGTCTGCATACAGAAAAGCAGAAGGGCCACCACAAATATATATTTAAGAAACTTTTTCACCCCTTTACTTTTTCACCTTTTCACCTTTATTTGCACCTCACCTCCAGAACCTTTTGCCCCTCGAGATAACCCTCCAAGCGGTCGTTTATCCGTACTTCGCCCACTCCAACAGGCGTTCCCGTGTACAAAAGGTCGCCCGTTTTAAGGGTAAAAAAGCGACTGATGTAAGCTATCAGTTCGTCGATTTTGAAGAGCATATCGCCTGCATAGCCCTCTTGTACCATGTTTTGGTTAACGTCAAGATGAAAACGCAGGGTCTGAATATTGATAAAACGGTCTGTCGGAATCCACTTGCCGATGGCCGCCGAACCGTCAAATCCCTTGCACAATTCCCACGGTTTTCCCTCTGCCCGCAGCTTTTCCTGCCATTCGCGAGCCGTAAAATCAATACCCACCGTTACCGCATCGTAGTATCGATGCGCAAATTGTACAGGGATGGTTTTACCCAATCGGCAGATGCGCACCACCAATTCCGCCTCGTAATCGATACGTCCCATAAAGTCGGGAACGAAAAACGGCTTGCCATCCTTCAACAATGCAGAATCGGCTTTGGTAAAAATTACCGGTTCTTTCGGTTGATATAACGTTCCATCCAGCTCTTTATTGTGCCGGATATAATTCATTCCTACGCCGAAAATCTTCATAGACGATGGGGTATACCTTTATTTATATAATGCAAACTTAGTGAAAAAAAACAAGAACAAGAAATGTAACTGTCCCTACAACCCATTTCTACCACCTGCACAACAAGAGGTTTCTACTATTAACACCTTTAACAATGAATACTTAAAAAACAGTTTTTATTTAACACGCAAAAAACATTCGTTCTGTGAAAAAATAGCTCTCATTTTTCCTTCAAATATCTATTATTTTCTGAAAAACGGACCGTTAAAATGCAAAAGCTATGCTTTTGCACCTCAAATGCTTCTATAAAATCAGAAAACAGGAAAAATGTAGCGATTGAGTTGTGAATCAAGTTCTTAGGCGGGAAATTAAGAAGTAATAAAAAGTCATGCTATGCCATGAAAAGGCAACTTGCAGCCATCGTTCAGTTTCCAATTCGTAACCTCTTTTGCGATGGCGGCAAATAGGGGAAAGACGAGGAAATGGCGATATGATAGAGGTATGGGTATGAGATAGAAAAGAGATAACCAATGGAAATTCTTCCTCTCCCGCTTCGATTTCTGT
>NZ_BAKN01000013.1 GCF_000614205.1 Hoylesella saccharolytica JCM 17484
AAAATCTGTTTCCGATGGTGCGGTAGACGAACCTGCATTCGGCAGAGCAGAAGCGCAAATAAAGTTTGATTTTTCTACTTTTATGATTTCACATCGTGGTGAAACATAGAGATGCGTACTAACTCTTTTTTCGTTCATTTTCCTATTGTTTTTAGTGTGAATATATTTATCGCCATTCTCTCTTGCGCAACTTGGCAAAAGAGCACGAAAAAGCGAACAAAGGGAACTCCGTGGAGCCCTTTGTTTATAGGGGCTGCGACACGCTTCGCGCGCGCGTATGAAAAAGCGTTTAAAGTATTGTCTGACTGACGGTGCGAATGTGTGTGTGTATGTGTGTGTGTTAGCAAATTATTCGAACCTGCCAAAGATAAAACGTTAAAAGATGCAGAGAAACACACATTTCCTTGCATCGCGCTTATACTTTTATATAATGTTACCGGCATTTTCACTCTCGCTAATTCCTGATTGAATGTTATTTACATTTACAATTCACGCTGCAAAGATAAGTAAAAGTTTTGAAACAGACAAAAATCTAATCTATTTTATTGGTTTGAAATAGAGCGTATTGGAAAACAGGAATGACCAAATACCGAGCTTATCCGCCTGAATCAACGTGTCTGGCAGTGAAAGGGAAAAGGTAGTTTGTAGTCTATTCGTAGTAATGTGTTTTTTATTTTCCTACTACACCATAGCATTTTTCCTTTCACCGTATTCCCTCTCTTTGTAGTTATGTAGTAAGATAATATCGGTGAAAGAAAAGAAAGGTTTCAGCTATCCGTCTTGCCGATTAAGAATATCGGTGTTATGATGTTTGCCGGGCGGTGTATTTCCCTACAAATGTACTTTCTGAACAGATAGGCTTCCGTGCTGTCCAACTGATAAGACAAGGCAATGATGATTGAGAGCGGATAAAGCGGCGCATAGCCTTTTGGTCGTCCGTTCACAAAAACTTCTTCCTCACCAGCATCCCTTTTGTCAGGGTGCAGATGAGATGTTTTCAGAAGCAGTTGCAATCGATAATTGAGTTTCCTCCATGTTACACCGAAGAACCCCACGAGTTCACTCTCCGTCATGGCTATATCGCCATTTCCCTTGCGAACGATTTGCATCTTATCGCCCCATTCGAAATAACTGCGGTCTCTTTTTGCTTGATGGTGATTGACGTTCATATCGCTTCCTCCTTTGCTTTCTCCTTTTGATATTTCCTAATCAGTCTGTCCATATCCTCCGAAATCTTATTGTCTGTCACCTGTGCATAGATTTGAGTACTGGATATAGAGGCGTGCCCCATCATCTTGGCAATGCTTTCGATAGGTATTCCTGCACTTAAACTCATCGTGCCGAACGTGTGCCTTGCCATGTGGTAGGACAACCGCTCTCTGATACCGCAAGCCTTGCCCACGATGCTCAGCTTTGCACTCATCACGCTACGACTGCAATTAGTTCGGAAGATAAAGCTGTTGTCTTTGTCTTTCACCGTCTGCATTTCTTTCATAGTTGGTTGTTCTTTCTTGCATTGATTGATGATGGCTTCCGCTATGGGGTGTAGTGGCACGACAAACTCCACCTTTGTCTTCTGCCGTTCTTTTCGGATATATTTCTGTCCGTCTGCTGCCGTTTGGACATGTCCAAATTGCAAATGTTCCATATCAGCAATAGCCAAACCTGTAAAACAGGCAAAGACAAACAGCCGTCTTGCTCGTTCTGCCTCCTTATCAATTACTCTCAATGCCATGAGTTTGGCAACATCGCTCTTTTGCAAAAAGCGTATCTTCTGTTCCGCTTTCTCATACTTGGCATTCTCAAAGGGATTGCAACGGATGATTCTTTGACTGACCGCACGATACATCAGCCTACTCAGCCAACAAAGATAACGATCCATGGTTGCTGTTGCCAAGCCTCGTTTTTTCAGATAGAAACGGTATTCTTCAAACAAGTCTTCCGTTATAGTGGCTATGACTATATCCGTCATTCCCTTATCCTCTACAAACTCCGTAAGTAACTTATCTGAATAGAGAAGATTCTGATAGGTTCCCTCAGCTCTCGATTTGCCCACGCACTCTTTAACGGATTGCAATTCTGCCTTGCTCATGGCAAGGAGTGTTGTCGGCATGGTGGCTATTCCCTGCAAACGGTTTTTAAGCAGTTCCACACTTACCACTCCGTCATTTATCAGAATATCTCGATAGGTCTTCTCTACAAGTTCCTTAAACTCGCCGATTCTTTGATTGGTTCTCTTGTCGGTTGTCAGTCCTTTCCTGCTGTTCCACTCGGAGGATTTGCATTCCTCTCCTGTGGTAATGGCTGTGCTCTTTCCGTCTATAGTGATACGGCAGAGAATGGTAGTATTGCCGTCTGCCTTTGTTTTCTGTCTGTTGATATAGAATAGTGTCTTGAATGTACTTCTCATTGTCTTGTTGTTTTAATGTTTGGAATGAATGTATAAGAATATACAAAGTATAGAGATCAGATAGCCAACTGCATATCTTCGGTGAAAGAAAGGAAACGGTTAAACTCCTCAAAGAGTTTCTGTGGCGTAACCTTCGCATAACGTTCGGTCATACTTACGTTCGTATGTCCGAGCATCTTACTCACCGTTTCGATTGGAACTCCCTGCTCTAAGGTGATAAGTGTGGCAAAGGTATGTCTTGCCATGTGCGAGGTAAAGGGAAAAGATATACCTGCCCGTAATCGCAAGGCCTTGAGACAGGACTGATAAGTGGGATATTTGATATGGGGGAGCAGTGTTTCCCTTTCATCGCTGTGCATTTTCTCTATTAACCGAACAGCTTCCGGCAACAACTTGATACGACAAAGTACGCCCGTCTTCTGTCGGTTGAACTTCAACCACAAACTACCTGCATCATCACGGACAAGGTGCTTCTTGCTTAGTTCCATCAAATCACAATAGGCTGCACCGGTATAACAGGCGAAGAGAAACACATCACGAGCAGTTTCCATTTCTTTTTCCAATTCATCAAAGCGGAGTGCCTTCAACTTGTCCAATGCTTCTTGGTCAAGTGCCTTGGGTACTTTCTTGTCTCCCCGTTCTATATGGACTTTGTCAAACAGAAGCGTATCAGCCAGTCCCTCACGATAAGCCAGCCTACAGACGGTTTTCAAATCTGCTGCAGCTCTGAAAAATGTGCTTTGCTGATGCCCGAGTTCACTAAGACAGAATGCTTGCAATTCGTAGATGAAGTTTTCTGTCAACTGCGAGAATGCCAAATCCGAAACATGATACTTCTTCTGTATAAACTCCTGCAATCGTTTTCGAGTGGAATGATAGGCAGACATAGAGTCCCTCTTGATGTCTATACCGATATGGCTTTCTTTCTCCTTAATGAGCATATCCAATCTCTCGATGAGCATACATCGTGCCTGCACACAGCCTTGAAACTGTTCCTTTACATCGGTTGCATCAAATGGCTGTCCTTTGGCAATCAACGACTGATAGGCAGATTGAATGGAAAGCAGAAGATTTTCCAACCAGCCGTTAACCTCCACCGCCTCATGGCTCTTGCCGTCCATCCTGCTTTCACGTGAATTCCACAAGTCGGGGTTGCAGGAAAGTTTACAACTAAACTGGGCAATGGAACGCCCAATGGTAATACGTCCCATAATCGGAGCTTTCCCCGATTTGTCAAGCCCGCTCTTTTTAAGGTAGAGCAGCACCTTCATTTTCTCTGTTTTCATACGCTTTAATATTTGTGGGCAAAATTACCCGAATTAAAGCGTTCCTCACTTACGCAGAAAACTGCCGACCGAAGCAACAGCCACATGAACGATAATAATTTAGTTACCTATTTCTTCTCCATCGTTACCTACATCAAAACAAGGTAATACTCTGGTAACTGAACTTCTGCCTAAATCTGCATATTTCTGCCCTTTACAAATAGAGCAGTATTATGCTGATTCGTGTATTTCCTCCTCATTATCAGTTAGTTTATATCAACTTCGATATTTCTTCTTTTTCATTGATTTGTTACGTGTAAAAATCTATTCTTTTGATGTCTAAAACCTATGCTTTTACGGTCTAAAACCTATGCTTTTGCAAGCTAAAAGAATAGCTTTTGCAATTTGCTTTCTTTTCCTTGTAAGAATAAGGAATACAGAAGAGGTGACTGTGAGGATTTTACTAAAATATTATTTAAGCCTTATTCAGAAGGTGAATTAAAGCTATCCCAAGTTTGGGATTTTGTACTTAAAACTCTGCAGTCTTATCCTAAGTTGGGATTTATCTCTCCTTGCTCTGATCCAGAAAAATAGGATGTAATTTGCATTGCTTTTACGTTAATTTATTAAGTTAAGTCTCTTCCATAGCATCAAATTAGTAGTGTAGATAAACAAATGTACTTTTGTTACTAAAAGAAAATTTCAGTAGTTTTGTACACCTTTATTATATATATGGTAACTACTTTCAAACATTTCTTTTTATTGGGCATCGGCAGTAATCTCCATCACGAATTAAATATGCAGAAAGCTGTTGAACTTCTGCTGAAGGCTGTACCCAAGATTGTATTTTCGCGTTGGGTGTGGACGGAACCAATAGGTATTGAGTCGCCACCTTTTCTTAATTGTTTGGCTTATGGCCAATGTTCTGCTGATTTAATGACGATAACCAACACTTTCAAGGTCATAGAGATTTCGCTGGGAAGCACAAAAGAGGCTCGTTTAAAAGGTGAGGTAGTGATAGATATAGACCTTTTGCAATGGGATTTTCAAAAAATGCGGCCGGCTGATTGGGAACGACCTTATGTAAAAATGCTCTGGCAAGAGTTGAAGAATGTTGGTAACATACCTTCGGGTTCTTTTTAGCTTACCGGTTCTTTTTATTACATTTGTAATGTAAATGCGATGTGTTACGTCTGCTTTATGCGCGTTGAAAAGATTTAATTAACAAACCCTCAAAATAATAACTTATGAAAGTTAAAACATCTCTTTGTACTTTTTTTATAGGAATTGCTTCGACTTTGTCGGCGCAGGTTACTATTGATGTGAATGTGAATAAGCCGGGAGTAGAGGTTTCACCGATGCTTTACGGAATATTTTTTGAAGAGATTAATCATGCAGGAGATGGCGGGCTGTATGCCGAATTATTGCGTAACCGCTCTCTTGAAGGCGATAAGAATAGATTTCCGCATTATGCCGGAGTGCGCGGAGCTGTGTTGTCGTTAGAGAAAAAAGGACTCTTAAACAATGCACAAAAATGTGCCTTGCGCGTTCGTTTTAGTGGCAATGCATCCGGATTTACCAACGAAGGCTTCTGGGGAGTTCCCTCGGTAAAGGGGCGTACCTACACCGCTACTTTTTGGGCAAAAGGAAAACTTGACGGAAAGCTAAAAGTTGTGCTTACCGATAAAAAGGGAGAGGCTCGCTACGGAGAGGCTCAGGTAGAGGGAAAGATAACCGGAAAGTGGACCAAGTATACGGCAAAATTGACCAGTCATGTCAATGATAATAAGGCCTACTTTGGTATTATTGCTTCGGGAAAAGGTGATGTGGTATTTGATGTGATGAGCTTGATGCCACCCACGTTCAAGAATAGAGAAAATGGTTGTCGTCCTGATTTGGCGCAATTACTTTACAATCTGAAACCTAAATTTATGCGTTTTCCTGGTGGGTGCTATGTCGAGGGACAGGGCTCTCCTGATAACGCCTTTCATTGGGAACGTACCATCGGTCCCATCGAACAACGACCGGGACACCTGAATGCCAACTGGGGCTATAATGTTCATGATGGATTGGGCTTTCACGAATTTTTACAGCTCGCTGAAGATCTGGGTGCCAAGCCACTTTATGTGGTCAATGTAGGCCTTTGGCATGGTGGAAAAACACCGGTTGACAGCTTACAGGGATGGATTGACGAGTGTATGAACGCGTTGGAATATGCCAATGGAGATGTTACAACCAAATATGGGGCGATGCGAGCTGCCAATGGACATCCTGCGCCCTTCAATATCGAGTATCTGGAAATAGGGAACGAGAATAATCAGCCTGACCCGAATGCGCAAAGCGATCGTTATTATGAACGCTTTAAAAAGTTTAAAGATGCTGTGTTGGCTAAGTATCCCCATATGCATCTTATTGGTAATGTGGTAGCTTGGGGAAACGATAACCCGAAGTGGAGAGTAGCGAACCCGTAGAATTGATTGACGAACACTATTATCGTAACCCTGCTTGGTTTGCCGAAAACTTCCGTAAATACGACTCTTATACTCGCAAAGGTCCCAAAGTTTATTGCGGAGAATATGCCGTAACGCAGGGCTTTGGAAAGATGGGTAATCTCAATGCCGCGCTTGGTGAAGCAGTGTTTATGATGGGAATGGAAAACAACTCAGACATTGTTCATATGGCCAGCTATGCGCCTATCTTTGTGAACGAAAACGATGTGCATTGGCAGCCGGATATGATACGTTTCAACGGAACGCAGGTGATGTGCACACCCTCTTATTACGTGCAGCAGCTGATGGCGAAAAACTTGGGCAATAGGGTGCTTAGTGTGGTACAGAATGACCCTTACAGCCATAGTATGATGCAAAAAATGGTAACGCCACAGGCATCGCAGCTGGGCGTTGCCACATGGTCTACACAGGCATCGTTCCGAAACTTTGCACTCAGCACTATGCGTGAGCAAAATGAAGAAAAAGAAATTTTGCGTATCCCGAACTCCGGTCGTGATTGGAAACTCAAGGAAGATGTGTTTTCGCAGGTGTCTGATAGACCTGGTTGCTCGTCTATCCTGCCGGTGATGTCGGTGCAGGGGACATCGTACACTTTTACTACAAAAGCCAGAAAAGAAAACGGTGATGAGGGCTTTCTTATCGTATTTAATTACGTAGATCCCGAAAACTACTGCTGGCTTAACCTTGGCGGGTGGGGTAACACACAGCATGGTATAGAGCAGACTGTGAACGGAAGCAAGATGCTGACAGCTGCTTCACCAGGTAAGATTGAAACAGGAAAATGGTATGATGTGAAGGTAGTGGTGAATGGTGACCTCGTAAAATGTTATCTTAATGGTAATCTCGTGATCGATACTCGCCTTCGCCCTGATAGATCGTCGGGTGTGTACAGTTCGGCAACGCTTGATGAGTCTTCGGGTGATGTTATCGTGAAGATTGTAAACACTGCTGCCGAACCTACAACTGCTGTTATTAATCTCAATGGCGGGTCGGTCTCTTCGGCAGAGGTTGTTCGGTTGACCAGCATAGCGGGAACGAATGAAAACACGATAGATAACCCTACAAACGTGTATCCCACGAATGAAGTGCTGTCGCCCGAGGGGCATAAAGTCTCTCTTCACATTCCTGCCTTCTCGCTCAACATTGCAAGAATAAAGAGATAATTTGTAACATAATTATATATTATTATAACCCAAATGTAAGATTATGGAGAAAAATATATCGTTTCTTTTGAGGCACAAAAAGTAGCTGTTTTTATCGGAACAACAATAACCAAAGTCTGTATTTAGGTCTGTGAGTGGATGCTTCTACACCAAAGGTCATATTTGCAGACATTCATAAGACCTTTATACGGCTTTGGTTTTAGCCATTATCGCTATAAAAATAACATAAGATATTGTTAGCCAAACACTTGGATATTTACCCGTTTTTTCGTAACTTCAAGTAAAATTCGGTTAAATATGAGTAATAACGCTAATTTATTCTATTTCTTTAAGCAGTTTCCCGATGAGGATTCTTGTAGAAAATATTTAGAGAAACGAAGATGGGGTAATACTCCAACTTGTCCACATTGTGGAAACGCACAGAAAATATACCGTTATGAAAACGGGAAAACTTTCAAGTGCGCACATTGTAAAAAGCAATTCAAAGTAACAACGAGTACTATCTATGAGAACTCAAACATTCCGTTACAGAAATGGTTTCTTACTTTCTATCTGATTTCATTGTCTAAGAAAGGTATCAGCTCTATTGAGTTGTCCAAGACTATCGGTGTCACGCAAAAGAGCGCTTGGTATTTATTACACAAGGTTCGTTATATGCTGGAACATCGTAACTCCGATAACCAGCTACGTGGTACAGTGGAACTTGATGAAACGTATGTTGGTGGACGGCGGCGTGGTAAACGAGGACGTGGTTCTGAGAACAAAACTCCTGTATTTGGTGCTGTACAGCGTGGTGGACGTTTATCCATTACACCTGTACCAAATGCTAAGCGTAAAACCTTAGAGCCAATTATCCACAAACGAGTTAAGAAAGGAACCCGTATAAACAGCGATGAATGGTGGGCATACACTAAGCTATGCTCGGACTATGTACACGATGTAGTAAATCATGGGCGTAAAGAATATGTTCGTGGTAAGATACACACAAATACTATTGAGGACATTTGAAGCGGTCAATAATGGGAACATACCACAGACCAAGTAAGGAGCATCTATCCAAATACTGTGCGGAGTTTGAGTTCACATACAATACCCGAAAGAAAACGCCATTGGCAAAATTCAATCAAATTATAGACAAAAATTTAATCCGTGTCGGTTATACGGATATAGTCGGCACATAAAATCAATTCAACATTATGGAGAAAGTTTTAGTAAAACTTGTGGTGTTCAAACAAATGACCATGCACGAGGAGGGGGAGTATTGTGGTTACTGTCCGGCATTGGGTGCGTTCCACGTTATGACTTCCTTTGAAAAACTACTTGCTTATATGCAAGACCGACTTGAAAGAGACCTTGCAGGGCGTATTCATTACCGCAATCTTAAAAATAGAGGTTGGGAAGTTAGTGAAAATTCGGCAAAACCACCTACTTTTGCAGATGAGGAATTGGTGAAACGTACCGAAGAATCATTCGAAACCAAAATTAAAGAACCCATTATCGTAGAATTATATGCTGAACTCACACCACCAAGAGACCCATACTCCCACTTCTTTCCACACGAGAATAGTTGAGGACTTTTTAGGGATACATGATTTTGTTCCGACAATTCTCACAGAGTGTACGTTGTTCAAAAAAGGAGAACTCCGTGTAGAAGTTCCCCATTTGAAAATGTTATCCAAAAGTAAAGTTATGGATTTACTCATTGATGCGGAAATGCCATTTAGTGAGTTTGGAGCCTACTACGAGCATTTGCAAGCGATGAAAGGGTTTGACGAATTGGTAAAAATCTCAGGACATACATTGAAGAAGTAATTTACTTTTTCTTTTTACCGCTTGATGCAAGAAGGATTATCCCCACCACCGCAGCACATATCCAACCTACTGGGCCGAAAAACAAAAGGACGATAAACAATATCGCAATGAGACAACCTTTCATAGTTTAACGGTATGATAGTTAATTATAGCGGTAGAGTAATATGGGGTTTCTCTTATGTCCATAATCTGACAGCCAAATGTTCTTAGCTTTAGATTGACTTGATATATTTCCCCAAATTGGTCTTTCTTAGGGGCGTACATCCCACGGCGTTGAGCCTCTTTATCTGTCTTTGGGTAGCCGTTTAATCGAGTAAAACCTATCCAATAAGCGAGGTAGTACCTCGTGCCGAATTTCACGGAGATAAGTTTACCGTCGGATTCACAGTAGAAACACCTTATTGCCGTTATCTCGTTGTCATAGGTGTTTTCCACTTCATACACGATAAAGCCTTCTTCTTCGCCAACGGGACTACCAACGGATTGTTCAAATTGTTCTTGGTTTACTTTCCCGATAAACTTTATCATGTTATCAGGTGTAAGGTCAAACTTGTTTTGCCCTAATGCCATCAATGAGATGAATAGGAAAATCGTTCCTAAGATAAGTTTTCTTGTTTCCATTCTACATTTTATTTTAGTTAGACAATAATCTGTAAAACGGCAACGGTATGAACGAGAACGGGTAAACGAAAACGAAGAACCACTGCCCAACGTCGTTATGGCCTACCACAGCAACTTACCCATAGGAGCGGTTCTACGTCTATGACGCAGGACACACTTCACCCATTGGGTAAGTTGATTATCAGCCTTTATGGTCTTGTTGTGGTAGTTCGACGACGATTAGGCTGTATGTCCGAATAGAGTGCAAGCACTCAAATTCGGTTGCAAAAGTAGTTATTTTAATTCAAATAACCAATCAAACATCTTGTAATTATGAGACAATCAATAAAAAACAGAATCCGTTATTTTGTTACTTTTAATAGAGTGACTAATTTTGTAGCAAAATTATTTGGTATGATAAGTGACTTCAAAAACGGAGAATATGTGTGTCTGAAACACGATAAGACTAAGAAATTCTATGTCGTGTCAAACATAATAGCTGAAGGTGAAATCCAGTTAGGGTATTTTAGTGACAACACCCATCGCATTGAAGAAGATGCTTATATTGAACCTTCAAAATTAGAGTACTCCGTTGAAGAAGTGTATCGGCGATACGATGAACTTAAAGGTGTCTTTTAGTACGATTTGGATACTTCAAATGAAAATCTTACATTTGGTGTAAATAGTATATAATTACGATTTGTAATTAGTTGTTTTGAAGGATAATCTCTAATCTTTAGTTTTAGTTTCTAATTACGAAAAACGGGTTACAAATAAGCCTTTATCGGCTGTTTGTAACCCATTTTTGTTAAGCGATGCCGCTCTTCTCACTTATTGTGAGAGAAATAATCCGTTTTCCGATTTTACTCTTATCCAACTACTCGAATTCTTTTTTCTAAGGAAAATTCTGCTGATTAGCAGCCATCTGTTGCCACTTTTTCCATCCTAGTATAGCGATGATGACGTATAATGCGTAAAGGCCAGCCTTGAAAGGGATTCCTTTATAGATATAAAGCACTGTACAAACCACGTCTACTACTATCCAGAAGAGCCATTGTTGTACGTATTTGCGTGCTAAGGCCCACAATCCCACAAAACTTAACGCGTTGGTGAAGGCGTCGAGTAGGGGTACATTACTGTCGGTGAAGCGTACTAAAATGTAATAGGTGACACCCCATGCAGCGATAAAAAAAAGGGCGGTAGGCAGATATAGTTGTTTGGGCATGTGTGTGATGGGAAGTTGTCCATTGGTGTGTTGCCCTCGTTTACGTCCGAATTTCCACACGGCATAACCGTACATGGCTGCTAACGTGTAATAAACTGCCATTCCGGCATCGCCATAAAGTCCGTGTTGCCAATACAGCCAGACGTCAAGAGCCGGCATGATAATGCCCACCAACCACAGGGCAATGCTGGCTCTGTATTCAAGATAAATATAGAGCAGCCCGAGAACGGTTGTGAAGAGGTCGAGCCCATGTAGGGTGAGAAAGGTTATCATCAGCGGTTGAGTATCAATCGTTTATTAATTTATGTATCAGATGGGCATCTTCAGAAATTGAGTGACAATCGAGCCATAAGGTGGAAAGGTGCGGCGGGTGAAAACCCTGCAGCTTCTTGGTCATGTGGAGCCCATGTATTTACGGCAATAATCTTTCCGTGGTCGTTACGATATTGTGCGGCAATCCACCCGTTGGTGTCATACAGTGCGCCAAAGATATTGTAGAATGTCAAGCCGAAACTGGCGTCTTTTAATCCCACTCGTTTTAGTGAGAAGTTGTAGGCCAAATCGACATCAGTGGTGAAGTGTTCTTTCAGCATCATTGTGTCGTAAGTTGTATTACTATGCTCGTCTTTGGTCATCATCTCGCGTAATCCGGTGTTGGTGAGGTATTGTTCGCCCACAAACCGACTGATGAGTGCGGCTTGAAGACCTTTATATCGGAAGGTAAAGATGTTGTTGAACATTGCATTAGGCGAAAATGCAAGTGGACTTTCTCCGCGTATCACCTCTACAGTTGTCATGTCTTCAAGATTAACAGTAACATCTTTCACACGGTTTCTGGACAGTGTTGCGTTGGCATCCCATCTGAACCATTCTACAGGCATCCATGCCGCTATTAGTTCCACACCGGCTCTATAGCTTCGGGGGAAGTTGCGCGTTACGGCTTTATCAAGTTTTATTTCTCCCGTCGGCACCAGTTGGTCTTTGTAATTCATATAATAGAAATTTACTCCGGCGCTGAAGTGTTTGTTACGATATTCATAGCCTGCCTCAAGATCGTTCAGGCGTTCGGCTCGAGGCATTTCTATCTGTGCATCGATGTTATGTTCAAAGTTTGTACGCACGGGTTCGCGATGAGTGATTGCATAACTGGCGTAAAGGCGATGGGAGGTCGACAGTTCGTAGTTCACACCGAATTTAGGATTGAAAAATTTAAAAGTCTGGTTGACATCGTAGCTAAACTTTCGTTTGGCTGAAGATGCGTCGGCAGGACCCGTCATTTGGATATGTACATACCGATATTGTAGATCAGCAAAAGCGCTCACTCCCTTTGTAAACTCGTAAGTAGCTTTGGTATAAACGTTCCCATCTACCTTTTTTGTCTTGTTATCGTAATAAAGGTGCTGAGGCTTCAGCTCATCCACAGGTTTCTTTACCCATGTTACATAACCATAGTGATCGCCGTCGTATTTGTTCCAGCCGCCGCCCAACGTGGCAAAGAGGTTGTGCTGATTATTGTAGTTAACTGATGCTACCGCACCGTAAAAGTCGTTGCTGAGCCACTTTTGTCGCACCAAAGAACTTTTGGCTTTGGTTGCCGCCTCATCGAGTCCATAGTCGGCCAGCTTTTTTTTAGCTTTATACTGCTCGTAAAAACCCTTTCCATTGGTATAATGTATTGCTAGGTTGAGGTTCCACTGTTTGCTGAGAAGCTGGTTAAGCAACAATTGATAATGTTGTTGATGATAATTATCATTTTGGTCGCGATAATACTGCTGATTGCCGGCGGCATCATCTTCCATTCGTCCGCAGGGATTGTATGTACGGCCATACAACTGTTGATCGTATTTTGATGCATAATCCCATGCCATATAGGTCTGTTGCTGCCCGTTAAAGGTAATAAATTTCACCGAGGTGGTTTCTCCTAGATAGCCTGCCTGCAAGAAATAAGAGTTGAGGTTGGATGCAGCGCGATCAATATATCCTTTCGAACCGATGTTTGACAGTCTGCCTTGAATCCCCCAATGTCCGCCTAGAAGTCCGGTTCCGAATCGCAGCGTTTCCTTGTGCGAAGCATACGAACCACCGGCCATATCAAACGCTACAAATGGAGTACTCCCGATGCTCTCGGTCTGCATATTCACCGTTGCGCCGAATGCGCCTGCTCCGTTAGTCGAGGTACCCGCCCCACGCTGTATTTGAATGCTGTTAAGGCTTGATGCAAAGTCGCCCATGTTTACCCAGTATACCTGACTGCTTTCGGCATCGTTTACCGGTATGCCATTGGTGGTGATGTTAATTCGTGAGGCATCTGTACCTCGAATCCGCAACGAGGTGTATCCGATACCGTTGCCTGCATCAGTTGTAACTACTACTGAGGGCGTTTGCAACAGCAAAAAGGGGATGTCGCGTCCCGTATTTTGTTGCCGAAGAACCTCACCGCTAATGTTGGTAAAAGCTATTGGCGTTTTTTTTGCGGCACGGGTAGAAACCACTTGTACCGTTTCAAGTTGATAACTGTGCAGCGTGTCGGCCAACTCTTGTTTTGGTCCTGCTGCATTTGCTACTGTTGCTGCTAAGAGCGTTACAGTAAGAATAATTGTTTTTTTCATTTTTTCCTTTTGAATGAAAAGACATACAAAAGGGGCATTTCCTTCTTTTAATTCCTACGCCGGCATTATCCGGATCAGGTCAGAGGGTTTCATCTCAGCCCGAAACCTCGGGCACCCCTTAATTTACGCTTTGTAAATCGTCTGCAAAAGTACAACTAATAATTCACAATCCATCATTCATCATTATTATTAATTGACCATTTTCATGCAGCATTGCCAATTTATAATTCTTAATTAGCCATTTTTTGAAGAGTTACTGTAAAAAAGATTAGGTATAGGCCTAAATATGCCTTACATAATATTTTTCGATTAAAATAAACGGCGTCTAGATATGGTGAGAAAATTAGGAGATAATAACTCTAAGACTTGTTACCATGAGGAAAATGGAAAAATGTAACTCATTTGATAACGGGTAAAGACAGTTTATACTTGTATAATTAGGATGGTGTAGACAGAAAACGCAGCAAAAGTTTATGCATTATAAGCTTTTGCTGCGTTGAGAGGGATAAAGCTAATGTCAGTCATTATAATCAGCGGTTATTTCGCATATCTTCGTTATAACGTCGACAGCTTTCTGCATTACTTGCACCGAAACAAACTCATAAGGTCCGTGAAAGTTAACTCCGCCAGCAAAGATGTTGGGGCAGGGTAGGCCTTTGTAGCTGAGCTGTGCTCCGTCGGTTCCGCCACGAATGGGTTTTACTTTCGGTGCAACGCCACACATCTGCATGGCACGCAATACAATATCTATTACATGCATCTTAGGGTCAATTTTCTCTTTCATGTTATAATATTGATCGTGCACTTGTGCGGTAATGGTTGAGTGGCCATACTGCTCGTTCATTTGCTGTACGCATTTGTCGAAGAAGGCTTTTCGGGTTTCAAACTTATCACGGTCGTGATCGCGGATAATGTAGTTCAGTCGGGCTTCTTCTGTAGAAGTTTGCATGCTCAGTAGGTGATAAAAACCTTCGTAGGCTTCGGTGGCTTCAGGTGTCTCATGGGCGGGCAGCAAGCTGTTAAACTCGCATGCCAATCGGTTTGCATTTATCATTTTTCCTTTTGCATAGCCTGGGTGTACGCTGATACCTTTGATAAGAACCTTTGCGGAAGCGGCGTTGAAGTTCTCAAACTCTAACTCACCCAAATCTCCACCGTCAATGGTGTAGGCCCATTCACAGCCAAACCGATCAACGTCGAAGTGGTGAGCACCTTTTCCTATCTCCTCGTCAGGATTGAAAGCAATGCGGATGTCGCCGTGTTTAATTTCGTCGTGTTGGCGCAGATAGTACATGGCTTGCACTATTTCAGCTATTCCTGCTTTGTCGTCGGCACCTAGGAGAGTAGTCCCGTCGGTAACGATGAGGTCTTCTCCTATGTGATTTTTCAGTTCGGGAAACTTCATGGGTGAGGAAATGATACCGGGTGAGAGTTCTATGTCAGCCCCGTCGTAATTTTCTACAATTCGGGCTTTTACATCGGTTCCAGAGCAATCGGGGCTGGTGTCGTAATGCGAAATAAACCCGATGGTGGGAATATTTTTCTTTGTATTGGCTTTAAGAGTTGCGTAGATGTAACCTTTCTCATCCATTTCGACGTCACTCAACCCCTCTCTCTCAAGTTCTTCCTTGAGATAGCGCGCAAATATTAGTTGTTTGGAAGTGCTGGGAACGGTTTCTGAGTTCTCGTCTGATTGTGTGTCAAATTGGGTATACCGAATAAATCTCTCTGTTATGTTCATGTGCAAAATTTAATAGTAGGAAAAGGAATATAAGAGGATAATGCTTTTGTTCGTCTAAACTATTCAAACATTTCATTTGATTATCCATTGATAAAGAGTGACCTCGGCGGGATTCAAACCCGCGATCTCAGGAACCGGAATCCTGCATTCTATTCAGCTGAACTACGAGGCCCTTATTTTTGCTTGCAAAAGTATATAAAAAACTTGGAATCTGCAAATGAGTGGTTTCCATTTTTATTACCTTTGCAGCGTTTTATTAATAATATAGTTTATGTATCAACCATTTTTCAACAAACGCCGAACCATTAGGTTTACCCACTTCTCGCGTAGAGGTTATGCCCTGTTTTCGTGTTTGGGAAAAGAGGTAATTGTGGGAACGCTGAGTATTGCTACGTTGACGAATGCTAAGGCAGATAGTATCAGTACGCGCCCCACACTTGCCGAAGATTCCCTGAACCGACAGGAGCTGAAACTAGACGAGGTGGTCGTTACGGGTTCGCGTGTGCCGCTTACTGCATTGCAGTCGGCCAAGATTGTTGCTGTGATTACGCGCGAGGATATTCACCGGGCGGCGGCAACGAGTATCAACGACATTTTAAAATTAGTCTCGGGCGTGGATGTCCGTCAGCGCGGAGGCTTTGGTATACAGACGGACATCTCTATTAATGGCGGAACATTCGACCAAATTACCATTCTATTGAATGGCATCAATATCAGCAGTCCGCAAACAGGTCATAATGCCGCCGATTTCCCCGTTTCACTTTCCGACATTCAGCGTATCGAGGTTCTCGAAGGAGCAGCTGCGCGTGTGTTTGGCTCATCGGCTTTCAGTGGAGCCATTAACATTGTTACCAAAACTGACGAATACACTAACGTGCGTCTGTCAACAGAGAGTGGTTCGTTCGGAACGTTTGGTACCAATGCAGGCGTTACGCTTATAGCTCCCAAACTGCGTAACAGCATCAGCGGAGGATATATGCAATCGGATGGCGGAATGGAGAATACTGCATTCAAAAAACGACAGGTTTATTATCAGGGAGGATTTGCTTCGTCTCGTCTTGACCTTTTCTGGCAGGCCGGTGTAACCTCGAAAGACTATGGAGCTGGAACCTTTTACGGTATTGCATCAAATAACCAGTACGAAGAAACCCGCCGTATCATTGCCTCTGTTAGTGGAAATATTCACGGGCTGCCCGCAGGGCTAGCGCTCTCGCCAGCTCTTTATTGGCATCGAGACTACGACCATTACCAGTGGATACGCGGAAAATCTGGAGCCGCAATGGGTGAAAACTATCACCGAACTGATGTCCTTGGTGCCTCACTTAATTCTCATATTGCCTGGGCATTAGGAAGAACGGCATTTGGTGCCGACCTACGACGCGAGCAGATTTATAGCACCGCTTACGGAGAACTATTATCGCCCGACAAACAGATATCCATCTCCGGCTCTGAAAGAAAATACGAGCGCAAGGGAGAACGTACCAATACAAGCTTTTTTATTGAGCATAATATTGTTCTCGAACGTTTTACTCTCTCCGCCGGACTGCTAGCGAATAAAAATACGTGGCTTGGCGATGCTTTTCGTTTCTATCCCGGTATTGACATCTCATATCGCCCTACTGACTGTTGGAAAGTCTTTGCTTCGTGGAACAAGGCCCTGCGCCTACCCACTTACACCGACCTTTATATTAGTAACAAAGCACAGACGGGTGATCTTTACCTCAGTCCTGAGAAAGTGTCGACTTTCAAACTTGGTGCCCGATACAGAACTGTAGGAGTAGAAGTTCTTCTGAACAGTTTTTATAGTAATGGTAGAGATATGATCGACTGGGTATTTGAAACCTCCGCATCTACCCGGTATCATGCCCTCAACATCGGAAAGCTCGATAATATGGGTGCTTCGGTTGACGCCTCGCTCTATATCAACGAACTACTGCCTCACAGTTTCATCACGCGGATAACGGCAGGTTATGCCTATATTCACCAGCAGCATGCTACTACCCAGCCCATCTTCAAGTCGCTCTATGCGTTAGAATATCTACGACACAAGTTCACTGCAACGATAGATCATTGCATTTTCTCACACCTCTCCGCCCACTGGGCCTTGCGTTGGCAACAGCGAATGAACGGATATCACCCCTACGCTAAGCTTGATTGTAAGTTGCTTTGGGATAGGCCTGCTTACACCATCTATGTATCGGCTGACAATCTTACCGCTCACCGCTACTACGATCTTGGTAGTGTGCGCCAGCCTGGCTTATGGCTAATGGTGGGTGGCAGCATTAAAATACGAATGTAATACTTGTCTCAAATCGCTCATAGTTTGTGACGACTCATGCGGACACCCTGATGAGTCGTCATAAATTATTTTAAGCATTCTACATATATAAATATTCCAGAAATGTTTCAGACCCAATGGAGATATATCCAATTACTTAATATTACACGAATTCGTGTTTCGGTAGGTAAGTTAAGGCGAACTCCTCAACAAGTACTTGCATTTTCTGTAAGTGCTTGATGAGGGGTTCACCCCATAGTTAATTCAGTGTTATTTATTGAAAGTTTTATTTGATGTTAAAAATCAATACCTCCTTCTCCACCATCTATTTCTGAATCGCTTTCATCGTAATCGTCCTGTCCGGAAGCATCTTTGTTGGGGCGTATCGATGTGCAGATAAACTGTAATTTTTCAACTTCTATCACCACGCATTGCGGGGCAATGTAGGATGCTTTCTGAAAATCAGATGCTTTAACAGTATTCTTTTTCATAACTCAACAGATTTTATAATGCTACAAATGCGCGTACACGAACACGATTTCGATATGTAAATGGTATCCACTTCCTAGTTATATTTAAAAATACCCTATTGTTTGCATCGCAGGTAAAACTATAAGCGTATGTTGAACCATACCTTGTTGGCCCTGATGCTTCATCGCTTGTATAGTAATGGTATCCTACTCCATTATTATCCCATAAAGGAGAACCGCCCGCAACTGTAAGGGCGTAGTTAATAATATTGGCTTGGTAAAAAGCAGATGCCAAAGAACGAAGGTGATAAATTTTATAAGGAGCGTAAGGAAGTTCTTGCTTTTCAAAATAGTGTTCGCGAGAGTTGTCTTGATTAAAATTGTTGCAAAGACCAATTCCAAGAAGAAATACTTTCCATTCGCTTACACACGGCAAATACCATTTTCCTTGTTGGTCGAATAGTGCTTGAGAGAAATCTGTCTTTCCTTTCGTAATACAATAGTTTCGAACGGCATCGCGATGTAGATCTGTCCAGTTAAAAGCCGGGAAAGGATCTTTACTTGCCCCTTTCCTTTTCATATTCGGATAGAACTGTAGATCATAAAAAGTGCCTGTATAGAGAGGATCCCAAGTATAATACCAGCCCTTTCCTACATTAGCGAGTGGTTCTTTCCACTGTATTTCAGTATATAATGGTGCTGCTGCGTTTCCAGGTAATGTTTGATCGTACCATCCTATTGCTCTGCTTTGCAGACGATGATTAGACCAGCTGGTAATGAACCAATTTGCCTCGTCTCCCGGTGCAGGGATGGTCATACCATCTGGATGAGGTGTATAATCATAGGGTTCTTCCTTAGGGGCGGCATCACTAAGGGCAATACCGATGTAGTCGTTGATACGCAGGGCTATAGGAATTCGTGTGCCTTTGTTGCGCAGATAACCTATGGTTCCGTCGTGAAAGAGGTAGCGATAATTGGGTACTAAACGCATGCGGAGTACATAAGATCCGTTGGCAAAAAGATGGGGGATGTTCACTTGAAAAGCAACCAATCCGAAATCTTTGAAATTGCGTCCATATAGTTTCTCAGAACCATTGAATTTTACATAAAGTTTTGAAGGATTGGTACCCATAAATACATAGTTGTATTGTCTGCTGATAATAGATTTCATTGTGCCGTATTTCTGCTCAGCAACAGTAGCAGGGACGAGGTCGGGTGCTGCAATATAGGTGTTATAACTTTGAGGCAAAACCCCTGTTGATGCATCATAATAATTGTTGGTGGCAATGTCGTAAGCCAGTACATTAGCAATGTGCTGGTCAGAAGTGAGATAAGTTGAAACCCCACTGGGAAAATCCATCATCGCTGCCAATTTTACTTTTACTCGCGCGCTCAAGCGAGTAAGGCTCATTGTTACATTCGCATCAGCCCCACTAATGGAAATATTTTTTGCTACGCCGAAAAGTTCTGAACCTGCATTACTAATACCAACAGTAAATTTGCCGTCCGCCTCATTGAATACCATTTTCTCGTTACAGCAGTAAAAGTGGTAAGTGCCCGGATTAAGCTTTAAATTAGGACCTATCAGGGTCATTTGATTGTTTTGGATTTTGAATGTCATTACATGCCACGATGTTCCCTGATTGGCATAAAGTTGGTAGGTGCCATTTTGCAGTTTTCGTTTTGTGCCGCGGGTAGCAGGAATGTGTTCGCGTTCAAGGGTTACTTCGGCAGAAACATCCTCACAAAGTTGCACTGTATCGGTGGTTGTCATTGGCTCGGGTGTTCGGCTACCCTCTTCTGTGTCTGCCCCGAAAGGCTGTTCGCTAAGATCGAACTTTATTCCGCCAGTTTCAATTTGTGTACTACCCTCCTGTTGTTCTTCCTCTTGGACCGGTCCTTTAGTGGGTTCGTCATTATCACTATTACAACTGCCTAATAAAATTGTTCCCAGAAGGCAGAAGGCAAAAAAGATTTGTTTACTTGTTTTTTTACACATAAATCTCTATATTAAATTGTTGAATAATCTGTTGTAGTACAATACAGTATGTGCAAGAACAGAGCACATGATATTGGCAAAGAAAAATCTTTGTAAAAAAGAAATTCTGCTATGGTTATTGATAAACATAATTTTTTGCATAAAAATGCTATATACACAAAAACTTACTCTAACTGCTCTTCTATATCTTGAATATTGCAATATAAAGATTAATCTTAAAGTTTTTATTTTTTTATATGTGAAAATGAAATAAAGAAATTTAAATTAAGAAAGCGTGGTCTATACCGTAACTAAGCCGTTGTGAAGTAAATAATTTGCACAAAATAAAAAATGATGGTATTTTTGCCACTCATAACTAAACATATCAACAGTATGAATAGACTTACGTTACTTGGTTTACTCCTATTCGGTTTATTGGAAACGTGGGCTGATAACACCCGCACGGTTGTAGAACAAGTGAATTCTGCGGTTACGCTTAGTGGCAATACCGATTATCATATTACATCGGTTACGCCGTTTACCGCAACAGGAAGTATCAACATTACAAATACGCAACATGCCGTGGTGATATTCGATAAGCTTAAACCCAGCGTTGCGCTGGGGCAACTTGGCTTTGTTTCAATTAAAGGGCAACCGGCGGTATTGAATCGGAACTGTCAGATACGTATATACGATGGTGGTGCATTGTTGTTGCCGTATGGTACGGATAAGGTCCTGACGATTTATTCGGAAATCAATCAGAAAGGAGACTCGTGCAGTGATTTCGGGCTTGAACACACCAACGGATTTATGAATACGCTGACTGTAAAAAAGTTAAACAACCGAGTGAAAAGTTTTAAGCTCAAACGCGGATATATGGTAACGTTGAGCAATTTGCCAGGAGGCTACGGCTATAGTCGCTGTTTTATTGCAGATAAAAACGATTTGCTTATCAACTTACCGGAAGTCATGGCGAGTAAGGTATCGTCGTATCGTTTGTTTAAGTGGCAGGATGTAAGTAAGAAAGGTCTTGCCAATGATACTCGTTCCGTATCTAATAATGCCTTGAATACTACTTGGTGTTATTCTTTCGGCTTGGGCGAAGATGCGGGTATCGATCGCGAATGCGTTCCGCATCACATTCATGAGGCTTGGCCGCCAATCAACGATTGTGGTTCGGTTACTTATTCTCCCCACCTGAAAACCAATAATGAGCCAGGTAATAAAGCCGACGATAAGCCTGCAACAGTGGCTGAGGTATTGGCCAATTGGGAAAAGTTGATGGCAACGGGTATGCGATTGGCTTCACCCTCTTCGCATGACGGTAGCTTGGGGTGGCTCAAAGAGTTTATGGATCTGCTGATGCGCGCGGTTACCGAGTTGATATTCTTGATGTGCACTCGTATTGGTATTACACCAATTGGGAAGGGAACATGAAGAATAATTTCTTCTTGAGATATAAACGCCCTATATGGGTTTCAGAATATTTGTGGGGAGCCAGCTGGAGCAACAATTGGTACAACGGCGATCGAACGGGGTCGGCTGCCAATTATCAGAAGACTCTCAATGCCATGCGCCCCATTCTGACTTATATGAATGGAGCCGAATACATTGAGCGATATGCATATTGGAACAGCGAGGCCGATTGTTCTAAAATCTATAATACACGAGATGCGTCGCTCGCTGCTAAAAACTATCTCACTCCGACGGGTGAATACTATGCCGCTATGGAAACGGGTGTGGGCTATAATTCCAAATACGATTATGTGCCCACTGCTCCCCGTTTGTATGCGCCTAATAATCTTAAGCTTACGTTTATTCCGTCTACGATGGTGGTTACACTTAATTGGCGCGAGCGCAATGGTGAATTGACGTCGGCAATGATTGTTGAACGCAAGAGCAATCAAGATGGGGCATGGGAAGAATTGGTACGTTTGAAAGTTTCTGAACAAGCTGCCAATTACACGTTGAAAGACACGTTGAAGACCTCAGGCTATTATTCTTATCGTGTTCGGGTGGAAACCTACGATGGGCGCAATCTTTATTCTACCGAGGTATATAATATCATCGACGGAACTGAGATGAGCAGTAATGCGCACGGCAGCAACCCTGATATTCAATATGGCAGTCTTACGGCAGAAACTGGCGAGTTGGCTTATAGCTATTTTAGAGCACCATTCACCGCCGAACCCGCTATAGTCTTCGGTAGTCCCACTTTCCGCAATGCTAATCTTTATCCGGTCGAGCACGTGCAAAACATCTTGCAACTCAACAGCAAGTATGCCTTTATGCGCTATCACTATATGACATTGGCTAAAGGCGCTACGCAAGTATTTAGCAATGGTGCAGAAACGTCCAACTTAATTGTGGCTAAACCCGGTAACGGAACTATTGGATCGTTGGCTTATGAGGCGGGATATATCAATGGTGGTAACTTCATTGGAGCCGACACTGTAAGCGTTATCTTTGCTGTTCCCTTTCCGCAGACACCTGTTGTTTTAGCAACACCCATTTATTCTTCTGTGGAATACCCATGTATGGGACGCGTATTTAATGTTACACCACGCGGATTTAAGTATATTGTGCAACGTCAGCAATATTTAGACGATGAAAATGCACCCCGCACTCAACCCAAAGTTGCATTTTTTGCCATTGAAAAAGGCCGTGCAGTAGATGGTTACGGTAAGATGTTTACCGTAGGAGATACGCTATTGTCTACTACCTCGGCCACCGCAAGTCCACAAATTAGGTTCAACCGCAATCTGAAATCGGTCAAGTTTCTAGCACAAATGCAGACAATGAATCGGGCGTTTGCCGGAATGGTTCGCATACAGCCCGTTATCCCCCAGACAACCGATAACGTGCGCATCCGATTTAATTCAGACCCCTCCAACACATCGTTTAAACATACCTTGCAGAGTCCCATTCGAGAAAGGGTGGGGTGGATAGCCATCAGCGAGGATACCGACATTACTAATGATATAGTCAAGGCTTATGCTGATGCTACTGCAAGAAAAGTAACGATATATCCTTCAGTTGCACACGAAACGGTCGGAATAAAAGATATGTTGGCCACCGAAGTGTCTCTTTTTTCCTTGAACGGTATCAAGGTGTTGTCCGCTTCGCTTATCAATGGGCAAGTAACCCTTCATATTGGTTCGTTGCCATCGGGCGTTTATCTTGTCAGAACCGATGCGGGAAATACTGCAAAGATGATAAAAAGGTGAAGACAGTATCCTCAGACGGCGATACTAAAAGCGTTTTTTAAGTACTAACACCCGAGCGTTTTCGAGAGAAAAGTGCTTTTCTATCTAAACACTCGGGTGTTTTCGCATAATTTTATATTATCTGACATCCGAGTGATTACACCATATTTAATTTTCGTCTTCGCTTTATCGCATCAAATATTTTAACCATTTTTCTATTTTATCGATAATAGCTTGCCAGCACTAGTTTGATGTCGGTATAAGTAATCTCGTTCGAAACATTCTGTTTTACATCGCCTGCTGTCTTCTTCTCTTGAGGAAATCGGGTAAGGTAATGTACAATTTCGAGTTGTTTTGCAGTGTCGACAAGTTCGTTTACATCCACATCGCCCCGTACGATGTAAAATGCCAGATGTGAAGCAATAGTCGAGAGGGTTAGGTTGCGTTCTTGCGCAATTACCTCGATAGACTTGCCCTGTTTGTAAAGTTCGTAGGTAAGCAGACGCGTATCAGGTTTAGGTGTTCGCTCTTTCGGCTTTCGTTTTTCTTTTCGAGCATTGCCATTGTGCCGTTCCATTGCTTCGAGCAGCATTCGTGCTTTAGTGTGCAGGTAATCGCTTACGCTGAAAACGGTATCCTCTCTACTTTCGTATTGTAGGATAGAAGTTTTGAAGATAATCGCTTCATTCCATTCGGTCAATCGTTCGGCTAGAGTTTTCTTCAGTGTTTTGCTATCAGTTTCGGGCGATGTCTTTTGTTGAAGCGCAAGAAGAGGTTGCAGCTTTTCGCTGAAATAGGTTGCGGCGGCCTGAATGCGTGCCTGCACGGTTTGGTCTTCTATACGGGTAGATGCCGATGTTAGCAAACGGGTGTATTGCAGCCGAAATCGAAAGGCTACATCGACCAGCTCGTTCACTATTGGTCGCAGTTGTTTATATTCGGTTAGCAGACGGTGATATTTTTTGTGAAAATGCTCATCAAGCAGTCGTAATATCCGCTCGAATGCTGTTCCGAGAGGACGAAAATCAAACAGTTCGTCAAGCAAATGCAGTGCATAAGCCTTTTCAAGCCTGCTGACAGTGGTGGTATCAGGATGGTTTGCCGTTAGATTAAAAGCATTTACCTTTTCGTCGCAGATAATTGCGTGGCTTGTCAGGGGTGCGCTTAGCACTAGTCCGTCAAGTGTTTTACAACGGCTCAATGCAACGTAAGTCTGCCCGTGCGCAAACGAATGCTGTGCGTCAATAATGGCATGCTCGAAGGTTAGTCCCTGACTTTTGTGTATTGTTACCGCCCATGCTTGTCGCAGAGGATATTGCCTAAACGTGCCTTCCACCTCTTCAGTAATCTCCTGTGTCTTTTTGTTCAGCACGTATTTGGTGTTGAGCCATTCTTCTTTTTCCACCTCAATCACGCTGTCATCGGCGTTGTTGCGAACAGAAATTCCTTTGGGCGATACTCCGACAACCCTTCCCAACATACCGTTATAATAACGCCCTGCTCCGGAAGTATCGTTCTTGACGAACATTACTTGTGCCTGCTCTTTTAAGACCAATGTTTCGTCTGTTGGATACGACTGTTCGGGAAAGTTGCCCGACACTGTTGCTTGAAAGCTGAACGCCTTTCCCGGCAGCTCGGCCAGTTTGTCGTTATTAATCTGTTGAGCCTGATAATTGTGTGTGGTAAGACGTATGTAGCCTGCGTCTTGGGGCGGATTGAAGTTGGGGATGTATCGACGATTGAGTAGTTGAAAGGTATTTTCGTCGGCCTTGTTTTCCCTAATCTTGTTCAGCAGACTCAAAAACATTTCATCGCTTTGTCGATAAACCGTTTTAAGCTCTATCGTCATATACTCTGTTTGCTGCAAAGCTTTGCTCGAAAAGAAATACGGTGAGTCGTAATACGGTTGCAGAAGTTTCCATTCTTCCTCTTTTACAACGGGCGCAAGCTGTTGTAAATCGCCAATCATCAATAGTTGCACGCCACCAAAAGGTTTGCTTCTGTCTCGATAACGCCGTAATACCACGTCTATTGTATCGAGTAGGTCGGCCCGCACCATACTGATTTCGTCGATAACAAGCAGGTCCATTGTACGGATGATGCGCTGTTTCTCTTTGCCGAAATGAAAAGGAGTAGCGTTTGAACGGAATGTAGTATTAGGAATGTAGGGCGAAAAAGGAAGTTGAAAAAACGAATGAATAGTTACGCCATTGGCATTGATGGCGGCAATACCCGTAGGTGCCAGCACCACCATACGCTTGGGAAGCTGCTCTCTTAAGTTTTTCAAAAAAGTGGTTTTACCTGTTCCGGCTTTGCCTGTAAGGAAAAGGTGTGTACCAGTGTTCTTAATAAATTGCCAGGCCAAATCCAGTTCTTCATTCTTCATTTTCATAGATTTTAAGCAGTCCACTCACCGCATCTTCAATCAGGTCGAGTGCATAATCAAAATCCCCTTCGTCACCATAATATGGATCGGGAATTGTGTTCGCATTTTTGTAAGTTGTGATATAATCGGCCAGCATTCGCACCTTTTGCTTGTCGTTTTTGGTTCGTGCCAGTGCAGTTATGGCTCGATAGTTTTCGTTATCCATCACAAAAATATAATCGAAACGGTTAAAGTCGTCGGGCGAAAACTGTCTTGCTCTGCTGTTAAAGTTAAATCCTCGCAGTGCACCTCGCTGTCGCATACGCGAGTCGGGTAGTTGTCCTGCGTGCCATCCGCCGATACCGGCCGAGTCAATTTCAAACCGCTCTTCCAAGCCTTTGTTTTTAACCAACTGCTTCATAACGCCTTCAGCTGCCGGCGATCGACAGATATTTCCCAAACAAACAAAAAGTAGCGCTATCTTTTTCTTTTCCATTTGTATTCTATTGTTTATGCACAAAGATACTATAAATTCTCGAAAGGCATACCATCCTGTCTGTTGTAGATATCTTTTCTACGCCTCTTTATTTATGGCCATTACACAACCATTTTGCAAAACCTATGCTTTTGAGTTGCAAAAGCATAGGTTTTAGGAGGTAAAAGAATAGCTTTTAGAAGCCAAAAGCATAGATATTAGAAGTTAAAAGCATAGCTTTTGTAAAACAACTTGGCAAAGCTATAAACAGAGGGCTTTAGAACGGCTTCTAAGCCTCATTAGAAGTCTGTAGGTAAAAATAGAAGCACTTGAAACATCAGTATTATTGCTACATCTCAATTCTACCGATCACATCTATTGCGGCTGTATTAAGCGTTAAAGTTTTATAGCTTTCTTTCTGATATTATCTATTTTTCCACTTCATATACCACGTGTGTACGAATGAAAGATAAATAATGGCCGAGATAATAACAATGATAAGGGCGGCGATAAGAGCATGACTTTCTTTCTCGAAAAAGAACGCATAACCTGCAAAAAGCCCAAAGGCTATGCCACTTTCCCATGAAAGGATGTAGGTGCTTAGTGCTGTTCCGCGTTGACAATGCTTACTTAGCTTGATAAAAAACAGTAGAAAGCGGGCGCCAATCAGTCCGATTCCCAACCCGATGAGTATGGGTGAAATTCTGCTAACTATGATTTGGTTTCGTGTCAGCATCATCAGCAATGCAGCACCTATCAAAATCAGTCCGGTGATAATTTCGCTTTTTAAGTCGGCATTTACAAAAACATAGCGCTCGGCCAATAGCGACAAACAGAAGCCTACCATTATTAACGCGTAAAAAAGAGCTGTAAACTCTATTGTCATCAATATGCCGATGGCTGTGTTAATGATAAAAAGATTGAGAAAAAGCCATTTTCCTGAAGGTAGAAAGAAACGGTCGGTGCTGAATACTTTTACATTATCGTCAGGCGTTTTAAATGGAAAACGAATGATTCTAAGTAGTACAAAGGTCGTCAAGGCAATCGCGCAGATACAAGTAACACGTTACACTCGGTACGCGAAAGAATGATGGCGAGCATGGG
This sequence comes from Hoylesella saccharolytica JCM 17484, assembly GCF_000614205.1. Classification (GTDB taxonomy): domain Bacteria; phylum Bacteroidota; class Bacteroidia; order Bacteroidales; family Bacteroidaceae; genus Prevotella; species Prevotella saccharolytica. Next base: position 27,212 of record NZ_BAKN01000013.1, read on the forward strand.
ACCTAAGGAGAGGGCAAACCTACCAAACCAAGCAGAGGCATGATTGGCCTCTGTGCGTTGTGCAGATTCGCTTTTGTCAATAATCAGTGTGCCCGATAAAATCATCTGAACAAGGCCGAACGAGGCTCCTTGCACAATCCGGCATAACAACAAAAGGTAGAAAGAAAATGGAGATACGGACATTTCGTTCTCGACAGTCCATATTCCTACCAATGAGAGAATAACGATAAACAAGGCGGCCAGACAAACATTGTTGCGTCGGTACACTTGAACAAGGCGATTGCAAAAACCACCTAAAAGAAATAAACCAACACCATAACTGCCCATAACAAGTGACATCTCAATGGAGGTGAAATGGGTTGAAGTCTGCATCCATATCGGCAAAACCGGTATCAACATATAGACAGCCATCGTTATCAGTAGGTTGATGATTGACAAGAGCCAAAAATCGCGATGCCAGAGATGAATGTGTACAGGAGTATTTTGTGTATTCATAAATTGTCAGAGTAGCAGGCTTTTCTGCTCAATTTAGTAAGATTCTTGCGCATTTGGAAAGTCTGTGGACTTTACATCTGCAATATAATGGCCTACGGCTTCAGTTATTGTATCGTAAAGATGGGCATATTGACGTAAAAATTTAGGCTTGAATTCGTGTGTAAGTCCTAACATGTCGGCATATACAAGTATTTGTCCGTCGGTACCATTGCCTGCACCAATACCAATGGTAGCACAGTTTACTGCTTGTGTTACCTGTGTAGCCAATTGTGCGGGAACCTTTTCGAGTGTAATGCCAAAGCATCCCACCTGCTCTAAATATAGTGCATCATCCATTAGTTTTTTAGCCTCACTTTCGGTTTTAGCACGAAGCCCATACCCTCCGAATTTATGGATGCTTTGTGGAGTAAGCCCTAAATGGCCCATGACAGGGATACCTGCATGAATAATACCTTTTATGGTATCAGCAATTTCTGCTCCCCCTTCAATCTTCAATGCGTCAACGCCGGTTTCTTTCATTATTCGGATGGCGTTTTTGATGCCCTCTTCGCGTGATATTTGATAGCTTCCGAAGGGCATGTCGCAGATAACTATTGCCCGTTTTACAGCTTTTGCTACGCTGCGGGCATGATAAATCATTTCGTCGATGGTAATAGGTAAAGTGTCAGAGTTGCCTGCCATGACGTTTGACGCAGAGTCGCCGACTAATATTCCGTCAACCCCTGCTTGGTCTATGATCCCTGCTGTGGTATAATCATAAGCTGTGAGCATCGAGATTTTTTCACCTCTCTGCTTCATCTCAATAAAACGTGTAGACGTTATTTTTTTTGTATCAGTAATTAGGTAACCTGCCATAATGAATTTATATATTGGGTACGAGTTGGTTATTGATTTTATTATATATGCTGTTTATCGAGTACGGCTAACAAACTGCTGAATGTAAGCTCTTGGTAATTAGGTATAACGATGTCGGCATAGGAAGCAATGAGTTCTGGACTGTTGGTTGTAGACAACCCTATCGTTGTGATGTGGGCAGCCTGAAGCGCTCTAAGTCCGTTTAGGCTATCTTCAAAACCAATGCATTCGGATACCTCTGCTTCAAGATATTTTGCCCCTTTAAGATAACAATCCGGGTCGGGTTTACTTTTGTTGAAGTCTTCTGAAGTAAGAATTTTATTAAATAAAGTTTTAAAATCAGGATGTTGTTTATAAACCTGTTTCATCTTTTCACGATTGCTACTTGTTACAACGGCCGTCTTTATGTCGTTACGCTTTAGATCTTCTATAAAAGGAAGAAAACCTGCCACATAGTTAAAAGGCATTTGTTGTTCAAAATCGTTGAGCACTTGGGTGATACTTTGTTGCTTGTCAACTTGATTTGGGAAATACTTGTCGTAGATTTCTACAAGCGTTTGACCTTTAATGGCATATTCTAATTGATTATTACCGGGAAGAAAACGTTCAAAAATACCTTTCCAAAACTCGGTATAAAGCGGTTCTGTATCAAAAACAACCCCATCTAAATCAAACAAGGCAACTTTCTTTTTTATCCTTAGTGTTGACATCCTAACCTTTATTTCAACTAAATAATGGGTGCAAAATTACGTTTTTCCACCCACAGATAATGCATATTCGTACAGAATGTTATAAGCGTGAATGATTTTATTGCTAACTTTGCGCATCACTAGTTAGGGATTTTATGGCAAAATTGATCTTCACCGCGGTTATCTTTGTGGCAGTATGTGCTTGTATGGATAATCGACAGAAAACAGCAAAAACAGATGAAATAGAATTTGATAGTTTTACTGTCGATACAACTGTGACCTTAGCCAAAGATACTAATGCACCCCGATGTAACCTTTCTTTTAGTGTGCAATATGCAAAAGGCAATCATGCGGCTAAGACAAACCCTGTGCTCATAGCTAAGATAAATCAAGCGCTTATACAATCGGGAATTATCGTGCCCGATTATCTTTTACCTTCGAATTCTGCAGATATAAGGCGTGCTGTTAATTTGTTTGTTAACAAGTTTGTTTCGGAGTACCTGCAGGATTACGGTAAATTATACAGAGAAGATCAAGCACATGCCAACTCTTATAACTATGATTATCAAGTAAGAACAACCACACAGGTCGGCGCAGATAATGTAATTATTTACACCGCTACAGTTTATACTTATGGTGGAGGTGCACACGGCATCAACCAAACCTTGGTAAAGAATATTGATGCGAAGACTGGGCGCATCATTACATTAAAAGATATCTTTGTTCCCGGCTACGAAGAAACGTTGCAAGAAATATTATTAGAAAAGATAAAAAAGAAATTTAATGCCAAAAGCTTAGAGGCACTTCAGCAGCAGTATATCTTTGCTGATGGAGATATTTATGTACCCGATAATTTTATTTTGAACGAAGACGATATAATCTTTATTTACGGAGAAGACGAAATTGCACCCCATTCGATAGGCCAAATACGTATCGAAATAGATAGGGATGAACTCAATAAGATTATGAAGTAAGTCTTTATTAACCCCATACTTAAAGATATAATATGGAAGAAATCTTAAAATATTTTTCCAATTTGAGCGATGAACAGCAGCAACAGTTTGCTGTGCTGTCCGACTTATATAAAGATTGGAATCAAAAAATTAATGTCGTATCGCGCAAAGACATTGATAATATTTATCTGCATCACATTCTACACTCATTGGCCATTGCTCAGTACATTCGTTTTAAAGACGAAACCCACATCTTGGATTTTGGAACGGGTGGAGGTTTTCCAGGTATTCCGCTGGCCATTATTTTCCCGAAGTGTCGGTTTAAACTTATCGATCGTACAGCAAAGAAAATCAAAGTAACACAAGAAATCAGTAGGGCGATAGGTCTTGAAAATGTGATTGCCGAACAATGTGCTGGAGAAGAAGAAAAAGGTAAATATGAATTTGTTGTCAGTAGGGCAGTAATGCCACTGGGCGACTTGCTCAAGATAACAAGAAAAAACATCTCTAAACAACAATTTAACGCTATTCCAAACGGATTGATTTGCCTGAAAGGCGGTGACCTCTCGGCAGAAATCCGACCATTTAAGAATATTTTGGATGTTACGCCAGTTACCAATTGGTTTAAAGAAGCTTGGTTCAGAGAGAAAAATGTTATTTATCTTCCCGTTAATTAATCACTCAAAAAACAAGTACATTTAATGATGCTGAATATACAACTTTTTGTATGTAACATGTTGCAAGAAAATTGTTACGTCGTTTCTGATGAAACTAGCGAATGTATCCTTATTGATTGCGGCGCCTTTTTCAATTCAGAACGCGAGGCCATTGTGCGCTATATCACTGAGAATAAGTTAACTCCTAAACATCTCGTGGCTACCCACGCTCACATCGATCACAATATGGGGAATAACACCATTTACGATGTATTTGGCTTACAGCCCGAGGTACTTTCTGCCGACAAAATGCTTATGGAAAACTTGTCCCGACAAGCCGAAAGTCTTTTGGGTGTTTCGTTGGATTATGAGCTGCCTCCTGTGGAAACATATCTTGAAGCTACTGACACAATCTGCTTTGGTAACCACACCTTCACCCTCATTCATACGCCCGGCCATACCCCCGGTAGCACCTGTTTCTATTGTCGGGAAGAAGAGGTGATGTTTTCGGGTGACACACTATTTCAAAATTCCATTGGACGAGTAGATTTGGAAGGTGGAAGCATGTTTGATATGATACAAAGCATCCGTCTTATATCACAGTTGCCCGATCAAACTAAAGTATTTCCCGGGCACGGACCGCAGACTACCATCGGCCACGAATTGGCACATAATCCTTACATGGAACGATAAAATAATAGGGACAGAATGCGAAAGATGGCAGAAAAAATTATTCTCGGAATCGACCCCGGTACGAATGTGATGGGCTACGGCATCATTAAAATCGTCGACAACAAAGCCTCGATGGTCGCGATGGGAATTATTGATTTACGCAAACTTACTGACCATTATCTCCGCTTGGGCCATATCTTTGAACGCATTATTGGAATCATCGACGCTTATTTGCCTGACGAACTTGCCATCGAAGCACCCTTTTTCGGAAAGAATGTGCAGTCGATGCTCAAACTGGGTCGTGCGCAGGGTGTAGCCATTGCCGCCGCCATACATCGAGACATCCCTATACACGAATATGCTCCGCTTAAAATCAAAATGGCTATCACTGGCAGAGGGCAGGCATCGAAAGAGCAGGTGGCAGGTATGTTGCAGCGTTTGCTGCATCTTGACCAGACAGATATGCCGCGCTTTATGGATGCTACCGATGCTTTGGGCGCCGCCTATTGCCATTTTTTACAAATGGGCCGACCTGATTCTGAGGTAAAATATCGCAGTTGGAAAGATTTTGTTAACAAAAATCAAAGCAGAAAATCTTCATCCGGTAAGGCGGGATAAAACAATTTTTCCGAACACATATACATTGGATATAGTTTAAGTTTGGTATAAGCTTCCCTTTTACATTTCTTCTTTTCAAGAGAGACAAAGAGAGAGGTGTCATATTATAATAAAAAAGCATTCTTTACAAGAATGCTTTTTTGTTTTGTTCTGCCCGATGAAATAACTGATGGACTATTTACCTACGTCTAACGATTGGTTTGCTAAAAAGACTTCAGCTCTTTTCAAGTCTTCCGGTGTATCGATACCCACGGTATCAATTTCAGTGCGTGCCACTTTTATTTTATATCCGTTTTGTAACCAGCGTAATTGCTCTAAACTTTCGGCTTTCTCCAAGCTAGACTGCGGTAATTGGGTTATTTCGTCAAGTACGTCTCGGCGGTAAGCGTAAAAGCCCAAGTGTTTTAAAAAGGGATATGCTTTCAGCCACATTTCTCGCTCGATTCCCCGGATAAACGGTATCACCGACCGTGAGAAATACAAGGCGTTGTCGTTATTGTCGACAATAATCTTGGGTGAATTGGGGTTTTCTACCTCTTCCATGGTTTGGAAGGGGATGCCCAGGGTGGCAATCTGGGTGTCGGCTGATTGGAAGCATGCACATAATGCCTTGATTTGTCTATATTGTACAAAAGGCTCATCGCCCTGAATGTTTACAACCACATCAACGCTTCCGTCTATCTGTTGCATGGCTTCTTTGATGCGATCGGTTCCACTCTGATGGTTTGGTGAAGTCATCACTGCCTGTCCACCGAATCCGATCACCGCATCATAAATTCGCCGGTCATCGGTGGCAACATAGGTAGCGTCTAACACTTGCGCTACCTGCTCGTAAACTCTTTGTATAAGTAATTTTCCACCCAATGTGACGAGCGGTTTACCGGGAAAGCGCGAAGAACCGTAACGTGCGGGAATAATACTGATAAACTTCATTGTATAGGTATTTTTGCAGAAAAGCTGTTTTTAAGACGACGAACTTTTGTAATAAACGCTCGTAAGGTATTGGTGTCGGTAGTGTGGGGAGAACCTGTGGAACTGATGGTGATATCGATACCTGCAAAGTAGGGATGCGAAATATGGACCCAATCGCTGAGCTTTGAAATATCGGTTTCACTCAACAAAAACGGTATATTTCCTGTGTAATGATTGAAAAAAGTCCCGCAAAATACCATCTTTCCGTCGTTTGAACTCGCAGGGCGGAAAATAAACATATCTATTGCGTTGCGATAAGCTGCACACTGCTCAAAATCCTCTTCATGGCTGATGGTGATAGTTTTTATTAGTTGGATATTCTTCCTGATGTCAGGATCGAGCGTTCGTCGCAGGTTTTCGCAGGTCGTAACCGACTCTGCTCCGTCGAGCTGCACATAGTCAAGCCGATGATTGTACACCCGCGTAACGATGTTTTGCGCCATATCGTCGGTGAAGATACCTACGCGTGATGCTCGCCTCACCGTTTTGTTTCTCTGTTCCTTGTGCTTGAGTAGTTCTTGGCGGTGTTCAGGGCTATAATCGGGCAGAAATCCAGCTTGCGATACAATCAGTTCTATATATCCCGAGCTTTTGGGGTTGAAATCAAGCCCAATCATATCTACTTCTTGCTCCCCCATTGCGCAAATGTTATCGGTTTCACGCATACCATTTATTTTAACTATCATATTGCAAAATTACGAGTACAAAGGTACGATAAATATAGAGAGACGGCAAAAAACGGCTAAAATGATAACATAGGAATGTGAATCCTGCACGGAATTCATTAAAAATAGCCTGAAAGTATTATCTCAACTCAAATTAAGTTAACAAAAGCCATACACTATTTTCAGCCAATTTGAATTAGGCAATGGTTAAAAGGTATAATAGTAAATATTGCAAAAGAAATGTCGGACCGAGCAGAAGAACTCCCAGTCCGACAGAAACTACAGTCTGTAGCTTAAAGAACTAACTGATTATCTGGTATATTTCTGCCCACCAGCAATGTAGACACCTTGAGGTAAGGTATTAAGCACGCTGTTGAGTGTTTGGTCTGTAGCTATTGCCACACGGTTACCGCTGAGGTTGTAAATGATGAGCGGTTGGTCGGCACGGTGAGTATTGATGTCGGTGATGCCGGTCGTAGTTTCTTGGACAACGAGGAGGGAACGGACTTTGGCGGCATCAACGTTATTAGCTACGAAATACGCGCAGAAGGGATTTACCGTAACGGGCGAGGTGGCGATAAACTGTTTTCCGTCAGCATTAAGGATATAAGCTTCGGGCAGGGTCTGCGTAGCCGTGGTGCCCATGTATTTGTAGTCTGTGCTGTATGTGGATATACGTTCAACTATTTCAATGGCAGCATTAGCAGCAGTATAAGTAACGGTTTGACCTGTTAGGTTGAATGCCGTGCCGTTTTGTGTTCCTGCATAGGCCACAAGATAGGGGCGGTTAGCTGTGATGCTTGTGACATAGTTAAAGTAAAGGCGATTGCCCTCAACGGCGCTGAATTCTTTAATGAGAAAGTCTTTGCCCGTGTCGGTTGCCGTGCGAAACCAATCAATATTTCTTCCATTGGCAGTGATGGTTTGTGGTGCAAAGGGTAGGGCGAGGGTACGCCAGCCATTATTATTAGTAATATTGCCTACCTGATGGTTGTAAACAGCTTGCTTGGCAATGAACGCTTTGGGAATGTAGAGGCTATTGTCGTCGCTAAGTACGAGCTGTTCAGCCTCGCTGCCGAAAACGATGTTGTGCACTTTCTTTTTGAGTAAGGTGAGCACACGATGGCCTATATTGGCTCCCTCTTCGTAGTAGATAATGAGATTCTTGTTGTAATCGTCTCCGATAGATAGAGTGGCAGGTGTGTTTTTACCCGGAATGGCAACGGCAACCATGTCTTTTGTCACGGTAAATCCATTCTGACTCTTCACACCGTGTTGGGTTCCGTCAGCAGTCCAGTATCTGATACCATCTTTAACGATGAAATCGCCGCAGCGGTCGTCACCGCTGTTTTCGCTGTTAACAGAAAAGAAGTAGGTGCTACCAGCGTTCAGATCTTTAAGCGTATAGACCAGCGTGGTATCTTTTCCTTCCTTAAGGTTGATAAACTGGCTCTCAGTGTGTTTCATCCAGAAGAAACCGCCTGCAAGTTCCCATGGTGCTACCTTGATGTTACCGATGTAGGGCTCAGTGTCTTTGTTCATTACCTTCACACTAATCGTTACTTTGTCACCATAGAGATATTTGCTTCCGTTGATGTATTCGAAACCTTGCGGAACGGTTACGAATGAAAGGTTACCCTTTCGTTCGGCTGTAACATTGACGGTTGTCGAGTAAAAGATGTCTTTCTTATCTTTTGAGCGTGATAGAGCCAGTGTATGGCTGCCCACCATCTTGGGTTTATATTTAAAGAATACCTCGGTTGTCTTACCTCCAGGCAGGTTGACACCATTACCCGATACCCACTTATCATCTTCGAATAGATACATTTCTTTGTAGTAGTCGCTGGCATTGTTGGTAATGGTTGCCTTTACCTGACGCTCTTTGTTGACACAAAGACTCCCCATGATTTCTAACGATTTTACATTAACATCGAGTACGGGGAATACTTTGAGCGTCAGTTCGGTTCCTTTGATTTCAGCAATGACGTAGTTGGTGTTGAAGAAGCGATCTTCTACCCATTCTTGCGTGCCGTGCTCTCGGCTTCGACCCTTGATATGGTAAATACCATCAGGGATGTTGGGATCAAGCATTGCGAGAATGGAGCGTTCGGGCCAATAGGTGCCGGGCGAGAGACTGAAATCCCAATCATTACCAATATTTTCGCGTACGATGTTACCTGCGGTATCATAAAGGGCGAACGATGCATCGAAAGTGTATCGCTTTTGAAGGTTAGTGCCTGCCGCAAACTTTATTCTTGGCATAAAATAGGCTTTTGTAGATTTACGTGTGTAAGTGGTCTTATCAAGCTTGATGTTAAAAATGTCAATACGAACGACTTCTTTTTGGGGTGTTGTTCCACTTTCGGCCGGTTTAAGTCCGACGACAACGCCTTGTCCCATAGAATATCCATCGGCACTAGTGCTACCACCTATACCTTGTTGACCGGGGGACATAACGGTCAGTAGGAAGTATCCGTCGTCCATTCCTCCCCAACCCCAATTGATATGATAGTATCCGTTCCCGTCGTATCCGTCGATTACGAATTCATGGCCACCTCCGCCTTCAGAAGTTGTGGCATTCATTACCATTGGTCGGCCAGCAGCTAGTTCGGAATAAATGAGGTCCTCCCATTCCTGATAAGTGTAGCTGTCGTGAACTTCATAACTCAGATTGGGATCGAAGCCGAAGTATTTAACAAATGCTGGAGGTATATGTCCTACACCTGCACCTGATGATGGGCCGTATCCCATTTTTACCGATTGACCGACATAGCGCATCAGTTGACTGATAGCTTTTTTGCTAGCTGTGGAAGAATAATTGTTGTAAGTGTCAGTAATGTTAGCCCAATCGAATGTAACAGACGGTAGTGCATCAAGTGTATAGAGAGAATCCTCATAACTATATTTATAAGAAGGTATCTCCGGAACTGTTGTCTTGGGTATTCGCCAATAACCGAGAATTTGCGCCATTGCTGTAGCCACACAACCGGTGGCACATCTTCCTTTTGGGCCTTTTTTGCTCTTATATTCAGGACATTCCAGATTATACGGATTGCCTTGATTCCATTTAGTGGTTATAAGCATCGGAACCACATTCTTTGTTATCGTCTTCTTTGTAGACGTAGAGGCTTTCGGTGCTTTTTCCCTTACCTGCCTCTTTCCCTTATCTATGGTTGATACAGCGACAGATAGTTCTTTTAGCCAATGTTTCATCGGGTCGGGAATATTCTTTATATCAATTGCTCCCGTATCCGTATAACCGAGTATGGCTTGGGTACGATCGCTTCCCGATACAATGACATAACCATTATCGGTTCCCACATTAAATACATAGAAGTTAGGATCTTCCATTACAGTGGTCAGCTGCATAGATTCTCCTTGTGCATGTACTTTTCTTCTCCCATCTGGCTGGGTGAGAAATGTCTTTGCTTTTTGCTTGGCTTGTTCGATAGTTATGGGTTCTGCAAATGCGGAGAACCGACATAATAATAAAGCCACGATAAGTAATTTTGCTTTCATTATGGAATACAAGTTAAGTTACTATTAAATTTGTTTGAATTATTGAATCTGTACGAAAAGATGTATCAATAAATTGTTTAGAAAAATTATCAGGTTTTTTGATAACGTAAAAGATGTTGAGCGGTAGACAAAGATGGGGCAATATCTTCTGTTTGAACGGCCCATTTATGATTAGGCTTTGTACTCATTACAAAATGTAGATGAATACCTTTCTGTACGTCATCCCATTTAAGATACGACTTTGAGTAAGGTTTTCCATTGACATACATCTTCTTTATATATACTGCCTTGGAACTCCAACCGTCTGTCGTAACCCGGATATGATTACCGTTGCTCATAGTTACATCAATTGCAGGTAGAGCAGGAGAGCCGATGTTATAGTATCCGCTCGTTGGCGCCATAGGATAAAAGCCCATGCAGTTGAAAATATACCAAGCCGACATCTGTCCACAATCGTCATTGCCGCAGAGTGAGTTGGGTGTGTTCCCATAAAAGCGGTTTATAATTTCGCGTACGCGCTGTTGACATTTCCATCCTTCACCAATGTAGTTATAGAGATATGCTACATGGTGACAAGGTTCGTTGCCGTGCCAATAAGCCCCTATGCGACCGTGAATATCATGGGCACCGGGTATATCTTGAGGAAGTTCTAGTGTAAAAAGCGAATCCAAACGAGCCCGAAACAATTCTTTGCCCATTAGATTGATAAGTCCCTGTACATCGTGAGGTACTGTCCAATGGTATTGCACGGTAAATCCTTCGGTGATGTCTCCCCAACCGTTTACTGAGCCTGGCCCTTGATAGGCCACAGGGGAAAAGGGCGTACGCCACGTGCCATCAGCAGCTCGCCCTCTCATATACTTGGTTTGCTGGTCGAAGAGGTTCTGATAGCTGAGTGCGCGGTTTAAGAAGAAAGTTCCCTCCTTATGTTTTCCAAGTGCTTGGGCTGCTTGATAAATGGCATAATCATCGTATGCATATTCAAGTGTCTTAGAGACTGACTCCTGTTCTTTGTCGTAAGGAACGTATCCTTTGTCGTTGTAATCGGCCAACCCGTTGTAGTTGCGATTCATAGCTGTTGTAATCATAGCATTGAAAGCCCGCTCGTAATCGAAACCTTTCACACCTTTACAAATCATATCAGCAAGCACCGATGCAGCATGATAGCCTATCATGCACCATGTTTCATTACTTCCAAACGACCAAAATGGTAGTATTCGCTCTACACTTTTGTCGTAATGAGCTAGCATAGAGTTGGCTATGTCGGCCTGAATGTCTTGATGTACGAGATTCATTAGCGGATGAAAAGCGCGATAGGTATCCCATAGCGAAAACTCGGTACGGTTGGTAAAGCCGTTCTCTTGCTCTATATTCTTGTCCAATCCACGGTAACTTCCGTCGGCATCATTATAGACGACCGGACACAAAGCGGCATGATAAGCAGAGGTATAAAACGTCTCTTTCTGCGCCAATGTGCCTTCTATGCGGTATTTAGACAGTTCTTTTTCCCATTTCTCAGTGGCTAGCTGTCTTAACCCATCGAAGGTTGTACCTTTCAACTCTTGCAGATTAAGCTTGGCTCCGGCGGTGCTAATACCCGATATTGAAGTCTTCACGGTGACAGCTTCTCCTTTTTCGGTATCGAAGTAGGCGGTGAATATCAGCCCCTGTCCCCATGCTTCGCGATTGCTTCTGAATCGGTTGCCATTGTAAACCACAGGCTTTTTGTTCTGATAAATCATGAACTGCCGAAAGGGTTTGGAGAACACTGCTGTGAAATAAATATGCCGTTCAGGTCCCCAGCCTTGTATCAGGCGATATCCTGTGATGGTACTATCATTCTCTACCCGAATATTAGACCATGCACAACGTTGCCACAGTGTGTGTTGAAAGTCGATAAGGATAAACGACTCGGTAGATTTAGGGTAAGTAAATCGGAAGATACCGCTACGCAACCCGGCAGTCATCTCGGCTTTCACGCCGTAATCAAGTAACTTAACGGCATAATATCCGGGCGACGCCTGTTCTTCTTCATGTTTAAACCTACTGCGGTAACCACTATCAGGCTCTTCATCTGTACCGGAATCGAGCTTGATGGCACCCGTTCCTGGCATAAAAAGAAAGTCGCCCATATCGGGAATGCCGGTACCGCTGAGGTGCGTTAGCGAAAAGCCTTGTATGCTTTGTCGGTTCCATTTGTAGCCCGAAGCAGCATCGTAAAAGTGCTCGTCGGTATCGGGACTTATCTGAATACCCCCGAAAGGCAGCTGTGCACCGGGATATACATTGCCGTAACCATCAGTTCCGACAAATGGATTAACATATGAAACAAGCGGGCGTTGTTGTTTCACAGCTTTAGCAGTAGTGCTAAACACAGCAGCCAATGCTATAATAAAAGAGAAATATCGGTTCATAAGCGGGTGATTATTGGGTAATGTCGCCTACTGCCAGCTGGTATTCGTGCCACAACCCGTCCATGGTGTATTGTGTGCCCAGGGCGTATTGTACAGCACCGTCCCACGACCAGGGAATGACTTCGAGGGTTGAGCGGTTCATCTTGCGCAGAAAGTCTTTATCCTTGTGCTCGCGAACCCAGTTGAAGAAGTAGCCCGTGCGGCGATATCCATCTTTGTAGCTGCCGCCTTTGGGTCGGTCGGTCTCTCCGTGAAATCCATCGCAGGCTACACGCACGGCGTCTGCCATTCCCTCAATAAATGCCCAAAAGGTGCGGTTGCTACCATAATTGCCTATGCCTTGGGGCTCGAGCTGAAAGGCGTGGGTGAGTTCGTGTAGCAGTACGCCGCGTGTTTCGAAGAGCACTTTGGCTGTGTCTTGCTGCTCAAACGACTTCTCTACGTGGCGTGTACTGTAAAAGATGCTGATGTTGCCGTTATCGCCGTTCTTGGCAGATATGCCGTCGATGTCTTCGAGGGTGTAGTGCAGGGTGCGACACATGGGAATACTGTCGTTGGGCGAGAAGTAGAGTGTCTGCATCACAGTGCGTGCCACGTCGCGAATATAGGCGTCGGGGTTGGATACGATGGCGTGATAGATGTGTGCTCCCTTGCTCTTGGGCGCCTTATCAGTGAAGATAATATGGTTAAGATGGCGATCAAAACCCATCGTTGTGGGGTGTTGAGGTGTGCGGTTGGTGTTAGCAGACCGGTATGAGGTACCGCAGGCAAGAAAGATGGTTGTACACAGGGCAGCAAGTGCCATTGTGGCAAAATAATGTTTCATTATGTAGGGTTTATGTTATAGGTTGGTTTCCGAAAGGAAGACGGAGACGCTGTGTGCCTGAAGGTGCGACATCTTTGCTTTTATGTTGACACTGCACCTCCTGTCTTTTAGTTGGTGTGAGTAACGTCCTCTCAGGAGCTGTAGAGTAGAGTAATGTATTATATTATTCACTTATAATTTCACTCTCTCTTACATCGAGTTTTCCTTTAAAGTGTAAAGATACGCTGTATGGCATGAAGTCGGGTTCGTTGCCTATTAATTCCATGTCTTTAACAGTAATGTCTGCTTCAGTGCTTCCAATATACACATTGGAGTTCATTGTTCCTTTGGTACACTTGGTATTGTTGCCTCTGGTGTAGAAATAGATTTGTTTCTTCCCATCATAGCTTACTCCCCAGTAATCTTCTTCATGCCGAATTTCGTTCTTGGTAAGGTCAATGGTTTTGTTATTGTGAATTTCGGCATTTCCATATATTGAAACCATTTCATCTTTACTAAGATACAGCTGAACCAGGTAGTTATAAGTACCTTTTCTCGTTACAAGATATGCTTTGGTTATAGGTCTTGACTTCCCGTTAATAACTACGACATTTGTATTCTCGTCGTCTTGATTATCTTTCGAGCAGCCTGTAAAGGCAAACCCCATCAGTATTACGGCAAGGACAAAAGTGACTTTTGTCATACTTGTCAAGAATTGCTTTTTCTTCATTGATGTTTAAGTTTAATGGTTTGTTATTTAATCTTTCCTCGTGCTCCTTTGAGGACGTTGTTTTCTTACTACTTGTTTTCTTTGGCTGTTAGCGAGTAGGGCTTGTCGGTGATGGCCTGTCCACGCCGTTTGTTGGGCTTGCTGCCCATGACATACTCGAGGGTGCAGCCGTTGAGCAGGTCGGCGTGGGTGAGGTAAAGCTTAGTATAAGGGCGACCGTTGAGTTTCAGGCTTTGCACGTAGCAATTTTTATCACTAACGTTGGGCGCTTTGATTGTGAGATGTTTACCGTTGGGTAACGCAACATTCATATAGGGCAGATAGGGTGCCCCGAGAACGTATTGATCGCTGCCGGGACATACGGGGTAGAACCCCATGGCGGTGAAGATATACCAGGCCGACATTTGTCCGCAGTCGTCGTTGCCGCCCAACCCGCGTATGTGGTTGCGATACATCTTATTCATAATGGTACGCAGGCGTTGCTGTGTAAGCCAGGGGGTGGATGTCCATGCATAAAGATAGGGGATGTGATGACTCGGCTCGTTACCGTGTACGTAGCCTCCGACCAGACAGTCGGCGGTAATGTCTTCGTTGTCTTTGTAGTATTTGGGCGGCAAGTTCATTTCAAACAGTCGGTTCAGCTTCTGCAGAAAAGCCTCTTCACCACCCATAACGCCCATCAGTCCGTAAACATCCTGCGGGGCATGGAACGAGAAGTTCCATGAATTTCCCTCGATAAAACCTTCGTTGTAGGTTTGATATGGGTCGAGATCAGCCTTAAAACGTCCGTCGGCATAACGGGGCGAGGCGAACCCAAGGGTTTTGTCAAAAGTGTTGCGATAGTACAAGGCGCGGCGGGCGAAGGGTTCGGCAATGTCAGTGCGCCCCTCTTTCAAGGCAGCGGCATAGATGGTAAAGTCGTCGAAAGAATATTCGAGCGTGTTGGATGCTGCCGTAGCATCGCGATCATAGGGTGCATAGCCTAGCGTCATATATTCTTTGAGACCGGGAAAGCGTGTCCATGTGGCAGTAGAAACCATTGCCTTGAAAGCTTCGTCCTTATCGATGAGAGCTCCTTTCACGATGGCATCTGCCAATACTGTTACGGCATGATAACCCGTCATACACCAGCCTTCATTACCCATCAGACTCCACACTGGCAGTACATGGTGCACACTCTGCCGCCAATGCGCCAGCATCGACTTTACCATATTAGTGTTGCGGTCGGTTTTTAGCAGGTTTAATAGCGGATGTTCAGCGCGATAGGTGTCCCAGAGTGAAAATACCGTGTAGTTGTCGAAGTCAGTTGCTTCGTGTATGTTACCATCGAGTCCGCGATATTTTCGGTCTACGTCCATATAACCGATGGGTTAATCATCGTATGATATAGCGAAGTGTAAAGCATGGCTTTCTGATCGTCGGTGCCCTGACAGCTGATAATACTGAGCTCTCGCTGCCATGAAGCCCGCGTGGCGGCATACACCTCTTCAAAACTCTTGCTACCCACTTCGGTAGTTAGATTTTTCTGTGCCCCTTCTGTGCTCACGGCAGAGAGTGCCACTTTTACAGTGAGGTCTTGCGACCGACTATTGTCGAAGTTGAAATAGGCCACCATATTTTGTCCCGCCATCTCAGGGAAGTCTTGATAAAGCTGAAACTTTCTCAAAAAACCTAGATACTTGGGACGCTTTTTGTCACGGTATCCGTAAGACAGAATAGGCTTACTGAATGAAATGGCGAAATAGGTATAATTGGCTCGTGCCCAACCGTTGGTAATGCGGTAACCGGTGAGTAACGTGTCATTTTCTACTCGAATGCTGCTCCACAACACTTTACCGTCGTAGTTATAGATGCCGTGTAACAAGTCAAGTATCAATCGAGAGTCTTGTCCCTTTGGAAAAGTATATTTATGCACACCTACTCGTGGTGTTGCAGTGAGTTGCACCCGTACATTGTTGTCAGCAAGTGTAACCTCATAATAACCCACTGAAGCCTTTTCTGTGTTGTGTGAATAACGCGAGCGATACCCCTCGTCGGGTCTAGATGCCGTACCTGGTGTTAAAATCAATCGACCTGTTTGCGGCATCAGCAGCACATCGCCAAGATCCGAGTGACCTGTTCCGCTCAAATGGGTATGACTGAAGCCTACTATCGTTGGGTCGTGATATTGGTATCCGGCACAATAAGCATATACGTTCCCCTGATATTTGCCGTTGATGTTGTGAGGGATGGTATCGGTTTCTGGACTCAGTTGTACAATACCGAATGGTGCGCAAGCTCCCGGAAAGGTGTGTCCCATTCCGTCGGTACCTATCATCGGATTTACAAAAGTAGTTACATCCGCTTTGCTTTGAGCACTCACAGACATAGTATATAGTGCGAATGCCGCCGCAAGAAAGGGTAGAGTTGTTTTCATGATGACCTCTATGTTTATTGTTTTACTCTTAAGTTTTCAGTGTTGAATTGTGGTTCTATGTTTGCAAAGATAGACAAAAAATGGCATTTATCCACCGAGTTTTTCAAGAATATGGTTTTGTTTGACAACGTACACTTAAAATTATAACAAATTTCGCTAATCACCAAATTTATAGACATTTATAATTCGTCGAACTCACGTTAATTTAATATTTCTCCGGCAATTTGTTCTGCCGGAATTTCTTCTTTTCCTCGTTTTACATCTCCATTTTTGGCCACGATATAAAGTCCCTTTCCGGGTGTCCACTCCATACAGAAGAGGTCTGAAGGGTGATTAAATCCGTTGTCTCTTATATGGCGAGTTACCCAAGCCCGTGTTTTATTACAATGTACCAGACTACTGTCAACGATAGCACCGTTGTTAACCAAGAGATAAGATTCAGCAACTTTACCTACCTCTGATACCGTGATGGCGCCGTTGGTTTCAAATCTTACATCGTCAACATCAAACATTGAAAAAACTCCCTTTTGCCTAAGAAGTACTCTAAATTGTTCCATCTCTAAGCTGTTGCGTTTGAATACCTTAAAGTTAAGTACGCCACCTTTTACCAAATACACGCTGTCGCCTTTGATAATACGGCGAAGAAGGGAAGAACGCATACAAAAACGAATAAACAAATTAAAAAGTGTCCATAATGCCAATGCGAACATAAGATGCCAAACGCGCATATCAGGATTGTATATAACACCACCAACCAGTGCCCCGATGACAAATGCGCTCACCGTATCCAGTGGGGTTATCTGTGCCATTTGACCTTTACCGGCGATGCGAAGAAAAAACAAAATACCGATCATTCCGGTAATTAGCTTAAGTGCGATATCTATGTATTGCATATAAATTATATAAAGGGTTATTTGAATGCAAAATTAGAAAAAATAATGAGACCCCAAAAACTGATTTAAACTTTCTATACATCTCTTCAAAAACTGCACATCTAGTTTAAACTTCGAGTGTAGAAAGTTCCTTACGAAAAAAGGATAGAAATTTCTCTATCCTTTTTCTTCTTTTCTTCTTTTCTTCTTTTCTTCCCTTTTTATTTACTCAATTACTTTTACCATATTCAGTTCTGTGATTTTCTCATCGGGGCTTACTTTAGCTTTTATACGATATTTGGTTTCTTTATCGCTTGTGCCATCATCGTATTCAACCTTTTGAAGCGCAGAGAAATCTACGTTATATTCGTATTCATCAGTTCCGATTTCTCTTTTAGTAATCTTAAAATCATTGTTGGTACGCCAGTGCATTGATGTAATGTTATCTTTGTACAGTTTGTTTAGAAAAGCGATAACATCGCTTTTCCCTGCCCCTGTTTTGCTTAAAAAAGTTGTCATATAATCACTTACCGACGATAATAACGCCTCTTCATCTCGGGCATTGATGCTTTGAAAGAAGTTCCTAAAAACTAATCCGATCATCTCTTTCTCTTTTGGTGTAATCGTTTTAGCCTTTTCTGTGTTCATATTCGTATTAGCTTCGTCAATATGTTCTCCGTTAGGATGCTTGCCGATATACGATTTATAGGCTTCCAAAGTATTTGTTGATGAGGCTAGAGCCCAATCTATAGAGTCTATCTTATGTATGGCTTCGGCTTTGTGAATACTATTGGGATATTGCTGTATATATAATTCTAATGCTGTCTTAGAACCACTTACAACGGCATTAGTCCATTCCATATCCGCCTGTTTTAGCTTGTTCAGTAAGTCAGTAATCTTAGCCCTACGTTCTGGTGCCGCATCTTTGTAGTTGTCCAAATACGATTGTAGTACCACGGAGTCATTACAGTTTAAGGCATATTCGTAGGCCTCCCGCTCTCTGTCGCTACCTGCATTAGTGTAAAAATAAAACCAAACAGCGCCCGCAAGTAGTGCGACAACAAGCGATACAATAAGAATACTAAGTTTCTTCTTATTGCTATCGACTGGTGGGATAGGATTTGCCGGTGGGGTAGATGTATGGTTTGTACTTGTTATTGTTTGTTCTCCCGTCTGTACATTGGTTGTTTCAGTAGAGGTAAAGGGTGTATTCTGCTGTTGTGTTGGAGTAGAAGAGAGTTCTGTATTTGCCATTGGTCGGTGATGACAATGCGGACATTCTGCCTGATCTTTGAAATAAATATCACCGCATCGGGCACACCTTACTATATTATTGATAATCTCTACGCCGCATGAAGG
Organism: Hoylesella saccharolytica JCM 17484; assembly: GCF_000614205.1. Taxonomy (GTDB): domain Bacteria; phylum Bacteroidota; class Bacteroidia; order Bacteroidales; family Bacteroidaceae; genus Prevotella; species Prevotella saccharolytica. Next base: position 45,902 of record NZ_BAKN01000013.1, read on the forward strand.
GCATACATGTGCCTTGTCACTAATTTGATGACCGCACTCAGGACATTTTATAATTGCCATAATGTATTTGTGTTTTGTATTTTTATTACTATTATACTGATTTCATTTTCTTTTTATTTCGATTCATGCCGAAATCTAATTTCTCGTAGGCCATGACTTTTCAAAAATCTACTTTTATCAACAAATCCGTTGATACCATTGATCTTTCCTTTTCCGGTATATTGCCACATTGTGATGTCTCGTTCATCTTTCAATACCGGCTCCTGCCCGTTGTATTGGGCAATCATTAATGGATATTCGTCTAGCTTACCTTGAAGATGCGCATTGTAAAAGTTGGTAAATGTATAAATTAAAGGCTTCTGTTTATAGGCATCTTCAACTAATTCCAGAAATTTTCTCAATGAGTCGCAGAAGGCTTCTGTACTCAGTCCGCTTTTGGTTTCTACGTCAATCATCGGGATTAGGTCTTGATCTACTGGTCTACATTGGGTCATAAAGTTTTCCAATTGCTTTTGCAGATTAGTTTTAGGACGAAAAAAATGATATGACCCTACTTTTAGTCCGTAGCTGTGAGCTAATTCAATATTCCGTGCATATCGCGGATCGATGCGGTCTCCACCTTCCGTCGCCTTTATATATACATAGGCCATCTTTGTATTTTCACCGATGATCTCCCAAAACACTTGCCCTTGATAGTGGCTGATGTCTATGCCGTGAATGTGGTTACAGGTATCTTCACATTGTATATAAACATTGTCTTCGGCGCTTGTTGTGGTGAAATTAAATAGGGCCAATAGTAAAACCGATAATTTATTCATATTTTGCAAAGATACAAAAAAGATAATACACCTAAACAGCTTACTTTGTACTATTGGTAGATTTTAGCAAATACACAGGCCATATAACCCTTCAAAGGGAGGATGTTATGGTGAAGGATTTAACTAAACTTCTTAGGGTATCTAAATAGAATAGCGAATATTGTCATCAAGCCGATGGCGAAAGGATAATATAGATAAGGAATAATGTAAATGGGATTGAGTCGCGCTAAGCCTGCAGCCATCAATATCTGTGCTCCGTACGGAATAATACCCTGTGCACAGCACGACATCGTGTCAAGTATGCTAGCGCTTTTACGGCTGTCTACTCCATAACGGTCTGAAATTTTCTTTGCAATCCCACCCACTGTAATAATTGAAACTGTATTATTAGCTGTACAAACATCGACAACTGCAACTAACAAAGCTATGGAAAATTCAGCTCCACGCTTACCATTGATGTGACTTATTAGTTTGCTAATAATATAATCTATACCACCGTTCATCCGTATTATTTCCAGCATTCCACCTGCCAACATTGTGATAATTATCAGTTCGCCCATACCAATGATGCCATTGCCCATTGAATGAAACCATCCATAAACATCGTAAGCCCCTCCGGAGATACCTATTATCCCCGTCATGGCGATGCCCAGTGTAAGTACAGCCATCACGTTTAGACCTAGTATGGCGGTTACAAAGACGATGAGATAGGGTAGAATATGGATATAGTTGATATGTTCAATCTTTTCCGGTCCGTGTATGTTTAAACCTATAAAAATATACGCAATGAAGATGATAACGGCTGCGGGTAATACGATGTGGATGTTAACCAAAAACTTATCTTTCATTCTACATCCTTGTGTATGAGTTGCAGCCACTGTTGTATCTGAAATAAACGAAAGGTTATCTCCGAAAAACGAGCCCCCTACAACTATCGCTGCCATCAATGCGGTATCTGTTCCTGTAGATTGGGCGATACCTGTTGAGATGGGAATAAGTGCCACAATAGTACCCACACTTGTACCTATGGAAATCGAAATGAGGCATGCAGCTAGAAAGATTCCGGCTAAAAGCAGATTGCTTGGTAGCACATTCAAGGTGAAATTTACGGTTGCATCAATACTACCCATCTCTTTTGCTGCGTTTGCAAATGCTCCTGCTAGCACAAAAATCCATAACATCAGCATCATATTATTGGTGCCCGCACCCTTGCTGAAAACATTGATACGCTCAGCTAACGGCTTCTTTTCGGAGGTGGCAATTGCGTAAATGCTTGAAATCATAAATGCCACCGTTATGGGGACTTTGTAAAAATCTGCCGCAATAATAGAAGTAACAAGGTATAAAACAATAAATACGATGAGTGGACTTAATGCTAAAATACCTCTTTTATTATTTATCTCTGCCATTTATCATTACTTATAGTTAATGCTTTTACAGCAATATGATATGTGTATAGGCAAAATTTATAACTGTGTTCTTCTATAAAAGTCTACATTTTCTTTGGTAAGTAGTTCTATTGGCATATAGTTCACAGGGTCAACTTTCTTTTTCAGAACGATAGCCCTAAATAATGTGTCAATGCAGGCATAGCCTTGCATATAGGCATGTTGTGCTATGAGGAATGATATGCTACCTTGTCTCAGGCATTCTGCATTTTTTCCGACCATGTCATAACCCATAATTTGCACACCTCTTCGATTGGTATGCAGCAAAAACTCACCTACAATATGGGCTTTTGAGTTAAAAGTAATGCAGTGGTGAATCTGCGAATGGTTGCTGAAAAAATCTTCCAAAATTTCTTTATATTCATTTTTCCCACTCTCAAGAGGTAGATGTACCTCATGAATTTTTATGTTTGGAAAATGGTCGTGCATGTAATGTTTAAAGCCGGTTTCCCGATTATCTTGTTGTTTACTTACCACTTTACCGTCTTTGGTCTGCTTCATCAGCATAATTTCTTTTTCATTTCCCGCAATCAGCATTAATATTTTTGCTGCAAAATATCCACTGGCGAAAGAGTCTTGACCATAAAAAGCCAATGGACGAAGGTCGGGCATATATGAGTCTAACATAACAAAGGGGATATTTTGCTCGTGTAATTTTTCTGTAAAATGGCGTGTGTTATCCAATTCAAGAGGCACCACAACTACTCCATCCGGTTTTAACGACAAACAATAAGTATATTGACTTATGAATGTAGTGGTGTCAAATCGGTCGTAAAAAATAATTTCAACGTTGATGTGAAAGTCGCGTCTTACTTCTGCTGCCTTTAATGCGCCCTCTTCAATCTCTTCCCAATAGGCTTCCGATTCATGTTTAGGGATGAACAAATAAAACTTATACGATTTGTTATGAGCTAGTGCACTAGCGTACATATTTGGTTGATAGTTAATCTCATTAAGTACTTTCTCCACCTTTTCTCTTGCTGTTTTCGATATGTTGGGCCTGTTGTGAAGCACTCTGTCTACTGTTCCTACCGATACACCGGCCATCAAGGCGATATCTTTAATTCTTATTTTGTCGTTCATTTCTGTTGATGCTATGGGAAAAATAATGTAAACTGGATCGGATATTATATTAAATTACTTGAATACAAGTCCGATTTGTGCAAAAATACAAATTTAAGTTGAATAATGGATTGAAGGTGCTGTCTTTTCATTGTGAAATAAGTAGATTTTAAATGAAAGGATACGGATTATAGCTTATGGAGAAAGTTTAAAAATAAAGGATTATAACAAGTATTTCATTCAAAACTGATTGGCTTGTGGGAAGAGGTGATGGCAAACAAAACAAACGGTGGATGTAAAGTTAGAACTAGGTGGCGTTGATAAGTTTAGAACCGCATTTTTATTTCCGTAATATCATAAAATGTAGGTATTGTCTTGTTTGTTGAGTTATTGTAATTTTGCAGCGCATTTTAAGAAATATAGATTAAAATCGCACTTGACGACGGTAATAACTCGTTTTTTCGTATAAAAAGACTGCAATGCCTTTCGATTTATCCACTGGTGAGATATCAATTTTTTTAAAAAATAATTAATATGAAAAGAATTTTACGAACCATTCTGTTTTTTGCTGCTTTGCCAGCTATCTTTTCCGCTTCTGCTACCGGACAGACCCCGACTCACATTGTAGGGAATTTCCCAACAACTGTTCAGGAAACACCTACGCCTATTCCTTATGGCGTGAAAATCGAGAATCATATTGTAGTGAAATGGCCTGCTGAGTTGATTCCGGCAGACGGTAGGGTGGTTCTTGAAGAAGGGATCGTGGGTATTGGCGAGAGAGCTTTTGCAGAAACACCGCTGCATCATATCATTTTCCCTTCTACGCTTCGTACTATTTCCAAGGAAGCATTCTTTGGCTGTAACCGACTGCAAGCCATCGTGGTTCCTGAGGGAACGGAAACGATGGGTGAGAGTGCCTTTGAGCAATGCCATGCCTTGGTGGGTGTGTCGTTACCGTCTACACTCCGTGAGATACCCATTAAAGCATTCGTTTATTGTTCTAAGCTCAAGAATGTGCAACTTAAGGAAGGGCTTACACTTTTGGGTGAGAGTGCGTTCAATAGCTGTTCATCGTTGCAGAAGATCACTTTGCCTACCTCTATTGAGGCAATTGGCAGCGATGCCTTTAAGGGTTGCATAGCGTTAGAGACGATAATAATTCCCGAAAAGGTGACAGAGCTGAAGGATAACATCTTTAACGAATGCACTTCGCTCACCAATGTGCAACTTCCTCCTAGCATCAAGGGCATTGGTCGCTCGGCTTTCTACAACTGTACTTCGCTGAAAAGCATTGATTTTCCGACCAGTTTGAAAACCATTGATGGACTATCGTTTTACGGTTGCAAGGCCTTGACATCGGTTGAGACACCCGAAGGCTTGCAATTGCTGGGTGCTTCGGCCTTTGAGGAGTGCACTTCGCTCACCAACGTTGTGCTTCGCAAAGGCTTTACGGAGTTTAACGCCAAAACATTCAAGGGCTGTAAGGCGCTGAAACAAGTGGTTGTGCCCGACGGAGTAACGAAATTGACAAACTATGTCTTCCAATATTGCACACAATTGGAAAGCGTTGTGTTACCCACCACCCTTGAACGGATTGGTCTTAATGCCTTTGCAAATTGCTCGAAACTCTCTAAAGTCACTTGCTATGCTCCGGTTCCGCCCACGCTTATGGGTAATGTGTTCAATAAAACACCCAATGGTAAGGCCTTGTTTGTACCCGCAGGCAGCATCGAACAGTATAAAGCAGCAACTAATTGGGGAGCTCCGAGTTTTGCAACCGTTACGTCTGGGGTTTCACATGTTGATGCTTCGACGCAAACACAACAAGAGAACGATAGTCGACAAGGCATTTATAACTTACAAGGAGTGCATCTGGCGAGGCCGAAGTCTTTCCCTCGCTTCCTGCCGGAATCTATGTCGTAAACGGGAAAAAACTGATGAAATGATAACCGCTGGAAAATGAACAGAACTTTATTTCTCTTTCTGCTCCTCTTTCTTTGCCATGGGCTCTCTGCTAAGCACGTCACTTCGGCGAAAGCACAACGTATGGCCATACAATTTCTTCAGGAGGTCAAGAAAGATACTCGTGCTACGGGGCGTGCATCCGATGTAAAACAGGTTCAATACGACAGTAAGTCGTGTTATATTTTCAATGTAGGAAAACGTGAAGGTTTTGTCGTTGTATCTACAGACGACCGTATGGAGCAAATCTTGGGCTACTCTACGACGGGGCATTTTGATGCAACCAGTCTTCCTACCGATCTGCAATGGTGGATTACTTGCTACGATGAACAGATGGAACGTTTACCTCTTGTTCCTGCCACTCGCACCGTAACCCATACTAATCCTACCCGTGCACGTATCGAACCATTGGTTTCTACCCGTTGGGATCAGGGTAAGCCCTACAATTTAAAGGCTCCGAAGGTGGGTAATATGCTCACTTACACTGGTTGTGTAGCCACTGCTGTAGCGCAGTTGCTTTATTATCATCGTTGTCCTGCCGCCTCTACCACAGCCATACCTGCCTATACTACAACGACGAAGAGGCTTCCCATGCCTCAGCTACCTGCAACCACGTTCGATTGGAATAAGATACGCCCTATCTATGGTGAAAATGAAACCGGAGAAAGTGCTGAAGAAGTAGCAAAGTTGATGCTTTACTGCGGACAGGCAATGAAGATGGATTACAACACCGACGGTTCTGGGGCCTATGTAAATGAAGAAGTCTTTTCCAAATACTTCGGATTTGCCACCGGCACGCGCGAGGTTTCACGTTCAGCTTACACGTTGGTTGCATGGGACAGGCTGATCTACGACGAGTTGGAAGCCCGTCGACCTGTTCTCTATACGGGTGGAAAGGTGAGTGGAGCGCACGCATTTGTTTGCGATGGATACGATGGTAACGGTTATTTCCATATCAATTGGGGCTGGGGAGGACAGTCGGATGGCTACTTCAAACTCTCAATTCTCAATCCATCTGACCAGGGAGCGGGCAGCAGTAGCGGAGCGGATGGTTACACTCTTTCGCAAACAGCGTTATTAGGACTTAGTACTACACCCGTGATTGTTGAGCCGGAAACTCAGGATAACCGACTGACAGCTTCGGAAGTATGGCTTTATCAGAAGTACGACACGCGCAAAAAAACATCCGACAACTTCAATGTCACCAATTTAGGGCTTTATACCTACAATCTTACTTCAGAGATGAAAAGCTTCGAACTCAATTGGGCTCTGTATAAAGACGATGTCCAATTGCAGACGTTTGCTTCTGCCAGTATCGACAATCTTAAACCCGAATACCGGGTTTCTACAAATAGCAATCTTTCGTTCGGTGCTAATCTTTCTGATGGAACGTACCGATTGATACCTGTATGTCGGCTAAAAGGCGAAACCGAGTGGAAACCTTGTATCGATTCAGACCTCTCTTTCGTTGAGTTAGAGTTGAAAGGGTTACGACTGAACATTAAGTTGCATAACGATGACGCCGACAAAATGAAACTCAACGACCTGAGTTTCCATGGTAAGCTACGTGTGAATCATCCAGTGGAAGTTCGTTTAAATGTTACTAATGAGGGGCGGGTGAATAATCCAGAGCTTTATCTTTTTGTTAATGGAAAGTTGGCTTCGGGTACAGGCTCAAGCATCGATCCTGGTAAAACGGGCGATGTCTCACTGCATTTCACTCCCTCACAAGCTGGCACTTACCGTATTCGCGTCTGCCAAACTTCAACAGGTCGGCGACTTCTTGCCTCTAAAGAGGTGACTATCACGGCCGGAAAGATTGCAAAACTGGATCTGAAGGCAACTGTTACCAATGCCAATGCTGCCACCCTAATGTTGAACGATAAAAAAATGCGGTGCCATGTAAATGTTACTAATCAGGGAACAGAGACCTATGCAGACCCAATTGTGTGTAAACTCTACAAGGTAGTGGGCGAATATGGCTACGGTTTGCAGACGAAAAGTCAAGAGGTGTCGTTGAATGTCAACGACACCAAGGGCCTAGACTTTGAGTTTGACGAGTTGGAAGATGGCGAACGCTATTTTTTGATCCTCAATTATATTTCGGAAGACAAGTCTACCGGTGATCTTTACTCTAAGATCTACACGGTATCGGTTACCAATGGTATCTCCACCCCTAATACGATAGATGCTGAACTGCTTTTACCTGTTTTCAATATTCAGGGCGAACGGATTGCCAGCACCAAGCGGTCGGATATCAATACCTTGCTTGGTACCTTGCCCCGTGGCATTTACATCATTGAGGGGCACAAATATAGCAATTGACGTTTTTCCCCTTTCCACTCACAGACGCCATCTGTTTTGCTCCATCGGGCAACAGATGGCGTCTCCATTTTTTTTACTTTTGCAAATGTCTGGTTGAGAGACTGTTGTAAGAATATTCTCTGGTCAGTTTTCAGTATATTAGATCTTGCATGCTATTTCCTTAGCTTTTAAGATGCAAAACCTATGGTTTTAGACTGTGAAAGCATAGGTTTTGCAAGCTAAAACCTATGCTTTTGTAAGCCAAAAGATATGCTTTTAGAGTTTTTGAGTGCATGAAAAGAATATCAGATTTTATAAAATATTTGTAACAGATTGAATAACAGTGATTTTGGATAGCGTAAAAGTTGATTATTTATGAACGAATAAACACTTTCTATGTTGTTAGCATTACTTTGAGTTCTCTTCTTGTTACTTAACGGTTGTGAGAATAACAAATCTGCAGTATTCTTAATGAGTAGTAATGTAGTAAAGCATAAAAGTAGGAAAATAGGATATATGAAATTTAGCGTTATTGATCTAGTTAAGAACTGTTTTATATGTTTTTCTCACTGTGTTATCGTACACTGTAAGGATGATAGTCCGTATTCAAGATTTTTCTTTCCGGACTCCCGTTATTTCAAAATAATCCTTATATTTGCACAGTAAACAATAATTAAATCTATTCAAAATTCAATTTATTAGAAAGAATACATTATGGCAAGAATTGTAACTTTTGGTGAGATAATGCTTCGTCTTTCATCACCGGGTCAGAAACGGTTCGTTCAAAGTGAGTTTTTCGATGTCGTTTATGGTGGTGGAGAGGCAAATGTTGCTGTAAGCTGTGCCAATTATGGTCACGATGCAGTGTTTGTAAGCAAGCTCCCCACGCATGAAATAGGACAGGGGGCTGTGAATGCCTTGCGGCGTTTCGGAGTAAATACTGAATTTATAGCACGTGGAGGTGATCGTGTAGGTATTTATTTCTTGGAAACAGGAGCTTCTATGCGTCCCTCGAAGGTGATATATGATCGGGCAGGAAGTGCTATTGCAGAGGCTGAACCCGAAGATTTTGATTTCGATACCATTATGAAAGGAGCTGATTGGTTTCATTGGAGTGGCATTACTCCAGCTATCAGTGATAAGGCAGCAAAGTTAACTCGATTGGCTTGTGAAGCAGCTAAGCGAAACGGTGTAACGGTGAGTTGCGATCTCAATTTTAGGAAAAAGCTGTGGACTTCAGAAAAGGCACAGAGCATTATGAAGCCTTTAATGGAATATGTTGACGTGTGTATCGGTAACGAAGAAGATGCTCAACTTTGTTTGGGATTTAAACCACAGGCAGACGTTGAGTCGGGTAAAACTGATGCATCAGGTTACTATGAAATATTTAAAGGTATGCGCGAGGCTTTCGATTTCAAAATTGTTGCGTCTACTTTGCGTGAAAGCATGTCAGCATCGCACAACGGATGGAAGGCTTTGATTTATGATGGAAAAGAATTTTATGAAAGTAAACGCTACGATATCTTCCCGATAATTGATCGTGTTGGTGGTGGCGATTCGTTCTCCGGAGGTCTTATTCATGGTCTGCTCTCTTATCCTGAAAATCAGGGAAAAGCATTAGAATTTGCCGTAGCGGCATCTGCTCTGAAGCATACTATACCAGGTGACTTCAACATAGCATCTAAGGAAGAGGTTGAAAACCTTGCCGGTGGTAATGCGTCGGGCAGAGTTCAGCGTTAATCAGCATTTAATAGAAAATATATGGCAAGATTTAATAAAATCCAAGTATTATCGGCAATGCAAGCAACCGGTATGGTTCCGGTTTTCTACAGCAATGATGTCGAAATTGCTAAAAAAGTAATAGAGGCCTGTTATAAAGGTGGAGTAAGGGTGTTCGAGTTTACCAATCGAGGCGACTATGCGCACGAAATATTCGGTGAACTTAACAAATGGTGTGTCTCACATTGCCCTGAAATGATTTTAGGCGCAGGTACTGTAGTAGATGCTCCAACTGCAATGCTCTATATACAGTTAGGTGCAAACTTTATTGTTGGTCCTAATTTTAATCCTGAGGTATGCACGGTGTGTAATCGCAGGCTTGTTCCTTATACACCGGGATGTGGCAGTGTGAGTGAGATAAGTGATGCGCAGGCTATGGGATGTGATGTTACGAAGGTATTTCCCGCAGGTAATGTAGGTGGTCCTTCTTTTGTAAAGAATGTATTGGGCCCGTTGCGTTGGAGTAATATTATGGTAACAGGAGCAGTTGCACCTGATGAAAGCAACCTTTCTGAGTGGATAAAAGCAGGTGTTTTTTGTGTGGGAATGGGGTCTCAACTTTTCCCCAACGAGCGTATCCAAGCCTGTGATTGGCAGTATATAACAGATAAATGCGCAGAGGCTTTGGGGTACATAGTGAAGGCCCGAACCAAGTAAATATATCCTCTTTTGGTATATGGGTGCATTTCATTTGATGATATAAAACGAAACTTTATGCATGGATGGGCAATATAATTTCTCGTCCGTGCATTTTTATGATTAATGTAAAAGGTTACACCCAACTTTTTATTAAAGTTATAACGGTATTCGTAACTTTAATTTATTGTTCAGCTTGTTCAGATCCAAACAGTGAAAAAGTTGACCATTTGAATACCTTGTCTTATTCTTTCCATTATCGAAGTCTGGATTCTACACAGGTTTATGCTCAGCGTGCTTATCAGTCATCCGATGGCTATTCAAGTGGGCGTGCAGAAGCATTGAACAACCTTGCTTTTGTATCGATAGCCAGAATGGATTATACTACTGCATCAAACCAATTGCAGGAAATACAATCCTTGACAGATAATCAGGTAGAGTTACTGATTTCAGACATTCAGATGATGCGTTTGTGTCAGCGGCAATCAGAGAATAAAGATTTTTATAATTATCGCGAACGTGCGTTAAGGCGGCTTGATCGTATTAAAGAAGAGGATAAAAGTTTGTCCCCCCGATTGCGTAAGCGAATGATTTATGCGCAAAGCGAGCTTTTTATTGTAGCCTCTACCTATTTTTATTATATCGGACTTCCTGAAAAATCGATACAAGAACTGTATAAAATTGATATTAACGGAGAACTTCAGAAGGATACGGCACAATGGCTTAATTACCTATATAATATAGGAGCTGGTGGCATGGTGATAGCAAAGACAAAAGATGAAATTAACCAACGTGAGTTCAGTTATCTGTTTCAGTGTTACACAACAGCTCAATTGGCGGGGTTCTCGTATTGGGAAGCTAATGCCATGCAGGGTATCAGTGAGCATTTGAATGATAAAGCACAACGACGAAAACTTATTAAAGACAATCCACCGGCATTTGCTTTATTAAATATGGACCATATGCCTGATAGTCTCTTGGCGGGTAATTTGGCACAACGTTCATTAGAGATTTTTGCTCGTTATGGCGATGTATACCAGACGGCTGGTGCTTACAGAACGTTAGCTTCTTGTTATTGGGCACTCTCTGATTACAAATCGGCCTTGTTCTGTCTTCAAAATGCCTTACATAAAAATGTGGCTATTAATAAGGCACCAGACCTTGTGGCATCAATCTGTGAGCAACTTTGTCTTGTCTATTCAGCTATGAATATGAAGAAACAAAGCGACTTTAACCGAAACAAATATTTGGATATTCAAGAGCAATCACGTCAAGATAGACAATTGGAAGCACGTGCAGACCAGCTGGCACGTTCTTCACGGCAGCTCAATATCATGATTATGTTGGTAATTATTATGATAGTTTTGGTTATCTTTTTACTGTTTGTCTTTAATTATATGAGACAGAAACAGAATAAAGACGCTGCGTCTGATGAGTTATTGGAACCCCTACGGCATTGGGAAACGATTCATGCAGAACATATAGAAGAACAAAATGATCGATACGAGGAGCTGAAAGAACAGCAGTGGGTGATGAAGGCTCATGTCGTAGAGAATAAAAAGAGAAATCTGGAGCAGCGCGCTAAGGTGTCTTTAGCTAATTCTGTCATACCTTTTATAGATAGAATGAGGAATGAAATTCACCGCTTGGCTGTTTCAAAAGAAATGCCTGCTGTTCGCAATGAACGTTATGCCTATATTGCAGAGTTAACGGATAAAATAAAGGATTATAACGAGATACTTACCAATTGGATACAGATGAGACAAGGCGAGTTGAGCCTGCACATTGAGAGTGTTGCGTTGCAATCTCTTTTTGACATTGTTCGGAAAAGACGGATGGAATTTCGGCAGAAAGGAATAGACTTTATTGTCGATCCTACGGAATTATCTGTGAAGGCTGATCGGACGCTAACGCTTTTTATGATTAATACCATTGTAGATAATGCGCGTAAATTTACGATGAAGGGTGGAGTGGTAAGATTGAGTGCCGAAACACTTGAAAATGGTTATGTAGAAATAAAAATTGCTGACAATGGGGTAGGGATGAGCGAAGAGGAAATTACGCATTTATTTGAGCATAAGATTATTAACTCTACCTTACAAGATGTACAGACTTCGCACGGATTTGGATTAATGAATTGTAAGGGAATTATCGATAAATATCGGAAAATAAGTAAGATATTCAAAGATTGTTCTATTTCAGTTCAAAGTAAAAAAGGCAAGGGAAGTATTTTTAGTTTCAAATTACCTAAAGGTATGGTTTATGTGCTTTTAAGTTTCTGTTTAGTATTATCCTCTGTAACAAATGGGTTTGCCTTAAAAGATAAATATGCTACACTTGAAAATAGAAGTAGGATACAACAAAAAACAATGGGAATACCTAGCAATAATGCACTATTGAATGAGGCAAAAATGTTTGCTGACAGTGCTTATCTGGCTAATATAAATGGTAAATATTCTTTGGCATTGCAATATTCGGATAGTTGCATTGATCGATTAAACCGTTATTACCTATCTAAAAAACCGTTAGGGAAGAATTTAATGGTGGGTTATTCTCAATCGGTTCGTACACCGGCAGAGATTCAATGGTTTTATGAAAGCTTTCCTACGGACTTCAATATTATTCTAGATATACGTAATGAGAGTTCCATTGCGGCATTGGCTTTACACAAATGGTCGCTATATTATTATAATAATAATGTGTACATCAAGCTTCTTAAGGAGTATTCGGCAGATAATACATTGAGAGATTATTGTGTTGGTATGCAGAATTCGGAAACTAACAAAGTGATAAGTATTATTATTCTTATTCTGCTTTTATTACTCATTTTACCAGCTTATTATATGCTGTATTATCGATATGTCATAATGTTTAGAATGTATCTAGATAAGATTGCGGCGGTAAACAGAGTTATATTGAATGACGATACTCCTCAAAATAAGTTGAAAGATATCCATATTATTCTTTCGGCGAAGAATAATCACGATATCGAGAATGACAGATTTACGGCACTGAATAGTGTGATTGCTAAAATTAGAGATGTGCTTGAGAAAAGTATTGAATTGGAGAATGATAAGAAACAACATATTGAATGGGCCGAAGATGAACTGAAAAAACTTGAGTTGGAGAACGATAAACTTTATGTTAACAATAGTGTACTTGACAATTGTCTCAGTGCTTTAAAACATGAAACGATGTATTACCCGTCTCGTATACGGCAATTGGTTGATGGAGGGGATAAAGATCTGAAAAGTATGACCGAGCTTGTAGATTATTACAAAGAACTTTATGGGTTGCTTAGTGCTCAAGCAATGCGGTTGCTTGAAGAGAACGGACAGGCATATAAAATTGTTCCGGTTGATGTATTGCTTGATGATTTTATGTTACCTGTTCAGTTCAATATAAAATGGTTTGTGGCAGGAGACGCTGATTTATTGAAATATCTGTTTACCATTATAAAAAAAGAACTAAAACCTTATAATTTAAAAGTTGAGGTGCAAGAAAAAGGCAGACGGTATGTTTTAATTAAAATAAGGTCGATAAGGTAATATTTACAGTTGATGAATGCAGTCAGTTATTTTCTCCGACAACGGTAAATCTGCAATATTATCTCTGTAGTCAGATTGTAAGAGATGTCGGCGGGTTGACAAATGCCCGGGGATGCGGCATTTTTGCCCATAACACATCGGAGGAAACGGTGTTTGAAATAACATTGCCTAGAGTATCGGCAGCAACAGTTAAACAAGAATAAAAACAAGCAGATAAAATATGGATAAATTTAAAGTCATCATTGTTGAGGATGTACCCTTAGAACTAAAGGGAACTGAGGGTATTTTTAGAAACGATATTCCGGAGGCAACCATTATCGGTACGGCAGCTAATGAACCTGAATATTGGAAGCTGTTAAAACAAGAATTACCAGATTTGGTACTGTTAGATTTAGGCTTGGGAGGCTCAACAACTATCGGAGTTGAGATATGCAGGCATACAAAAGAGCAATATTCCATGTAAAAGTGCTGATTTTTACGGGTGAAATTCTTAATGAAAAATTATGGGTAGATGTGCTTGATGCAGGCTGTGACGGCATTATTCTAAAAAGTGGAGAATTGCTTACCCGAGGTGATGTTGCGAGTGTGATGGATGGAAAACGTCTCGTCTTTAATCAACCAATACTTGAAAAGATAGTCAATAGATTCAGATGGATGGTGGGTAATCAAATTGTTCGACAAGAAGCATTTATTAATTACGAAATTGACGAATATGATGAGCGTTTTCTAAGACATTTGGCGCTAGGCTATACAAAAGAACAAATTACCAATCTTAGAGGTATGCCGTTTGGTGTAAAAAGCTTAGAGAAACGACAAAATGAATTAGTTGCGAAACTATTTCCTCATGGAAATGGGGGGATGGGGATAAATGCCACTCGTTTGGTTGTACGTGCTATCGAGTTGAGAATACTTGATATAGATAACCTGTTACCTGATGATGAATAGTTTTTCCTTGCTTTCCAAAACTCGGAAAAAGACTTTTCTAGCTGTTCTTGCATTATTGATGGGTATAGGTCAGATAGTACTTATCTTGGCTTCGTGGATTATCAGTTCCATAAAACCCGAATGGGGTGTACGCTCTTTATTAAGTGGTGAAGGCATCAGATGGCTTTTTGGCAACTTTACGGAAAATATTTCCGGTTCTGGAATGGTGTGGCTTCTGTTGGCAGGGATGGCTTATGGGGCAATTAAATACAGTGGTTTGGGTTCTGTTATCTGCCATCTGCGCCATCTTTCTTATCGAGAGCGATTGGGAATAACACTTGTTGTAGTCGAAATGGTGATTTTTATCGTGGTCTTTGCTTTATTGACGCTTATTCCGCATGCTGTTCTTTTGGGGATCACGGGTAAACTTTATCCCGGTAGTTTTTCCCGAAGTATTGTACCCTGCCTCTGCTTTTTAGTTTGCTCATTGTCGGTAACTTTTGGACTTGCTGCAGATAGATTACGCTCTTTAGTAGATGTCTTAGATTGCCTTGTCATAGGGATTGCCTATACATTGCCTTTCTGGCTGATTTATATATTGGGTATGGAACTGTATTGTTCTTTTCTATTTGTTTTACTATAATTTTTATTTTCAACATTGGGGACATAAAAATAAATATCCTTTACTTTGTTATTATTTAAAAAATATAAGTAACTTTGCAGTGCAATTTTAAATAACTGTAAGTGTTATTGGGATATGGTGTAATGGTAACACTACAGATTCTGGTCCTGTCATTCTTGGTTCGAGTCCGAGTATCCCAACAAAAAGACATTCTTAAAGTGAGAATGTCTTTTGATATAATATGAGTTCTGGTATGATATCATGGTAGAGTATCCTTTTATTGCTGAGTTATCTTTGTATAATTGCTTCCGCATAAAGAAAAATGAGGTAGGGGGGATGCAATTAGAATAGAAATGGTTGAGTTTTTATTATTAGGTATAAAACAAAAAAATTGATTGTCTCACGACAACCAATCTTTCTTAACCTTAATAATCTAATACCATGAAAAACACACTGCAAAGATACTGTTTTATTTTTATTTTGCAAGTATATGGTGGTTTGAATAATGTAATAATAACATTAATTAAATGTCGAGCCATTCCATTTAAGTTTTCTTTGCAATAGTTGTGCCTTTATATTTTTATTCTCATCTTTATCCAGAAGTATTGGAGTGATTTTTAAATCTAATTCATGTTGATTGCTGGAAAGTGACAAGGAAACCAAATTTGAATCAAGAGCTTCTTTATAAACCTCAAAATCGGCTGTCGACATGGTGTCTGGTTTCACGATTAGGCTATGGTAATCTAGTTGTGGAATATCTAATTGTGTCCAGTCTAATGTATAAAAAGATAGTTGGCTGTCAATACTTGGACCGGAAAAAGACCTGATCATACAAAGAATAGTGTCACCAATTTCACGTGGTAATAGTTTTAATTGCAATGTGCTTGAATGGCTTAAAGTTGCGGATAGATAAGTATTAGTAAGAATATCTATTTTGCAAGTGTCTCCAAAAAGATTTGTTACTTCTGCCTTCGTTTGCATATCTATCAAATCAAGCAATTCTTGTCGCTGATTTTTGTCTAAATATGGAATGGCGGACGAAGGTATTGACATCCACACCGTCCGTATATCTTTGGCATAAAGAACTTCAAAAAAAGAGATTAATAGGAGAGAGATTATAAGTTTTTTGATCATGATTCCTTATATTGTACCTATGTTTTAATGAAAAAATTACTCATACACTTCATCAATTCCAAGTTCATTCAACTCAGAATTTTCTTTTTTACAGGGATCAAAGCCCTCCGGTAGGTTGAAGCCGATAGTTTGACTGTATCCTAATTGTTTATCTGCATAGACCTTTTGCATGAAATAAGCCCATATTGGTAAAGCCATTGTTGCTCCCTGGCCCATACTCATTGAATCAAAATGAATATCCCGATCTTCTCCACCAACCCAGCAACCACTAACCAATTGTGGTGTGAAACCCATAAACCATGCATCGGAATTTCGATTTGTTGTACCTGTTTTTCCACCTATTTCGCCAGTAAAATGATATTTATAACGAAGTCGACCTGCTGTTCCTCCATCGACAACCCCTTTTAATTCTACCAACATTTTGTTAGCACTTTCCTCACTAATAACCTCATTCATTCTAGGTTGGAAAGTGGCAATTACATTTCCATCGTTATCTTCTATCTTTGTCACAAAGATGGGAGAACAGCGAATGCCATTATTGGCGAATGTAGTGTAGGCACTTACCATTTCACAAACAGACACCTCACAAGGTCCTAAACAAAGTGCCATTGAGGGGTGAATATCCGGATTGTTGATACCAAAATTATGAAGCATCTCAACGAATTGGAATGGATTGAGTTTACTCATTAGGTATGCGGAAATCCAGTTACTAGATTGTGCCAGTCCCCATTTTAATGTTACCATTTGTCCGTATCGGCTGCGACTGGCATTTCTTGGCGTCCAACTTTGACCGGCGACAATATAGGTTCGCTGAACATTTGGCGCTTCATCGCATGGTGAAAATCCATTTTCCATAGCTAAGGAATAGAGAAAAGGTTTAATAGTTGAACCCACTTGTCGCCTTCCTTCTGTTGCCATATCATATTGGAAATGCGGAAAATCAATACCTCCGACATATGCTTTAACATATCCATTCTTCGGGTCCATGCTGACAAATCCTGCGCGAAGAAAAGATTTATAGTATCGAATACTATCTAGTGGTGTCATTATGGTATCTATATCGCCATGATAAGTAAATACTGTCATATCTGTTGGCGTATTGAAAGACTTCTTTATATCTTCCTCTGAAAATCCGGAAGCCTTCAGTGTTCGGTATCTTTCACTCTGATTAATCGAACGACTTAAAATATCCCTAACTTGTTTAGAAGTTAATTTCTCTGTGAAAGGAGCGTTCTTTTTTCTTTTATTCTCTTTTGAAAATGCCGGTTGAAGGAATTTAGCCAAATGTCTGTAAACAGCATCTTCTGCATATTGTTGCATATGACTGTCAATGGTGGTATGAACCTTCAAACCATCAGTATAAATATTATAAGGCTCTCCATTTTTCTTAAAGTTCTTATTACACCAGCCATAAAGGGGGTCAGACACCCATGTGATGGAGTCAATTACGTATTGTCGTTTATTCCAAGAAGGATAATTCTTTATTTCAGGCATCTTTGCCATCATATATTGACGAAGAAATTCTCTGAAATAAGTTGCCATACCATCTTTATGATCCGCGCGATGGAAATTCAAAGTAATGGGCTCTTGACTATATTGACTATACTCTGTATCCGATAAATAACCAGCTTTTGCCATTTGTGAAAGTACGACATTGCGTCGTTCGCGTCCCCTATCGGGATATCGAACCGGGTTGAAATAGGAGGGATTTTTACAGAGTCCGATTAGCATGGCGGCCTCTGTTACGGTAAGATCTTTTGGTTCCTTGCTAAAGTACGTATTTGTAGCGGTTTTTATTCCTACGGCATTGTGAAGAAAGTCAAAGTAATTAAGGTATAAAGCGATGATTTCTTCTTTTGTGTAATTACGTTCTAATTTAATAGCAATTACCCATTCTATGCTTTTGTAAAAGTCTTTCTAATGTAGAGTGTGCCGTTTCAGAGTATAGCTGTTTAGCCAATTGCTGAGTGATTGTACTACCACCGCCTGCACTGGCCTTTCCCATAAGTCCCCTTTTAATAAGTGCACGTCCCAATGCAATAAAATCTACTCCCGAATGATCGTAAAAGCGGATATCTTCTGTTGCGACTAAAGCATGTACAAGATGAGGAGACAGCTCCGAATAAGATATATTGACTCTATTCTCTCGGTTTTGATTCCAAGTGCCAATCACCTTACCGTCAGATGAATAAATTTGTGTTGCAAAACGATTAATAGGATTCTGCAATTCTTCTACCGGTGGCATATAACCAATCCAACCGAACCATATTGCCAAGAAACATAAAAAGGAAGAAAGAATACCCAGAATCAATGTTCCCCAAAGAAAATATATGAACTTTTTTCTCATGCAAATCACAATTAAAAATGTATGCAAATGTACGATTTTTATTCTTATTAGGTGTTTAAATAAGAAAATAATGTATATCTTAGCAACTTGAAAAAACTCTCAATTTAAAACAGTAAATGGAAAAACATAACTTTGTTACGATTGCCGATTTGTCAAGAGAGAAAATAGAATATCTCATTAGCATGTCGCAAGAATTTGAACGATTTCCCAATCGCGAGTTATTAAAGGGAAAAGTTATTGCAACGCTTTTTTTTGAGCCTTCCACAAGAACAAGACTTAGTTTTGAGACGGCAGCCAACCGGCTTGGGGCGCGCATTATAGGATTTTCGGATGCAAAGGCATCAAGTGTTTCTAAAGGAGAAACTTTAAAAGACACCATATTGATGGTGGCTAATTATGCAGACGTCATTGTAATGAGGCATTATATTGAAGGCGCTGCTCAATATGCAAGCGAGGTAAGTCCGGTGCCCATTATCAATGCGGGTGATGGAGCGCATATGCACCCTTCGCAGTGTATGCTTGACCTTTATTCCATTTATAAAACCCAAGGGACGTTGGAAAATTTGAATATTTATCTTGTGGGCGATTTAAAATATGGGCGAACTGTGCATTCGTTGCTTATGGCGATGCGACATTTTAATCCTACTTTCCATTTTATTGCGCCCAAAGAATTAGCCATGCCCAACGAGTACAAGTTGTACTGCAAAGAAAATAACATCAAGTTTCAGGAGGATACCGCTTTTAACGAAAAGGTGATTGCCGATGCTGATATAATTTATATGACACGCGTACAGAAAGAGCGTTTTTCAGACTTGATGGAATATGAGCGCGTAAAGGATATTTATATTCTGAAAAACGATATGTTGGGCAACGTAAAAAAGAATATGAAGATTTTGCATCCCCTGCCTCGAGTTAATGAGATTGCTTATGATGTAGATGAAAATCCGCATGCCTATTACATTCAGCAGGCACAAAACGGACTGTATGCACGCGAGGCACTTTTTTGCGATGTATTAGGTATTACCCTCGAACAAGTAAAAAACGATAAAACGATTATCAAATGATAACTGATAAGAAAGAACGGTTGGTTGCAGCCATCAAAAATGGAACCGTAATAGATCATATCCCTGCATCCAAAACTTACCTTGTTGCAAACATTCTTGAACTGCAATCAATAGAGCAGCCCATCACTATCGGAAACAACTATATATCTAAAAAGGTGGGAAGAAAAGGGATTATCAAAGTATCCGATAAATATTTTACCGACGAAGAAATTTCCCGGCTCTCTGTCGTGGCACCAAAGATTGTGCTCAATATTATCCACGACTACGAGGTAAAAGAGAAGAAAACCGTCGAAACACCCAACGAGTTACGAGGCATTGTGCGGTGCAACAATCCGAAATGTATTACCAATAACGAGCCAATGCAAACCGTCTTTCATGTGGTAGACAAGGAGCAACGCACCCTGAAATGCCATTATTGCGACATAGAGCAGGATATGGACAAGGTACAATTGGTTTAAAATAATAAACAACAATAAATACATAGCTATGAAAAGAGATCAAATGATTTTTGACCTAATCGAGAAAGAACAGCAGCGACAGTTGAAAGGTATCGAGCTGATTGCTTCCGAAAACTTTGTCAGTCCGCAGGTAATGCAGGCTATGGGCTCTTGTCTTACCAATAAATACGCGGAAGGACTGCCCGGAAAACGTTATTACGGCGGATGCGAGGTGGTAGACCAAGTAGAAGATTTGGCACGCGAACGAGTGAAAAAGCTCTTCGGGGCAGAGTTTGCCAACGTTCAGCCCCACTCGGGTGCGCAAGCCAATGAAGCTGTTCTGCTCGTATGTCTCAATCCCGGTGACACCTTTATGGGCTTGAATCTTGCTCACGGCGGACACCTTTCGCACGGTAGTTTGGTCAACACATCGGGCATTCTTTACAAACCCGTAGGCTACAACCTCGATAAAGAAACCGGGCGAGTGGATTACGAGGAGATGGAACGGCTGGCTTTCGAGCATAAACCCAAACTGATTATCGGCGGAGGCTCGGCTTACAGTCGCGAATGGGACTATAAGCGAATGCGTCAGATTGCCGACAACGTGGGGGCTTTGTTGATGGTTGACATGGCGCATCCTGCCGGACTTATTGCCGCCGAACTGCTCGATAATCCCCTGAAATATGCGCACATTGTAACCTCGACCACCCATAAAACACTGCGCGGACCGCGTGGCGGAATTATTCTTATGGGAAAAGACTTTGAAAACCCGTGGGGAAAAACCACCCCCAAAGGCGAAGTGAAGATGATGAGCCAACTGCTTAACTCGGCTGTATTCCCCGGCATACAGGGTGGACCGCTTGAGCATGTTATTGCTGCCAAAGCTGTGGCTTTTGAAGAAGCTCTGCAACCCGAGTTTAAGGAATGGGCTGCCCAAGTGCAGAAAAATGCCCAAGTGCTGGCCGGCGAACTCATCCGGCGCGGTTTCACCATTGTCAGCGGCGGCACCGACAACCACTCTATGCTGGTAGACCTCCGTTCAAAGTATCCCGAACTTACGGGCAAAGTAGCCGAGAACGCCCTTGTTGCAGCTGATATTACCGTTAACAAGAATATGGTGCCCTTCGATACCCGCAGTGCATTCCAAACCAGCGGAATTCGTTTGGGTACGGCAGCCGTTACCACGCGCGGAGCCAAAGAAGATTTGATGCACTTTATTGCCGAGCTTATCGAAGAGGTGCTCAACGCCCCCGACGACGAGAAAACGATTGCCGAAGTGCGCCGCAGGGTAAACCAAAAGATGAAAGATTATCCCCTGTTTGCCTATTAAGAACAACAGGGAGCCTATCCATACAAAAAACTGTATATATGTGAGTTCGGATTGAAACCGAACTCACATTTTTTATATTCGGGCGATACCTTCAAAAAGAAAATACAGGCTATGGCGCGGTAAATAATTTACGTCAGTTCTTTATAAGTAATCCCCTCTCAATCTTCCCCCTTGCAAGGGAGAGGCGTGTTGCATAAGCACTCGAAGGCTTATGTCAAGAGAGAACGCAATAAGAGAACGCAATAATTGTAAAGGAGAAACTCAACACATTCCTATAAAGAGAATAGGTGTACTGCATTACTTGCTTTTTACTCTTTGTATTAACCTCTGCATCCTTTCACCTTTTCACCTTTTCACTTTTTCACCTTTTCACCTTTATCCGGGGGATGTAACAATAAACAGATGTGGAAAATGCGTGGGCAACGTGTGTTCAGCTATCACTAAACTTATTTTTTACCACCATTTTTATATCTTTCTATCCAACTTGCGTAAAAAATAGTGTACGCCGAGGCCTCCGCTGTATGCTCTATTATTTTTTAGTGTACGTTGGGTGTCCCGCTGTACGTTCTATTATTTTCTAGCGTACATCCGATACCTCGGATGTACGTTAGATTTTTTTCTAGTGTACGTCTGATACCTCGGATGTACGTTAGATTTTTTCTAGCGTACGTCTGATACCTCGGATGTACGATAAATTATTTTCTAGCGTACGTCTGATACCTCGGATGTACGTTCTATTATTTTCTAGTGTACGTCCGATACCTCGGATGTACGATAAATTATTTTCTAGCGTACGTCTGATACCTCGGAT
>NZ_BAKN01000012.1 GCF_000614205.1 Hoylesella saccharolytica JCM 17484
TTTCGGGAGTCTCCGACAGCTCGTCAGAATCTCTGAAACCATTTCAGGAGTCTCCGGACATCCCGTCAGAATCTCTGAAACCATTTCGGGAGTCTCTGATATCCCGTCAGAATCTCTGAAACCATTTCGGGAGTCTCCGACATCCCGTCAGAATCTCTGAAACCATTTTCGGAGTGTCTTGATGTGCTATCAGAAGGTTTGCTACTATACGCGAAGGGTTCCGTTCATTTGAAATCGGAACCCTTCGTATTGTTTTTGCAAAACCTCAGAGCAACGTAAACGGTGGGGCGTCGGCATCGATAAAATCGGGAAACAAACGGCTTGTCAGTATCGAAGTACTGCCCGTTTGCACCTCAATATCCGTAAATTCTTTTGTCGTCATTATATGGTCTGCCTTGTTCAGAACGGTTGCCGTAAGCATAAGCGCCGACTGGTCGGTGCGCGGAAAGGTGTATATTTTGATTTGTGAGGGACTGGTGTGCATTTTGTCGGTAATTTCGCGCGTTTCTGTTTGGCGAGATTTTACACAACCCACACCGTTTTTTGCATCTAAGGTGCTGCTGCCTCCGGTATATTTTAGTTCA
Organism: Hoylesella saccharolytica JCM 17484; assembly: GCF_000614205.1. Taxonomy (GTDB): domain Bacteria; phylum Bacteroidota; class Bacteroidia; order Bacteroidales; family Bacteroidaceae; genus Prevotella; species Prevotella saccharolytica. The sequence continues at coordinate 585 of NZ_BAKN01000012.1, forward strand.
ATTTGTGCTGCTTCAACAGGCAGCTTTTCGGTAATGTGCAGTGAAACAACAGCCACAGTTTGAGGCAGAGTGAGTGTTTTTTCGGTCTTTTCTTCCACCGTTACCTCCCCACAAAACGAATAGGTGTCGGTAACTTTATTGTGCGGAAACTTGATTTTCTGGGGCGAAGAAATGGTGGCTGCACCTTCGCCGTTATGTGCAATAATTACCACCGTGTATGTTCCTTCAGATACCGACATCGCTAATTGGCCAAAGTGTTTTTCTGTTGTTGTCTGCGTGATGCGCTTCATCTTCTTACTTCCTTTAAATAAAGCGCAATCTATTCGCGAGCAAACCTTGGCGATATTGATCAGCTCGGGTGAGGTGCTGTTATTTTTTTCTAATGTGCCTTGCGCTGAAAATGTCGGCTTGGGTGTTACAAGGCGTAATATAAGATTAGCTTCGTCGGTTGCCGCCTGCCCGTCTTCTTCAAGATTTACTTTCTCGCAAGCAGAGAAAAATAATGTCGCAAGCAGACAAATACTTACATAATGCAATAACTGTTTCATGGCTGTTTAGGGTTAAAAGAGAGCATCTCTCCGGTGTTTGTCGATGCGGAGAGATGCTCTTTCTGTCAAGTATCCGCCGATGAACTTAATCTACGGGGATATCCTTATTTACATTCTTCGAACCCGCCACGGCATAAAAGAGCATGAAGCCCATTGACAATAGCGGAATAATGTACGAGATAAGATAACCTATCTTGTCGGCAATCAAATTCTGGATAACGGGCATAACGCCTCCTCCAACGACCATCATCATAAAGATACCCGATGCTGCGGCGGTATATTTGCCCAGTCCTTCGGTGGCGAGGTTAAAGATGCTGCTCCACATTACCGATGTACACAGACCACAAAGCACAAGCAATAGGGCACTGAGTGGTACGCGAGTCATCTCGAAAGAAGAACCGGTAAAGATGGGCATGGTAGTTTTAATGCTTGTGGGCAGTAAGATAGCCAGCACAATGAGCAGCATACCCAAACCGTTGGTGGCAATCATCATGGCTCGGCTCGACACTTTATCGGCGATAAATCCGGCAGAAAAACGACCCACCAACATCAAGAACCAATAGGTTCCGGCAATAAATCCACCAATCGAAGCAGCTGTTGCGGGGTTGAGACCGGCACCTGCAGCAGTGGTATCCGAGATAAAAAAGTTCAGTGTTCCGGGTATTCCTACCTCTACACCAACATACAAAAAGATGGCAATGGTACCGAGAACAAAGTGCCTGAACATCCACGGACTATGTTTAGCATGCTGTTCGTGCGATGCATTTCCGCCGTGTTCGGGGTCGGCAATGGGGATAAGCGACAGCACGATAAAGGTCAGTGCGAAGATAGCCATAGCGATAAAAAGCACCAGGTTCACATCAGTGATGGCCGTGTTTTTGGTAACTTGACCGATAAGTGCACCCACCAACATCGGCGTTAGCGTACCTGTGAGCGAGTTTGCAGAGCCTCCAATTAGGATAAGTTGGTTTCCGCGATTGCCACCGCCGCCCAAAAGATTCAGCATCGGGTTAACAACCGTGTTGAGCAAGCAAACCGAAATACCGGCGATAAATGCACCGAGAAGGTAAACATAGAAATTGCCGGGCAGACCGAAAATGCTGCAATCGGTAAGTACAATACCCGAAAGAAACTGCACAAACACACCACCCAAGCCAATGGCGATGGCTGTAAGGGCCGACTTTTTGTAGCCGATGCGGGTTAACAGTTTGCCCGATGGGATGCCCATAAACAGATATGCCAGGAAATTCATCATATTTCCGAGCATTCCGAGTGTGTTAGACCCCGCCAGTGCAGGCTGATTTTTCCAAATCACTCCGATGGGAGCAGCCAAGTTTGTTACCATAGAAATCATGGCAAAGAGGAATATCATCATAATGATGGCTATTCCCCGACCTTTTTGTTTTGTTGTTTCCATTTTGTTGAATATTAAATTTATTTATTGTTCTTGTTAGTAAATCTTATTTTAATTGGCTCTGTCGTCGGTCGAAATAATGCCCGTAGTAGCCACTTGTAGTTTCATTTCATTATCCATCTCAGAAAAAACTACGTTGCATCGTTCTGTCGTGCGACAAGCGAAAAGAAAATACTCGTACACATCATCAATAGCAGCAGCCCGCTGTAAGTTGGGTGCTTCGTCGTTGATGAGAATGGCGGCAGCCGTTATCAACAGCCTTAAGATAGTGGCCTGATGTAGCGAACGCTTTCCCCTTTTTGATATCCGCATACCCTCTACGTATGCTCTTATCACGGTTCTTACCATCAACCGAATGGTTTGCTCTTCGTTCGTAACCGTATGCCCCTCACCTTTTATATATTGTTCAAAATGTTCTTGTACGGTAAAGATGCGTCCTTGTAGCAGTTGTGCGAAGTTACGCCGATACTCTTCTACCATTGCCCGATAAAGCTCGGGTGTATTACAGGCAATCTTGAAAACAAATGCCATTGGCTCATCTTCCTTGTCTTGAGCCGCGTTTATTTTCTTTTCAACAGCCTGTGCATCCTTATTATTCAACACAGAAAGAATGGGAAACATCACGTTGGCATAGCATCCTGAGATGTCTTCGTAGTGATGCAGCATTACCTGTTTCAGTTGTTTGCTGTTACGAATGTCGGCTTTATAACTGTCAACGACGCCGTTGGCAAAGGCCTCGAAGAAAGCGTGCACCATGGCCGATAGAGTTTGATAGCTGTTCAAACAGTCTTTCATCGTGTTTTATTTGGAAAGCCAAAGGTAATTAATTTAACATATACAACAAAATATACAGCCCATTTTTTTGACAGACATAAGATAAACTCACCCCAGAAACCGTTTGCCTGAATGTAATAATCATTCGGCTGCTCTGCGCTCAAACTAAATTGATGCTTCCCAAATGCCTTCCCCTCTATATATAATTAAGGTGTAATCGTTATGCAAATAGTGCTTGTTTCGAGAAAATTCGCACTGTTCTCCTTCTCTTTTATAACTTTTTGATTATCAGTAGCTTATCTGCCAGCCTGTAAAACCTATTCTTTTGGGTTGCAAAAGCTATTCTTTTACTCTCCAAAACCTATGCTTTTAGAACCCAAAACCTATGCTTTTGCAACTTAAAAGAATAGCTTTTAGAAAATCAATGTTTATCTTTATCTTCATAACTGCATAACGTTCTGTCAACCAAATCATTCTGCCTTTCACGAAAAAAGAGATGGCAACAATCGTTGCTAAATCTGTTTGCCAACGCATAAAAATGTATAAAAATTTGCAGGTTTATCAAAAAAAAGTACCTTTGTATCTGAAAGCCCAAGCAATCGAAGTCGCACTTAACTTCTACACGTTTTGCTAAGAAGCATGCTTGTGCACACTTCGATGTAAAATAAGGACATCACCGCAAGGGCCGATAAATAACTAAACGCTATTGAAATTAAATCTTCATAAAGCGCCTTTATCTGTCAATATTCGGTAGGTATTTGCCTCTATGCCGAACATAACAAGTTGAAACCAACTTGTCAGACTGTTGATGAGGGGCTTGTGATACATTTGAATAAACACTATCCAATGAAGAAATACTTGATAAACATTTTTGTTGCGCTTTTTTATGTCGCAGCTTACGCCGGCCCTGTGCCCACTGCCGGTAGTGAAGGTGTATGGATTGCTCCGCCAGATGCTGACGGTCAGGCTTACGGTGTCTACTATTTTCGCAAGCAGATACAGTTGAAAGCCCAACCGAAAACATTCTGCATATATGCTACGGGCGATAATCGTTATAAGCTTTATGTCAACGGCAGGCTGGTTGCAGCCGGTCCGGCACGAAGCGATGTGGCCCATTGGAATATTGAAGAAATCGACTTAGCGGCATTTTTACATAAGGGAGAGAATGTGGTGTCTGCTGTTGTGTGGAATGATGGTGCTGCTTACCGCCCCGTAGCCAATACATCTTATCGCACAGGATTGCTGATACAGGGAACTTCAGACGAGACAAATGTGCTGAACACCGATGGTTCGTGGCTTTGTAAAGAGGATAAAGCTTATAAGCCGCTTCGTGTATTCTTTCCCAATTATTATGTGGCGGGCGCCGGAGAGTTGGTTGATATGAACTTGACGGTGACCGACTGGCAGACTGCCGGTGCATCGACTGCCAACTGGCAACACGCCCGCCCGATACGCAAGGCTGTATATATTGCACGCAATGCTGTACCCGATGCAAGCGGATGGCTGTTGCAATACGCACCAATTCCTTTGCGCGAGCTACGCACCGAGCGGCTGAAAGCAGTGAGGCAAAGCACAGGGGTAAAGTTAACCAATCGTTTTTTGACGGGTAACAGTCCTATAACCATACCTGCCCATACGAGCTGTCGAATTGTTCTCGATCAGTCTTATCTTACCAATGCCTATTTTACGCTGCGCTTTTCGGGTGGCAAAAACAGTACGTTGAGCATAGGTTATCAAGAGGCATTGTTTGAAAAATATCCCGACAAGGGCAATCGTAACGAGGTAGAGGGAAAGGTGTTGATAGGGCGCAAAGACAGTATTCTGTCAAGTGGTGCTGCTCATCAGGTATTTGAAACCCTTGCTTGGCGTACCTATCGATATGTAGTACTCAACGTCAACACGGCCGACAGTCCGCTAACACTCGCTGATGTCTTTGGTACATTTACGGGCTATCCCTATCAGCTGAAAGCCTCTTTGCAGACCACAGACCGTACCATAACTGATATTTTTAATATCGGTTGGCGAACATTGCGTGCCTGCACGATAGAAACATACATGGATTGTCCGTATTACGAACAACTGCAATATCTCGGCGATACACGTATTCAGGCACTCATCACGCTTTATAATACGGGTGATGACCGTATTGTTAAGAACTTTCTTGCACAAGCTGATATGTCACGATTACCTGAAGGGTTGACCCAAAGTCGCTATCCTTCAGACGAACGACAATTGATACCGGCCTATTCTTTATCGTATATTGGTGCCTTATACGATTATATGATGTATGGAAACGACAGCCTTTTTGTGTCGGATAAGATGCAGGGCGTGCGAGATATTTTACATTACTTTCAGCGTTATCAAAAAGAAGACGGTTCAATAGCTGCGTTGCCGTGGTGGAATTTCACCGACTGGGTAGATGCTCCGGGCTGGAACAACGGTGTATCTGAACCGGGGAGCGATGGTTGTGCCGCCGTTCTTGACCTGCAATTGCTATATGCCTACGAATCTGCAGCAGCTTTAGAGGCATATTGCGGCATGCAGGTGTGGGCTCGTTTGTATGCTGACCGGGCGGAACAATTGAAGCAAACCATACGCCGCAAGTATTGGGATAATGGTCGAAAACTATTTGCTGACCGGGCAGAACACGACCACTTCTCGCAGCACACCAACGGAATGGCTATTCTTACATCGGTGGTAGAGGGTGATCAAGCACATCAAATAGGGCGGCAACTGCTTGAAGATAGTACCCTTGCACCGGCTTCTATCTACTTTAAATACTTTTTATATCAGGCGCTTGTCAAAGCCGGTTACGGAAACGATTATATGAACTGGCTGGATAAATGGAAAGAAAATATACAGCTGGGGCTTACCACGTGGGCAGAAATATCTGATGTAAACCGCGCACGAAGCGACTGTCACGCCTGGGGAGCAAGTCCGAATATCGAGTTTTTTCGCACGGTGTTGGGTATTGATTGCGATGCGCCCGGTTTTCGACGGGTAAAAATAACGCCACATTTGGGTAATATCAAGAATATCGGTGGCAGTATGCCACATCCGGCAGGAATGATTCAGGTAAGTTATCAACAACACAACCACAAGCTGAACGCTAGAATCAGTTTGCCGAAATCTGTTAGTGGAACACTCGTATGGAAGGGCCGCACCTACCATTTGCGAAGTGGTAACAACAACATCAGTGCAGAATAATAACGGATGTAACGCTTACTTTCAATCCGTTTCGACAGCTTTGTTGTAACAATCTTTGGTAAAAAATAAGTGGAAGAAAGAATTTTCAACGATATCTACAAGCAATTTTACAAACGTTCGTACCGTTTTGTAAAGTCGTATATCCACGCTGATTTGGCAACAGAAGATATTGTTGCCGAATCGTTGATTACCCTTTGGCAAAAGATGAAAGAGGAAGGTAACACGGAAAGAAATCCTGCTCCCCTGCTATTTACCATTCTTCGCAACAAAGCCTACAACTATCTGAAGCACGAAGCTGTGAAAAGAGCGGCTATGGAGAACCTGCAAGACTTGAAAAGCTATGAGCTTTCCATCCGCATTGCCTCGTTGGAAGCCTGTAATCCCGACGAAATATTCACCGAAGACATCTATAAAATCATTGACACAACCCTGCGACAGTTACCCTTGCAAACGCAGAACATTTTTAGGATGAGCCGCAGCGAAGGGAAATCAAACGCCGAAATAGCCGCTGAGGTTGCGCTGTCTGAAAAGAGTGTGGAATATCACATCACCAAAACATTGCATGCACTGCGTATCGCTTTGAAGGATTATCTGGTTGTATTTCTCTTTCTCTTTGCATAAATCACGGTGTTTCGATAGTAAAACGAGAAACATTCTCTGCTTTGCAGGCAATAAGTCTCATCAAATGTTTAATCATATCAAAAACTTTTATATTCACTCTAAATTCTAATTAATTATGAAAAAAATTATTGTATTACTATTGATGTTGCCTGTTATGTTGGCTTGTGGCGATAAAAATACGCCGCCTGCGCCTCAGCCTAAACCTGAACCGCCAACCCCACCGGTTGTTGTAGACGGGCCACCCACCATTCGAGGATTTATGGTTGAAACAGCCCATAGATTGCACGAAACAACTATTAAGGACATGAGTACTTGGGGGGCTAATGCCATGCGCTTACAGTTGCACCCCGCAACCTACGCGCAGAAAGTTGCCAAAAAAAGTTTGAAAGCAAGTCTGCCTGCCTATCTTAACATCGTAGATCAGAAACTTCGCATCGCCAAAAATCTGAACTTAAAAGTGGTTTTAGACCTGCACGAGCCACCCATCTACGTTAACGGCAAGGTACCCACACTCGACGACCACAACAAAAAAGGTTTCTGGGCCAGTCATCCCGAGATGAAAGACTCGCTCATCTGGTTTTGGACCGAAATGGCAACCCATTTTAAGAAAGACGAATTCAAAGACGTTATCTGGGGTTATGACCTCTTCAACGAGCCCAGTACCGGAGGCAGGTACGCTGTGCAAGAATGGTTAGATATGGTGCCCGATATCATTGCTGCCATCCGTAAGGTAGATACCAATGTTTGGATAGTATTCCAGCCGGGGTTGGTAACCGAAACTTTTGCTAAGGAAAAAGAAAAAATCATACAGAAAGACAAACGTGTGGTGTACAGTTTGCACTTCTACTGCCCCGAAACGTTTGCCGGACAAGGTATCATGTATGAAAACGAATTTTCTTCCAAAAAGTTTAAAACCCACGAAGAGGCTGTTGCCCACTTTCTACGCGAATATCCCGGCAACTCGAAAAATCATTGGTGGGAAGGCGAAAAATATCAGAACAAGGAAACACTTGAAGCAGAACTCAAACCATTAACCGACTTTGCGAAAGAATACAAAGTTCCTGTTCTTATAGGCGAGTTCAGCGTTATCACATGGGCACCCGTACAATCGGCCCTCAATTGGTTTAAAGACGTTATCGACATTTTCGAGGCAAACCACTTCTCTTGGTGCTTCCACGCCTTCCGCGAATGGCAGGGTTGGAGTCTTGAAAGTCCTGAAGGCCCCAAAGCATTTTGGTTCAGCGGTGAGGGTAGTCCGGCTCCGAGTGCCACAGAAACCCAACGTGCCAAATATTTCAAATCGGTATTTAGAGATTTGAATGTAAAGAAAGCAAAGCACTAAAAGTTTTCATTCGGGCTGCCTGCAGATAGGCTTTCCGATTAAGAATATTTCCCCGTAGGAAAATGTTGGTGCGGTTTACCGCAAACCACATTTCCTGCGGGGAATTCTTCTTAATGGGTAGAATGTGAAAGTGATTGCGAAAAGGTTCTGCAAACACCAAGTATACGTCAGTTTGGTATAAGTAATCCCCTTTCTTTCTCCTCTTTTCAAGGGGAGAGGTGTGCTGCATAACCACTCGAAAGCTTATACTAAGAGAGAACTCAATAATTGTAAAGGAGAAACTCAACACATCTCAATAAAGAGATAGGTGTACTGCATTACTTGCTTTTTGCTCTTTATATGATGCCTGCATCCTTTCACTTTTTCACCTTTTCAACCTTTCACCTTTATCCCGGGGGAGGTTAGGAGGGTATGTACCTCTCAGAGATAGCGTAAAAAGGCTAAAAAGCGCATTCGGAAATAAATCGATGTGCGCTATGGGTATTACTTCTTATCCCGAACTGGTGCAAAATTGCTTTCGGGTGTCCCCGAAAGCCTCCCCACACCGCCGACACGTTTTCGGGCATCCCCGAAAGTCTGCCGACATCGCTAGCACAGTTTCGGGGCATCCCGAAGAACAAAAAAACTAAAAATGGGGCGTTTGTATCCTTTCGTTTTTCACCTTTTCACCTTTTCACCTTTTCAACCTTTCACCTTTATCCCGGAGGAGGTTAGGAGGGGATGTACCTGTCAGCATAGCGTGAAAAGGTTAAAAGGCGCATTCGGAAATAAATCGATATGCGCTATGGGTATTATATCTTATCCCGAACTGGCGTAAGATGTAGGTGTAGAAAACAAAAAGAAAAGATTAGAACGGATAGCCGATGGCCAAATGGATGCTCTGTGCATCGCGCCAGCTGGTGATGTTATAAAAACCTTGTTTGTAAGGCAGGTGAAGACCGAAGCCCCAATCAAGACGAAGCACAAAGAAATCTAAATCGTAACGTAGACCGATACCGGTACCAAACGCCATCTCTTTTGCCAGGTTTTTAAGCTGAAAGGTGGAATTGGGGCGACTGTCGTAGCTGTGCATTGCCCAGATGTTGCCGGCGTCGAGAAAGATGGCTCCGTAGAGGTTACCCAAAAGGCGAGGGCGATATTCGAGGTTGAAGAGCAGCTTGATGTCGCCCGTTTGGTCGAGATACGAGTTGACTGACGATGTGGGATAAAACGAGCCGGGCCCGATGCTGCGAACAGTGAAGGCACGAATGCTGTTGGCTCCACCCACGTAAAATTGCTCGCTGTAAGGGGCAACCGACGAGTTGCCGTAGCTCCAGATGATTCCTGCGCCGAAGTGGGCTACAAGTTGTGCGTGCTCTGAGGTTTGCCATGTTTTACGCCATTCGGTTTCTATTTTGAAAAACTGTGCGTAGGGGTTTTTAAACATCGTTTTATCTTTTTCGCTCCATTGTTTTCCACCTATTCTATAGCCTAACGAAAGTAGGTTGGATGCCTCGCTTATGGTGGTTTGCCACCATATCGGGTGGCGATAGGTGGCTGGACTGGTGTAGATGTAGCTGTATCGCATCTTCGGAATAAAAACGTCTTTCATTGTAACCTTGAGGTAAGGGTTGGCATTCATGATAGAGTCGAAAGTTGCGGTGTGGCTCGTCATATAATTATATTGCAGTGTGAGAGGACTGAACTGATGTAACGAGGTGGCTGTAGTTTGGAGGTTGTAGGTAAGTTCGCCCGAAACGATGTGACGCTTAAAGTAGCTACCGCGATTGATAACGCTGGTCGACACTTTGAGCAGACTAGATGGGGTGGAGAAGAAGCGGCGCTTTATGCGGAAGGGCACTAGCAGTTGCGGAAGTTCTAAGGATGCAGATGCACCGTATTCGTAAGAGTTGAGTCCTTCGGAAGCGCGCCCGCCCGTTTGCCATTCGTAAGAGCCGTTGGCGCTGATATCTAGCTTCTCGCCTCCGCGAAAGGCATTGCGTTTGCCAAATCCCACGATGATGCCGGGCCCCATTCTACCGTTGGTTTTACCGGTATAGTTGGTTTCGACGTAAAAGTCGTAAGGCTTGTCGAATACGCAACTGAGCTCAAGGTCGAGCGTATCGCAGGTGGCGGAAGCATCGCGTGGCGTAAACTTAAAATCGACGAGACTGAAAAGCCCCATGTCGGTAAGTTTGTTGTAAGATTGTAAATAATTGTCGTAGCTGTAAAGCTGTCCGGGTCGTAATTTTACATCTCTGAAAATCACGCGCGGACGTATGGGTGAGTGTTTCCCCCGATAGTGAATGGTGATGTTTCGTCGTGAAACAGAGTCGGTAAGTTCTTGCATAAACTGTTTGCGCAGTTGCAAATCGATGTGCCCGATATACCATTTTCGTTTAGCTGTTGGGGGCGTATTTCCATCGGGTAGAATTTTTAGTTGTACCTTTCCATCTACCTCTATCGTGTCGGCAAGATAAGATGCGTATCCCGGCTGATAGTAAAAATGTCCGTTGTTACGAAAGAGCGTGCTGATGCGGGTGCGTTCGGCATCAAGAGTTGCTACTTCAAAAGCATCGCCGCGACGTATCTTCGCCTCGCTTTTGGTAGAGTCGAGCAAATGAGAAGCTGAAGGCGGGAAGTTGAGATAAGCAATCGAGTCAAGCGTATAAAGATGCCCCATATCAACGATGTAAGCAATTTTGGCTTTCTTGGGATGGCGTTGCGTAATGATATTATATTTTACTTTCCCCTGAAAATAACCGTGCGTTTTTAATACGGTTTGCGCCACCTGTGCCCGTAGTGCCGGATTTACCCAACTCATCAGTACGGGCTTCTTACCGAATGTCTTACCAATCCATTTACCTACGCCCGAAGTTGAACCGGAAAAAGCATTCCAAATCCACAAGCTGATGGGAAACGGTGTGCGATAATAGCTACTACCTAGCAAGGCTCCGTTAGGTTCACAGGCGAGCGCCGCCTCAAGTTCTTCCTGCGTAGAAACAAAATGCTTGTTCTCTTCATAATTGGTATACTGTATCTTTTGCAGTCCGGTATAAAGCTGATCGCCTTCGGGTATAGCTTTCGTTGTTGAACAAGAGGACAAGAGCCATAAACCGCTTGCCAAAAAGATAGCTGTTAATATGGAGAGGTATGAATACTTACTGTTTCGGTTCATTGCCTTTTACGTTTAGTGAATCTGTTTGTGGGAAGATAATTTCTTCTGTATTCTTCAAACGGAAAATATCTCGGAAATGGCGAAGCTTTCTGCGCCAGATAAAACCAAAGCCATATTTACCGATGTCGCCCTCAAGCCAGTCGTAGCTGTCGCGATTATAAAACAACTGCATATATCGCGTAGAGCCTTTATTGAGTCGGTATTCTAACGAGACGTTATCAAAGAAGGTGTTTTCGCGGCCCGTAACATCTGCGCCCGATGATACTTTTCCACCTATGATAATGCGAAGTCGATTGTTCCAAAGTCGTTTGGCAAATTTGAAAGAATAGTCGGTATGCATATTCCCGCTAGCATCGGTAACGTTGTCAAGTCCGAAACTTAAGTCGAGCGTACGTAACGCATTGCCTGTAATATTATTAATTTGACTTTGCAAGAAAGCGCTTAAAGCATTGTTCATGGAAAAGCCCCGTGTATTTCCGTCTGCTAGATACATTCCGGTTGTTAACATGGTAACCGCCAATTTACCACGTTCTTCTCGTCCCATCGTATTGAGTTGGTTGCTTACCGTCATGTCCTGTGGTGCATCAATAATAAACTCCAGTCCCATATTTTTGAGCGTTTTGGTAACAATTACACCACACTCAAACTCAACAATACGGCTGTCGCGTCCGTTGGTAGAAACCGAAGCCTTAGCCGTTTCGGTGGCAGTAATGTTCAGTCGGGGATTCATTGGGTCGCCCATAAACTCGATATAGCTTCCATCTTTGATGGTAAAGGTTTTTAAAGGGATAACAGGCAACGAATACTTCATTTGTCCGTTATTAAGTGTGTAACGACCGATAAGCCGCAACTCGTCCATCGGATTATAGCTCATACGCAGTTCGCCTCCGCCCATTAGGTCGATATAATTGGACTTGTCTGCATTTAATGCACAAAGAATATGTGCATTGGGGTCAATATCAATACTGATAGACATATTGAAGCCGGTTAACGGTGGACGGTCGGCAAGAGTCTTTGTACTGTCGCTAAAATCGGTGAACATCACCAGTTCGTCCAACTGGTTATCGGTAGTAAGAGGCGAATCGCGTAAAACATAAGTCATATCGGTGGCATCAAGCACATCCAATTTACCCCGAAGCTGTAGATTGCTCAATTCTCCCTGCATTTGTCCGTAGAAATTAACAAATACCTTTCCGTATACTTCAGATCGGTAATTCTCTTTAGCATCGATAATTTCATAGTTGGTTGCACGCATTCGCACATCCATTGTCATATGATTCAGGTCAGAAAAGTCAAATGTTCCAGCAACATTAAGCGGACTATCGTTATTGGCATAAACTTCGAAATTCTCAAAAAGCAAACGACTGTTAACTATTCGGACAGGGTCGTTTGCAAAGCGAAGCTCTACGCCGTAAGGCTCGCTAAACATCGAAGTAGAATCGAGATAAACCTCTCCGTTTACACGAGGATTATTGAGTGAGCCTTGAATCGTTAGCTCGCCTTCGCCATATCCTTTAAAGCCGATAACTCGCTTAGGAATGAATCCGTTGGCCAAGAACATTGGTAACCGATCCATAGAGAATGTTGCGTCAAGTGTTCCACCACCTTTCGAATAATAAGTTCCCGATAACCGACCCACCTCATAGTCATTATGCATCAACATTCCATCGATATAATGTGCACCGTCTGTTTTAGGCATATACACAAATTCTGTGCTGAGATCTCCCATTGGACATTGTTGATACACCATATCGGTTATCGAAACGGCAGAAGAAATAGACAATTCTGTCTTTGTCTGAATGATATGGAAGTCGCCATTGAGTGTTCCTGACAAATCCGGAGTATAAGGCAAGACGTCGAATATCTTCTCTAGACTGAACCTGTTAAGTGTCAGAGTAATGTCTTGCAACACATCTGTATTATCGTTATTGGTCAGTAGCTGTACACCCATACCATCATCTGCAAGCAGTTTCATGTCTGCACGCACGCGCCGGTCGTCACCCAGAAAAACATAATTGCTATCGTTTACTGCAAAAGTTTTATATCCCAGTACCGGTTTGTCACCGATAATACTCAACTGAATTCCATTTGCCTCCATCGTGGCTTTTACTCCCAAACGCAAGCCCAGCTTATCGTTGGCATCGTAAATTCGAGTTTTCAAGTAAGTTCCACGCTCTTCCAATGCTCCGTCGAACAACGCATTAAATACATACTGAGGATTTTTCTTATTATTGCGTACCTGAGCCGCATAAACCATATGCGCTTTATCAGAACGCACACGGAAACGAATGGTATCCAACAAAACACTGTCTACTAAAAGCGAATTAACGGAGACATGCCCATTCAATCCTTCCTGAGGTGATGATGTGAGGTTTACAGAGGCCTCGCGCGCATCAAACCCATAACGCCTGAGTATGCGCATAAAAAGATTGTTTTTCCCACTTTGAAGATAGAAACCCGCTAGGGGTAGACGTTCACGCAAACGTGTTTCGTCAATATGCTTGCTTTTGAGCTGATGTTCCATTTCATTCCAAAAGCTTTTTCCACGATGTAACAGTCGTTCATAACCTCCTTTTGCCGTCAGTTTAAGACTGAAATCGCCACAATTAAGTGCAGCATGCGTGGTATCTCTGTTGGTGAAAGCATTAAAAAGGATGGCACCAAGTTGATAATCTTTATCCTTATCTATTACGGTGATATCGTGAATTTTTCCTTCAAGTCGATAAGCATCTTTCCAATTGCTTTCCACATCCACATCGGCAAGCAATGCTGTTTGAATATTCTGATCTAAAATGTTGAGATGATATAAATCGGCCTTCGGCAAATGGCAGGAGATATGAGCTTTCATTTGCCTGTTGGTAGTTTGTCCCAGCAGGAGAACATTCCCTTGCAATAATGGATTTTTACTGTCTAAACGTGCCGTCATCACTCCGTTTCGCAGAGAAGCATCTGCCGATATATGGTCAAGCGGATAATTGCCGTATTGAAAACGTTCGATGCGTGCAGTGGCTTCCAGATGTGTGCGAGGCGATAGCATATCCGTTCCGACACCCTTTGCCTCTACATATCCCGTAAATGCATGCAACCCGTGGTGTGGCATAAAATGCTGGAGCGCGAAATTAGATACTCGTATTTTTGCCGTATACGCCATTCGTTTGGTGTCTATCGTGGCTTTGGCTCGCACTGATCCTCTGCTCTCGCGCAAGGTGAGGTCGGCAGAGTAGGTGGCACCGTTGACGTTCAACTTTCCGTCTAGCCCCATACCTGTGGGTATGCGAACGGTACGTTGCAGGTCTTTATCCAGTAATGAGGTAACAAATCCCAGCTGATAGGTGTTGACTTTGGTGTAAATCTCTGCTCTACGGTTTTTCTCGTCGATAGGATTTTCGACATATCCCGAAGCATTCAGACGAAAGGCTGTGGGTAGTTTTACCGACAGACCTGTAAAGGCGATGCGTTGCAAATTACCTCTCACCACACCATCGATTGTAAGTGGACGATTGGGCCATTGCCTGCGAAAGCCTTGTGGCATTTTTCCCATCATCAACATCAGATCGTGTTTACCGAACGAACCGTGCAGTGTGGCGTTCATCTTACCGGGATTTGTTTGGGCAAAGGTGTTCATATCCATCCGGAAATCGGCGGTAAGCATCGACTCGGGCGTGCGAAGAACGAGATTAGGGAGATGCAGCCGAACGGAATCTAACGCCACGTTGCACGTGAGTGAAGAAACCGTTACACCGCTCTTCTCCTTGAACGAGCAGGCGCGAAGCCGTAGCCGAAGCTCGGGCTGACAGAAGAAGAAAGAGTCGACACCAACAACCAATTGTGTGAGATGAAGATGGTTGGTATCCAAACCTTTTGTTCGGGGTTCAAAATTTTGGTCGTAGGTAACCTCGCCCCCTATCCAGTCGAGGCTGCCCACTTGATAGAGATTTTTGTAAAGGTCGAAATAACCTGTGCGCATCACCGCGTGTTCCATCGTTGCCTTCACCTGCAATGTGTCGCCCGGCATGTGTATTACAGCAGTGGTGTGTGTAACGTTGATACTGTCGGCAAGGATCTTCCAAAACACTTCGCTCTTGGTTGTGTCGGGCGGAACCGTGTCGCTCAGTTCCACCGACACGCTGGCATCTGCCAAAATTGCCTGATTGATGTGTAGTGTTTTCTGCTTTAAATCAATTCCGCGACTTTGCAAAAACAGTCTTCCGATAACCCCTTTTACTCTCACCTCGTGAATCAGCTGTGCCGTATTGAGCCGTACATCTTTCAGTTCCAGTCCGTCTACCTCTACTCTGCTATCCAACAAAGGCAGAAGCCGAACGTCAGCCACGGCGTTTCCTATATTCGCTACCGTATCTTTCACCTGCGGTAACGAATCGTTTTGCTGCAGCACCTTAACACCTTCAATGCTTAGGTCGAGCGGAAAGGCCAGTCTCACCCGGTGGATACTGATTTCCAATCCGGTTTTTTCAGCCGCATAATCCGCTGCCTGCCTTACCGCCCATCGCTGAAAAGGCGGAAAATAAAACAGCAGCGCAAGAACAACAAAGAGTAAAATCGGCGTGAGCAAAACAATGCCCGTCCACTTTACGGTTTTCTTCATACATCTATTTTTACACCGTTGGAAGAATAGCACAGTTAAAAACAATACTGCAAAGTAACGTTTTTTTCTTGAAAAATCAGTCGGTTTGATATAGGTATATTCAATGCAGAGGCGAATATATGTATCGCGAACCGATGCAACATGCCATCGATTTCGTCGATGAGGTTGCAGGAATGTCGGAATGTGTCGTCATAAATTATTTTGCATAGTAGGCTACTCCGGAAATACCATCATAAATTATTTTTGGTTTGCGGAGTACCGGAACGTGTCGTCATAAATTATTTTTCCATAGTAAGACACTCCGAAAATGTATCATAAATTATTTTTGGTCTGCGGAGTATCGGAATGTGTCATCATAAATTATTTTCAGGCTACAGGATACTCTGAGCCTCTCGTCATAAATTATGATAAGGGAAGAGATGCGTTGAGCTTCTCCTTTCTTATCTGCGGAGTACGTCTGCAACACATCTCTCCCCTTGAAAATCGTTATATCCGGCAGTTTCGGATTACGACAGCTGAGCTGCCACCTCATCGTTTACTCTGCGGGCAAATGCCTGCATCGTCATCGATGCCTGTTCGCCACCACCCTGCTGACGCATCGACACAAGACCCTCGGCCTCTTCTTTCTCGCCCACGATAACCATGTAGGGGATGCGCTTCAGCTCGTTGTCGCGTATCTTTCGGCCTATTTTTTCGTTGCGTGTGTCGAGCGTGGCGCGCACGCCCTCGCTGTCGAGATATTTGGCTACGCGCTGTGCATAATCGTTGAATTTCTCAGAAATGGGTAGGATGGCCACTTGGTCAGGAGTGAGCCAAAGGGGGAAATGTCCAGCGGTGTGCTCAATGAGCACGGCGGTGAATCGCTCAAGCGAACCGAATGGTGCACGGTGAATCATCACGGGCGTGTGTTTCGTGTTATCCTCGGCTGTGTACTCCAGTTTGAAGCGCTCGGGCAGGTTGTAGTCTACCTGAATAGTGCCCAGTTGCCAACGCCGACCGATGGCGTCTTTGACCATGAAGTCGAGCTTTGGACCGTAAAAGGCTGCCTCGCCGTATTCTATCTTGGCATCGAGACCTTTCTCACGACACGCCTCGATAATGGCTTGCTCGCTTTCGGCCCAGACCTCGTCAGATCCGATGTACTTTTCTGTATTCTTCGGGTCGCGCAGGCTGATTTGTGCTTCAAAATTATCAAATTGGAACACTCTGAACACAGTTTGGATAATGTCCATCACGTTGAGAAATTCGCTCTTCACCTGTTCGGGGCGACAGAAGATGTGGGCATCATCTTGTGTAAACGAGCGAACGCGTGTCAATCCGTGCAGCTCGCCGCTCTTTTCGTAGCGATACACCGTACCAAACTCGGCAATGCGCAACGGCAGGTCTTTATACGAACGGGGTTTCCACGCAAACACCTCGCAGTGGTGCGGACAGTTCATCGGCTTGAGCATATACTCTTCGTCTTCTTCGGGTGTATGGATGGGCTGAAACGAATCTTTTCCGTAATGTGCATAGTGGCCCGATGTAACGTAGAGGTTTTTGCTGCCGATATGTGGTGTTATCACCTCCTGATAGCCGTATTGCTTTTGAATTTTGCGTAGCATATTTTGCAGTCGCAGTCGTAGCTCTGTTCCTTTGGGCAGCCAGATGGGCAGTCCTTTTCCTACGCGTTCGGAGAACATAAACAATTCCATCTCGCGACCGATTTTACGATGATCGCGCTTCTTGGCCTCTTCGAGCATTACGAGATATTCGTCGAGCATTTTCTTCTTCGGAAATGTGATACCGTAAATGCGGGTCAGCTGGTCGCGTGCGGCATCGCCTCGCCAAAATGCACCCGCCACACTGGTTATTTTGATGGCTTTGATGGCGCCCGTCGACATCAGGTGCGGACCGCGACAGAGGTCGGTAAACGCGCCTTGTGTGTAGGTAGAAATCGTACCGTCTTCGAGGTCAAGGTCGATATGCTCGCATTTATATTCCTGTCCGTCTTCTTTAAACTCTTTCAAGGCATCAGCTTTCGATACTTCGCGGCGCACGATAGGCTCGTCTCTCCTCGCCAACTCGTACATCTTTTCTTCAATTTTCGGAAAATCGTTCTCACTGATGGGCGTACCGTCTTTGGTCATCACGTCGTAAAAGAAGCCGTTCTCCACAGCCGGACCAAAACCAAACTGAATGCCGGGATACAGCTCTTGTAAAGCTTCGGCCAATAGGTGTGCCGACGAATGCCAGAACGTGTGTCGTCCCTCCTCGTCGTCCCATTTGTAAAGGGCTATGGTGGCATCCTCATTGATGGGGCGATTCAACTCCATCGTCTTACCGTTCACGCCGCAAGAAAGCACTTCGCGTGCTAATGCCGGCGAAATACTCTGAGCAATTTCAAGTCCGGTTACACCTTTCTGATACTCGCGAACCGAACCATCAGGAAATGTTATCTTTATCATACCTTATATTTTATCGTTTTGCCTGCAAAAGTACGATTTTCTTTCTATAATCGAAG
This sequence comes from Hoylesella saccharolytica JCM 17484, assembly GCF_000614205.1. Lineage (GTDB taxonomy): Bacteria > Bacteroidota > Bacteroidia > Bacteroidales > Bacteroidaceae > Prevotella > Prevotella saccharolytica. The sequence goes on from NZ_BAKN01000012.1 coordinate 18,757, forward strand.
GTCAAAGCACGATTTAAAAGTAAAAAAGTGAAAAGTTAAAGATGTAGCTTCCACATCTCTTTGTCTTTTGCTTCTATCGTATTATTTGAAATGTTGTTAGGAATAAATTAGTGTTCGTCATGCGCCCTCCTGACGTCTATCACCTGGCCTGTATAATCAGAAACCAGCGTGCGAAGCGTAGCTTCTGCCACTTGTTGAGAGGGCAACAACGTGTTGTCGGGTTCTATTCCGAAGTTCTTTACACGCATGGGGGTTTTCGTTCTTTCAGGATTAATGCAGTTGATACAGATGCCGTCGGCCTCCCATTCTTGTGCCACAGCCTGCACAAAGTTAACAATGGCTGCTTTGGTAGACGAGTAAATGCTGTAAAAAGCGCGACCGCGTGTATAAGAAGAAGAGGTAAAAAACACCAGTCGACCTTTGCTTTTACGCAGGAAGGGATACGCTTCTAATGCCACATTCACTACCCCGAGGTAGTTGGTTTGTACGCTGTAAAGAATGGTTTCGTAGTCCATTGCTGTCAATGGCTCTTTATTGAGCAACCCGGCAGTGTTTACCACGTAGTCGATGTGTTTTTCCGCATCGACCACTTGGCGTATGGCAGCCGCTACATCTTCGCGTTTTCCCACATCAATACGGTTATTGCTCCGAGAAAAGTTATACACTTTTGCTCCCCGTTCGGTAAGCAGCTGTACTGTGTCTGCGCCGATACCGTAGCTTCCACCGAATACAATTGCCACCTTTCCGTTAAGATCTAATGTGCCCAAGTCAACATGTTCGGCCTCCGTGTTTTTAAGTTGGAAAAGCTTATCCAACATATATGTGTCTTCCTTGTACGTTAGTTTCATGTTACTTTCTTCGCCCATCACCACATAAATGGGCACTTGTGGCAGGTATTTCTTTACTACTCCGCAATCGTCGGTGGTTTTAAATGCCGGGTCGCCGAGTGCTTTTTCATACGCCTCGCGTATTACTTCGATAGCGAAGGCTTGTGGTGTTTGTCCGCGCCGAAGCCGGGAACGATCGGGAATAGCATGAATAAAATCGCCTGCCACCTCAATAATAGTGTCGGCAGAAGGCATAGCTACGTCGATGGCGGTATGTTTTTTAGGGCTTCAAGTACATCGTTGAGAATGCGCTGACTGAGTAATGGTCGCACGGCATCGTGGAAAATGAGATTTACCGCCTCGTTGTCGTAGGCCTGAATGGCCGACAAACTCGATTCGTATCGTTCGTTTCCACCTTTCAGAATACGCTTTACTTTCTTCCACCCGTTCTTTAAAACGATGCTTTCGATATCTGAGATGAGCAATGGATTGCTTACAATAGCAATTTCGTCAATGCCTTTATTGCGCTCGAAAACGTCAATAGTGTGCTCGATAACCATTTTACCTGCTACCTTAAAAAATTGTTTGGGCATTGATATGCCGGCCCTTTGTCCTATGCCGCCTGCCAAAATAACGGCTATGTTATGTTTTTTTATCATGTCTTTAACTGTTAGTAGGCTTGTTAATGCAGGTTGCAGCTTTATTCCGAGTATAGCCTGCTTTATGCAAAAGTAGTACCAATGAGCGAAGTGAAAATTGGTTTTCAGACTTCAGAGTGCAGCCTACTTCATGCAAAAGTACAATTATTTCTTTTTATTTTAGCGTGAACGTTAGTATAAGAGATGATGTTAGCCAAACCTATGTGGTATTTTCATCGTGCTTAACGGCATGAAGATATCGTATTTCTAATTGAAAGAAATGATTATCCATCACCGTCTTATATATAAATAAGGTGTATGCACTTGTACTCAACATAGCTTTGATTGCAAGTGTGTACACCTAACGCCACAAGTAAATAAGGGGAATGTACTTACTTTTCTGATCAAAAAGCTTGCAGCACACTTATAATTGCAGTAATTTTGGCTCACAATTATAACTCTACATTACATCATGAAGACAGATTTTGAAATCGCCCGCGAGGCAAAACTGCTACCTATTGAAAAGATTGCACAAGGTATCGGCGTGGAAACCGAAGCTCTTGAGCCCTACGGTAAGTATATGGCAAAGGTTCCTTACAGCCTTATTGACAACGATAAGGTAAAACGGTGCAACCTTATCCTGGTAACTTCTATCACCCCCACCAAAACAGGTAATGGTAAAACAACGGTTAGTGTGGGACTGGCATTAGGCATGAACCGCATCGGAAAGAATGCTGTGGTGGCCTTGAGAGAACCTTCTCTGGGGCCATGTTTCGGTATGAAAGGAGGCGCGGCAGGTGGTGGCTACGCCCAAGTACTACCTATGGAGAAAATCAATCTTCATTTTACAGGCGATTTTCATGCCATTACTTCGGCCAATAACATGATTTCGGCGCTACTCGATAACTATATCTATCAGCATCAGAACGATGGTTTCGGCATGCGCGAGGTGTTGTGGCGGCGTGTGCTTGACGTAAACGATCGTAATCTGCGCAATGTTATCACGGGTTTGGGAAGCAAAACCGACGGCATTATTAGCCAGAGTGGATTTGATATTACGCCGGCTTCAGAGATTATGGCGATATTCTGTCTGGCCAAAGACGAAGACGATTTGCGGCGCCGTATCGAGAATATACTCTTGGGAATTACGCTTGACGGAAAGCCGCTCACTGTAAAAGATCTCGGTATAGCAGGTGCTATCGTGGCTATTTTACATGATGCCATTCATCCCAACCTTGTTCAAACCACAGAAAATACGCCGGCTTTTATTCATGGCGGACCGTTTGCCAATATCGCACACGGCTGCAATAGTCTGTTGGCAACAAAACTTGCGATGACCTTTGGCGATTATTGTATCACCGAAGCAGGCTTCGGCGCCGATTTGGGAGCAGAAAAATTCTTCGATATTAAATGTCGCAAAGCAGGCATTTCGCCTAAACTCACCGTTTTGGTTGCCACTGCTCAGGCGCTGAAAATGCACGGAGGAGTAGATATCAACGAGATAAAGCAGCCTAATGTCGAAGGTGTGCGTCGTGGATTGGCCAATATGGATAAGCACATTGCCAACATGCAAGCTTTCGGACAAACAGTGGTGGTGTGTCTAAACCGCTTTGCCGATGATACCGACGAAGAGTTAGCAGTAGTTAGTCAGCATTGTAACGAGCTGGGCGTGGGCTTTGCACTCAACACTGCTTTTGGTGAAGGAGGAAAAGGAGCCGAAACTTTTGCCCGATTGGTAACAGATACCATTGAGCAAAATCCGTCACAACCGCTGCGTTTGATGTACGATGACAGCGACGATATAGAAACCAAAGTGCGTAAGGTTGCACAGCAAATATATGGTGCAGACAATATTATGCTGAAGCCCGCAGCCCAAAAGAAGCTGGCGCGAATTAAAGAATTAGGCTTCGAGCATTTCCCCGTTTGCATCGCCAAAACCCAGTATTCGTTCTCTGAAGATGCCAAAGCCTACGGTATGCCCACTGGTTTCGATATCACCATTCGCGACTTTGTAATTAACGCCGGTGCCGAAATGATTGTCGCTATTGCAAGCGAAATTATGCGAATGCCCGGACTTCCGAAGCAGCCGCAAGCTCAACGCATAGATGTTATTAACGGCGTTATTGAGGGATTATCATAACCCGGAAACGTCAAAGGGCCTGATACTGAAATTCATTGGGCTTATGCAAGGATACGGATTATCGTTTGGCGTATAATCCGTATCTTCTTTTTATGCCCCAAACACTACGTCATCACAATTAGGTAAAGGTCAAATTCATCCTTATTAGGTATTGTACATCCTTTCGTAAACCTTTACATTTGCACCATATTTAACTTAAATACTTAAAAAGAATAATGAATAGAAAACAAAAACACAACAGAAGAAATTACAAATATGCGTTCGTCGCTTTTATGATGTGCCTGCTCTACCTGCCGGTTACGTTACGGGCAGAGAATGATGTTCGTGAAAAAAACGGGGCTAACCTATCCGGACGAGTGGTTGATGAGAAAACGCAGCAGCCCATTATGCATGCCAATATATTGATAAAAGGTACAGTGAGAAACGCTACTACTGATGCAGAAGGTCGCTATCTGATGCAAAATCTGCCGGTGGGAGTGTTTCAATTAGAGGTGCGTATGGCGGGTTATCGAACGCAACGGCAAGAGGTGGTAACCGAGCCGAATCATACATGTGAGCAGAACTTTGAACTAAAACAAGATGAAATTGCACTCGACGAGGTGGTGGTATCTGCCAATCGCGGTATGACACTGCGCTGCGAATCGCCTGTTATTGTTAATATTCTTGACGGAAAAATCTTTGATTTAACCCATTCGCCTACTTTGATGCAGGGGCTTAACTTTCAGCCCGGTGTTCGCACTGAAGATAATTGCACCAATTGTGGCTTCTCACAGGTTCGCATCAACGGTCTCGATGGACATTATTCGCAAATATTGGTCGACTCACGGCCTGTCTTTACCGCTCTACAAGGTATCTACGGACTGGAACAAATTCCTGCCAATATGGTCGAACGGGTAGAGATTGTGCGCGGCGGAGGTTCTGCTTTGTTTGGTGCATCGGCTATTGGCGGCACCATTAATATCATTACCAAAGAGCCTTCGACTAATTCGGCAGAGCTTGAACATACATTAACCGGCAGCGGAACATCGTTCGACAACAACACAACAGGTAATGTTTCGGTGGTGACCGACAACAATAAAGCTGGTTTTTATGCGTATGGACAAAGTCGACATCGCAATGGTTACGACCGCGATGGAGACGGATATACCGACCTACCCACGCTCGATAACAAGATGCTGGGGTTGAGTACGTTTTTTAGACTTACCGATTATTCGAAGTTGTCGGCCAAGTATAATGGCTGAAAGAGTTTCGGCGGGGTGGTAACAACTTATATCTCCCACCTCACGAGGCCAATATTGCCGAACAAATAGAGCATGTTATCAACGGAGGAAGCCTTGCTTACGACCTTTTTTCAGCGAAAGGGAAGGGGCATCTCAACGCTTATTTCTCGTTTCAAAACGTAGATAGAAAGAGTTATTACGGAGGATTGGGCGAACTATCTAGCGCAGCTGATGGACTGAAGGCTCTGAATGAGGCTTATAAGCTGGGGCTTAGTCTTGATATGAGCGAAGAAGACATTGCCAAACTGCCTGCCGACCAGCAGCAAACGTTGGCCGATGCGCAGCTTACGATAAGGCACAACGTGCTTATAACGTTACGCACAATATCAATTATATTGCCGGCGCACAATACATTCATAACTTCGATCGCTTGCTTTTTATGCCGTCAAATCTCACTTTGGGTGCTGAATACAGCAGCGACAAAATAAAAGACCGGTCGTTGGGCTATAACAGTGTGATGGAACAACGTGTGCACATTGCCGGAATGTTTTTTCAAAACGAGTGGAAAAACAGTCATTGGGGTATTCTTTTGGGTGGACGGATAGACAAACATAACCTGATTGCCCATCCGATATTTAGTCCGCGTGTAAACTTACGTTATAATCCGTTGTCCAATATCAATCTGCGCCTTACCTATGCGGGTGGATTTCGGGCTCCGCAGGCATTTGATGAAGACCTGCATACTAAAATATCGGATGGCGACAGGGTAAAAATTATTCTGTCGCCCAAGCTGAAAGAGGAGCGCTCGCATAGTTTCAGTGCGTCAGCAGACCTGTATAAAAGCTTTGGAACCGTACAAACCAATCTGCTGATTGAAGGGTTTTATACGCGCCTGAACGATATGTTTGCCACCCGCAAACTGGATGAAAGTATTCGTATTGACGGTGCTCGGGTAGAAGAACGTTATAATTCGAACGGTGCAGAGGTGTACGGATTGAATCTCGAAGGCAAACTTTCGCTCTCTTCGCAAGTGCAACTGCAAGCAGGATTTACTTGGCAAAAGAGCCAATATCGCGTTCCGGAGGAGTGGGATGAGGATGCTGCGCCTAATGATAAAACCACCAAAAATCTGCTGCGTACACCTGATACGTATGGTTATTTCACACTCAACCTGCGCCCCCTGACCGACTTTTCGGTGGCGTTATCGGGCGTTTATACCGGCAGAATGTTTGTACCGCATCCTAAAGGGGGCAGCGAGCGCACCCAAACTTATTCGATTATCGAACATACACCTTCGTTCTTTACGCTGAATATGAAGCTGGGTTACGACTTTAATCTTTATAAACAAATAAAACTGCAGGTAAATGCGGGTATTCAAAACCTGTTTGATGCCTATCAGAAAGACCTTGACAAAGGTCCTAATCGTGCATCGGATTATGTTTATGGGCCCAATCAACCGCGTAGTATCTTTATGGGTGTAAAGATTTCGTATTAAGCTTTCATCATCTTACAAACCCGCCAACAGCCATCGCCCTCTCGCTACCCGTTATTTGGAAAAGCCTTTCTCTTTTGTTATCTTTGTAACTTTAACGACAAGATAACAACGAGAGGTAAAAAGATGTATATTGAAAAGATTCATTCGCCCAAAGATTTAAGGGAATTAAAAGTAGAAGAACTGAATGCCGTTGCAAAAGAAGTGCGCAACGCTGTGTTGTATCGTGTGAGCCGGCATGGCGGACATGTGGGGCCCAATCTAGGTGCAACAGAAGCTACAGTGGCGTTGCATTATGTGTTTAACACGCCCGAAGACAAGGTGGTTTTCGACGTGTCGCACCAGAGTTATCCGCATAAAGTGCTCACGGGACGTGCCAAGGGCTTTATCGACGACAATGAGATGGACGCTGTTTCAGGATATAGCTCGCCGTTAGAGTCGCCTGTTTACGACAATTTTGAGATAGGGCACACCTCTACATCCATCGCTTTGGCCACCGGTTTGCAGAAAGCTCGCGACATACTTGGCGGCAAAGAAAACGTTATTGCCTTTATCGGCGATGGCAGTTTGAGCGGCGGAGAGGCATTCGAAGGATTGGATACAGCAGCTGAAATAGGAACTAACATCATCATTGTGGTCAACGATAACGAAATGAGTATTGCAGAAAACCACGGTGGACTGTATCAGAATCTGAAGCTTTTACGCGATACTGGCGGAACAGCAGAGCTGAATTTCTTTAAAACTTTCGGCTTCGATTATCATTATTTGGAAAACGGGCATGACGTCGAAGCACTGGTTTCGCTTTTTCAAAAGGTAAAAGATATACCCCGCCCCACGGTTGTTCACATCCACACAGAGAAGGGACACGGCTACGCTCCCGCTGTAAGCGATAAAGAATCGTGGCATTATCACATGCCGTTTGACCTTGCTACGGGTAAGCTGATCAATGAAGAAAGCGGTGAGTACATACCCGCTATGTTGGGTCAGTTTCTTTTCAACGAGATGAAAAATGACCCCAAGTTGGTTGCATCTCTGCCGGCGTACCGATGGCGTTGGGCTTTTCGCGAAATGCGTAAACAAATGGGCAAACAACACATCGATGTGGGTATTGCAGAAGAAGAAGCTGTGGCGTTGGCATCAGGTATGGCGAAGCGCGGCGCACGCCCTGTTTTCACCACTTACGCCACTTTTTTGCAGCGCACTTACGACCAGCTGGCACAAGACCTCTGTGTAAACGGAAACCCTGCGGTTATCAATGTGCTGGGCGCATCTATCTTTGGAATGAACGATTTTACGCATATCTGCTTCTTTGATATTCCCTTGTTCAGTCACATTCCCAATCTGGTGTATCTCGCACCCACCACTTTCGAAGAACTCATCGCGATGGAACGCTGGGCCATTCGGCAAGAAAGCTACCCCGTTGCCATACGTGTGCCTGCCGGACCGGTGGCTCATAGCAACGAAAAATACGACGAAGACTATACCGAACTTAATCGTTTCACGGTATCAAAAACGGGTTCTGAGGTGGCAGTTATTGCCGTGGGAAGTTTCTTCCAGAAAGGTGAAGCTGTTGTAAGGCTGCTTTCCGAGCACGGCATCAACGCCACATTGATTAATCCCCGCTACCTCTCAGGCGTCGACGAAGCACTGCTCGAAGGGTTAAAAGCCGGCCATCGCGTGGTGGCAACCCTCGAAGACGGAAGTATTGACGGCGGTTCTGGCGAACGCATAGCCCGTTTTTACGGCCCATCGGATATGAAAGTGCTTAACTTTGGCGTAAAAAAGGCACTCTACGACCGTTACGATGTGCAGCAACTAATGGCAGACAACCGTCTTACAGATGCACAAATCGTAGAAGATATTTTATCGATTGTATAAGGTATAAGTCCATAAAATATCCTGTATAAACTAATCCCCGAAAGCTTTTGTACAGCTTTCGGGGACATTTTTTGATACATTATTCACGTTTACATGTACAAAGCAAATAGGATGATACCACGCTTATAAAGCCCAAAAGTGCAAATTGATTTACACGTACAGTACTTGTCACTGTCCCCATCAAGGCTTACTTCGTTATCGGTTGTATCGAATAATGCGCTATAGTTGTCAATTGTCAACTATCAATTTTAATTATCGTTTCTTAATTGCCCATTTTATCATACTCCAAGTGGAAGTTAATCACCGCCTCAATACCCTTGCGGAACATGCTTAACGGCATATTTTCGTTCGGCGAATGGATAGCGTTCGACTCTAACCCGAAGCCCATCAGCACGGTTTTTACACCCAATATTTGCTCGAAAGTAGAGATAATGGGAATGCTTCCACCTAAGCGTGCAGCCAGCGGACGTTTGCCAAACACCATCTCTATGCCATGTTCGGCTGCTTTGTAAGCAGGCATATCGATGGGGCATACATAGCCCTGCCCGCCGTGAAGAAACTTGATATCGACCTTAACCGACTTGGGTGCAACGCGCTTGAAGTAATCGATAACCAGCTGTGCCACCTCTTTATAATCTTGATGAGGCACCAGTCGGCACGACAATTTAGCGTAAGCCTTTGAGGGGATAACCGTCTTTGCGCCGTCGCCGGTATAGCCACCCCATATTCCACACACGTCAAATGAGGGGCGGAAGCCTGTTCGTTCGATGGTGCTGTAGCCCTTTTCGCCAAACAGTTCATCCACTTCAATGGCTTTTTTATAGGCATCAATATCCAGCGGAATGCTCGCCAACATCTTGCGTTCATCGCTTCCGGCTTCTTCCACCTTATCATAAAATCCCGGAAACCCAATCTTTCCGTCTGCATCCGTTACGTCGGCAATCAGCTTACACAACACGTTGATGGGGTTGGCGATAGCTCCGCCGAAGTGTCCGGAATGTACATCGCGGTTCGGTCCTGTTACTTCGATTTGCCAATAAGCAATACCCCTCAGTCCGGTGGTTAGCGTCGGGATATCTTCGGCAATCATGCTGGTATCCGAAACAAGGATAACATCGCATTTAAGAAGTTCTTTATGCTTCTCGATAAAGGCTCCTAAACTGGGCGAACCCACTTCTTCCTCGCCCTCGAGGATAAACTTAATATTGTGTTTTAATAAGTTATTTTTTGCCACATATTCAAAAGCTTTGGCCTGAATAAACGATTGTCCCTTGTCATCATCTGCTCCACGTGCCCAGATATGCTCATCGCGCACTTCCGGTTCAAATGGTTTGCTGTTCCAAAGTTCAAACGGTTCGGCCGGCATCACGTCGTAATGGCCATATATCAACACTGTTTTAGCCTTCGGGTCGATCATCTTTTCGCCATAAACCATCGGATTTCCGTCCGACGGCATCACTTCTGCCTTATCAGCTCCGGCCATCAGCAGCAGTTCCTTCCACCGCTCGGCACACCGTAACATATCGGGTTTGTGCGCCTGTTGAGCACTTACACTGGGTATGCGAATAAGGCTGAAAAGCTCTTCCAGCATACGTCCTTCGTTCTCTTGAATATACTTTTTTATCATACCATTTAGGTTTTATAAATGAATAAATACTGCTCTGTTGCCGTATAGGTTGTTTCTTTTGTCGGCAAGCTTGGTACAAATATATGAAAAAAATATCTGAAACTCGCCATCTGTTCTTTCCTTTCAGCCCGTTTTTCTACAAAAAACTTCAAGCGAAAGTAGCATTTAAAGATTCACCCTGAAGTTACAAATCGTAACTTTTGCCTTTGTCAAGAAATCGGAAGCAACTTCGCGAGCGTGTCAATCGAAGTCATCAATTTGTTCCCGGTTCTAAAAACGCAAGGATTTTACGGTTGTGTATAGTGTTGATAATTAATGGTTTGTGCGTTTATGGATAAATTTTATCCTCTCGTTACCCTTCTAAAATGCCCTAAAACCGTGTTTTGGGGGTGGTAAAAACATAGGTTTTATCTTTCAAAAGATGATGTTTTACGTGCTAAAAGCATAGCTTTTGCAACTCAATACCTATGTTTTTAGGAATTCAAAGCTGATATTTGACTAAATAAACGAAAATCTTTCGCTAGATTAAGAAAGTGATTTGTAACGAAAAGAGAAAATCAAATATGTAACAAAAGGTTAAAAAAGTTGCGATTTGAAAGTAGGCGGGGTAAGATAAAATAGATGCAAGCAGTTTGCAGAAGGGTTTGATCTATATCTGAAAACGAAAAGAGAAGGGCGTGAAAGAGAAATAAACTCTTCTGAATTGTTATTGTGTAAATGGTGCAGATGTTGGTAAGCGGGCAGGCAGCTGACGCTTAAACAGCTTTCGCTTTACGTGCTTTTGCAGATGTTTTTATGGGCGGTAGGTTCAAATAAACGCGTTTCGGAAGAATGAAAGTATCGGCTCTTGTTGTCAGTAACTCTGTTGCATACGTTCTGCTTGTTTTGAAAACCCATGCGTGGATAATATAACTTTTGGCAGGATAGACAGTGGGGTAAGGGGTAGTTTCATAAAAAGAGTCTAATGGTTCGGCAAGTTGATTGTATGTATCGACGAGCTTTTTGCTCTTGGGTATCAGTTCGTCGATTTCCGATTGAACAAGAATAAGTCGGTTGTCGAGTACAAAGTAAGAGGCGGGATAACTTCTTTGAAAGCCAAATTCGCCGCTATCAAAGAGTTGGGCAACTGCAGGACCAATGATAAATTGATAGGGTGGTTGGTCGATAAAGCTATCTTCAAAGGGTAATTTTTTCTGTTCCAGTAACAAGGTTTGATATTTTGGATGGGCTTTTATATATTTGCGCAGAATGCTTTTTACACCGGGCTTTAACGTCATCGTGTCGATTTCAGCCAGTGGCAGATGCTCGTATTTGCCCACTTTGCGGCTGCATGCCACCATTGTAAACAAGGCTCCTGTTATTAATAATAATGTAAATGTTCTCATATCTGACAACAAAAATACCAAATAAGTTTTGAACAGGGGGTGGGGTAGGGTGCAAAATACTGTGAAGAAGCCGATGATTTGCGAATTGTTTAGACACACTCTCGGAAATAATATGTAACTTTGTGCCACCAAAGCATATAAAAAAGAAAGAATTATGGCACAAGAAGATGTTTTTAAAAAGATAGTTTCTCATTGCAAAGAGTACGGATTTGTTTTTCCCAGCAGCGATATTTACGATGGTTTGGGCGCAGTGTACGACTATGGTCAGAACGGCGTTGAACTGAAAAACAACATTAAAGAATACTGGTGGAAAAGTATGGTGTTGTTGCACGAAAATATCGTTGGCATCGACTCGGCCATTTTTATGCACCCCACCATCTGGAAAGCCAGTGGGCACGTGGATGCCTTTAACGACCCACTGATTGATAACCGCGACTCGAAAAAACGCTATCGGGCGGATGTGTTGATTGAAGACCAGATAGCCAAATACGAAGAAAAAATAGATAAAGAGGTGGCTAAGGCGGCCAAAAAGTTTGGCGACGCCTTCGACGAAGCGCAATTTCGTACCACCAATGCAAGGGTTTTGGAGTATCAAACCAAACGCGATGCCTTGCACGAACGTTATACACAGGCTATGCAAGGGCCCGATTTGGAGGGACTGAAACAAATTATTCTCGACGAAGAGATTGTTGACCCGATTTCGGGAACAAAGAACTGGACCGATGTTCGGCAGTTTAACCTGATGTTTTCTACCGAAATGGGGTCGCTTTCTGACGCTACCAGCAAGATTTATTTACGACCCGAAACAGCACAGGGCATTTTTGTTAACTACCTCAATGTGCAGAAAACGGGTAGGATGAAGATACCTTTTGGTATCGCACAGATAGGTAAGGCCTTCCGCAATGAAATTGTTGCACGGCAGTTTATCTTCCGTATGCGCGAGTTTGAGCAGATGGAAATGCAGTTTTTTGTTACGCCGGGAACAGAGCTTAACTGGTTTAAAACGTGGAAAGAAACGCGTATGAAGTGGCATCAGGCATTGGGCTTCGGTGCCGAAAACTATCGTTTTCACGACCATGAAAAGCTGGCTCACTATGCTAATGCGGCTACCGATATCGAGTTTCGTATGCCTTTCGGGTTCAAAGAGGTGGAAGGTGTGCACTCGCGTACCAACTTCGACCTGTCGCAACACGAAAAGTTCAGCGGTAAGAGCATCAAATATTTCGATCCGCAGACCAACGAAAGCTACACACCGTTTGTTATTGAAACCAGTATTGGGGTAGACCGTATGTTCCTTTCAGTGATGTGTCACGCTTACGAAGAAGAACAATTAGACAGCGGCGAAACGCGTACGGTGCTGAAATTACCTGCAGCATTGGCACCTGTTAAGCTAGCCGTGCTGCCGCTTATCAAAAAAGACGGACTGCCGGAAAAGGCTCGCGATATAGTCAATGCCTTGAAGTTTAAGTTCAATACCCATTACGACGAGAAGGATACCATCGGCAAACGCTATCGCAGACAAGATGCTATCGGTACGCCTTACTGTGTAACCGTAGATCACGACACGTTGACTGATAACTGTGTTACGTTGCGTTTCCGCGATACAATGCAGCAAGAGCGGGTCAGCATAGATAGTTTGGAGAGTATTATCGAAGATAAAGTAAGTATTACAAGTTTGTTAAAGAAGTTACAATAAATGAAGAAGAAGAGTTTATTTTATCTCATGGGGTTGCTCGTTACGATGCTTTCGATAACGGCATGTGGCGAAACCGACGAGACAACTAACGAATATCCTGATTGGCAAAGTACTAACGAGGCTTATTTTGATAGCATCTATAACGAGGCGAAAGCTGATACGGCGAGGGTGGGAAGCAATTGGAAAATCTTCCGAAAATGGTCGTATGAAGAGTCGGCGGCTAAGCACAGCTACGACCATATCGTTGTTAAGGTGCTCCAAAAAGGCACCGGGAGCGGCACACCTTTGTATAGAGACACCGTAAAAGTTCATCTCCAAGGTCGCCTGAAAGCTTCTGTTTCTTATCCTAAAGGCTTAGTTTTCGAACGAACTTACACAGATCCGTTTAACGCTAAGACAGCTTCGCCTGCCAAAAGAGCGGTTGCCGGTGTGGTCGAAGGTTTGCAAACGGCTCTGCAACAGATGCGCATTGGCGATCGTTGGCAAATCTTTGTGCCTTATCAATTGGGTTATAACGGGCGCAGCGCAACAGGAACGGTGCTCTCATCATCGCAAACAACCGTAAGCATTCCGCCTTATTCAACGCTTGTTTACGAGGTTACACTGGTCGAGTTTTACCGCGTTGGTAAGAAGGTTCCTAATGCAAAGGCATTCGGGGATGGTAATTCATCATCCCTTTTATTTCTTTTTCTCAGCTTAAATGTAGGTTATTGATAGGCGTGCACTTTGATAAACGCATCTTTGCCGTCTTGTTTTTGGCGGTGCTCATAGCTTGTACAGACACCAATGCCATTCAGTTCAACTTTTCTAGGCAATGTGTTGAACCTGCCGGAGGCACTTTAAAAAGCATTTATTTGGAAAGTGCGGATGGCAAAGATGAAAGATATTGGAAGGTGATGTACGATTTGGAGCGTCTTCCATTAGACAATTTAAAACCTGATATGCTGTATCGGGTTAGAAGTAGTGGTGGCGATCAAGGGGCTTATACAATCTGGTTGCAGACCGATGGACGAGGAAAGGTTGTTCGGGAAGTGAGGTTTGAAGACCTGCCCGACTCTTTGCAACAATATCAATATTAAACTTTACGAATGTCGTACCCTAAAAACTGATGGGTCATTATTCAAGATGCAATAGCGTGAATGTAGTTTGTTGCTGAAACTTTTATCATTTTTGATAGCGATATTGCAAATGTTTCATGGGGTGTCCGCCCCATCTTTTGTCTTCAATATATTCAAAACTGAGCGAAAGATATAAGCGTTCGGCCAACGGATTACCTTTGTCTACGAGCAAACCCGATGCCGGAAGACCGAGCTTTTCACCCTTTTCGATAGCTGCTTGCAGTAGCTTTTTTGCTATTCCTTTGCCCCGATATTTTGTATTTACAGCCAAACTGTCGAGATAAAGCTCACCACCGGCGGTTTCATCATCCATATTGCTGAAGTCGCGTTCAAAGTTTTCTCGGCACGCTTGAATAAAAGCCTGCCGCAGAAAATGTAGTTGGGCGCCATCGTAACACACGCACACACCGATTACTTCGTCGTTTTTGTTTAACGCCACCAACGTGTTTTGGTAGCTGTATTGCGTATTTTCTGCTTCAACAAGGGCTGTCATCACCCGGTGAAAGTCGTTCAGCGTATGATCTCTTCCTGTGAAATAAAGACAGCAATCGTAGTTCATTGCCTCCATAATTAGTGCTGCAATGGCAGCGGCTTGTGTGGGTTGGGCTTGGGTAATCGTAAACATAAGCACAGCATAAAATAAGAAAACAGCCTTGTTAAGCTGTTTCAAATATACGGTTTTAAAATGAAATAGAGGTAAAAATCCCTCTGCTCTTCCCCTTGAAGCGGATGAACAGAGGGATAAAAGTTCTTTAAAGCGGATATTCTTCAAAGGCATACAGCACCGTAGAGAGGTATCTTTCGCCTGTGTCGGGCAGCAAAGTAACGATGGTTTTGCCCGCGTTTTCAGGTCGTTTGGCCACCTCTGCGGCAGCAAAAGCTGCTGCTCCGGATGATATTCCAGCTAAAACGCCGTCGCGTTGAGCCAACTGTCGGCCTGTTCTGATAGCGTCGTCGTTATCCACCTGTACGACTTCGTCAATCACTTCAGCGTTGTATGTCTTCGGAATAAAGCCTGCACCGATGCCCTGAATTTTGTGTGGGCCGCTCTTTCCACCGCTTAGCACTGGCGATGCAGAGGGCTCTACGGCTATAATCTTTATGCTGGGGTTTTGTTCTTTGAGGTATTTTCCCACCCCAGAAACCGTTCCTCCGGTACCCACACCTGCCACAAAGATGTCTATTTTACCATCGGTGTCCTCCCAAATTTCCTTTCCTGTGGTGCGATAATGTTTCTCTGGATTAGCCAAATTCTCAAATTGTTGTAAGATAACAGCATTCGGAATAGAGTTGCATAATGCTTGTGCAGCCTTTATTGCACCATTCATTCCCTCCGCTCCGGGTGTTAATTTCAACTTCGCTCCATAAGCTTTAACGAGGTTTCTACGCTCAACGCTCATCGTTTCAGGCATAGTTAGGACAAGATGATAGCCTTTTACAGCAGCAACTAAAGCAAGTCCCACACCCGTATTTCCGCTTGTAGGCTCAATGATTGTTGCTCCGGGTTTCAGTAATCCCTTTTTTTCGGCCTCTTCAATCATCGCCAATGCGATGCGGTCTTTTACGCTTCCGCCGGGATTAAAACTCTCAATCTTCGCGATAATAGGCTTAGAAAGTCCCTTATCTGCTGAGAATTTGACCAGTTCTAACAATGGAGTCTTACCAATAAGTTCGGTTAATTGTTTTGCTACTTTTGCCATAACGTTACTTTTTAGTTGATATTTTATTGAGTATTGACTTCCGTTTTGAGTTGGTGATACAAAGTTACGACGGAAGCTTATACCGTATAATTACACAAATAAGGTATTTATAATACGATCAATATGATGTGTTTACCCATTGCATGTATTGGTAGTGAGGTGGCATACACACAGCCCCTTATATAAATACGGTGTAAAGTTAACGAATTAAGAATTAAATGTTTATATTTGTCGTGATAAATAATGTTACTTTATTGAGCAGTTTTTTACAGCTTGTCAACTTAAAGAAAGATTATGCAGAAGTACGTTGAATACATTGAAGAAATAGAAATCGACTCGTTGTGGAGTGGAAAACGCCATATCAAATGGCAGCTAAACCGACAAGTTAACGTGTTGAGTGGTGTCAACGGCATGGGTAAAAGCACCATATTAAACAAGGTTATCAAGTGTATTCCTGCAGGAGGAGATTTCACCAGCAATACTATTAAGGGTGTGCATCTTAAAGTTTATCCTGCCGATGCCAAGTGGATACGCTATGATGTGATACGTTCTTTCGACCGTCCGCTTATCAATGCCGACCTTGTGGCTAAGTTGGGCGTGGTTTTAGCCACAGAGTTGGACGTGCAACTGTTTCAACTTCAACGAAAATATCTTGATTATCAAGTAGATATCGGTAACCGAATTATCGGCGTTTTACAGAGTGGAGCACCCGATTCGGCACAGCAGGCGCAGGCCATTAGCGAACCTAAACGACTGTTTCAGGATATGGTTGACCGTTTGTTTGCTGATACAGGAAAGACCATTATACGCACAGAAAACGAGATATGCTTTACTCAAATAGGCGAAACTTTGCAACCTTACAAGCTCTCGAGCGGTGAAAAACAACTGCTGGTGATACTGCTTACCGTGCTGGTCGAAGACAAACAACCCTATATTCTTTTTATGGACGAGCCCGAAGTAAGCATGCATATCGAGTGGCAAAAACAGCTTATTGACCTAATCTTGACGTTAAACCCCAACGTGCAGATTATCCTTACCACCCACAGTCCGGCCGTAATAATGAACGGATGGATGGAGAATGTTACCGAAGTATCGGATATTACGATGAACGAATAACAACGGCGAGCAGACGAGAGATGAGCAAACGGTTGAACGAACACCTGTCGTCGGGCTATTTTCAGGCTGCCAACAGGATGACATCCAAGCATGCACGCCGAAGGATAGTTGCTTATGTAGAGAGCTACGACGATATTTATTTCTGGCGAACGGTGCTCAATGGCTTCGAAAACGATACACGTTATTTTGAGGTAATGTTACCTTCGCGCAACAATAAGTTGGAAAGAGGTAAGAAAGCAGCATTGATGAACCTGCTTGGTTTACGAGTGGGCGAAGACATGATAGCCTGTGTAGATGCCGACTACGATTATCTTTTGCAGCGTGTAACACCAATGTCTGAGGCTGTGTTAGATAATCCTTACGTCTTTCACACTTACGCTTATTCTATTGAAAACCTTCAATGTTATGCGCAAGGGTTGCACGATGTGTGTGTAGCAGCAACTCTTAACGACCATGCCATTTTTGATTTTGTTGATTTCTTGTCGCGTTTTTCCGAAGCGATATTCCCTCTTTTTGTTTGGAATATCTGGTGTTACCGGTATCATCATTACAGTCATTTCACCCTAACCGACTTTAACCGAGTGATAGAAACAGGGCATTTCGGCGGTTTGCATCACTCGGAAACGATAATAGAAAACTTGCGTAAGAAGGTGGGTAGAAAGGTGTTGCAGCTGCAACGCAGTTTTCCGAACGCCCGAAATACCTATGCACAGGTAAAGGCCGACCTGAAAAGTCTGGGTGTAACCCCTACAACCACCTATTTATATATACAGGGGCACCACCTCTTTGACTCACTGGTGGCCCCCCTGTTAACCAAAGTGTGCGAACGGTTGATTAGAGAACGTGAGGAGGAAATTCGACATCAAGCCCTTCATGCCACCCAGTTGCGCAACGAATTGGCAGCTTATAACCACAGTTTGATAGACCTTTCTATTGTGCTGCGCAAATGCAACGGCTACGTCGAGGCCGTTCCTTTCAAGCAAATTCAAGCCGATATTGCTCGTTTTTTGGCAAATACATCTGGCGAAAAACCCGAGTCTTGCTGTGTCGACGATTAACTTTCTGCCTGTATAAATCATGTACAGCTTTACCCATTGTGCTTGTAGAGCATCCTTTTATCAGGCATAACACTCCGCGCCTATTGGTTAGAACCAAGAATTAAAAGATAGAAAAGAGGTAATGAAGATACTTTAGATGTAGTAATTAAAATGAACGAAGAGGGCTACATAGAGTTTCTTCATCTCTTCTTTTTAAAGGGATGAATACGAAAATTTAATTCTTTATAATGTATGAAATTCTTTCTTGGTGTGCATTGAGTAGTAATGCAACCAACCTTTCGCATTAGAAAGGAGGAGAAGGAGAGAGAGTTGACTATGCTGAACTCTGTCTAAAACACTTTTGTTAAACTGGTTGCAACCCCTTATTCTACATGTTTGGTGTGATAAGAAAGCAATCCGCTAATCACATCTTCTTCTATTTTCTCCGGCGTAAAACCAAATTCCTTGCACACATCTTTCAGCAGTGGGGCATAGGTTAGGGCAATGCTGCCCGTAAAACAAACCGGGTTTTGGTTGAAATCGTATTGCATCAGATTGCGCGAAATAAAGCTGCGGAAGCTGCTGTAAATCAGTTCGCGCACGTATTCGGTATGTATATAATCGGCCAAAAAGAACGCAACCGACGACAGATAATAGTGAGGCAGCGGCGCATCGTACACCGAATTCATCACCTCTTCAGTTGTTGTGTCGGTTTTAAAGAAGAAAGCAGAAATCAATTCTTGTGGAGCCACATTCTTTAAAACATCCGAAAGAAAAGCCTTTCCTATGGCCGAACCGCTGCCTTCATCGCCTAAGATAAATCCGCAGGGGTTTACATTCTTCGTAATTTCGCTGCCATTGTACATGCACGAGTTAGAACCTGTATCGAGAATACAGGCAATTCCTGCCGTGTCTACACACATTCCGCGTGCCGCTGCCAGCAAGTCGCTCTCTACAACAACAGGCGTTTTAAACTGGGAGATGAGCGATGAGGCCACCGTTTTTTTTCGGGCGTCGTTGCTACAGCCTGCTCCGTAAAAGTATATTTTCTGTAATTTGCGGCGAAAACATGTTTCGGGCAATCCCAAACGGATAATATGGCTAATCTCTTTTCTTGTTTGAAAGTAGGGGTTTACACCCTCTGTGCGCTGTCTTTCAACAATCTGTCCACCCTCAACAAACACCCACTCGGTATGGGTAGAGCCGCTCACTGCAATCAGTATCATAATAGATTATTCGTTCTTAGTAACACTTTCTGTTTTACAAACATTGTGTAAAGTTACAAATTATTTTCTAATTATGCTTACTTTTATCTCAAATGGGTTGTTATAAGTATGGTACGTGATGTGTCAATGTAGCATTTTGGTGTTTGGTTAGCGATGGTGTTGATGTTGAAATCCGGATATCCGTAATACAACACATCTCATATTTGTTGATACATAAATGCGAGAAGAATTGATAAAGGGGGAATAATCCAGTTAAGAAATGGATTGTTAACCGATGCTATGGTGCGGTTGGGGGCTTGAAAACTTGTAATGGTTGGTAGAAATTATCTGTTTTGTTACCGATATCTTGTAAAATCTGAGGGTTATTGTGCAAGAAATATTGTTTTTTCGGATTGTAAGTAATTTGTGTTAAAATCTTTTCAACCGTAAATTTTACAATTGTTAAAAACAGGTACCCGGCCTTCAAATGCTTGCGATAGAAATCATCGGGCTGACATTTGCTCGGAAATACGTGCGTATTTCGCGGTTTTGTATATCGCTGAAAACCAATGTCTTATTCGTGTATTGATAAAACTTGTCTGCTTTTTACCCCTATGTAACGCCCTAAAATCGTGCTTTTCGGGATGCAAAAGCATAAGTTTTAGAGCCCAAAACCTATGCTTTTGCAACCTGAAAGCTATGCTTTTACAACTTAAAACCTATGATTTTGTAGGTTGACTTCTTGTTTTTGTCAAAATAAAAGAAGTTTTTTACGCTGGAATGAAATGTTAAAATGTAAAGAAAAGAGAAAACAAGGGTTGAAGCAAAACAGCTCGATAAGTTACAATTTGATAGTAAGGGGTTTTTCCAAAACGACATTCTGAGTGGCTGAACAGTAAAAATACATTCTGCTTTACTTGGCGTATAGGCAAATTAACTCTATATTTGCATAAAGCAGGTTGCACTCGGAAAACTGAAAGTAAACTTTCTTTTCGCTCGTTGGCACTGCTTTTGCATAAAGCAGGCTGCACTCGGAAAACTGAAAGTAAACTTTCTTTTCGCTCGTTGGTGTTGCCTCTGCATTAAAGAAAAGAACTAAATCAATAATTCATTAACCTATAAAATTAGATTGCAACCATGGAAGTGGAGAAAATTATGCAAGACTTGGAGCGCAAGCATCCAGGTGAGCCTGAGTTTCTACAGGCTGTAAAAGAAGTGCTCATCTCTATTAAAGATGTTTATAACCAGCATCCCGAGTTTGAGCGAGTAAAACTGATTGAGCGGATGGTAGAGCCCGAAAGGGTGATTACTTTTCGCGTTCCTTGGACCGACGACAAGGGCGAAGTGCACGTAAACATTGGTTATCGTGTGCAGTTTAACGGTGCCATAGGTCCGTATAAGGGTGGTTTGCGGTTTCATCCGTCGGTCAATCTGTCCATCCTTAAGTTTTTAGGGTTTGAACAAACCTTTAAAAATGCCCTCACAACCCTACCAATGGGTGGCGGAAAAGGTGGTTCGGACTTTGCTCCGCGCGGACGTAGCGATGCCGAAATTATGCGTTTCTGTCAAGCGTTTATGACCGAATTGTATCGCCATATCGGTCCTAATATGGATGTTCCGGCAGGCGATATAGGAGTTGGCGGACGCGAAGTGGGCTATCTTTTCGGTATGTATCGCAAGCTTACACACCAGTTTGAAGGTGTTCTTACAGGTAAAGGGTTAGAGTGGGGCGGTTCTATTTTCCGTCCTGAAGCTACGGGTTACGGCGCACTTTACTTTGTTAATCAGATGCTGCAAACCAAAGGTATCGACATCAAAGGTAAAACAGTGACACTGAGCGGCTTTGGAAACGTGGCGTGGGGTGCTGCCAAGAAAGCAACCGAACTGGGTGCAAAGGTGATTACATTAAGCGGTCCTGACGGTTATATCTACGATCCGGAAGGTATCAGCGGCGATAAAATTGCCTATATGTTAGAGCTTCGCAACAGCGGAAATGACATCTGTTCGCCCTATGCCGACGAGTTTTCTTCGGGCCAATTCTTTGCAGGAAAGAAACCGTGGGAGATGAAAGCAGATATTTATCTGCCGTGTGCTACACAAAACGAACTGAACGGCGAGGATGCCGACCGCATTCTTTCGCACGCACCGGTATGTGTGGCTGAAGTTTCGAACATGGGTTGCACGGCAGAGGCTGCCGAGAAATTTGTGGCTGCCAAGACGTTATTTGCACCCGGTAAGGCTGTTAATGCGGGTGGCGTAGCTACTTCAGGACTTGAGATGACACAAAATTCTATCCGCCTTTCGTGGACTGGACGCGAGGTAGACGAGCGTTTGCATCACATTATGTCGTCGATTCACGAACAGTGTGTGAAGTACGGAACAGAACCCGACGGATATATCGACTATGTAAAAGGAGCCAATATTGCAGGCTTTATGAAGGTGGCCAACGCTATGATGGCGCAGGGCATCGTATAGATAAACTTAATATTGAACAGTGTGATTGATAGAAAACAAATTCTATTATTTATTCTTGTCATGGTTGGTTTTATCCCTTTGCAAGCTCAGCAAAGGGGTAAAGCCACTTTTTATTCGCGTAGAGCCACCGGTGCACGCACCAGTAGCGGCGAACGTTTGCACCACGACAGTATGACGTGTGCACACCGTAAGTATCCTTTCGGCACATTGCTCAAAGTAACTAACCTCTCTAATGGTAAGGAGGTGGTTGTGCGTGTAACTGACAGAGGACCGTTTGGTCGAGGCCGAATCATCGACCTTTCATGGGGCGCTGCTAAGCAGCTGGACATGCTTTCGAAGGGGGTGGTGATGGTAGAGGTGGTTCCTGTTACATCAAGACCGGTGCCTTTCCGTAATGACGACACACTAAAAGTGCCCCGAGTAGAGTTTGATATGGTCGAAGGATTTTATACGCGGAAAGATAGTGTGGCGGAAAATGAAACGGAAAAACAGCTTACAGAAACACCGAAAAAGCCTAAGTCTGTGAAGCAAAGGGCATCGATTAAAAAGCGAAAGAAAAAGGTTTCGAAGCATTCAAAGTCTGTTTCAAAGCGTTCTAAAACTGCCCAGTCCGCAAAAAGAAAAACACGCAGGGCGTGATAAGAAGGTTTTTGATCAGCCTTTTTTAATATTCTTTTCTTCCTCCTTATTTTATAAGTAGGGTAGAGAATGCTCTGTTTAAGAACATTCATCTCTATTGTTGGGTTAACTCATTGGTTAACTCGCAAACTATTGTACGCTTATTTTTCCCTTCATTGAGGATAATGACCATCTTGTGTTATACGATGGTGAAGAATTCTATCAACTAATTTTGATTGTTGAATGCACGATTTCTTTTATTAAAATATACCAATTCCTTTTATTGGAACATGTTGCGTTGCTCCTTTACAATTATTGAGTTCTCTCTTGATATCAGCTTTCGAGTGGCTATGCAGCACATCTTTCGGGGAGAAAGAGCGGGGATTGCTTATATCGAACTGACGTAATCTATGAGTAGTATATGGCGTTTTGTATGCTATATTTTTGACTTTTTAAAAGTATGAAATCCTTTATCTAAAGGGTTTTTCACTTCTTTGATGGCAGAAATTGCACATTCGGGTATCTTCATTTTGTCAGTTTCTGCACATATTTTGGCAAAAATTGCACAGCACTAATATTCGTTTGGCTTCTATCTTTGCAACAGAAAAAATATTTTATGAATAATAAAAAAATAAAAAGCGCAAAGAAGTCGGCCTCTGTACCTCATCTCATTGACGAGCGTTTGGAACTTCTTAACACGATTGAAGAAATGGTGAAGAAGGAGGTAAAGAGACAGACGACAGGTAAGATATCATCCCAAAAACAACTTTCGGGTGATCTATCTTGATTATAGTGTTCATCTTGTAGCACCTGACAGGATAGTAAATGGCATCTGATGGATTCAAAGGATAAAGCTTATGAAACTAACAGCTTTTATTTTCCTTTTAATTTAAATAAACAATAATTTAAACAAACAATGATTTAACCCTGTGCCTCCGCCTCCCTGTTTTGGCACACCTTGTTAATAATGAGAGAGTAACCGGGGAGGAAAAAATATGAAAAAGAGTATTACAAAAGCATGTTTCCTCGTTATTCGGGCATATATCGTGTTTGCCGGTCTGTATGTTTTGCGTTGGTAACAATGCCGGTTTTATACAGTAAGGCGATTACAGCGGAAAGCTCAAGATGCAATCTCGAAACGAAGAATAAAAGTTTCTGATGTAACAGAAACTTAAACCATAAGCAATTACAACTTTTTTTTTAATAAGAAAATGACAACAAAAACAATCCTCGCAAGCGTAGCGAAAGCCACTTTCGCCCTTGCAACAGTAGTAATGATGAGCGCGGCGTTTACCGCCTGCAGTAGTGACAAGGATGACGGCGGATCTTCTATTTTACCCGAAGCCGCGCCGCAAACCGTAACCATCGATGGCGTAGAAAAAACCGTTGTGCGCACCGAGCACATCGTCAGGCCCAACGGCAATTACGAAATCAGTCTTTATCTCGACAACTCGGGGTTCGAAGTGGTACGAATGGTGATGAACAAAGAACGCCACATGTACGTTGACATCGACCTGACCAAAAAAGAAGAGAAGACAGAGAGGTGTATTGGACATTTGAGTATAAAAGCGGTTCTACCAAATTGGCGGGTATGTCTGCTTCTTCCGATCCTAAATCCAACGGCAAGCGCACCTTTATTACCGGTACGCTCCATGCCTCGGTTAATGATGGAGGTAAGGTAGACTTTATGTTGAAAAATGGTCGCGTGCTGGATGAAAACGATGAGCAGCGCACCATCACCATCAACTACAGCGGCGAAACGCAGATGCCCGGTGCCAACAGTCTTATCATCAACGGCTCTAATCAAAAAATATTGAAAGCCGAATACAAACGCAATATATACAACCGTTACACCCTGCTTTTGTACTTCTCGACCGACGGACAGAAAGTGGTAGAAATTAACCTGAACGGCGATAAGCACTTCGGTCCTAACATCAACCTCGCTAAAACCGAGAGCGAAGAAATACCTTTCAAGAAGGGAGGCAACTGGAATGTAGAATTCTCTGAACTTAACTCTAGCAACAGTCTGTGGGCTTCCGGAAGTCCGCGCGACGAAAGAACCTTCAACTCGGGTAACCTCGTGGTTACAGGCGACCCCGGGCGCGGCGTCAGCATTCGTATTGAAAACGTAACCACCTACTCGAAGTATGAAGAAGTGGGTAACACCCTTTCGTTGCGTTACAGCGGGGCGATGACCTTTATTCCCGAAGAGCCTCAGCCCGACCCCAAGCCCAACACGTTTACCCTCGATAAATATAACGAGTACTCCATCCAGCTTGTAGAATACGAAGAATTGGGCCAAAACAGATACAAGTTTAACCTCTACACCTCGACAGCGAAAGATCAGTATGTAACGTTTTATCTCGACGAGAGTTTACACCCCGGACAAGACATCGACCTGACCAAAAAAGAAAGCAAACACGATGCCGACTACTGGTTGATAGATATCTACGATGAAGGCTCGAAGCTCATGGCAAAAGCCAGCGGAAACCCCAACGATAATATTCAGGTATTCCATACCGGAACCCTCAGTGTAAGGGGCAACCACTACAACGAGCTGGAGCTTACGCTGAAAAGCGGAACCCTCAAAGATGTCAATGGCGACCGCAGAGTAATTACCCTGCACTACAAGGGCAAGGCCATTCACAAGCCTCTCCCCCCTGCCAGACAAGGATACGTAACCATCGACGGTGTAGATAAAAAGATATTGAGAGCCGAAAGCCGAGAGCTGGATAAAGGCACCTACTATATCGACCTTATTCTTTCTACCAACGGTAAAGAGCGCATCAATATGGTGCTGAACCAGAATAAGCACTTTAATAAGAATTTCGACCTTTCTAAAGCCGAAAGCTACGACGGCGTAGATAATTATACCATCAATTACTTCGACGCCAACGACAAGCAGGTGATACACACCAACGGTAATGTTTCAAACTTTAATACCGGAATCTTAGAGGTTTACAATAGCGTGCCCAAACCCGGATATACCCCCGTAATTAAGATTGAAAACGGTCGCGTGCGAGACACTGACGGTAAGGTGCGCACTCTTACGATGTACTGCAAAAACCGGTTTACCGAAGCAGTTCTGCCCGACGCCCCGAGAGGTTACGTGGTGCTCGACGGTATAAAGAAACCCATTGTAAAGGCCGAATACACAAGGTCAAGGCGCTACAATGAATACTGGCTCCACTTCTATCTCGATAACGCGGGTAGCGAAGTGCTACGTATCGACATCAGCAAGTATCTGCACACAAATAAGGTTACCGATCTTACCTACAAAGAAACCCAGCACGATGGATACCCGTATTGGTCGGTATTATATGCTAAAAACAATAGATGGTATATCAAAACCTCAGGCGACCCCACCGATGCAAACCTGAATACGTGCCTTGCCGGTAAGCTCAATATCGAAGGAAGAATTAACAAGTCGATCTACGTAGACCTAAGCAACGGCTTTGTGCGCAACGAGTTGAAACTGTTGCACACCCTTACCCTGCGCTATCTTGGCAAGCTTACCGAGAGCGCCAATTCAGAGAAGTTCGTCGAATATATAGATCTGGGCTTGCCCAGTGGTCTTAAGTGGGGCACCCGTAACCTCGGCGCGTTAGACCCTGAAGATGTGGGCGACTATTATGCCTGGGGCGAAACCCAATCCAAAACCGAATTCACTTGGGAAAACTTTAAGTGGCAGGGTGGCTTTTCATCACACGGACTTCCAGTGGCTTCTAAATACACGAAAGAAAAACAACGCCTCGACCCCGCAGACGATGCTGCCACCGTGAACCTGGGCATTGAATACCGTATGCCCGACCCGCTGGAGATAGTAGAACTGATAGACAAATGCAGATGGACCTGGACAACCTTGAATGGTGCTAACGGTTACCAGATATTGGGCCCCAACGGCAATACCATATTTTTGCCTGCCGGCGGTTACTGCAGCCAGAAAGAAAAGTATAACAATGCTGTAGAAGGTCACTATAATTCGCGGGAGGTTCATGTTTACCCCGCGTCGTCTATTGGAGTTAAATTTTCCAAGAACAAAATTGAATGTAGAACTAGAAAAGGTGGCTGGGGCTATCCCGATGAATATCAATTCATGGCGATGCAGTGGGGCCTTCCCGTGCGGGCAGTACGTCCGTAAGGTAAAGTATCTTTAAAGGTGAAAGGGATGTTTAAAGGTGAAAAGGTGAAAGGGTGAAAGGGTGAAAAGATGCAGACGCCGCACCGAAAAGGTGAAAACGTGCAGCCACCACACCCTTCGCCTTGCACCATCCCCACCTCGCTCCCCTTGCTAAGGGGAGGGATGCGCAGAGCTTCTTGCTTGCAATGTGTGGAGGTTTTCTCTGATAGCTGTTAAGTAGTAATGCAACACACCTCTCCCCTTGCAAAAGGGAGATTGAGAGGGGATGATAACCCGCCCAAACAAGGCAATTAAACCTTCATCCTTCATCTTTCATCCTTCATCATATAAATCCTAATCAATAATCAATAAATAAAATGTATATGACAACAAAACAATTTTTGGCAAGCTGCGCGAAAGCCACTTTCGCCCTTGCAGCAGTAGTAATGATGAGCGCCGTGTTAACCTCGTGCTCGAAAGACAACGACGACAACGGGCCCACAACCTTGCCCGAGCCCAAGGCCAACACCGTAGTTATTGACGGTAAAGAAGCGACTATAGAGAAGGCCCAATTCAAAAAAGTTTCTCCGAGTTCTACGATTTATGCCGTTGCGTTTACCTTATCCGGAACCCCAAAGAAAGAGCTGGTTTTAGGGTTAGACGATACATACCACATGGACGGCAAACCCATCGACCTTACCACAAAGGAAGGAAAAATGATTGATAAATTATATTGGGGAGTAGTTTACACAGTAGATGGAAAAAAGCTGATTGACGCCAGTGGCAGCCCCAAAGAAACCCAAAAGCCCGTATTCACCACCGGCACGCTCACTGTAAGCAAAACGCGCCAGGGCACCATTAACATCGTGCTGGCAAACGGCCGTGTAAACGACGTCAACGGCAAAGAATGCACCCTTACCTTGAACTATGAGGAAACGTTGAAGACGAAAGACTAATTCAAAAACCGGGGCAATTAAGCCTAATCAATAATCAATAAATTTAAAATGACAACAAAAAACTTTTTGGCAAGCTGTGCGAAAGCCACTTTCGCCCTTGCTGCAGTAGTAATGATGAGCGCCGTGTTAACCTCGTGCTCGAAAGATAACGACGACGAGCCCACCCCGCAACTGGGCACCGTAACCATCGACGGCAAAGAGAAACCCATACTGAAAGCCCGATACTTAAATGCGGGCGCAGGTTTGGTAAGCCTTTTTTTGCTTCTCTCTAAAGACGGTAAAGAGGAGATGTTCCTTTTACTTGATAAGGAACAACATATCAACACCAAACCCATTTCGCTCGACGACGATAAAAACGGCGATAAAGTTGGGCGAGTTATAGCCTATTACAATCCGCGCGCGCCTTGGTATTTAAAGCAAGTATGCCCAGGAATATGGTCGATAATACCTATTTTACCACCGGAACCCTCACTGTTAACGGCTCGACCGACGAAGAAATGAGTATTGTACTGAAAGATGGAAATGTAAACGTTGTCCGCGACCGCTACAGCGTTGAAATAAACTTTAAGGGCATTGTGCTCCAACTGACAGAGGAAGATTTTCAATGATGGATTAGGGATGAATGATGAAGGTTTAATGGTCTATGGGCATTTAGCCTTATTCCTTCATCCCTCATCCAAACAGAGTATTAATTTCTAATCAATAATCAATAATTAAGAATGAAAACAAAAAACTTTTTGGCAAGCTGTGCGAAAGCCACTTTCGCCCTTGCAACAGTAGTAATGATGAGCGCCGTGTTAACCTCGTGCTCGAAAGATAACGACGACAACAATGGAGAGTTGCCCGAGGCCAAACCCAACACCGTGGTTATCGACGGTAAAGAACGGCCCGTGCTCTCTGCTCAATACGAAGATAGGCGAGATAACGACTACGGCTTCTTTCTCTACCTTGATGCCGCCCATAACGAGTATGTGTACTTTAGCATAAACAGCAAGGTGCACCTTACCGGCAAACCCATCGACCTGACCAAAAAAGAACCGAAGCACGATGGATATTATTGGTGGATAAGCTACGCAATTGATAGCCAACAGAAATTTGTAGGAGTTGGCGCGCCCTTAGACACCGAACGCCTCCTGTTCAACACCGGCACAGTTACCTTTAGCGGCAAGCCCGAGGGCACCATCAGCATTAAGGTGGCAAATGGCCGCATTATGGGCAAAGAGGATAAAAAGGAACATACCCTCACCGTGCGCTACGTCGGCACCGCAGAGAAGAAGTAACCCCCTGCCGTTGAAAGGTGAAAGAGTGAAAGGGTGAAAAGGTGAAAAGATGCATCCGCCACATCGAAAAGGTGAAAACGTGCAGCCGCCACACCCTTCGCCTTGCACCTTCCCCCCGCCCGCGCCCCCCGAAACGGGGAAACGAAAGGGGCGCGGGGCTTCCGAGGCCTCTGATTGGGGTAAAATAAAAAAAGAGGCTCATCCGAGGGCTCGGATGCAAGTTAGATAGAAAGAAAACAGTTATCCGAGGCCTCAGATGTAAAAATAATTAACGGAAAATACAATCCGAGGCCTCGGATGTAAAAAAGATTAAAATAAATATTTATCTGAGGCCTAGGATGTGAAAATAATTAACGAAAAATGCAATCCGAGGCCTCGGATGGAGGAAAAATAAAAATCGAACTGCTTTCCGAGGGCTCGGATGGAGGAAAAATAAAAATCGAACTGTTTTCCGAGGCCTCGGATGGAGGAAAAATAAAAATCGAACTGCTTTCTGAGGGCCTCGGATGGAGGAAAAATAAAAATCGAACTGTTTTCTGAAGGCTCGGACAACCTTTCATTAAAAAGTAAACAACAAAAAATACCTATTTATTAATACTTAAAAAAAGAATATAGTAATGAAAGTAAAAACATTGGCATTAACATCGCTCCACAACTTAGAGCACTCGCAGTACGCCATTAATCTGCATACCATTTGCACCGAGGCGAACATCGAAAAAATTAACGCGCTGTTGCCCGCGCTGCAAAAGGCTATCGACAAAGAAGAACAGGCGCTGAATTTGCCGCGCGAAAAAGAGTTTATCAAAGAAATTAGGCAGCTCGACGCTGCGCGCGACGAAAGTTATAGCGCCCTGCAACTGTGCGTAAGACTGGCCAAACACAAACGCGCCGCCGACGTGAAGGCCGCCGCCGAAGAGGTGGAAAAGGTGCTGAGAAGGTATCCTGAACTGGCCAAACAGAGCAACAATAAAGAAACATCGGGCATTCGTAATCTGGCGGCCGACCTTAACGACGCCAAGATGGCACCCCTTGTGCTGAAAATTGGCGCCAAGGCCGACCTTGACCAGCTGGTGGCCGATAACGATGCCTTCGCGGCTGTGTTTCTTAAACACTACTCGGCCACACCGCCCAGCACCGAGTTCGACATCAAAAAGCTGCGCGCCGAAACCGACGAGGCTATCAGCGCGGTGATAACGCGCATGCAGTCGCTGGCCGACTTGCTGCCCGATACCGTCGGACTGTCGGCCCTTATCACTCGCTATAACAAGATGGTGGCCGATAGTCATCTCACCATCGCCCTGCGCAAAGCTGCCGCCGATAAAAAAGACAACGGAAAAGAAAAACCCGGCGAGTTCGGGCGACGGTAAAGGCGGTAAAGGCAAGGGCAAGGGCAAAGGAAAAGGTAACAAACCGGGCGGAAAGGAGCCGGGCGGAAACGACTCGGGCGACGACCAGGGCTCGGGCGGCAACCAGGGCGGAAAAGGAAAAGAAGAGGATAATAACATGAGTCCGGAAAAGGCGCTCATCACTCCGCTTCTGCCGGCACTTGAAAGCGAACTGAATCTGGCCCACGACTGTCTCGCTTACGGCGGCGTAACCGACGTGCAAGACGGTGTTACCATCTATCTGATTGTAAACAAACGCACACAAGAGGAAATGTACGTCAAAGTAGAAGGCGGAAAACTCGTGGTGGTGCAGAAGAAAGGATGAAGGATGAAGGATGAAGGATGAAGGATGAAGGATGAGGGATGAGGGATGAAGGATGAATGTCCCATTCGTTACCCGAAATTCCCTCGCGCCATCCCCTGAAAGTAAAGGTGAATTAAATAAGCAATATACAATAACAATTTTAATGAAGAGAAAATGAAATTAAAAACAATCCTCGCAAGCGCGTCAAGCCAAATGCTTACCCTTGCAACAGTGTTTATTATCTCGCTGGCATTTACAGCCTGCGGCAGTGATAAAGACGACGGGCCTCTGCCCGCTCCCCAAAGCCAAACCGTTACCTTCGACGGTAAAAGCATGCCGGTAGAAGCAGCCGAATACCAAAACTTGGGCAGTGGCAGATACCGACTGTCGCTCTACCTCAACAACGAACGGACAGAATACGTACGCATCTGGATAACCGAAAAATGGCACGCCACCGGATACGATATCGACCTGGCCGAAAAAGAAGTAAAACACGATGGCTACTATTGGCAGGTAGAATACACAACAGCCGAAGGCGACACGCCTATCTACTCGTTGGCAGACCCTACCCAAGAAGATTATAACGTGTTTACCAGCGGCACACTCAACATCAGCGGCAAACCCGCCAGCGGCAACCTCGAAATAAACCTTCTAAACGGAAAAGTAAAAGGTACCGACGACAAAGAACACACCCTTACACTGAACTACCAAGGCGTGATGAGCGAGTTTGAAGACCTTGTAGAAAAAGGATACGTAAACTACAACAATAATGCCATTAAAATAGAGAAAGGCGAATACGAATTGATGGGCAGCGGCAAATATAAAGTTTACTTTTATCTGGCCGGCGGCGAGGGCAACAAGGTGGTATTAAATCTCGACTACTCGCGCCATATCGGCAAGTCTGTAGACCTTACCGTAAAAGAAAAAGAAAGCACTAATAATGAATACTGGGGCGTACAGTTCTTTTACGGCAATCGACAGTTGATTAACGCTTCGGGCGAACCCGATGATAGAGCCACCCGCTTCAGCACCGGTATCCTCGACGTAACCGGCCGAGACTTTGAATACGACAACATGAACATCCGGCTGAAAAACGCAACGGTTAAAAACGTTGACGGCACTATAGCAATCCTCAGCCTGAACTACGAAGGCAAGCTTACCAAGAAAAAAGAAGTTACACCACCGCCCACGCCCCAACCCAAAGAAGGATATGTAACCCTGAACCTCGTCGATAGGAAAATACTAAAAGCCGAATACGAAGACAAGGGCAACCACTACTATGAGATGCGTTTTACGCTTGAAGGCAATTATAAATTGGTGTTATACGCCAGCGGCATGTACCACTTCGACAGACCCATCAACCTGGGTGTATCAGAAATACCACACCCAAATTATTGGAAAGTGGTATGCAAGGAAGGAAATGAAGGAATAATTGATGCCGGCGGTGGCCCCTTCGACAATCACACATTTAGCAGCGGTACCCTCAACATCACCGGCAGCGTTTTAGGTAACATCGATATCAAAATCGACAACGGCGTAGTGTACGAAGGTGGTTATATGCAAACTCTTTTGATGCATTACAAGGGTAAGATAAGAAATATAGAACAGTCGGAAACCCCCGACGCCGGAAGCATTACCCTCAACGGCGTTAAGAAAAAAGTTGTGAATGCTCGATACAGAAAACTGGGAGAAAAACGATGCGAACTGATGCTCTATCCCAGTAACAGCACTTCAGAATGGCTGCTGATAGAATTTGATACCGAGCTGCACATGGGAACAGAAATCGACCTGGCACAATACGACGAAGACCCTGCAACCCAGGATCGTGCTTGGGACATAACATACATGAACGCGGAAGGAAAACAACTTTTCCGCAAGTGCGCCAATAAAGCTCTGCCAAGTTCAGACGTCTTCCTTTCGGGCAAACTCAAAATAACCGGAAGCATTGGCTCAGAGCTGAAAGTATCGCTAACCAACGGTAAAGCAACCGATATGTACGATTACAATAAAACTCACACCATTACTGTTGACTATAAAGGCGTTCCGGCGCTTAAAAAGTAAGGGCAATAAGTGGATTAAGGATTAGGGTTTAAAGGATGATGGATTAATGGCTTTTTTATTTAGCATTATTTCCGCATCCCTCATCCCCAATAGGGTATTCATCCCTAATCAATGAATAAAAAGATATGAAAACAAAAAACCTTTTAGCAAGCGCGCTAAGCCAAGTGCTTACCCTTGCAACCGTATTGATGATTTCGATGGCATTTACAGCCTGCGGCAGTGATAACGACAAGGCTCCGGAACCTTTACCCGCTCCCAAGCCTAAAACCATTACCTCGACGGGGTAGAAAAAAGCGTTACCTCTGCCCAATACAAAGACAATGGCGATGGCAACTACACCCTCTACCTCAATATCGGCAGTAACGAGTATATAGAATTTGTTCTAAACAAAACGTTTCACGCCACCGACAAAGCCATCGACCTGGGCCAAAAAGAAAAAAATCACCCCGGTGCCTATTGGTCGGTATCTTATCTGAAAGACGATGTAAGGGTTATCTATGCCGATGGGCAACCCGGTGGGGCGCTCCCCGTGTTCACCACCGGCACCCTCACCGCGAGCGGCACACCCGGAGGGGCCTTCGACATCAAACTTGAAAACGGTCGAGTAGTAGACACCGACGGCAACGAGCACACCCTTGTGCTGAGCTATGAAGGCCCGGTAGAGCAAATTTTCGACCCGCTGCCCCAACCCAGACAGGGATATGTAACCATAGACGGTACAGAAAAGCTCATAGACAGGGTAGACTGTAAAGATTTGACCAACGACCGATTTGCACTTAATTTCTACCTTGTGGGCGGTGCGAACGAAAAGCTGGTGGTTACCATAGACCGTAAAAAACACGCTACCGGCAAGTCCATCGATCTGACCAAAGGCGACAACGTACCTGATGGCGTAGGCCCGTGGACGATAGTATATATTACCAATGCCGGTAGGTATCTTGACGGTAGCGGCGACAAGTATGATGAAGCCGATTATTTTAAAACCGGTACACTTGCCTTATCGGGCGAAATACCCGGCTCTATCAACATCAAGCTCGAAAACGGGCGCATAGAAGAGAATAACAGAATGCACACCATCACCCTGAACTACAGCGGCCCGATTGCTATACCCGAAGTGATACCGTCTATCGTGCCCACGCCCAAAAAAGGCTATGTAACCTTCGATGGTGTAGAAAAGAAAATACTGCGAGTAGAAGCCAGCGACGATGGTGGAAACACCAACACCATTTACCTCTTTCTTTCGGAAGACCGTAAGGAGGTTGTAAAATTAGGCATTAACAGAAACGCCCATATCGGGAATGCTGTTAAACTGACAGAAAAAGTAGGCGACAATTCTTGGCATATAAGTTACCAAAAATCGGATACCGAATACTTGTTTAATGCTAACTCCTACTATAGGTCGACGTTACCCGTCTTTCACCGCGGTTTGCTCGAAATGACGGGCTCTGTTTCCGGAGATATGGATATTTTGCTGAGAAACGGTATCATAAAAGGCGTAGATGGTAACTATCACACCTTTGTTTTGAGTTACGATGGCGGAGTAACAGAGTATGCACCCTCTGCACCCGAGCCCGAATTAGGATATTTATATCTCAACGGTGTGAAGAAAACTATCGTAAGAACTAAGTATACAACCGGTTTAAAGACCTATACCCTTACGCTCTATATCGGTGGTAGCAGCGATACGGGCGAACGGATTGTCATCTCAGTGAACAGAGAACGTCACTTCGGCAAAGAAATCGATCTGACCAAAGCAGACAAAACCGTATCGCCTGCAGACTCTTGGAGTATGCACTACCTTGATAAGAATAATGCTGACGTCTTTGCAGCTTCAGACGACGTTTTTCCGGGCAAAGTTTCTCCTTTCAAAACCGGTACATTCAAAATTTCGGGCACCGTTGGAGAGACCATGGAAGCAGTGCTGAAAAACGGTCGTATAGGTGGCTATCAAAACCCAGAACAACAGTATTCTATCAGCTTCCACTACAAAGGTAAACCTTATAAGTAAAATTTGGTAAGCAACTAAGTTTCCGACGGGATGGCAGGTCAAATGGTTCTGTTCCCGTCGGAACTTTAGCATATCTTAATAACAAAACAATCTAAGAAAAACTACAGCGTATGTATACAAAACATTTTTTAGCGAGCTGTGCGAAAACCCTTTTCGTCCTTGCAACAGCAATACTGATGAGCGCTGTACTGAGCGGCTGTTCAAAAGACGATGAGCCGTTTCTGAGCAGCGTAATCCTCAATGGCGAATATAAAAAGGTGCTGAAAGCCGAATACGAGGAAGAAGATGAGGGCAACTTTATACTTACCCTCTATCTCTCTGAAGATCGTAAAGA
This sequence comes from Hoylesella saccharolytica JCM 17484, assembly GCF_000614205.1. Lineage (GTDB taxonomy): Bacteria > Bacteroidota > Bacteroidia > Bacteroidales > Bacteroidaceae > Prevotella > Prevotella saccharolytica. The sequence goes on from NZ_BAKN01000012.1 coordinate 53,377, forward strand.
AAGGCTGATATTTGGCGTGGTAAAGTCGCTTCACATGGGTAAAGACATCGACCTGACCGTAAAAGAAACACCCCACAAAGGTTGGTATTGGTCGGTGCAATACTTTTCGCCCGAAGACAAACGGCTTGTCTTTGGCACCGGACATCCCACAGACAAAGTTCCCACTTTTACCAAAGGCACCCTGAATGTTTCAGGTTCTCCTGCAGGCATTCTCACCATTTTGCTGAAAGACGGACAGATAATCGGCACCAACGGTAAAACCAACTACACGCTCGACGCTACTTTCCTCGGTTTAATGCCCGAATATAAACCATAAAACAACAACCCCAACGCCCAAGCCCCGTAAGGCGTTACTCTGAAAAGAGATTCAGCAGGGGGCAAGTTTAAAGTATGATCAAAATGAATCGGCTAATAAATGTATCGGCAGTGATTGCGCTTACATTTGTCATCGCAACGCCCGCAGCGGCAAAGTTGAACAAAATGCACAAGGCTGTAAATAGCTATGCTGAAAAACCTGCCGGCAACGCTGCGCAGGATGGTAACAAACGGATGAGCAAATCGGATAGGGCAAAATCGCTGGTTGTTCTTCATCAGGAAGATTTTACGCCCTCGAACGAGGCACTGGCAGCAAACGCGTTTGCCAACAACGAAAGCGTTCCCGAGAATTTTTCAAAGAGTTATAAGGATTTGTATGCCGCCTACGAACATCTCGACTCGTATTATTTTCCGCTGCAACCCTACTACAAGTATCCCATTCTGTACGCTTTGGGCGAGCAGCAGCTTATTTATCCGTGGGCACGTTTTCTTAAGGAGGCTAAGAAAATTCTGGCTTTTCCTGTGGGCACCAACCTGGGGGATATTACAATAGGACTTGTAGGCTACGACGACGGAGTGACGGAACTTGTTTCGGCAGACGGACAGAAGCTGGCGATGCACGCCGACGAGCTTTTCCGCTATCCCATGGCGGCACGCTTCTTTGCCGATCCCAACTGCAACGAGTCGGTGTGGAACCTTGCCATGTTGCTTGCCTACAATAACGGTCGGTTCAGGGCGGTGAAAGCATATACCACGACACAAAACTTCGGCGTGGCAGATGCAAAACGGGGATGGATGTTTCCCTACAGCGATGGAGGGGAATGCAACGAACGCGAAGCGCTGATGAAACTCATGGCACGCGAGGTTGTAGACATCGACCTTATTGCCAAATGCGTGCTGCAACTCTATCAAGGCATGGAGAACGAGAAAGATTCTACCAAAAAGGCGCTGTACCTGATTGCCGGCAACGAGCTGTATAAGCAAGTGCTGATGGCGCATACCGACTTTTCGGCCAACACCTCGAAGCTCAACAAGCAACTGATGTACTACACCCGTTACAACGATACTCCCGAATATTCGGAGATTGTCGATGCGGCTATCGTGAAGCCCGAACCACCTACAATGGCTCTCAAGCCCGGCGCCTTAGACAAGCAACTCAATGCTCAAGTGTTACGCATCATCCGACAGCAATATCCAGACATTATTCGCGTGGTGGTTATCAACGATGCGTGGAAAGTGCACACCAACGGCATTGTACCCACCGACCGAGCCGTAATGGCATGGGCTGTTTATCGCAATAAAAAAGGTAAACTCGAAGCACACGACTACAGTTTCTGCCAGGATTATCAAGGAGGTGGTAGATATGGCGCTCTGCGCTACAAAGGCGTCGGCACGACTACCGTTTATGTAAAGCAGTAGGCAACAACGACGTATTAATGTAAAGTCATATAGATAACCCAACGCCCAAGTCCCCTGCAAGGCGTTCCCTCTCTCTCAACAAGAGAGGGGGTATCGGGGGGCAAAAACGATAATGAAAAAGTATTTACTAAAAAACAAGTTGGCGTCTGTAGCTACACTATTGTTGGCTCTGTTCGCCCTGCCCGCAACCATGCAGGCGCAAGATTTATCTTTTGGTAGCGTAAAAGTAACGCGTGCCAACTGTAACAACCTTGTAGATGCCTTTAAAACCTACTATAAAAATATAGGCATCTTTGGCGGACTTTTCTGCAATGCCAGCGGAACGGTGAAGTACGACTTCGCCACGCATACCCTTACGCTCAACAATGCCAATATCACCCTCACCACCAATCCGGGCACAGTCAACGGCATCGTATTTAACAGCGATATGGACGTGCTGAAGGTAAACCTCATCGGATATAACGTTATCAACAGCGGAACGGCAGCCTTTCACCAATCGCGTAACGTCCACAGCGGCAAAGATCCCGAACTTATTTTTACCGGAACAGGCACGCTGAAAATAACCAACAAAGGCACGCTAAGTAGCAAGTATGCCGGTATCAATCTATATGCCGACGGTAAAATGTCGGTGCAATGCAAAGAACTCAGCGTTACCAGCATCAACGGTTTGGCCATAGGCGCCAACTTTAACTACGCGTCTTCCGGACGGCTTATGCTGAGCGTGGGCAACAGCTCTGTGCTGATAGCCAAGGGTAAAGCAGGCTCTATTGCCAAGGTCAACAACTTTTCGATGGGCAGCGGTTTAAAGTTTCACAAGCCTGCGGGCGCACGCTTTAACAGCAGTAAGCATGCCGTATGCGATGCCGCCGGAAACGTGATAACTGCCGAGGTGGTATGCGCCCCCTACGGTTGGGTGCCCACCGATATTGAAACCGTAAAAGTTGATGTGTCGCAAGATAAACGCGGCATCTACACCCTCGAGGGCGTGCATCTTAACGGCGAACTGAAAGACCTGCCCCACGGCATCTACATCGTAGACGGTCGCAAGGTAGTGAAATAATACATTCGATAAACAACTTAATCCATTTAAAATTAAAATGTATATGACAACAAAAACAATCTTTGCAAGCGCAGCGAAAACCCTTTTCGCCCTTGCTACAGTAGTAATGATGAGCACCGCGTTTATCTCGTGCTCTAAAGACAACAACGACGAGCCCGTTCCCCAACTGGGCACCGTAACTCTCGACGGCAAAGAAAAGCCTATACTAAAAGCCCGATACTTACGTATAAGCACTGTGGCAACTATTATTTTGTATCTTTCTGAAGACGGTAAAGAGAGGATAGAGATGATAGTTCTTACTGACGAACATATCAACACCAAGCCCATTCCGCTCGGCGACTATAAAACCGAGGAGCGTAATAGGATAACTATAGAATATAGAAATAAGCAGGACAAGGAGGTGTTTACCGCATATGCACCCAAGCGATTCGAAGGTCGAACCTTTTTTACCGCCGGAACCTTATCAATGACCGGCTCGCTCGGCGCAGAAATGAGCATTGTGCTGAAAGAGGGAAACGTAAAAGTTGACCGCGACAACTATACCCTCGAAATAAACTTCAACGGCATTTTGCCCGAAATGACAGAGAAAGATTAATGTTGACGGAGGGATTATAGATTATACAAAGGAGAGATAGGAGCGGGGATAATTCGTTATTAAGAATAGGTCATAAACCATTCATCCTTCATCCAAAATGGGTATTAATCCTTCATCCTTCATCCTTCATCCTATTAAAGATGATGCACACCAACGAGAGAGAGGCACCTCTTATCCTGCACAGGACAGTAAAAAGAGGGTTTCTCTCTCATTTTTTTGTTTTTTTAGTCTTTTTATTCGTATCTTTGCCGAAAACAAGTCATACACACAGCATTTTATGTTTACACAAAAGCCCGCTACTTTTATGTGTCTTTTTAACCGACTGTTTCTCTACACTTTCTCAGTGTTTTTCTGCTTGTCAACGCTGCTCGTTTCGTGCGAAGAAGAGCGTGTTACGGTGAGCGAAGAAGAGCGCAAAACGCTTGACAGTATTATTCGCGCCGCGCCCGATATCGATTCGCTGACGATATTGAAGTATCAGATGAAACGGAACGGCAACCAACTGGGATACGTAATCGCTCTGCGCGAAATGGGAAAACGACTGCGCAACGAAAGTAGGTTTGATGAGGCTTTGAAGGTGCATAGCGAGGGTTTGAAACTGGCCGAAGATATCGTCGATACGCTTGAAATGGTTCAGGCACTGAACAATATCGGTACCATTTATCGTCGGTTGGGCGTGCTCAACACCGCCACCGACTACCATTATCGGGCGTGGAAGATGAGCGAAGAAAGTACCGATACAACATTTGTAGGCAAGAAGAATCGTGTGGTTTCGCTTAACGGACTGGGCAATGTGTATATGACTTTGGGTAATTATGAACGTGCCGACAGTGTTTTACGCATGGCCTTAGAGGCGAAAAGGCACTTAAAAGTCCCATCGGCCAGGCTATAAACTATGCCAATCTGGGTTCTATCTTTATCCAGCAAAATAATTTAGATTCTGCATGGGTGTGCTATCGCCATTCGATGCGGCTTAATCAAGCTGCTAAAAACACACTGGGTATATCGCTTTGTCATACCTATTTCGGTTTGCTTTACGAGAAAACCCGTCACTACGACAAGGCTATCGACGAGTATAACCAGGCTTTCGAGCTGATGAAGGCCTCGAAAGACGAGTGGTACGCCTTGGGAACGTTGCTTTCGCTGGCTGGCATACATATCGACATGGGCGATTATGCAGCCACTTTCGGATACTTGCGGCAGGCTGAAGAAACGGCAAAGAAAATCAAATCTACCGAGCATCTGGCACAAATCTACGACTTGTACTACCAAGTTTACAAGCGTCAGGGCAACTTTCAAAAGGCGTTGTCTTGTCACGAACAGGCTGCAATGCTGCAAGATAGCCTTGTCGACATCAAAAAGGTGAACCAAATACAGAACCTCAGTCTTAACATTGAACGCAATCGGCAGATGCAAGAGATGGATAAGGCCGAGCGAAAATACGAATCGGAGCGCAACGCACGTATCGTGGGTTACATCATCTTCGCAGTGGTGGTTATCCTTTTGCTCGCACTTCTCGGCATGAGTTATTATCTAAGTAGGGTTAGAGCCAAAAACCATCGTATACAAAAGCGACTCAATGTTATGCGCGAAACGTTCTTCACCAACATTACACACGAGTTTCGTACTCCGCTCACCGTTATTCTCGGCCTTAGTAAAAGTCTTCAAAACGAAAACGTTTCTGCGAAAAGTGCGCAAGAGATGGGGCGTACCATCGAACGTCAGGGCAACAGTATGCTGGTGTTGATTAATCAGTTGCTCGATATTTCTAAAATCAAGTCGGCCATCGGAACACCCGACTGGCGTAACGGCGACATCATTACCTACATCGATATGCTGGCCGACAGCTATCGCGAATTTGCCCGTGAACGGAACATCGAGCTGCAATTTGTTGCCGATGGTGTTGTAAATATGGACTTTGTACCCGACTATATTAATAAGGTAATGAATAATTTGCTGTCTAATGCCTTTAAATTTACCCCCGAATACGGTAAAGTTTCCATTACAGTTAAACAGCAGAAAGATAACGTTCTGCTCACCGTTTCGGATACTGGTATCGGTATTGATAGCGAAAATCTTGAGCAAATTTTCGAACCTTTCTATCAGGTACAAAGCGACAAACACTACATTGGCACCGGCGTGGGGCTGGCTTTGGTGCGCCAAATTATTCTTTCGATGGGCGGAACGATCACCGTAAACAGTACGGTTGGCAGAGGTACCATCTTCCAAATTACCATTCCTTTGAAACATGGAGATGCCAACTATGCTCCCGTTAACAAGCCGGAAAACGAGAATGTGACGATGGTACCCCAAGAAACAGCTCAACTTTGCGACAGCGACAGCACCAACGACGACAGCACTCGCGTACTTATTATCGAGGATAATCCTGATGTGGCGGCTTACATCGGCAGACAATTGGCAGATACTTACGACCTTTTCTATGCTTCAGATGGCAAGAAAGGACTTGAAAAAGCTGAAAAAATAATTCCCGATCTCATTATTACCGACCTCATGATGCCCGAAATCGACGGACTGGAAGTGTGTCGGCAGATACGTTCCAACGAGCTGGTAAGTCACGTTCCTATCATCGTTATTACCGCCAAAATTACCGAAGCCGACCGCATCAAAGGCTTGGAAGCCGGCGCAGATGCCTATCTGTGCAAGCCCTTTAATAGCGATGAGTTGAAGATAAGGGTGAAAAAACTACTCGAACAACGCAGTATGCTCCGGCTCAAATACGCGCAGTCGTTTGATAAAGACACCGAAGAAGGCGAAGGATTGTCGGATGAAGATATCCATTTTGTTAGTAAAGTTATCGACAACGTATATCTGCTCATGGATAGTCAAGACCTCGATGTTAACCTGCTGGCCTCTCGAATGTGCATGAGTAGTAGACAACTGCATCGTAAAATCAATGCGCTTACAGGCGAAACGCCTGCCCATTACATCATGCAGATACGTATGAAGCGCGCCCGTCAGCTGCTCGAAGAACGTCCCGAAATCAGCATTGCCGAAGTGGCTACTCGTTGTGGCTTTAACGACAATTCTGTTTTCACCCGTACCTTTAAAAAAATGTGCGGTGTAACCCCCACGCAATATGCCAAGCAAGGCAGTGCTTTGTAACCCCTTCTTGCGATGATGTAATAACTGCCTGAAATAACAATTCTGCATATTTTAGTTATTTTTACTTACACTCTGTTTTCTTTACATCTTCGCATTTTAACACTTCGAAAAGGTAAAGAAAAGCTACTTATTAGGTCAAAAAATAGGTATTAATATTCAAAAGCTATGCTTTCGGGTTGCAGAAATATAGCTTTTTGTGTGTAAAACCTATTCTTTTATCCTCCAAAATCTATGCTTTTACACCCCAAAAACATAGGTTTTAGGGTGTTTCAAAAGGGTAAAAAGAAAGTAAGATTTATCTGCTTACGTAAAAAGTACTGATTATTAATGATATACAAAAACAAAAAATACGGGTGTATTTGCGCACGAATACCATCTCACTGTGTTCTATCGCAAGCATTTGAAGATAAAGTACACGTTTTAACAATAGTGAAAAATACGATTTGAAAGTTTTTTATATAGGAAAGATAATAAAATAGATAAATGTGTTCGGTTGCCGAATTAGGTGCGTTTGGCGTATCTTCATTAACGGAGTTTACGCTAAAGCTTCATCCCGTCCCGGCTTCTGTTGCTTCTTTGGAGTTGTTTAATAAAGAGTTATTATCTTCAGCTCATCATTTCTTTATACTAATTCTTGCAGAATTTATTATATGACCAGAAATTTATCTATAATTTCTTCTGTGGTAATCACTGTAATTTTATTTTCTGTACAATTAGTTTTCTACCCTTAAAATAGATAGAAAAACTAATGTGCCTACTAGTGTCACAACAGCTTCTTATTTCTCTGTTGATAAATTTATGAGTAAAAAATACCTAATGAGTTGATTTATAAGGAAAATATATTTAGTTTTGCATTTGTAAACTATCAATATTATTTTTCAATGCAGAGTTATAACAATGCTGTGTAGAAGCGGTATCTATAGCTGTATAGAAAGATTTTTGTCGGATAGTGGCTATATAATAAAAGGCGTTTATCTAACGCTTTGTTCTTGATGATTCAAAGAATTCGCAACTTTCCAATTGTAGTCAAAGAGCATTGCGACGATAGATGCTCATAGGTGTATATTCACTGAACCTGCGGCATACCTTTTAATTAAGGTATGCCAAAGTTCGAACGATATACATGCGTGGGCTTCTACGTTGCTCGTTCATACTACAATGGGCTATGCGAATGCCTCTGAATCGTGGAACGGGTGATGATAAAGAGTCCCCACACTTTTATATTATAAAATAAATAAGCCTAATGTTGGGATTCCATTTGGCACAAACAATTATATCGTATGGAAAAAGAAATAAAATTTTCAGTGGAAGATGGTAAACTTATTGTAGAAAAGGGTACAGGGAAAAACGTGACCTATAATTATGTAGACGGTGATACTGTTTGCGGAACGCTACATGTCTTAGAGGAAAGACTCAAAAGTTTTGGATTGGGGGAGAATGATATAGAAATTATACGCAGAGAAACAAAAAATGATCCCCGCATAGTAATAGTCTAACTTTATTAAAAACAGGTATTATGAAACGATTGTTCTTTACACTATTGGCTTCTAGCTTGAGTTTTCTTGCCTATGCCCAATCAACTAGCGCTATTGTTGATTGTCAATTTCCCGGGTGGCTTTCTACTCGTTTGAACCCAGCAGATATACCAACCATGACATCCTTAACGGTAACGGGTAAAATAAATTCTACAGACGTTGCACTTATTGGTCGATTAATAAAAGACTATAAGGTGGAACGGGTGGATCTGTCTGACGTGGACATGATTGCAGAGGGAAAGTATGAAAATGGTGAATTCTCCGGTGATATGTTTGATGCAAAAGGTGATTCTCTCAAATATTTCGCATTACCGAAGAGATTGTCTAACCTAAAGGTTGCCGCGTATTGGGGGATGATAGATACACTTGTTATTGGTTCACCAGAATATTCATACGTGCAAGGAAAAGATTTAGCAGAAGGAACTCCTAAATATGCATATTCCCATGAGATAGGATATCGTAGTAGTTCAATTAAAGTTAAGCATTTAATGGTTCGTGAGGGTGCAGAACGGATTTGCTTAAGAACCTCTGATGATACAACATTTCCCCCTATTGAGAATACATATCTTGAAAGTGTGAAATTACCCATTTCAATGAAGATAATTGATCCCAGCGCTTTTAGGAGCTTTATCAATCTTACAGAAATTAACTTTCCTGATAGTCTAGAAATAATAAAGTATAATGCTTTTAACAATACAAAAATAAAAATGAATGTAGATACAATTATAGTTCCAAAGACGATTAAATATCTTGACTTATATGCGGGCCTAACCAAATTATATAAAGGAGAAGGAGGTAAAATTTCGACACTATATTTATCGGCAGCTATTGATACATTAAATTTATATTCTTCGGATGGTAAACTAGTCAATGCTATTTTAGATATTCATATTAAGAAGAAAACTCCATGTATTGTGGCTGATGGAAGATTCAGACTTGTTAAGTCTGGAAAAGAATATGATAAATACATGCAGTATTGTACAGTATTTGTCCCTGTAGGCTCTGCTGACCTTTATAGAAACACTTACCCATGGAGTAATGCCACAATAAGAGAAGAAGCTGTGCTTGTTAGCAATATCCAGCTGTCTGATTCTGTTATAAATTTTGAGAAGATTGGTGACTCTCGTAATCTAGTTGCAACAATATTACCTGAAGATGCAGATAACAAAGAGGTAACTTGGACAAGTACAAATCCGTCTGTTTGCTTTGTAGCAGGTAATGGCCACGTGTTTTCTACCGGGTATGGAAGCGCACTTGTTATTGCATCTTCTGTTCAAGGAGGGAAAATAGCTATGTGTAAAGTTAATGTATTAAATTCTACGGGTATCGAATTTATGGAAAATTCAAGTTTAAAGGAAATAGAATACTATGACGCTCTAGGCAGAAAATTACCGCAACCACAGAAAGGTGTGAATATTCTGAAGCAGAAAGGGGGAAAGACAAGAAAGGTTGTGATACAATAAAAGAATGATAGATATAACACATAAAAGAGTTAAATACTATTTGGGGCTTGATATAAAATACTCAGTTTAAAGAAGAAGAAATATTTTTTTTCTGAAGAAGAACGTAGATAAGAATGCTTTTGTAAACCTCTTAAGGTTGTCTTTTATCCTTTATTACTATTATCCGAAATGATAAAGTGAACAGATGCTGACTTTACATCTGTTCACTTTTTAGCTCTTTTATTATCATTTTCTTACATCCAATTCACTTTACCTACGCTGTCGGCATGTAGAAGCAAAAGCCCTGTTGGTAGTTTTTTGTAAACTCTTTAAAAAGCCTTACCTTTGCAGTAGTTTTGTGCGAAGGGGCACAAAGCTACACCTTATTATATATATAGTGCACGGATATCATTATTGAAATGGCTAAACAGTTTTTTGTTATCTTCGGATGCTTGGCGTTGGGAGAGATTATTGTATGGGCAACAGAAATTAAATTGCCGTCGAGTATCATAGGAATGCTGCTGCTTGCATCCTTTTTAAAGATGAAGTGGGTAAAGCTCGAATGGGTTGAAAAGATATCCGAGTTTCTGCTTGCCAATCTTGGTTTCTTCTTTGTTCCACCCGGAGTAGCTATCATGCTTTATCTGGATGTTATTCAGAAAGAGTTACTGCCCATTGCCATGGCTACGGTTATCAGTACGGTTTTGGTGCTGGTGGTAACGGGACATATGCATCAGTTTGTGGTGAAAGCCGAACGGAAGTTCCTAGAAATGCATATCAACCGACATAAGAAAAAACAGCATAACGAAGAGGAGAAGTAGAGATGAAAGAACTTTTTGAAAATCAATATTTGATTTTGGCGATGACATTCGCCATTTTTTATTATTTCCGTAGGTTGCAGTATCGCACAGGTTGGTTGTTGCTAAATCCTATTTTAATTGCCATTGTGGTGCTCATCGCCTATTTGAAGTTGACCGGTGTTTCGTTTGAAACCTTTGAAGAGAGCGGCAGTTTAATTGATTTCTGGCTGAAACCTGCCGTCGTAGCATTGGGTGTCCCGCTGTATTTGCAGTTTGAAGCCATCAAGAAACTATGGCTTCCGATAGTTCTTTCACAACTCGTTGGATGTTTGGTGGGTATTGTCAGCGTGGTGCTGATAGCCCAATTTTTCGGTGCGTCACAAGTGGTTATCTTATCTTTGGCGAGTAAATCGGTAACAACCCCTATCGCAATAGAGGTAACGCAGACGTTGGGAGGAATTCCTTCGCTCACTGCGGCAGTAGTGGTGATAACCGGAATACTGGGTGCTATTATGGGCTTTAAAACATTGGCAATGGGTCATGTTAACAGTCCTATTGCACAGGGCCTATCAATGGGGGCTGCATCTCACGCCGTTGGGGCATCAACAGCGATGGGACGAAGCAATAAATATGGGGCTTTTGCCAGCTTGGGTATTACGTTAAACGGTATTTTTACGGCTTTGCTCACCCCTACTATATTGCGTTTGATGGGAATTATTTAAAGTTTTTTTGATGAAAAAGAAATAAACAGTAATTATTTTTACTATTTTTGCAACAGTTGAAATGATTACTTCAGCTACCATGAATTAAAGTTTAACTTAATGTGTTTATACAATGAAAAAAGTAAGATTTGTAAAGTTATTAACTACTGTAGCGTTATTAACGAGTTTTTCTTTGCAGCAGGCGCATGCGTCTGACGTTCTTTCAAAGTCAATAAAGGTCGATAATGGCGTTTCGACGAGTGTTGCATCTGAGTTGGATGAAGATGAAACAACGTCTGAAGAGTGGTCAGGAAAGAAGCCGCTCCCCTCGAATATTTTCAGAATAAGTGGCGGTTTAGGTTGTATTGTGTCTGACGTGAACACGCCGACTAACAGTTATAATTGGTCATTGGGGTATAATATGGCTGCCGGTTTTACGCACTATTGGAAGATCGGAATAGGTGCGGGTGCCACAATAGACTATAATTACACTTCGCTTGACGATTATACGTCGGTAAAATTGTTTTATTTGGCACCTACAATTTCGTATAGTAAGCGCACTTCTAAAAATTGGATATGGGATGTGGCATTCGGTATGGGATTAGCCCATTACACAAATGCTTATAAAAATGAAGAAGAATCGCAGGCAGGTTTTGGGCTTCATACTCATGCCGGCATAGAGTATATGCTCTCCGACCATGTGGGTATTGGCGTGGAAGGAAATTATAACTTGATGATTTTTTCCCAAGACGATAATTATAATGCGCATGCTAAACGCTATGACCTGAACGGATTTAAATGCCTTCGATTGATGGCTGGACTTCGTTTTTATTTCTGATGCGTCTAATAAGGTCTCGTTCAAATTTTAAACAGGTTCACTTTATTCTATTCAACTCATGAAAAAAGGAAGACTTATATCTAGGTTGATGCTGCAGATAAGCTGTGCCGGAGTGTTGTTTTTCTGTTCCTGCTCACCTAAAATTACATCGTTTGTAACCCAAGAGTTTCCTCCGTTACACCCAGATTCGGTTCGTGTGTATGAAGAGGGTGATGGCGTACCCGGCTCGGCATATAGTATTGGACAGGTATCGGTAACAGATCGAGGGCTCACAGCCAAATGTAACTATGCCTATATGTTGGGGCTTGCCGTAAAAGAAACTGCCAAAAAAGGCGGTAACGGCTTGTATGTTAATGAGCATCGGTATCCCAATTTCTGGCGTTCAACTTGTCATGAAGTGTTTGCAACCATGCTTAGAATACCCGATTTTACCGTCGATTCAACGGATATTTATGATGAGGAAAAGGCTATTGAGCAGGAAATGCAGCTGCGTAAGGCGTATAAAGATAAGGTAAATGCTTTTATAGAAAGGCATCGAGTGCCTTCAGATATGATTAAACTGAGCGTGGGACCAGCTGGATAACCTCTCGTGTAACCACGGCTACGGGTGATTATAAAAATAAGATAGGCACCCATGTGGCACTGTCATATGTTCATTACTGGAGGTATGGACATGGTTTCGGTGGCATTGCAGACTATAGTTATACGCTTTATCCCGATGCATCTTCTTCTCGTCACGACGATTCTTCGGTTAATTTGCTGCTTTTTGCGCCCACTTATTCGTATAGTCAAAAGATAGTAAAAGGCTGGATTTGGGAAGTGGGGTTAGGTATTGGGTTAGCTATTTGCAGCAACCGTTTCAGCCAGAATATCCCTTGGGGTGGCTTCCAACGTTCAATGATTACGGAAGCAGGGGTTGGTCTTTATACAAGATTAAGTACAGAGTACATGTTTTCAAAACATTGGGGTGCCGGAATTGAGTTGAGCAGCACTACTTTACGCTTTGCCGAGCCCGACGGATATAAGAAAACAAATACGAATGAAAGCTACGGCTTCAATCGGTTTAGTGTGCTTGGAGGTTTCAGATTTTACTTCTGAAACCTTTCTTTCTTGCCAATCAAAAAGATATGGATAACAAAATACCGCAAGAATGGAATGATATTCTGCTAAAAGATGTTACTTTTATCGATTTGATGAAGCGTCGCATCTACAATGTACTGATTGTAGCCAATCCTTACGACGCCTTTATGCTCGAAGATGATGGGCGCATTGACGAGAAAATATATGGCGAGTATGTGGAGTTGGGATTGCGTTATCCACCCACTTTTAAGCAGGTAAGTACCGTTGAAGAAGCAGAAGAAGTACTGAATACCACCAATATCGACCTCGTTATCTGTATGCCCGGCAATGCAGATAATGATGCTTTTACTGTAGCACATGCAGTGAAAGACCGCTTTCCGGATATGCCCTGCGTGGTACTTACGCCTTTTTCGCATGGTATTACCAAACGAATGCAAAACGAAGATTTGAGTATTTTTGATTATGTGTTTTGTTGGTTGGGTAACACCAATCTTATTCTATCTATCATTAAACTGATTGAAGATAAGATGAATGTAGAACATGACATTGAGGAAGCGGGTGTACAGATGATTTTACTTGTTGAAGATAGCATTCGTTTTTACTCGTCTATTCTGCCTAATCTTTATAGTTATATCCTTGCGCAAAGCAAGCGTATCTCTACTGAAGCGCTGAACCGGCATGCCGCAACTTTGCGAATGCGCGGGCGCCCCAAAGTAGTTTTGGCGCGAACTTATGAAGAAGCGATGGCTTTTTACAAAAAATATCATGATAATACTTTAGGTGTTATCAGCGATGTGCGTTTTCCGAAGGATGGAAAGAAAGATTCCGAGGCAGGGCTTAAGCTGCTGCGTGAGATGCGTCAATGCGATGAATATGTACCGTTAATATTGGAAAGTGCAGAGTCGGACAATCGTTTAAAGGCAGAGGCAGAGGGCTTTCGGTTTGTTGATAAGAACTCGAAGAAGATGAGTCTTGACTTGCGCCGACTGATGGAAGAGCATATGGGCTTTGGCGATTTTATTTTTCGCGACCCGAAAACACACGAGGAGGTAGCGCGAATTAGTTCGTTGAAAGAGCTGCAAGATAGTATTTTCAAAATTCCTTACGACTCGATGCTGTATCATATCAGCCGCAATCATGTTAGTCGTTGGTTGTCGGCACGCGGTATATTCCCCGTGTCGGCTTTTTTGAAAAATGTTACATGGCGCAAGTTGCAAGATGTAGATGCTCACCGGCAGATTATTTTCGATGCGATTGTACGTTATCGGCATATGAAAAACTTGGGCGTTGTAGCTGTATTCGACCGTTTAAAATTCGATCGCTATGCCCATTTTGCCCGCATTGGTGACGGCTCTTTAGGCGGAAAAGGGCGTGGTTTGGCCTTTCTTGACAATGTAATCAAAACTCATCCCGAGTTTAACAGCTTTGCAGGCGTTAAGGTTCATATTCCCAAAACGGTGGTGCTGTGTACCGATTTCTTCGACCAGTTTATGGAGCAAAACAATCTTTACCAGATTGCTTTGAGTGATGTAGGCGACGAAGAAATTCTCGAACATTTCTTACGTGCGCAGCTTCCCGATGCGCTTGCACCAGATTTTCTTACCTTTTTTGAAGCTACAACGCCCATAGCCGTCAGGTCGAGTTCGCTTCTTGAAGATGCGCACTATCAACCTTTTGCTGGAATTTATAGCACGTATATGATTCCGTACAGCGAAGACCGCGACCGGATGTTGCGTCTGGTGGCTGCAGCCATCAAGAGTGTGTATGCTTCGGTGTTTTATAAAGATTCAAAGGCATATATGCAAGCCACCAGCAACGTTATCGACCAAGAAAAAATGGCTGTTATTTTGCAGGCGGTGGTGGGTAAAGACTATGGCGATAGGTTTTATCCCAACATCAGCGGCGTGCTCAGATCTATCAATTATTATCCTGTGGGAGAAGAAAAGGCTGAAGACGGCATAGCCAATTTAGCATTGGGATTGGGTAAATATATTGTTGATGGCGGGCAAACGTTGCGCGTAAGTCCTTATCATCCCCATCAGGTTTTGCAAACCAGCGAGTTGGAAACGGCCTTACGCGAAACACAGACCCAGTTTTATGCGCTCGACATGCAGCATTTGGATAACGATTTTAAGGTAGACGATGGTTTCAATATCCTCAAATTAAAGGTAAAAGAAGCTGAAAACGACGGATCGTTGCACTTTATTTCCTCAACTTACGACCCTTACGACCAAGTTATTCGTGACGGAGTTTATGAGGGTGGGCGTAAGATAATCTCTTTTAGCGGTGTTTTGCAACAAGGTGTTTTCCCCTTACCCGAAATTATGCAGATGGCTATGCGCTACGGCGAAGAAGCGATGAAACGGCCTGTGGAAATAGAATTCGCTTGTAACGTGAATGCCGATCGCACAGGCGATTTTAATCTGCTGCAAATCCGCCCCATTGTCGATTCGAAGCAAATGCTTGATGAAGATGTCGTGGGAATAGCCGACAGCGAGTGCCTGTTGCGCTCGCATCATTCTCTGGGACATGGTGTAAGTGATGATGTTACCGATGTTGTATATGTAAAATACGATGATAATTTTTCCGCCGCCGACAATTATCGTGTGGCAGAAGATATAGAACGGATAAATCGGAGCTTTTTAGGTACTGATCGTAACTATGTTTTGGTGGGACCCGGACGTTGGGGTTCCAGTGATTCTTGGCTGGGTGTACCTGTTAAATGGCCGCACATTAGTGCCGCCCGTATTATTGTTGAAATTGCTTTAAAGAACTATCGTATCGAACCGAGTCAGGGAACACACTTCTTTCAAAACCTTACGAGCTTTGGCGTAGGCTATTTCACCATCGACGAAAATGTGGGTGCGGGCTTCTTTCGCAAAGAAATTCTTGATGCCTTGCCTGCTGTTGAAGAGACCCCATACGTTCGTTATGTGCGCTTCACACATCCTCTCCGCATCTTGATGGATGGCATGAAGGGCGAAGGGGTGGTACTTCTGCCGCAGAAAAAGTGATTGCTGTAGGCTAATAATAGTGTCTAAGTTGCTTATTAGCAGGTATTCATCATAAGGCGATTATTGCATAACTATTGGCACGAGTTAGTATGAGGATTAGAACTTAATGAGAACTGATTTTATACAGTATGCATCCTATTACAATACCGGTAGCTGTTGTGAAAATAAAATTAAAAGTGGTAGGCTCAGGATGGTATCCGGTATTAGATGATATCTCAAAAAACAATTCATCTATCTTTGTTAATTCACCTTTTTCTATGTCGTATCTACATCTTTTGTTACCGATAATTGCGGGAGTTATTATCGTATAGTTTACAATGATCAGAATTAATGTAGGAATTGTTAGTGATGCTAAGAGTAATAATATTTTTTTCATATATAAATTTATGTGTAAAACTAATAATTTTGTAGATACGCATAGTTTGCACTATATTCTTCTCGCTTTAAATCAATGAAATAAATTTAATTCGGATAAATTCAATAATAGCCAGATTTTATCACTATCCGTATCGTTTGTGTGAGTTTTATTTACATAAAATAAGAGAGTTCTTATTTCTATTCTATTTTCTTTGTCTAATACTCACATCATACCACAATAGATACAGTACCAACGTTTGGTACTGTGAATACCAAGCGTTGGTAGTGTGCCTACCAATACGTGGTAGTATGGCTACCAACGGCTGGTACTGCATGCTTGGGTTATCAGTTTTGTTGAAACAGAGTGCTCATGTGGAGTGATACGGAGTTGAAATGAAACAGTTGTTTTTGCATAATGTTCTTTTATTTTAGTGTCAATAAAAAGTTAGGAGCAAATATAATGAGAATACAGTAGACCTGCAATAGTATGACATTAGAATAAAAAAAATAATCTGCTGTGTTCCCTTTCTACCAAATTCATCAAAAATACCAAATTATAGGTATTGTATCGTTTTACGAGAATGGGTAATTTTGCCAACAATAAAGATAATCACATGGTTTACTTGAAAAGACATATAGGGCTACAAGCAGATTGCCTTTCATACAAAACGCACTGTCTGAGAAATCAGGCAGTGCGCTTTTTTTGTGAACATAGCTAAACATTGTTCTCTTTTAATTCACCTTATAATATATAGATCGATATGCAAGTGAAGAAAGATGATGTTCGGTGTCGGATTATTTCCGTAGCTCATGATGAGTTTGTTCGCAATGGCGTGAAGAAAACTTCTATGCGAACCATTGCCAAACGATCGGGGGTGTCGTTGGGAAACATCTATAAATACTTCGACAGTAAAGACAAAATATTGTGCGCGGTGCTGGCTCCGTTGCTTAAGGCACTTGACGAATATTTACAGTTTCACAACCGAACAGAGCACTTAGAAATAGATTTCTTTTCGATGGAACAAATGCAGGCGCAGATGATGAGTAGGCTTTTGGAGTTGATTAGGCAATTCAGGGCAGAGCTGAAGTTGCTGTTTCTCAACGCCGAAGGTACGTCGTTAGAAAGCTATCGCGATTTTCTAACCGAGCAACAAAAGCAATTGGGAATGGAATATTTGCGACTGGTGAAACAAAAATATCCCCAATTGAACGCTGAGGTGTCGCCATTTCTGATGCACATCGTTTGTTCGATGTGGTCAACCGTTCTCTATGAAATCGTGCAACACGACGAATTGAAAGAGCAAGACATGCAGCAATTTTTTGCAGAATATTTCAAATTTACTACCGCCGGTTGGCGAAAATTGATGAAAGTGTAATATTTAAATAATAAAAATACAATGAAAATAGAAAGTGTAAACAGAAGTTTCAAGCGCACCGCAGTATGGATACTTAGGCACAGATGGCTGGTGTTGGCCGCCTTTGCCGTGCTGATGGTCTTCTCGGTTGTAGGTACCAAGCGCATCGTGATGAAGACATCGTTCGACGATTACTTCCTCGAAGACGACCCCGTGTTGGTTAAGACCAACGAGTTTAAGTCTATCTTTGGCAACGACTATTATGCGGCCGTGCTGGTTAAGAGCAAAGACATTTTCTCGCATCGTAGCCTTTCGCTCATCCGAGAGCTAAGTAACGAACTGCTCGACAGCCTTTCGTATGCCGAAAAGCTAACCTCGCTCACCGATTTAGAGTTTACAGTGGGCACCGATGAGGGAATGACCATCGAACAAATAGTGCCCGACGAGATACCCACTGATGCCGCTTCGTTGGCGGC
Organism: Hoylesella saccharolytica JCM 17484; assembly: GCF_000614205.1. Taxonomy (GTDB): domain Bacteria; phylum Bacteroidota; class Bacteroidia; order Bacteroidales; family Bacteroidaceae; genus Prevotella; species Prevotella saccharolytica. The sequence goes on from NZ_BAKN01000012.1 coordinate 71,487, forward strand.
TATTAGAAAAAAGGCCTTCAGTAAACCATATCTAGCCCGCAAGTTGGTATCGAAAGACGGCACGATGACATGGATAGTGGTGAAGCTACGAACGTTTCCGCCCGAGCAGGAATGGAAAAAGACGAGTCGTACATCGCCCGACATACTTACGGGAAAAGAACTGGCGCATGTCATTAACAAGCCTAAGTACCAAGAATTGTCGCCCAACGCCTCGGGTATGCCCTATCTTGCCCACGAAAAGGTCACCTTCTTGCAGGGCGAAATGGGCCGTTTGATGCTCTTCGCCTTCGTTGCTTCCATCTTGGTTATGCTTTTTGTAACGCGCTCGTTCCGTGGTGTGGTTGCACCGTTGCTTACCTCGATGATAGGCATATTGCTGGGTTATGGTGTCATTGGCTGGACGGGCATCTACGTAGATCAGCCACCGTGATGATTGCCGTTATATTGGCATTCGCCTGTTCGATAGCCTATAACATCCACCTTTACAACTTCTTCAAAACCCGATTTGTGCAAACGGGACGTCGACGCACGTCTGTTGTCGAGGCTGTGGGCTCAACTGGGTGGGGCGTATTACTCTCCGGACTTACCACCATTGCGGCAATGGCAACCTTCTTGTCTATGAAAATCGTGCCGATGCAGGCCATTGGACTTAACACCTCACTTTGTTTGCTGGGCGTTTTGGGCACTTGTCTCTTCATTACGCCTGTGTTATTGTCGTTTGGACGCAACCGAAAGCCACACCCCCACATGAATCATAGCATCGAAGGACGGGCTGGGACACTCTTCGAACGGCTTGGCAACTTCGTCATTTGTCGCCATCGTTCAGTCGTTATCGTGTCGGTGGTGTTCACCGCGTTTTGTGCTATCGGTCTGTTCAGCATCGAACCCGCCTTCGATGTCGAACGTACCATGGGCCGAAAAGTGCCTTACGTAGATCGTTTTCTCGACCTCTGCCAAACCGAATTGGGTAGTATGTACTCGTACGACGTGATGATTGTGCTACCCAAAGCAGGCGATGCCAAACTGCCAAGCAACCTAGAAAAACTCGACAAACTAAGTCGCATTGCCCAAACCTACAAGCTAACCAAGCGCCACAACTCTATTCTCGACATCATAAAGGATATGAATTGCACGCTCAATGCCAATAAAGACTCGGCCTATACCATACCCCACGACCCCAATATGGTGGCTCAGCTGTTGTTGCTTTACGAGAACGCAGGCGGAACCGAGGCCGAATATTGGATGGATTACGACTATAAGCGACTGCGTTTGCAGATAGAACTCAACTCGTATAACTCGAACGAGGCCGAGAAAGAAATGCAACTGATAGAGCAAGAGGCACAAAAGCTGTTCCCCAATGCCCATGTGTCGGCTGTGGGAAACATTCCCCAGTTCACCGCTATGCAGCAATACGTTGAACGCGGGCAAATGTGGTCGATGTTGCTTTCTGTGCTTGTCATTGGCGTTATCCTTGTTTTCATCTTCGGCAACTGGAAGGTTGGGCTCATCGGCATGATACCTAACATTGCCCCAGCTATCATCGTGGGTGGCATGATGGGATGGTTAGATTATCCGTTAGACATGATGACGGCATCGCTTATCCCCATGGTGTTGGGTATTGCCGTAGACGATACCATCCATTTCATCAACCACGGGCACCTGGCTTACAACCGTTATGGCGACTATAACATGGCCATCAAGCACACCTTCCGCACAGAAGGCCTCGCCATCGTGATGTCTACGGCGATAATATCGGTAACTTTCGCCGGCTTTACGGTTTCTAGTGCCATCCAAGTGCGCAACTGGGGCATACTGGCTATTGCCGGAATGGTGTCTGCCTTGTTGGCCGACCTCTTCATTACGCCCATCTTGTTTAAGTATTTGCACATCTTCGGCAAGGGCCAAACAGGCAAGGGCAACCGCTGAAACAAGGCAACTTATTATTAATCAAATAAATATCATAGCAATGAAAACAATATTTTTAAGCGTAATTCTTTTGATGTGTTCTGCCGTTTCTTTATCGGCAGCTGGCTTAACTGGGCGCGACGTTATGCTGAAAGCGAAAAATCGACCCGATGGCGACACCCGTTACGCCACCCTAACGATGACTTTGATACAGAAAAATGGCAATCGCCGCGAGCGTAAACTTGTTTCGTGGGCCATGGATGTGGGCAAAGACAGCAAGCGAGTAATGTTCTTTACCTACCCTGGCGATGTGAAAGGCACGGGATTTCTTACTTGGGACTACGACGATGCCAAACGCGAAGACGACCGTTGGCTATATCTGCCCGCCATGAAGAAGACGCGACGCATCAGCGGGAAATCGTCGAAAACCGACTATTTCATGGGTAGCGACTTTACATACGACGACATGAGTAGTCGCAATGTGGATGAAGAAACCCACACCTTGCTACGCGAAGAAATGGTTGGAGGGCAGAAATGCTGGGTGGTTCAGTCTGTTCCTAACGACAAACACGAGATTTATTCTAAGCGTATAACGTGGATAAGGCAAGACTGTGCCATGGCAGTAAAGGCCGAATACTATGATAAGCTCGACAAATTACACCGCAGTCTTACGGTGAGCAACATCTCGAAGGTACAAGGTTTTTGGGTGATGGGACACATGGAGATGACCAATGTGCAGACAGGACATAAAACCATCCTCCAAATGAGCGGACATAAGTTCGACCTTAAGATAGATGCCGCATTGTTTACTGTTGCACGATTAGAAAAGGGAATATGAAAACGGCAAGGCTTATACTTATGCTTCTGCTTGCGCTGATGGTATCGGCGCAGGCGGGAGCGCAGGACGAAGACACCGTGGCAGACACGTTGCAAACGGTCGAAACGCCCTCTGATGAGCTGCAAGTGCAGGTAAAGGGTTTCCTCGATACCTATCATGCAGCCCGAACCGAAGGTAAAGGCGACTGGATGGCTTCGCGAACAAGGGCGCGTGGAGAACTTACATTGGAGAAAGGTGGTGCTAGATTGTTCGTCTCGATGAATGCCATCTACAACGCTTTGCTGAAAGAACAAACGGGCATTACGCTGCGCGAGGCCTACCTTTCGTATGCAAAAGGCAATGTTGATCTGCGTGCCGGACGGCAGATAATTATCTGGGGAGTGGCAGACGCTCTGCGACTTACCGACCAAATATCGCCCATGGACTATACGGAGTTCCTCGCACAAGATTACGATGACATTCGAACGCCCGTTAATGCCTTTCGGTTAAGGCTCGTTAGGCAGGCATTTAATGTAGAACTGGTTTGCATCCCCGTGAGCGATTTCTTCATTCTGCCCACCGATGAGCGTAACCCGTGGGCTGCACGCATCGATGCACCCATGCCTTACACGTTCGACTTAGACAGCCGAAAGCCTCAAACGCGGCTGAGAAATGTGGAGTTTGGCGGTCGACTTTCGGTAAATCTCAGTGGCATAGACTTCTCTTTCTGCGGATTGCAAACTTGGAATAAGATGCCCGCTTTCAGTTATACCGTAGACCCATCGGGCACTTCTATGACTGTTGTTGGGCACTATCGTCGCCTCACGATGTTTGGAGCCGATGTGTCGCTTCCTGTTGGGAGGTTCGTGTTTCGTGGTGAATTGGCAGCCAATTTGAACGAAGCGCAGCATGCGGAATTTGGTTATGAGGTGCAAGGTCGCAATGTCTTTAACGCGCTGTTGGGTGTAGATTGGTATCCTGGTAACGACTGGACGCTGAGTGCGCAATATGCCCATAAGCATGTAGGTGGTAGTCTTGCGGGACTTTCGGTTTTGCGTAACACGGGCGTTGCAACAGTGAGAGTTTCGAAAGAACTGTTTCGCAATACGCTAGCCCTTTCTTCTTTTGCCTACGTTGACGTATCGCATGGGGGCGTATTCAATCGCTTTTCGTGTAAGTACGACCTTAACGACCAAATTAGTTTTACCGCAGGGTATGACTATTTTCATGCCAATGCGGGCGTGTTTGCCATGTATTCGCACAATTCGGAGGTGTGGGTGAAGCTGCGGTATGGGTTCTAGGAAAGGTCGGGTAAGTCTTAAAATTGACCAATTTCGCTGTGTCAAAAAAGTGGAAGGTGATTGCAAATGCTTACGATAGAAACAAGCGAGTTGTTATTGGATTGTAAATACGTCATTCTCGCGCAGTTGTTGATAACGTTGATTATCAGTCGGTTGCGTTTGTTTTGTTAATTATTGTATTTTAAATAACCTTGTTTTATCCCGTAAAACCATAGTTGTTGGGTAGCAAAAGTTATGTTTTCTGCCTTCAAAACTTATGCTTTTGAAACTCAAAAGCTATTCTTTTGGGTTGAGAAAGCATAGCTTTTGGTATATAAACGCTTGTTTTTGTCAAAATAAGCGTAATTCTTTTCGCTAAAAGAAACTGTTCGGTTGTAGCGAAAAACGAAAAATCACAATACCGTTGACTATACCTTTGAGCCATAGAAATCCGTAAAATTGACCAATTTTTAAGTTTTTCTTTCCGTACAATAATAAATGAAACCGTACTCTAAAAAAATGTGGTGAGGTTTACGCGGTGTTGCTTTGTTTATCTTGTCAATAAGAAAATAGGTGTGGTTAGTTTTTTTGAAAGGTTTGTTTTGCTCGCTTGTAAAGTTTGTTTTATGGGTGGAAAGGACTATTTTTATACTTTAATAGAGTTTGTTTCTACCCTTTGTTCAACGCGGTTTTATGGTACTGCAAGAAAAAAC
>NZ_BAKN01000011.1 GCF_000614205.1 Hoylesella saccharolytica JCM 17484
AGGGATTAAGGATTAGGCTTAATAGCCCATTTCATCCTTGATTTGGGAAACGATTTCTACAAGTGTTTTTCGCCGTCCGACTCTCGGATTTCATTTTTTACAAGTGTTTTACGCCGTCCGACTCTCGGATGTTATTAACAACCACGTGCGCACGTCGCAACTTTAATAACGAAACACCCCCGTAAGATCTCAATCTTTCGGGGGTGAATAAAATTTCAGGCTTTATTAGCAATTTTCTATACCTTATAAGCTGAAGCTTCAGGCTTTATTTGTTAGTTCATCATCTTATTTTAATACTTTGGTAACCTTACGACTGCCATCCTGGTAAGTGGTGATAACAATGTTGACACCAGAGAAAGGATATGGTGAGGCCACGAATAATGGGCCTACAAACTTTATGTATCAGCAGAGATTGAATAGTTTGCAATAGGAGAAGTCGGGAAGCTGAATATAAAAATCCTGCCTTGTGGAGTAACTCCTCACAGGGCAGGATCTTTTTTGTGTTGTGATGTAATTATTTAGAATGGTAAATCATCGTCGCTACTTTGTTCTACTGTACTGTCTTGTGAGGGTGGGAAGGATTCCGAAGTCGTAGAGGAGTTTTGTAACTCTGCTGTGGAAGTGTTATTATTTGTTGCTATTTCAGTGGGACTTTCCTGTGCGGAATATTGTGAGGGGTCTACTTGGCGTACATCATATGCACGAATGCTGTTAAACCATCTTCCGTTGTACTCGTGTGCATCAATATCAAAGGATAACATGATCTCTTGACCTATCTGTATGTTGAATCTGGCCAAACGGTCTGCACCAAAGACGGTGAATACCAGCTTGTGTGGATATGCTTCGTGAGTTTCTATTACAAAGTCTTGGGCTTTCCATTCGCCTCTAGCTGATACACCTGCCCTTTCGGGGAGGGCTACAATAACTTTTCCTTGAATGTCCATTATTATTTTATTGTTGAAGTTTATCTGATGAATAGTTAAGAAAAGGGCTTCTTCTATTCTTTTTGCGAAATTACTAAAATACTTCCAATTGGTAGAAGTTTTCTATTGTTTTTTTTGTCAGAAGTCAGTTTTTTTGTATTTTTGTCGTAACAAAAATCTCATTTTATATATAGTAAGTTGGTGATGGTTTTGTATAGAATACAAATTTTGATGTATACCATAATTAAAATATAAAATACTAATGAAATTTTCAATCTCAAGTTCTATTTTTAGCAATAAGCTGCAAGGTCTGTCTAAGGTTTTAAGTAGTAAAACTTCATTACCTATATTGGATAACTTCTTGTTTGAGGTTACAAATGGTGTTTTGACTATTACGGCTAGCGATAGTGAGAATTTAATGAGGACATCTCTTACTTTGGATGAGTGTGATGGAGATGGTCGTTTTACTATTTCAAGTCGAACAATATTGGATGCGACAAGGGAGTTGCCTGAACAGCCTTTATTGTTTGATATTAATTTAAACAGTTTTGCCGTATGTATCAAGTATCAGAATGGTGTTTATAACTTTACGGCGCAAAGTGCGGATGAATATCCGAAAAATAAGGAGGTTGTTTCTCCTGCAAGTATTCGGATAGAAGCAAATGTGTTATATAATAGCCTTGTCCGCTCTTTGTTTGCCACTGCCCAAGATGAATTGCGACCTGTTATGAATGGTGTGTTTTTTGATCTTAGTGCAGATGGCTTGTCTATTGTTGCCACTGATGGACATAAGCTTGTGAAGAATAAAGATCATGCCATTAAATCTCCTGAAGCGAAATCTTTTATTCTTCCCAAGAAGCCTGCAACGATTTTAAAGAACTTTTTGCAGAAGGATAGTACGCCTATTGAAATTAAGTTTGACGATAGAAATGCTGAAGTGTATTTTACGGATGGAATGTTATCTTGTAGGCTTATTGAAGGAAAATATCCTAACTATAATTCGGTTATTCCGCAGGAAAATCCTAACCAAATTACAATTGACAGGAAAGGACTTATTAGTGCATTGCGGCGTGTTTTGCCCTTTGCTAGTGAGAGCAGTCAGTTGATACGTTTTCATGTAGAGGTTGGCAAGCTTGAGCTTTCTTCTGAAGATTTAGACTTTGCAACGAGTGCAAAAGAAAGTCTTATCTGCGATTATAACGGTATTCCGATGAATATAGGATTTAAAGGAGGGGCGATGTCTGAAATATTAAGTAACCTCGATAGTGACGATGTTATGATAAAACTTGCTGATCCAAGTAGGGCAGGCATTGTAGTACCTGTTGTTCAACCGGAGAATGAGGAAATTCTTATGCTCATTATGCCTATGTTGCTGAATGATTAAGCTTATCTTTCGTTTTTGAATTCATATATTCTACAACGGTGCATGAAATTAAATATAAATCGTCCTTTAATTATTTTTGACTTAGAAACCACAGGGCTAGACCTTGTTGGAGATAGAATAATTCAGATATCTTACATAAAGGTAAATCCTGATGGAAAAGAAGAAAGAGAAGACTTGTTGGTGAACCCCAGCAAGTCTATTCCTATTGAGGTATCTAAGTTAACCGGTATTACGAATGAACAGGTGGCATCAGCCCCAACTTTTGAAGAATTGGCTTCCCATCTTCAAAATGTGTTTAAGGGTTGTGATTTTGCCGGATTTAATTCAAATCATTTTGATATTCCAATGCTCGCTGAAGAGTTTTTGCGCGCAGGAATAGATTTTGATTTCTCCAATTGCAGATTGATAGATGCTCAGACCATTTTTCACAAGATGGAAAGGCGAAATCTTGCTGCTGCTTATAAGTTCTATTGCGGACGGAAGATGGAAGATGATTTTGCTGCTCATCGGGCAGATCAAGATGCAGAAGCCACGTATCGTGTATTATTAGGCGAATTAGAGAAGTATTCTCCTGAGAATCAGGAAGAGGTTGAGCGACAGTTGCCTAATGATATGGATTTCTTGGCAGAATTTTCGAAGACGAATGATAATGTAGATTTTGCGGGAAGAATTGTTTGGAAACCGGTTCTGGATAAAAAAGGCAATGAAATGCTTGATGAAAATAAACGGGTAATAAAGAAAGAATACTTTAACTTTGGAAAGTATAAGGGCGAGAGCGTTGCTGATGTTCTCCAAAAAGATCCCGGATATTACGGCTGGATGCTATCTTCAGATTTCACCAACAATACCAAACAAGTTCTGACACGGATTCGTTTGCGAGAGTTTAATAATCGGTAGAATACTTGTCTTTACTTGTGTTATGTTGAAAGGAAAGAAAATAGTTTTAGGAATTACCGGCAGTATTGCTGCCTATAAATCGTGTCTCATTATACGCGAGTTAATCAAGCGAGGTGCAGAGGTACAGGTCGTTATAACCGATGCCGGTAAAGAGTTTATCACTCCGGTTACCTTATCTGCATTAACCCAAAAGCCTGTTATTACAGATTTCTTTTCTTCTAAAGATGGGTCGTGGCATTCTCATGTTGACCTCGGAATATGGGCAGATGCCATGCTGATTGCACCTTGTACTGCAAATACTTTGGCAAAGATGTCTAATGGCATTGCAGATAATATGCTGTTAACAACCTATCTGTCGATGAAGGCCCCTGTTTTTGTAGCTCCGGCAATGGATTTGGATATGTTTTCTCATCCTACAACACAGGCCAATATTTGTAAGCTTTCGGCGGTCGGTAACCAAATAATTGAACCTACGGCTGGTTTCTTGGCAAGCGGATTGAGCGGAAAAGGGCGGATGGACGAGCCAGAGCACATCATTGAGGCTCTTGACAAGTATTTTGAAGAAAGAAATTCTTCTTCCAATGCTGTTTGTAAAGATTTAGCTGGAAAGAAAGTGCTGATTACAGCAGGTCCAACCTATGAAAGGATAGATCCTGTGCGTTTTGTGGGCAACTTTTCAAGTGGAAAAATGGGCTATGCGTTGGCAGAAGAATGTGTGTCGAGGGGTGCGGATGTGGTATTGGTGTCCGGTCCTGTTGCTTTAGTGTCTTCTCCCGCTATTCGGCGGATAAATGTAGAAAGCAGTGACGAGATGTTACAAGTTTGTTTGACTGAGTTTGCGAACGCCGACATAACTATTCTATGTGCCGCCGTTGCCGATTTTAAACCCACCGTCGTTGCCCCCCAGAAAATAAAAAAACAAAACAACGAAGATTTATCTTTGTCCCTTGTGCCTACCGCTGATATTGCTTTTGCTTTGGGACAGCGCAAAGCTGCTTCGCAGATTTTGATAGGATTTGCCTTAGAAACCGATAATGAGGAGAATAACGCCTTAGCGAAACTTGAAGAAAAGAATTTTGACTTTATTGTGCTTAACTCTTTAAAAAACGCGAATACTTGCTTTCAGGCTGACACCAACCAAATTAAGATATTAACAAAATCGACTGTGAAATTGTTTGATTTAAAACCCAAGTGTGAAGTAGCAAAAGATATTATGAATGAAGTGCAGACTGTTATTCAGTATACCGATTCTTGACAGAGGCGCCCCAAGTTGGGACGGCATAAAACACTTGTGAAAAATGAAATCCGGAACTCGGACGGCACAAAACACTTGTGAAAAATGAAATCCGGAACTCGGACGGCACAAAACACTTGTGAAAAATGAAATCCGGAACTCGGACGGCACAAAACACTTGTGAAAAATGGAATCCGGAACCCGGACGGCGCAAAACACTTGTGAAAAATGAAATCCGAAACCCGGACGGTGCAAAACCACTTGGAAAAAATGAAATCCCCATCCTCAACTGATATAATATAGTAGAAACCTTTCGGTATGCGTATTTTTCTTTTTACATTTCTTTTGTGGCTCCTCCGTATTACGGCATCCGCCCAAGAGCTGCGAGCAAAGGTCTCTGTAAATCACAGTCAGATACAGGGTACGGAGGTTGCTGTGTTCGAGAGTTTGCAAAAAGCCTTAGAGCAGTTTGTTAATACCCGCCAATTTACCGGTTTACAGTTTAAAGAAAATGAGCGTATTGTTTGCAATTTTAATCTTACGGTTGTAAAATACGATAGAGAAACCAATACGTTTTCTTGTAAAGCTCTGATACAAGCTAACCGACCTGTTTATAACAGCTCTTATTTGTCTGTGCTGTATAATGTAACGGATGGAGATTTCAACTTTTCTTTTTCCCAATTCGACCAGTTAGAGTTTAATGAAGAAATCTTGTCTAACCAACTTACTGCTTTGATGGCCTATTATGCTTATCTCATTATTGGTTTAGATTTAGACAGCTTTTCTCCGTTGGGCGGCGAAGAGGTGTTGCAGCGATGTCTCAACTTGGTAAATAATGCGCAAAACCTGCCCTTTACCGGCTGGAAAGCATTTGATAACAGTCGAAACCGTTTTGCCATTATCAACGATTATCTGGATGGCGGTATGCGGGCGTTTCGACAGTTGCAATACAGCTATTATCGAATGGGTTTAGACGCAATGGCTGCTGATGCGCAATCGGGTAGAGCTAATATTACGGAGGCTTTGGTGCAGGGCCTCAAGAAAAGTCATGAAAACAAACCGTTGAGTATGCTGCCGCAGATTTGGACCGATTTTAAACGCGACGAACTGGTGAATATCTACAAAGGAAAGGGTACGCAGAAAGAGAAAGAAACCGCGTATGATATTTTGTTTGGTATCAACGCAAGCCAAAATAACGCTTGGCAAAAAATAAAAGAATAAACAATGCAAACCGGAGAATAAAAGAATAGAATAATGCTAACACAACTCTATATCAAAAATTTTACGCTTATCGATGAACTGAATATCTCTTTTCGTTCGGGATTTTCTGTTATTACGGGAGAAACCGGAGCCGGAAAAAGTATTATTCTCGGTGCTTTGGGCTTGGTAATGGGGCAGCGGGCGGATGTAAAAGCTATTAAATATGGCGAAGAGCGCTGTTTGGTCGAAGCCCATTTTGATATTTCTAATTATGATATGCAGGATTTTTTCCGAGAAAATGATATCGACTTCGATGCTTCCGATTGCATCATCAGGCGCGAAGTGAATACATCCGGTAAAAGTAGGGCATTTATCAACGATACTCCCATTGCCTTATCTGTGCTGAAAGATTTGGGCGACAGTTTAATAGATATCCACAGTCAGCATCAGAACTTGTTGTTGAACAAGGAGGATTTTCAGCTGAATGTAATCGACCTTATTGCAGGTGATGCTGATTTATTATCCGACTATCGGAAAGATTTTTCGGTTTATAAAACGCTGATTCAAAAACTACAACAGCTCGAAGAGAATATCAACCAAAGCAAAGAACGTGAAGATTTTATTCGTTTTCAATACAAAGAATTGGCCGATGCCAAACTTGAAGCGGGCGAACAAGAAGTGCTGGAGCAAGAGGCCGAAACAGCGAGTCATGCCGAAGAGATAAAAGATGCGCTTTTCTATGCCGTTGAAAGTATCAATGGTGAAGAAAGGGGGGTTGTTCCTGATTTGAAAACGATTGTCGACCGAATCAACCATATTGTACCCCTGTATCCTTCGGTGCAAGAAATTGATAAGCGATTGCAAGACTGCTATATCGAGTTGAAAGATATTTCGCAGGATTTGGTCATGCAGGTAGACACCATTGAGTTTAATCCGCAGCGCTTGGCGGCTGTCAACGAGCGTCTAAATGTTTTGTATTCTTTAGAGAAAAAATACAGGGTAAATACAGTTAAAGAACTGCTTGATATTTTACAAGATCTGCAAGTGCAGTTGCAGCACATTGACAATAGCGACGACGAATTGTCGGCTTGTCGTAAGCAGCTCGAGGAAATGCATACCGTATGTTGCCAGAAAGCTGAAAGACTTACCGCAGTTAGGGCGAAATGTGCGAAGGGTATCGAAATGCAGTTGCAAAAAATGCTTGTAGAACTGGGCATACCTAAGGCTCAATTTCAGGTGCAGATGGAATCGAAAGATCTCTCTCCAACCGGATGCGATAAGGTGTCTTTCCTTTTCAGTGCCAACAACGACAGCCTATTGCAACCTGTCAGTCAGGTGGCATCAGGCGGAGAAATTGCTCGTGTAATGCTCTCTTTGAAAGCATTGATAAGTCATTCGGTAAAGTTGCCCACTATTATTTTCGACGAGATAGACACGGGTGTAAGCGGCAGGGTGGCAGAACGAATGGCACAGATGATGGCTGAAATGGGGGAAAACGAACGACAGGTAATTGCTATTACACATTTACCCCAGATTGCAGCCATGGGTAAAACGCATTATCAAGTGTTTAAAGAAGAATCCTCAAAAGGAATGGTTAGTAAAATGATACAACTTTCCGACGAAGAACGGATTAACGAGATTGCAAAAATGCTCAGTGGAAGCGATGTTTCTGTTGCTGCCATAGACAACGCGAAATCGCTGTTAAAAATACAATAAAATAATTTGTCTTTCCTTTGGGAAGAAGTAAATAGAATAAAATAAAAATGTCATCCTCTATCTCATTATATCCCTTGGCTCGATCTAAAAAGACATTCGTCGATAAACGGCGACTCAAGGTTGTGTTGCGTTTTTGGGCGTTTCGGCACTCAGTGATACAATTTTGCAGACAAGATTTGTTCCCCAGTACTCGGCAAAGCCTTTCTTTAATATGAACTCGTAATCCGAAGTCAGGTATTGTTTACACTTTCCTTTTCAATAGCATACACTTATTTAAATCAATATTTCAACAAGTCAAAAATTGTTTTATGAAATCAATCATATTCTCATTTATTTTATTGTTCTGTTCTCTTTCGGCATTTTCGCAGCCCGGCAGTGTTCAGAAGGTTTCCAAATCTGTTTTCACCCTGACCACATTTAAGAAAGACGGCAGTGTTTTAGCCTCCGGTTATGGTATTTTTATCGGTACTAAGGGCGAGGCCGTAAGTTGTTGGACTCCGTTTGTGGGCGCAGATAGTGCTGTTGTTACTGATGCCGGCGGTAAAAGCTATCCTGTTGAGACGATGTATGGTGCCAGTGAAGTTTATGATGTTTGTAAATTTAAGGTTAACGCAGTAACAGTTCCTGCTGTATTGGCCAAGTTGGCTATGCCGGTAGGCACCAAACTCTGGCAGGTGGAATATTCGGTATCGAAACCGGTCACACTGCCACTATCGGTACAGAAGGCAGAGCGGTTCAATTCCGATTATAATTATTATCTTTATACGGGTTCTTTAGAAGGGCTTCGTTCCGGTTGTCCAGCCGTTAATCAACGAGGCGAAGTGGTGGGCATGTTGCAGCAATCGAAGGTGAATGAAGCTGTTTATTCGATAGATTTGCGTTATACGGATACGTTTAAAACAACAGGACTGTCTGTCAACGACCCTATTTTGCAGCAAACAGGTATCCGGATGGCGTTACCCGATGAGGTAGAGCAAGCCTCACTGATGTTGATGTTGGCGGTTGGACGTTTTGATACGTACAAGTATCAACGATATATTGATAACTTTATCGAACTGTTCCCCCGTCGGGCAGATGGGTATGTGGCTCAAGCAGAATTGTATGTCAATCAACATCAGTTTGAAAAAGCTGCTACTGTCATGACAACCGCATTGGCTGCTGTGGATAAAAAGGATGAGGTGCATTATGATTATGCGAAGCTAATTTATCAGAAAGAAGTTAAGATGAGGGATATTCCTTATGCTCCGTGGACACTGGATTTAGCCCTGAATGAAGCTGAAAAGGCATATAAACTCAATGCGCTACCCGTTTATCAACATTTACAAGCTCAGATTATTTATTACAAGGGGGATTATCAGAGGGCATTGGATATGTTTTTGGCTTTGACCCGGACTAATTTGCGAAACGGAGAGTTATTTTACGAGGCTGCGCAGTGCAAGCAACAACTGAAAGCTTCGTCTGCCGAAATATTAGCGTTGTTGGATAGTGCAGTAGTTGCGCAACCGTTGCATTTGTCAACTCCATACCTTTTGGCACGTGCCAATGCCTTATCTGATCAAGGACAATATCGCAAGGCAATTGTTGATTACAATCGTTACGACAGTTTGTTATCGGGTCGGGCTAGTCATGATTTTTATTATGCAAAGTTTTTGTGTGAGGTGCAACTCCGCCAGTTTCAACAAGCATTAAATGATATAGCGCATGCCATTGTGCTGAATAGAACAGAGCCGGTATATTATGCTGAGATGGCCCGCCTTCAGTTACGGGTTAATCAGCTAGACGATTCCATTCAAACGGCTGATTTGGGCCTCCACGTTGCTCCCGATTATCCTGATCTTTATTTAATGAAAGGTTTGGCTCTTATTAACAAGAAACAGAAAAAAGAGGGGCTGGAAATGCTGGTAAAGGCACAAACATTGGGAGATGCCCGTGCTGAGGAATTAATAAAAAAATATAAGTAAAACGGATTATAATGGAGCAACCGTATCCTTCGGCATTATTAGAAAAAGCCGTTTCCGAGTTCTGTAAATTGCCAACAATTGGCCGTAAAACAGCTTTGCGTTTGGTATTGCACTTATTGAAAACAGATCTTGATGGGGTAAATTCGTTTGTTACAGCCGTAGCCCAGGCAAGAACTGATATTAAATATTGTAAGGTCTGCCATAACATCAGCGATATGGAGATTTGTGCAATTTGTTCCAATGCAGCTCGCGACAGTTCGCTTATCTGTGTTGTAGAGAATATTCAAGATGTTATGGCCATTGAGAATACGCATCAGTATGGCGGTTTATACCATGTCTTAGGAGGCGTAATTTCTCCTATGGATGGGGTTGGCCCGGGTGATGTAGAAATAGATTCTTTGGTCGAAAGGGTGAAAGCTGGTGGTATTAATGAAGTGATATTGGCGCTCAGTAGCACTATGGAGGGCGATACAACCAATTATTATATCTCGCGAAAGCTTTCAGAATATCCGGTGAAATTAAGTGTCATTGCACGAGGTATTTCTGTTGGTGGAGAAATAGAGTATACCGATGAAGTGACGCTTGGGCGTTCTATTCTCAACCGCACATCAATAGAAGAAAAATAAATATATGAATCAACGCATACTTCAGATAACTTTTTACAGTATAGTTGTTACGGCAATATTGCTGGTTCTACTGTTTGAGAATAATGTTTTCTCTACTGGTCTTTATGCAGATAACAAACCGGCCGATTTCCTTTTCACAACGATTCTGGAGGTTTTGACCATTTGTTGCATACCTCTTGCGCTCAGACTTATCAAAGATAAGACAATGAAAAAATATGATGTTCCTAGGCGTATGCAAATTTATCGGCGAAAGGCAATGCTACGCCTGTTACTCTTAGGCTGTCCTCTTTTAGTGAATACATTTCTTTATTATCTTTTCATGAATGTGGCTTTTGGTTATATGGCTATTATTCTCTTTTTATGTCTTCTGTTTATTATTCCTACAAAAGGACGACAGCAGCGTGAAGCGAGGATTGATGATGTAAAAACCGATGGGGATGAAAAATAAACTTTCTGTCGTAATTGTCAATTATAATGTGAAGTTTTATCTGGAGCAGTGCCTACATTCGCTTTCAAAAGCACTTGAGGGAATTGCTTCACAGGTTTATGTCGTGGATAATAATTCGCATGACGGCTCTGTCGAATATCTAAAAGAAAAGTATCCGTCTGTTTGTTTTATTGCTAGTAATCATAATTACGGCTTTGCTCATGCCAACAATATTGCTTTACGAAAATGTGATAGTGAATATGTGCTTTTGTTAAATCCTGACACTTTTATTGGTGAAAGTGTTCTCCATGAGATGCTTACATTTATGGATAAAAATGAGAAAGCGGGTGGGGTAGGGCTGCAAATGCTGAATGCGTTTGGCAAGAAAGCAATGGAGTCGAGACGCGGATTACCAGAACCGATGGTCGCTTTTTATAAGATGTGTGGTCTTTGTGCTCGCTATCCTAAAAGTAAGCGCTTTGGAAAGTATTATATGAGCTATCTGTCTTGGGATACTCCTGAGCAAATTGAGGTGATTAGTGGTGCATGTATGCTGGTAAGATTGGATGTTCTTCGTCGTTTAAATTATTTAGATGAGGATTTCTTTATGTATGGCGAAGACATCGATTTATCTTATCGCATTTTGAAAGCCGGATACGAAAATTGGTATTTACCTTTAAAAATATTGCACTATAAAGGAGAAAGCACTCAAAAGTCATCTTTTCGCTATGTTCATGTATTTTATCAGGCTATGCTTATTTTCTTCAGAAAACATTATAAACATCTGGCTTTTTGGTTTTCTCTACCTATAAAAACAGCAATATATGCAAAGGCGTTTCTTTCGCTTGTTAGCATACAAGGACAATTGATAAGGAAAATGCTCGGTTTGAAATTGAAACGAAGAATAACGCCCAAGTATCTTTTTATCGGGGATAGAAAGATGATTGAAAAGGCTAAGACTATTGCTTTAGAAAAAGGCTTAGAGGCAGATTATATTGTTGGGAATGAAATCTCTTTACCTACCGGACATCAAATAAGCCTTCAGAATCCTAATACCCCGTACGTTGTTGTTTATGATGTACACTCTTTTTCTTACGAAAAGATTTTAGAGATTTTTTCTTTGCATCCAATGAAAAATGTAAGTTTGGGTACATTCAATCCGGATACAAACGTGGTGATTACTTATAGCGATATAATAAAATGATACATCCCAAGGTGCGTTTACGAGCAATTGAACCAGAAGATCTTGATACGCTTTATAAGATTGAGAATGACAGAACATTATGGGGAATTGGTCCGACAAATGTACCCTATTCTCGATTTGCACTTCATCAGTACATCGAAGATAGCACGAACGATATTTATATCGATAAGCAGGTGCGGTTGATGATTGATAATGAGGATGGTGAAACAGTAGGTATTATTGATTTGATGAACTTTTCTCCTCAGCATAAAAGGGCTGAGGTGGGGATTGTTATAATGGTTCCTTTTCGCAAACAAGGATATGGTACAGCTGCTTTGTCCGAACTGATTGTATATGTTAAAGAGGTTCTGCATCTGCATCAGTTGTATATTGTGGTACCAATCGTAAATTCAGAAAGTGTTCAGTTGTTTACTGCGCAGGGTTTCTGTCAAACTGCAGTTCTTACGGATTGGCTTTTTGATGGAAAGGAGTATCAAGATGCTTATTTAATGCAGTTGTTCTTACGAAAAAGTTAAGATAATGTTTTGCGGATTAAATTATAATAATTACCTTTGCAACCGCAATTAGGACAACATCCAAAAGGTGCGTTAGTTCAGTTGGTTAGAATGCCTGCCTGTCACGCAGGAGGTCACGAGTTCGAATCTCGTACGCACCGCTGAAGCTGTTGTTACGATATTGTTAAAGGTGCGTTAGTTCAGTTGGTTAGAATGCCTGCCTGTCACGCAGGAGGTCACGAGTTCGAATCTCGTACGCACCGCTTTTGAAGAGAATGTCAATCGACATTCTCTTTTTTATATGATCCCTTGTATCTTTCTTTGTTTAAAGTAAGTTCGGAAAGAGGGACGTATTTTGTTTATTCGGCTTGTACTTGAATTAAAACTTTATTTTACAAAAAGGGTGTAAGAAGGTGTGCAAACCAACCTACAAATTTTTGCCATCCCGTTCTAAATTCGTTCCATGATTTTTTTGTCAGCTTGAAACTATCGACTTTGTCTCTGTCAAACATGTCAGATAGCTGCTGTGTTGTTTCTTGGTCAATGATAATGGCATTTTCTTCGTAGTCGAAATTCAGACTGCGTGCATTGAGGTTTGCACTACCTACGGTACAAAACTTTCCGTCTACGGTAATGATTTTGGTGTGATGAAATCCGGGAGTGTACATCCAGACGTTTACGCCTTTTTTCATCAGTTTGTGCACAGTGTAAAAAACACAATCAGGCGTTAGGGGTATGTCGCTGTGTGTAGACACCATTATCTCGACCTTTACCCCACGTTTCACTGCATTCTTCAATGCTTTTTTCAGTTTTCGGTTGAGGGTGAGGTAGGGGTTAATCAGTTTGATGCTGTCTTGCGCACTGTTGATGGCTTTTGTATAAAAGCTGCGGATGATTTTGTTGGTGATGCGTGGCTCCCGGTTGATAATACCTACCATCTTCTGACCTGCTGTTGTGCAGGTATCGGGCTTTAGCCCGACAAAATGAATAGATTGTACACCACCTTTGTACAAGTCTGCTCTGTGAATCTTTTGTTTGGTTGTCTTGTTCCATATTTTCAGAAAGATGGCTTGCAATGTGTTCACTTCATCTCCTTCGATTCGGCAGTGCATATCACGCCAAGAACCCACCACTTCAGTTCCTTTTATGTAATAATCGGCCACATTCATACCGCCGGTATAGGCGATGTTACCATCTATTACGACTATTTTACGATGGTCGCGATGAAAAACATGGTTTACCCAAGGAAATCTGACAGGGTCGAATTCGTAAATTTCGATACCTTGTTGCCGGAGTTCCTTCAGTCTTTTCTTTTTGAGCGGTTTGTTGTTCGAGTCGTTCCCGAATCCGTCAAACAGTGCTCTTATCTTTACACCTTCTTGTGCTTTCTGTGCCAACAGCTCAAAGAGTTTATTGGCAATCGAGTCGTTGCGAAAATTAAAGTATTCAAGATGAACGGTTTCTCGTGCTTGTCTGATGGCGGCAAACATATCGTCGAACTTTTCCTGACCGCTCATCAGTAGTGTTACCGAATTATTATGTGAAAACTTAACGCCTTCTTCGCGCATTTGTTTCACAATGAGTGAGTCGGAAGACTGCGCGCGTGCAGAGAAAAAGTATATTAGTAAAACAATAAAAGTAATGGGAATTCTCAAATTTCTCTTCATTTTCTTTTCTCTCTAAATCATACAGCTATAATGATCTACTACGCCAAGTAGATGTTGTTCGTGATCAACAACGAGCACGGTATGAATTTTATATTGGTGCATGATGGCCTGTATGTCGGCAATCTTTGTTGTAGGTAAAACGGTTTTGGGATGGTTGGTCATAATGTCGCTTACAGTTTTATCAAAAAATGGGCCTGCCATTTTTCCATTGCCCGCCGTATGTCGCCATCAGTTATCAAGCCGATCACCTTGTTGTTTTCTACCGAAACGCCCAATCCCAGTTTTCCTTTGCTTACGTGAATGATGGCCTCTCCCAGATGCATGTCTTTTGGAATAATGGGTAAGTCGTCCGTGCGCATTACGTCGGCAGCCATTGTTAACAGCCGCTTGCCTAATTCACCTCCGGGATGAAATTGTGCAAAATCTTTGGGTTTGAAGTTTCTTACCTGCATTAATGCGATGGCTAAAGCGTCTCCCATTGCCAATGCTGCTGTAGTACTGCTCGTCGGAGCTAGATTTAGCGGACAGGCTTCTTTGGCTACTTTCACCGTGATGTGGGCATTGCTATATTTCGCTAAAAGTGATTGGGGATTGCCGCTCATGGCTATGATGGGGATATTCATGTGTAAAACAGTGGGCAGAAAACGCAACAGTTCGTCAGTTTGCCCCGAATTACTCAGTGCCAGCACAACATCATCGGGGGTCATTACCCCTAAATCACCGTGGTAAACATCTAATGGATTGATAAAAAAAGCCGGTGTTCCGGTGCTTGATAAGGTTGCTGCAATCTTTGCACCAATATTTCCGCTTTTCCCAACACCGGTGACAATTACTTTCCCTTTACATTTAAACATCATTTCTACGGCTTTGTCGAAATGATGGTCTAATTGGGGAATGAGATCAAGTAGGGCGTCTGCTTCATCTTTTAAACATTGTGAAGCATAGGTCCTTACGTTCTTTAATCTATCTTCTGTTGTGCTCATTCTTGTTCCTTTTAAGAAGGTGTTTGTATCAGATAAGTGCCTTAATTAAGGCTTCGAGTTTTGATAGTTCCAACATGTTAGGGCCGTCGCTGAGGGCTTGGTCTGGGTTGGGATGTACTTCGAAGAAATAACCTGTAGCTCCGAATGCTTTTGCTGCATGTGCCATTGCTGGAACAAACTTTCTGTCTCCACCTGTTTTATCACCGTTTCCACCCGGTCTTTGCACGCTATGGGTACAGTCCATAATCACTTGGGGAACAATTTCTTTCATGTCCGGAATGTTCCGAAAGTCTACCACAAGGTTGTTATATCCGAAACAGTTTCCTCTTTCCGTCAGCCAAACTTCTTTTGCACCAGCCTCAAGTGCTTTCTCCACCGGATATTTCATATCCCTTCCGCTCAAAAACTGCGCTTTCTTTATGTTAATTATTTTTTTTGTTTTTGCAGCAGAAACCAGCAAATCAGTTTGCCTACATAGAAAAGCAGGTATTTGAATCACATCTACAACCTCACCAACCGCTTCTGCCTGATGGGTTTCATGGATATCCGTCAGTAATTTTAGGCCGTATTTCTTCTTGACGTTGTTGAGCATTTCCAAACCTTTTTCCAGTCTGGGACCACGAAACGAGTGGATAGAAGTTCTATTCGCTTTATCAAACGATGATTTAAAAATAATGTCTGTGCCTAATTTCTTGTTAATTTCCACCAGTTTTTCTGCCACGATATACAGTAGCTCTTGCGACTCAATAACACAAGGTCCGGCAATAAATATGGGTTGTATCATATCAGTATTTATAGAGTTTGCAAAGTTACTCAAAAGCCAATGACATGCAAAGTATTTAACGGTTATTTATTATAGAACGCGCGCCCGCGTACTTTATTCCATATAAAACCACCGCCTCACAAAAGTTGTAAAGCGGTGGAAAATTATGAAGTTTTGCATTACGACATCTAATGATGACGCACACGATGATGAAACACCAACTTGTTATCAGTCAACAGTCCAACCGGTGGTCTGAACCAACTGGCGATTTCGGTTGATATCCAGCTGTGGAATGGGGAAGAACGACATACGCTTGGTATAAATGCGATGCTGCACTTTCAGACGTTTGTAGAAGTTCAGCTGGTTAGTTTGTTCTGCTGTACTACCTGCATTGTCTACATTAAAACCTATCATATCACCCCCTTCACCACCTTGATGGTACGAAGGGTAAATCCATCCGTCGCCTTGTGCCATATCCGCTACGTCCCAACGACGAACGTCGAAGTAGTGCTTGCTTTCAAATGCCAGTTCAATAAGTCGTTCGCGATAGATTACCTTGCGAACAAACTCTTTTGTGTACGATTCTAATTCTACACGATCATCACCGCGTGCGCCTTTATCTGTCTGTGAGGGGTTAACTTTATATTCGGGTATACCTGCCCTGCTCCGTATCAAGTTCACATATTCCAAAGCTGTTGTCATGTCTCCCAACTCATTGCAGGCTTCAGCATAGTTGAGATAAACCTCACCCAAGCGCAATCTGATACTATACGGTATGCTTGAACGCATATTGGGAGCAACGAACAGCTTTCGAGCGATCACGCCGAAAATGGGGTGATCGTGGCCATTTTTTGCAGGTCCGGAATTACCGTTCTGTGACATATCGGTATAGTAAGTTTTCGACCCATCAAAGTCCCAACGGCGATTTTGGAACGTAAATGCTACATAAAATCGGGGTTCGCGGTCGTAAAATTGTTGCATTACCCGATAATTACTTGCCGGTGTAAAATAGGTATATCCAGAGTATTTGTCTTTATAAGTCGCCGTATTGAGCATCTTTCGGATATTCGCCGTCGTAGGGTTATCCGTATCATACGTAAAGTAAGTAGTGTCTTTCTCGATGCTAATACCATTTTTTGTAAAGAACATATCTACCGTTTGCAAAGGTACCGAGAGGGCACCTCCACCTACTTGAGCATCCGTTATGCCGCTGTGTTTAGGGCACATTTCATAATAAATACGGTTATCGGGCCGTGTACGGAAGAAAATTTGTTCTTCGTTTTCAGGGCTTCCCAAACAAGCATAGAAGCAAGAGTTGTAAGGATCAGACTGTTTAACGTCTGTTACGCGTTTGCCGGATGCATCCCGATAAACCAAGTGAAACTTGTTGCTATCAATAATTCGTTTAGCCGCATCACGTGCATCTTCCCACTTTTGCATATCTTCGCTTTGTGGAAATAACAGTGTTCCATCGGTATTCTTTAATCCTTTGTAATAAGGATCGCCATTAAACAGCTTGCTCGCACGATACAAGTACACTTCTGCCAATATGCCTTCAGCAGCTTCTTGTGTCAGGTTTCCTGCAAATTGGGTATCAAAGGCACCGGAATTCTGAAATTGAGAAATCAAATTTCCGCTGTTGATAGCAGCTTTTAGTTCGGTTATTACGTAATTAAAACATGAATCTACGGTGTTACGAGGTAGCATCATATCGCCCAACGGGCTATCAACGGTATAGATGCGGTCGCCTACAATGGGCACGGGACCGTATAGTCTGATGAGGTTAAAGTAGAAATAAGCCCGCAAGGCTTTTGCTTCTGCTTTTGTCCATGCTTTCTCTTTATCGCTCATCGGGGCGCAACGATCTACGTTTGCCATATACATATTAGCTTTTTGTATAGCCCGATAATAGGCAGTCCACAGTTGGCGAACATATCCTGTAGAAGTATAAAGGGTACCTAAGATGATGTTATTGGATTCGCATTGTGTCCAAGGTAGATACCCTTCGTTGCAAGCTGCCGTCCAAACCCCTTGTGTTGAATTGTCCGGAAGTCTGTCCATGTTCGTGTCATCGGGAATATAGCTGTACACATCCGTTAGCCATTGTAAAGATAATCCGCGATTGGTAAATACTTTGTCCAAATCAAGTACATCATTAGGTACCGAGTCAAAGTAGTCTGAACATGAACTTAACATAAGGGTTGTCAACGCCAAAAGTCCTATTTTAAAAATGTTCCTTTTCATATTTTGTATGATTTCTTTGTCATTAAATATTGAAGTTAACACCGAGAGAGATGGTTCTATTATTCGGGTAAGAGATACCGTTGTTGGTGTTAAGTTCAGGATCCCAGAGTTTAAATTTACTAAACGTCAACACGTTTTCGCCCATCAGATAGAAGCGGCCTCCTTTTACCAAACCACGTCCCCATGATTTCGGGAAATAGTAAGAAATGGTAAACTGTTTCAAGCGCATAAAGCTGACATCCTTTTGCCACCAAGTGCTGGGTTGAAAGTTGTTGGTATTGTTTTTTTCACCCCAAGCCAGACGAGGATAAAACACATCGGTTTTTTCGGGATTGCTTGCGCTCCAGCGGTCGGTAATGTTTGAATAAAGCGTTCCGCCACCGCTCGAACTGACAAATGGGCGGATTCCCGTTCCTTGCAGCATGCGGTCGGCATCGTAAACACCTTGGAAAAGAATACCCACACCGATGTTTTTATAGCGAATATCCGCACCGAAACCATAATAAATACGGGGTACATCACCACGTCCAATGTAGGTCATATCGTTTTCATCAATGTGCTTGTCTCCATTCAGGTCTTTGTACATAATGTCACCCGGCTTTACCAGTTCGCCCGGCCGGGTCTCGCCAAATTGAGTAATGCCGCGATCCGTGATCTGTTGAGTACTGGTATATAGACCTTCTGCTATATATCCCCAACGTCCCAGCACATTGTGTCCGCGCCGTTCCAACCAGGGATAAGCCGGTTCAGCTTCCGCATTTTCAATCACTTTATCCGTATTCTGGGTAATGTTACCCCGTATGGATATAAAGAGGTCTTTGCCAAATTGGTGACTGTAGTCAAAAGAGGCTTCATAACCTTTGTTCTCAACAATACCTACATTGGCAGAAGCGGTTGCTGCAAAACCTGCCATAAGCGGTAAGTTGTTTCGATCTACAAAATTTTGTACGGCGTTCTTTGAACAAGTCGATGACAAAGGTCAGATCATCCTTTAGGAAGTTGATTTCTATACCTAAGTCTTGTTTACGTATTTTAGACCATTGTGCTTGGAAACCATACTTGTTATAACCGATACCATTCCAGCCCCAATAGGTAAGATAATGGCTTTTGTCTGTTATTTCCGTAAAATAACCAAAGCGTCCGTTCTGGCTGTCGTTACCAACCGTACCGTCCGAGTACCGTAATTTCAAGAATGAAACGACCTTTGAGAGGGGCTTCCACCATTTTTCGTTAGAAGGAACCCAGCCCAATGCCCAGGCCGGGAATAGACCGAAGCGGCGTTCAGGTGCAAAATTCTCCGATCCCGTATAGCCTAAATTCAGCTCTACGAAGTAACGGTTATCGTAATCGTAGGTGGCACGGCCCGATAAACTTTGTTGTTTGTGGGGTAAAGATTGTAACAAGGAAGCCCCATTATTGGCATCGCGATGATCGCGCATATTGAATAAAACAAGCCCACTTACATTGTGTAGTCTCGCAAAGGTATGCTTATAGTCGAGTGCTGTTTCAAAATAGAAAGTGCGATATACCCATTGGTTGGAGCTGAAACGCATGGTTTTGCTGCCTTTTACTTCTTCTTGCAACTTAATGTTTCCATAGCCATCATACAAGTCTGCATCATCAACCCATGTGTCGCCTGTTGAAGGATCTTTCGAACCACTCGGTTTCCATGTGCTATTATCAATGGCATAATGCAATTCTTGTCTTGCTCGCACATCAAAAGCCACTAATGCTCTGGCTGTAAGCCCTTTACTCCATTTCCAGAACCCGAGATCTTGGGTCAGTTTTAAGTTTGAATTGACTTGCGTATTGTATTGCGTTTGATAGCCACGGCGGGTTAATGTTACCCAAGGATTATCAAATTCGCGCTGTACAGAAGAGTAACCCGGGTTTGCGCCATTGGGGTATTGTACAGGAAAAAGTACGGGATTCGTATTCATCGCCTTGTCGTAGATAGACCAAAGGGATTCATTCGGATAGTTTCCGTTTCCGAAATAACCGCTTACACCCACATCGATATTAGTGGTTTTGGTGGCTTTCAGGTTGACGTTTGTTAAGAAATTATAGCGGTTATAGGTAATCTCTGTGCTGTATTCCTGGGTCGGATCGGTTCTTGTCATACCTTTTTCCTGATAGTAAGACAGCGAAACATAGTAGCTGGCGTTGGGTGCTCCACCTCGGATATTGGTATTGATGCGACGGTTCCATCCGGATTTATGGTACAGCTCTTTCATCCAGTCTACATTCGGATAGAGATACCTGTTTACCGACCGATCTGCTTCCAGCGCTTTTCGTTGCTCAGCAGTCAGTTCGGGTGTGGGTAATCCGTTGGCTACTTTGGTGTTCGTGATATATTGTTGAGAATAATAAGGTTTTCCGAATGTATTGTTGTAAGCCTCGTTAACAGCATTCATATATTCGATACCGTCTACCAAACTTGGTATTTTTGTCAGTTGTGTGATGCCCTGATATACATCTACCGAGAAGCGTGGTTTGCTTACCACGCCCGGCTTGGTGGTGATAATGATAACGCCGTTACCGCCTCGTACACCGTATACAGCTGTAGAAGCCGCATCTTTCAATACAGTTACCGACTGGATATCTTCAGGGTCGAGGTTGTTAAAGCTACGCTCGATACCATCGACAAGAATTAACGGACCCTCGTTGCGATTGGTGAGTGTGGAGATACCACGTATCCAAATATCCGAATCGTCTTGTCCGGGAACACCTGTACGTTGTACGGCAACCACACCTGAAACACGACCGGCGAGGATAGAACTCATGTTGGCAACCGGTGCTTTCACCAAATCCATCTTCAAAGAAGATTGTGCACCCAGTACAGACACTTTCTTCGCAGTGGTGTAACCCACAACGGTTATTTCGTTTAGTTTATTTACTTTGTCTTTCAAAACAAAGTCAATCAATGTTCCCGTCACCTTTCTTTCTTCCGGTTCAAAGCTATATACTCTGCAACGAGCACGGGTTTATCGGATGTACAAGTAATATTATACGTTCCATTGACATCGGTCACGGTAACATTGTTTGTGCCTTTTTCTTTCACAGATACACCGATCAGCGGTTCACCGTTGACATCCTGAACACGACCGGTTACCTTAATTGACGCAGCAAAAGCAGGAATGGAGAGCACGAGTATTGCTATGAGCAAAAAACCTCTCCATATTTTTTCTGTATTAGTTTTAAACATATAGTAAAAGGATATTAGTATCAAGACAAGAACACGGCTTGTTTGTTGTCCGTGTTTTTTATTTTGTCAAAGAGAAAAGGGTGACCGAGCTTTTAAACCCGGTCACCTTTTATCTATAAATTTATTGATTAACAACCTTATAAGACTTCGTCGTGCCGTTATTTACAATCGTTATGATGTAAATTCCACGACCCGGAAGTGTTGTTGTTGCAGTAACATCACTTGTCGTTAATGCGATAACGCGCTGACCTGCTACATTCGTTACATTTACCTTACCAGTGCCTTTGAGGCCTGTTATGGTAAGTACATTACCAGAAACATGGATACCATAAGTGGCGTTGGTGATATTCTTGGTAATATCTTTGATACCTGTAGAGATGGCGCCAAATTGTTTCAATACCGGATAAGGATATTCTGCATTGGCCGGATCGATTTTCCAAACGTTTGCAAAGTCCCAACCTAAGCCAGTATATGCATTTTGTACTTTCAGAAGAGAAGCAGTCATCTGTGTAGCATCTTCCACATTTCCGCCATCAACCGTCTTGTTCTTTACAGGCCATGCCTGTGCATTGTCACCATCAACCGTCATCACTGCATTGCTGTTGGCAATGTTGTTGGTGAAGTTAACAATGGCAAGCGGATCGTTGCCAGCACCGTTACCGCCGATAAAGGCATTGATAGCGTGAGGAGAACCGCTTCCTACAGAAGTCAGATTACCCAGCGATACACACTTGTCTATAGTAACTGTGGTGTTCTTTACGTCGATAAGTCCGATGAATCCACCAACCCATCCACGTGTGGTAGCTGATGCAGAACCGTTGAAGTAGCTATTGGCTACCGACAAGTTACCTGTTGTGCAACCGAAGAAACCGCCCACTTGGCTATAACCTGTAACCTTTACATCTACATAAGTATTAGTTATGGTTACCCCGTTACCATCACCGGCGAGTGCACCTACGTGGTCGTTACCGGTTAATGTACCTGATATAGCCACCTGATCAATGGTTCCGCCATTGATGGTTCCTGCAAGAATACCTACATGATCTTGGCCACCAGCGGAAACCGTTGCATTGTCAATAGCCAGATTTTTAATGGTAGCGCTGTTCGTAATGCTGAAGATACCGATGTCTTTTCCTTCTGTTGCAGTGAGCTTCAGGTTAGAAATTTTATGACCGTTACCGTCTAATGTACCGGTAAACTCTGCGGTATTGCTGCCGAAGGTAGTAAACTCAGTATTGCTCATGTCAATGTCTGCGGTGAGTTTATAGTTACCGGCCAAATTCTTTTTAATCTTCATAAAGTCTTCGGGAGTAGCGATTTCTGTTACATCATCGCTCTTTCCGATAAACACATCGAAAGTGTTTTTCGCATCCATTGTAAACAAAGCAGCGAGTTCGGTAGCAGGTGTTACCTGAACTGTAACTGTACCCGAGCCTTTGTAATTACCATCAGAGTCACCTGCATAGAGCGCATTCTCGCTCTCTTCATAGAATGCAAGGTTGCTGCCTTGTGTCAATGTGAACTTTAATTTTTGTCCCCAAGAGCCGTGAATGGTCTTCAAACTGATCGCTTCAATACCGTCTTTAAACAGAATAGATTTGTTTTCGGGCATATCGAATACCACAGAGGGTAGGGGAGCTTTCATCCATTTCAATACCGGATACATCTTTCCTTCAGTATTTTCAAAGAACTTCCATGTATTGTCAAAGTCGTATCCCAGACCCGTAAAGAAAGCTTTGCCTTTGGCATTGGCATCTGCTACGTTTGCAGCATTGTCGGTCGTAGCATCGGTTTGATTTTCAAGCACACCTGCATTTTTCGAGTTAGAGCCTATATATACCGATTCGATGGCATAGTTGTTTTGCATGTTTGTAGCCCGACCAGCAGTAAATACCACGCGGCGTACATTTCTTCCGTAAAGGTGAGAAGCCGCAATCAAGTTGTTTTTGATGGTTGTTGTGGCAACTGTTTCTTTGCCTTCAGCATCTTTTGCAGCGATGTCAATCAAGCTGATGACGCCGCCAACGTTACCACCGCCTTTACAATCTACAATTCCAGAGAAGATACAGTTTTCAACCGTTCCACCGCGAGAAACACCTACGATACCGCCTGCTTGATAGTAGGTAGATACTACGTGAGCATCGGAAATACAGTTCGAAACGGTTCCGCCCACAAGGTTAGGATCGTCTTCAGACTGTCCTTCGAGGTTTCTTATCAAACCAACGATAGCTCCGGTGTGGTCTCCACCCTGAATATATGAATTAGCTACGTAGCAATTTTTTACGGTAGAGGCCTGCAATTGACCTACAATGGCACCTACATCTTGGTATCCACCCGAAATATTTGCATTTTCAAAGCCGAGGTTTTGAATGGTTGCGCCTTTGGCAACTTCAAAGAAACCGATGCAATTTCCTGTCTTGGTAATTTTCATATTCTTGATAACATGACCTTGTCCGTCAAGCGAACCGGTGAATGTTCCTAACGGAACCCACACTTCTGCGCCAAGATCAATGTCGTTCATCAGTGTATAATTACCATTCAAATTATTAGCTATATTTTTCAAATCCTCAACGGTAGCGAGGTTGTAGTTCATGTCTTCTACCGTGATATTTTGTGTCAGCGTTGTACCGGTTGAGAAAGCGTCTGCGTCTGTCGTATAAGTGATAACGGCACTACCCAGTCCGACGAACTTCAAAGTGGTGCCCTCTACTGTTACTGCAGATGGATTACTACTCTCTATTTTAACTGTTCTACCCAATGGAGAGATTGCTCCGGTTTCAAACGACAGGCCTTTTACGCACTTCTTCGGCAATGTTCTTACACTAATACCATCACCATCGATGGGGTAGGTCATACCTGCCAGCAAGGGATAGCTACCATCGGTCAATGTCCATGTTGCTGCGTCAAAGCCGATACCCGTATAAGTGGCTGCCTTTTTGAGGTCTTCAACACTGGTGATAGTACCCTGCAAGTCGCCTGCAAGCGTATTGATGTCTGTTACTGCACCGGCAGTATAAACAGTTGTTGCGGCTGAAGAAAGGTTATTCTCGCCGATAAACGAACCACCGTTGGCCCATCCTGCAATGCTGTGGGTACGATCCTTGGCACCCGACAACATAACCGGTGCACCGACACTTCCCTTTACAGAGGCTGTACCACCATCTATAATGCTGACAATTCCACCAGCTCCGTTGTAACGTGCAGTGGCAGAACCCAAGAATAGTACATGGGTAAACACACCTGCATTGGTCCATCCGGCGATACCACCACCTTGGTGTGTGGTACTGAAAGCGCCAGCAGTAGAAAAACAATCGCTAATGGTAGTGAGCTCGCCGTTGCCACTATCGCCTCTAGCATCACCGACAATACCACCGATATGGTCGTAACCGGTCAGAACACCGGAGGTAAAAACCTTCGATATTTCAGAAGAAATAGCTTGTCCGGCAAGGATACCTGCCTGCTTGTTACCTGCGATACGGGCACCCGTAAAGCGTACATTGCTTACTGTAGCATTTTTAATGAATCCGAAGAAACCTACATCATCGGCACCCGACTGAATAGTCAGTCCTTTGATAAAATGTCCTCCACCGTCAAAACTACCCGTAAATGGGTTGGTAGATGTTCCGATAGGAATCCATTCGCCACTAAGGGTAATGTCGTTTGCAAGTACATAATTACCCGCCAAATCATTGGCTATTGCCTTTAATCCAGCCTCGTCTGTAATCTGTGTCTGTGCATAGACGCCCATCGAAGCCATCAAAGCAATGGTCAGAACCAATGACTTTTTCAGTTGAAGTAATGGTTTAAACATAATTGATTGATTAATTGGTTAATAAATAATATTGATATTGGATTTGATTCTTTTTATTTTAGATTGCTACCTAAACCGTTTCAGCCGATGAAACCTTAATTGTTAGTACAAATAACGGTGGATTGATCGTTTATCCGATGGGATGTGCCGGTTTGATAGGAACTGGTAGATGATTTAATTTTTTTTGTTTGTATTTTGGTATTTAACAACGATAGACGCTACCTTGTTGACTGTTTTTCAGCTGAATGAAAATAGCCGTCAGGGTAGTATTTTCAGTGTTAAGGTTTTGTAAGTCCTACGAAAGCCAACTCGTAAAAGTAGCCCACATATTGTTTACTGTGTGCAAATATAAACTATATTTTTAAAATACATACTCAAAATGCGTATTTTTTTCGATAAGAAGAAAAGAAATGGAGGTAGAGATTAGGTGGCAGAGGATTAAACAAAAGCTAAGAATCGGGAAAATATTGATTTTAAACAATTATGGGGAGAATACTTTCAAATTGATAATTCTTTAATTGTTAAAAACGATGATTTTACGAAAAATAAAGCCACTTGAATCGAACGACCGGTTGTTGGCTCCTTAATTTGCGAAATTTGAGCTAATTGATATATTATTGAAAGTCAAATAATTATAGATTTTGTATTGATTTTTGTAATAGAGAAATAGGCTTAAGAACCTCTAAAATGTCGTTTTTTAGATAGCAAAAGCATAGGTTTTGTATCCTAAAATCTATGCTTTTACCATCCCAAAGCTATGCTTTTGGATGCTGAAAGGATAGCTTTGGGCTTTTCAACTCTATTTTTTGAGGTGATAAAAGAATTTTCAGGACCTATTTGAAATGTTAAAATCAAGAAGGTGATGAAAAATGAATTGTAAGGAAAAGGAAGGAATTTGTAATAATTTGTCAATTCGTGTTGCGACTTAAAACGTTAATCTTATACGTCAGTTCGGTATAAGTAATCCCCTTTCTATTTCTTCTTTCAAGGGGAGAGGTGTGCTGCATAGCCACTCGAAAGCTTATATCAAGAGAGAACTCAATAGTTATAAAGGAGAAACTCAACACATTCCTCCCCTTGAAAGGAGAAATAGAGAGGGGATAATTATATTGAATTCAGATTCTTAAAGGTATCTGAAAGCCCCGTGTAGGCTGTGTGAGTGGTGTGCGAATGCTTATCGCATATTTGCATCTACAAAAGATAGGGGCAGTAAATCTTTTACGGTGTTGATTTGATAGACACCGTTTTTGCCGTAAAGCAAAATGCGGATGGGCGATTGGTAACGGTCTTCTATCTCAAGAATAACTTGTCTGCAAGCTCCGCAAGGCGTAATAGGCTCTTCTAAAAAACCGTTTGTGTTGCGTGCAGCAATGGCTAATGTGGTGATTGGTTGTTGAGGATATTGCGACTGAGCGGCAAAGATAGCCGAACGTTCGGCGCACAACCCGGAGGGGAAAGCTGCATTTTCTTGATTAGCTCCGATAACAATGGTATCGTCTTTTAAACGTAAAGCCGCCCCCACATAAAAGTTAGAATAGTTGGCATAGGCGTTATATGTAGCCTCCATTGCTTTGTTGACGAGTACGCGATCGGTTTCGGGCAACTCTTCAAAGGCATAATGTTGTATTTGGATATGAATGTCTATTTTTTTCATTTCTTGGGTTTTATCTGTTATATATATAAGGTGTAAGTTTTATCTGCGTATTTTTTGAAAGTCAGGGTTTGTATTCGTAGGCACCGATATCGGGTTTGTTGTCTCTGGCTACTGCGTTTCGGTCGGTCGGTAGTGCTGTCGCTGGATCAGCTTTGTCGATGGCTGCGCTAGAATTGGATAGACGGAAGTCATACAAAAATGTTTTTTCGTCTATCAGTACAAAATGCTTTTTACCGGTGTGAAGGGTATCAGCAGGGTTTTCGTACACCACGTTTGTATAACGCAGGCTATCTTCTGTAAGTACCTTTGGCGTGCGGAGGATGCAGTGATCAAAGCGATAATCGAACGTCAAAGATTTGTTACCTTTATCGCCTGCGAGTACATCGGCGGCATATCCGGTTATCAATGTATTAATACATGAGAAACTTTCAAGCGGAAAACGGTTAGCTGTGAGTTGCAGTGCAGAGCCTCGTGCGGCGTCAAAAGGATAAAACTGTGCCAGTGTACAGTTATTGAGTGATACCCTTCCGCCATCCAATCGCACGCAATCTTTCAGTGTGTTGCTTATTACGCAGTTATTAATGGTCAGCTTACTGTTAGCGGCAGAAACTCCAAATCCCTGGCAGTTGTGGATGGAAGAGGCGTTGAGCGTGAGCTTGGTGCGGGTGATATCCGAAGAATCTGCTACAATACCGTCGAAGGTGCTATGAATGTCTGCATACGTCAACTTGTTGTCGTAAGATGAAGAATAAAAGCGAATGCCTTTCCATTGACCGCTTACCCGATTGTAGGGAAGCTCTTCAAACATTCTGTCAAGTCTGTCGCCGCGTAGCGTAATAGGTGCATCGGGTGTACCTTCGACGAGTAAACGGCCGTAGACATCGATGCTCGCACCGGCGTGAAAATACAAGGTGGTACCCCGTGCGATGGTCAGTGTGGCGGTGCTGTCTACCTTGATACCCCCGTAAATGATGATGGGTTGGGTGGAAGAAAGAACTGAGTCGGTGGTGATGTGCAGGTTGGTGTACGACAAAGCGTTCCACGTATATGCCTGAAGAAGCACCGTTTGTTGTTTGTTGCTTTCTAAAGTAAAAGTTAATTGGTCTTCCAACAGACGGATATTATTGGTAGGATTGATGGGTGAAGTAAGTTCTACGAAAACCCGAATGCTATCGTTTTTATACAGTTCGATGTCTGAAGTTCGAAAGCCGGTTGTGTTGCTGAGATCACTCCCGTTGACATTAACTCTGAAACCGTTTTGATTTCCACCTTCCAACCTTACGTTTTGCAGTCGTAAGTCTGCGCCTGAACGGTTGTAAACCCAAAAACTTCGAGTGGATGACGGAACGTTTGAGAAGACCGTATCCAGCTTTATCGTATCGGCTGAAAACGACAGAGTATGTCGCGAGGATACTGAAAAACTGTCTTCATCGCTGCATGATTGGAGGGTGAAGAGTGAGATAACGAAGCATATAAATAGGTTCAGTCGCATATTTTATTAACGGTGTTGGTGGCAGAATATTATATCAATGGCGGTGGGACATTATACTGTAAGTAATAAAAGTAAAAAAAGCAGGAAGAAAAGCAATGTTTTCTTCCTGCCTTTTTGTATTGAATATTTTAGAGGATGAAGCTGTTAGGACTCCATTATCCCCTTCTTTACTTCTTCATTTTTATTTTTTTACCGATTCAATCAGGAGTTCATGGAAAGCAAGAACTCGTCATTATTTTTGGTGTGGATAATGCGATCGTGTATCACATTCATGGCCTCGATAGAGTTCATGTCTGATATATACTTGCGTAAAACCCACATTCGGTCGAGTGTAGTTTTGTCTTGCAGTAAGTCATCACGCCTTGTACTCGATGCCACAAGGTTTACGGCAGGGAATATACGCTTGTTGCTTAGTGAGCGATCGAGCTGTAATTCCATATTACCCGTACCCTTAAACTCTTCGAATATCACCTCGTCCATCTTGCTACCTGTATCGATTAGTGCAGTGGCAATAATGGTTAGCGAGCCTCCGCCTTCGACATTTCGGGCGGCACCAAAGAACCTTTTGGGCTTCTGTAAAGCATTGGCATCTACACCACCTGTAAGAATCTTACCGCTTGCAGGGCTTACAGTGTTATAAGCACGTGCTAAACGTGTAATTGAGTCAAGGAAAATCACGACATCGTGACCCGATTCTACCATTCGTTTTGCCTTTTCAAGCACAATGCCCGCTATCTTTACGTGGCGTTCGGCAGGCTCATCGAAGGTCGAGGCAATTACTTCCGCATTTACTGTTCGTGCCATATCGGTCACCTCTTCAGGACGCTCATCTATCAATAACATCATCAGATAAGCCTCAGGATGATTTGCAGCAATAGCGTTGGCAATATTTTTCATCAGTATGGTTTTACCCGTTTTGGGTTGTGCTACAATCAAAGCACGTTGTCCTTTACCGATAGGTGAGAACAAATCGACAATTCTTGTAGAGAGATTGGTGGTTGCAGGGTCTCCACAAAGAGTGAATTTTTCTTCCGGGAAGAGTGGAGTGAGGTGCTCAAAGGGTATTCTGTCACGAACTTCGGAAGGTATTCTGCCGTTGATTTTCTCAACGCTGGTAAGGGGAAAATATTTCTCTCCCTCGTGTGGCGGACGTACTTTGCAAAGCAGTACATCGCCCG
This sequence comes from Hoylesella saccharolytica JCM 17484, assembly GCF_000614205.1. Taxonomy (GTDB): domain Bacteria; phylum Bacteroidota; class Bacteroidia; order Bacteroidales; family Bacteroidaceae; genus Prevotella; species Prevotella saccharolytica. The sequence goes on from NZ_BAKN01000011.1 coordinate 29,064, forward strand.
TTTTTAATCCGTATTTTTTTATTTGCGCTGTTGAAACATAGACATCATCGGGCGATGACAGATAGTTGTAATCGCTTGAGCGAAGAAAACCGTAACCATCGGGCATAATTTCGAGTACCCCATTGGCATCGATGAGATCTGCAAACTCATATTGTGGGGCTTCTTCCTGTGTAAAATTCTGTTGCTGATAAGAAGAAGTAGGCACGCCGCTTGTGGGGTTATCGAACATATCGTAGCTGGGTAATGCTCCTTGATCTTCGATGGGTAAGTCAACAACAGTAATGAAATCGGTTCCGTCGGCAGGATCTTCTTCCCAATAACCCGAGTTCATTGGGGGGGTATTAGGCTCTTCCATGTGTTCTCCGTTATGTGCATTGATCTTCTCTTGAAGTTGTGCAATGAGGTCTGAAGCCTGTTCGTCGGTGTGTTCCGGTGTTTCCTGCTGATAGGAAAAATCAGCCTCAGGAACTACGCTTTCTTCCGTCTGTTCTTTTGTTTCAGTAGCTTGCAGAGTTTCTGCAGATTCTGTTCCCACAGGTTCTTCTACTGTTTTCTTTTTTCTTCCCCGTGTTGTTTTGGGAGCTTCTTTCGGTTCTTCAACCGTTTCTTTTGCGGTTTCAGCGATCGTTTCTTTTTCTTCTTCTTTCTTTGTTTTTCGTGTTCGGCGTTTGGGTTGATCTTTTTCCTCCTCTTTGGGAGCCTCTTCCGTAACCGATTCTACATTTTCGTCCTTGAAAAGGTTAGGATGTTCGCTTGCTGCTTTTTTACTCTTCGTGTCGAGGTTTGCTCCCTCTTTTCCCTTAACAGAGTAAACTTTGTCAGTGTCTTTTTTGACAATTCTGGTACGGCGTTTCTTCTGTCCCAGCGGATTTTTATTTCCTTCGTCGATAGCCTGCTTATCTAATATGGAGTAAACTAAGTCTTCTGTGTTTTTACCATTTATCTCAGCACCAAGTGTTTTTGCAATGTTTTCCAGTTCGGAAATTTCTTTTGATAATAGTTCTTCTTTGCTATACATACTGTATATCTTAATAAATAAAGTAAGTTTTGATTGTAATAAAAGTGCTTCAAGAATAGAAACACGTGAATAACGGGTGCAAAAGTAATGAAAAAATATGATATATAAAATGCATAATACCATATTTTGTTTGGTATAAAAGTTAAATTTGTGTGAAAAACATACTCTTTGGCTTGTTTTACTCTATTGAAATGAAGAAAGGGGAAAGTAAAAGAAAAATGGAAATGCTGATAGTTTATCGGCATTTCCATTTCAAATTATTTGTTTTTGTACTTCGTTATATAGGGTAAAATCATAATGAACAGTACGTATAATTTTATGTTCTATCTATCTATGCACAAGTCTCAATTGTTGGCCGGATGATTACAAATCCTCCAGTTCGCGCTTTAAAAATTGAGGGGTGAAGCCTTTTTTGCTCCGTGCTACTTCTTCGGGGGTACCTGTTGAAAGCACGGAGCCACCACCGCGTCCACCTTCAGGGCCCATGTCGATGATGTGATCAGCCAGTTTGATCACATCAAGGTTGTGCTCAATGATAACGACTGTGTTGCCGCGATTTACCAGCCGCTGCAGTACGCTCATAAGAATGCGGATATCTTCGAAATGTAATCCGGTAGTGGGTTCGTCGAGGATGTAGAGTGTTTTACCCGTGTCGCGCTTGCTTAGTTCAGTGGCAAGCTTTACCCGTTGGCTCTCACCGCCCGACAAAGTGGTAGAAGGTTGCCCCAGTTTGATGTAGCCCAGACCGACGTCTTGAATCGTTTTGATTTTCTGCAAGATGTTGGGAACGTTCTCGAAAAATTCTACCGCTTGATTGATTGTCATGTCGAGCACGTCGGCAATATTCTTTCCCTTGTAACGTACCTCGAGCGTTTCGCGGTTGTAACGTTTGCCATGACACACTTCGCAGGGTACCATCACATCGGGTAGCACGTTCATTTCGATGGTTTTGTAACCGTTACCAGAGCATTCTTCACAGCGGCCACCCTTCACGTTGAACGAAAATCGGCCGGGTTTGTAGCCGCGTATCATGGCTTCGGGCAGATTAACGAAGAGATTGCGAATATCGTTGAACACGCCAGTGTAGGTGGCAGGGTTGGAACGAGGTGTGCGCCCAAGTGGTGATTGGTCCACGTTAACGACCTTGTCGACGTTGTCGACACCTTCGACTGATGTATAGGGCATGGGCTTTTTAAGCGATCGGTAGAAATGTTGCGACAGAATGGGTTGCAGCGTTTCGTTGATGAGGGTGGATTTGCCCGATCCGCTGACGCCTGTGATAACGATGAGCTTACCTAACGGAAACTCTACATCAACATCTTTGAGGTTATTTCCTTTGGCGCCGCGTATCCAAATGCTTTTACCGTTACCTTTGCGTCGCGCTTCGGGTAGTTCGATGCGCATTCTCCCATTGAGATAATTCGCCGTGATAGTCTGCGTTTTCAGCATCTTTTTAGGTGTACCTTGAAACACCACTTCGCCACCTTTGCGACCGGCTTTGGGCCCGATGTCGATAACGTAGTCGGCTGCCAGCATCATATCTTTGTCATGTTCGACAACGATAACGGTGTTACCCAAGTTGCGCAACTCTTTGAGTGAGGCAATGAGGCGCTCGTTATCGCGTTGATGTAGTCCGATGCTGGGTTCGTCAAGAATATAAAGCACATTGACCAATTGTGAACCGATTTGTGTGGCAAGGCGAATGCGTTGGCTCTCTCCGCCCGAGAGTGAGACCGACTGGCGGTTGAGTGTGAGATATTCGAGACCCACTTCGAGGAGAAAACTGACACGTGTGCGGATTTCTTTCAGAATTTCAGTAGCTATTTTGCGACCCTTGCTGTCGAGGTGTTCTTCCACTTGGTCAAGCCATTGACGCAGGTCGGCGATATCCATGTTGGCAAGTTCGGCAATGTTCTTGTCCCAGATTTTGAATGAGAGCGACTCGCGTTTGAGCTTTTGCCCATGACACTCGGGGCATTCACAGGTGGCGAGAAACTGATCGGCCCATTTCTGACTGGCTGCCGAGTCGTCGTTTTCCATCACACTGCGCAAATATTTTATCAGTCCGTCATAGGTGCTGAAGAAGTCGCTTGACGTGCGGATGAGGTCTTTCGAAATCTTTACCCGTTCCATCGAACCGTACAGAATTTCGTCCATCGCCTCGGTGGGAATCTCCTTTACGGGTGTTTTAACGTCACAGTCGTATTTGTGCAACAATGAGTCAATCTGCCAGAAGATCATCTGGTTTTTATGCTTGCCCAATGGTATAATAGCTCCATCGTAGATGCTTTGCGTGTTATCAGGAATTACTTTCGTTAGGTCAATCTCGTTGACGTAGCCCAAACCTTTGCACTTAGGACACGCTCCTTCGGGTGAGTTGAACGAGAAGTTGTTGGGTGCGGGTTCGGGATAAGAGATGCCCGTTGTGGGACACATCAGGCGTTTGGAAAAGTTCTTCAGCTCGTCAGTATCCTTGTCGTATATCATAATCACACCGTCGCCCTGTTTCATCGCTGTCTGAATAGTCTTCTTAAGACGCTCGTCGTCTTTATTTTGCACCTTCAGCTTGTCAATCACCACTTCGATGTTGTGGTTTTTGTAGCGGTCTACTTTCATACCGCGCGTGATTTCGAGTATTTCGCCGTCCACCCGCACGTAGAGATACCCTTTTCTGCGCATACTCTCGAATAGTTCACGATAATGCCCTTTACGCTGATGAACCAGTGGAGCGAGGATGTAAATGCGGCGGTCGGCATAGCGGTCGAGAATCATTTCGATAACTTTCTCTTCCGTATATTTTACCATTTTTTCGCCTGTTGCATAGCTGTAAGCCGTTCCGGCGCGTGCGTAGAGTAGACGAAGATAATCGTAAATTTCGGTGGTGGTACCCACGGTAGAGCGTGGATTTTTATTGGTGGTTTTTTGTTCGATGCTGATAACGGGGCTCAATCCCGTAATCTTGTCGACATCAGGACGTTCCATGTTGCCCAGAAAATTTCGGGCGTAGGCGGAGAATGTTTCCATATAGCGTCGCTGCCCTTCGGCAAAAATGGTATCGAACGCCAGCGATGACTTGCCCGAACCAGATAACCCCGTTATTACCGTCATGCTGTTACGGGGAATTTCTACATCTACGTTCTTCAAGTTGTGAACGCGTGCACCCCATACATTTATTTTTTCTTCTTGTTTCATTATTTTTTCTGATAAGTTCCGCAGAGCCTGTTATCCCTCGTTGCTAATGCTTTGCGGTGAGTTATTCGGTGTAGCTACGCAGCAAATTCACGTCACGCCTGATGTTAAATACTCTGCCATCGGCTCCCCGTGCATTAACCAGTACAAAATAGACACCCTCTTTTACATCCTTTCCGTTGAATCGTCCGTCCCATCCGCCTGTCGGGTCGGTCCATTCATACAGTTTTTGTCCCCAGCGGTTAAAGATGTACGCCCGAAACTCTACCAGCGACCGATAGCCATCTTTGGCTTTATAGACATCGTTGATGCCGTCGCCATTGGGCGAAAAAGCGTTAGGCATTTCGAGTTTGCTTTCTGAAATTGCTACACGGATGGGGTCTGCCGAGGCCCAATACTCTTGTGTATAACGAATTGTATCGGTGCCTTGCACGAAAGTGGCGTATAGTTCAATAAGGTGTGTGCCCGTTGTGGCGAATGTGTATTCGGTGTCTTTTTCGTAACGAATGAGATAAGGAAACTGCTGTTTGCCCTGCATATAAAAGTGCCATTCGTAATAAGCCGTCCACCCGTCGGCGTGCTCGGTATTGGCCTCAAATCGTGCTCTGAGCGGAGCCGAACCGGAGTAATTGTTGTTTTGTTCTTCTCCGTTTTCGCCCCAAAAGGTGGCTAATGGATTAATTGTGGGTGCGGTTTGTGCAAAAGCCTGAATTCCAAATGTCCATGCAAGGATAATGGCACTGATATATTTCATTTTCTTTACCTTAAGTAAGTATGATATGCGATAATCTTGCAAAGGTACACAAATAACTTGATTTCTTTTTACTTTTCTTATCTACTGCGGATATTTACCTCGCTTTTGCGTTTATTCCGAAAATCATTTCAGAACTTATTATATTCTAAGTCGCTTGAGGAAGTAATGGAAGAAGACGAAGATGTAGTGGTGCCATTTTCTTTAGACATCGATACAAAATAAAAAGCGGTTACTGTTTTGGTGAAACTATAGGAAACCTACCCCAAAAGTCAACGAATTGCATGTTCGGGGGCGGATGCTTGGAAAAAGAGGTGAAACTAAGAGGATCTGATAAAGGGAATTGTAAAGGTGAAAGGATATCCACTGCATCTTTTCACCTTTCAATGGTTCGTATGTAGTTGACAAAGGCGTAATCGTAATTGTGGCGTTCATCTCTAGGGTGCGCTTCACGATAAACTTCTGTCCAGTTGCTGTAATCGGGGAAGAAAGCATCGGCGGCAATGGGGGTGTTGGCTATCTCAGTGAGATAAAGCGTGAGGCAAGATTGATGGCGTGGCGGTAAACGTGTGCTCCACCGATGATAAACACTTCTTCGTCGGCGTGGCAGCTGGCGAGCGCATCTTCAAGCGAGCGGTAACATTCACAGCCGGGAAAATCGATTTGCGTACTGCTTAAAACAACGTTGCGACGGTTGGGTAAGGCTCCTTTGGGCAGTGACTCGAAGGTTTTTCGACCCATTATGATGGTGTGGCCCGTGGTAAGTTTCTTAAAACGCTTTAAATCGTTGGGTAGCCAGTATAAAAGTTGGTTTTGGTAACCGATGGCACGGTTGTGGGCTACGGCGGCTATGATGCTGATGGTTGTCATGTGTGTGGAGGCTTTAAACCGAAACGTCAGCCTTGATGTGTGGCCAGGCATCGTAATTTTCGAGTGAGAAATCTTCAAATTGGAATGAAAAAAGGTCGGTTATGTCGGGATTCAAACGCATCACGGGCAGAGAACGAGGTGTTCGGCTAAGTTGCAGTCGGGCTTGGTCGAGGTGGTTAAGGTAGAGGTGCGTGTCGCCAGTGGTGTGGATAAAGTCGCCGGGTTGCAGGTGGTTTACTTGTGCCATCATCAGCAGTAAAAGAGCGTAAGAGGCTATGTTAAAGGGCACACCGAGAAAGGTGTCGGCAGAACGTTGGTAAAGTTGCAAGCTGAGCCTGCCATTGGCTACGTAAAACTGAAATAGGCAGTGGCAGGGTGGTAGTGCCATTTGTTCTACTTCGGCTACATTCCATGCACTGACCATCATTCGGCGCGAATCGGGATGGTGCTTGATGAGATTGAGCACGTTTTGTATCTGGTCGATGGTACCTCCATTGTAGTTAGGCCACGACCGCCACTGATGCCCGTAGACCGGACCGAGTTCTCCGTTTTCGTCGGCCCATTCGTTCCAAATTCGTACACCATTTTCCTGTAAATATCTGACGTTGGTGTCACCTTTGAGAAACCACAATAGCTCATGAATGATAGATTTGAGGTGCAGCTTCTTGGTGGTGAGCAGCGGAAAACCTTCTTGCAGGTTAAATCGCATCTGATGCCCGAAAATACTCAGCGTACCGGTTCCTGTTCGGTCTTCTTTCTTTACACCTTCTGTAAGAATGCGGTTTAATAAGTCTTGATATTGTTTCATATTTGTATGATTGTGTTGTTTTCTTCGGGTAGGTACGTACTTTTTATTCGCCACTCCGTTGGATAGAGGTTGTTGGCACGATGCCCAATGTTTTTTTCAAATCCCAGTGGAATATTTTGGTATACAAGTAGTATAAAACCTTTGGGTAAATGGGGAGGAAGGAGTACGGCCTCTTTTCGTAGGAATGAAATGGCTTGCGCATAGCTGACTTCAAAACATGGGAAAGCTTGTTTATTGAGCAAAATTGATAGCGCCAGCGACTGGTGTGGAATGATGTCTTTCCCTTTGAACGTTGCAAGCATAACACCCGCGTGTAGTACCTTCAATGTTTGAGCAGCCCGGCTGTAAACCTCTTTCCAACGATTGGGAATGGCCAAAAGTGTTTCATTATGTTGACACTGGTCAACGGAACAATGTGGCACAAGCCAATCGGTTATCGAGAGGTAAGGGTTACGCTCATATTTTCTTTTTGTGAGATTTCTTTTTGTGAGATTTCTTTTTGTTTGATTTTGCGATACGGTTTTTTCCCGCTTTCGCAAAACTGCCATAAACAATCCTTCGCTACGACTTACGCCCGGAATAAAACGGTAAACAGGTAGGGAAGTTGTAAGCGAGCCAGTGATATGCCAGTCGGCAGTAATATGAACCGGAAGAATTTCTGCATCTAGCTCGCGCAATATCCATTCGATGTTGTCTTCGTTCTCCTTATTATTAAAGGCGCAGGTGGAATAGACGAGAATACCGCCCGTTTTCAGACAGGGCCAGATATCTCGAACAATCTCTCTTTGTAACTGCCAACATTTCTCCACATTTAGCAGACTCCATTCGGCAACAGCATTACTATCCTTTCGAAACATTCCCTCGCCCGAACAAGGTACGTCTGCCAGAATGATGTCAAAACTTACTCCTGCTTTCTGATAATCGCGAGGAAGATTGTTAGTGACGATAACATCTGGGTGTCCAAACTTTTGCAAATTCTCGACCAAGATTTGTGCTCGTTGCCCTACAGGTTCATTGCAAAAGAGCAAACTGTTATCAGGAAGAGCTGCTCGTACTGCAGTAGACTTTCCACCGGGTGCGGCGCAAAGGTCGAGCATTGTAACAGGCTGTTTTGTGTCTGTGTATTGATGGATTACCTGATGAACAAGCATCGATGCGGCCTCTTGAACGTAGTATAAGCCATGTGAAATAGCGGGTCGAAAGTAAAGTTCGGGCGCCGATTGAGATAAAAGCCGTTTTTACACCATGCCACCTGTCTGTCGACTTCGTATATCTTTACACATTTCCTATCGGCTTTGAAAGGATTGAGCCGGATACTGACAGGAGAAGACTCGTCAAGGGTTGAGAGAAACTTGTTAAATATTTCTTCTCCTAATAAGGGACGAGTGTATGCGATGAACTCTTCAGGTAGAAGCATTGTTTTTATCTGTTATGTAGCTGCAAAAGTAATTTTTTTTTTATTTCTTTGCAACTATATGTCTGTTCGTGGCGTCTTATCCACATTAACAAAACAACTAAAAAAGAAAAATATGAAATACTACTTTTTTGCAATTTGTATGTTACTTTTCTTAGATGTATCAGAGGCAAATGCGGGTTCTAAACACCGCCACACACCGCGAAGTACCAACATGGTAGCAGTTAAAGATACAGCCTTGGCAGGGATAGAAGCCTATTCGGACACAACCGTTGCGACCGTAAAAACCACTGCTGATACAGTCAATATCGTCAATACTTCTAGTTCGGGGGAAGGGGCTTTTCACCATTCTGACCCGTTTGATTTTATCAGCGGTATGGTAAAACTCGGTGACGGCGGTGTCTTTGTCGCTATCTTGTGCATTATGTTTGCTCTTCTGTTCTTGCTTGCGCCTTTTATCGTGGTGGCTATTCTTATTTATTTTCTTATCAAGCGCCACAACGACAAGGTTAAACTCACAGAGAAATCCATTGAAACGGGAACTCCTTTGCCGAGTAACGAAAAACTGGGAGGAGCGAAAGATGCCGACGAAATTCTCTGGAGAAAGGGAATAAACAATGTGGCCGTAGGGCTGGGATTGGCATTGATGTTTTGGATGTTTGATACCGAAATGCTTGTGGGAATAGGCCTTCTTATCCTTTGCTACGGATTAGGGCAGATGTATATGGCCCGTAGTTCGGCCAATAAAAAGAATAATCGACAGGATTTCTGAACTGCGTGAAAGAGCTGAACGATATTGCGTTGATAGGTCGGGTGACGTTGCTTAACGATAAGCAGGCTTTTAATAAGCTCGTTGTGAAGTATCAGTCGCCCATTAGGCGTTTCTTTCTAAACCAAACACAGGGAAATGTTCAGCTGAGCGACGATTTGGCGCAAGACACCTTTATCAAGGCCTATATCAATCTTAGCAAGTTTAAAGCCTTATCCAGCTTTTCAACATGGCTCTATCGCATTGCCTACAATATATTTTACGATTATGTTAGAAGTAACAAGCTTACGCAAGACATTGAAACAACAGCTGTGGTCCGCTGCCACTCTGAAACTGCTGAGGCGGGATTGACGCTTGATATTTATACCGCTTTAAAGATACTTAGTAGGGCAGAGCGAACCTGCATTACATTGCAACTGATGGAGGGGCAGCCTATCGATACGATTGCCGACATAACAGGTATGGCATCGGGAACGGTAAAGTCGCATCTATCGCGCGGAAAAGAAAAATTGGCTCACTATTTAAAGCAAAACGGATATGACAGAAAAAGATGATAGATTATTAACACAGTTTTTTGAAGAAACCCGGCAGCATCTTGCAGACGATAATTTTTCGCTGGAGGTGATGCAAAGTCTTCCATCTTCATTAGATAAAAAGGGTAGGTTGTGGCTTATTTTTTGCAGTCTGTTGGGTATAAGCTTTTTTATTTTCGTTCGTGGATGGGAGTTGCTGACCGTAGCGTTGAAAGCAATATTTGTACAATTCGATCAATCGCTACACACGCTTGATTTCAGTCATTTCTCTCCGGCCATTCTATTTGTTCTGTTCCTTACCTCACTTTTTGTGGTAGTTGACAATCTCAGTATGTCGCAAGAGTAACTTCTAATCATGTGGTTGTAAAAATGCACTTTTCGCAGGTTGGGCATATATTATTAATGTGTTAATAATTTAACAAGGTAAGCAAGGAAAGAGAAAACTTTCGTACTTATTTTAAAACTCCCAACCTCATTTGTTTCTTATTACCGGCGTAATGGACATTTGGTAGGTTGAAAACCACTCTAATTCTTCGTCTACCGTTTCATCAATTTACGGTCAATAAAAGCGTATTTCGGTGATGAGCCAAGCGCCTGCCTGTGTGTTGAGTCGCTTTATCAGTTTGCTACGCATCATGGTAAGGTCTTGCCGTAGGGCGGGATTATTAATTTTTACACAAAATGTTTGGTTTTTGATATACTTTTCGCCAGTATAACGCGCTACCAATGGACCTACTATGATTTCCCACGAGTCTATCAGCCGTTTTTGTTGTAGGGGCGTTTCCAAGCCCTCGTCACGTAGCAGTTTCATTAATATTTCGTCAAGCGATTGTACGTTACGCCTAAACATCACAGCCTCCCTTCTCGGTTATTTTACCACTTTCGACATCAAAGAGCTTATAATCTGATGCTCCAGTCTGCAAAATACGGTCAAGGTGATCTCGGTTGGTATCAGTAATGAATATTTGTCCGAAATTATCGTCCGAAACCAGTCGGACGATGCGTTCCACGCGCTTGCTGTCGAGTTTGTCGAAGATATCGTCGAGCAATAACAGTGGTGCGGTTTTGCTGGCCGTGCGTTTTAAAAAATCAAATTGTGCCAACTTTAACGCCAAAACATAAGTTTTGCTTTGCCCTTGGCTACCTTCGCGTTTAAGCTGGTATCCATCAATTAGCATTTCTAAATCGTCACGATGAACGCCGTGTAGAGAATAGCCCACTGCACGATCTTTCGCTCGATCGCGGCGGATAACGTCAAGTAGAGTTCCGCGCTGAGCATGTGATGTGTAACGCAGAGACACGGACTCTGAGTCACCCGAAATAGACTGGTAAATATGTTGAAAGATGGGGATGAATTCTTCTATAAAGTCGTTGCGTTTGTGATAAACCACTTCACCCTGTGTTGCCATCTCCTCCTCCCACAGTTGAAGTAGTTCCGGATCAGGATCGGTTTCCAATTTTAGAAGGGAGTTACGTTGCTGCAGGGCTTTGTTGTAACGGGTAAGTGCTTCGATGTATGTGTTGTCATATTGTGCGATAACCATATCCATCAGTCGTCTCCGCTCATCGCTTCCACCATCGATAAGCAGCGTGTCCGAGGGTGATACAAATATCAAAGGAATTAGGCCGATGTGTTCTGCCAGGCGTTTGTATTCTTTTTTATTACGCTTGAAATGCTTCTTTGTGCCACGCTTCATCCCGCAGTAGATGTTCTCTACTTCTTCGGCATCGTTGACATAAGTTCCTTCCAAAACGAAAAAATCCTGTTCATGTGTAATGAGCTGGGAATCAATTGGATTGTACGCACTTCGACAAAACGATAGATAATATATCGCATCAAGAAAATTGGTTTTTCCTACTCCGTTGTGCCCGATAAAGCAGTTCATCTTTGCCGAGAGGTTAAGTGTAATCGTTCGCAAATTCTTATAATTAATGATGGATATTCGCCTTAAAATCATAGTACGAAACTTAATGTTATCACCTTTGCAAAGGTAGCTTATTTGCCTATGAAAAACGAAAAAGTCATTGATATGTTTTACTATATGCAAGAAAATACGTAAATTTGCGCCACTTCTATTGATAATAAAAACATAATAAATAATGGCAAACAAAAACAATCAAGGCACGCCCGATGCATATGAGGTGTTGCAAAACTCTGAAGCATTTTTCTTTAAAAACAAAAAAGTTATTATTGCTGCTGTTGCAGTCGTAGTGCTTATTCTTGTGGGTATTTTCTCGTACAAATCATTAATCTCTGGTCCTCGTGAAGAAAAGGCCAGTACTGCACTAGCCAAAGGGCAGGATTATTTTAATCAGGAAATGTTTGACAAAGCACTTAATGGTGATGGTGCAGGTTATGCCGGATTTGCGAAAATTGCCAGCGATTATAGTGGTACCGATGCAGGCAATTTAGCTAATCTTTATGCAGGTTTATGCAATGCTTATCTTAACAAATGGGATTTGGCACAGAAATTTCTCAACAGTTATTCTACGGCAGGTGATGCAATGGTTAGCCCCGCAGCAGTCGCTGCTTTGGGTAATGCTTATGCACATCTTAATCAGCTTGATAAAGCAGTTGATTGTTTCAAAAAAGCAGCTAAATTGGCTGACGAAAGAGCTGACGATGGTGTAAACAACAGCCTTTCGCCACAGTTCTTGGTGCAAGCAGGTGAAATTCTTGAGTCACAAAATAAGAAAGATGAAGCGCTTGCGATTTATCAAGATATAAAGAAGAAATACCTTAACTCTGCGCAGGTTCAGAGTTCTGAAATTGATAAGTATATCGAACGTGTTTCAATAAAATAATGGCAACATCATTACACAACCTTTCAGACTACGACTTAACAAAAGTTCCAGATGCTAGTAACATGTGTTTTGGTATCGTGGTGTCCGAGTGGAATCCTGAAGTAACAGGTGCGTTACTTGAAGGAACGGTCAGAACATTGGAGAAACATGGAACGTTGAGTGAGAATATTCACGTAAAAACTGTTCCAGGTAGCTTTGAGTTAGTTTACGGAGCCCACCAAATGATACTTAACGGCGGTTATGATGCCGTTATTATACTTGGTTGTGTAATCCGTGGAGAAACTCCACACTTCGATTACATTTGTCAGGGAGTGACGAATGGCATAGCACAGCTCAACTCAAAGAGTGAAATCCCCATTGTATACGGGTTACTTACCACTAACGACCAGCAACAAGCGTTCGATCGGTGCGGTGGTAAATATGGAAATAAAGGGGATGAATGTGCCATCGTTGCCATTAAAATGGCAAAGTTTTAGACTGGGAAAGTATATATTTTTATCAAGCAGGGGCGGAACATCTAATGTACCGCCCCTGCTTGATAAAAATAGGAATAAAAGATTATAAAAATAAGCAGTTATGAAATTACAGCAATTACTTCAAACATACGAATTTGATGATTTGATGCCCGTTGTCGCCGATATGTTTCCCGGAACTGGAAAATATCGTACACCGCTAGAAGAAGGTTACAACATTTTGATGAGTCTTCAACCCGTCAGTTCCAAAAGGAGCATACGCTACCGTATTATGCAAGCTCCCGATGGCGAAACTTCGTTTATAGGAGCAGAAGATGTTGCTTTCAACACCACTTGGGAAGTATGCTTGGGAAAAGAAGTAGTAAAAGAAAAAGGTGTAGAACTTACCGATATCGAGTTGGCTGCCAATTGTTTAGTTAACGTGTGCTTTATAGGTCGACATCCTAAGAGCTTTGACCGTGCTTATCAAGCGTTGCAGCAGAAATAGCGATTAAAGGTCAACGAAACTCGTGTCGTTTCACTATCTACAAAAAGAAATCAGTGACAAATATTTCATTGTGAGAGATCCTGACAGTTTAGTTGGACACCTAAATGATCGTCATAAATTATTCTTGAGCTTAGAAAACTTTTAACGCACCATCATAAATTATTTCTACAAATTCGGAATAAAAGAAATTAAATTGGTAGTATTAGGCTGTAATACTTGCTTTTTATGACCTATTGGCAATTATACATCTTCGTCCATTGATTCCGCGTCGTTGCCCGTATCGAGCATGGTGTCTTTACTGATATCCACGTCGCCAAATCGCGATACTCGCACTATCAAAGGCACATACTCGTCGCTCGACTTATCGGGCGAGCCTATGCTGGCTGCAAAATACAGATAGTCTCCTTCGGCACGGTCGAAAACCACACCCAGTAAGGCACCGGTATTCCCCAATGAGGAACTGAGATACGACAGAAAGTTGGATTTGGAGAAAGTTTTATTAAAAAAGTCGGTACCATCCTTGCGGATGATTCTTACCTTCACCCGATTGTCGAAAAACTTTTGCACGCCGTCAGAGACTATTGGTAGAGAGGTGTCTGCATAAAAATCAACATCAACGGTATAAACCGATCCCACCCAATCTATCTGTCGGCTCTGTTTGTAATCGCCCATCTTTTTGGTTCCGTCTGTCTTTTCTGCTGCTGGTTTGCGCATAATGATGTTATTGTCAGCCTTTTTTTTTCCACACGACAATAGGCCTACTGATACAAGTATCATCATAAAAGGTAGAAGTGTCTTTTTCATTGTGAATGATGTTTTTACGATTACAAAGATAGCAAGATTTATATAAACACTAAAGGGCTTTGATTTATATTTGTGAACTTTTCAAGGTTATGTTACGTACTTTGTAGATGCACAGAATGTTTTTACTTATTGCTATCATCACAGTTGTATATTGATTTTTTACAGCAATATGTCAATAAAAAAGAATCCCCAACCTTAATGAAAAGGTTGGAGATTTTCATGTTATGCTGTAAACTATGTTTTTTACTCCTCTTCGTTGGCCAATTCTTCTTCGTGCTCCTTAATCAGCATCTGTTGAATTTCGTTGGGCACAAGTTCATAACTGGCAAACTTGGTGGTGAAAGATGCACGGCCTCCCGTGAGCGAACTGAGTGAGATGGAGTAGTTTGATAGTTCTTTTAGTGGAATTTTTGCCATTAACTTTTGGTATCCAGCCTCGCTGTCCATACCCATAATTAAGGCGCGACGTCCTTGCAGATCACTCATAACATCGCCCATAAAGTCATCGGGAACGTAAACTTCCAGGTCGTATATGGGTTCGAGAATTTTCGGACCGGCTTCTTTGAAAGCGTCCGAGAATGCCCGACGGGCTGCGAGCATAAAGGATAGCTCATTAGAGTCTACGGGGTGCATCTTTCCATCATACACGATAACGCGCACGTCACGGGCGTAACTTCCCGTCAGCGCCCATGTTCCATACAGTCCATGATGCCTTTAAGTATTGCAGGCATGAATCGTGCATCGATGGCGCCGCCTACTACCGAGTTGATGAAAACAAGCTTACCACCCCATTCGAGGTTAATTTCTTCGCGACCCTTGATGTTTATTTTCAGTTCTTGGCCGTTAAACTTGTAGTTGGTAGGATCGGGCATACCTTCAGCATAAGGTTCGATAATGAGATGTACTTCGCCAAATTGGCCGGCACCTCCACTTTGTTTTTTATGGCGATATTCTGCGCGTGCAGATTTGGTAATGGTTTCGCGATAAGGTATGCGTGGCTCTCCAAACTTAATCTGCAACTTTTCATTGTTTTCCAATCGCCATTTCAGCGTGCGTAGATGAAATTCTCCCTGTCCGTGCACTATGATTTGCCGCAATTCTTTGCTTTGCTCCACCACCCACGTGGGGTCTTCTTGGTGCATTTTGAGCATGGCTGCCATCAACTTCTCAGTATCTTGTGAGTTGACGGCCTTAACAGAACGTGCATATTTCGAGTTGGGATATTTAATAAAATCGAACCGGTTTTCGCATTCTTTCCCATTAAGGTATTACCCGTCTTTACGTCTTTCAGTTTAACCGTACAGCCGATATCACCCGCGTTGAGTTGATCTACAGCAATGCGATTGGATCCGGCGCAAGCATAGAGCTGTCCGATGCGTTCTTTCGAACCGCGATCGGCATTAGTAAGGTCATCTCCTGATTTAACACAACCGCTCATCACTTTGAAATAAGATACTTCACCAATGTGGGGTTCCATTCCTGTTTTGAAGAAGTAGATAGAACTAGGTGCGCTTGTTTCGGCTAAAACCTCTTCACCACGTGTATTGTGGAGCTTAGGCATTTCGCTGACAAATGGAACGACATTACCCAAGAATTCCATCAGGCGTCGCACGCCCATATCTTTTCCAGCACAAACACAGAAGATGGGGAAGATGCTACGCGTAACAAGCCCCTTGCGAATACCCTCTCGCAGCTCGTCTTCAGTAAGCGATTCGCTTTCAAAAAACTTTTCCATCAATCCTTCATCATTTTCGGCAGCGGCTTCAACTAATTTTTTATGAAGTGCAAGCGCTTTATCCATTTCTTCTGCCGGTATATCTTCGATTTTCGGTGAACCTCCCTCAGCTCCCCACGAGTATTTCTTCATTACCAGCACATCTATGATAGTGTTAAATCCTGGACCAGTTTGAACGGGATATTGTATTTGTACACATTTTTCACCGTAGATGTCTTTCATCGTATTAGTGATGTTTTCAAAGTCGCATTTTTCCGAGTCCAACTGGTTAATCAGAAAAATAACAGGCTTTTTCAGCTTGTCTGTGTATCTAAAGTTGTTTTGGGTTCCTACTTCAGGACCATATTGTCCGTTAATCAGAATCAAGGCAATGTCTGTAACGTTCAGCGCAGTGATGGTACCGCTGACAAAATCATCTGCACCTGGACAATCGATAATGTTTAGCTTTTTGTTGTTCCATTCCACATGAAATACGGTAGGAAAAACCGAATATCCGTATTCTTGCTCCACTGGGAAATAATCACTCACCGTATTTTTGGCCTCAACCGTTCCACGGCGCTTAATCACACCACTACCAAAAAGCATTGACTCGGCAAGAGTGGTCTTGCCGGAACCCGCACTGCCTACAAGGGCAATGTTCTTAATTTCATTAGTTTGATAAACCCTCATATCAAAAGATTTTAAATGTTAGTAATTCTTTTTCTTTAGTGAAAGAATGTTGCATTCTTACCGTCGCCTAAGATAGAGATTTTAAGACAATCCGCCAAAAGATTCGCTTAAAACTAAATCTATTTTAAAACATATTAGTATTTTTGCCGCCAAAATAAATGTATGGCAGGTCTATATATTCACATCCCCTTTTGTGTAAGCCGGTGTATCTATTGTGGTTTTTATTCAACTACCTCTGTTTCGTTGCAACATCAATATACAGACGTATTATGCCGAGAACTTGAGCTGCGGAGGAATTATCTCAAAGAGGCTGAAGATGCAGGGAAAAGTCCTGAAATTTCTACCATCTATCTAGGTGGAGGTACACCTTCGCAATTGAGTCCGGATAACCTGAACAAAATTTTTGATGCCATATATAATAAGGTGTTTACCGTTAACGGAGTTCCTGTTTCTCCAACCGCAGAAGTTACAATAGAATGTAACCCCGATGATATCACGCCGCAATTTGTAAACACCGTCGCCCAACTTCCTATCAATCGGGTCAGCATGGGCGTACAAACCTTCTCAGACCAACGCCTCAAATTTTTACAAAGACGACACACTTCTCAAGACGTTGGCAAGGCAACAGATTTATTACGTAAAGCCGATATCCGCAACATTAGTATCGACTTGATGTTCGGTTTCCCACAACAAAGCATCGAAGAATGGAAAACTGATTTGCAATCGGCCATAGAATTAGGGGTAGAACATATATCAGCTTACAGTTTGATGTACGAAGAAAACACGCCTCTTTACAATCTTCTGCAGCGCAATAAAGTACAAGAGATAGACGAAGAGACAGCCCTGTCCATGTACGATACGCTTATTGATATGCTTACTAGCAATGCTTCGAACACTACGAAATAAGTAACTTTGCCCGTTTGGGTTTCCGTTCTCGCCACAACAGTAATTATTGGCAGGCTGTAAGCTATCTTGGCATTGGGGCTTCGGCCCATTCGTATAACGGCTATACACGTCAATGGAATGTGGCAGACATCAATCGCTATATCCAATCGATAGAACAAGGAATTCTACCGGCCGAAATTGAAAAACTTGATGATGATACTCGTTACAACGACCTGATAACAACGAAACTGAGAACAAAAGAGGGTATCAACCTTTCTGCTTTGCATCCCACGTATCAAAGTTTTCTGCTTCGTTATGCGCAACCTCATTTACTGCGCAATAATCTCCAACTTATTAACAATCATCTCTCTTTAACCAGAAAAGGAATCTTTATTAGCGATAGTATTATGACCGATTTAATAAAGGTTGATAATTCATAGTTCGGGATAAAAATCTTGACCTAAGAAATCTTCTTGTAGCATCTCAATTGAGGATTTCGCATTGATGCTTAACAGCTGAGAATGCTCCGTAGCGGAGTATTTTTTCAGAAAATGACCGCAACAAGGTAGAGAGATGCAAATAAGAAAATGGCTTTCAGAATTTTCACGATGTGAAACAAAAGCGACTTCTGTTTACAAAAAAGAATGTAAACGCTTAATAAAGGCTCGTTCGTAATTTGCTTTATACCTCAAACGGGGTAAACATAAAAAAGTAAATCAGGAAATATAACCATCGGATAGGTCTGGTCGTGTTTCCTGATTTACTTTTTTCTTACTTCCCCGGTAACAAAATTACCAATCGGGGTTTTGTGTCAGTTTTCCATTTAATGTAATCTGACCCGTTGGTATGGGATAAAAATAGTGCTTTTTCTCATACTTGCGCACTTGTGCCAGCGTGTTCGAGCCAATCATATACTTATCTGTATTAACGTCGACCTCGGGGCTGGCAACGTTGGTGAGGTTGGCACCAAGATAAATGTTAGGATGATTTTCAGAATCCAAGAGGTCGAGCTTGTGCCAGCGCACCAAATCCCAATAGCGTATCCAGTTGTCGAACATCAACTCGCAACGGCGTACGCGTCTTACTTCCCACAACAAATCGCTTACGCCCATATTGTTGGCCGGATCGGCTGCGGGCGTTAGTGTCATGGCGGGAAGTCCTGCCCGTGCTTGCAATTTGTTGATGCTCTTATCCAAATCGGCTTGCGTCAGCGTACCCAATTCGGCTTTCGCCTCGGCAAAATTCAGGTAAATCATCGATAGCCAGTAGATGGGGCAGTCGGTAAATTGCTTGTTGGTGTTGTTGCGTTCGTCGGTGGTTAGATCTACCACGTTATCATATTTGGCAATGGCATAGCCCGTAGAAGAGGTAAATGCATGGCTTCCGGCACGTGAACGTTCGTGACCTTTAAAGGCTAACACCGTGTCAAGGGTTGCTTGCAGACGTTTATCGCGCACTGCCAGTGCAGAGCTAATAGAATATTGGTTTTGTGCATTTAATACGGCGGCGTCGTTGGTGTTCAGCGTGGTTGTGCTTTTGGGCTTACCGTCTAAAAAGAGATAAGCATCGAAAGCATCTTTTGTCATGCCGTGCGTACCACTCGTATTCATCGTATAATCGATGGTAGAATGCATAAACTTGTTCTTCGAATAGGGCTTGTAGAAAATAATTTCAGGGTTGGTGCTCAAATCTACCGAGTTGTAAATGGCTTTATAGCTTGGGCTTAATGTATAATTTTTAGCCATCAGTTTATTGCAAGCGTCGACACAGGCTTCCAAGTAAGTCTTGGCGCGAGTGGGGTTGGCTGCTTTTCCGGCATTGTCGGTTGCATTTCGATAGGTGCAATAGGTGCCTTCGTAAAGTGCCACTTCAGATTTCATTGCCAAAGCCAAATCTGCCGTAAAACGTTGCTTGTTGGTCCAAGTGATGTGTTCGGCGGCATAATTCAGGTCGCTTAGCACACTGTCCATCACTACATCCCTATCCAACCGCGGACCAAACATGATGTCGTAATCTTCTGTTGTTACCACGGTTTCAATCCATGGCACATCTCCATATTGGCGCACCAGCTGGTAGTATGTCCACGCTCTTCCCAAACGGGCAAGGCCTGCATAATTGGCTTTCAGCCCATCGGCAAGCGAAGATACTTTTAATCCCGTGAGAATATAGTTGGCATGACGTATCTGTTCAAACGCATCTTTCCAGTCGGCCGAACTGGCAACAACATTGGTAAACTGCCAGTTGTTATTATTATTGTTTACCTGATCGTCGCTTAATGTTTTAAAGTAGAACCAGCCGGTTCCGATTCCATTGCCGTAACCTACAAAATCGTTGAGAAAAACCACACACTGATTGTCCAGATTACTCGTGTTGCTCCAATAGGAGGGCGTATTGGTAAAGGTGGCGAGCGGGCGCCTGTCTAAGAAGTCGTTACAGCCAGTTAGCATCGCCATAGCCAGCACACCGTATATTAATATCTTTTTCATATTCGTAAAACTTTAAAGTTATAAGTTATAAGGTTACCTGCATACCGAACGAGAAGGTACGTGTAATGGGCGCAGTACGTCCCCATCCGCCAAATTTAACACCTTCGCCGGTATCCACTTCGGGGTCAATCGGCAGGTCGTTGCCTCTGTATAACAAGCACACATTATTTGCGCTAAAATAGATGCGGGCTTTCTGAATATATGCCTTACGGGTGAGTTCTTTCGGCAGTGTATAGCCGATGGTGATATTCTTCAAACGCAAATAAGACATATCGGTAAGATAACGACTCTGCGGATAATAGTTATACCGACCATTTTCTATGCCCGATACCGTTCCTCTTGCCTCGTTACCGGGATAGAGACGCGGGTATTTATTGCCCTGATTGATTTCGTATCCAAGCACCGTTTTCATATCAGGAGTATAAAGCACTTTGTTATAACTGTTTTGATGAGCATAGAGGGCAAGGTCGGCACTTCTCATCAGGGGGAAATTCATGGACGAGATAGTCCATACCTCACGCTTACCAACACCTTGGAAGAAGAAATCTACATCAAATCCGTTCCACGAACCACCCAGGTGGAAACTGTATTCATAACGCGGCAGGAAGTTACCTATAACTTTAAGGTCGCCGTGGTCGTCAGCAGTTCCTTTTCCTCCGTTAATCACACCATTACCGTCTAAATCTTTAAACTTTATATCACCGGGGCCATAATGGAACGAACCTTGTTCAAGTCCTTTTTGGCTTGCAATGCCGGTTTGATAATTCCAACTCTTATCCGGATTTTGTCCTGTGAAATCGGATCTTTCAAAATAACGGTCGGTCTCAAACCCCCAAATGTCGCCATAAGTTTTACCCGAGTAGTTCGAATTGAGCAACTTCGACGGGTTATCCCATTTAGTTACCACCGTTTTTGAATCGCTTAGGTTGAAGTTGGCATATACGTTTACTTGTCCGAAACGATGATGCCAATCTGCGGTAAATTCCCATCCACGTGTACGTAAAGTTCCTGCATTTTGCATCGGAGCAGGTGCGCCCAACACTTGAGGCAATACTTGTGAGGGGGCAAGCATATCTCTATTCTCCCGTTGGAACCAATCAAATCCTATAATAAGCTCATTGTTTAAGAAGCCTAAATCCACTCCGATGTCAGTTGTTCTTATGCGTTCCCAAGTCAGCGAACTTGCTACCAGCTTCGGCATGTTGTACATGGTTAGCCAGTTGGCATTCTCTTTATTGTTATCTACCCAATATACGTCCTCCTCTTTCATTTGACTGATTAGTTCTTCAAACATATAATCGCCTACAGCTTCATTACCAATTTCGCCGAACGAAGCACGTAACTTACCATTGCTGACATACTGTTTCAAAGGCTTAAAGTAAGGTTCTTCCGAAAAGCGATAACCTAATGATGCCGATGGGAAGAAGGCCCAGTGCGCATTATGCGGGAAACGCGAAGAACCATCATAACGACCGTTGAGTTCTAAGAGATAAATATCCTTGTAGTCATAGTTGATACGTCCGAAGTAACCTGCCGATGCGCGTTGGGTATGATTGGCGTCCAAACCTTGACCATCCTGTGATGCGAGGTTCAATTCAGGCAAAGCTTCATCAAAAAGATTAGACCGATTACCCTTCAAATAAATATAATCTACTTCTTCAGCATTGACACCTGCCATCAATTTCAAATTATGTTTGCCTGCAAAAGACTTTTCATAATTCATATAAGCATTTAGTGTCCAAGTGTTTTCTTTTGAGTTATCTCGCCATACAGCCGTTTCTCCTTTACTGACAATGTAAGAAGGCGTATAGGCACCCCAATTAATGCCGTAAACAGAGAAATCCTGTGAACCGCTATTCATATTTTGTATGGCGTAGGTAAAATCTGCATTGAATGTAAGCCCACTAACGATATTTGCTCTAAGAAAGGCATTCATACGGGTATAATCAGTAGCTGTCTTTTCATCAGCAGCTTGTTTTAGCATGGACAATAGGCGTTGGTCGTTTCCACCGATGGTTCCACTGGGAATAAAGAACGAACCCCATCTCCACAAGAATTGATAAATATTACTGTTCGTATGGGGGCGTGAATAGTCACGACGTGTATAATTAAAACGTGCACCGGCTTGCAACCAATCAAACAAATTCGTAGTGACGTTGACCGTAGCATTATACTTATTTAGCTTATTGGGTCGTATTTTCATAATTCCTTCCTTGTGATCGTAGCCGAAAGATACATAATAGCTGCTTTTCCCCGACGACCCTTGAAGAGACAGAATATGACTTTGTGAAGGAGCAGCTTTGCTATAAAAGATGTCTTTCACGTTCCAGTCGGCGTAGTAATAAGGCGACGTACCTATTATTTTATAATCACCCACATTATTATCATCTACGTATGGGCGCATTTCTCCGTAACCTATTTTACCGCCATTCTGCTTTTTCCAAGCTTCAGCAAGAGGCAATAACTTATTAAAGTGCATACCAAAAAGTTCCACTGTATATTCCCCTGCATTCGCTTTACCCTCCAATGCTGCTCTTAACTGTGTCGGAACATCCGGATAATCGGGTAGGAAGGTAGCCTGATCCCACCCAAAGTTATTGTTATAATTAATGGTTGAACGTTCTGCGGGACGTGCTCCTTTGGTCTGAATAAGGATAACACCGAAGGCGGCACGTGTTCCGTAGATCGAAGTAGATGCGGCATCTTTTAATACCGATATGCTTTCTATATCCTGTGTATTTAGGAAAGAAATATCATCCATTGGCACACCGTCTACTACAATTAGCGGATTACTGACGGCATCATTACTTAATGTGCCCACGCCCCGAATGCGCATGGTTGCTTTTTTATTAATGTCTCCATTGTTGGTTGTTATCGACAGGCCTGGAACAGCTCCTTGTAAAGCCTTTGCAACATCTTGTTGCGGACGACCTGCCATCGTTTTTGTAAGGTCTACTGTTGACACAGCACCTGTCAGATTGGTCTTTTTCTGAGTGCCATAACCTACTACCACCACTTCAGTTAACAAGCCGGCATCTTCTTCAAGTGCCACTTTCATAGAGGGAGAAGCAGTTATCGTAACGGTCTTGTAGCCCACATACGAAACGGTCAGTTTTACACCGGCTTTCGCATCGATAGAAAATCGACCGTTCAAGTCGGAGATTGCTCCTGTGTTTTTACCCACAACAGTGATTGTAGCACCGATAATGGGTTCTCCCTGCGCATCTGTTACCACACCTGTAAGCATTTCTTGCTGCTGCAACTTCGTAACAGTTCGCATACCATTGTTTTCCGTAGCCATTGCATTTTGCGAGGCATAAGTCCCTACAACGACGGCAAACATCGCACATAAATAATTGGTTTTTCTCATAAGGATATAAATAGTTTAAGTTAGACACACTAGTACAATCAGACCATCTGAATGGTATTGCTAAAAGTTTGGGTTGATTAGGTAATTTCTTTTTATCAAATCGTTAGTTTAATTAGTTTAGGTGAGTAATCTATTGGCTTGCACAATCGAAGCCGCTTTTATAAACATCGTATCTATCAGGTACGTAGCAAATTTACGTAATTTTAATACACGTAGACGAATTTTTATGTTAAATATTGTTGGGGTAGAAGAAATTGGGGGACAAAAGCGGCCTTTATTCTGTGTGTTGTATTAAAGTAATAAATTAAGATTGTGAGTACATTATTATATAGAGTTCTCTGCACAAATAACCGCTTTATTTATTCTTATAGATGATTAATGGGTACTATTCAAATGCAATAAAGGTTCATTGAACTTTTTATTCATGTAAATTTTATATCAAGTTTTTCTTTAGCAATTTGTATTTACAGTGTTTGGTCTTGTGTGAGGAAACGTCCTGTTTTACAATTACTTAGAATTTACTTTCCAAAACCTATGCTTTTGTAACTCAAAAGCATAGGTTTTGCATGCTAAAAGCATAGATATTGGAGGGTAAAAGCTATTCTTTTACATGCTAAAAGAATAGCTTTTAGAAACTTATCTTTTATTGTTACTTGTGTATCTGTTTAATTTCCTGTAAATCAATGTTTTGTTGATGAGGCTTGTGGGCAGGGAATGGATATAAAAAACAGGTTGACATAAAGTCAACCTGTTGCAGTAATTTGTTTAATTTTGTACGATATGTAACTACGAAAATATTTTTATTGTATTCGTCTCAAGAGAAAAAAGGATTATGATTTTTCTGTCGCAGTCTTCTTAATCGTCGGCTTTTTAGCTGTAGACTTTGTTTTACGAGTACTTGTCTTATTTTGCAGTTTAGCTTCGGCAGCCTCCATTTTCTCTATCTTGGTTTGAAGTCGCAAGATTTCTTTTTCTTTCATTTCGATTTCATCACCTTGATTCTTAATTGTGGTAAGCAGACTGTTTAACTCGTCGTTGTCAATATCTTCGGGATAAAGATTATTAACACGGTTGATAAAATCGCCGAGAATGTTCATGTAATTGGTAAAAGCGTCGAAAGGACTGCTGTAGATGCCGCGATCAATATTTATTCCGGTGGTTTTTGTTGTCATAAATCTGAAGTTATTAGAAGCCTGCAGATAATCCCAATCTTGATTGATACGTACATCGTTGGCTATGCGAACCCGATCGGCAATACTATAGAGTTTGTTAAACGCTTCGCGTTGCATTGCGTTGCCCAACCAACAGCTGACGTCTCTTTCTTCATCTACCCATGACAATGTATCAGGTACATCGAGTGCGCCTACGCTTTTCATTTTGGTGCACAACTCTGTAGGTGTAGAGAAAGTAATGCCTGCTTGTTTGGCACAAATGGGCAATGCTTTCATAAACTCAAGAATGTTACTGGACAGCGGTTGGGCAATACCCAGGGCGGATAGCTCCATGAAAATGTTGATAATCTGCTCTTCGTTGGGTAGTGCTTTTATCTTGGCCATATAGCTGTCGGCAAATAATGGATACTCTTCCCAAGAACTGTTATTGAAGCGCAGGGATATATCGTCGCTTAAACGAATGTCGCGTAAGAGCAATTTGAGGTTGGGTGCCATCGAACAATGGTAAAGATAATGGGGAGATTTCCAGCCTAAAACGTGCTTGGCACCTTCAGTTAGCATTCCCTTAAAACCTAATTGCGATACTTTTAGTCCTATATCATCGCTGTAAATAAGTGAGGAATTACGGAGAACCTTGGGTGTTTGTCCGAAGTATTCTTTTATTTTCAGACTTTGTTTTTTTACTTCAGCGGCAAAGCAATCTTCGTTTATAAGTGAAGAAAGACCATGTGAATAGGGTTCTGCTAGAAATTCCACACATCCGGTGTCGTTCAGTTCTTGAAGTTTATCCAAAACTTGTGGAGCGTGTATCTCAAGTTGTTCGATACCCACACCCGATAAAGAAAAGGCCACTTTAAAGTATCGGTCGTTGGTTTTTATCATTTCCAACAATGCGTTTAAAGCCGGCATATACGAGCGTTCTACAATTTCGGTTATGCTACGCTCGTTTTCGTAATCGTCATAATAATAATGGTCGGTACCAATATCAAAAAATCTGTAGCGCTTGAGATGAATAATTTGATGTATCTCAAAGTATAAACATATCGTTTTCATTGTTATTTGTTTTAAAGCCCGTATTTATTTTCTATCAATGGTTCTATCATAAAGGGTGCGAATCCAACGTCCCACTTTATCCCAAGTAATTTGGTCGACCTCTTTTTTACCCTCATCTTGCAGGTAATGGAAGAGGCTATCATTGTGACAAATGGAATAAATGGCATCTGCCATGGCGTGTATATCCCAATAGTCTACTTTGATACAGTTATTTAGAATCTCGGCGCATCCACTTTGTTTAGAGATAATTGTGGGTGTACCGCACTGCATCGCTTCGAGTGGAGAGATGCCAAAAGGTTCGCTTACAGAAGGCATTACGTATACATCAGAATCTTTTAGACATTCGTAAACTTGTTTTCCCTTCATAAAGCCGGGAAAGTGAAACCTGTCTGCAATGCCTCGTTCGGCTGCCAAATATATCATTTGGTCCATCATATCGCCTGATCCAGCCATGCAAAAACGTACATTTCTGGTGCGGTGCAAAACCATATTCGCAGCTTCGACAAAGTATTCAGGACCTTTCTGCATGGTAATACGCCCGAGAAAAGTAACGATTTTATCTTTTTTATCATGATTGGGGCGAGGTATATCTTGTAATTCTTGCTGCAAGGGATATACGGCATTGTGAACGGTAAAACACTTACGTGGATCTTGATAGTATTGGTGAATAACTGTTTGACGGGTAAGTTCGGATACGCACATAATACAATCGGCATTGTCCATACCGTCTTTTTCAATTGCATAAACAGTAGGGTTGACCTGTCCTCGAGAGCGGTCGAAGTCGGTAGCATGTACATGTATGCATAAAGGTTTGCCTGAAACATGCTTGGCGTGTATGCCTGCGGGGTAAGTTAACCAGTCGTGTGCATGAATAATGTCGTAAGTTTGTTGTCGAGCAACGATTCCTGCCACGATAGAATAATTATTGATTTCTTCGTGCAGATTATCGGGATATCTCCCTGAAAATTCGATGCAACCGAGATCGTTTACATTCATGTAATTGAAGTCGGCATAGATATGGTCTCTGAGTTGGTAATAATCTTCAGGACTCATAACGCTT
Source organism: Hoylesella saccharolytica JCM 17484 (assembly GCF_000614205.1). Classification (GTDB taxonomy): domain Bacteria; phylum Bacteroidota; class Bacteroidia; order Bacteroidales; family Bacteroidaceae; genus Prevotella; species Prevotella saccharolytica. Next base: position 55,415 of record NZ_BAKN01000011.1, read on the forward strand.
CCTATTCGGCCTTTTACATAATCGTAAGCAACATTGCGCCATACAATCGGTACGCAATTCATGGCCACAATGTGGGCTGTAACTTTATTTTCATCGCCCCAAGGCTTTGGTAAGCAGAATGTAATATCCATATCGCCTTGAGCGTGTAATCCCTCGGTGATACCAAAACTGGCTGTTCCCAGTCCACCAAGAATATGGGGAGGATACTCCCAACCAAACATTAGTACTTTCATCTTTATTCTACGCTATTGATATGAATATTTTTCAAGTAACTCTAAGGTACGCAAAATCTCTGCAACATTCATTGCAAAGGAGATGGCTCCACGTCCATGGAACGGAGGGTTGCCATCGAATAATTCGGGTATCGTACCTAAACAATGGTAAAACATTTCGTCTTCGTATCCCACCATCTGCCGTTCAATGAAGCTTAAACGTGTTCGTTTGTACAATTTAAGACAAGCTTCCATATAAAAACCACCTAGCCATGGCCAGGCCGTTCCTTGGTGATAAGCCCGGTCTCGCTGTATTTGAGGACCTACATACATGGGATTATAACCGCCACTTTTGGGCGATAGGGAACGCAACCCTTTCGGAGTGAGTAGCTCGCGAGTACATACATCCAGCACCGTTTTCTTTTGGTTTTGTTCTAACGGTGAATAATCTAATGATACAGCAAATATCATATTGGGGCGAACGCTCCAATCAACCATATTACCATCTACATAATCGTAAAGGTATCCATACTCATTTAAAAAGGTATCAATAAACGATTGCTTACACAGGTCGGCCCGTTCTTCCAAAGTAGCGGCATACTTTTCTTTTTTGTTATCTGCAGCCATTGCTGCCGCAAATTTAATAGCGTTGTACCAAAGCGCATTAAACTCTACAATAAAACCTGAACGGGGAATTGCCGGCTTACCGTTAATGGTAGAATTCATCCATGTTACAGCTTGGTCGCGTCCATTGGTCTTAACAAGCCCATTCTCTTCAACAGAAAGATTGGGATGTTTTCCTTCTAAGATGTAATTGATAATATCCTCTACCAATTGACCATACATTTTATAGCATTTTTCTTTTCCTTCTTCGCGAGCATATTGCTGAATGGTCCATACAGCCCATAAAAGAACGTCGGGTTGTTCCATTTCTGCAATCTTTATTGTTAAAGGTTTACCGGCCATAAATTCTCTCAATCCGTGTTCAGCTGTATTCATAACGGCCTCGAAATACTCTTTCTCTTCGATGGCAAGCGTTAATCCTGGCAGAGAAATAAAGGTGTCTCGCGCCCTACATTTAAACCAAGGATAGCCGGCTAATAAATAATCTTCTCCGTCATTGTCGCGTATGTGAAATTGATGAGCAGCGTTAACAAGACAGTGAAAGAAATTATCGCGAGGGCTACGTTCCATCACCTCTTCTTCGAAAAGCGTTTTTAGGTTCTGTGTTTTAAACTCTTGTATGGAGGCCGAAAAGACAATACTTTCACCTTTCTTGATGTTCATTTCGAAGTATCCCGGCACATATAGGTCTTCATTAGACGCATAACCCCGTTCTTGTTCTTTAGGATATTCTACGCCGTGGTACCAGTTAGGCTCAAAAATAAAATTGTTCTTCTTACTGAATTGCATAAACAAATCAGGATATCCTGCATACATACATGTCTTGATACCATTTTCCACAGGGAAGTATTCGCGTGAAGCAACAGAATTTTCATGGGTAAATTGTCTGACACTTCTAAAGGCAAGAAAAGGTCTGAATCTTAGTGTGGTAGCTGAATGCGTATCTTCCAGTGTATAACGAATCAATATCCTGTCTTCGAAATGTTGGAAAACGACTTCTTTTTTTAATAAAACACCACCTACCCGATATAGTGTGGTAGGCACCTTATCACAATTGAACTCTCGTATATACTTATGACCTTTTGGACTATAATTATTGCCTTGATATTTATGCAGTCCTAAATTAAATTCTGCACCATGCTGAATAACTGTAACATCCAATGCCGATAAGAGGACATGATTTTCGTCATCTAGTTCGGGAATCGGTATAACGAGTAAGCCATGATACTTTCTAGTGTTGCAATCCACAATAGACGAACAGGAGTAGGCACCCGACCTGTTGGTTCGAAGCAACTCTTTCGGTAGTGCTTCTTCAAGATTTGTCATTGAGGACTTCTCAAATCGTATATAACTCATATAGCTGTTCCATTTTTAGAATGTTAGTAGACCATTTTTGAAGACATCCTTTATGAATGTCATACGCTTGAGTCCAAAAATACGAAAATATCATCTTGTTCACAAATTATTCACATTTTAAATAGGAAAAATAGGTGTTTTTATGTTTTATAATATAAAAAGTACTCCTAAAACCCTGCCTATATGGGGAAATATTGTAATTTTGTATTACCCTAAATAGATGTAACTGAAAATCTTAAAGAAAAAACAAAAATATCATGGTAGCAAGGAATGACATAAGCAAGGAGGATGTTATAAAAATAATATCCAAACTATGGGACCCCCTAACCAAAGCACAGCAATCATTGCTCTTGGAAAATATGAAAATAAAAAAGTGCAAGAAAAATGATGTGATATACAAAGGCTCGGGAAGTCCGAGAGAAATGATGTGCCTTATTGTAGGAAAAGTGAAAATTTATAAAGATGGTGTTAGTGGTAGAAATCAGATTATCCGTGCCATCAAACCTTTTGATTTCTTCGGTTATAGAGCTTATTTTGCCGGAGAAGACTATCGAACCTCTGCTATGGCAATTGATACTTGTACCGTTGCCTTCTTTCCCATTCACTTAATTGTTGACATGATGAAAGAAAATAGTAGTATTAGTTTGTATTTTATAAAAAATCTCTCTTGTATACTTGGTGCATCAGACGAGCGGGCGGTAAATCTTACGCAGAAACATATTCGGGGCCGTTTGGCCGAGACATTACTTTTCTTAAAAGAATGTTATGGTGTAGAAGAAGATGGAGCTACTTTAGATATTTATCTGAGTAGAGAGGATATTGCCAGCATGTCTAATATGACAACCAGCAATGCCATCCGTACTTTATCAAGTTTTGCCACAGAAAAACTTATTGCGGTCGACGGTAAAAAAATAAAAATTATAAACGACAGCGAACTGAGAAAAGTGAGTAGAATAGGTTAGCCAGGTATTATAAAATTGATAACCTCTTGCTCTACCTCAACTGTGAAAGCCCCCGTTGGCGTATTCATCGACCGCCCATCAATTCCTATTTGTGCCCGACTAATATCTGCCAACTCTATTTTCCGAGTGCGATAGGGGTGAACACTGCGATGATTTAGGAATTTTCCTCGAAGAAAAAGATAAATGCCTTCGAAGAGTTGTGCCATCTCTGGATGGTAAACGACAGATACATCAAGCAGTCCGTTATAGGGAACTGCGTTCGGGGTTTGTCCATATCCGGTGGCATTTCCTATACAAATTGTCATAATCGAACGCTCCAAGACATCCTCGTTGATTTTCAAACGCATCTTGTATTCCAATCTTTGAAAAATCAACAAAATAAAAGAGAAAATAAAAGACAATGTGCGCGAGCCGAAGAGACGGCGAGTTTGGCGACGGAGATTCATAATGGTGGCTATCAATCCTATATTTATGCAATTGAGAAAATAGCGTCTACAAATCTCACCTTTTTTGTTGTTATAGCGTATATAGCCTAAGTCTATTTTGCGAATGCGGCGCTTTTTTAGCCATTTTATAGTCGTTTCAAACTCTCCTTCCTTCAATCCCCAGAAGTGTGCAAAGTCGTTCATCAATCCATTGGGAATAACACCTAATGCAACACTGTCGCGCGTTGCTTTGTCAACCTGCATTAAACTATTTACGGCATCATTTAATGCCGAGTCGCCGCCAATAATCACAATTGTTTTATAACCATTGTTAATAAGCATCTTGATAAGTCTGTCGACACTTCCGGTGTTTTCACTTTGGATAAAATCGAACTCTATTCCGTTTTCTTTCAAGCACTTTTCTACTCTGTTCCAACCCAAACCGGAACGGAACATTCCTCTTTTGGGACAGTAAAGTATTCCCCAACGCATTTCGTTTACAGCCATTGTTTTTATCAGTTTTATGTTGTAAGTCTTACGGACTTTGATTTCTTTGACATTTAATCCGTTTCGGTTTCTATTAATAGTTTTGCCATAGCAACCTTTTCAATCATTGGCAGGGTTGCGTCTATCCAATGAATATGAAATCCTCTGCGTTCCATTCCCCTAAACCAAGTCATCTGCCGTTTAGCAAATTGATGAATGGCAATTTCCAAATTGAGAAACATTTCTTCGTAGGTAGTTTTACCTAGGATATATTCAGTTACATATTTATATTCCAGTCCATAATATATCAAGTCATCTGCAGAGATTCCCCGGGCAAGTAGCGCTCTGATTTCTTCTATCATTCCCTCGTCTAAACGCTTCTTTAACCTGTCTGTAATTTTTCGAGACGTAGATCTCTGTTGATGTCAACTCCTATAATTAGTGAATGAAGAGTAGGCATACTGCGTTGGTTTGTGGGATGATGCAGATTGTACAACTCTATTTCTATCGCTCTGATAGCACGATTCTTTGTGTCGACATCGCTATTGTTGTGCATATTCGAGTGGTTGCGAGCTTTTAAAGCGATGAGCAGGTTTTTCAAATCTTCAAGCGTTCTATCTGATAATTTATTCCGTAATACGGCACATTGCGGAACCGGTGAGAGGGCATAACCTTTCAGAACGGCTTCGATATACAGCCCTGTTCCTCCGCATAAAATAGGCTGCACACCTCTACTTGTTATATCGTGATACGCGCTGTTGAAGTCTTGTTGATAACGGAAAAGATTATATTTTTCACCCGGCTCTTCGATGTCGATTAAATGATAAGGTATCTTTTTGCCGGCAATAACATAGTCTGCCAAATCTTTTCCTGTGCCGATGTCCATACCTTTATATACCTGCCTGCTGTCTGCACTAATAATTTCAGCGTTTAAATCAGTGGCAAGTGAAACAGCCAAGTTGGTCTTTCCACTGGCCGTTGGACCTAAGATTGTTATCATCTTCACGAAGACAAAGGTAATAAAAAAAGCCGTCCTACAATTCGAGGACGACCTTTTTTATTGTTGAACGACAATCTCTTGATTAGCCGTTTACTTTTGCCATGTGTTTGATCAGCTCAACAACCTTGTGCGAGTAACCGATTTCGTTGTCGTACCAAGATACAACTTTTACGAATGTATCGGTCAGAGCGATACCGGCTTTTGCGTCGAAGATTGAGGTGCGAGCATCGCCGAGGAAGTCAGAAGAAACCACTGCATCTTCGGTATATCCCAAAATGCCTTTCAATTCGCCTTCAGAAGCGGCCTTCATTGCTGCGCAAATCTCGTCGTACTTAGCGGGTTTAGCCAAGTTAACGGTAAGGTCTACTACAGAAACATCCAGCGTAGGAACGCGCATCGACATACCGGTCAGTTTACCGTTCAGTTCGGGAATAACCTTACCTACAGCCTTAGCAGCACCCGTAGAAGAAGGAATGATGTTGCCCGAAGCAGCACGACCACCGCGCCAGTCTTTCACTGACGGACCGTCAACTGTTTTCTGGGTAGCTGTTGTAGAGTGAACTGTTGTCATCAAACCGTCTTTGATACCCCACTTGTCGTTCAACACCTTAGCGATGGGAGCCAAACAGTTGGTGGTACAAGAAGCGTTAGATACGAATTGTGTACCCTTAACATAGCTCTTTTCGTTTACGCCGCAAACGAACATAGGTGTATCGTCTTTAGAAGGAGCCGACATAACTACGTACTTAGCACCAGCGTCGAGGTGACCTTGTGATTTCTCCTTAGAAAGGAACAAACCGGTAGACTCAACAACGTATTCTGCACCAACCTCATTCCACTTCAAGTCGGCGGGGTTGCGTTCTGCTGTTACGCGGATAACATTTCCGTTAACGATGAGTTCTGATTTTTCTACGTTTGCCTCAATGGTACCTTTGAAGATACCGTGCATAGTGTCATACTTCAGCATATAAGCCAAGTAATCTACCGGGCAAAGGTCGTTAATACCTACAACTACCACGTCTTTTGCGTTTGCTTCTTCAAGAGAAGCGCGGAAAACGAAACGACCGATGCGGCCAAATCCGTTAATACCAATTTTAATCATCTTATTTTATTTTAAAGGGTTGAAAATACTCGTTGCGGACATTTTAGCAAGCCTGCTTTACAAAATGAATTATAAAAAAACAAAATGTCAGCCTGAAACCTGCCTTTTTCCTTTATTTTGCACCGCAAAGTTACAAAATTAATTCTAAATTTGCACAAGTAAACCGTATATTAATTTTTAAATAAGGTAAAAACAATGAGTAAATTTTTAAACGAGTTTAAAGCCTTCGCCATGCGGGGTAATGTGTTGGATATGGCTGTCGGTGTTATCATCGGTGCCGCGTTCGGAAAGATTGTTTCGTCGGTGGTAGACGACCTGCTGATGCCCGTGCTGGGAACGCTTATCGGTGGATTGGATTTTACATCGCTTGCCATAACGATTGGCGACGCCAAAATTACCTACGGAAATTTTGTTCAGAACGTTATCGATTTTCTGATTATTGCTTTCTGTATCTTCCTTCTGATAAAGGGTGTGAATAAGTTGGCAAGTAAAAAAGACGAGCCCGAGAAGCCGGCCGAGCCGAAACCTACGAACGAGGAGAAGTTGCTTGCCGAAATTCGCGATTTGCTGAAGAATAAATAACAGATTATATCCCAAAAACGCCGACATCGTCTGTCGGGCGTTTTTTTGATGAAGGATGAAGGATGAAGGATGAAGGATGAAAGTTTAATTGTCTTTTGGGATGAGGAATTATTGGTTAGAGATGAGAAATGAAACTATTAAACTATTAAACTATTAAACCCTAATCTATAATAATCCTTAATCTCTCATCAATTAAACTTTCATCCTTCATCCTTCATCCTTCATCCTTCATCCTTCATCCTTCATCCAAGTATCACACCCTATACTTTCCCACATCACCTTTTTCGCGTTCATTATAACGATAATACCAGGGCGAATAGCCCGATGCGCGTGTACAGGTTTCGCACATATTTTTTTGCGATCCCGCGCCGCTCAGTTTGGTAACCTCTTCAAGCGACAGGTTGCTGTAACGCAGCAATTCAAGCACGGCATGCTCTGTCCAACGCATTTGAAAAATCACCGGATTCATCCCGGTTAATATCATACACAGTCCTCTGAAATCTTTTATTGATACGCCCGCCATGTGGCAAAAAACGTTTACACCACTGCGCCCCTCATTAAGATAATTCAAAAAATTGTCAAACACCTTGACGCCCGTCGGCGCGGTGTTTTTGTCGAGGGGTACGTAATAGACGTTACCCTCTTCATCAAACTTACGGCGCTCGTTGAACACAGAAAAATAAAGATCGTCTATGGTGTATTGCGGTTCTGCCTGATACCTTACTGGTAGTTTTGAAATATCTTTTGCCATATAAATTGGTTGTTTAATTATTTTCGTGAGATATATGGGTTTGAATGTTCAAATTTATAGATAATCTGTTAGAATGCAAACATTTTTCTAAGAAAAAAACAAAGGAAATATTACCTAAAGTTATTTTTAGGTAATAATAATTAAGACAATATTACCTTATGTTGCTTTTAGGTAATAGTAACTGAGTCGATATTACCTAAAATTGTTTTTAGGTAATAACAACTGAGACGCCATTACCTTATATTGCTTTTAGGTAATAATAACTGAGACGCTATTACCTCATATTGCTTTTAGGTAATAATGCGGTTGATGATGAAGAACGAGAAATAAAAAATTGAGTATTAAAACTAATTATAATTGGTTGTTGTCGAATGCTGTTTTATAATTGATTTAACGCCGAACAATGTTTCATCATGAATTATAGAGAATAGGCAATTCATCTCTAAGCTCTAATAGCTAATTCATTATGAAATCTTCTTCATCATCAGTTGTTTCTTGTTTGCTGGGCGTAACAGACTGTTTCAGTCTGCCTTTTTCGTCGAACATTCCGTAGGTAGTGCGTAAAACGGTGAATTCGGTGCGGCGGTTCAGCTGGTTGCAGATGTCTTGCTGCCGGGGTGGTAGCTTTTTGATGAAATCTTCGGTCAGCACGTCGCCCTCTTTCAAAAAGGGGTAAGTTTCGGTCAGCTTTTTGCGGATGGTTTTGGGGCGTTCTTTGCCGTAGCCCACGGGCGTGAGACGGTCGGGGGTGATGCCGTGCGCGGTGAGGTAGCGTGTTACGCTTTCGGCACGGCGCTGCGATAGGTCTTTGTTGTAGGCGGTGCTGCTCGATAGTCGGTGTGTGCACTCAGTTCGATGGTGATGTTGGGGTTTTGGTTCAGCAGTTTCACCAGTTGGTCAAGAGCGGTTTCCGATTCGGGGCGCAGTGTGGCTTTGTCGGTGTCGTAAAAGATGTTTTCGATAAGCACGGGCACGTTGATGGGGGCGAGGGGGAATTGCAGCACGTGTTCGTGCGAGCTTGATGTGGGGGCGATGTCGATTTGTTCCTGATGGTTGAGATGACCTTTGCAGGTGGCCATGAGAACGTAGTTGGTGTGGGGATTGACAACTTGTTTGAACGAGCCGTCGGGCAGTACCGATACTTTGAGGTTGGTGCCGTCGGTACCTACGATGTACACTTGTGCGCCGGGTAGTTCGTATCCGTCGATTTCGTAAACCCAGCCTTTGATGGTTTGCACTATTTCGGGGTTTTCGAAGCTGTAGATGTGGTCGTATCCGCGTGTATCGCCACGATTGGATGAGAAGAAACCTTTGTTGTAGGGTTCTTCGAAGGTGATTCCGAAATCGTCGGCAGAAGAGTTGAGGGGATAGCCGGGATGGTGTAGGGTGAGGCGACCGGAAGAATCGGGGCGAAGGTAAAAGATGTCGAGTCCGCCCAGTCCGGGGTGTCCGTCAGACGCGAAGTAGAAATCGCCGTTGGACCTGAAAGCGGGAAATTCTTCGTTTCCCTTTGTATTGACGGGTTTGCCGAGGTTCTCCAGTTCAGCGGGTCCGGCAGATGTTAGTTTCACGCGCCAGATGTCGAGCCCGCCTTGTCCGCCGGGCATGTCGGATGTGAAGTAAAGCCATTGTCCGTCGGGCGATACTGCGGGATGGGCAAAGCTCGACAGCGTGTCGCGGGTGATGGTCAGTGGTGTGGGCTTTGTCCACGCGGCATCCGAACGGTTGGATGTCATCACTTGCGAAAATCGGGGTGCAACGGGGTCGGTGACACATTGGGTGAGGTACATCGTTTTTCCGTCGGGCGAAAAGGCGCAAGCTCCCTCGTCGAAGTCTGAATTGAGCCCGCCGGTAACGGGTTCGGGTTTGCTCCATTTGCCTTTATCGTCTTTTTCGGCGTAAAAAATGTCGCCGGGTTTTACTCCGGTGATGGCGCTGAGCTCGTCGCCCTGGGCTTCGTTGCGTGTCGAGGTGAAGTAGAGGCGGTCGTTACCGAGAAACATCGGTGAGTAGTCGGCGCGGCGCGAATTAAATGCGTCGAACCGTCTGACGGAATAGCGCGAGCCCTCTTTTTTCTGTTGCGCAGCGTTGCGGGCAGTAGTTAGTCCTGCTTGCGCGAGCGGGTTGTTGGGTAGCGAGTCGAGAACGGTACAAAACTGGGTTTCTGCGAGCTTGTATTTCTCGGTTTTCAGTAGTTGCCGGGCATAGTTGAGGCGTTCCTGAACCGTTATCGGGGTGTATCGATCGGCATTGCGATACGCTGCTACCGACCTTTCTGCCATATTGATTTTTTCGTAGCAGCGAGCCATTTTAAGGGCCAGTTGCGCACGTTCTTTTTTCTGTTTGACGGGCGTTTTGGTGTAAGCTGCTTAAATTGAGCTGCTGCATCGAAATATTCGCCCAATGCCCAGTGCTTTTCGCCCCGTTTGATGTTTCTATCCGCTCCGCATGCAGTGGCCAGCAGGGCAAGCGCAATGAGAAGCCAGCTTGTATAAGCGTGTTTCATCGACAAATTGTTTATCCTATTTAACGCTGATGTGTCGATTTTATTTTACCGTCGCCGATGACCGATTGTCGGAAAACCTATTTCGGTTGGGGATGTATTTCCTTTTATGTCCTTTGCTCGTTAGGGCTAAAATATGTATCTTTGGGCCATCGTTATTCGATATATTTTAATGTATGCAAATGAAGATTTCTATTTTTAAGACAGCGGTTTTCGCGCTTGTTTTTTCTTGTTCCTCTCTTTTGGTTTACGCACAATCTGCTCCGACAAGGGCAATGCCTGTGTCAAGCGATACGGTTTCTAACGGATTAACCATTGATAGTAAGACTTCTCCCTCTGCAACGGCAGACGACGGGGGGGGGATTGAGGATTTGGAAGAAGAAACGACGGGGGGCGGTTTGTATCGGTCGTTGAAAACCAAGTTTATCGAAGGAAACGCAGGCTTTATGTCGTTGGTGGCACTGACTCTTGTGTTGGGACTCGCTTTCTGCATCGAACGCATCATCTATCTCAGTCTGTCGGAAATCAATGCCAAGCGGTTTATGGCCGATTTGGACGAAAAGCTGAACTCGGGCGATATCGAAGGTGCCAAAGAACAATGCCGTTCAACACGCGGTCCGGTGGCTTCGATTTGCTATCAGGGCCTGCTGCGCATTGACGAATCGATAGAAAACATCGAACGTTCTGTTGTTTCTTACGGTTCGGTGCAGTCTGCTAACCTCGAAAAGGGATGCTCGTGGATAACGTTGTTTATCGCGCTGTCTCCTTCACTCGGCTTTCTGGGTACTGTTATCGGTATGGTGATGGCTTTCGACCAAATAGAACAGGCAGGCGACATTAGTCCCACGATTGTTGCCGCAGGTATGAAAGTGGCCCTGATTACCACTATTTTCGGGATTATATCTGCACTTATTTTACAAATATTCTACAATTATATCCTTTCAAAGATAGAACATCTCGTGGCACAAATGGAAGAATCGGCCATTACGCTGTTAGACTCGATAATGAATCATAAGTTACGCGCATGAAACGATTGATGCTATTGATACGTCGGGGAGCAGCCGAGCGCATTTCGCAAAAGGTATTTTATCTTCTTTCGGCTGTTATTGTTTTGCTTTTCGGCTTGTTCTACGCTGTGGGCTATAGCATTCCTTATCTACTCAATCCCGACCTGAACGCGCCGCTTTTTACGGGTGCCATCATCTCGCTGATACTTTTCCTTCTACTGCTGGCTGTTGCTTTTGCAACATTCGGAGTTGGAAGAAGTATTCGTTTGAAGGGCGAAGACGAACAATGGAACAATCACATACCTGCAAAAAAAATAACTTATGCAGTTGTTGCAGGCACATTTTTGCTTTTGTTACTTACCTTGTTGCTGGGTTCTGATTCGGATATGCTGATAAACGGACAACCTTATACCGACCACTTTTGGTTAAAAATATCCGATATGTTCATCATAACCGGTATTGTTCTGCTTTTTGTGGCGATAGGAGCCGTTGTTTTTGGTGCTACACGTTATTACCGGAAAGATAAAAAGTGAGTTATGTTTGGCAGAAGAAGACGTACCCTACCGCAACTGAATACAACCTCGACGGCAGATATTTCGTTTATGTTGTTGATATTCTTTTTGGTCACTACTTCGATGGATGTCGACAAAGGACTTTCTCGACGACTGCCTCCACCCGAGAAACCGCGTGAAGAAGAAACCGCCGTTAACAAGCGTGACTTGATGAAACTCGTGATTACTGCCGACAATCAGCTGCTAATAGACGATAAACCATGTGAGATAAAAGAACTGTCGAAACGTATGGAAACATTTCTGCTTATCGTCGGTCCCAAGCATCTTGTACAGCTACAAGCCAATTCCGATAGTAATTACGATACTTATTTTCGTGTTCAGAATGCACTGACAAAAGCCTACTCTTCAGTCCGTAACCGTATTTCCGTAAAGCGATATGGTCGTCGCTACGATTTCTGTTCGCAAGAAGAGAAAGAAGAAATCGTTCGAATGTGCCCGCAACGGGTAATCGAAATATTTGATGTAAAACAGGAAGGAGGGGCTCAATAATGTTCAGACGCAGAAAAGAACGTGCTATTCCGGGATTGAATACGTCGTCTTTGCCCGATCTCATCTTTACGGTACTCTTCTTTTTTATGATTGTTACCCACATGCGAAAAGTAACTTTGAAAGTGCAATACCGTATACCGCAAGGTACAGAATTAACCCGAATGACCAAAAAATCGACCGTTTCTTATATATATATAGGTAAGCCCGCTTTTGGCGAAAAAACGCTTCCGGCCGATCGATTTTTTATCCAGTTGAACGATAAAATTGTTTCTCCTTCGGATATGGAACATTATTTGCGGGCTGAACGCAACCGAATGTTACCCGAAGATGTTCAGCAGATGACAGCAGTTATCCGTGCAGATAAAGATACACCTATGCATTTGATTACTACCGTTAAGCTAGCATTGCGTAATGCCGGTATCTTAAACATAAACTATTCTTCCGTTCAAGAGAATCGTAAATAATAAGATTGTTACAAAATAATATTCTTTTATTGTGAATGCCAACGAATTATTATATCTTTGCAAACAAATTAATATTTTATGTCACATCATAGTTTAGATTCTTTAGATAAAAGAATACTGCATTATATTGCAGAAGATGCGCGAATACCTTTTTTGGAAATTGCGCGTGTTTGTAAAGTAAGTGGCGCGGCAATACACCAGCGTATACAGAAACTTACCACTCTTGGTCTTCTTAAAGGTTCCAGATTTATCATCGATCCGGAGAAAATCGGATATGAAACCTGCGCTTTTGTGGGGCTTCATCTCAAAGATCCCAATCATTCGGATCAGGTTGCTGAAGCATTGAAAGCTATCCCCGAAGTGGTTGAATGTCACGTTACCACGGGCGATTACGATTTGTTTATCAAAATGTATGCTCGAAATAATCGCCATTTAATGACGATTATTCACGACAAACTGCAGCCGCTTGGTCTTTCCGGAAGCGAATCTATTATCTCTTTCAGTACTCCTATTGACAGACAGTTGCCAATGGATCAAATTCTGGAAGGCGACGAAAAAGAAGACGAGCAGTCTGAAAAAGAAGAACAACCGAAAGAAAAAAAGAAGTAAGTCGGACTTATTTACCGATTTTCTTTGATTGGATAATCGTTAAGGAGGTTAAGACTATGCGATAAAAGGAATGCGTGAAGCGCATTCCTTTTTTATTTATCGTTCTTCTTTTCCTTTTTTTCTTTGCGCTCGTTTATGGTTTTAGTATCTACCTCAAACCAGGATACTTCATTTAAATTATAGTTGAGTACTGTTGAAGGATTTTTCTGTATGAGTTTTTTGTTCGGTATAGAATAGTTCACGGTTGGAATCTCCTCTGTTTATCGCACTTGCACGATTGTTTTCTAAAACCTATGGTTTGGAGTCGTAAAAGCATAGGTTTTACCTTCTAAAAGCATAGCTTTTGCAGGCTGAAAGCATAGCTTTTGCAACCTCAAAGCTATGCTTTTAGAAATGGTGTGCTTAACTCTTTCATAATCAAAATTTTCTATTGTGATTGAAAAATAGGAAAACTTGAGATAGAAAATAAGATTTTATTGTTTAGCAAAAATCAAAAAATAAGTTATTAATAGACCCTTGTTAGTGCTTAAAAGTCAGTGTTTTGGCCTTGTTTGTAGCAACTTCACACTTATTGTGTTAAATGTTTAGCTTTTTTTATTAGAATATTTGTATATTTGCATACATCAGTAGGTTAATTAGCATTTTAGTATGACACATTCAACGGAAAAAGGTATAAAGAAAAGTTCCGGAATACAAATCAGCCCAAAACAAGTGGAAATTCTGGGACAAAAAATTCTGCAACAAATTTCGGTAAACAGAAAATTTAAAGATCGAAACTATTCGGCCAAACAGCTTGCTCAAGATTTGGGAACGAATACAAGGTATATCTCTTTAGTAATAAGACGTAAATTCGAGTCTAATTACACTTCTTTTATTAATAAACATCGCATTCAAGAGGCTTTGGCTTTACTTTCGGATAAGAATTTGGATAATCTTACTGTGGCAGATATTGCTGAAGCTGTGGGTTTCTCTACGCGTCAGGCGTTTTACGTATCTTTTAATAAAATTATCGGGATGAGCCCGAAAGAGTATAGAGAAAGCCTCGTGGTGAAAAAGCACTAATACTTTTTATATGGTGTACATATACCTCTGCACCGGTAGGGGTATTAAGTATGGAAGAATGAAAGATACATTTGCATATTCTGAGGAGAAGTTTGCCGATATTCAAATGTTGCGGTATAAACTGCCCGGATTTGAAGAACTACCTTTACAAAAGAAAATTTTTATTTATTATTTGTCGCAAGCCACGTTATGCGGCCGCGATATTACAACCGATCAGTTCGGTAAGTATAATCTGCGGATAAGGAAAACGCTTGAGGCTTTATACCTTTATTTTGATTCTGCTTCAGATAAGGTCGAGTTTGAGAAACTTATTGTTTATCTCAAGCGGGTGTGGTTTTCTAACGGCATTTACCATCATTACGGTTGTGAAAAACTGATTCCCGAATTTTCCGAAACCTTTTTTAGAAGGGCTTTACGCAGTGTTCCTGCGCAATATCTGCCGATGGAAGGGTATAGCTCGGTTGATGAATTGTGTGACGAGCTTTGCCCCGTTATCTTTAATCCCGATTTGTATGCCAAACGCGTAAACAAGTGTGACGGCGAAGATTTGGTGCAAACATCTGCCTGCAACTATTATGACGGCGTTACACAACAAGAAGTCGAAGCGTTTTATAACGTCCGAAAACAACAGTCGGGTAGCGAATCGCCCTCTTGGGGCTTAAATTCCAAATTGGTTAAGCGGAACGGGCAACTGGAAGAAATTGTTTGGAAGGCAGACGGAATGTATGGCCCTGCCATTGAAAAAATTATCTATTGGTTGGAAAAAGCAAAAGAGGTAAGCGAAAACTTGCAACAGAAAAAGGTGCTCGATTTGCTCATTGCGTATTATAGAACAGGCGATTTGGAATTGTTTGACAGGTATTCTATCGAATGGTTAAACGAGCATGAGGGCACCGTCGACTTTGTTAATGGGTTTATCGAGGTGTATGGCGATCCCTTGGGACTAAAAGCTTCGTGGGAAGGAATTGTGGAATACAAAGATTGGGAGGCCACACGTCGCACACAAACCATCAGCAGCAATGCCCAATGGTTTGAAAATCATTCGCCCGTTGACTCGCGCTTTAAGAAAGAAAATGTACGAGGAGTAACCGCCAATGTAGTATGTGCGGCTATGCTTGGAGGCGATGAATATCCTTCTACAGCCATTGGTATCAACCTGCCGAACGCTGATTGGATAAGAGCTAAGTATGGGTCTAAAAGCGTAACGATAGGCAATTTGACCGACGCCTATAATAAAGCTGCCCGCAACAATGGATTTAAAGAAGAGTTTGTTGTTGATAAGACAACACTTGCACTTATCGAAAAGTATGGTGACTTGTGCGACGATTTACACACAGACCTGCACGAATGTCTGGGACATGGCAGTGGGAAGCTGCTTCCCGGCGTAAATCCTGATGCGTTGAAAGCTTACGGAAACACGATAGAAGAGGCGCGGGCAGACTTGTTCGGGCTTTATTATCTGGCAGATCCGAAGCTTGTTGAGCTGGGGCTTACACCTGATACTGAGGCTTACAAGTCACAATACTATTCGTATATGATGAACGGATTGATGACCCAATTAACCAGAATTGAACCGGGAAAAAACATTGAAGAAGCCCATATGCGCAACCGTTCCTTGATTGCTCACTGGGCTTTGGAACGTGGTGGCGAGGCTATTAAAATGGTACAACGCAGCGGTAAAACCTATGTAGAGATAAGCGATTACGCGCGTTTACGTGATTTATTTGCCCAATTGTTGGCCGAAATTCAGCGAATAAAGAGCGAAGGCGACTTCTCGGCAGCCCGAAAACTGGTTGAGCAATATGCCGTGAAGGTAGATGCTGCTCTTCATAGCGAGGTATTAGAGCGTTACCGACATCTCAACTTAGCCCCATATAAGGGCTTTCTTAATCCGGTTTTGCGCCCGGTTACCGATGAAACCGGCGTGATAACCGATGTAGCCGTAGATTATACCGAAAGCTACGAGGCCCAGATGCTTCGATATTCTAAGGAATACGGATTTCTTATCTAAAAACGAAAAGAACCAATGGCAGCAGATACACACGAGAAATTAAAAGCCATCAAACAGTCGTTTCGGTTTGTGATGGATGGCACCACCTCGCGCTCAATGACCGATAAGGGCATGGTATATAAACTTAACTGGGGCGTTCCTTTTCACGAGTTGCGGAAAATGGCGCAACCCTATGGTAAAGACTACGACTTGGCGGTGGAGTTATGGAAAGAAGATATACGCGAATGTAAAATTCTGGCTACGCTGATAATGCCCCCCGAGAAGATGTCGGCAGAACTCATTGAGGTGTGGATGGAGCAGAAAATGTCGCAAGAGGTGGCCGAAATGCTGGCCTTTAATTTATACCAACATCTTGCCGAAGCTCCCGTTTGGGCTTATCAGTGGATGGCCAGCGAACGACCTGAATGTCAAATATGTGCTTACCACATCTTGGCGCGACTGTTTATGCGTGGACAAGAACCTAACGAACGAGGCATTAACGAGTATCTCGACCAGGTTGGCGTTGCTTTGCAAAGCTCCCATTTAGGCGTAAAACACGCCGCGCTGTCAAGTTTGGGTAAATTTATTTCGCTGGGCGATGAATATGAAAAGCTGGCACAACAATATCTGCAATCAATAGGCTTGCAGGCACTTTAATATAGGTTAGGGATAAATATTTCGCGCTTCCTGATATGGTGAATTCTCGTAAAAAACTTTTTTCGGGCTTTTCACTCCTGCAAAACGCCAAAAAACTTTTCTCTCCCATCTCTACTTATTTAGGTCTTAAAGTCAACAACCGCCTTTTATGCCTCGCCTGTGATACTTAAAATCCCGTAATAAATTCGCTTTTTCTTACACTTTTCCGTATATTTGCAAAAGTATAACCTCATTCAATCAGTTTCCGAATATGAAAGATTTTTTTAAAAATGTGTTTGCAACCGTTATCGGTATTTTTATTTTTGTTGCAATTACAACGGCTTTCGGTTTGATAAGCCTTATCGGAATCATCGCATCTTTAAATACAGAACCAGCGTATAGCGATAATTCTGTTTTGGTGTTAAACCTTTCGGGCGACATCACTGAACGTTCAAAAGAGGATATTTGGGAGCAGATTGCGGGAGACGCCATTACTCAGAATGGCTTGAATGATATGCTGGCGGCTATCAAAAAGGCAAAAGACAGCGATTACATCAAGGGCATTTATATTGAAGCCGGATTGCTTCAGGCCGGTTATGCTACCTTGCAGGAAATTCGCAATGCCTTATCCGATTTTCGTAAATCGGGCAAGTGGATTGTTGCTTATGCCGATGTTTATTCGCAAAAGGCCTATTACGTGGCTTCGGTGGCCAATAAGATATACCTTAATCCAGAAGGAAAAATTGATTGGCATGGCTTATCATCCAACCTTATTACATTAAAGATCTTGCGGCAAAATTAGGCGTAAAGTTTCAGGTTGTGAAGGTGGGAACCTATAAAAGTGCTACCGAGTATTATACGGAGACAAAGATGAGCAATGCTAATCGAGAGCAGGTAAGTGTATTTCTTACGGGTATGTGGAATGATATCTGTAACTCGGTGTCTGCCGATAGAAAAATAAGCGTACAGCAACTAAACGAGTATGCTGACAAGTTTTTGTTGCTCGATGAACCGAAAAATCTACTGAAGTATCGATTAGTAGACAAATTACTTTATGCCGACCAGGTGAAAGGTGAAGTTAAAAAGCTGTTAGACATCGATCAAGACGAGTTGATAGAGCAAGTCGGCGTAAAAGATATGCTCAATATGCCCCAGGATAACAATAAAATTAAAGATGAAATAGCCGTTTATTATGCAGCGGGCGAAATTGTGCAAAACGCTGCTGCGGGAATGTTCTCTCGTGATAATAATATTGTGGCAGAGAATGTTTGTCAGGATATTGAAGACCTGATGAACGACGATGACATCAAAGCTGTTGTCGTGCGTGTTAATTCACCTGGTGGCGATGCTTACGCTTCTGAACAGTTGTGGCATCAAATTGTCGAACTGAAGAAAAAGAAACCGGTGGTGGTTTCTATGGGAGATTATGCTGCTTCGGGCGGCTACTATATGAGTTGTTCCGCCACTTGGATTGTAGCACAGCCCAATACTCTAACGGGAAGTATAGGTATCTTTGGCGTATTTCCCGATTTGAGCGGTTTGGTTACAGATAAACTGGGGGTTAAGTTTGATGAAGTTAGCACCAACAAACATAGCGGTTTTGGAAATCTTACAGCGCGTCCGTTTAATACAGACGAACTTAATATGCTTTCTTTGTATATTAATCGCGGGTATTCTCTTTTTCTGAAGCGAGTGGCAGAAGGCCGAAAGATGTCGGTAAATGCCGTAGATAATATTGCACAAGGTCATGTGTGGTTGGGAAAAGACGCTTTAAAACTTAAGTTGGTTGACCAGTTGGGTGGTTTAGATGTTGCTATAAAGAAAGCTGCTCAGTTAGCTCGTGTTAAAGATTATACTACGAGAGAATATCCTGCTTTATTAGGATGGAAAGAACAATTGCTGAATGTTGTTAATCCGCGTGGTACGTTGGATGGTCATTTGCGATTGACACTCGGAAGTTATTACGAGCCGTTTATGTTCATACGTAGATTGAATGAGCGCGAAGCTATACAAGCACGCTTACCGATGGAATTTAATATTAACTGATGAATATGGGAACAGAAGTCGATCATGTTAAGATCAACTATTGGCTCTTACCGCTGAGTTGGATTTACGGTTGGTTTGTATGCATACGCAATCAGATGTTCAAATGGGGCATTTTAACTTCGCGCTCGTTTGATGTACCTATTATTTCTGTTGGTAATCTTACGGTAGGCGGAACCGGTAAAACGCCACATGTGGAATATCTTATCCATTTGTTGCAAGACCGAATGAAGGTTGCCGTTCTGTCACGGGGATACAAGCGGAAAACAAAAGGCTATATATTGGCAGATGAAAATGCAACCATGCCTGAAATAGGTGACGAGTCTTATCAGATTAGAAAGAAGTTCAAGGATATTTATGTAGCTGTAGACAAGAAACGAACGCGTGGCATTGACTTGTTGACAACCGATAGTGCGACGAATGATGTTGATGTTATTTTGCTTGATGATGCCTTTCAACACCGGTACGTTGAACCGGGAATAAATATCTTATTGGTTAATTATCACCGGCTCACGGTTTATGATAAACTGTTGCCGGCAGGTCGTTTGCGCGAACCGAAACAAGGCAAGGCACGTGCAGACATCGTGATTATAACTAAATGTCCTAACAATCTGCGTCCGTTGGAATATCGAATGTTGATAAAGATGATGAATTTATATCCGTATCAAAGTTTGTATTTTACATCAATGGAATATGGAAAAATGACGCAACTGTTTGGCGAAAAAGAAAGAAATCTCGAAGATATAAGCAAGGACGAACAGATAATGCTTTTAACCGGCATTGCTTCGCCAAAGCAGATGCTATCCGATTTACAGGAATATACAGACGCACCCATCACGCATCTTTCGTTTGGCGACCATCACCAGTTTAAACCAAAAGATATTCGACGCATCAATGACACCTTTGCCGGGATGTCCTCTCCAAAAATGATAATTACTACCGAGAAAGATGCAGCCCGACTTTTATTTGTCGAAGAATTGAGTGATGAAGTAAAAGAGCATCTTTACATACTCCCGATTCATGTTAGGTTTATGTTGGAGCAAGAAGAAGAATTTAACAATAAAATAATAAGCTATGTACGAAAAAATTCAAGAAACAGCATCTTGGTTAAAGCAAAGAATGACCACAAGTCCCAAAACAGCCATCATCTTGGGAACGGGGTTGGGCCAATTAGCTTCGGAAATAACTGATAAGTATGAGTTTCCTTACAGCGAGATACCTAACTTCCCGGTATCTACGGTAGAAGGGCACGCCGGAAAACTTATTTTTGGAAAGCTGGGCGGAAAAGATATTATGGCGATGGAAGGTCGCTTTCATTATTACGAAGGGTATGACATGAAAGAAGTAACCTTTCCCGAACGTGTTATGTTCGAGTTAGGTATTGAAACACTTTTTGTTTCTAACGCTTCGGGAGGAATGAATCCTGATTTCGTTATCGGCGACCTGATGATTATCGACGACCACATCAACTTTTTCCCCGAGCATCCGTTGCGTGGAAAGAATTTCCCCACCGGTCCGCGCTTTCCGGATATGCACGAGGCATACGACAAGAACTTACGCGATTTGGCAGACACCATTGCCCGCGAAAAAAGCATTCGCGTAGTACATGGCGTATATGTTGGTGTGCAAGGACCCACCTTTGAAACACCTGCCGAATATCGGATGTATCATCGCTTAGGCGGTGATGCCGTGGGTATGAGTACGGTTCCGGAGGTTATCGTGGCGCGGCATTGCGGGATAAAAGTCTTTGGAATGAGTATCATTACCGACCTGGGGCTTGAAGGACAGCCTGTCGAAGTGAGCCACGAAGAAGTGCAAGAGGCAGCCAATAAAGCCCAACCGTTGATGACTGAGATAATGAGAGAAATCATTAAGCGCAGTTAAACACCCCACAAGTTGGCAACAGATATCCCAAAAACTGTTGCCAACTTATTTTTGTGTCTTAATTTTACAGATTTACACTTAAGAAGAAGGATATGACAGAGATTGCAAAACTGGGTGAGTTTGGGCTCATTAACCACCTAACCAACGATATAAAAGTAAAAAATACATCTACGAAGTACGGTATCGGTGATGATTGCGCCGTGCTCAGTTATCCCGATAAACAAGTGCTCATAACAACCGATATGTTGATGGAGGGCGTGCATTTCGATCTCACTTATATCGACATGCAGCATTTGGGCTACAAGGCAGCGCAAGTAAATATTAGCGACATCTTTGCCATGAACGCAACGCCTCGGCAGCTGCTTGTGAGCATGGCCTTAAGTAAACGGTTTACCGTCGAAGATGTTGAGCAATTTTATGAAGGATTGAAAGCCGCCTGTAACGAGTGGCAAGTCGATATCGTCGGTGGCGACACCACATCATCCTACACTGGTTTGGCAATAAGCATTAGCTGTATCGGAGAGGCTGATAAGGATGAAATTGTGTATCGCAATGGTGCTAAAGATACCGATTTGATATGCGTTTCGGGTGATTTGGGAGCTGCATACATGGGACTGCAGCTCTTAGAGCGCGAAAAAGCCGTATATTATCAGCAGGTAGACGAGGCGCGGAAAAAGAATAATGCCCAAGCTTTAGAACAACTCAAAACATTTCAGCCCGATTTCTCGGGCAAAGAATATCTGTTACAACGACAGCTTAAACCCGAAGCACGCGGGGATATTGTGGCGCAATTGCGAGAGACGGGCATTCGTCCCACGGCTATGATGGACATTTCTGATGGGTTGAGCAGCGAATTGCTGCACATCTGCAAGCAAAGTCATTGCGGATGCAGAATATACGAAAAAAATATTCCCATTGATTATCAAACTGCGGTAATGGCAGAAGAACTGAACATGAATGTTACTACCTGCGCGATGAACGGTGGCGAAGATTACGAATTACTTTTCACCGTTCCTATTGGCGACCACGCTAAAATCGAGGCAATGCAGGGCGTAAAGCTAATAGGGCACATCACCCGACCGGAATATGGAACGATGCTTGTAACACGCGACGATACCGAATTTGAACTCACGGCACAGGGCTGGAATCCCTTAAAGGCGGAAGATAAGGTGTAGTAAAAAGGGTGGCTCACCGTCAACAAAAATCCCGAACGATTTTTTTCCTTATCCTAAAGTAAATAAAGATTTTTCGTTCGGGATTTTTGTTTTAAGCGCCTAATATATTGCTCATACATACGTAATAACACCGTCAGAATTTCTGCTGTTGTTTTTCCAAGTGTTTTTATGCTTTCCCGATTTGGGATTTCATTCTTCCGAGTGGTTTTA
>NZ_BAKN01000010.1 GCF_000614205.1 Hoylesella saccharolytica JCM 17484
CGAACTCACGTTAAATTAGGGATGAAAGGTGAAGGAATAAGGATAAAAGATAATAGCTAATTTTCGGTATAATGGACACTTGGTAGGCTGGAATGACTAGTCTACTTTTTGTATTTATACGTAGACCACCTTGAAATTGCCTACCACAGTCCTTACAAAGATACATCTGAACAGAACGTCGGTGCCCATTCTTTTTAATATGTGAGCTGTTGCAAAAGATACAACTTTACGCCAGTTCGGGATAAGGATTGGTGTAACATTTTTTACATTCGGAGACTCCCGACATGCAATTCGGTCAACAGTTCAGGTTTCCTATACTTGATGGAGCAACTTTAAGTGGTAAAATACCTCTCCTTTAATTTTTCCAGACAAATCAGCTGCCAAAAGGGAAGATAGCCTAATTTACTAAAGGGTTTGGATGAGGAGAAAGTTAGTCTTCGTCGCGGGTTCGCAGAATAATGCTTGTGGCACCAATCGTGAAGAGAGAGCCGTGCGTAATAATGCGTCGTTCACGGTCGCACAGTATTTCGTTGTCGACAAAGGTGCCGGTATAACTGGGACCATCACTTAAGATGTACCTCAATTTTCCCTTTTTATCTCGGGTCACATCGATGGCGCAATGCGTAATATCAATGCTAGGATCATTTGTTTCTATCGGACAATTTATTCCGCTTCCTTTCATATAACGGCCGATAGTGTTACGTCCCATACGCAGCGGAATGATTTGTTTGTAGTGGAAAACATTTTCTATTACCAATAGTGAACCACAATTATTCGGATCGTCGGTAACTTCCGACAACTCTTCTTTTCTACGATTATGAAGTTTGGATGTTCCTATACGTATGCCAAACTCTTTTCCACAATCGGAACATTGAAAAAACAAGGCTCGGCCTTCTTCATATCTTGTTTCATCGAAAGTGATGAAATTATCACATTTGGGACATCTTACTCGCTTCATGTAAAATAAAAAATAAGTTGACTTTACTACACAACACATCATTTGACATGCATAACCCAACTGTCTGCAAAGTTGTCGTTTTCCTGCAATTTTCTCAACGTATCACAAGCCTCTTTCAAGGTTGCAAAGTGTCCGTAAATAACTTTTACGCTTTTATTCCTTATCAATACATCGGTGTCGCTATAACCTGCTTCTTGCAATTGCTGCGCAAAAAGAGCTGCATTCTTTTTTGTTACTTTGCTGGCCAGCACCAAACAATAAAAATCGGCTGATGATTCGGCAGGTGTTTCGTATGAAATACCTTTTGACTCAGCAGTATTCAAGGCTGAGCCTTGTATACCTTTAGTATTAGTGATATTAATCTTTGAAATACTTTCGCTACCGCCGGTTATCTCCTTCGGCATGACACGCGTAAATAATTCGGTGTCTACCATACTCTTTGTAACATTACTGATAGTTCCGTTTCTAATAATCGACGGGAACAAAAGAAATATTAACAGAGCGGCACAAGCTGCTATGGCCACACGTTTTGCATAGGTAGGTATTCGGCTTGTAAACGTATCCTCATCCCAATCAATCTCGGATTCACCTTGTTCATTTGCTTCCTCCACATCTATCGAACTAGAAGAAACAGCAGGAGGTTCAGTATTGTTTGCTCCTTCCGTCACAGGTGACGCACTCATTTCAAAGGGATAAGCTACCGCTTTATCTTCTTTTTCAATATAAGATGAGATATCACCGGCATAGGATGAAACATCCAATACATTTAATCCATATAAACTCGGTGTAAGAACTCCCGCCGGAGAAGGTTCGAAAGTGTAGTACCCCTCATTCGTATTATATAATGTGCCCAATCCATTTAGCTCATACTGCCCCTCGTTTTTGAGATGTTGCTTTAACTCTTCCACTTCTTCGGCAATGCGAGCAACGGCCTCCGGATAACTTATATCATAAACTTCTACATACGATTGAGCTAAAAGAGAATCGTTCAATTGCAAATGGTGATTGAATCCCAACGTACGGGATGGCGGTAAAAATCTTTTATTTTCGCCGTCATATACTGCCGCTACATGATGCGTCATAAACCCTCCGAAATCAGGAATGATAACGCAATCATTATTCAGTAATAGAATTTCTATATGTCTATCTAACTCTATCACAAATGCAAAGTTAATATATTTCGAACTAAATACAAATAAGTAAAAGGCCATTCATCAAACAGAAAGAGGAAAGTTCGATAGTGACTTTCCTCTCTTTGTTTAGTTTCTATTTTGTTTCAATTTCTTCTTTCATATCAATAAACTGCTTCTCACGGTCATAAAACTCATATTGTAAGAAAGCGAGTTTTTGAGAAGAAACGATATGTACACCCAATCCGTACTTCAATTGCCATTTACGTCGAAGCGAAAACAGCCCCCGGTCAATATAGGCAGCAACGTAAGGATGTACGTGCAAATAGAATTTCTTGATACCAATTTTATTAACCAGACGGTCAATTTTTCTCTCAAGCTGATCTGTAAACAGAATGCTGGATTTTATTTTTCCTTTCCCAAAGCATGTAGGACAAGTCTCTTCAACACTTACATCCATTGCCGGGCGAACCCTTTGTCGAGTAATCTGCATCAAACCAAACTTACTCAACGGTAGAATGTTATGTCTGGCACGGTCGCTTTGCATATTCTTACACATCCGTTCGTATAACATTTGACGGTCTTCTGCAAGATTCATATCGATGAAATCTACTACAATAATTCCACCCATATCTCTTAGACGCAATTGTCTTGCCAGCTCATCCGCAGCCCCCAGGTTGACATCTAAGGCATTCGCCTCTTGTCCTTTTTCCGATCGGATGCGGTTACCGCTGTTAACATCTACCACATGCAATGCCTCAGTGTGCTCAATAATGAGATATGCACCATGCTTATAATTTACGGCTTTTCCAAAACTCGACTTAATTTGTTTGGTAATGTTGAAGTTGTCAAAAATGGGCACTTTCCCATCGTATAATTTCACTATGTTCACCTTATCTGGTGCAATCATCGACACATAGTGCTTTACTTCTTTAAAGACATCTTCGTCATTAACGTAAATATTTTCATAAGTCGGGTTGAATAAATCACGAAGCAAAGCTACAGCTCTTCCTGTTTCCTCAAATACCAATTGAGGCCTTTTCTGTGTTTTCTGCACTTTTTCAAGAGCATTTTCCCAACATGCTGTCAGTGTTTTCAGTTCAGCGTCCAATTCTGCCACCCTTTTTCCTTCGGCAACAGTTCTGACAATAACACCACAATTCTTGGGTTTAATACTATGAATAAGCTGCTTGAGCCTTGCTCGCTCTTCACCGCTTTTAATTTTAGAAGAGACAGAAACCTTATCATTAAACGGTATCAAAATTAAGTATCTACCCGCAAAAGACAACTCGCATGTAAGGCGCGGACCTTTTGTTGAAATGGGTTCTTTTACTATTTGAACCAAAACTTCCTGCCCTACCGATAGCGTATTTTGTACACTACCATCTTTCTTAAGGTCGGGTAATCGTGAAGCTTTAGCGAAAGGATAAAGTTTTTTTCTGTCACTTTGTACCTGTTTCAGATACTTGGCGTATGAGTCAAATTGACTTCCTAAGTCTAGATAATGAAGAAAAGCATCGCGTTCAAAACCTACGTCTACAAAACTTGCATTCAGTCCAGGCATCAGTTTCTTAACCTTTGCCACATAAACGTTTCCAACAGAAAACGAAACCTCTCGCGGTTCGTTCTGATACTCTACCAGTTTTTTATCTTCCAGCAGGGCAATCGAGATTTCTTTCTGTTGAACATCAATTACAACTTCGCTGGTCATCTCTTATTTTTCTAAATACTTAGTTAAATAAAAGGGTAAATCAATATGTCCTCAACGGATATATTGACATACCCCTCTGTCAAGAATAAACTTTATAACAAGCCTTGCTTATTTGCTCTTATGTCTATTCTTTCTTAATCTCTTCTTACGCTTGTGGGTAGCCATCTTATGGCCTTTTCTTTTTTTTCCGCTTGGCATAGCTATAAATTTATTTTATATGTTATTATTATATGGATATTCCTCTACCGACTGCCTTAAGTTCTATCGTTGCCTCTCATTTGCTCTACAAAGCTTTTGGCTGGTTTAAAACAAGGCAAATCGTGCGCAGCATAGTAATCGTAGTGTTCTTTGTAATATTACGTGCGGTCTTCTCGGCGCGATGTTTGATGATAAAACTACCAAAGCCACGCAGGTAAACATTCTCTTTGTTATCAAGCAAACTGCCTTTGATAATCTCCATAAAACTTTCAATGGTTACTGAAATGTCTTTCTTTTGTAACCCCGTCTGGACGGCAATTTCACTAATAATATCAGCTTTTGTCATTATTAATACTTATAATTATTATTATACATTTTAGATTTCCTACTTTAAAGGTCTGCAAATATACTATCTTTTTAGCTGATTAGAAAATTTATTCTATATTTTTTCCGTTTTATACCTAATTTTAATTCAGCCGAATTACCTAATTTTCAATGAATTAGAAATTCATAATACGCTAAAAGGCCAGCACACTTGTATATGCTGGCCTTTATCATTTGTGATTCCGGCGGGATTCAAACCCACAACCTTCTGATCCGTAGTCAGATGCTCTATTCAGTTGAGCTACGGAACCCAAACGCTGAATTGCGTGTGCAAAAGTAATGAGTTTTTTCTATCCCGCCAAATTTCCCGAGATCTTTTTTATAAAAAAGTTTTATCTCTTTTTATTTTTCTTCTCAGAAGTTTTCTTATTAATCAAATCCACAGAGCGTTTTAAGAAAGCATCAAGCGCGGCACCTTTTAACATTCCGTTCTGCAATAAGGCAAGGTCTATTAACTGATGAACGATGTCGTCTCCTTTGGCATAATCAGTCAATATCTGCTGCTTTTTATTGCGCTGTTCAGTTAATGATGCCTCTGTCTTTTCCAATTCGGCTTTTTCTTCACTTGTTACCTCTTCGGGCTTTTTCCCATTTTGAGTCTGTCTCAAAGCTGCAAGCCGAGCTTCCAAACCTTTTATCTCGCTGTTTATGGGTTTTAATTGTGAGTCTGTTACAGACTTACAAGTGCTTAAAACATCTTTCAACAGGGCATGTTCACTATTCAATACCATGCTATATGCATCGGGCATTTGTGCATAGAAACTCATACCGGCTTGAAAACGGCTCATATCTTTCATGCGGCGCATATACTCGCTCTGAGTAATAAGAATGGGTTGCGCATCTTTTCCTAACGGTTGTACCTCTGTATTAAATTCTATTTTGTCGAGATGAGGTAGTTGTGAACGGAATACTTGCGATAAATTCTCACGGTCGATATCGCTCAAACTGTCTTTCAACGCATCTTCTTTTTGAATCAATCGTTCAACGATATCGCTGTCTACTCGTGTAAAACGACTCTTCTCAAACTTTTGCTCCAGCATCGAAACCACAGGAACATCCAACTGTCCTTCAAGCTCCAGCACGCTGTAGCCTTTATTTTTTGCCGTTTCTATATACGAGTATTGTTCTTCTTTATCATTTGTATAGAGATAAACCAGCTGTCCATCTTTGTCCGTCTGATTATCTTTTATCAACGTTTTATACTCTTCATAAGTAAAATATTTGCCCTCTGTATCTTTCAATAAAGCAAAATCTTTGGCTCTGTCGTAGAAATCTTCTTGCGACAACATACCATAATTAATAAAGAGTTTCAGGTCGTCCCACTTCTCTTCAAAGTTTTTCCGGTCTTCTTTGAATAAAGCTTGTAAGCGGTCTGCCACTTTCTTCGTAATGTAAGTAGATATCTTCTTAACATCGGCATCGCTTTGTAAGTAGCTTCTACTAACGTTCAACGGGATATCGGGCGAATCGATTACACCGTGCAATAACGTAAGGAATTCGGGCACAATACCATCAACCTGATCGGTAACAAATACCTGATTGCTATAAAGTTGCACCTTATTACGTTGCAATTCGATGTTCGAGTGAATACGTGGGAAGTAAAGAATACCCGTAAGATGAAAAGGATAATCTACATTAAGGTGTATCCAGAACAGCGGTTCGTCCTGCATGGGGTAGAGCGTACGATAAAAACTTTTATAGTCTTCATCTTTTAATGTGCTGGGTGTTTTGGTCCATAGCGGCTCTACATTATTAATAATATTGTCTTCTTCAGTGTCAACCTGCTTTCCATCTTTCCATCCCTGTTTTTTACCGAAGACAATGGGGATAGGTAAAAACTTACAATACTTGTTCAGAAGTTCTGCAATTTTGTCTTTCTCTAAAAACTCTTTGCAGTCGTCATCGATATAAAGCACGATGTCAGAACCACGATCGGCTTTTTCTACATCTTCTATTTCGTATGCCGGCGAACCATCACAGCTCCATTTTACAGCCTGCGAACCATCTTTATAGCTACGTGTTACAATTTCTACTTTCTTGCTCACCATAAACGAAGAGTAGAAGCCTAAGCCAAAGTGTCCGATGATAGCATTGGCATTATCCTTATATTTGTCGAGGAAATCGCTCACACCCGAGAAAGCAATCTGATTGATGTAGCGGTCTATCTCCTCTGCAGTCATGCCCACTCCCCTATCGCTAATGGTTAGGGTACCTTTGTCTTTATTCAATGTTACGCGCACAGACAAGTCGCCCAAGTCGCCTTTAAAGTCTCCACGTTCAGCATAAGTTTTCAGCTTTTGCGTTGCATCTACAGCGTTTGAAATCAATTCGCGCAGAAAGATTTCGTGATCGGAATAGAGAAATTTTTTAATTACGGGGAAAATGTTCTCTGTAGTAACCCCAATATTTCCTTTTTGCATATATGATATATTTAAAAATTATACTTGTTGTCGAACTAATTACAAACACCGTGCCACTTTCATATAAAACCGCACCTAAAGCAATAATTGGTTTAAAATCATTTTCATTTCTTACTGTTTAGAATGTAAAATAGTAAACAAACCTTAATTATTCAATTCTATTTTAACACGTTCTATCTGCTCAAAAGAGAAAAACATGAGGTCAAATTTTGCTACATGAAGATTACAAAACAACGATTAAAAACCTAAAATCAAATGAAAAATTAAGTTTTTATCTTCATTTTCGTTTCTAAAAGCTATGGTCTTGCGAGTTAAAAGCATAGCTTTTTGCACCTGAAAGCATAGGTTTTGTAACTCAAAACCTATGCTTTTGCAAGGTAAGACCTGACTAAATACCATCCGAAAATATAGCTTTCGGATATAAAGAGCTATGTATCAGTGGCTTATAAAAGCAGAAAGAAAAGTACGAAATACTTCGATATTCGGCGTAGACTAAAAAATATTTTGAAATATGCGAGTATTGAATGGTTTTAATGTTCTCATTCTTAACAATCCGACTCTTTTTTGTTAATTATTGCTTTTCGCTTCTTTTTGCTCCCTACCCCATATATAAAGACAAAACCCAAGTAAAATGACAGAGATTTGACAATAATAAAAACATCTAAGAAAACTCTTTTTTATAACTTAGGTTACAACAAAACCGATTTTAATCATTATCTTTGCGTTATTGATAAATAAACAATAAGACATTAATTTAATTATATACGATAATGGAAAATAATGCAGAACTTATTGCCCAATGTGAGGCAAAAGCTAAACAATGGTTAGCCCCCGAGTTTGATGAGGAAACCAAAAAAGCCATAGAAAAAATGTTGGATGATAAAGATAAAACCAACTTGGTTGAGGCTTTTTATAAAGATTTGGAATTTGGTACCGGCGGATTACGGGGTATTATGGGAGCTGGCAGTAACCGAATGAACATCTATACGGTGGGCATGGCAACACAGGGATTGGCCAATTATCTTAAAAAGAACTTTTCAGACAAGCCCCAAATCTCTGTAGTTGTTTGTCACGACTGTCGTAATAACAGCCGTTTGTTTGCCGAAACCGTTGCCAACATTTTCTCTGCCAATAATATTAAGGTGTATCTTTTTGATGATATGCGCCCCACTCCCGAGTGTTCTTTCGCCATCAGACATTTCAAATGCCAGAGCGGTGTTAACATTACAGCGAGTCATAACCCCAAAGAATATAACGGTTATAAGGCCTATTGGGAAGACGGAGCACAGGTTTTGGCTCCGCACGACAAGGGTATTATCGACGAGGTAGAGAAGGTAAAGGTGTCGGATGTAAAGTTTAATGGTAATAAATCATTGATACAGATTATCGGCGAAGAGGTAGATAAGGTGTATCTCGATATGGTAAAGACCATTAGTATTGACCCAGAAGTTATCAAACGACAGAAAGACTTGAAGATTGTTTACACGCCGCTGCACGGTACGGGTATGAAGTTAATTCCCCGTTCGCTGAAACTATGGGGATTTGATAATGTGCATTGTGTGGCAGAACAAATGGTAAAAAGTGGCGATTTCCCGACAGTGATAAGTCCCAACCCCGAAAACGGAGAGGCTCTAACATTGGCTCTGCGTGATGCAAAGGCTATTGATGCCGACATCGTTATGGCCTCAGACCCCGATGCCGATCGTGTAGGCATGGCTTGTAAAAACGACAAAGGCGAATGGGTGTTGATTAATGGTAACCAAACTTGCTTGCTGTTCTTGTATTATATCATTACCAATAGAATAAAAACAGGTAAGATGCAACCCAACGATTTTATCGTAAAAACCATTGTTACAACAGAGGTTATTAAGAAGATTGCGGATAAAAACCATATCGAAATGCGCGATTGCTATACCGGTTTTAAATGGATTGCAAACGAAATTCGCAAGTCGGAGGGTAAACAGAAATACATTGGCGGCGGTGAAGAAAGCTACGGTTTTATGGCACAAGACTTTGTTCGCGATAAAGATGCAGTTTCAGCATGCTCGCTTTTGGCAGAGATTTGCGCTTATGCTAAAGATCAAGGCAAAACATTATACGAGCTTCTATTGGATATTTATCTTGAATATGGATTTTCTAAAGAGTTTACTATCAATGTGGTTAAGCCCGGAAAGAGTGGCGCCGACGAAATAAAAGCGATGATGGAGAACTATCGCAATAACTCGCCAAAAGAAATTGCCGGTTCAAAAGTGGTATGTACAAAAGACTTTAAAACTCTGCAGCAACGTGATGAAAATGGTGTTGTTACCCCGCTAGATATGCCCGAACCTAGCAATGTTTTGCAGTGGTTCTGCGCTGATGGCACAAAGGTGTCGGTGCGTCCGTCGGGTACAGAACCTAAAATAAAGTTTTATCTTGAAGTAAAAGGCGAAATGAGATGCGCCGGTTGCTATGACCGATGCGACAAAGAGGCTGACAAAAAGATTGAAGAAATTAAGAAATCATTAGGTCTTTAAGGCTCCTTCTATTCATTTACGCATCTTATTTTGCATAAAAGAACAATACCTTTTTAAGTATATAAAAGAGGTTAGACCGAATGCAAAAACAAGCTACACATCTCTTATCTGTAATGATAAGCGGTGTGTAGCTTTTATATATTCTTGTTATTATTTGCCCTGCTTTCTCTTAGCATTTATAAAATGTTTACTTTGCATAGTTTTCTCCATGTACTATAATGCATATTGTATTGATAAATAAATAAATAAGAAGAACCGCATGGAAAAGAAAGTAAAATGCTATAAACTGCCTTTGGTAGAGGGAAGTTCAAAGTGTTGAACATCTCTTTTTACCGCCATTTTTAAAGCGCGGGCCAATGCCTTAAAGATTCCTTCGATTTTATGATGTTCGTTCTGACCTTCAGCTTTGATATGAAGATTCATCTTGGCAGAATCACTTAGACTTTTAAAGAAATGCATGAACATTTCGGTTGGCATTTCGCCTATTTTCTCACGTTGAAAGTCGGCTTGCCAAACTAGCCATGGCCTACCACCAAAATCTAATGCAACCTGACATAAACAATCGTCCATCGGCAAAGAATAGCCATAACGCTCTATCCCTCGTTTATCACCCAAAGCTTTGCCCAAGCATTCGCCCAAGGTAAGGGCAGTATCTTCTATTGTATGATGTTCGTCTACGTGTAAATCACCTTTAACACGAACAGTTATATCAAGCATACCATGCTTGCCAATTTGTTCTAACATATGATCGAAGAAACCTAAACCTGTACAAATGTCACATTTACCGGTTCCGTTCAAGTCAAGTTTTACATACACATCTGTTTCTTTTGTTGTCCTGTGCATCTCTGCCGTTCGTTCTCCGGCAAAAACTATTTCAGCAATTTTATCCCAAGACATTCCATCTTTTCCCAAGATAAGCGATTTACAACCGAGATTTTGAGCCAATTGTGCATCTGTTTCTCTATCGCCAATGACATAACTTGCAGCCAAATCGTACCGATTGCTATCAAAATATTCGGTCAACATCCCGACACCAGGTTTTCGCATCGGCGAATTGTCTGCCGGGAAATGACGGTCTATATATTGTGCAGCAAACGCAATACCTTCCGAAGCGAAAGTGTCGATGATGAAATTATGCACCGGCCAAAACGTATTTTCCGGGAACGAACTTGTACCGAGTCCATCTTGATTACTTACCAAAACGAGGGTAAAATCGGTTTTTTCACAGATGAATCGTAAGTTTTTGAATACACCCGGTAGGAAATGCAGTTTATCAAAACTATCTATCTGCTCGTCCAAGGGCTCTTCGATAAGCGTACCATCGCGATCTATAAATAAAATTTTCTGTTTCATACTTTGTGTTTTTCTTTTTCCTCATCTTGCTTTTCAATGGTACCATATGTGTAATACATCACAAAGACATTCCACACGGAGATAAAGAAAAGTATAAAATAGATGACTACAAAAGTTACATAGCTTAGGATACCGAAATAAGCGGGCAATCCCGAAGGATCACCCATCATTTCACCTTGTTCCGACAAGGTACGGGCAATGGTCAAAATGATGCCGGGTAAAGAAATAAACAGGGCAATGATGCTGAGAACAAACAGACTAAAAAAGGCTGATCCGAAAAGAAATGCCCAGTGCTTTAGACCCGTTATGTAATATATTTTAAGAAACTTTCGCAGCGAAGCGCCTTTTGTGAACATATACTTCATAAAGACATGGCTCATCGGAACAAGAAAAGCACAGAGCAGCAGGACCATTCCCAACCTTATAAATCCCAAGACGAGCGGAAAATTATCGGCAGAAGGTATCGGTCCATTTGAATACATTGAAGATACGAAGAAAATTTCGATGCCATAGAGCAACATCTCACAAACAACGATGATACAAAACAAAAACGCTGTAAAAATAAAAGATTTCGACAGATTTTCTTTCTTATCAAGCCCATTTAATAAGTTCATAATA
Organism: Hoylesella saccharolytica JCM 17484; assembly: GCF_000614205.1. Classification (GTDB taxonomy): domain Bacteria; phylum Bacteroidota; class Bacteroidia; order Bacteroidales; family Bacteroidaceae; genus Prevotella; species Prevotella saccharolytica. The sequence goes on from NZ_BAKN01000010.1 coordinate 11,289, forward strand.
CCCGCGGTAAACCAAGCCGCGACTCCGAGTTGCAGAAAAGTTAGAACAATAGGGTTTAAAATCATCAGCACACCCGGACTGCTACCCAATGAGTCGATAAAATCTGCCAGAAACAGCGGAGGGGTAGCAACTGCAGCCAGCAAAGCATAAATCAGCATCGGCAGCCAGGTTGCCTTCAAAATACGTTTGATGTTACTCATCCAAAGTACATAGGCCGCTTTCAGGCAAGCCGACATACTGCGTTGTTTATACAATTCGATTTCCATACGGGTTATATTTTAAAGTCTACAATTGTTGTCGTCTAAATTCTGCACACACCACAGCCGTTGCAACAGCCACATTTAGGCTTTCGGCCGATGTTTTTCCCTCCGGAAAGTTAGGAACAAACAGTCTACGAGTAATTTTCTTCCGAATAGTCGCAGAGATACCGTTACCTTCGTTTCCCATCACGATGATGCCCGCAGCAGACAGCTGTTGGCAGTAGATACTTTCACCGTTGAACAGCGTGCCGTAAACTGGAAAATTTTTCGGAAGCCCGTTGAGCAAAGTTTCAAGCTCCATATATACGACATTTACCCTTGCCAGGCTGCCCATTGTGGCCTGCACCACTTTCGGATTATAAACATCTGCCGTATTAGGACTGCAAAAAATACGCCGAATGCCGAACCAATCGGCAACGCGAATGATGGTTCCAAGATTTCCCGGATCTTGAACGCCGTCGAGTGCTAACGAAAGTTCGGCAGTGATATTTTCAGCCGCAGGCGCTTTGTCGGTGCTGAACATCGGAAAAACGCCGAGCACCTGCTGTGGCGTTCTTAAAAAACTCACTTTGCACAGCTCGTCGTCGGTTATGTTAATCAGTTCACTTGCGTTAAAAGCAGTATTTACAGGTGCCCAGCTATCCGTTGCCAGCAGTATTTTGGGCGACAGAACCCGCAACAGTTCTTCCACCACCTTTGGACCTTCTGCCACGAAAAGCCGCTCTGCCATTCTGTTCTTTTTCAGCTCGAGCGAGCGAATATACCTTATTTTAGCCTTGCTTATCATAACTTCGACAAAGTTACTATTTAATTTTTAATCGGCGTGAACCACTCCATTCAAAATGAGACAAAGATTTACCCGACAGTAACTACATAAACGCAAGTTACACCCTCGAATTTAGGGTAAAACGATATTTTTGCCGATAATTGCGCATCCCCACCCATAGGATGATATTAAAAATATCGATCATCTGAGCCCTCGGATAACGAGTTCTTAATAAAAAAGAAAGCTCTCTATTAAACGAAAAACGTTGAGGTAATGTAAATCTTAATCTCTCTATACCACGGAAACGCTCTGTACTCAGTTCTTCCACAAATTATGCTACGAGGTTTGCGGTTGCGCCCAATTTACATTACCTTTGCAACGGCGACGCATCGCAATTCGTAATGGTTCGGTGGCGAATGTGTGGCTGCGAAACAACAAATATGAAAGAATTTCTGAAAATATTGCGCCGCTTTGTGCCGCCATATAAAAAATATCTAGTGTTGTCTGTGATATTCAATATCCTTTCGGCAGTTTTGAATATCTTTTCTTTTGCAACGCTCATCCCCATTCTTAACATCCTTTTTCAAACGCGCGACACAGAACAGCCTGCGCAGTTTGTAACTTGGAGTAGCATCGGGTCTGCAGAAGATTTGGCGGAAGTGATAATGAACAACGCCAATTATTATGTTGAGCAAATGATTGCAGAGCTGGGCGCCACGACATCGCTGCTTATTATCGGACTTTTGCTGGCGTTTATGACGTTGCTTAAAACCGCGGCTTATTTTCTTTCATCGGCGTCAATTATCCCTATTCGGACAGGGGTAGTGCGCGATATTCGCAATCAGTTGTATCAAAAGATCACGTCGCTGTCGCTCGGTTTTTTCTCGGAAGAACGCAAGGGTGATATTATTGCACGGATGAGCGGCGATGTGCAGGAAATCGAGGGATCTATCATGTCATCGCTTGACATGTTGTTTAAAAATCCCATTCTTATCATCGCCTATTTTACCACATTGGTCATCGTGTCGTGGCAACTCACGCTTTTTACGTTGATTTTCGTTCCAATTTTTGGTTGGTTTATGGGGTATGTGGGGCGAAAGCTGAAACAAAACTCGATTAAAGCACAGGCGTTGTGGAGCGACACTATGAGTCAGGTGGAGGAAACACTAGGCGGTCTGCGCATCATCAAGCGTTTTGTGCCGAAGAGAAGATGAACGCGCGTTTTGACAAAGTGAACAGCGCTTATCGTAACGATATTATGCGGGTAAATATTCGGCAGCAGATGGCTCACCCGATGAGCGAATTTTTGGGTACAGTGATGATTGTTATCGTGCTCTGGTTCGGTGGAACGCTCGTGCTGAACAGTCAGGTTATGCAGGTCCCACCTTTATATATTATCTCGTCATACTTTATTCCATCATCAATCCGCTTAAAGAATTTTCGAAGGCGGGCTACAACATTCCCAAAGGATTGGCATCAATGGAACGTGTAGACAAAATTTTAATGGCAGAGATTGACATCAAGGAGGCGGTCAGCCCCAAACACATCCGTAGTTTTGAACACGAAATAGAGTTTCGCAATATATCATTCAAATACGGCGAACAATGGGTACTACGCAATATTAACCTCACGATTCGCAAGGGCGAAAGTGTGGCGTTGGTGGGACAAAGCGGTTCAGGCAAGTCTACACTTGTCGACTTAATTCCGCGTTATTACGACGTGCAGGAAGGCGAGGTACTTATTGACGGAATCAACGTTCGCGAATTGGGCGTACACGATTTGCGTCAGCTCATCGGCAACGTCAATCAAGAAGCTATCCTTTTCAACGATACGTTCTACAACAATATCACGTTTGGAGTTGAAAACGCCACACGCGAAGAGGTGGAACGGGCAGCACGCATCGCCAATGCTTACGACTTTATCATGGAATCAGAACATGGATTTGATACCAACATTGGCGATCGCGGCAATCGACTCTCGGGCGGTCAGCGGCAACGGGTAAGCATCGCGCGAGCGGTATTAAAAAATCCACCTATTTTGATTCTTGACGAGGCAACCAGTGCGCTGGATACTGAAAGCGAGCGGCTTGTTCAAGATGCTTTAGAAAAACTGATGAGTAGTCGCACCACAGTTGCCATCGCCCATCGCCTGTCAACTATCCGAAATGCTGACGAAATTTGTGTATTACACGAGGGGTGTATCGTTGAACGTGGTACACACGAAGAACTATTAGCTATCGACGGCTATTATCATAAACTGAATGATATGCAGAAGGGATGAAATAAATATTTAAATCTTTGAATATTTAGTAATGAGAAAAAGAAAGATACATATTTTAAAAACCCCGTTTGCCCCATTTGTGGCATTGTTCGTCAATCTACTTTTAGCCTTTGGCTTGTATATCGCGGCACGAATAGAGTTCTTGTTTGAGAACTATAATTATTTCTGTGCTGTTCTATCGCCAACACGTCTTTGGCAATTATTCTACGGCGGCTACATCTTCGACCGTTCGGCCATCACTTATACCAATGCCTTGTATATCGTAATGATGCTTTTTCCGCTATGGCTGAAAGAAACGCCGTTGTATCATAAAATATGTAAGTGGATATTTGTGGTGGTTAATTCTGCCACGTTAATAATCAACCTTTGCGATTCAGTTTATTTCCCCTACACCCTTCGACGCACGACAACAAGCGTTTTCAGTGAGTTTAAGAACGAGAATAACCTTGGCGACGTGTTTTGGGGCGAGCTTTTAGAGCATTGGTACTTGGTGTTGCTGGCAGCGGGATTGATTTTCCTCATGTGGAAGCTGTATGTTACACCCAAAGTACAAGCTTCGCAATACGTGTCGGTTAAGCAACGTGTGGCTTATAGCGGATTACAACTATTGTTGTTGGCTGCCATCACACCACTCGGCGTTGGTGCCTGTCGGGGCGGATTGAGTTCAGGTATTCGTCCGATAACTATCAGCAACGCCAACGAATACGTTAACCGACCCACCGAATGTGCACTAGTGCTAAATACGCCATTTGCACTTATTCGCACTATTGGTAAAAGTGTATTCACTGTTCCCGAATATTTCAAGTCGCAAGAAGAGTTGGAAAGTACGTTTACACCCATTCATAAGCCCACACCTTCATTTGCATTTGAAAATAAAAATGTGGTTATATTAATTGTGGAAAGCTTTGGCAGAGAATACATTGGCGCACTGAACAAAGAACTGGAAGGCGGTAATTATAAAGGCTATACGCCCTATGTAGACAAGCTGATAGAACAAAGTACTACATACAAATATTCTTATTGCAACGGGCGCAAGAGCATAGATGGAATGCCTTCAGTACTTTGTGGAATCCCAATGTTTATCGAGCCATTTGTACTTTCACCACAATCCATGAACACCTACACTGGTCTAGCTGGCATTTTAGGCAAAGAAGGCTATAACACCGCCTTTTTCCATGGAGCCAATCGGGGAAGCATGGGTTTCTTGGCTTTTGCAAAGAAAACGGGATTTAAAGAATATTACGGACGTGAAGATTACGCTGCCGACCCCCGTTTTGGTGGGGATGCAGACTTCGACGGCCATTGGGGTATCTGGGATGAACCATTTTTGCAATACTATTGCGCAAAGATGAGCGAGATGAAACAACCTTTCATGACCGCAGTTTTCACGGTTTCTTCGCACACGCCTTACATCATTCCCGAAAAGTATAAGGACGTATACCCTGAAGAAGGACTGATCATGCACAAGTGCATCAGGTATACCGACATGGCCATAGGCAAGTTCTTTGAGAGCGCATGTAAGCAACCTTGGTTCAAGAACACCATCTTTGTACTTACAAGCGACCACACCAACCTGAGCGATCACGCCCAATACCAAACGGATATAGGTGGATTTTGCTCGCCCATCGTTATCTACGACCCCAGCGGTAAAATAGAACCGGGCATGCGCGACGGTATCGCCCAGCAAATAGATATATTACCCACCGTGCTCAGCATTTTGGGGTACGACAAGCCTTTCCTTTCTTTCGGTTGCGACTTGATGTCTACGCCGATGGAAGAAACATATGCCGTAAACTATCTTAACGGCATCTACCAATATGTGAAATATGGGCATGTGCTGCAATTTGATGGTAAACAAACCAAGGCTGTATATGCACTAGACGATCTCTTGATGAAACATAACCTCAAAGGAAAGGTGAAACAGCAAGCACAGATGGAACGCGAGGTGAAGGCTATTATTCAGCAATATATGTATAGAATGGTTAACGATAAACTGATGCCCACAGAATGAAGAATGTTATCAGTTTCATCGCCTACTATTTGCTATATGCGGTTTGGTTTGCTTTCTCGCTTTTACCTTTCTGCGTGCTGTACGTAATATCCGACTTCTTATATCTGATTACATATTATGTGGTAAAATATCGACGCCGCGTTATTCGGCAGAACATCAAGAGCTCGTTTCCCGAGAAATCTGATATTGAGCTTCGGTCTATAGAGAAAGGATTTTATCATTGGTTTTGCGACTACTTGGTGGAAACCATTAAACTGATGACCATGAGTAAACGACAGTTGATGAAACATTTGGTGTTTACAGGAACTGAAATCATTGACCACTATGTGGCTCAGGGACGTTCGTGCGGTGTGTATTTAGGCCATTATGGCCAATGGGAGTGGATAACCTCGCTACCTTATTGGATAAGCGACAAAGGCCTTTGTACGCAAATTTATCATCCTTTAGAAAATAAACGCTTCGACAGTCTTTTCAAAAAAGTGCGGGAAAAGCAGGGTGCACGTTGCATTGCCATGGCCGAAACATTACGACGCGTAGTAGCTTACCAACAACAGAAACAACCCATTGTGATGGGGTATATATCAGACCAAGTGCCGTTTTGGAACAATATCCATCACTGGTTTGATTTTCTCAATCATGATACACCCGTGTTGACAGGAACGGAAAAAGTTATGAAGGCAACCAATCAGGTGGTTTTTTATTGTGATGTGTCACGAACCAAACGCGGATATTATCGCTGTGACATGCAATTGATAACCGATAAGCCCAAAGAAAAAGCTGACTTTGAACTGACAGACATCTATTTTGATAAGTTGCAAAATACCATTCGTCGCGATCCGCATCTTTATCTTTGGAGCCACAACCGTTGGAAAAGAACGCGAGAAGAGTTTAATCTGCGGTACAACGAGGCTACAGGTAGGGTAAATCTTGGTAATATAGAAGACATTAAAAGGCAACAACAATAATGCTGACGAATAGAAAGATATGATTTTAGTAAAAGGATATGGGCAAATGTGCAACAACATTCTTCAGTATGCCCATCTTTACGCCTTCGGAAGAGAACATAAAGTAACCGTCATTTCGCTGCGTTTCTCTTACAAATACCGTTTTTTTGCACTTTGCAAAAAGTGGTATCACAACCCACTTACTTATCTTATTGGCAAACTACTCATTACTTTCCACATCATCACCTGTATAAAGGACGGTCCGGAAATTATCCAAGACCAACAGTTATGCCAGCCTCGAATTATCGCAAGCGAAGCCTGGCACCTGCGTTATCCCAACTTACTACTCAAATATAGGGATGATATTGCCCGTATTTTCGAAATAAGTCCTATTGTTCAAACAAAAGTAAAACGCTGGATGAACACCCATCCACAGGCTGATATTAACTTAGGATTGCACATCCGCCGCGGAGATTACATCCATTGGCAAGGCGGCAAATACTTCTTTGGCGATGAAGTATATCACCGCATTATAAAAGATTTTGTTGCATTGTATCCCAACAAAACTATCAATATCTATATTTGCACCAACGATAACGCACTCAATATTGATGGTTTTACCTCCATTCATCCCACTACCTTTCTTTCAAAAGGCAACGCAATCGAAGATTTACAGCTCTTGGCATCGTGCGATTATCTCATTGGCGTTAAAAGCACTTTCTCGCTTTGGGCATCTTTTTATCATCGTGTGCCCCTTTATTGGATTATGGATAAAGAAACGTCGCTCACCGCACAATCATTTGTCAGATTCGACGATGTATTTACCACCGTCTAAATCACTCACTCATTATGCCCAAAGTATCTGTTATTGTTCCCAACTACAACTACGGTCGGTTTCTTTCACAACGTATGGAGAGCATTCTCTCGCAGACCTTTCAAGATATAGAAATTATTCTGCTCGACGATTGTTCTACCGACAATAGCCAAGCTATTCTGTCGCAATATGCCACACATCCGTTGGTCAGTCATATCATTTTCAATGAGAAAAATAGCGGAAGTCCCTTTGCACAATGGAAGAAAGGTATCGACTTGGCTCAAGGCGAATATATCTGGATAGCCGAAAGCGACGACTATTGCGAGCCTACTTTATTAGCAACGCTTGTTGCTTCACTCAACCAGTATCCCACTGCTACTATTGCTTTTGCCGGAGCCATCTTGGTAGATGAGAACGGAAATTCCACAGGAAGAGAGTTTGACTATTGGCACAAGTACGAGGATGGTTCTGTTCGTTTCTACTCTTCTAAAAGCTACTTCCGCAAATTATTGATGTGGAGATGCTCTGTTTACAATGCTTCCGGAGCCTTGTTTCGCAGAGATTTATACCTGCACATTGATAAAAGATACGCTACATTGCGCTATTGTGCCGACTGGTTGTTCTGGATAGAGATGACATTGTGCGGTGATGTTGTGGAAATTCGCAAGAAACTAAATCGCTTTAGAATACATACCGATAGCGTAACCGCACGTTTCGAGAAAACAAAAGGAGTTTTTGAAGAACAGCTTATCATTGCCCACCGCCTCTGGTCTCTGCCTTTTATCAGTCGATATCGATTAAGTCTGGCACGCGGAGCATTCTACAAAAAAGTAAAACGAATGTTTCCCGATGCCGAACATCGCAAAGAACCAATGCGCAAAATCAAAGTATTAGGTGTCAAACACTCCGACTATATACTCGAACGCATCATCAAGTCGCTCCACCAAGTATGTCCTTTTCTGTATCATCTATAATTCAAAACCCGGTTATATATGAAAACATCCCTTATCGTTTCTACCTATAATTGGCCTGAAGCCTTGCAAATTTCTTTAAAAAGCATATTTAAACAGACTATACTTCCTGACGAAATTGTCATTGCTGATGATGGGTCTACACAACAAACCCGCCAACTGATTACACAAATGCAAGCCAAAAGTAGTATTCCCATTCATCATGTTTGGCACGAAGACAAAGGATTTAGAAAAACTATTATTCTCAATGAGGCGATAGCCCACGCATCCGGCGACTACATCTTGCAAATAGATGGCGATGTTATCTTATCTCCTCATTTTGTGGCAGACCATCTGGAGTTGGCCGAAAAGAATTATTTTGTATGCGGAAGTAGAGTAAAGCTTACGCCCCAAACAACCCAAGAGATACTTGCTTTACCTGAAATAAAGCTCAAATACAGCAGTCTGCCTCTTACATTTATACTCAACAGTTTTCGTTCACGCCTGCTTCGCCACCTACTGGCCGAGCGTTATGCGCGCAAAATTGATCATCTGAGAGGTTGCAACATGGCATTTTGGAAAAGCGACCTTATCAAAGTAAACGGTTACAATGAAGACCTTGCACAATGGGGACACGAAGATGGCGAGCTTGCTTACCGTTTACATTTCGCCGGAGTAAAAAAGAAGGCACTCAAAATGGGCGGAAATGTCTATCATCTTTATCACAAAGAAGCATCAAGAAGTAATGAACAACGCCATTTAGACGAACTTGAGAAGGTTAAACGCAACCATATTTCCTGGTGTGAAAATGGATTAAACAAACATCTTTAACACTATCTTCAATTATTTACTTATCTCCCAATCTGCACATTTATCTTACAAATTTATTGGTCAATTTTATAGATTTTCATGCTCCGAGAGTGTAGATAGAGGTATAATTTCTTTCGTTTTTCTGTACATTTAACATTTCAGTTCTAGAGAAAAATTTAGCTCTTATTTTAGCTAAAATAAGTGTTTAGCATCTCCAAGAATAGCTTTCAACTTGTAAAAGAATAGCTTTTACCCTCCCAAAGCATAGGTTTTGGTACTTGAAAACATAGCTTTTACGAGGTAAAACCTATGTTTTTAGAGAGTAAAATCGGGATAAATAAGAGGTGGTATTCATCCTAGAAATTATAATTAATTGATAATCAGATGTTAAAGACATTACGTAAAATTAGCATATTTGCGAGCAAATAGAGGTTTGATAACTTCTGCTGCAAGGATTTGAGGATAGCACCTCTCTTTTTAACATATGTAAATTGGTCAATTTTATGGATGGTGTTTTCCCTCTAACCTCACTTTCAACCATCGGTTATCCACCGTAATACAATTAATTATATTAACTTTGCAGATACGTAATGGATACAGAAACAAATGGAAAGCCCGAAAAAGATACTAATGGGAATGACACTTGCCGAGTTAAAAGCTGTGGCAGGCCAATTGGGTATGCCTGCATTCACAGGCAAACAGATGGCCGAATGGCTCTATAAACGGCAGGTTAAAACCATTGATGAGATGACCAATATCTCTAAAACCAACAGGGCTAAACTGTCTGAAAATTACGAAATAGGGTACCGGGACCATATCGATGCGCAATATTCTAAAGACGGAACTATTAAATATTTGTTTCCGATAGAGAGCGGAAAGTTTGTTGAAACAGTGTATATCCCTGAAAAAGACCGCGCCACACTTTGTGTTTCTTGTCAAGTGGGTTGTAAAATGAACTGTCTGTTCTGCCAAACTGGCAAGCAGGGATTTGAAGGTAACCTTACCACTGCTGATATTCTCAATCAAATTTATGCCTTGCCTGAACGAGATAAACTGACCAATATTGTGTTTATGGGGCAGGGAGAGCCAATGGATAATCTTGATAATGTGCTAAAAACAACGGGCATTTTAACAGCTGAATACGGCTACGCATGGAGTCCTAAACGTATAACGGTGAGTAGTGTGGGCATAAAAGCAAGACTGAAACGCTTTTTAGACGAAAGCGATTGCCATGTAGCTATCAGTATGCATTCGCCTATTCGCGAGCAGCGTGCAAGCATTATGCCCGCTGAAAAAAGTATGTCGATAGAAGAAGTTATCAATCTTTTGCATCAATACGACTTTTCGCATCAGCGCCGTTTATCGTTTGAATACATCATGTTTGGCGGTATGAACGATTCGATGACACATGCCCGAGAGATTGTCAGACTGCTTGAAGGACTTGATTGCCGAGTTAATCTTATCCGCTTTCACCGTATACCCGATGTAGATTTACCCGAATCGGACGAGAACAGAATGGAGGTATTTAGAGATTACTTAACCCATCACGGTGTGTTTACAACAATACGTGCTAGTCGCGGAGAGGATATTTTCGCTGCTTGTGGGTTGTTAAGCACGGCAAAACAAACGGCTAATGAAGAAAAACAGCAACATTCGTAACAGCCGATTTAATGAATTTGCAGGTGCAACAATAAGTTGTCTGCTCCTCATTATCTGTCAAGGGTGCAGTGATAACAAACCTTTAAAACCCCAAAGTGGTGGCAAACCGTATGAGGTTTTACTGGTAGGTGATGTGGATAGTATGGTGTGGCACACGCTTAACCGCCATTTATCAACCTTACCGCAAACTGAAAAGCAGTTCGATTTATCGGCTGTCAACTATAAACAGTTTAACGGAATAACTCGCTTAGCACGCAATATCGTACTGATAGAGGTAAACAAAAAGAAGTTTTCAAACCCCCAAATCACCTATGCGTATCGCGTATACGCACAGCCACAGGTAATTATTACGATAGGTGTTGCAAATAAAACTATGCTGAAAAATAGTTCATCGACCATCGGCAAACAAGTAGGCGAAATACTTAATACAGCAGAAAGAAACCGCGAGATAGCTCGGTTAGAGAAGCGCCATCAGGTTGATGCCGCTCGAAGTATAAAACAAATGTTCGGCCATACGCTATATATTCCGCAAGAAATGACGTTCTGTAAGCAAGGAGTCAACTTTTTATGGTTCTCTGATAATGGCACGGAGGTAAGTCGTAACATCTGCATTTATTGTCTTTCCAACGGTGATGTATCGAAGCGTGACAGTGTTTTGTGGCAAAATATAAAGGGCGAAACCGATTCGATGTATCTGCACATTCTGCCTTCATCCTTAGATGTGCAAGAGCTAAAAGAGCAAAATGAAACGCTTACAAAAGGACTTTGGGAGATGAAAGGCGATGGCATGGGAGGTGCGTTTATCGAACGCAGACAAGCAGAAGGAAAAAGTATTTTGGTTGTAATGGCATTTGTTTACGCGCCAAGTAAAAAGAAAAGAAATTACATCAGGCAGTTAGAAGCTGCTTTGTACACACTAAAATAAAAGATATGGAGAATAAGAAAATTCGTATAGGAATAACACAGGGAGATGCCAACGGTATCGGGTATGAACTCATCCTGAAAACATTTGCCGACGCTGAGCTATTGGAACTTTGTACACCTATTGTTTATGGTTCGCCTAAACTGGCTACTTATCACCGAAATATGCTGAACTTAGAAACTCCGTTCAGTGTTATCAACGACCCCACAGAGGCAAAAGAGGAACGGCTGAACCTGCTTACCGTGTTTGAAGAAGAGGTTAAAGTTGAAGTGGGTATACCAACCAAAGAGGCGGGAATAACTGCTCGCAAAGCAATGGATAAGGCGTTGGATGATTATAAAGCAGGACTTATCGATGTGCTGCTGAATGCTCCTTTCAATAAGGCAACATTCTTTTCGGATAACGAACAGCACGAGAGCATAGCGACATACATCGCTCAGCGGCTGGAAACGGATAAAAAGCCGGTACAGCTTTTTGTCAACAAAGACCTGCGAGTAGCTACTGTAACGGGCGAAACGGCACTGAAAAACGTAACTGCACAGATTACGAAAGAAAAAATAGAAAAGCAAGCGGAATTGATTGCAGATTACATGAAATGTGATTTTCTACTGTCTAAAGCGCGTATCGCCTTATTGGCTTTAAATCCTGCAAAGGGAAACGAACAACCCGAAAAAGAAGAACAAGAGATTATTATTCCGACTGTAAAGAACCTAATTACAAAAGGTATTCAAGCCTTCGGACCTTATCAGGCAGATACCTTTTTCGGCAATAATGCCTACGAAACATTCGACGTAGTTCTGGCTATGTACTACGATCAAGGGATTACACCCTTTAAAACATTAGCTGTTGAAGATGGTATCCAACTCATCATGGGACTTCCTTTGGTGGTTACCGCTTCTGTAGACGAGGTAAGTTACGAGAAGGCAGGTAAAGGTATTGCCAACGAAACAGCTTTCCGTCAGGCGCTTTATTTGGCTATTGACACCTATCGGAATCGCGCCTTTTATAACCAAGCTCACGAAAATCCGTTAGGAAAGTTGTATCACGACAAACGCGATGATAGTGAAAAGGCAAGATATACGGTATCCAAGAAAGGCGAAAGCGAAGACAAACGGAAACCTTCCGAAGTAAAACATGAGTAAGAAATACCAGAACTTCTTTTTTATTTTCGGCATCACAATACTTGTAGTGATGATTGCCCAGCTCGATTTTAAAGAGGTTTGGGCGAGTTTACAGCATGCCGGTTATTGGTTTTTCGCCGTCCTGCTTTTGTGGCTTGGATTATATATGCTCAACACTTGGGCTTGGTTGCTCATCATTCGGGCCGGTTTCAACAAAACCGAAGCATTACAAGACTCGCCCAATGAGAAGGTCGGCTTTTGGTGGTTATACAAAATTACCGTCTCAGGTTTTGCGCTGAACTACGCCACTCCGATCGGGTTAATGGGTGGTGAACCCTATCGTATTATGTCATTGTCACCTAAAATTGGCGTCGAACGGGCTTCGTCTTCTGTCATCCTCTATGTCATGACCCACATTTTCAGCCACTTTTGGTTTTGGCTCATCTCCATCTTCCTTTATCTTTTCACTACTCCGCTCAACCTTTTCATGGGTATATTACTCACTGTTACTGGTATTTTCTGTCTGCTTGGATTGTGGTTTTTTATGTCTGGTTACCAAAAAGGGCTGGCTGTAAGGGTGATGAATTTGTTGCGCCACATCCCACTAATCAAGCGCTGGGCGCAACCGTTCATTGATAAGCACCGTGAAAAGCTGGACACGGTAGATCGTCAGATTGCATCGCTGCATAAACAAAACCGTCGTACCTTTGTATCGGCAGTATTGCTGGAGTTGGGTTGCCGCATTTTATCGGCTCTCGAAATCTACTTTATCTTGCTGGTTGTAATGCCCGATGTCAACTACATTCAATGTATTCTTATCCTCGCCTTTACCAGTCTGTTTGCGAATCTTTTATTCTTTATTCCTCTACAATTGGGCGGTCGTGAAGGTGGTTTTTGGATGTCAACAACCGGGCTGGGCATCGCTTCTAGTGCCGGAATATTCCTTGCTCTTCTCGTCAGAATTCGCGAACTAATATTCACCGGCATCGGCCTTCTTCTAATAAAAAGTGAAAAAGGGGAAAAGTAAAATAGGGAAAATAATATTACAAAAAGGAAACAGAGAAATTAATTAAAAAGTAAAAGATAAAAAGTAACAATTATAATTGTTAACTTTGGCGTAATGGACATTCGAGAGGTTTTCAGCCAACCAAATGTCCATTACGAATTAACTTTTAATTGTTAATTACCTACACTTACTATTTCTACTCTCATCAATTATTCACCGAGCCACCCATAATGTCTAATAACTCGTTGGTGATAGCTTGTTGTCGGCTCTTATTATATTGTAAATTAAGTTCGCGCAAAAGTTCATCAGCATTATCGGTTGCCGTCTGCATCGCTACCATTCGTGCAGCATGTTCACTGGCATTGCTATCTAACAATGCTGTATAAGCCATCAAATTAAGCTCTTTCGGAATTAAAGTCTCTAATATCGTGTTCATATCCGGCTCAATAATAAAACTATCGTTCAGAGGTTTTACATCTTCGGCTTTCATCCGTTGTTCTTCCGCTCGTTTCTTTCTTAGGTACTCTTGAGCTTTCGCTGTTACCATATTCGAGGAAAGATCACGATCATTGTATCGTCCTATCTCTGTAGAAAGATCTATCGGCAGGAATATTCGTCGAGTAAGAATCTGTGAACCGGCACTCTTGAAATGATGATAAATTAAATCGACACGGTCAAACTCATGCCGTGCAAACTTATCTGCTAATTCTCTTGCAATGGTTGCACATTCTTGAGCATTTGGTCTTTCCGCCAATTGGCTAAAATCGCCTGCAGGTGTTAAGCCCAACTTTACTACTTGTTCTGCCGCTTTGCGCCCGATAGGATAAATTGTAATCTCTGTAATTCCCGCTGCTCGATAATCAGCAACAGCTTGCTGCATCATCTTAATGACATTGGTATTAAAACCGCCACACAGACTACTGTTACTGGAATAAACCACTAAAGCAACACATTTGATTTCTTTGCGCTTAACACTAAAGGGGGTCTGCGCATCAGGTAATGAAGCTAAGAATGTTTTAAGAATATCCTCAAGCATACTTTCATATGGAAGCATATTCTCAATCATTACTTGTGCATGATGCAGTTTAGAGGAAGCCACCATCTTCATGGCGCTCGTAATCTTGCGAGTACTATTGACAGAGGCTATTCTATTCTTTATCTCTTTTAACGACGGCATAATCTAATTTTAAAAGATGAAAAGAAATGAAAGTATGAAATCTTATGTTTTACCTATTCTTACGTGTAAAACAATAACTTCATACTTTCATCTACTTTATTCATTTGTACTGTGCAGCAACATCTGCCATTACACTTTCAATGGTCTTTGTTGCTTCTTCATCAATTTGTCCACTTGCGAGAAAATTGATGACTGACTGATGGGTAGAACGCATTACATCAAGAAAAGCATCCTGACACTGACGCACCTGCTCGACAGGAACATCCTGCATCAATCCACGTGTACCACAATAAAGTATTGCTATTTGTTCGCCTACGGGCATAGGACTGTATTGAGGCTGAATAAGTAGCTGGTTATTTTTACGTCCTCTGTCCAATGTCATTGCTGTAACAGCATCCATATCGCTAGAGAATTTAGAGAATGCTTCCAATTCACGATACTGCGCCATATCTATCTTGAGTGTTCCCGCGACTTTCTTCATACTCTTTATCTGTGCCGACCCACCAACACGACTAACCGAGATACCTACATTGATAGCCGGACGAAATCCCTGATTGAAAAGATCAGTCTCAAGATAAATTTGTCCGTCAGTAATAGAAATAACATTAGTTGGAATATAAGCTGAAACATCACCAGCCTGTGTTTCAATGATAGGCAACGCAGTAAGCGAACCTCCTCCCTTGACATGTCCTTTAAGGCATTCGGGTAGATCGTTCATATTTTCTGCTACTTCCTGTTGATCATTAATACGGGCAGCTCTTTCTAGTAAACGACTATGCAGGTAGAATACATCACCGGGATATGCCTCACGACCGGATGGCCGCCGAAGAATGAGGGACACTTCACGATAAGCAACCGCTTGCTTTGACAAGTCATCATAGACAACGAGTGCATGCTCACCTCTATCACGGAAAAACTCACCAATCGCCGCTCCTGCAAACGGAGCATAATACTGCATAGCTGCAGGATCAGCAGCAGTTGCTGACACAATAATTGTATAATCTAATGCACCACGTTCTTTCAGCGTCTGTACCAATGTCGCTACCGTAGATGCCTTTTGACCAATAGCAACATAGATACAATACACAGGTTTACCTGCATCATAAAAACTTTTCTGGTTGATAATCGTATCAAGTGCGATGGCTGTTTTCCCTGTCTGACGGTCACCAATTATTAATTCACGCTGACCACGCCCAATAGGTATCATTGAATCAACGCCTTTTAAACCGGTTTGCAAAGGCTCTTTTACCGGTTGACGATAGATCACGCCAGGTGCTTTTCTGTCAAGCGGCATCTCAAAAGACTCGGTCAAATCTATTTCTCCATTGCCATCTATAGGCTCTCCCAATGGGTTGATAACACGTCCCAACATCTTTTCATTAACACGGATACTTGCAATACGATGGGTACGTTTCACTACCTGCCCCTCTTTAATTCCCGAGGTCGGACCAAGAAGTACACAACCAACATTATCCTCTTCCAAGTTCATAACGATTGCCATTGTTCCATTTTCAAACTCAAGCAATTCGTTCGCTTCTGCATTGCGCAATCCATAAACACGCGCCACACCATCGCCAATGGTAAGAACAGTGCCGACTTCATCGAACTTCTCACCATCGTTAATATGCTGCAGTTGCTGGAATAAGATTTCTGAAACCTCACTGGGTTTTATTTTATCTGACATTTTACTTATTATTTAAATTCTGTTAGAATGCGACGAAGCCGTGTCTTTACACTAGCGTCCATTCTGTATGTATCATATTCCAAAACAAATCCACCAATAATATCGGGATTTACTTCAGTACTAAACTCAACAGAACCATTCGTATGGCTCTCCACCAGCCGTTTCATACGGTCTTCTACCACAGCACTAACCTTAGAAGCTGTTGTAAGTTTGCCATTAATGATATGCTTCTGTTCCCGATAAAGCGTAATATAGGATGCTGCCATAAATTGTAAGACCTCTTCCCTACCTTCGTGTAAGACGAGATTGATAAACCGTTCAGTTAGTTCACTAACTGTCTTTCCACATGCAGTACGAATAACTTCTTGCTTTTTCTCCTTGGAGAGCATCGGGTTGTTTACCGTAAGTCTCAGTTCTGAAACATTCAGATAACAGTCCATCAAACATTGCATGTTTTGATAGACAACATCTTCTTGTTTTCCGATAATGGCACTTTTGAGTAATGCCCGAGCATATCGAACAGATATTACTCCTACATCCATCTACTTAATCTTTACTTTAGGCCTCAGAAACTTCATCCAATAGCCGATTAATCATTCTCATTTGCTGTTCGTCTGACGACAATTTCTCACGCAAAACCTTCTCTGCTATCTGCACACTTAATTCAGCTACTTGTATTCGGATATCGCGAATAGCATTTTGTTTTTCTACCTCAATTTGCTTTTTCGCATCCGTAAGCAATCGCGTGCTTTCTTCGCGTGCCTGTTCTTGCGCCTTTTCTAGAATAGCATCTCGCGTTTCGGCAGTCTCTTTCATTATAAGAGACTGCTTCTCGCGTGCCTCTTGCAGGATGGTTTCACCTTCCTTCCGGATATTCTCAAGTCGTTCAGAAGCTTCGTGTGCCTTGCGCAGACTTTCATCAATATACCTCTTCCGATCTTCTACCATATTTATGATAACAGGAAAACCGAACCTTGCAAGAACAATAAAAACAACCACAAATGCTAAGAACATCCAAAAGAGGAGTCCAATATCAGGCGTTAATATGGATGGTAAATTACCCATTCAAACTTTATTTAATTAGGAAAGCACAAGCTGCAATAGCAAAAAGGGCACACCCCTCAACAAATGCAGCCGTCAAAATCATATTGGTTTGGATCTTACTTGTTGCTTCAGGCTGACGTGCTATAGCATCCATTGCACTACCTCCAATTTTGCCAATACCCAAACCTGCACCAATAGTTGCAATACCTGCACCAATACCGCAGCCTAGCTGTGCCAGACCTTCAGCAGCCAATAATGTTGTAATCATCATAACTTTATTTTTTACTTAAATTAATTATTTACAATATCTTATTCATTTATACTCGTTATTCTGTACTGTGATGCTCCTTGTGTGCTAAACCAATAAAAACAGCACTAAGCATTGTAAACACATAGGCCTGAACAAATGCTACTAAAACCTCTAGCAAATTCATAAAGAGTAGCATTAATGCACTAAACATATTCAATCCAATGCCATAACCTATACCCATTGACCATCCAAGAAATATAACACAAGTAAAACTTAAGATGACAGCATGCCCTGCCATCATATTGGCAAAAAGACGAATCATTAAAGCAAAAGGTTTGGTAAATACACCAAAAAGTTCTATTACCGGCATAAGCGGAACAGGAAACTTTAAAAATAGGGGGACTTCAGGCCAAAAGATTTCTTTCCAATATTCT
Organism: Hoylesella saccharolytica JCM 17484; assembly: GCF_000614205.1. Lineage (GTDB taxonomy): Bacteria > Bacteroidota > Bacteroidia > Bacteroidales > Bacteroidaceae > Prevotella > Prevotella saccharolytica. Next base: position 29,421 of record NZ_BAKN01000010.1, read on the forward strand.
CTATTACCAAAAAGATTAATTGCTATCATTGTGCAAACTGCCAAGAATAATGTAACGTTGATATTACCCGTTACATTAGCTCCCCCAGGAAAGAAAGGAACCAATCCAATCAAGTTACAAGTGAAAATAAAGAAAAAGACAGTTAATAAATAAGGTGCATATTGCTTATAATACTTCTCTCCTACTGATGGTCGGATCAATTCATCATGTATTGTAACAACAAACATTTCCATAATACCAACAAATCCACGTGGCGCATCACTCTTTTCGTTTCTCTTTTTATACCAACGGGCACAAAAAAGAAAAATAAATATAAGCATTATGACTACAATCCAGATTTGGGCCACAGTTTTAGTGATACTCAAATCTAATGGGCGGACGGTACCACCATCCATTATTTTCTCATAAATCTTTCCATGATGTGTTTCATCAAAAAAGAAATTTTTAGGTAGATTATGTGCTGTACCAACATACCAATCACCCGTTACTCTACTACGAACAATTATCGGCAAAGGAATACTAATATGCTTACCTTCATAAGAAGCTATATGCCATTCATATGAATCAGACAAGTGTTCAAGCACAATCTCAGGGATATTAATCTCATCTCCACCTGCTTCATTGATATTAGCAAGAAGTTGTAGAGGAGAAAGTGAAATAAGCAACAAGAGAAGTATCAACTTTATCTGTTTCATTAATTTAGCTCTTTTTATCGTTAACCGGCTTAACAGTAAAATTTTTATTTATTCGTACAAAGAAAAGAGTATGATGAATAAGAAGTGTTACATAAAATATAACAAAAACCAAAAAGAAACTAAGCATTGTTTCCTGTTCTGCTATAAGATAATAAATAAATATTACAATCACACCCAATAACATACGAAATCCAGACACACCCATAAAGAAAGTAGGAAGACTTTCAGGCGATCGCCTTACTACTCTTTTCCAAATAAGAATATCAAGATTCTCCACCAGCACCGAAAAGATTACACTGATAATCAACGGTGTTAATATTATATCAAGGAACCAAACATTCATTACGATAAAAGCGATAAGCATTAAGCCCGTAATCAATAATGTGCTCTCTTTTCGATAATGCCAAGTCAATTTATTAATGTCTGCCATAAAGAAACTATACATTTTACAGAGAAACTATGTTTCTACGCATAAACGTACCTCATCTTTCTGCACTTCAGCAAACCCACCAGTAATCATGAGTTCTGTTGTATCACCGTCTGCTATAGAAAACGTTACCTTTCCCTTTTCTAATGATGAGATAATAGGGGCATGATGTTCTAAAATCTCAAATGAGCCAAGCATTCCTGGAACAATAACCCTTTCAACATCACCAATAAAAAGAATTCTTTCAGGAGATATCACTTTCAGTTTTAACATATGAGATTTTCTTTATTAAAGACCTATCAAATTTAAGCATGAGCCGCTTCAAGAAGTTTCTTACCTTTCTCAATCGCATCTTCTATGGTTCCCACATTAAGAAATGCTTGTTCAGGTAGATTATCCACTTCACCATCTAAAATCATATTAAAGCCTTTGATAGTATCTTCGATACTTACCATAGCACCTTTGATCCCAGTAAACTGTTCTGCGACAGTAAACGGCTGTGACAGAAAACGTTGTACACGCCGTGCCCTGTTTACTGTCTGTTTATCCTCATCACTTAATTCATCCATGCCAAGAATTGCGATAATATCTTGCAACTCCTTATATCGCTGCAATATTTGTTTTACACGTTGTGCACAATCATAATGCTCTTTTCCTACAATTAATGGATCAAGAATACGTGAAGTAGATCCTAATGGATCTACTGCCGGGTAGATACCCAACTCGGTTATTTTACGACTCAACTCTGTGGTTGCATCCAAATGGGTGAAAGTCGTTGCAGGCGCAGGATCTGTTAAGTCGTCAGCCGGAACATATACAGCTTGAACAGAAGTTATAGATCCTTTTTTTGTAGAGGTAATACGTTCTTGCATAGCCCCCATCTCGCTTGCCAACGTTGGCTGATAACCTACAGCTGAAGGCATGCGACCAAGTAGTGCAGAAACCTCTGATCCTGCTTGTGTAAAACGAAAGATATTGTCAATAAAAAACATGATATCTGCGTGTTCACCATCTTTTCCACCATGGTCACGAAACTCTTCTGCAACGGTTAACCCCGATAATGCGACTGATGCACGAGCTCCAGGAGGTTCATTCATCTGACCATATACCAATGTTGCTTGAGATTGACGTAATTCTTCTGGATCAACCAAAGATAAGTCCCACTTACCTTCTTCCATTGCTTTTTTAAACTTATCACCATAGCGAATAACACCAGACTCTATCATATCACGTATCAGATCATTCCCTTCACGGGTACGCTCACCTACGCCGGCAAATACCGAATACCCATTGTGGCCTTTAGCAATATTATTTATTAGCTCCATAATGAGAACGGTTTTCCCTACACCAGCACCACCAAAAAGTCCAATCTTTCCACCTTTCATATAAGGTTCTAGCAAATCAATTACTTTAATTCCCGTTGCCAACATCTCTTTATGGGTAGACAATTCTTCAAACTTAGGTGCCTCTCTATGAATTGGATAAGCACCTTTCATATCTAAGGATGCCATTCCATCAATAGGCTGACCAATTACATTCATCATACGTCCTTTGATCTGTTCACCGGCTGGCATTGTTATAGGACTTCCCATCGGCACTGCTTTTAGATATCGTTGTAAGCCATCAGTATTGTCCATGGCCACACAACGCACAGTATCTTCTCCGATATGTTGTTGTACTTCAACGATTAATTCACGACCATCAGGACGTAAAATTTTAAGTGCCTCATGAATTTTTGGTAACACTTTCTCTGCATCGTGTCCTTTGGTATCAAAATACACATCAATTACCGGTCCAATAATTTGCGAAATGTGTCCATCTATATGTGACATACTATAATGGTTTATTTTGTTTCCTAATACGTTATCTATTCGTGGCAAAAGTAAACATAAATATTAAAAGCTCCAAACCTATTTTAAGTTTTAATCTTAAAAGAATTAAATACAAGAAGATATTGAAATAACTTTAAATGCTTAATTCGTCAAGAACAGTAATAAGTTTTTTATCAAATGGTTTGTCACTTCGAATAGCTTCAATTAACGGAACATAAATAATTTCGTTATTTCGAATACCAATCATCACGTTACGTTGCCCTTGCAAAATAGCATCAATTGCTCCAACCCCCGTTCTACTTGCAAGTATTCGGTCATGGGCAGTCGGGCGTCCGCCACGTTGCAGATGCCCAAGTATAGATACTCGGACATCATAATCAGGAAATTCTTTCTTCACACGGTCGGCATAATACAGCGCGCCACACTTAGGACTCTCCGAAACAATCACGATACAACTCTTTTTCGATTTACGAATACCACGCTCCATAAAGCGTGATAACTGGTCAACATCAGTAGAATCTTCAGGTATAATAGCCGCCTCTGCACCTGCAGCAATCGCACTATTCTGTGCTAAGAAACCAGCATCACGTCCCATTACCTCTACAAAGAAAATACGTTCATGGCTTTGTGCCGTGTCTCGAATGCGGTCTACACATTCTACGATGGTATTCATCGTGGTATCATAACCAATAGTCGAGTCGGTTCCGTAAAGATCATTATCAATCGTTCCAGGCAATCCAATACAACAGATATCGTATTCCTCTGCAAATACCTTAGCGCCAGTCAGTGAACCGTTACCACCTATCACTACCAATGCATCGATACTCTCTTTCTTAATATTGTCATAAGCTTTCTTTTTTCCCTCATCCGTCATAAACTCATTACTACGAGCCGTTTTCAAGACAGTACCGCCTTGCATGATAATACCACTCACGTTTTCGGTTGTAAACGGTTTTATTTCGCCATTAATCAATCCATCATAACCACGATAAATACCCTTTATCGTGAACCCATTACAAATACCGGCACGTGTTACTGCACGTATGGCTGCATTCATTCCAGGTGCATCTCCACCAGAAGTAAGCACACCGATAGTTTTTACTCTTGTCATTATTTATTATATCATTTTTATTTTTTATATTACAATATTACCCACATAATAATCATCCCGACAATTCCACCGACCATCGCTTTACATCCAATATGTCGAAAAAACCAACCGACATGCATGCGTTCTGAAGAGAGCAAGAACATTCCCCCCACAGATCCCATAGGCAATATGTTTCCACCAATAGCAGAAGTAAAAGCTATAATTTTCCAATAAATGCCATTTTGTATAAAAGAATTTACGTAACTTCCATCACTTATAGCATCTACAATAGGATAAAGAGAAATCGCTGTCATCGCAGTTGCAAAATTATCAAGGGTTGTACTAATCAATCCACAAATGGTCCCAATAATCCATACATTCTGAATATGAATATCGATATATCTAGCTACTGTCTGTAATACACCAGTTTCCCCTACGACACCTAACGCTAACATCACCCCCATTACAAATAATATCATCTGAATGACACCATATTGCAACATACGAGGAATTCGTCGTTGAATCATATCCTCTGCATTAATGAGTTTGCGATTAAATATCTCGTTCACCACCCAAAGTACAGACAATACACACAAAGCCCCAAGAAAAGGACTAAGTTGAGTTATATTATGAAATGTAGGAATAAACCATAAACCACCAATACCAACAAATAGCATTAGCAAACGCTGCCAAACATTAAGATTGGTATCGTCACCCCGATAAGGCATTCTCAATTGCTCCATCTCAATATGCTCTGGCAGATCTCTACCAATCCACCATGTCGGAATAATCCAAGCAGCCAAACATGGCAATAGCATATAAGCAGAATAATTTGTCGCCGTAATAGCACCTATATTCCACAACACCAAGCCTTCAGGCGAGCCTATAACGGTCAGCGCACCACCACAATTTGCAGCTAACAAAGCAACACCACCATATACCATGCGATACCTACGATTAGGCACCAATTTATGGATCAGAGTAAGAGACATGATTATAGTCGTGAGATTATCTAAATTTGCAGAAATAACAAAAGTTGATAACGACATCGTCCATAAAAAACTCCTACTATTTCTTGTTCGAGCCCAAGTCCCAATAAAATCAAAACAGCCATTATTATTCAATATTTCAACAATCGTCATTGTAGAAATAAGGAACAAAACAATCTCGGCTGCTTTACCTACATATCTAAGAAATATACTTTGGGCAATAAATTGCTTCACGGTTGTGGCAGAAGATGCTCCACCGGCAAGAAAATCCAAATATGCTTCTTGATGTTGCTTCATTACAAAATCAGTACCGAAACTGATGTAAAGCACCCAACCCACCGTACCAACAAAGATAGCTACGGCAGCTTTATTTACATTAGTATAATTCTCTGTTGCAATGAGAATATACCCTATTAATAATATGGTGACAATAAGCAACGACATAATTATAATAACCGTTTGCTGCAAAGATAAATAATATATCTGAGAGATACACAAAGAATATAAAAAATATGGAAAAGATAAAGTTTTACACAAAGCATCTCACACTATCTCTCACCTTAATTCTAAACGCATTAAAACAATAAATAAGAAAAAAATTTGGTAAAAAGGCCTTATTAATATATCTTTGCAGGCACATTTAATACAAAATTTAGAATAAACCAAAAGCATTTACGCCTATCGACAACACATTTACGTAAGATTTAAACAATTAAGAAATGATGAACTAAATGAAATGACCGATGAAGAATTGGCCATGTCTTACGTTAGCGGAAATAATATGGCTTTTGATTTATTGTTAACTCGCAATCAATCGAACTTATTTTCATATATATTATTTATTGTCCACGACCGTGATGTGGCAAACGACTTGTTCCAGGAAACATTTGTCAAGGTCATAACCAAACTGCAACAGGGCAAATATACTACCACCGGTAAATTTAGTGCGTGGATTATACGCATTGCCCATAATGTAATTATGGATTGGTATCGTAGCCAGAAATCAGGAAAGGTTATTGAGTTTGCCAACGATAACGATCTCTCTAACATCAGTAATACCAATGTGCTCGATGCCACAATTGAAAGTAAGTTTGTAAACGAACAAATACTTTGTGATGTAAAGAAAATGATGAATTATCTTCCTGTTACACAGCGCGAAGTTATTTTTATGCGATTTTATCAAGACTTGTCGTTTAAAGAGATCGCCACCCTCACCAACGTAAGCATCAATACAGCATTAGGACGAATGCGCTATGCTGTTATGAATTTGCGTCGCATGGCACAGAACCACGACATTGCATTACAACTAGACTAGATTTCCCTATTGATTAATTATATAAATACAAGCAAACCACTTGAAAAATTAACCCAACGACTTGAGATAGTCAATCGCTGTCAGCGGGTTTTCTGCTTTAAAAATATAATTTCCGGCCACTAAAACATCAGCTCCAGACTTTACAAGGCGCGGAGCTGTTTCTTTTTGCACCCCTCCATCTACCTCGATAAGCGCCTTACTGTTTCTAGCATCAACAAGATTCCTTAATCGGGCAATCTTATCAATTGTATTCTCGATAAACTTTTGTCCACCAAACCCTGGATTAACACTCATCAATAACACCAAATCAACATCCCCGATTACATCTTCCAGCACACTTACAGGTGTCGAAGGATTCAACACCACACCTGCTTTCATTCCCGCTTCGCGAATTTGAAAGATGGTACGATGCAAATGAACGCAAGCCTCATAATGCACGCTCATCATCATTGCACCTGCCTTTGCCGTTTGATTGATATACTTTTCGGGATGTACAATCATAAAATGCACGTCAAGCGGTTTTGTACAAAGCCTACCAACAGCCTCTAAAATAGGAAAGCCAAACGAAATGTTAGGTACAAAAACACCATCCATCACATCCATATGAAGCCAATCGGCCTTACTCTTATTAATCATTTCCACCTCACCTTTCAGATTTAAAAAGTCAGCAGCAAGCAATGAGGGGGCTACCAGTGTTCGTTTCATTCTCAGTTAATTAATTAAGACAATATGCTTTCCATTCTCCGTTAACGTAAATTGTTCGATAACAATGTGCTATCTCTCTGATAACATGCAGCGTTTGTTCAGATGGTTTTAAATCCTCATTTGTAAAATAAGTCATAGGCAAAACATTTCTTTACCATTAAAACGCAAGGCAGAGAAAATTATTACATCAATACATATTTATTTAAACCTGCAAATAATAAAAGTTCTGTGCTAACAAAAAAGAGGTTGGTGCAGGACGCTACCAACCTCGAGGGATGATTTTGAAAATCTCAAAATCTAAAGAATACGATGCGAATATAGACCTTATAATTGAAAAAAACAAATATTTAACAATATTTAAACAGAAAGTATAATTACGATACAGCAAATCATACCAAGAAACTTCATAAGGGCTTTTCACCTTCTAGATATTTTTAAAAGTAGATATACTAAAAATAAGTACATATCATAGACACATAAAAAGGAGGAAAAGGCTTCCAGAACTTGCAAGTAATTATTAATCATTAATTTCGGATTATTCACGCTATTATCAGTTTTATTACGTAATTTTGCGTGTCTGAAACACAAAACATTAATTTATAAATAAATAACAAAGATGAAAATCGATCAATTCAACTTTGCCGGTAAGAAGGCAATTGTACGTGTAGACTTTAACGTTCCGTTGGACGAGAAGGGACATGTTACAGACGATACTCGTATTCGTGGTGCATTGCCCACACTAAAGAAAATCTTGAACGACGGCGGTGCCATTATTATGATGAGCCACATGGGGAAACCCAAAGGTAAGGTAAACCCCAAATTCTCGCTCGAACAAATTGTAGGTAAGGTATCAGAACATTTGGGTATACCTGTTAAGTTTGCCAATGACTGTGCAAAGGCTGACAACGCAGCTAGCGAATTAAAGCCAGGTGAAGCCTTGCTGTTAGAAAATCTGCGCTTTTATGCTGAAGAAGAAGGTAAGCCCGTAGGCATTGACAAAGCCGACCCAGCATACGAAGGTGCTAAAAAAGAAATGAAAGAACGTCAAAAAGAGTTTGCCAAGAAACTAGCTTCGTATGCAGACGTCTATGTAAACGACGCATTCGGTACAGCTCACCGCAAACACGCATCAACAGCAGTTATCGCCGACTACTTCAACACTGATGCTAAGATGCTGGGTTATCTGATGGAAAAAGAAGTCACAGCCATTGATAATGTGCTAAAGAATGCGCAACATCCGTTTACAGCTATCATCGGCGGTTCGAAAGTAAGCTCTAAATTGGGCGTTATCAAGAACCTTTTGGACAAGGTAGACAACCTGATTATCGGTGGTGGTATGGGCTACACATTTATCAAAGCACAAGGCGGAAAGATTGGCGATTCACTGCACGAAGACGATTTAATGCCCGAAGCACTGAATGTGATGGCCGCAGCTAAAGAAAAAGGCGTAAACTTGAGCCTCTCGGTAGCAACGGTTGCGGCAGATAAGTTCGCCAACGATGCCAATCGCAAAATTGTTCCTATTGACGCTATCCCCGACGGATGGGAAGGAATGGATGCTTCAGAAGAATCCTTGACCGAATGGAAGAAAATCATTCTCAACTCTAAAACCATCTTATGGAACGGACCGGTAGGTGTTTTCGAGTTTGAAAACTTTGCACATGGAACGGGCGAAATTGCTAAATATGTGGCACAAGCAACACAAGAAAACGGCGCATACTCACTAGTTGGTGGTGGCGATTCAGTTGCTGCCGTAAACAAATTTGGGCTGGCCGATAAAGTATCGTATGTATCTACGGGTGGTGGTGCCATGCTCGAAGCCATCGAAGGCAAGGTTTTGCCGGGAGTTGCAGCCATCAAAAACTGATAAAACTTTGTTTTTCTATGTATGATTATATCGGCAGAGCCAGTAGAACCTCTATTGGATTCTGCCGATATTTTATTACCCCTACCCCATCACATCTTTGATTATGAGAACCATCAGAATATTTTTCCTATCATTCTTCACGCTTATACTAATCCATGTACAAGCGCAACGAAATCTTATTCTCAATGAAAAGATTGCTTCACTGCAAGTGGTAGCGGGCACCGACTGGCTATCGCCACCGGTTATCAATTTGTATGAGGGTACGCCCATCCACATCGCATTTGATGATCTGACTCATCAATATCACCGTTATACCTATAAAATCGAACATTGCGAGGCCGATTGGAGTATTTCAAAAGATCTGTTTACAAGTGATTTCATTGACGGGTTTAGTAGTGGAAATATAATAGAGGATGTGAAAGAATCGCAAAATACAAATGTGCTTTATTCACATTACAGCTTCCAAATTCCTAACACGCGGTGCCGACTTAAAATGAGTGGCAATTACAAGGTAACAATTTATGATGATAACGATGAAGAAACGCCAGTTATCGAATGTTTCTTTATGGTAGTAGAACCTTTAATGTCTGTCAGGCTTGAGGTTACATCCAACACCGAAAAAGAAATTAACGGACGCTATCAGCAAGTAAATATGCAGGTAAATTACGGTTCGATGAAGGTTTCGGATGTGAGTGGACAAATCCATACTGTTGTGTTGCAGAACGGACGATGGGATAATGCTGTTATCAATCCGAAACCCCAATATATATCAGCCGATGGTTTGCGATGGAACCACAACAAAAATCTTATATTTATGGCGGGCAACGAATACAGAAAGTTTGAAATGCTGGATGTAAGTCATACCACAATGGGCTTGGAGAAAATAAATTGGGACGGCAGTATGTATCACGCTTATGTGTGGCCCGATGAAATGCGCGGAAGTTACATCTACGATGAAGATGCTAACGGGGCTTTTTATATCCGGAATAGCGATAACATCGAAAATAACCGACTTTCAGATTATCTCAATGTGCACTTTACGTTAAAGTCTCCACGGGTAAACGGTAACATATATATCAATGGAAACTGGACCAACGACCAACTTACTCAGCCGTACCTGTTGACATATGATGAAACATCGCATTGCTATAAAACTACGCTACTATTGAAACAGGGATATTATTCATACCAATATCTTTTAGAAAATCCAGATGGCACGATAATTCCCGTACCTTCGGAAGGCTCTTTTTATCAAACTGAAAATAAATACCAAGCCCTTGTTTACTTTAAAGGAAGGGGTGAACGTACCTATCGCTTAGTAGGATATCAGCAGATACAATATAAGTAGGAATGGAGGATAAAGGATTAAAATGAGAGAATAGAGATGAAGAAATACAGATTGGGCCTTATAAATTAAGGATTGCTACAACACTTTAGAATAATTACATCTATTCGGAATAAGAATTTCATTCGCTAATACGCAAGAAGTATTCCCTAAGTTATACTTCCTTATTCCGAAATAGACATAGAATTAATGCCGATTATCACAGAGAATGGATATCGGACGGTCTTTTTTATCCACAAACGGGATGGCAGGACAACCGAAACTAAATTCTTTAAAGCCGTAAATGATAGGAGAACGACCTTTGAAAATCCTTCCTGTCCATTGAACGCCATATTGGCCAGCTGAGAATTTACTGTTACCAATAATATTCAACATAGTTAAACCGCCCCATTCATCATCACAATAAAAATCTTCAAACAATACTTTTCGGGTCTTCGAATCAAGAACAACTAAATATCTTGCCAACACATTGTCTCCATAATCAACACTGTTTGCCGGAGGAATAAGCTTCATTTCTTGACAATAATAGTCCAATCCTTCATTCGAAAACTTGTAAACAGCTCCCAATTTACAGTTGTCGAACGCATAATAACCGTTCGTATTTTCTCGGATAAGTGAATCTTTCATCTTTACGGGAAACTTTTTCTTCGCCACGCGTCGCCACTCCATCAGCTTTAACTGCCCAGTTTGAAAAGGATTTGTTTTTCCTACATACACCAAATTCTCACCAGTACCAAAGTAGCTTCTACCTAAATTCAAACCATATTCATAGTCCGAAAAATCATTCGTTTCACTTCCACCTGCATATATATTAAGACAAGCAATGGCAGAAAAAGCACTTACACAGAAAGTGTACACAGAGTCTGTACCAAAATCATAGATATAAATGGTGTCCGTATCGGATATTCCAGCAGACTTTAAGAGTCGAATCTTCTGCAGTTCATCAATCCTTATCGTATCCTTCGTAAGCTCTTCCGGTGAAAAATAAGGGGAATTTTCATCCATTACACATGCTTCCGACAAATTCAAAAAGGCTGTTCGTGTTTCGTGATAAAAGGTTGTATCTACGTACAGATCAGATGCATAGAATATCCGTATATCAGAAAGGAAACAACTATCAGAACCTATAGTCATATCCTTATTGTCAATATACGATTGTTTTGATTGCGCACTGGAGGAATTAAAAACTCCCAGCATAATCGCAACCACCCAAATAATCGTTTTCATGTCACCTTCTATCTACCCAAGAAACACTTTTCATTTCTTCTTTGCCGATACTTTCAGCTTATCTACGTATGCATCAACCACCGCTACAGCAGTTATATTGACGATATCACGAACAGAACATTCAAAGTCAGTAAAGTGAATGGGTTTATTGAGCCCCATCTGTATCGGACCGATGATTTCTGTTTCAGGACTTAATGCCTGCAAAAACTTATAACAAGCATTAGCACTACTGAGATTAGGGAATATCAATGTGTTTACATCCTTATCTTTAAGATGCGAGAAAGGGAACTTCTCATCTCGCAGTTCCTTGTTCAACGCGAAGTTTACCTGCATCTCACCGTCTACCAGCAAATCAGGATAATTTTTGTGCAATTCGTCTACTGCTTCATGCACTTTTAGAGGACTTCCCACTTCATCGGTGCCAAAATTTGAGTAGCTAATCATCGCCATAACGGCTTTTTCGTTAAAAAATTCCACGGTATATGCACTTAATCTTGCTATATCCACTAGATACCTGTTGTCGGGATGACGATTGATAAGTGTATCGGCTATATAGTACATTCCCTTTTGTGAATTAACGATATGCATCGTTCCAAAAGTTTCAAATCCATCGCGAACACCCACCACTTCTTTCGCCACTTTAATGGTGTTGGAATATTTTGTGTACAAACCTGTGATAAAAGCATCAGCATCCCCCTTCTCAACCATCATCATTCCAAAGTAGTTGCGCTCATACATCTTATCATAAGCCTCTTGAAAGGTATATCCCTTACGTGCCATTTTTTCTGCCAAATACTTTGCGTAAGTGGCACGGCGACCTTGTTCTTTGTCAGCTCGCATATCAATAATTTCAATATCCGAAAGGTCTATCTTGAGACGTTGCGCTTGTCGACGGATGCGATCGGGATTTCCTAATAGAATGGGAGAACAGATACCTTCGGCCTTTGCTTGTACAGCAGCTTTCATCATCGAGGGATGTCCGCCCTCTGCATAGACCACTCGTTGTGGGTGCAACCGAGCCGTATCATGCAACTTTCGAGTTAGAACCGTTTCCTGTCCGAGTAGCTGCATCAGTTCTTTTTTGTAAGAATCCCAATCGGTAATAGTTTTTCTGGCCACTCCACTCTCAATAGCAGCCTTCGCAACAGCAGCCGAAACTTCGGTTATCAAACGCGGGTCTACAGGTTTGGGAATAAAATAAGTAGGTCCAAAAGTAAGATCATTAACCCGATATACATTATTAACAATATCCGGAACCGGCTGTTTGGCCAGTTCCGCAATGGCATGAACAGCTGCCATCTTCATTTCTTCGTTGATAGCTGTAGCGTGTACATCTAATGCTCCACGAAAGATATAAGGGAAACCGATAACATTATTTATCTGATTGGGATAGTCGGAACGTCCCGTAGAAATTAAAATATCCGAGCGGCAGGCAATCGCATCTTCGTACGATATTTCAGGAATAGGGTTGGCCAAAGCAAATACAATTGGGCGCTCTGCCATTGATTTCACCATTTGTTGCGATAAAATATTTCCCTTTGAGAGTCCGACAAAAACGTCGGCACCATTTATCGCCTCTTCCAACGTGCATATATCTTTTCTTTCGGTAGCAAAAAGAGCCTTCTGTTCAGTGAGGTTAGGCCGATCTTTTGTGATAACTCCTTTTGAGTCTAACATCACAATATTTTCTTTTTTTGCTCCTAATGCCATATAGAGTTTGGTACAACTGATAGCAGCTGCACCTGCCCCATTAACCACAATTTTTACCTTTTTAATATCTTTTCCCGCTACTTCGAGTGCATTTTTCAAGCCTGCAGCTGAAATAATGGCTGTGCCATGCTGGTCATCATGCATAACGGGGATATCCAGAGTTCTCTTTAGACGTTCTTCAATATAAAAGCACTCGGGGGCCTTAATATCTTCCAAGTTGATACCGCCAAAGGTCGGAGCAATGCGTTCTACTGTTTCACAGAATTTCTCCGGATCTTTTTCTGCCAACTCTATATCAAAAACATCAATACCACCATATATTTTAAAAAGCAAACCTTTACCTTCCATTACCGGCTTTCCACTCATCGCACCGATATCACCAAGTCCCAATACAGCAGTTCCATTACTGATAACCGCCACTAAGTTTCCCTTATCTGTGTATTTATAAACATCGTCTTGATTCTGCTGAATTTCAAGACACGGATAGGCTACACCTGGCGAATAGGCCAAGCTTAAATCAGTTTGTGTATGATAAGGTTTGGTAGGTTTAACTTCTATTTTACCGGGATGCCCGCTACTATGATACTCTAATGCTGCTTCTTTCGTTATTTTTACCATAATGAGTTTTTACTTTAAGACATAAAATATACTTATTTTTTATGTCAAATGAATATATTTGTTACTAATAAATGTCATCTCTGCAACCATCGCAAAGGTAGTAAAAAACGCGTAAACATAGAATGGGTTTTCTATTTTTTTGTAACTTTGTATTATAAAGCAATGTATATATGCAAAAGCAAAACACTCATTCAACCTATCGCAAAGAACTAAAAAGCCGCATTCTGCATACCTCTATGCATGAATTTAAGCAAAAGGGTATTCGCAGTGTGCGTATGGATGACATTGCCAACAGCTTAGGCATCTCTAAGCGCACACTTTATGAGATTTATGCTAACAAAGAAGAGCTGTTGCTTGCAGGAATTATCGAAGAAGAAAAGATAAAAGAAAAAGAGGCACAGGTTTTTATTTCGGATGACTCATACACTGTGATGGATTTGATAATAAAGTTTTATCACCTGAAGATAGAAGAACTTACCCATACTAACCCTTTGTTTTATAGCGAACTGCATAAGTATCCCCGCATCATCAAGTTTATCAATCGACGCCACCATACACTCGATAAAAGAAACATGACATTTATTAAGCGAGGTATTCAAGAAGGGTATTTTTCTCCCCAATTTAATTATGACATCATCTTTCAAATTATCAATGGCGCCACAACAGTTATGATGACCGAATCTTTTTTCAAAGGTTATGATGTACAGACTGTATTTAAAAACGTCACTTCTTTTTTCATTCGGGGCTTCTGCACCAATAAAGGCATTCGCGAAATAGACGCTTTATTAAGTTCCTCACCCTAACTATCATCAAGATTTATCTGCTTATACCCCTACTGAAACACAAGGGTTCAACACAAAACTAAAAATCGGCTGTCTCACGACATCCGATTTTTCAAAACAAACTACTTAAAAACTAATCTACTAAAACAAATCAAAAAATATTTTCTATCAGAACGATATACGTTTTAAAATGCTATGTCTTTATTTTGATTGCAAATATAGAGACGAAAAAAATAACTTCAAAAAAAATAGTCTTAAAATAATTTTTTAATACAAAAAGAAATCAAAAAAGGCGTTTATTGTTAGATAAACGCCCTTTATAATTTATAATTGTTACAATTCTAATTACATCATACCGCCCATTCCAGGATTACCCATAGGCATTGCCGGCGTATCAGACGGTTTCTCAACAATCAGACATTCGGTGGTCAAGAACATACCTGCGATAGAAGCAGCGTTCTCAAGTGCCACGCGAGCAACCTTTGCAGGATCAATGATACCTGCTTTACGCATATCTTCATATTCACCTGTACGAGCATTATAACCATAGTCTCCTTTTCCCTCACGAACTTTTTGAACCACTACAGCACCTTCTTCACCTGCATTGATAACAATCTGTCGCAACGGCTCTTCAATGGCACGCTCTACAATATTGATACCGGTTTGCTCATCTGCATTATCACCTTTTAGGCCTTTTAAAGCATCGAGTGCCCGTATATATGTAGTACTTCCACCGGCAACAACGCCTTCCTCGATGGCTGCACGGGTTGCACACAATGCATCATCTACGCGGTCTTTCTTCTCTTTCATTTCAACCTCGCTGTTGGCACCTACATAAAGCACGGCAACACCACCTGCGAGCTTAGCCAAACGCTCTTGCAATTTCTCCTTATCGTACGAACTTGTGGTATTGGCTATTTCGTTCTTAATCTGTGCAACACGATCTGCAATGAGCTGTTTTTCACCTGCACCGTTTACAATTGTAGTATTATCCTTAGATACAACCACCTTGTCGCAAGTACCCATCATTTCAAGTGTAGCTTGTTCGAGCTTCAAGCCCTTCTCTTCGCTAATTACCATACCACCTGTCAGCACAGCGATATCTTCCAGCATAGCTTTTCGACGATCACCGAACCCGGGTGCTTTAACGGCACAAATCTTTAAGCCACCACGCAAACGGTTTACCACTAAGGTAGTCAATGCTTCCGAATCAACATCTTCTGCAATAACAAGCATGGGGCGTCCGCTTTCTGCCGCGGGTTGTAAAATAGGTAAAAAGTCTTTCAGATTACTGATTTTCTTATCGTAAATCAAGATATAAGGATTTTCCATTACGGCCTCCATCTTGTCAGCATCGGTAACAAAATAACCTGAAAGATAACCACGATCAAATTGCATACCTTCTACAACACCGATACTAGTTTCACGACTTTTACTTTCTTCAATCGTGATAACACCATCTTTGCTCACTTTGCGCATAGCATCTGCAAGCAACTTTCCGATTTCAGGGTCGTTGTTAGCACTTACTGCAGCTACCTGTTCTATCTTGTCGTAGTTGTCGTTAACCTTTTCTGCACTGTCTTTAATAAAGTCTACTACTACCTTAACAGCCTTGTCAATACCGCGTTTCAGATCCATAGGATTAGCTCCTGCTGTAACATTTTTCAAGCCTTCATTCACGATGGCTTGCGTAAGAATAGTTGCAGTAGTCGTTCCGTCACCGGCATCGTCACCAGTTTTAGAGGCCACACTCTTTACCAACTGTGCACCGGTATTTTCAAAATGGTCTTCCAATTCAACCTCTTTTGCCACGGTAACACCGTCTTTGGTAATCTGAGGAGCACCAAACTTTTTTTTCAATAACCACATTGCGGCCTTTCGGACCCAATGTAACCTTTACTGCATCAGCCAATTTATCGACACCGTTTTTCAACATGTCGCGAGCTTCTATATCAAATTTAATTTCTTTTGCCATAATAATTGTAAGTTTATTAATTAATGAAATATTTTGGTTAACGGGTCTTTCAAACTCTATTTACAAAGAGTCCCGAGTTTTGCATTGTCAAAATCAACTATAAAGACTACCTGTAGGAGTGTTGAAAACCTTCAACCCAAAGTTATTTTTTAATGATAGCAAGTACATCACTCTGACGCATCATCAGATATTTCTCACCATCGAGTTCAATTTCCGTACCTGAATATTTTCCGTAAAGCACGTTATCGCCCTCTTTTAATATCATTTTTTCATCTTTCGTACCCTCTCCTACGGCAACAATCTTTCCGTTAAGAGGTTTCTCTTTAGCTGTATCGGGAATAATAATTCCGCCAACTTTCTCTTCTGCCGGTGCAGGAAGAACCAACACTCGGTCTGCTAATGGTTGAATGTTCATAATACTATTATTTATTTAAAAATTATACTTCTAACATTATAAAGCCTCTATTTATTCGGCTCTCGACTATAATTATACGAAAACTGTGCCAAAGATACAGACTGACAATTTCGTAAAGGACATACTGACAAATATGACAGCATTGCTCTTTAATGTGTCATAAAAAAGAAATTAACGGTTGTTTACACCTTCTGCTCTACCCTTTTACAGCTCAACTAATATACAACAGAAAATAAGATACTGGTCAATTTTATGGATTTAAGTTGACTTTCTGTCATTTTGTGTTTTCTTTTTTTCAGACAAAAAGCGTCTTTGTTTTAGAGAAAAAACAGCGTTGATTTTCACAAAAGGCAGCATTAATTTTGCAAAACCATAACTTTGAGAATGCAAAAGCATAGCTTTTAGAAGCCGAAAGCATAACTTTCAGGGTGTAAAAGCCATGGTTTTACACCCTGAAAAACACGATTTTTGCGTCTAAAAAAGGGATAATATCAGAACTAAAGTTTATAAAAATACTATAAACCACTGATTATCAAATAGATAATCAAATACTGAAATTCTGCGATTTTACGAGCAAGTTTACTTTTGATGCGTTCGATTGACCTTCTCCGAACGTTGCTTCTTTTTTCTTTACATTCAGGATTGGTCAATTTTAAGGATTTATATATGCATTTTGACAAACTGACATACACCTTGCTATTACCACCTTATAAAATCTTTTTTCTATATCCGCCGGATACCGTTATGGCTCAATTTCACCCCACCCCGTCATCTTTCGGCTAAAAATCACTATTAGGCTTCAGTTTTCCACCTGACCTAATAGCTCGGCTGGGAATAGGAAAAAGCATGGTAAAGCCTGTATGCTCGTTTTCCACAGGTTGTCGCATATCATACGCTTCGGTAAAAAGCGAAAAACGAATCAAGTCTTGCCGGCGCCAGCCTTCCCACATCAATTCCAATCGCCGTTCAGCAAGAATGTTATCAAGCGTAGCCACACGCGGCATCATACCTACACGCGCGCGTACATTATTTAATTCAGATTGCCCGCTTTGCCCATTGCGTACCTTTGCTTCAGCCATCATCAACAACACGTCGGCATATCGATACAACACAATATCATTATCTTGTAGTTTACCGTCAGCCAGCCCTTTACGGTCAATTTCGTATTTGGCCATACGCACTCCACCCGTTTTTACATAAGGCGAGAAAGTTAAATCGGGCTGTACAACCAAAGGCTGATACACCAAAGGTGTTCCATCGTCGAGCCGAACAGTATCACCATCGACTAAAATCGTATCCGAATAAAAGTTCAACGCATAGCGTTTATCTATCTGCGGTGTATCGTAATCGAATGCCCGAACGGTAGACACGGTGGCACAAGCTCCGTTCTCAGAGCCCAACCCAAGCGCTTTACCGTGATTGTAATGGCGTGAACGGAAAAGATATTGAAACTGGTTGGGATAAAGAATTTTATCCATCGGAATGGTAAAGATATTCTCGCGCGAGGTTTCATTATGAACCTTAAAGTTTGTTGCATAATCCGGTTCAAGCTGATACCCCATATCCTCTATCTGCCGACAATAATAAATAACGGTTTCCCACGCATTGAGCTGTGCACCGTTTACCGTAAAATAAATATCTTTTCCTTGTTTTCGAGGGTATTTTACAGGATTATCACAGGTAAAAACTTCTGCATTGAGTGACAACTTAGCCAAAAGAAAACACGCAACAGGACGGGTAAGCCGACCATAATATTCACCTTGTAAATTCGAATGAGCCGTAGAAAGATAAGGAAGGGCTTGCTGCAGCTCGTTAAAAGCAAAACGAAATACCTCACTGCGTCGCGCATTGGTAAGTTGGGAAACATTTGTTTGATTATCGGTAATAAGTGGAACATTGCCAAAAAGGTCAACCAGATAATAATAATACATTGCTCTCACCGCTCTTACCTCTGCCGTATAAGAGTGCCATTGCGCATCGTTGAGCAACCGTTTGTGTTCTTGCAGGTTGGCCAGTGCCTCATTACAATGCACTACCACTTTAAAAAGATAATTCCAAAGATTGTAAAGCTCTTGGTCATCAGCACTCCACCGATGCTCATAAAGATATTTCCAAAAGCCTCCGTCGTACCAATCCCCCCCTCGCACAGGCAGTATTGCCTCGTCGGTGGTAAAGGTATTGTAATCATAAACACCTCGATAGGTTCCTTGTAAACCACTACCGTCAGTGCTTCCACCAATGTAATTGTAAAGCATTCCCACCGTATTGAGATACAGACTTGTAGGTGATGAGAAGGCCTCATCACTGGAAACACGATCGCGAGGGTTGTCGCTGATACATCCTGTAAAGGTAATGCCGATGCTGACTGCTATAGAAAATGCAATTGCAAAATAAGTGTTAGCCTTTATCATACAGAAAGAGAATGGGATTTACTCAAAATTGTATACTCATACCGAACGAGAAAGAGCGATAAGGTGGATAAGATCGTTTATCGTCTATGCCCAACGTATTGTTGACTACATAATTGTTGATGATGGGGGTAAGACCGCTGTAAGCCGTGATAGTAGCAAGGTTATTAACACTAAGCGAAAGCCGGAGTGTATTAATAAACCTGACTTTAAGGGGTAAATTACAACCAACGGTGATGTAATCAATATTAAGATAATCACCGGATTCGAGCCAATAATCGGTAGCTGTTTGGTCTTTGATATTTCGGATAGGCGCTTCTGCCAGTACATTATATTCGGGAAAGCTACCCATATTCATATAAGTAAGTGATGTTCCATTATAAATTTTATGCCCAAAAGCCCCATTGAGTTGCATAACGACATCCCAACACCGGTAACGAAAACTGATATTAGAACCTAATGTAGCTTTGGGTACAGCCTGTCCGGCTATGTATCGGTCGCCGCCATCTTCTAAATTTATTCGTCCATTCTTGTCTATGTCTTCGCAAACATAGCGATATGAGCCATCAGCCGCTTTTTCCAGACCTATGCAATGCGGCAGATAGAATACACCCAACGGTTGTCCGACCATCTGATAGGTAATAAAATTGTGACCGCCATGCATACCTGCACCATTCAATCCACCAATAGGCGTGATATCGGGCGATGATAAGGGTTCCCCTTGATAACTTCCACTGAGCGAGAGTAACTTGTTTTTCTGAAGTGAAAGGTTCATATTAACGCTCAATTCCATGTTTTTTCGACGAATAATATCAACACCCAAGCCACATTCAAAACCACTGTTGCTCATACTTCCAATATTGGCCAGCAACTTATTAAATGCAAAAGGAGGTACGCTTACATCGTAGTTATAGAGCATATCGGTGGTTTTCGAATAATAATATTCAGCATAAAGATGCAGTCGGTAATCAAAAAATCCACCCTCAACGCCGACATTGAAGGATGTCCGCGTTTCCCATTTCAAGTCAGGATTATAGTTTTTAAGCTGTCCGAGCGTTACCGTTGGCATGCTATAATAAGGTACAATGCCGTTGGGCATAAACCTTTGCAAAGCATAATAAGCGTTATGCCACCAAGATTTCCCGACTGTCCGATGCTGGTACGCAACTTCAACAGATCAACCCAAGTAAGAGCTCGGGAAAAATTTTCTTGTTTAACATTCCACTCCAAACCTGCTGAAGGAAAATATCCCCACGCATGTTGCCTGCCCACAAGCGACGAGCCATCAGCACGCAACGTAAGAGAAGCTTTATAACGACGCCATAAAGTATAGTCGGCACTACCCATAAAAGATACCAACGATGGAGATTCGTATCCACTCCCGGTACCACCGTAGGGCCGAATGCTGCCCGCCATGAGATTATCGTATCCGTATTCGTTACCTGAAAGTCCTTTTACGGTAGTAAAAAAATGCTGTCGACGATTACTTTGATACTCTGATAACAGGGTCAACGATAAGTCGTGAGCATCCCAAACTCGTTGATAATTCAATTGAATATTACCCAAAAGGTCTTCAGCTTTGGCTTCACGGCGATACATTAAACCTTGTGCTTCGGTCCATGTAGGCAGAAAGATTCCATTCTCAACAGAGTTGTATGAGTAAGAACCGAAGATTTTGGCGGTGAGATATCGGTTAATGACAAAATCGAAATTGATATGTGTGTTGAAATTAAAGCCTCGTTCATCGTCTTTTTGTCGTAATAAAGCCATCGGATGGGCTATTTGCGAGGCCAAAGTATTGAGATCCCAGCCGCCAGAAGCATTCTGACGCGTTGAAAAAGTTGGATTTTGAACAGCTGCCGAATAAAAAAGTTTCTGCGTATCGTAGATTTTTTGATGAGCAAGCGATGAGCCGAAAACACCGAAATTGATAGTGAGAAAATTATCAAAAGCCTTCTGCATTAAATCGAACTTTGCTGTAAAGTTGCGATAATCGTTGGTTTTTACAACCATATGATGGTCGATAACACTTACCGAAGCACGATAATTTGATAGTTCATTACCACCCGTGAAGGCAAGATGATGACTTTGCACAAACCCTGTTCGTGTTATTTCACGTAAAAAATCATTATCTTCTCCACCGTCGTTGTAACTCAGTGAAAGTGCTTTTGCTGTAGAGATATACCCCTCTCGGCGAAGCATTTGCAGTTTTTTATACACAGACTCGAAACCCAAATTTCCGTCATAGGATATCTGAAACTGTCCGCGCAACCCTTTCATGGTTGTGACCAAGATAACGCCCGATGCACCTCGAGAACCGTATTGTGCCGTTTCGGAGGCATTTTTGAGTACTCTGAACGAATGGATGTCGGCAGGATAGATGGTTGAAAGTGTTGCTAAATCGCTTGAAACGCCGTCGATAACCACCAACGGGTCGTTTCCGCCGGTAAGCGAAGTAGTTCCACGCACCCTGACACTATTAAGTGCAGCCTGCCTTTGGTCGCCACCTCGTGACACATTGACGCCCGCCAGACGCCCATTTACGACATCGAGCGGGTTAAAAATAAGTCCTTTGTTAAAATGATTGTTAAGCTTCCGGATGGTAATAACAGCCTGATCGCCCGAAAGAGTATCTTTTACTATCGGCGCTAATTCGCTGGGTATATTGGAATTTACTTGTGCATTCAAGTCCAAAATACAAAGCAGAATAGATAAAAAGGTAAATAAGACTCGCTTATTCATAAAATATTTGAAAGGATTAAGCACCTTTCACGCTTTAAGTATTTAAGAAACAGGTAGCAGAAATATCTGGAGAGCCCGTAGGTAAACTACTTATGCTTCTTATAATATTCTAGCCCAGTATGCACATTTTTAATCAGTGCATCGGAAGAGAACGTTGCACCTGTTACGGCATCAGGCTGTATTTGGGATGCCTTTGTAACAGACTTTCCTTCCCAAAATTTAAGTAGTGACTTCGTTTTATCGAAGAAACGAGGTGTTTCTTGATTGGGCAAAGCCTCTATCCTCACTACTTTATTCTTCTTTATATAAATTTTTACTGGTGTAGAACCTTTAAACCCCCTTACATCTTTAGTAAGTTCAGTGGTATTTATCACCGTCAGATCCTTCTCGGTTGAAACTATACTGTTATCTTGTTTTGCACCGGTAAGCAGCAATAAGGCTACAACACCCATCAAATATCCAAACTTTCTTTTTACCATATCTTTTAACTATACTTATTGATAGTTGCAAAGATAGCATAAAAAAGGAGAAAATTATCGGGTAAAAGAAAATTTCATACGAAGCACACAATCAACAATGAAAAATGCTTATCTTTGCCATGAATTCATATAGAATTGACATGAAATTTGGTAAAATGTAACCTGCCAGAGACAAAAGTTCATTCATAGAAAGACCATTCTATTTATAAAAATAAATTTAATATTATTGTATTATGAATCAAACCGTACTTATTGTAATTGGCGTATTGGTGCTTTGGGCTGTCCTTATGATTCCGTTCATGTTGTGGCAAAAAAAGAGAAAGGAAGCGGAAGCATCGTTTTTAGAAGAAAATAAAGATCAGGTTATTCTGCATCTTTATTGTCGTAACACCTATATTGATGGGCAAAAGCTTTCTGCTTTTCATCCTGTTACAGGAGAAAACTTACAGAAAATTGTCAAACTAACGCCCGGAACACATACTATTTCAGGTATTTTTGAGACGACAGACACCAATTTAACACACAATGTTAACCTAAAGTCAGAGCAGCTTACCTTTGATATTGCCTTTGAAGCCGGGCATCAATACACACTTGCGATGTACTTGTATTCGCCAGAAGAGAGAAAAAATTACTATGAAGGAAACGTGGGAGTGGATGTATTCTCGATGCCATTAGCTCTTCATAGAGACTCTGAAAATATAAAAGCTTACGTTATTGGCTACCAGGAAACGTAGAGCTGCACGTATAAAAGTAATTGTGTTTTTTAGAATATACTTCTCAAAGAAAGGTATTCACGAATAAAAACTTTTATACTTTTGGTAGAATAGTGGTACATACCATCTTTCTACCATTTTTTTCTATCTATTAGCATGTTGCCTTGTATACAGTAAGCAATCGTCAAGCTATCATACCCCATCAGATTATCGCAACATTCTTTTTCCATATCCTTCAACTATACTTATTGATAGTTGCAAAGATAGCATAAAAAAGGAGAAAATTATCGTGTAAGAGAGAATTTCAGACTAAGTCCAAAGTCCTGTGTTGTAGTGGGATAACTACTGCTACTTAAGAGTGGCGTATTGGTTTGCCTATCGTAATAAAAGCTCATGGTAAGCAGTCGTGACAAGGTATAATCGGCAGAAAAGCTCATTTTAAACGCCGTATTTCCACTGTTAGCCGAGCTGGTTCGTCCTGCAATATCACGAATGATGCCAGCTTGTTGTCGATAACTGATGTCTAACCGTAAATTTAAGCTATGATTAACACCCCCTGTATTTCGATTGTTGGACGTTGTATTGGAGGTTGGTCTGCTTGAATTTACTTTACTCTTATTTTTTACACGAGGACTTCGACGCCCGAATATGTCGAAGTTATTAACCCTATACCCCATGCCAAGTACCCAATCACGACTAACATCTTCATTAATTTGCACACTGGTCATACTTAAACTCAATACACGGGTAGAACGATATTCAACCTTTGCCGTCATATTGTTGTTAAATGTAACATCAATACCTAATAAAGGAGAAAAAGCTTCGTTGATACTTACCGCTGAAACATTATACATACTGTTCGGAATAGGGTTCCCACTTGCAGCATCTGTAATAAAACCAAGTCCATTCATATACTCCATAAAGGTGCTGTAAGAGCTATATGAACCGATGGCATAAATGCTTTTGTAAGCGTGATTGATGTTAACACTTTTAAATGTTTCGCGGAACCACGGTAACTTACTTAGTCCGCTATAACGTATGGTCCAATTGGGCAGCAAATGTGTAAGGGTTGGGAAAATGTTCAACGATTGACCACTCATACTTGTATAAGTGGAAAGGAAGGCTGGTATCATCACATCACCGCTATATTTGTTTACCGATCCATTGGCCGGATTATAAGCTGTTCCTGCCAAAGAAGAACCTGCAGGATAAATGGCACCTGCATATTGCGATTCAACACGGCTGTGAAAATTATCCAATGAATTACAGAAGCGATCGAAAGAAGTACTACGGTATCCATTATCTGCACTACCCATACCCTCCAAAGCACTACGAATGGAAATGGTTGTCATCATAAACGTTCCGCTCTGCGTGGTAGGGTTACCCCTATACATATATTGTATACTCTTGGTGGTTGTCTGCATACGTGAGGCATGCAAATCAATTTTAAAATTATGAATAGGCTCAAGTGTCATACGTATTTGTACTTCTTCGGTTTTTGTTGTTGAAGCAGGTGTAGCAATCGAATCGTTGGTGAGTAACCATCCTAAATCTCGGGCACGCTCGATATACGAATCACCGATAAGCCCAAAAGCAAAGTCAAGTCCCGGAGATAGCACAGAAGTTTGTCTGGTTTGCCCAAAAGCATCTCCAACATTTGGCATAAATCCAGGCAATGCCATAGCATATTGGTTGCGGTATACGACACTTGCCGAACGCGCCATCATTAAAATACGAGACAAACTTTGGGCTGTTCTATACCACGATTGGTTGTCGAACGGCTCTTTAGGGGTAACTGTTAACTTTAACCGAACTATACTATCAACCTTATTGATTATCCTAATACGATTTTCACCATCTTTTTTATACTTCAGATTAAAGAGTTTTCCATCTTCTGTTCTTGCAACAACAATGAGACGCTTGGATTTCTTATTATGGGTAATATTAAGGGTTGTGTCGGGACGTAAAACGATTTCTTGCTCAAAACTATTTTTATTTTTGGGCAAAGAACGTCGTTGTTCTTGGGCTTTATTCTCATTAACGGCTATTTCTTTTCCATCGGGTGTAGTAGGTGGAGTTCTACGTGCAGCTTCTGTTTTCTTCCTTTGAGCTGTAAGTTTTTCATTTCTCTTTCTTGTTGCATCTGACGGATTGGGTTCTTTGTTAAAGCGTTCGTTGGTTTTCCGTAAAAAAGGAATCTGGTTATATAGCTTTACAATATCAAAAGAGCCATTGATATTTAAATCACGATTATTGGCAACAGTATTGCCCAGAGATGTACCGTCGGCAAGCGCTGTTCCGCGTACCCATCGGTAAGTGGCGTTGTATGTGGCATCTGTGTTTACCCAATTGAAAAGTGGAATCAGGTTGATAGGCAACTGATAAGATAGCGTAAACGACTGGTTATAATCTAGGGGTGTACCTAAATGCTTAATACTTGTCCATACAGAATCTTTCCAAGCCTGGTAACGATCTGGGTAAAGATCTTTATTTACAGGTGTATATGGCTGCTCAATTTCTGCGTGAGTAGCACTCTGAAAATTAGCGTGTAAATTTCGAGTTAAATCCCAACGGATGGAGAAATCACGATTCCAAAGGAACTGCGAATTAAAGGTAAGCGGTAATCTATTACCTCCCAAATCTTCCATATCACGTTCTTGTAATTCATAATAATTACGAGTTAGCTCCGAATTAAACCCTATATTTTGTGGCAACCAATTCAATCCAAATCGTTTGAAAATCTCTAACCACTTCGATTTATTCTTCAATCCTTTAAAAGGTTCTAACGATTTGTATACCGGTGTCCATTCGTATCCCAATGCTGCACGCCAATTATTCTCTTTCTCGTACACCGTTGTTTCTCCGCTTTTGTAGCGTTGCGCATAGCTGTACGTAAATGAGAGATTACCCGGATCGTACGGCATGGGATGGCGTTTGGTATGTATGCCGATGCGAGCATTGGATATCGAAAAATTAGTATGGGTGGTTTGGGTGACAACAATACGTTCTATCGAGTCACGTTCTTGCCGGTTTGCTGTTGCTTCCAACGCATCTTTTAAACGCATATCGGTATCAAGCGGATTGTATTTGGGACTTATCTTTTCTTTAGAAACAGAATAATAGAGTGGTGCTGAAACCTTTGCTTTATCAGGAAAAAATTTACCGAGTTCCAAACTTGTTGTGACACTATAATTCTTATAATTATCTTTTGATCGTTGATTTACACCATCCTCAAGTCCTCCAAAACCTTCTGAAATATACCGTCCTTGTACATTAACCGATCCAAAATCGGATAGTTGTACATTCAAATTTCCTTGTGCAGCCCATCCTCCTTCATTATCATATTCTTTCAATCGCAATTCATTGACCCAAATTTCACCGCTTTTAACTGTTCCCGAGTTATTGCGCACACCGATAATCATTGTTTTTACTTCGCCAAGTGTAGGATTACCAATAATGCTAATTTTATTCTGCGGTTTTTCTGCATCATAAACACTGTATACCGAAGAGAAAGAAGCTTGACCTAAAGCTTTGGCCTTGTTTCGTTCTTTCTTCAGCGACGTGAAGACATTCATAGGAATATCAAGCATATTTTCTTCAGGCCACACCGCTTGACAATCGGCTAACGACTGGGCATTATACCTGTTGGGAGCAGTAATTGTCAACGGAATATCATACTCATAATAATTACTTTTATAATCACTACCCAAACGGATAAATACAGACAATTGCCCATTGGTAAGATTTGTTGTATTGGGCTCGAGAGCATTGGCATGTACAAACATCTGCAAACGTTTGTATTGACGCAGATCAAGCATAGTGTTCTTATAGACGGCTTTGGCCTCTCCACTACTTAAATTGGTAACGACCATACTTAATGCCTGCTCATCATCTTCTACTAATTGAGGTTGTGTAGGATCGGAACCCCGCTGAATACCCGGAGGTAATATATAGTTGACAGGTGTTTTATCATTATTCTCCTCATAACTCACAGCACTTACAACCATCTTTCCTGTCTGACTGGCTGTATTACTAATGTTTTGTTGATAGCTACGCCACTCACCACGAACAAGATCAAGTGATCCAAAACGCATAACAATAGGATGCTTAAAACCTGTAAGAAACATTCGCATAAAGCGAATACTGGTAAAATCGGAAATTGAACCAAAACGCTGTTCGTACTCATCCAAAGGAATTCGGAACTGATACCACGTAACGTTCTCACTCGTTCCATTGCGCAAAGGAGCTGCCGCCTCACGCTTATCCACAATAAAGTTACGCCCGACGACCATATCTGAAGGTCTTATCGAAAGGTGATACTGATAATATTTTTCATATTCATTAAGCGTATAATCCTGATTAATATCTTCAACATCAGGTGTTGTCTTATAGGAGGTATCATAGCTTTCACGTCTTGAATCAGAATCGGGCGAATTGCCTTGCGGATTATTAATGTATTTGTAACGGCGGAGAATACTTGCCTCCATTTGATCATAATCGGAACCGCGAAAATAATGGTAGTTATCATTGGCTGGATCGGTAAAAATAGAATCGAAAACAGCCGCACTCACTTTTCCCTGAACTGTAGAAAGAAAGTTTTGATAAGCAGCAAATTGTTTTTCTTCTTCATCAGTAAGGCCGTTAAAGCCAACATCTTGTAAACCTCTTGAACCATTAGAAGTTGCAAAAGCATAGGTTGTTGTGGCTTGTGTAGGTATCTTCCCCCATTGTGTAGTGGTAAATGTAGACGATCCATCTATAGGCATTCCACTCTCATAAAATTTCTTTCCATCTTTCAAAACATCCTCACTTACCTCTCCCAAATTGATATAGAAGTCACCACCATAATCATTTGCATTTGCTTGTTTGTTGGTATATATAAAAGGATCGAGCATCCAGAACTCTATATACTCAATATTGGCGGTTTCAAAATCATTGGTATCCAACTTTCTCATCATACCTCCCCAATGATGAGTAGGATGATTAAGCGTACCATCTAAATTAAGATCTGTATTAAAATTATAAGGGCCGCGCTCGTTGGGATAATAAGCTAAATTAAGAACAGAAAGAGTAGAAACACCGCCATTGTAACTGCTTTGATCACGAGTGGGATATAACTCGCGAACCGGAACCTCGCGTACATAATGATTGGACAATTGGTTTAAATCGCTCTTTATATGCGAAGGTGTAAGTGAACTACTGCGACGAGTGAAAAGAGGATCGATGATATACCATGCCAGAAGACTACGATTATACCCACTGCTGAGTGTAGTTTTATCGCTATGTTCGCTAAACATAGAAGGAACACTTGAAATGGTCCAAGACGTGGGCGTACTTACATCAATGGCACTTTTTGTTGTTTCAAAATCATCAAGGTATGAAGCATTATCTTGTGTACCTTTACTTTGTCCTGCAATAAGTTGTGCAAACTCGCCCGTGAAAGAGATTTGAGAGGGTTGTATTACATGCAGAAATGGTATTTTGTTAAGCATTTGTGTGAGCCACTGACTTTCTTTCTTCCAATTGAGATTAACTCCCCATAACGTATTATTTAAGGGTTCCGACCCCATATTTACTTTTGTGGTGAGTGCTTGTTCGGAAAGATGCTGGAGTGTACCACTTACTTGTAAATCCTTAGTAAAATTATATTCCCAATTCAAGCCAAACATAGTTTTACGTTGCTGTGCATAATCGGTATTACTTTCTAAAGAAACATTGACAGAAGTTCCTGCATCAATAATACTTTGATTGAGTATAGTCACCTCACCTGCTGCATAATCGACACTATAATCCACACCTTCAGTAAGTCTTACACCACCGGCTGTAACAACAACAGAACCTTGCGGTACATTATAAGCACCCAAAGAGATAACATTAGCAGATGTTCCCCGAAACTGTCCGGTCAAAATATATTTATCTTTTTCTGCCATTTGTTTCGCTATAGTGCGCGTCGAATCATACAATTCTGTAAAACTATGCTCAGCTGCTTTAGCTGCTGGCACGCCTTTACTTACCAAATACTTATAAAGATAAGAACCGAAGGTTCTACCTTAGGTATAAATACACGCCCTTCACTTACGGTATAGCCAGGAACAAAATCATAATAACCATTTGAATGTGCGCGATTATTATTATCCAATCGGTCGGCTCCCATCACCTTTATTAAGGTTTGATCTTTAACCTGGGCCTCGGGAAGATAAGTAAGATAAACGCCTGCCGTATCACTTTGACATTTAATATCAAGTCGGAATTTTTCTTTTTCGATAGATGATGCCAAATAATACACATTCTTCATCATCAAATCCCAGTTGCCTTGTGTAGGATTATTACTGGTATTTTTGAGGGACTTGACAAAAAGCGCTTGTTTAATATCAGTATTATCTGCGGCAAATTCACCCACTTGATAGGTTATTCCGCCATAAGTATATTCGTAAGCAACGGCCAAAACCTGATCGGTTTGTAGGGATGTCTTCAATGAAATGTACCCTAAAGATGTGTTCACTGTGTATTCTGACGAATTCAACAAGCGAGCGCTCTCTAACTTTTCATAATCGCTACCGCCGATAAAGCCGACAATACCATCGAGGACATTGGAGGTTTGATTAATGTCACGGGCGGCCGAATATGAATTGACCATAGCTGCATACTCTGAATTTCCGGCATTGGAAGGAACCAAACCTGACGCACTCCACAAGGGATTTGAAAGATGACTAATTTCTCCTAAATCGGTAAGTGCAATAATATTGCGAGTATTATGTGTTGTTCCGGTTTTATTCGTTACCCAAACTTCCACTCGATTAATGGTTATTCCGCTTGTAAGATTAGGGAGTAAGCTCATCCAATCGTCATATTTGTCACGAAAATATTGCGCTAGAAAGAAGTGCCGATTTTCTTCATAGTTTGAAGCATTGATTTCAAACGGTGTTAATTGAACGCCTCCCTGTGAAGAAACACTTTTAGATGTAGACTTTTTCTGCGAAGCTACAAGTTGCATCTTGAGTTTTCCAAACTGCAAGTCGGTCCGAATACCGAAGAGCGAACTAGCCCCCTTGGTAAGGGAAGAATTAGAGGGAAAAGAAACATTACCAGCCTCCACCAGTTTGATAATCTCATCTTCTTTACCGTCGTATTTTAATTTAAGGTTTTGCGTATCAAAGTCGAAAGTAGCATCGGTATTATAATTCAGGTTCATATTGACTTTATCGCCCACTTTTCCGTTAACGCTGATATTAATTTTTTCGTCAAAATCCATGGCCGTTGTGCGGCGGTTGCGAATGGGAAGAGAGGGATTATCGATATTTTTCAGCGTTACACCAAACTTCAATTCTGCCGTACCTTGTGTCTTGATACGAACGCCACCAGGACCAAATATCTTTTCGGCAGGACCTAAATCAAAGTGCATATCACTAAAATCAAACTTCTCTTTTCCTTTTGCCTTGTAAATTTCGTCATTCTTGGTACGGAAATAATTGTTACGTGCTTCCTTTTCACTCCATTTAAAATACTCCTCGGGCGTCATCACAATAGGCGCGTTGAGATACGAATTTCCTATCTTCGAACCGATAACATAATGATTCAGCGTATCGTTATACACCACGTTCTGCTTCAGGTTGTCAGGCTGTTGCAAGTCCATACCGTTTTTCCGGAGATCGCTATAAGTAAGGGGCGTGGTGCGCTGAACTTTCCAACGAGTATGCAACAAACTATCGGGAATGCTGTCTTCGTCGATATATGTTTTTGCGGGTACCGGTGAAGCAGAAGCTGCTGTTTGCCGACGATTTTTGTCGTCTTGCGGATAAGGTACGGCAATAGCATAGCCCGTCACACCCATGACACACAACACTACCGAAATCTTAAGTCTTATCTTGTTACTGAACAGCACGCTTATTTATTATATGCAGATAGAAGTGAATAACTGCTGAAAAGTTACTTAATTTGTTGTAAAGCCAATTTAACCACCTGCTCAACAGGAAGCGAAGGTTGTGTTTTCAAAATCTCGACCACAGCCTTGGCCGATGCGGCAGGTGCAAAGCCCAACATAGTTAATGCGCCGACGGCCTCGTCTTTCACACCGGTATTTACGATCGAAACAGCATTTACCCCTACCGGAAGTTCTTGCGTAATACCGCTTGAAACAATCTTGTCATGTAAGTCAACAATAATTCTTTGTGCCGTTTTGGCACCGATGCCCTTTACCGTTTTCAGCATTTTGTCGTCGCCTGCCGAAATCACATTGCATAGCTCGGTGGGGGCCATGGCTGAAAGAATCATCCGTGCCGAATTAGCGCCCACACCCGAAACGGTTATTAGCAGCCGATAAAGCTCTCGTTCTTGTTTGGTGGCAAAACCGTACAATGTATACGAGTCGTCGCGTCCGCCCGTAACGATGGCCTCGTGCACAAATAGTTTTATTTCGCTTTTACCCTGAATGGCAGCATATGTGTTCAGCGAGATATTCAGACAATAACCCACACCCATTGCCTCAACAATAGCCTGCGCAGGTGTCAGTTCAATTAGTTCACCTTTAATATATTCAATCATCTGTAAAAACCTTTTTAAAATACATCTTATAAACGTCCATATCGTAGGTTTATTATATGCTGCGCAATGGGACGTGTCAACGAAAAACACTTTTTCAGCCTGGTTCCTATCGGAACCGAGGCAAAAAACATTTTTCCGGTTCTGCACGAAACACCACATACATTCATAAAAAACAAATAAAAAAAAGCAAGTATCTCATTCGAGATACTTGCTTTTCATTCATCCTGCATTCAATCATCACGAATTTGCCTTAAACAATTCTTTTATGCCGCCGATGCTGCCCAACAAATTGCTGGCCTCGTAAGGCAGGTAAACGGTTTTGGCCTGTTCGCCCTGTGCCAATTCTTGCATCATGGCAATATACTTTTGTGCTAAGAGATAATTGGCGGGATTGGTGCTCTGTCCCACCGCCTCGGTTATCTTTTCGATGGCAATGGCCTCAGCTTCTGCCTTACGAATACGTGCCTGCGCCTCGCCTTCAGCAAAAAGAATGGCCTGTTGTTTGGCAGCCTCAGCACGGTTAATGGTTGATGTCTTTTCACCTTCTGATTGCAAAATCGCAGCCTGTTTCTCGCCTTCACTGGTAAGAATAGTGGCACGTTTATTTCGCTCAGCCTGCATTTGTTTCTCCATCGCTTGCAGCACGCTCGACGGTGGAATGATATCTTGCAACTCTACACGGTTTACCTTGATACCCCACTTGTTGGTAGCATCGTCGAGTACCGAACGCAACTTGGTGTTAATTGTGTCGCGCGAGGTGAGGGTTTGGTCCAACTCCATCTCGCCAATAATGTTACGCAGGGTGGTTTGCGTAAGTTTTTCAATAGCGTTGGGCAGGTTGTTAATCTCGTAAACAGCCTTAAAGGGGTCTACAATCTGAAAATACAACAATGCATTAATCTGCATCTGAATGTTGTCTTTGGTAATTACATTCTGTTTATCAAAATCGTAAACCTGCTCACGCAAGTCGATAGTGTTAGAGTAGCTATACCGCCGATTGGAAAGGGTTACAACAGTTTTTGCACTGTCTATGAACGGAATGATGATATTAATTCCGGGTTTCAACGTAGCATAATACTTACCTAAGCGTTCGATAATCTTAGTTTCAGACTGCGGAATGATAACCAATGCCATCTTGGCAAAGATAATAGCCAGAGCCACAAGGGCAATAAGAAGATAAGATGTTAATTCCATAAATTTATTATTTAGTTAATTAGATAATTGTTTCTTGGAAATTATTTGACGATATCCACCTTTTCTACCGTTACGATGATACTATTCATCTCAACAATTCGCACTTTGGCTCCTTTTTCAATGTATGTACAGTCGGCAGAAACAGCTTTCCATTCGTCGCCATCTACCTTAACATAACCGTTGGCATGAGCTTCAATCTCTTCGATTACAACACCAATTCGCCCAATCAAAGCATCTGCGTTACTTGTTCTGCAATCTTCTCCACGATGTAAATACTTCATCGCAAAAGGTCGGATGCAAAGAATACTAAACGCCGAACCAATCACAAAGAACAAAACTTGCAGCCAGAACGGTAATTGCAACCCTGCGGCAACAACTCCAACCAGTGCGCCGAGAGAAAAGCAAAGTAGATAAAAGGTGCCTGTAGAAATCTCTAAAATTAGGCATAACACACAAATCAGTAACCAAAAAATCCAAAAATGTGAGGTAAGATACGTTATCATAATATGATGTTTGATGATATGCACAAAGTTAAAAACTAAATCTTAATATACAAAACAAACTCTACCTATTTTCGCATCACTTCTTACTTGTTTTACTCTTATATAGATTTGATGCAGGTAAGCTTTTAACTGATTTTACAGAGCCGGATTTGGTTGATTTAGTTACCGGTTTGGTTGTCGACGTAGTTGTTGTCTCGCCAACGTTTGCCGATGTTGCATTTCGATAGTAAGTCATCGCTTCGGGGATCAACTTTTGTAATGCGATAATACGCTTTTCATCAGAAGGGTGATCGCTAAAAATATCCGACCCTCCCTTACCCGACTGCGCTGCCATCCGCTGCCAAAATCCGATGGCGGCATTAGGGTCATAACCTGCCATCGCTGCAAATATCAACCCCATATGATCGGCTTCAGTTTCATTGTCTCGCGAATACTTCAAATTCTGGAACGAGAAATATTGATTGGCTACAACTTGTGCCACATTGCCCAACGTTTCCCCACCAATAGCGCCCAATAGTCCGCCGCCAATCTGTGTTCCATATGCTTGCCGTATTTTCTTCGACATTTGTTCGGCAGCATGTTTGGCTACCGCATGTGCAATTTCATGCCCCAAAACAATGGCAAGCGATGCCTCGTCACGAGTTACAGGAAGCAATCCTTCATAGACAACAATCTTTCCTCCAGGCATACAGAAGGCATTGACATGCGTGTCTTGCACCAGATTAAACTCCCAAGCAAAATACTTGAGTTCTGTCTCAAGTCCATTGTTGACGAGATAATTCTCAACCGCTTTAGCCAATCGCTGCCCTACCCGCTTCACCATTGCTGTTTGTGCGGCATTTGAAGAGAGCTTAGCTCCTTTCAAAAACTTGGAATACTCTTGTTTACTTAAGCTCAATATCTGTTCATCATTTACAAGCAATGAATGTTTGCGCCCTGTTACCGGAACTTTACTTGTTGTACCACAGGCCACAAACACCGCAACAAGTAATATCGGGAATAAGTGTTTTATTCTCTTCATCATCATTTTATAATCTTCCTTTTCTGAATATTTAATACCTTTATTTTTCTTTATTTTCAATCACTTTATGGGAATAACTACTATTGATGCACCTGCACAATCTGTGTTGGTCCTTGCTCTTTATTCCGTCTGTTAGTTACCGTCACAACCGTCTGACCCAAATTAATGAATGCCTGAGCCGTCATAGTATCGGTATCAAGCACAGCAGGTGTTCCCTTGTCTCCATTTTCGCAGATACTCTGAACAAGCGGAATCTGTGCTAACAAGGGTATTTTCATCTCTTCAGCCAATTTCTTACAACCGTCTTTACCAAATATATAATATTTATTATTCGGTAACTCGGCAGGCGTAAACCAAGCCATATTTTCAATAAGTCCAAGTATGGGCACATTCACTTTTTCGTTGCGATACATATCTATCCCTTTACGAGCATCAGCCAGTGCGACGTTCTGCGGTGTACTGATAATCACAGCACCAGTAATGGCAAGCGTTTGCAAAAGCGTAAGGTGAATGTCGCTTGTTCCGGGAGGCGTATCTAAGATAAAATAATCCAATTCTCCCCAATTTGCATCTGCAATAAGTTGCTTTAATGCATTTGAGGCCATACTTCCTCTCCACAAGGTGGCAGTACTTGCATTGACAAAAAAACCTATACTGAGCAACTTGATACCATACTTTTCTATCGGTTCTATCAAGTCCCGGCCATCTATTTTTGTTGCGTAAGGACGTGCATCCTCAACCTGAAACATCTTAGGCATGGATGGGCCAAATACATCTGTATCTAGTAATCCCACTTTATAACCCAACTTAGCAAGAGCAATGGCTAAATTGGCAGAGACGGTGCTTTTACCCACGCCCCCCTTTCCTGAACTCACTGCAATAATATTCTTGACTTGCGGAAGTAGTTTTCCTACTTCCGGACGAGGTTTCGAAGTAAACTCTGTTTTAATAGTAACGGTAACCTCTTTACTTATATGATAGTGAATGGCAGCCTCTGCAGCCTTTAATGTTGATTTAAGAAATGGGTCGGTTTCTTTTGGAAAAATAAGTGTAAAATCTACTGACATTCCATCAATATGAATATCGTCGACAAGCATTCCACTCTCCACCAGGTTCTTTTTTGTGCCCGGATACATTACAGTACCCAAAGCATCTGTTATCATTTTTGGATATAAAGTCATAATGTTTTTAAAAATATTCACTACATAAGTAATTCAATTGGGCAGATAGAACATCTTAACCTTACTCAAATGGCTTTTACTTATTCAACAATTCATTGTAAATTGCCGGAGTCAACACATCCGTTCGATCCCATTGCGGCCATTTACCCTCAATCGATTCATAAGCTTTTCCAACATCTTTATATTGCTGAAAACTGAAACGGGCATTGATATATCCGTCTCCACCGTCTTTTGCGATGATATAGCAATACATCGTTTGTTCGTAGCCCACAATTTTACTACCACTTTTAACCGCTTCACTAAGCCATCCATCTTGTGGAATTGCCACAGAGGTAATTACTGCGTTGGGATACTTCTTCATAAAAACATCCTCACAAACCTTACGAAACGTCTTTGCTTCCTTACCTGTATAAATGTTCTTAGAATACAAACGCATATAATAAGTACCGTCAATCTTTACGTTATCCGAATGCTTCCTATTTTTCTCATCGATACCAATCACCTTACTGATACGTTGTCCGGCCTTCTCCATTGAAGTCTTGGTCTTCTTCACCAATTCAGACACTTTCTCGGACAAAGAGCCGTTTTCACTTGTTTTATCATCTTGTGCATAAACCGATGATGCAGATAACACGAGTAATGCACATACCGTAAACATCGTCTTTCTAACCATAATATAAAATTAAAACCAATGCAAAAATAATCCAAATAGCAGGAGAGACAAAACAATAAGTGATAATAAAAATGAAAAGAGCGTTAAATGTTTTGCTGATTATCACCTATATCTTACCTTTGTCAATATGATAAAAAGAGTATTTTTAATAGCAATAATTATGTTTGCTCTATCTATACAAACATGGGCACAACAAGAAAATAAAAATATCAAGACAGATATTTCCACCTTAAACGCAAATCCAACAGAGGCTATTACGCCTAATTATAAGGGAGAAGAAACAACTCTAAAACCTGTAAAGCTGCCCAAAAAGAAAACACTCGACTCTCTTTATCTTCCCACACTCAATCATTACGGACAAATTATTCCGCTTAGTTTCCGCTCTATGTATTGGCCAGGATGGAACCATTGGAATCTGCACAAAGGCCTTAATCTGAACTTCGGAGCATCCGTTTTTGCACAATTTGGCAAACATGCACATCATGGAGCAGGCTTCGCACAAAGTCTATCGACTATGTATGCGGTTCCATTGACTCACAAACTCACATTAGCCGTTGGTGGATACTTTAGTAATATATACTGGACACACAACAATTATCGTGATGCAGGCCTCAATGCAGTGTTGGGTTATCAGCTTAACGAGCATTGGGAAACGTATATTTATGCTCAAAAGTCGCTTGTGAAAAATCGCTTTATCCCCTACTCTATTTACGACATGAATGCGCTTGGCGATCGTATTGGTGCTGCCGTGAAGTATAATTTCAATCCATATATCAGCTTACAAATCTCTGTTGAGCATGGATGGATGCCCAACCGAATGGTTACCAATTGATAACCACCCACTGAACAAAAAGCGCATACTTCTTTATATCACACCTGATATAAGGAATCCGATATAACCTATATAGATGGCAGACAGTAAAAAGCCCTCCCATCGGGCAATGGTGTACTTAGTAAATGAGAAAAGCCAAAGCAATACTATTCCTCCAAGCATCATGGATAAGTCTGTTGTTCCGATGCCATGTATATGCATGGGAGAAATTAAGCCTGTTATCCCTAAAATGGCTAGAATATTAAAAACATTCGAGCCAAGCACATTACCGATAGCAATTCCGCTGTTCCCTTTGCGAGCCGCTAAAACACTGGTAGCCAATTCAGGAAGTGATGTACCTCCGGCAACGATAGTCAATCCGATAACAGCATCGCTTACACCAAGAGAAGAGGCCACCTTTGTAGCTGCATCGACAAAAACATTACTGCCAAAAATCAGACAAGCCAATCCTACCAACAGCCAGACACCTGCCCTAAACAAAGTCATGGGCTTCTTCTTTTCATCTTGCTTACCAATATCTGTTCCCTTTGTCGTATGAAAAGTAAAAGCCATAAAAAACACAAACAGAATCAACAATAATCCCGAATCTGTTCTACTAATATTCCCATCCAGACAAAAAAGAAAGAGTGCAGCCGAAGCCAATATAGCAAAAGGGATGTCTTTTTTTACTGTTGGCTTAGGTATATCCATGGGGGCAATTAATGCTGCTACACCCACAATAAGCATTGTGTTGAGAATATTACTACCTACAACATTTCCAACGGCCAAATCAGACGTACCCTTTAACGCAGAAACAAAACTAACACAAAACTCCGGCATTGATGTTCCCATTGCAACAATGGTTAATCCAATCACCATTTGGGTATATTCATACGTTCGGCAAGCCCCACAGCACCATCTGTAAGCCTGTCAGCTCCCCACAAAACAAGCACTACACCCACAACAGCAAGCAGCACATTGAGCCATATTCCACCTGAATAAAGGCCTATTCCGGAACTTAGAAAAATTTCTATCATAAGCAAAGAGCAGTAAAATCTCCGAGAATCAACACACCCGGAGATTTTAATTTCTTCTTATTCTCACAAAGTATCTATAAACTTCTCAATCTCTACTTTTCACTAGTTACTCTCCTGTCGAGTTTTCATTCTCATCACCTTCTTTTGCACTTAATACAGCCTCAAAGTCGGTAATACCGTTATTAATGAGAATATTATACCATTGAATTAACTTCTTAATATCACTGTCGTGAACTCGATCCCGATCAAAATCGGGCAGTATCTCACCGAAATATTTGCGTAATTCATTACCCGAAGCTTTTTTATAATTGAATGAAGTAGGCTTCAACTGTTCTTTTTCACCAAGATTTTTCAAAACTTTCCATAAGGGAACGTCTTCCTTATCCGTAAACATGGCAATGTCTGAAAGGCTTGTTACCCGATCGGTAGCAAATGCAGGCATTCGCCGATGCGTATCATCGAGTGCCTCTACGATCAAATTCATCTTTCCTCTTGATACCAATTTATACAGTCCGGGCTTACCAGAAATAGAGAGAATTGTCTGTAACATATTTTCTTTGATTTATAATTCTATCAATTTTGTTAATAATTCATTCGTTTGTTCGTCTATATTGCGCTTACCGTCGTTCACGATTTCATAATTCGAGCGTTGTAAAATATCTTCTTGCGGAAGTTGCCTGTCTATCCATTCTAGTGTTTTTTCACGCGTAAGTCCATCCCGCTGCATCACTCGCTGTATACGTATTTCCAGCGGAGCTGTTACACAAACCACCTTATCTACGCGTACACGCCGATCAAAACCACTATCAAAGAAGATGGCACTTTCAAGCCATTGCAAACCCGATTGTTCAAAATCAATGGCCACCGCGGGGTGAATCAGATTATTAACAGCTATCTTGTTTTTATCATTAACTAATAAAAACTGGGCCAAAATCTGTTTTTGCAGCACACCTGAAACATACACTTCTTTCCCAATAAGACGTTTCAAATCTGCTTTTAATGAAGGTAAGGTACGCATCAGGCGTTTAGCGGAAGCGTCACAATCGAAGACCTCTATTCCATGCCGTTGCAAACTTTTGCAAAAATAAGATTTTCCGCTACCAATTCCACCCGTTATGGCTACCCGCATCCCCATCTTCCGTATCTTATTTTTGCTCGATGAGATAGTCTACCTGACTGATTTCAAGTCGTGAATTCTTTACTCCTCGAGGTACATTGATCAGATGTAATGTACACTTTTCCGAAGGTTTTGCGGCTAATTCATCATAATTAACAACAACTTTAAAATTTTCTGGCTTAATGGAACGAACAACATTTACCCCAACAGTAAAATGAACCTTCACCTTTGAGGGAAATGTACGCAACACCTTTCCTTCCGGCATATTAATTGCCGAAACAATAACCTCAACAGCTTCTTCAGTCAATATATCGGGATAAAGTGCCATTTGAACTTGCGCAGGTTCAATGCGCACACCGGGAATCTTGTTTAGTGAAACCGTTGTGACGATAGTATCATTAAAATTAATAATATTCAGTTCTTCCGTGTACACCACCTTAATACTGTCTAACATATGCTTATTGGTATACACTGTAACATAATCGGGCATAAAACTATATCCTGCCAAATAGCGTCTTTCACCTGGAACAACGTTGCCCAACATACGTATCGGCACACGTTTGCTTTCTCCATAGTTAAAGTAAAACTCCACTTTATCGGGCTTACCCCCCACAATCTTGGTTGAATTGTACAACTGAGAATAGAGTTGTTTTTGAATATCAGCTATCGGAATAACACCCTTTCCAGCTTTCTTTCTGGCATAACTGCCATAATTTATCAAAACAGGTTGAAGCTTATGGCTATAAAGATACGCCATAATGGTAAAGCCCTTGTCTCTAAGTGTTACCCGAACGGTGTCTTCCTCATTAGTCGTTATCACTACATTTTTAGGTATATTAGTGATATGAACAGGCACATAGAAATCTTTCTCGTAAGTTTCGTTGAGTGTGGCCAACAGCCAAAACCCTCCGCTTAATGCGAGAAAAAACAAAAAAATCAGAAACTCTTTGTTCACAGAACTGAACATGAAGCCTCTGATAAATGTGTATATTTTCGGAAGCCGAAACTCTTTCATTAGTTATTACTTACCACCTGAAGCCTGCGAAGCAGAAGCACTGGCAAATACATAGCTTTTATCTACCTCGACAACAACGCCTCTTGCAATTTCAACTTCTACGATATTCGTAGTTACGTCAATGCGTTTTACCACTCCATAAATACCTCCACCGGTGATAACCTTCGTTCCTTCTTGCAACGCATTTTGAAAATTACGAATCTCTTTTTGCCTTTTTTGTTGTGGCCTTATCATAAAAAACCACATAATGACAAAGATTGCAACCATCATCAAAATAGGCATGGCAGATCCTCCGCCTGCTGCTTGTGCAGCCAACATCATTGTTGTAATCATACTTTATTTTCTTCGTTATTAATATTCTCGTTATTTTCTTCTTTTATTTCAGTCTCATCTTTCTGCTCAACGGGCTTTTTATCTTCAACGGGGGCGTCACGTTTTACGCGTGGTTCGGGCATTACTTTGAGTAGTTTTCCACTCGAAATCAATCCACGAGCTATCGTATCAAGCATTCCGTTTATATAGCCTCCGCTCCGAGAGGTACTGTATAACTTAGCCAAATCTACATACTCGTTAATTGTTACACTTACCGGAATATTCGAAAAAGTGAGCATTTCGGCAATGGCTATTTGCATAATCACCACATCCATGTATGCCAAACGAGAGAAATCCCAATTGCGAGAGTTTTCGCTCATATAGCGTTGATACTGGTCGGCATTCAGAATTGCAGCCCTAAAAAGTCGTTGTGCAAAATCTCTATCCTCAACATCTTTATATTCGGGCAACAGTTCTTGTTGATCACCATTATCGGGTTCAAAACGTTTAATAGTCTTTAATACAAATGTATCAACAATTTCTTTGTCGTCATTCCAATACAAACTCTTCTCTTCCAACAACGCATCCAAATCACTATTGTCTTGAATAAGCTGTTTATAAAGTTTACGCCAAAGCTCTCGATCTGCTTCATACGAGCTATCATCGCTTACCATATACTCTTGATAAGCCTCCGTCTGCTCTACCTGATTACATAATTTGCGAACCGCTTCGATATCATCTTCCCATCTTTGTTTGAATGTTTCCATAAAGCTGGTCAGCATTTTATTCTCTTCAAGTTGCACGGCAAACTTATTCAGAATAAACTTTTGAGACGGCACCTCTGTACCTTCACGTTCTGCTTGTTGAGTAATTATGTCTATTCTGTGCCGTTCTTCATTGGTTATCGCTACAATAAGCGCCAACAGATAATTATACAAATCGTAAGCTTTAGAGAGGCTGAAAAGCAATTCTTTTTCAGCATTATCCATGTTTTTGTTGCTATTTTGATAATAAGCATACGTTAACTGGACAATTTTAATTCGTATCAATTCCCTATTAATCATCGCGCTGTGTTTCTTTATATCAAGTTGCAAATATAGAATTTTTCGCGTAAATATGCAAGTAACCGAATACTTTTCTATGTTTCCCTATTAGTTTTTTCAGGTGTAAAGTTATAAAAAACAGCGAATACATAGCCATAGAATTATCGTTTGTTTTGACAAAATATATTTATTAAATCTTTTTCGACTGGTCAATTTTATGGATTTTTGAGATCAAAAATTAAAAACAAAGGTATATCCACTTTCGGTTTTCCGGACATTTAACATTTCAATTCTACAGAAAAATTCAGTCTATATTTTGGCTAAAACAAATGTTTAGCATGCAAAAGAATAGCTTTCGGAAGGTAAAAGAATAGCTTTTGCCACTCAAAAGCATAAGTTTTGTATCCTAAAAGCATAGTTTTTACAACTCAAAATCTATGTTTTAGGGGGGCTAAAAAGTATCCAAACCGAGTGTATTCAATATCTCCAAGCCTATATCTATCTGATTATCAAGCATTCAGGAACATACATAAGATTAACGTATTTGCAAACAGACGAACACTTGGAGATTTCTATCGCAAGGATTTGAAGTCAGTAATCCGTTTTTTAACATATGTAAATTGGTCAATTTTATGGATACATATATACACAAAAAGTAAAGTAAAAAGAAATGCCTAAATAATCATCAATACCTTATATAATATCATTTTTGAAGATTACTCTTGTGCAATTCGTTCAAAAAGCGTACCTTTGCAGTGCTTTTAAAAGCGCACATCAATGAAGAAATTGATATTTTCGTGTGATGGCGAATTAAGCATTTCGTATTAACAACTTAATTTAGAGTAACACATTATGAAAGAAATTAATGTAAAAGGTCAGAAAAGAAGCGACCTTGGAAAAAAAGCTTCTAAAGAGA
Source organism: Hoylesella saccharolytica JCM 17484 (assembly GCF_000614205.1). Lineage (GTDB taxonomy): Bacteria > Bacteroidota > Bacteroidia > Bacteroidales > Bacteroidaceae > Prevotella > Prevotella saccharolytica. The sequence continues at coordinate 72,119 of NZ_BAKN01000010.1, forward strand.
TGAGAAAAGAGGGTATGATTCCTTGCAACCTTTACGGAGAAGCAAAAGATGCCAACGGACAGCCTGAAGCAGTAGCATTCATGGTACCCATGGCCGAACTTCGTAAAGTGGTTTACACCCCGCACATCTATGTTATCAATCTCGACATTGATGGTAAAAAGCACACTGCCATCATGAAAGAACTGCAATTTCACCCGGTTACGGATGCGTTGTTGCACGTAGACTTCTTTGAAATCAATGAGAAGAAAGATATTTCCATCGGTATTCCAGTTAATTTAGTGGGTCATGCACAAGGTGTTCGCGATGGCGGTAGAATGAGCTTGTCTATCCGTAAGTTGGTTGTAAAGGCTCCTTATAAACAAATTCCGGAGAAACTTGACATCGATGTAACGGCGATGACTATTGGTAAGAGCATCAAGGCTGGTGAATTGAATTTCGACGGTCTTGAGATTATCACACCCAAGGATGTGGTAATATGCTCTATTAAGATGACACGTGCTGCCGCTGCTGCCGCTGCTGCTGCAAGCGCAGAAGGCAAATAATCATTCTTTGAATGGAAAAATACTTGATTGTAGGATTGGGAAACCCCGGTAATGAATACGAGGCGACCCGTCACAATACTGGTTTTATGATATTGGACGCTTTCGCAAAAGCGTCCAATATTGTTTTTGCTGACAAACGTTATGGCTTTATTGGCGAAACATCATTGAAAGGTCGAAAGATATTTTTACTGAAACCCACCACTTATATGAATCTCAGTGGCAACGCTGTGAGATACTGGCTAGATAAAGAAAACATCGCACTTGAACATCTACTGGTTGTTGTTGACGACCTAGCTTTACCACTCGGGGCTTTACGACTGAAAGGAAACGGCAGTAATGGAGGCCATAACGGACTGGGACATATTCAGCAACTCTTGGGCAACCAATATGCGCGACTACGAGTAGGAATAGGAAACGATTTTCCACGTGGCGGTCAGGTAGACTGGGTTTTAGGAAGATATAACGACGAGGAGATGAAAATACTTCAGCCAGCAATAGAACAGGGAATAGAAATTATTAAAAGTTTTGTACTGGCAGGACTAACCCTTACAATGAACCAATACAACAAAAAGGGGTAACAAAAAGAATGAACGAAGCACGTATAGACAAATGGCTGTGGGCTGCCCGCATATTCAAAACCCGCTCAATTGCAGCTAATGCCTGCAAAAACGGACGAGTAACGATGAACGGGAATCATATAAAACCAAGCCGTATGATTAAGGCGGGCGAAACGATAGACGTAAAAAAACCACCTATAGTTTATTCGTTTAAAGTACTTCAACCCATTGAACAACGCGTAGGGGCCAAACTTATTCCCGAAATTTACGAAAATATAACCGACCCTAAGCAATACGAAATACTGCAAATGAGCCGTATCAGTGGCTTTATAGACAGGGCACACGGAACAGGAAGACCCACAAAAAAGGAGCGCAGAGCGCTTGATGCTTTTGTCGACCCGATGATGTTTGAGTTTGATGAGGATGATAATGAGGAATAAATAAACAACGATATGACTAATATTGCCATTTTTGTTTCGGGCAGCGGAACCAATTGCGAAAACATCATTCGACATTTTACTGATAGTAAAAACGTTAAAATTGCACTTGTACTAAGCAATCGTTCTGATGCTTACGCACTGGTGAGAGCAGAGAAATACAATATTCCAACGGTTATTTTACCCAAAACAGACTTTTATAAGGAAGAACAACTGCTTGGCTGATGCAAACATACGCCATCGACTTTATTGTTTTAGCAGGTTTTCTTCTAATGATTCCCGATTTTCTTATTCACGCTTACAACCGCCGCATGGTCAATCTACACCCTGCCCTTTTACCAAAATTCGGAGGTAAAGGGATGTATGGGCATCACGTACACGAAGCAGTTAAAGCCGCAGGAGAGACGGAAACTGGGATGACAGTACATTGGGTAAGCAGCATTTGCGATGGTGGAGAAATTATCGCACAGTATCGTACACCCATCAATCCGGAAGATACACCCGATGATATTGCGGCAAAAGAACATATCCTAGAACAAAAATACTTCCCAAAAGTGATAGAGCAGGTACTTCAAAGCCTTAACTCACCCACTTGACTTATTGATTTAACCCCTTCAAAATATCACGCAATGAAATTTATTGTAACCCTTTCTGTCGCCTTGTTTTTTAATCTTTCGGCAACAGCACAAAAAGCATCCCAACAGTCAAAATGGCCTACTTTTCTTCAGAAAAGCGATCTTCCGGATGTTACCAGATTTATTCCCACCCCGCCAGATACATCCAGTATTGCTTACCTTAACGACTTTAACCGTTATCAATGGGGTAAGTCGATGCGACATACACCACGCGGACAACAAGCGGTATTTGATGCATTTGTAGAGACGGATTCTATATTAAAAGGATTTTCTGAAGCTTTCGGTATGTCAATAACCCGCACAACAACCCCCGAAATCTTCACCCTTATGGAACGCGTAGAGAACGATGGGAGCCAGTCGGTACGCAGTGCGAAGAAGAAATACGCACGTAAACGGCCTTATGTACAATTTAGCGAACCTACGGGCGTTCCGCATGAAGAAGAGGCATTACGACATACAGGCTCTTTTCCGTCAGGACATACGGCGCGAGGTTGGGCTATGGCATTGGTCTTAGCCGAAATTAATCCTGCCCAACAAGATGCTATTTTGGAGCGGGGATACCAGTATGGAGAGAGCCGTGTCATTGTGGGCTATCACTATCAGAGCGATGTCGATGCAGCCAGAATTGCGGCATCAGCAATCGTTGCACGCCTGCATACCGACGAAGGTTTTATTCGCCAACTGGCGAAAGCCAAGAAAGAGTTTCAGAAACTTTCAAAAAAGTAATAAATTAAATAAGGCTTTTGTTTAAAACAAACTTACCGGCAGTTCGCTACAAGGTCGACTGTCGGTAAGTTTGTTATTATTTCAGCATTTTAAAACTACGCACAAGTCCATTGCTCAACAACTCTCTGCGAATATAAAGTCCTGCTTTGTCGGGTTCTGAGCTACCCAGTTTGATACCGTCGACCGTATAATAAGCAATCGAAACAGCTGTGGCATCGGCATTGTTGATTGTATTTACATCGGTAATTTGTCGGATAAAATCATCCATATCGACAGGATCAATACCTTTACGCGTGGGCGCTACCTTATTAATATGTCCGCTTTCATCAAAAGTAAGCTTATCTACACATACCTCGCGATGCGTTCCCGGTCCGTTATGTAAATAGTTCTTGTTAATGCGGTGATACACAATGTACCAATCATCGGAACCCGGAACGTTGACAACCGAATGATGTCCCGTTCCATAGATTTCGTTAGTCGGATCTTGAATAAGTACACCGGCTGCTCGGCAATAGTAATCGGTCCCACAGGTGATGTGCTGGTGCCATACGCTACATGGTAATTGGCTGAGCCTGTATCATCCACACTCCACATAAAATAATAGATTCCGTTGCGATAAAATACATGCACGCCTTCGCGAAAAGCATAATCAGAAAGAGTGCCTCCTATCGGCGTAATAGTATACTCGTTACCTTTGACACTCATCATATCATCCGAAAGCAAACGATAGCACAGTTTTCCGTTACCATAATACAGATAGCTTTGTCTTGAAACAGGATCGGTAAACACATCTGAGTCAATCATCTGACCTGCATTCGAACTTGTAAACAGAGGCTTGGAAGAAGCTACGAAAGGGCCAGTGGGACTCTCTGACACTGCTACCCCTAATGTTTTTTTGTTCAATACAGGATCATGCCCACTGAAATAGAAATAATATTTCCACTTGCCATCTATCCACTTCTCTTCTATACTTGGGGCCCACGCATTGCCCGAAGCCCACTCTACATCCTTGTGGGCAGAAAGATTGAGAAATGTTCCCTCATCAGTAAAATCGACAAGATTGGGCGAAGAAAACACATTGAACGAATAACCGCCCCATCCGGGATAGCCGTCGGTAGTAGGATAAATATAAAAACGACCGGTTTTTCTTGACAACAACACCTCCGGATCTGCGTGAAATGAAGGCAAAACAGGGTTAGCATTCACCTCAACCACTACGCGATAGGTTTTTACCTGACTGCCATTGGTAAGCGTGTAAGTAACCGCTCCACTCGAAAAGTCTTGCGCACCAATAGGACTTACCTTTGTTCCTGTCGACACCCTAAACTGAGGATCGAAACGCGAAATATCGGTTTCGCGAGCAACAGGAATAAATATTCGATCGGCAGTAATCTTTAAATTATTCTGATCGATATTCACATTATCAGCTCCTTTCAGCGCGGCCGTCAGCCCGGTTGTAGGAAAAGCTGCCAGCAAAGCTTCGGTTTCTTCACGTGTAATGGGAATAACCGTACCATGTCGAGGTGTGAAGGCACCCGATGTCAGTGTATTCTTGACAAAAGTAAACTTAGAAAGGTCGTCGCTGGAACAGAACTGATAATACCCGTTGCTGTAGCAGTCGTACATTAATATCCATTTATCCTGATTAATCAGTTTAAACACACCCGCGCCCTCAACAGCCGCTGTAGTTTGCTGCAAAGTACCAGAGGGATTCGACCATTGCGTTCCCGGTGCCTCGCCTGCCGCCGGTGTAAGACATTTAGCCGTAACTTTGCAGATACCGCCGCTACCTTCGTTCTTGTAAAATCCGTGATAAAGACTATCCGACTCGTTGTAAACAATATTCATGTCGATAGTGGCAGAACCTCTGTCGAAGAAGAAAGTAGGAGTACCCAATAAATCGGTAAAGTCATCGTTGGTATAACAATAATAATCTTTATCATAAGGAATGGTGCCATCGTTAGTCAGCAAAGAGAAGTAAACCATACATCTGCCTTTCGTTCCATCGGCGTTTACATAGTTAGCATCCCAAATCGTTTCAGGCGCCCAAACCCGGGTAACGTTAGCAAAATTTGTACCTGCATACTTGGTAGGAAAATGAACAACAAAGTGTGTCCAATGAATTAAGTCTCTTGATTTCATCAGCACCAAGCCTCTATTACTGCTCCATCCCAAGTCGCTCTTCATATCCGTAGCCACCATATAAAAAGTTCCATCGGGTGCACGCAGGATATGTGGGTCGCGCAAACCTTTCATCATACTGGTTGTATCGCTGGATAAGATACGCTGCCCGTTATTCAACGGTGTATAGTTGTATCCATCGTCAGACAACGCATAATATATATTCTCGTCTTTGTTACTGGGAAAATAAACAAAAAGATAGGTGGTATAAGGCTCTTCCTGGTGCAGATAAACATCGAAAGTCTTGGTTGCCGAATGTTTGCCACGTAACAAAGTGGCAGTCAGTACGACATGCTTCTTTTCGTTGGCAGCATATTTTCTCACCTTTCCTACATTAGAAAGATAGTTCTCGTCACTCGATTTCCATGTAATAACAGAACCAATGTACCAACGCTGGGCAAACTGAGATCGTCGTACAGATTATGCAGCTTACCATTTAACTTCAACTCACGAACATCGTAAGCCAATGTTTCAGCATCCGAAAACTCGGGCAACACACTCACTTCAAACGTCAGCGTGTCCTTCGCCGCACCTGCTTCAATGTACGCCGTCAGCGTTGCCACCGCCTTTGCACTACCATGTGGCGGACGCGTAACGTGTCCTTCTTCAGTAATCACATGGGCATCACTGGTTTTCCATCTAATGGTTGCCACACCGGCATAGGTTTTCGGCAGAACAATATCTTCCATCAGTGCTTCTGTTTTTGGCAATCTAAACCCGGCTATCAGCTTCGCATTCCTCACCGAGTCGGCATACATATTGAGCGTTGTTATATTCGTTTGCAAAGCATTCAACTCAGCAGCCGAAATATTGTAATTATAAATACGCAAATCATTATACATAGCTCCCTTAAGATAAGCATCCCCCTGATAGCAGCTTTTTCCCAAATAGTTGTTGGGTGTATGGCCCAATGTCTTGGGATTCAGTGTCACCGTGCCTGCCTTAGGCAGTTTATCTACAAATACCCGAGCCACGCTTCCGCTCTGCATATACACCACATTCAACCATTTACCCTTAGGCAGAGCTTCGCCCTTACCAACCGCTTGTTCGCCTCTGTAATTGGTTTCACTGATGGCAAACCGTGTATCTTTGGCACTAAGAAAGAGATAACCCGTATCTGATGTCTTTGAAAAACACCAAACAAAATTACCGTTACCCTTTATATCTGTTGTTTCAGGAATAAAGACGTTTACCGAAACAGTATAATTTTGCAACGTAGAGATATAATTTCCCAGTTCGCTGCCCAAATCCATATAACCATTGTCACTTCCCAATGCCAAAACGGGCAAGTTGGCATACGTAGTCAGCACAGCACCCGATTGCAAGGTGCCGGTATATACCCCCGACACATCTGCCAACTTGGTAAAATCATATCGCACCACTTTATTATTGGTTTGCATCATCTTTACACCAGCTCGCATCACCTTATTACTACCGTGCGTTGCCTTTTTGCTGACGCGTACCGCTTTGTTACCCGTCTGCCCTGTTTGATAACTGTTTCGTCCCGATTTTTTATTACCACTCTGCCCCATCCATCCGTTGGTAGCCCATAATAAAGCCCCCATTGTCAAAGCAGAGAGAAGTGTAAAAAACAATCGTTTCATATCCATATTATTTTTATTTGTTTATTTCTCTAATTTAAATACGACTCATCCACCCTTTTTCCGCATAGAATACTAAAAAATAGGAGGAGAAAAATATCTCTACTTCACAGAGAGTGCACGGCCCCCGACCTCTATGTTTGATATTAGAGATGAAGAATTAGAGCTGAGCAAGTAGAAATTAAGAAATAGAGAGAACCCCACTGCATCTCAAAAGAATTGAGGAAAGAACTCAACATATCGCAATAAAGTATAGATGTACTACATTACGTGTTTTTTGCTCTTTTTATATCGCGCCGGCATCCTTTCGCTTTTCACCTGCTAAACCTTTCATCTTTACCTCAGGTTAGGTGAGGATGGTGTAACAACAAAAAAGGTGAACGCACTATTTGTGCGTTCACCTTTTTATAATTTGTTGAAAACTAAAGAACGAAACCGATGCTTAACCATTTTATAGTATCTGCATCTTATCACCCTTTGTATTTAGAAGGATTAGACATTAGGGATTAAAGATTAGGGGTTAATTACCAAGTATCAATTAGCATTCATTTTTAATCTCTCATCCACAAGCTCCAATTCCTAATCCCTCTTCATAGGTACCACCACGAGCTTTCCGCCTTCTACTTTGACGTACATCTCTTCCTGCGTGCGCGTGTTCACAACCAAGTATACTGTAACACCGTCTTTTTGGTCGGTTACGCCGCCGTAGGCCAGACAGTCGTGAGCAAGGTTCAGCTCCTCTTCCAACGCGGGAAGTAGCGGAGTAATCAGCGCCTTTTCTGGACTAACGTTTCCGTCGCCACCGCCCGGTTTGCCCTCTTTACCCTTTTCGCCTTTGTCTTTACCAGGCTCATTGCCCTTGTCTTTACCTGCATCACCGGTTTTTCCCTTTCCCCCGTCGGGTTTCTTTTTCGAGCCGTCGTTGGTACCGCCCTTACCTTTGCCTGTGTTGCCGGTACCACCACCTTTACCGCCCTTTCCGTCTTTACCGGTATCTTTAGCTTCCTTTTGCGCCGCACTGGCTTTAAACTTCGTCTTCAAATCGGCAGAAATACGGTTCATTCTGTCTACCAACTGCAGCACCAGTTTCTTATCGTTGTTATTGGCCGCCAGCAGATAGGCCGCTTGAACACATTGACAAACAACAGCAAAGGTGGCATCCGTTTCCCGGCGAACGGTACGCGTGCCGGGCAGCTTCGTATCAACGTTATTAAGACGACGTTGCTCGTTGAGCTTTTTGTACTCCTCATTCAACGTTTTCAATCGATCCAACACCGGTGCCAAACCAAGTTTCGTAATTTCGGCAGAAAACTTTTCGGTATCTTTAATCAACCCCGAGATATGTGTACTCTCGACAGCACCCATTTCTTTCTGTATACCAAGATAAGGTTTCAGCACAGCATACAAATCTTCTGCCGATCTGCTCTCTGTACCCACCAACGACAGACGATAAGCTCTGATGAGAGCAAAAAACTGCATTAGTGTTTTGTTGCGGTCATGGTTTTTCGCGTCTAAATCCTTGGTCAGCGTCGATAAAGCAGTTTGTTTGTTAAACTCAATTTCAAGGTCGATACCTTTTTTCCACCTCGCCAGCAGGTCGGCAGGCAGATTTAGCTTGGCTGCCTCTACTTTCGCCACCAAATCGTACTGGTCGCTGTGAAACTGTGTGTGCATAACATTGTTGAAATTGTGTAGAGATGTAGCTTGAATGCTTACAATCTCAGGTAAAACTGAATTTTTCAGCATGGTAATTTAATTTTAAGTAAATATGATGTTAGGTTTTCATTAATCGGTTATTATGTCCCAAACCAGAATTTCGTGTTTATCGCAGGCAAACAGGGCGTTTTATCGTGGTAAAGGAACTTCGCAAAAGTTAACTGCCTCGTCCCAACTTGGGATTTATACTCTCCCGAGGGTTGACCT
>NZ_BAKN01000009.1 GCF_000614205.1 Hoylesella saccharolytica JCM 17484
TATTTGTTTTTTAAAGAATACAAGGTGAAAGGTTGAAAAGGTGAAAAAGTGAAAGGATGCAGGTACCATATAAAGAGCAAAGCGCAAGTAATGTAGTACACCTATCCCTTTATTGGAACATGTTAAGTTTCTCCTTTACAATTGTTGAGTGCTCTCTTGATATAAGCTTTTGAGTGGCTATGCAGCACACCTCTCCCCTTAAAAAGGGGAGATAGAGAGGAGATTGTTTATACCTAACTAAGGTATGAATTGGTCTTACCTGATTGAATAAGAGTGTTATCTTGCAAAAATATTCTATTTCTGCAACAATTCTCCACCCCACCCTCATTTTTTTTATCACCCTTACCCTTTTTACCCAGTTGGTCAATTTTATGGATTTGCTGTTCAATTTTATGGCTTTTTGAGGGCTAAAATTGGAGATAAGGGTATAGTACCTTTCGTTTTTCTTTACAATTAGCCTTTCAATTCTACGAGAAAAATATGCGTTTATTTTGACAAAAACAAGGGTTCGGCATGCAAAAGCATAGCTTTGGGGTTGCAAAAGCATAGGTTTTACCACCCAAAAGCATAGGTTTTAGAGCGTAAAAGCATAGCTTTTGCACCCACAAAAGTGCATTTTTAGGGCAAAAAACGGACATTTTTGAATACAAAAATTAACTATTCCGTTGTAACGGATTGATTATCAAGGCTTCGAAATACCGGCGTATTTACGAGCCACCAACCACTTGATTACTTCTACGCGAGTATTTCGGGGGTAGCATCGGCATTTTCTGTTCCTCAAAATTGGTCAATTTTAAGGATCGCATTTTTCGCTTTTTGTTACCAATCTTATGTATAATTTCGGTATAAGAATAATAACAATAGCGTTTCTTCATCTTACTTCGAAGGTGCATTCCTTACCTTTTCTGCGCCATTTATCCATAATACACCCCTCCTAACCTCCACTTTTCAAGGGGAGGGATGTGTGTTGAGCCTCTCCTTTATAATGCATTGGGATTCTCTTTTGCAATGCGTTAAGTCTCTCCTTACAGTGTATTAAGTCTCCCTTTTGTAGTAGTTTGAACTTCCTCTTATAATTTTTTGAATACGTATGCAGCGCACCTCTCCCCTTGAAAAGGGGAGAAAGAGAGGAATTACTTATACAGAACTCAAACATTTTATCTCTCCCCTCCTCTGCATTACACCTCTACCCCACCCTGTTTGGCTTCATCTCACAAGCAAAAAACATTTGTTTTATCCAGCATAACCTATCATATAATTCATATTAACCACCTTCTTTATATATTATATGATAAGTTAAGCGGGCAATAAGAAAGAAAATAAACAGCTCAAAATCTTGGGGTGCGTGTTTGATAACAGGGCACTGAAGGGGCGACAGAGGGGTTAAGGCGTGCCGGTATCTGCAATCCGCTCGCCTTTTTTGTTGATGTAAAACCAGTCGTCGCTTACCCACCAGCTGTGTTCGTCCATGTTTTCGCGAATATGACCTGTGCAAGTAACCAGCGCTTTACCGTTTTCGAAAGGCTCTGCCCAAAGAAACTGGGGCGGAATAACGATGTTGCCGAATGCATCTGCATAGCCCATTCGCCCGTTGGAATCGACAATGCGGAAGACACCTTCAGACAATCCGTCGGGCATAAGGTTATCTATCGTAACAACACCGTAAAGCAACCGCCCGCTGACATCCATCACCATCATGCCTCCCGAAGGCTCCATCACCACACCGATGGGCGCAATAGAGTCCCAGCCGCAATAGAGCACCTTACCATAAGGCACAATGGTGTCGCCGCGTTCGTTCAGATAACATACGCTGTCGACCACTTCTTCTACTTTCGAGGCATATAGTTTGGGACCCCGATAGCCACGCAGCTGACCCGGCGGTACATAAAAACCAACGGGTCGAGGGTTGTATAACGCGTCGGAAGAGGTACGCAACTCTACTCTGCACAGCGTATCGGCGCTGAATGTAAAGGTTGCGATATTGTCCATGCTATCGGTTAACGTCACAACGGGAAACGCTTTATCGTCAGCCCGTACATGCAAAAGGCGCATCAGTTTAGATCGCTTCATGCCCACGTGCAGCCGTTTGCCGATGCGTATGCGCGGGTCGGTAATGTTGGCATAAACCAACGCTAAGGGACGATTGATGGCCGCACTGCAAGACAAATTAAGAACGATTTGGGCTTTATCGCCCGTCAAGAAGCCGTATTCTACCCATCCATGATAGTCTTTGCGACGTTCGGACGAGAGGAATGGATACTGTTGAGAGAGGTCGTGCAGGGTGTAAGCACGCGGAAAAGGGTAAAAGTCGAGATAGGGATTGTTGACAGACGGCAGGATGAGCGTATCACTTCGACCTTCGCCTAACTGAACAATCGGGCAACCGAAAAGCTGCTGCGGCAGGCTTAAAAAGAAAAGAAAAACCAAGAAAAGATACTTTTTCATACGCAAAAAAGTGTGACTTTAATAAGCGAAAGAACTTATTTTGGGGTGCAAAACTTATGCCTTTAGAGGTAAAAACGACAAAAGAGAAATCACCTTTTCACCGTAATGGGCAGCTTGTTAATCAACCGACCGACAAACATTACTGCCTGTCGGTCGGCGTTTAAGGGTGTGCATAAAAGCTTACGGAAGCCGTTATGCCTCGCCTCGTCCCGCTTGAAAGGGAGCCAGTGGAGGTTGTCCGCCATCAGGGAGCTGAATGGGCCCGAACTCTTGTTCGTATTTATAGACATTCTCCTGCAAAGCCTGAAGTAGTCGTTTAATATGTTCGGGTGCCATAATGATGCGGCTGGCCACCTCAGGTTTAGACATCCCGGGCAGCACACTGGCAAAATCGAGCACAAAATCGCTGTGCGAATGCGAAATCAATGCAAAGTTAGAATACACGCCCGACGCAATATCCGGACGCAAACCCATCTCAAATTGTACGGGTTCTTGGTCATTGTTACGATTCATTATTTTTCTTTTATTAGTTGAATTTCTATCAATATGGGGTAAACATACACAACATGTCCTGCACGTCTGCGCAGCCATGGCAACGCCTGCTACCCCTTTTGCAAAGGTAAATAAAATAAGCTGACAGGCAAAATGGAGGTCTGTTTTTCCCCATAATTAGGTATTGCATTTCCGACAAAGAAGCTGTATATTTGCGATGTCCTGCCATATAGGAGGATACAACTTTAATTTTTAATCGTTATGAGTAGAATAACAGATTTACTAGGCACAGAAACTGGGTATTATTTAGACCACAAGTGCAAGACAATAGACAAAAGTCTGCTGCATCTGCCGGAAAAAAATGTTATCGATAACGTGTGGAAAGACTCTGACAGAAGCATTCCCACGCTACGCAGTTTGCAAACCATCTTCGGTCATGGACGCTTGGCCAACACCGGTTATGTATCTATTTTACCCGTTGATCAGGGCATCGAGCACACTGCCGGAGCATCGTTTGCCCCCAATCCGCTGTATTTTGATCCTGAGAACATTGTAAAACTGGCCATCGAAGGCGAATGTAACTGCGTGGCAACAACGTTTGGCGTGCTGGGATCGGTTGCGCGTAAATATGCGCACAAAATTCCATTCATGGTGAAAATCAACCATAATGAACTGCTCACTTACCCCACAAGCTATCAGCAAGTGATGTTCGGTACCATTCGCGAGGCATGGAATTTGGGTGCCGTTGCTGTAGGAGCTACTGTTTATTTCGGTTCGGAAGACAGTCGCCGGCAATTGGTTGAGGTGGCCGAAGCCTTTGAATATGCCCACGAACTGGGTATGGCTACCGTGCTGTGGTGCTATTTGCGCAACTCGGCGTTCAAGAAAGACGGTACCGATTACCATTCATCAGCCGACGTAACAGCACAAGCCAACCATATCGGCGTAACCATCAAGCGGATATTGTGAAACAAAAGCTGCCCACTAACAACGGAGGGTTTAAAGCTATCGGCTTTGGCAAGACCGATGAACGGATGTATAGCAAGCTCACCACCGAACATCCCATTGATCTTTGCCGTTATCAGGTAGCCAACGGATATATGGGGCGCGTAGGATTGATTAACTCTGGCGGCGAATCGCACGGCCAATCAGATTTCCACGACGCAGTGGTTACAGCCGTAGTGAACAAGCGAGCCGGCGGAATAGGATTGATTAGTGGTCGCAAAGCATTCCAAAAACCGATGAAAGAGGGTGTTGATTTGTTACATCTTATTCAAGACGTATATCTCGACGAAAGCATTACCATCGCATAAGCGCACTCGAAAGAGACAAAGACAGAGGGACATATCAAAACCGAAATGGTTGATACGTCCCTCTTTTTATATTAAATAAAAAAGGGGGCATTATAAAAATCACTCAATATCAAATAAGCCCAGACCTAACATTACAAGTATTGTCCGCAGAATTTCTAATGAGAATAAAAAGCCAAAACTGCTTCTGTAGGGTGCAATCAGAGCGAAAATGCTCTGCACTGATACAAATACAGGTTTGGTTTTTAGTGATTTTCGACCTGCAAAGACCATGCTCTTACTCTTCCAAAGATGAAGGCTTATTACCCAAAAGTTATGCCTTGGAAAGCTCAAAACTGATTCTTACCCGCGAAACGAAAATCTTTCGTTAGATCAGAAATATGAATTGTAAGAAAAACAGGAGAATAGAAATGTAATAAAAAGTTAAAATATAATAGATTGAAAGTTGCGTACAATAATATTACCTATATTTGCTCACGACCGAGTAGCTATCAATTTATCATCTCATAGAATTAACAACTAATCTTTAAGAAACGTTCATGAAAAGAGTTTATTTTAACTTTTTGACAAGGAAGACAATGGTATTGTCGGCCTTAGTGACGCTATGCTTATCGGGCGTAACGCCAAAAATGCTTGCAGTGACAAGCCAAAAACAAGTGGTTACACAAACCAACAACATCAAAGGAAGGGTACTCGATGCTGCAGGCGACCCTATTATCGGGGCTACAGTGAAAGTAAAAGGCAGTAATCAGACGGTACTGTGACTGATCTTGATGGTAATTTTGCCCTAAACAATATAAGCAGCGGAGGGTATTTGGTAGTTTCGTATATCGGCTATAAAACGGAAGAAGTAAGCATTTCTTCTTCGCCGATGATCGTTACGCTGCAAGAAGACAATGCCATGCTTAACGAAGTGATTGTTGTAGGTTTTGGAACACAAAAGAAAGTAAACCTTACCGGTTCGGTAAGTGTTGTAAGTGGAGAGGAACTGAGCGCACGTCCGGTGCAGAATGTATCGCAAGCTTTGCAGGGCATAGTTCCCGGTTTGCAGATTGCTTCGAATACGGGTGGAGCCTTAGATGCCACCCAAAGTATCAACGTTCGCGGTACAGGAACCATCGGACAAGGTTCAAGCAGTTCACCACTGATACTTATTGATGGTATGGAAGGTGACATTAACACCCTTAATCCACAAGACATCGAGAGCATTTCAGTGTTGAAAGATGCTGCAGCCTCTTCTATTTATGGATCGCGAGCACCATTTGGCGTTATCCTGATTACCACCAAAACGGGAGGTTCGGGTAAGGTTACGGTTCATTACAACAACAGTTTTCGGGTAGGTTCACTTATTCGCGGTAAACATATGATGAACTCTGTAGACTTTGCTTCGTGGATGAACGATGTTGATTACAACAGTGGTAATAGTCCGTTTTTCGATAATGCCCGAATGAAACAAATCGTTGCATACCACAATGGCACCCCCTCCGGACCCGGTCAGCGTATTGCTGCAGACGGTACAACGTTGTATGCCATAGGCACAACTAATAATATAACCTGGCAAGATGGCTATGCAGCAGGTATCGACGATGTAGACTGGTATGACGTTATCTATAAAAAGACCTCTTTTTCACAGGAACATAACGCCAGCGTCAACGGTGGAGACAAACGTTTTAACTATTATGCCTCGCTAGGATATTTGGATTATAGCGGTTTTATGAAACTGAATAAAGATAATAAAACACGATACAACGGAACAGCAAAAATCAACGCATGGGTTACCAATTGGCTACGCATGCAATATACCATGCGCTTTACACGTATCGATTTTAAACGTCCGGCAGACCTTACCAACAGTCTTTATAGCGATATGGCACGTCAGGGATGGCCCGTTCTGCCTTTATACGATCGCAACGGATACTATTATTCATCACCCTCTCCTGCACTGGGAATTGCCACAGGAGGAACGGACAAGAGCCAACGGGACATCCAAGACCACCAGTTGGCATTCGACATAGAGCCTGTTAAAGATTGGATCACGCACATTAACTTTAACTACAAGATAGAAAACAGAACCCAACACTGGGACTCGCAGCAAACTTTCAACCACGATGTGGCAGGCAATCCTGTATTATATCGTACGGGGTCAAACGTTCATGAAGACTTACTTAAAGACAATTACCTCAACTTTCAGCTTTATTCAGAGTATGGATTATCGTTCGCCGAGAAACATAATTTCCACATTATGGGTGGTTTTCAGGCTGAACAACTAAAAAGGTTGGAGTTTGGCTTACAACGCGATGGTATCTTAGACCCCAACAAACCGGAGGTAGATTTAACTTCGGGATTGAGTCATGACGGAAAAGCCATCGTACCATCGACCAATGGAGGGCGCAATCAATGGCAGACTGCAGGGTTCTTCGGACGGCTTAACTACAATTATAAAGAAACTTATCTCTTTGAAACCAACCTGCGTTATGATGGTACATCACGTTTTCGCAAGGATAATATGTGGAAACTTTTCCCTTCATTCTCTTTCGGTTGGAATATCGCCCGCGAGTCTTTCTTCAAACCGTTAGAGACCAAAATAAATACTTTAAAGCTGAGATTGTCTTACGGTTCATTGGGAAATCAGAACACCGACAGTTGGTATCAGACCTATCAAACCATCACGTACAGGCCATTTGCAGGTTATTGGCTGCAAAACGGCGTAAAACCCAATGTCACAATAGCACCCGCATTGATTTCTACCATGCTGACTTGGGAGCGCGTGGTGAACTATAACGTGGGCTTAGATTTCGGCGCACTGAACAACAGACTTATGGGTTCGTTCGACTGGTACATACGCGATACGAAAGATATGGTGGGCAATGCGCCTGAACTTCCATCAATTTTAGGTGCCAATGTGCCTAAGACTAACAATACAGACTTGCGTACAACGGGGTGGGAATTTCAGATAAGCTGGCGCGATGTGCTGAAAAACGGACTGGCTTACGGGGTTACACTCAATCTCTCTGATGCTCGCACAAAGATTACTCGCTATCCCAACAACCCCACAAATGCCATCAACAACTATATCGAAGGCAGGTACATCAACGAAATTTGGGGGTACGAAACAGAGGCATTGCCAGAAGTCAGGCAGAGATGGATGCCCATCTGGCTGTTGCCAACCAAAGTTCTATCGGCAACAATTGGGGTGCCGGTGATGTAATGTATAAAGACCTGAATGGCGATAAAAAAATTACCGGAGGTGCAGGAACACTGAACGACCACGGCGATATGAAAGTAATAGGCAACAGTACACCACGTTATCTTTTCGGTTTAGACTTAAATGCGACATGGAAAGGTTTTGATGTACGTGCTTTTTTTCAAGGTGTGATGAAGCGAGAGTCGTGGTAGGTAGCTCATGGAATGGAAATGAATATATGTTTGGCGCAACAGAAAGCGGTCGTTGGTGGGCTTCAGGCATCTCAGGTGTGCAAGATTACTACCGCGATGCATCGTCTTGGTCGGTTCAAAATGGTTATCAAAGCGAAAATACAAATGCTTTTCTACCCCGTCCGACGTGGACAGACAAGAACGTTCAGCCCCAAAGCCGTTATCTGATCAACGCTGCTTATATGCGATTAAAAAACTTACAATTTGGCTATACACTGCCCAAATCGCTTGTTTCGAATTGGGGTGTCGGTAAATTGCGCATCTTTGTTTCTGCCGAAAATCTCCTTACGGTATGCAATATGCCCGAGCAGTTCGACCCGGAAACTATTGGATATGACACCAATGGAATAAAAAATAACGGCTATCCGCTTTCAAAGACCTGGTCATTTGGCCTTAATGTTACCTTTTAACTCCTTTACGGACAAATTAAAACAAATAAATTTATGAAACCGAACAATATATATAATCATATGTTGCGCTGCATAGGCAGTGCCGTTTTATGTCTCGGCGCGCTTGTTTTTGCAGCCTGTAACGACTTTTTAGGGCAGGAACCGCCCTCTCAGCTAACACCCGAGGGGTACTATTCTACCGAAGCTCAGCTGCAAGCGGTTGCCAATCAACTGTATCAAGACGTGTTACCACAACACAGCAATTGGAACTACGGCTGGTATCTTACAGATAATAATACGGACAATCAGATGAGTTTATCGCCCGATAATAAGTTTGGAACGGGCCTTTGGAAGACATCTAACACCAATAACAACTGGTCTTGGGGTAATATTCGCAACATAAATTACCAGCTGAATGCCGTCTTAACAAAGTATAATGCAGGACAAGTAACCGGTACCGACGCAACAGTCAGGCAGTATATAGGTGAGATTTATTTTATGAGGGCGTATGCTTATTTTGACCTTTTAAAACGTTTTGGCGACCTTCCGATTGTTACTCAGGCTCTGCCCGATAATGAAGCAATCCTCGTTGCAGCAAATAAACGTAGACCTCGTAATGAAGTTTCGCGTTTTATTACCAGCACATTAGACACAGCCTTGACCTATCTGAAAGAGGATTTCGATGCAAAACACACCCGTATTTCTACCGATGCTGCCTACTTGTTCAAATCGCGCGTGGCGCTTTACGAAGCCTCTTGGCTTACCAATTTTAAGGGTACACCCTTTGTTCCGTTGGGAACGGGATGGGCCGGAGCCACCAAAGACTACAACAGCACTTATCAATACCCTACAGGATCTATCGATGCAGAGGCTGAATATTTTTTTAAGATGAGCGTAACAGCAGCCGAAAAGGTGGCAGAAAAATACAAAGCTCAACTGGTAACCAATACGGGTAGCATCCCACAATCGCTTTCCGACCCCGAGAATCCTTATTTTAAGATGTGGGGAACCACAGATATGTCTGCCACACCAGAGATACTTTTATGGCGACAATACAGTCATGCCCTGGGTGTAAACAATGATGTCGAGGTGGCTGTACAGGCAGGAAACATCGGCACAGGATTTACGCGGAGTCTTATCGAAAGCTATCTGATGCAAGACGGGCTACCCATTTATGCCTCGTCTTACACTTATGACGATAGCTCTTTGGCAAAAGTGGCTACCCATCGAGACCCTCGTCTGGCTATCTTTCTTAAAGTTCCGGGACAAATCAACTGCTTTAAGAATATGAGTTCTACAGAAGATCATTTTGTAGAAATCGAACCCAAACCTAACATTACAAGTAAAACACCCGAAACTGCATACTATACCGGCTATGCCATTCGTAAGGGTGGAACATTTGACAAGGCACTTACGGCAAACGGAGGAAGCGAAAATGCGCTGGCCGTGTTCCGCGTAACAGAGGCCCTGCTCAATTATATCGAAGCACAATATATGCTTACAAAAGACATCAACTCTGGAAAGATATTGGAATATTGGCGATTAATTCGCGAAAAAGCGGGCTTTACTGGCACGGCACAAGATCCCACCTTAACTATCGCTGCCACAAATATGAGCAAGGAAATACTTGACTGGGGGGCCTATACCGCAGGTGTTTTACTATCCGACAAGGTACTTTACAATATTCGTAGAGAACGCCGTTGCGAGCTTATTGCAGAAGGATTGCGGTGGATGGACCTACAACGATGGCGCGCTTGCGACCAAATGAAGGCATTACCATATCACACTGAAGGCATACATCTTTGGAATACAGAGATGGAAAGCTGGTATACCAACCTCATCAGCGACGGTTCTTC
This sequence comes from Hoylesella saccharolytica JCM 17484, assembly GCF_000614205.1. Classification (GTDB taxonomy): domain Bacteria; phylum Bacteroidota; class Bacteroidia; order Bacteroidales; family Bacteroidaceae; genus Prevotella; species Prevotella saccharolytica. Next base: position 9,928 of record NZ_BAKN01000009.1, read on the forward strand.
GGCTGCCAATGTTTCTTCTAAAGCACTCAGTGAATATTACCGCCCGCACGAAGTAACGATGGCTAACAACAATTTTAAAGACGGATTGACATGGCATAATGCACACTACTTGGAACCTTTACCATTAAGACAGTTCCTACTTACTGCTGATGACCATGCCACCATTGCACGTTCTCCACTCTATCAAAATCCTTACTGGCCCACAGTTACTGATCAACCGGCAGAACAATAAGGCCATAAATAGAAATGAAACGTGAAGAAGCGGGCAATAAACTTTGATGTATGCCTGCTAAAAATGACTTTCCCGATATGTCCATTGAAGGACATATCGGGATTTATCGATTTGTTATTCTTTTACCGGAAAAACTTCTAAACTATAACTTTCACTATTGTTAAAAATATCCTTGTAACCTCGCGAGAGTACCAACAAAATCGATCAACTTGTTCTTGGTTCGCCAAATCGCAAGGATTTACCGGTTACATATCTTATTAAAAATCAACAAATTACGCATATAAACCAGATTTTTACTTATTATTCACCCCCTTGAAACGCTCTAAAACCGTGTTTTTACTCCATTAAAAGTATAGCTTTTAGCATGCAAAAGATGGTGTTTTATCCTTCAAAAGCTATGCTTTGGCACTTCAAAAGCTATGCTTTGGGAAAATCAATGTTGATTTTTGACCAAATAAACGAAAAAATTTCGCTAGATGAGAAAAGTGATTTGTAACGAAAAAAGAAAGCAGAAAGTGTTCTCAAACGTTAAAAAAGTTACGATTTGAAAGTAGGTAATCAGGATAAAACAGAGATAAATAGAAGCTGTGAAAAATGAAACTAGACAGATAAAAGCATGGATTAATATTGCCCGACAGAGTAAATATTATATCTTTTTTATAACTTTGTAACGACGTTGATACGTTTTGAAGAAGGTATTTATCAATCTTTACACTAATAAAACCATGCAAAAGAAGTTATTTTTAAGCATTATTGCAGCCGCATGGCTCATTGCCTGCAACATCACAACAGTGGCACGAGCACAAAAAACAAGCAAAACGGCCACAGTTAAGTGTGAAAACAAAGTTGAGAACGATTCTATCTTTGAGGTCTGCGAAGAGCTGCCGCTATTTCCGGGAGGAAATATGGCACTGATGATGTATCTCAACGAGAACGTAAAGTATCCTGCCATGGCATCAGCACACAGAGAACAGGGCCGCGTAATTGTGGGCTTTGTGGTAAAAAAGAATGGCAGCCTAAGCAACATCAGAGTTGTTAGAAGCGTTTCACCTTTGCTTGATGCAGAGGCCTTACGTGTGATAAAAGCAATGCCTAACTGGACTCCGGGAAGACATGAAGGCAAACCTGTACGAGTAAAATATAACGTTCCCATTCAGTTTAAATTACAATAAGCAAAGTAGGAAAGCACTGTACACTGCCTGTAAAGCGACGGTTTTTCGCCAACGAACACTTCTTTCAGAGCTTTCAGCAAATACATCGATAGCCTGAAGTAGCGATAACCAACAACATGAAGGATGGGTAAATGAAATTTTATCCAAAGCAATGGGGATAAAATTGCAACGGTTATAAAAATCCAAACCTGCTTCTGTAGGGTGCAATCAGAGCAAAAATGCTCCGCACCGATACAGATGCAGGTTCGGATTTTAGTATTTTTCGGTTTAGCCGAATAAGCTTAACCGATGTGTTTTTACTTCTTTTTCGTTGTCTTTGAAGCTTTCTTTGCAGGCGCAGACTTCTTCGTTTGAACACCCGAGGCTTTCTTTTCATCAGCCAACGACCCACTTGCCTCACGCACAACGTCCTTTACTTCAACCAGTTCTACTTTGAAAATAAGTGTCGAGAAGGGTTTAATCTGTCCCGCTTGACGCGATCCATAAGCTAAATCTTGAGGAATATAGAGTTCCCATTCGCTACCTGTAGGCATCATGGTAAGCGCTTCTGTCCAACCCTTAATTACTGCATCGGCACGGAACCAACTTGTTTGCGGATTACGTTTGTAGCTGCTATCAAACTCAGTTCCATCGATAAGTCTACCTGCATACTTAACTACCACCTCGTTCTGAACGGTCGGTATCCGACCCTTTCCTTGTTTGATAATCTTATATTGCAGTCCGCTGGGCAATGTTACGACACCTTCTTTCTTGGCATTCTCGGCCAACCAAGCCTCGTTTTCAGCTTTATAGGCAGAGTCTTTTTCAGCTTTGATGCGTTCGCCACTTTTATCAAAGAGTTGGAAAGCAGCAGAGTCTGTGTAAACGGAATTATCTTTTAACAGTGCAGCCACAAAGCCTTTGTAAAAGAACTCGGCAGATATAGAGTCCTTACCACCTGCAAAAGTGGTTCTTACAGACGGTAAAATACGCTTCGCCGCCATAGATGCGATCTGCATTCCGGCCATATAAGCCACGAACTTAGGGTCGTTTGTACGGCTTGTTCCCTCTTCAAAACCACGTGCAAAGTCAGCCATATAAGTAGTATCTACATTATATTGCTGCTGAATAAACGGTATCAAACCTTGTGTGGCAGCTTTTCCTGCAGCGTAACTGATAGAATCGGACGAGGTTTTAAGCACCGTTACAGACTGTACCGGCTGTACTTTTTCCTTCTTTTTGGCAGCTGATACTGTATTAAATGAAGCACTCGCCACAAGGACGAGTGCTGCTATGATAAGTCTTTTCATATGTCTATGCAATGGCTTATTTCTCTATCGAAACCAGTTCTATTTTGAAAATCAAAGCTGAGAAAGGCTTGATTTGAGGTTGCTCTTGCGCACCATAGGCCATGTTTTGCGGGATATACACTTCCCAAACACTACCTACAGGCATATGAACAAGTGCTTCCGTCCAGCCTTTGATAACCTGATTGGCTCTCAATGTGGTAGGTTCACCGCGTTTGTATGAGCTATCAAACACCGTTCCGTCAATGGTTTTACCCTCGTAATGTACCTTTACCAAAGAGGTATCTTTGGGCATTGCACCGGTACCTTCTTTGATAACCTTGTACTGAACACCGCTGGGCAGGGTTTTAACACCGGGTTTTGTCTTATTCTCTGCAAGGAATTTTTCACCGGCTTTACGGTTCGAGCCGTATGTTTTTTCCATTGTTTGCTCCTTAACCTTTGCCATTTTCTCTTGTGCCAGCTGCTGAGCCTGATCCATTGTAAACAATCCTTTCTTACCAGTTGTTCCCTCAACGAAGCCTGCCATGAAGTTACGCATGGAGATAGTCTTGGTAGAATCATCGCCAAACACTTCGTGGTTGATACCTTTAATCATTTGGTTGGAGATTTGTTGACCAATCTGAATACCTGCATAATAGGCTGCTTTCTTCTTGTCATCACCTGCATTGGCACCGTCATTAAGACCTTTAATAAACTCGTCCATATAGGTTGTGTCTACCCCCATACGTCCTACCATAAACTCTTTCAAGCCTTGTGTCTGACTGATACCTAATGCATAACTCATTGTATCAATGTCGCTCTTTAAGTCAGCCTTAGGAGTTGAATTGCCGCACGATGTGAATGTAGCGGCCGCAATAGCCATTACGGCTAAAATACTGATTTTCTTCATTACTTTATATTTATAGATTATAATTGTTCTTTATATGTATCATACCACCTCTATCAATTCTACATCGAACACCAATGTAGCAAACGGAGGAATTGACGAACCTGCTCCACGCTCACCATATCCCAGTTGATAGGGGATGAAAAAGCGATATTTGGCACCTTCCTGCATCAGTTGCAGTCCTTCTGTCCAGCCTGCAATGACACCATTAAGCGGGAAAGTGGCCGGTTCGCCACGCTGAACAGAACTGTCAAACATCGTTCCATCCACCAGCATACCTTCGTAATGACACTTCACTTGGTCGGTTGCTTTCGGCTTCTTACCGTTTCCCTCGCGCAGAACTTTATATTGCAGACCGCTGGGTAGTGTTACCACGCCCTCTTTTTGAGCGTTTTCTGCCAGATATTTCTCGCCGTCTACCTTAGCGGTTTTTCCTTTTTCGGCAGCTGCCGCACGTTGTTTCTCTTCTTGTTTTTGGAAAAAATCCTGTACAATTTGCTGTGCTTCGGTGTCGTTAACTTTTAATTCAGCCCCGCCGATAACATCTTTGATGGCTTGTGAAAAATCATCGATACTCAGTTCGTTTGCGCCCATTTGCAAGAGCTGGCGACCGATACCGAGTCCCAAAGCATAACTTATTTTATCCATAAAGTTTTGATTGTATTATTTTTTCAATATTGATTTAATGCCACAAAGTTACGATTAATTATCTTATCTACAGACCTTTATTTGCGAAAAAATCACTAAATTTGGAGATGTTCTTGCGGGTTTTGAGAACTGACAGATAATTATTTGGGCGTTTCGTCCTATCAAAACTGTATTTTTTACGACTTGAATAAGAGAACGCAAACGTCCTGTTTATTATATAATATAAAAGGTGTATGAACGCAAAAAGCAAGCATTTGGTTTTTCTTACAGGTGCCGGTATGTCGGTAGAAAGTGGATTTAAAACTTTCAGAGGTGCCGACGGACTGTGGGAAAACTATCCTGTTGAGCAGGTAGCCACGCACGAAGCTGGGAAGCCAACCCCACCTTGGTTACCGAATTTTATAATATGCTGCGCCAAAAGCTGTTTGATGCGCAGCCTAACGAAGGACATCGGCTCATTGCACAGCTTGAAGAAAGGTTTCGGGTTACAGTGATTACACAGAACGTTGATAACCTTCACGAGTGTGCCGGTTCATCAGAAGTGGTGCATTTGCACGGCGAACTATCGAAGGTTTGCTCCTCGCGCGACCCTTACAACCCGCATTTCATTCGCCAACTTACTGCTACAGATGCGGTGATAACACCCGGAACAAAGGCTGAAGATGGGTCTTTACTACGACCGTTTATCGTATTTTTCGGCGAAGCTGTACCGATGATGGATGCTGCCATGGCATTAACCGCGCAGGCAGATCTCTTTGTTGTCATTGGCACTTCACTCAATGTGTACCCTGCTGCAGGCTTAATCAACTTTGTTCCACGCGGTGTTCCCATTATCATTATCGACCCCGAGCCCATCTCTACCACAGTCAACGGAGGCGTAACACAAATACAAAAGGGGGCATCTGAGGGTATGAAAGAGCTTGTAGAAGCACTGCTTCCCCACCTATTCCACAACAATTAATATCCGTTTTCCGTCTTTATTGCTTATCTTTGCAGCCTGTTTTATTTTAATTTTAGAATAATGCATAAGGCCTTGCTTCATCAGTTATTCTCTTTTCTGCTTTGTTTGCTTGTTCTTGTTGCGGTTGCCATCAACACCAACAAGAAGATTTTGGGACATCGGCTGACTGTAAAAAACGATTCGGCTGCCACCGAACAAGTTGACACTATGCAACTTTTAAGCGATAGAACACACATTATCAACACCACACCGCTAACCAAAAACGTGCAAGGATATGCCGGACCGGTGCCACTTCGCATCTATATTAAAGAAGGAAAGATACAAAAGGTAGAAGCGTTGAACAACTCGGAAACACCCGATTTCTTTGAGATGGCCTCGACATTGCTTACCTGCTGGAACGGAAAAACACTCGACGAGGCACTTCATACACAAGTAGATGCCGTCAGCGGAGCCACTTTCTCTTCCAAAGCCATCATTATTAATATGCAGCGAGGACTGCAATACGCTCGCCAAAATGTACAAGAAAAGAGTATTTGGCAGCAAGTAGACCTTTCGCCAGGCTCGATTGCAGCCCTTATTGTAGTGCTGATGGGGGCATTAATTCCGCTGTTTGTGCGCAATAAACATTATCTTACGGTACAACTTATCTTGAATGTTGTGGTACTGGGATTGTGGAGCGGTACATTTATTTCGTTTTCATTAATCGTCAATTACCTCTCCAACGGCACCCATTTACTGTCGAGCATAGTGCCGTTGATAATGCTTGTTACAGCTTTTATCTATCCTTTTTTCGGCAAAAAGAATTATTATTGCACCCATATTTGCCCTTGCGGTTCTCTGCAAGACCTTGCCGGAAGAGCCACCCATCATAAATGGAAGATGAGCAAACAAATGGTAAGAGCACTTACCCGCTTGCGAAAAATACTTTTTGCCCTACTGATATTGCTGCTCTTAACAGGTGTTTGGGCCTCTTGGATGAATTACGAAATCTTCATTGCCTTTATCTTTCGCTCCGCCTCGTGGGTAGTTTTGGCGCTTGCCGCCGTATTTATGGTACTTTCCATTTGGGTTCCGCGCCCCTATTGTCGCTTTGTATGCCCCACAGGGTCATTAATCAAGGTGGCTCAAAACTCAAAAGATTAAGCCCCTTTACAAGGGTAATATCCCATTTTGGATGGCTTCCATCACATTCGCAGGCGATCGTTGGTTCAAATATTCGTTTTTCATAAAGTTCATATAAGGGGCTACATGCTCATAAAAACGATAATAACCCACACACAGATAATTTAATCCCGGTTGCCCATAGCAGTCTTTTACAAACCGGTTTTTAGGACATTCGCCATGACAAGCAAACTCGAATGCACACTCTTTGCACTGCTGCGGTAGCGCCTGATGTTTTAACCTGCTGAACGCACGTTGCTCTTCGCCATATAACATTTCTATTAATGTCTGCCTATTGATATTGCCCAACTTGTATTCAGGAAAAACAAAATGGTCGCAAGAGTACACATCTCCGTTAAACTCCATTACGCCGGCGTGCCCGCACTCTTTGGCAAAGATACAGCAACCAGGCTGTACACCCACCCAATTGGCCAATGTACAATCGAATATTTCCACATATATCCTACCCACATCGTTGCGCACCCACTCATCAAAAACCTCGCAAAGGAACTGTCCCCATTGCTCGGGCGATACAGAGAAAGGCGCCATCGCACAGCTCTCGCCATCGTTTAGATGCGCCAGTCTGCGTCCGTCGGGATGGTCAATAAGTCGTTCTACAATCGGCGAAAACTGTAAATAGGTACAGCCATGTTCTTTAAAAAAATGATAAAAATCGAGCGGTTTATCGGCATTCAGGTTATTTACAACCGCCATTGCATTCCATTCCACCCCATGTTTTTTCAGCAAGCGAATACCGTTCATCACCTTTTGCCACGACCCATCACCGCTTGGCGTACGCCGGTAAGCATCGTGAAATCCTTGTAAACCATCTATCGAAATGCCTACCAGCCAATTGTTTTCCTTGAAAAATTCGCACCATTCATCCGTCAACAGTGTTCCGTTGGTCTGTATGGCATTTGCGATTTGCCGTCCACCGGCATATTTTCGTTGTAGCTCCACCGCCTTCTTGTAAAACGAAAGCGGTCGTATCATCGTCTCTCCGCCATGCCAAGTGAAGAGCACTTCGTTCATTGTCTGCGCCTCGATATATTCTTGTGTAAACCGTTCCAGCAGTGTATCCGACATGACGTGTCGGGGTACATCATCGTACAGTTTCGATTTTTCCAAATAATAGCAATATTGACAAGCCAAATTACAATGTGCGCCGGCGGGCTTCAACATTACATACAGGGGCTTGGAAAAAGGAGAAATCAACATATCATCAGCTTATAAATGGCGAGTTATTTATTGTTACTTTGCAAAATAGTTATCGGTACAAAACAGTAAGACTGTGAAAACAGACTGTACAAGAGCCTCATCCTCAACTCATTATATCCTTATACCCACATGTGTATTCTTATTTTGCTGTATGCAAAAATAGTAAAAACAGGGTGGAAAAAGAACGATTAAAGATGAAAAGTGAAAAAGATGAAAGGGCATTCATCGCTCAAAACCTACCCTATCTTACTTACAATTTGTTACTTTTCGCATTGTCAAGAAATCAGAAACAACCTCGCGAGAGTGGCAACCCAATCATTCAATAGGTTCTTGGGTCGTAAAAACGCAAGAATTTCATCGTTTAGTATCTTTCTGATAATTAACAAATTACGTATTACCGAATAGCTTTTATCTTCTTTTTACCCTTCTAAAACACCCTAAAACCATATTTTTCGGATGGCAAAAGCATAGGTTTTTCTTGTCAAAAGATGATGTTTTGCGCTCTAAAAGCTATGCTTTTGCAATTCAAAACCTATGCTTTGGGAAAATCAAAGCTGCTTTTTGACCAAATAAACGAAAAATTTTCGCTGGATTGAGAAAGTAATTTGTAACGAAAAAAGAAAATTGGAAATGTTCTTAAACGTTAAAAAAGTAACAATTTGAAAGTAAAGGGGGCAAATGATGACACGTGTAAGTAGGGAATAGCCAACCTACAAAGAAGCCCTAAAATAACGTCAGCATACTGATAATAGCAAAAAAATGGATAACTTTGCCGCCGATAAACAATCCATTCAATACGCCTTATGGTAAACTTAAATATCGACATTCCTGACGGTTTTTTAGAAGAAGAAACACGATGCGGCCACCTCGTAAGCCGACAAACAAAAGAACTTTGGGCCATAGAACTTGACTTGTTGCACGAGCTGAGACGGGTTTGCGAAAAGCACGGACTGAAGTTTGCGGCCGACTGCGGAACGCTTTTAGGTGCCATTCGGCACAAAGGATTCATTCCTTGGGATGACGATGTAGACGTATGTATGTTGCGTAGCGACTACGAAAAGCTGTGTGAGGTGGCGCCAAAAGAACTGAAATATCCTTACGAATGGCTGACCCACGACACGGACAATCGGTTTAATAAGGGATTTGCAAAGTTATGTAATTCGCTCACCACTGCCATTGAAAACCCATATTGGAAAAGAAACCAGGGTGTTTTTATCGATATTTTTCCATTAGACAACCTAACACAAGATGCTGAACAACTTGAAAAACAAAAGCACGACGTGTTGCAATGGGAAAGAAGATACTTGCGTATGACGGAGTGTTTATTTGCTTACAACCCACATGAGCCGATGCCGTTAGGTAAAAGAATGGGCAGATTGTTGCACCGGTATTATTACATCCTCACCGGAAAAGGATTGAAAGAGGGAAATCGACGCTTTAAAGAGTACGAAAAAGCTTGCAAACGATTTAACGACGAACCGTTGGAATTTGCCTGCGACGTGGCTTTTGGGGTACACGTAATGAAAGATAAGGTATTGAAAAAAGATTTTGATAATCTGCAGGAGATGGATTTCGAGTTTACCAAAATACCTGTTATGCCGCATTACGACGAGTATCTCAAGTCGCAATACGGCGATTACATGAAGCCCGTTAGAGGTACCAGTCATTTCATTTTGCAAGGTATAGACACCGACAAACCTTATACCGAGTATATTCAATAAGACTTGTCAACGGGGCGGAGCAATACAGAAATCAAATGAAAGACATCTATCTGTCAGTTTAACCCTTCGAGATAGGCTTTCAGTTTATCACCATCGCTGGGGCGCGGTGCATCATACTGCATCAAATTTCCTTCTTTATCATAAATAAGAAAGAACGGAATTCCTCTGATATTAAGGGCCTTCGGGAGCGAATTATCTGCATTGAGCCACTGTAAGCCATGCAGATTAAGCTGTTTAACAGCCTTCTTCCAATCGCTCTCCGTACGGTCAATGGAGATACTGACAAACTTAACGAGCGGGTTCTTTAATTCGTTTTCCAGTCGTTGAAGATGAGGTATTTCCTTACGACAAGGTACACACCACGATGCCCAAAGGTCGATATAGACGTAAAAGCCACGTAAACTACTAAAGTCTACGGTGTTTCCTGCTGCGTCAGTAAGATGTGCTTTCGCCGGAAAACGCTTGTCAGAAATGCTCTTTTGATTATCTTTAAACTCTTGCACATAGTCGGCAGAAAGCCTATAAGTATGTACCGCCTGCTGTAAATCGTCTAATTTGTCTTTACTATCCGGTTTAAAACTGTAATGGGTAATGTAATTAGTGATAATAAAATCAGTTAATCGGCGAGTTACAGTTGTATCTTTAAATTGTTGATATACCGTTTTTAAACGTTCATTCAGTCCTTTGGCAGGGGGTAACACCTTCATTAAACATTGTATACCGGCCTGAAAATAGAGCGCCATATCGGTATCAAGCAGTTTTAAATCGGGCTGACAGAGATTGAGAAAGCTCTCTTTTTCAGCCGCCTCTGCAGATGTTTTTGTAGAATTAGGAATCATCAGGTAGGAGGCATAAGCATCCATTATCGCCCATAACCGAATATAACGACTTACCATTTCGTTAGTTTCGTAAGTACGAATGATAGAATCGGCTGTGGTGTAATATTGTTTCAGAAAAGCCGAACGCTCGCCCAATGTCATCTCGTTGCTATGCCGCCAGAAGGCACGCAGATTGTTACGGGCTATCAGACTGTAAGCAGAAAGCGCCTTGTTGTTCTTATCCAAGTTAAGCATGGGGTCACCATCTATAAAGGTAAGTTTTAGTTTTACCCCTTGTTTATCGGGCTGCACATAAAACGGTACCTGCATTTGGGTCTGCGAATTTGTGCTGTACAGATAGTACAGACCTGTTTTTGAAATTGGGACATCACCCGAAAACGCCGCTTTTTTCATGGCCAGCGGAATTAGTTCCTGCCCAGTGAGCGACATCGGAACGGCAAAGAAATTGAATCCCTCCATATCTTTTGCATGACCAACACCCTCAATGTGAAGGGTTTGAGCAGTAGTTGCCGTAGCAAAAAGCAAAGCAACAAGCGTGAGGTAAACGGCTTTTATTAATTTCATAAGCTGGGTTTATAGATAATACTGCTGATTCTATCGGCCACATTTCGATATTCGGCAACAGGTGTAATATGTCCCTGATTGTCGGTTTTAATATCAGCACATTTATAAATATAGAAGTTGCCGCGCTGTGTGGCTACAGTACAGGTAGCCACATAAAGTTCGTCTGAATCGGCGTTAACACCCATATAGGTGATCATTTCGCCTTCAGAGAAAGTAATGGCCCATTCGTTTTGTTGCGGCATTGGCGCAGCGGCTGAGGGCAGAAAAACGTAAATACGATTATCAATGGGATAGAAATAGCGATTGTTTTTCTCAGAAAAAGCAAAGCGGGTGCCACGTTGCGGAACGGCAGTAGAACTGTTAACAGTTATCGCAGTCTTTGTTCCCGGTCCATTTTGGGCAATGTAAGGAATACCCGCAAACTCGTGCAGATAATACTGAGAAGGGTTAGTCTTAGAAACTGTGAGCACCAACTCGTTGCGAATATATCCTTGCGGACCGGTTAAAAAAGCAGAAATAATATTCTCTTCGGCTAAAATGGTACCTGTAGTACAGATGTCACCCGTATTGATATCCAATTCTTTCACTTCGCTTGTACCATAATCTACAAACATATTGGTGTAATTGGTATTGCCCCACGCTGTGTAAGAACATTGAAAACAATCGTCAAAAGTTAATCCTTTGTAGCTTTTATACTCGTATGGGAACATATAAGCCAAGTTCAGATTCACGAATTTCTTGGCAATACTATCATAGACAAACGGACTATAACCGTCGGCAAAGAATCCCGTTGCTTTGAACCCCCTGAATACATCCTCGTAGTTAATGTTGGAAATGATGGTAAATGTGTTAGGGTCGAAGAAATAACAACGGTCTTCGGTCGATGCTAAAATACGATGAACAGTAGTAGGCCACGTAATAACTCCGCGTATCGCACCCTTGATATTACGCAAACTTATATTCTCGTTCATACGTTCAATAATATGCTCCATAGAGATTTGCGGTATGCCGGCAGCTATCTCTTCAGGAGTCATAATCTTAACAAAGGCAAGATTACCTTTGCCTTGCGGGTCGTTACTGACAAGCAGATATCCCTTTTCAAACGTGCGATTGATATTAATTTGATAATCTGCTGCAACGCCTACACTGCCGTCGGTAACAGTAAGATGGGCATAATAGGTGCCACCGGAAAGGAATTTGTAGGTTAAATTCTGGTCGGTGCTAACCTGTTCTAATGTTCCTTTTACTCCATCCTTATAAGTACCAATGCTCCACCGATATTGCAACGGGGAATCACCACTATACTGAATAGTGGGCCTAATGATACAATCTTCGCCCAAATTAAAGTTAACAACGGGCATGTCGGTATTGTTGTTACTTGCAATGGTAAGTGTTGGGATGGGGTTCCCTCCATATGAACTCTCGTCGTTGATGCAAGATGAAAGACCAAACAACAACACGGAAAGGAGAAATAATATATGTTTCTTATTCATTATTCGTGATTTTGAGGGTTAAAACTCGGGCACCGACTGCCATTCTATATCGCTAGGATGGTCTTTGTAAAGCGGTATCAGTACATACTGCTTTAAAAAATCACTATATAAGGCAAAGGGTCCACGCCGTTCTTTGGCGTTAACGAAGTAATCGCCATAGCGCTTTACAATTTCCTTATAAATCTTATCGTTAGCCTTTGGAGCCAGTTCGTAAAAATATTTAAAGAAAAGTTGTGCCGACTTGTACGAATAAACGGGTAACGGAGACCACTCGCTCCACCACTCGGGGCGCAGCGTAGGCCGGATATCGCTGTAGATAATCTTAAAGCTTTTGTTACCTACGGCTCTAAGAACCTCATTCTCTTTAATTCGAAACACAACCTTTTTAGCCCGTTGTTGGATATCCGGATCCTTGTCCCTCAGCAGGTTAATGTCTACCAGGCTTGCACTTTACCCGCCGGAAGGATGGAATTGGTAATGGTATAATGGGTTCCTTCCACCATGTCGCCTGCACCGCTGACCGCTTCGATGTATATGGGGCGGTCGTGTTGAGAGGGCATTCCCATCAAAGTTACGGGTATCTGAATGGTATGTGTTTGCGCTATGTCATAATTAAAAGCATAGCTCACACTATCTATCTGCTCGCCATTAGAATTTTTATATTCAAAAAAAACAGAGTCTTTTTGCTTCGTATCGTAGAGCTTATAGTCGTCTTCTGTGCAGGCTGCCAGCATTGTCAGCGCGACAAGCACTGCGTATTGATATACCTTTTTCATCGTTCTAAGTGATTTTAGGGTCTGTATTCGTACTCTTCCTGAGGTATGGGAATAACGTAAACTGTGTTACTGGCCGGTATGGTTCTACTTTCCATATTACTCACAATGTCTCGTTTCAACCGCTTCATATTATACCATGCCTGCCCCTCACCAAACATTTCTTTGCGGTATTCGTGATAAATCATATCCGCAGTAAGGGTTTTTCCCTGTTTTTCCAACGAGGCAAGTCCTCGACTTTGCACCTCTTTGTCGTAGTATTGAAGGGCCTTATTATATTGGGTTGTCAACAAAGCATCGGCTGCAATCAGATAAAGTTCGGCACTATGCAATAGAGAGATACCTTTGATCAGACTATTACCGTTGGGCCGAGTTTGCCCTTCAATGGTATAATAATCAACCATTTTTAATAAGAAGGCTATTCCGGTGGTTTGCTTAAAGTGATCTAATCGGCGGTCTTGTTCAGTGTTGTTGATATCCATTTTATAAACTTCGGTAAAAGGTTCAAGGTAAGTTGAGCCACTTCCGGAGCCGTTATAATATGGATTATACGAAAAGAAGCTGGTATGTTCGTAAAGATACGACTTCACGGTAGCTACATACGAGGTGGAATAAATTCCGAAAAGGGTTTCCTTAGGCGAGAGAACGCCTGCCACATAATCTTTAATTTCATTCTCGTCTACGAGCGGAAACGCACCGCTTGCAATAACTTGCTCGGCATATTGCGCAGCATGGACAAGATCGCCTTTCATCCAATAAACACGGGCGAGCAGTGCACGCACGGCAAAAAGATTGAGATGCGTTTCCCGATAATTGAGAAATTTCTCGTAATTATTGTTACGATGAGGATAAGCAATGATGTTTTCATCATCTTTTAATAACTGTTCAGCCTCTGTCAGGTCGGCAATAATCAGCCGATAATCCTCTTCTACTGTAACAAATGGCTTGACAGTGGGCGAATATTCCCTCACATAAGGAATACCTGTCGAAGACATTTCAGTAGGCGCAAACAACCTCAGCAAGTCGAAATGAAGCATGGCTCGTGCCGCCAACATCTCGCCTTTATAATAATTATACAGCGGAAGCGAAGTCGTATTCCAAGATTGCAGTTGGTCAAGAATATTATTGGCATAGCCGATAACTTGATAAGCAGATGTCCAAGTGTCTTTAAACATCGTGCGTACACCGCTGTCTTCGGTGTAATTATACTTTCCGAGCGCTACGCCCGATATGCTTCCACAATATAAATTCTGTGCCAAAACTTCATTAATACCCCACGTTAGGTTCATGCCATATAGTTCTTTACTCTGTAATCCTCCATAAACACCATAAATGGCATCTTCAAAACCGCGTGCATTTACAAAGAGTTCTCGCTCTAATTTTTCTGCCTTGGGACGTACATCAAGAAAATTGTCGCATGCCGTTAAAAGTAGTGTGCAAGCCGAAAGCAGAAATATTTTATTTGCAATTTTATTCATAAGCCCTGTATTATTTATAGATATGCAACGGTTAAAATGTGATGTTAAGGGTAAAATTCACATCTCGACTATAGGGATAAGCCGTTCCTCGTTCATATTTGGCTGAAGTAAAACGGAACAAATCTTGTGTACCGACACTTAAATAAGCTCGCTCGGCGAATACTTTTTTTGCCCATTCACCGGGTATGTCATACCTCAACTGCAATCCAGAAAACCAAAATTCGTTATCTTTCTCTACAAATCGGTCGGTATAAACATAAGATTTTCCACCGGTTGTAGAAATGTTCAGATAGGGAACAACATCGCCCGGACGACTCCATCGCTCAGTAAAAGCACGTATATCGGCATTTTTCTGTGGATCGATATTCTCGATTTTAGCTGCCCGAGTTGTGTTATACATCTTACCACCAAAACGATAAGAGAAGTTGACACTCAGTAGAAAACGTTTGTATCTGAACTGTGAAGAAATGCTACCTTGCAATGTTGGAGTGGCGTCTCCACAATTAACCTGATCTTTTACATCGTATGTGTAGGTATAACTTCCATCGGTTTTGATAAAGATTTCTTTACCCGAAGCAGGGTCAATGCCGGCCGAACGAACCGCATAAATAGCTGTTGGCGATTCTCCTTCGCGATATTGCAGACGTGGAGCAGCGGTATTTGTGCTCTTCGCATTTTCGCTATTCCATCGTTTTAAAGCATCGCTAATACCTAAAATGGTGGTAGAACGATGCAATCCGTTAACAGAAACCGACCACATTTTATCATTCTTATCCAATAGTTTTGCCCATACTGAGAACTCGTAACCATTGCTTTTCTGACGTCCAATATTGCTTTTTACACTGGTTGCACCTGATGAAGGAGGTAGCGACATATCAATCAACATATCGTCAGTCATCTCCCGATAATAGTCAAAATTGATATTAAGCCGTTCTCCAAGCAATGAAGAGGTAAGGCCGATGTTCATTTTTTTTGTTGTCTGCCACGTCAAATCCGGGTTCGACATACCGTAAGGAATGGCGCCCACACCCGAATAATGCAGGTAATTATTGCTGTAATGATAGGTTGTTACCGCCTGATAGCTGGAGAATTTTACACTTCCTGTGTAGCCGTAACTTCCCCGTAAACGCAGAGAATTAACCCATCCCAGCTTCTTAATAAAGTCTTCATTGTGAAGGTTATAACCCATACCGGTACTCCAAAAGGGTGCGTAACGGTTGTTTGCTCCAAACTTAGAAGAGCCTGATAAACGATAGGAGCCATCAACAAAATAGCGCATTTTCCACACAAAATTAGCCGAAACAAAGGCTCCAACACTGGTTGCTATATCCTCAGAACCCTCCGGTTGCTTACCGGCAGGATAGCTTGAGGCATAACTGATATCGTTTAAGCCATCACTTAAAAATCCCGTTG
This sequence comes from Hoylesella saccharolytica JCM 17484, assembly GCF_000614205.1. Classification (GTDB taxonomy): domain Bacteria; phylum Bacteroidota; class Bacteroidia; order Bacteroidales; family Bacteroidaceae; genus Prevotella; species Prevotella saccharolytica. The sequence goes on from NZ_BAKN01000009.1 coordinate 25,776, forward strand.
CCGAAAGCATTCGTGAATAGCTGCGCTGTTTTTTGATTTCCCCACCGGCATTTACGGTTAGCATGGTACCATCATCATCTACATGATGAATCCAGTTGCCCACCATCTTTGCCGCCTGATTTTCGCTTCCGGTATTGCCCAATCGGTACAAACCCTTTTGCATATTATCAGTCGTTGTGGTATAAAGGTTGCTCTCGGGCGAAGTAAAAGCATCGCTCGTACCACGCGAAGAACTATAAGACCCCTGCGCTGTGATATAAAGATTAGGTCTGAAATTATACCTCAAATCCAAGGAAATATCAGTAGTTCGGGTTTCTGATTTAGAAAAACTACTCAGTGATGCTTCGTATAACGGATTATTCTGATTAAAAGAGAGCGTTCGACGGAGGTTTCCATGTGAATCAAAAGGCGAGTCGTAAGGGTTTGCTTCTGTGTAGTTGGTAAACGCTCCATACTTCGAATGCTCCACATCCACTTGGTCATAACCCGCTCTTACTGTAAGAATAAGGTTTTTGACAGCTCGGTAAGAGAGATAAACATTCATACCGTAGCGAGTTCTGCCATCAGCTTTCATCACTCCTTGTTTGTCGCTGTACGTACCGTTTACATTGTAATCGAGTCCTTGTCCACGTCCTGAAACGGATAAAGAATGTGTATGCGAGAAACTGTTACGTATGGCTTTCGATATCCAATCGGTATTGATACCGCTGCTAACCCATGCCAATTTATCAAAATAAGTTTGGTCTAACGACCCACTATTTGATTGATACAAACCGGCCAAACGCTCTAATTCGAGCTTTTGGGCGGCATTACACAAGTCGTAACTACTTAAATCGGCAAAACTGAAAACAGGAGTCAGCGCGTAACGCACCTTTACCGGCGACTGACTAACTCGTTTTCGTTCTACCACAATTACACCATTGGCAGCATTTTCACCATAGAGTGAGGTGGCCGAAGCATCCTTTAAGATGTCCACTCGTTCAATATCATTGATATCAATATCATAAAGGGCTTGCAGCGATTGCTCAACACCATCGATGACAATAAGCGGTGTATTGAGTCCGGCTTCATTGTCTGTGGCTAATGAAGTGGTACTGCGTATCACCAAGTCGGGCAGGTTATTGGGGTTACTACCCATGGCATTGTTCTGCGTAATCGAAATTCCTGCGTCCAAAACAGAAAGGGCTTGCAAGATATTTGTTGGCGAAACACCGCGCAATTCTTCACCGTTATAGGTTTTAGCAGCACCTGTAAAGGTTTGTTTGCTGCGTGTATAAAATCCCGTTACAACAACTTCGTCCAGCTGTTTATCTTCGTGCATTACAATATTCTGCTGCAAAGACTCGCTTCCACCATTAAAACTGATGGTCTGAGACTTCATTCCCACATATGAAAACGTAACCTTACACGTTCCTTGCGGAATGTATAGCCGATACCGTCCCTCAGCATTTGTTATGGCATTACGCTTCATTCCGTTTATCTGCACGGTTACCCCAATAAGCGGTTCGTTACCTTTGTCGGTCACATTACCCGATAACAGTCTTTCGCCTGTGCGCTTTTCATCAGTTTGCTGCAGTGTACTTGCCTGTTTGTTTGCTGTTGCCTGTATTGTAAAGGGCTGAATAATAGGCAATAAGAAAAAAGCAAACAACCCGATTTGCTTAGTACATCTCATCTGTTTAACGTTTCTCATACAGTTTATAGCTTTTAAGAGCGTTCTTTTATACAAATGCGTTAAGGCGCAAATATACAAAATATTCAAACAAATCAATATTTTTCCGTATCTTTTTCTATCGAATTGTTTGTTTTATCTCTTTTGCTCTCTAAGTTTTTTATATATAACAAGGTATAACGCAAAACAAACTTCGAATGTAAGAAAACAAAGTTTTTATTGAACGCAGTAATTGAAATGGTGCTGCAAAGGATAGATTACTGATAACTGTTTACAACTCTTTGTTGCCCTTCCACATTTTGTTTCGGGGGTGATGTTCTACGATTTCGCGGCGTAAGGTGGTTGTGTCGATATGGGTATAGATTTCTGTTGTACCGATATCTTCGTGTCCGAGCATAACCTGAATGGCACGTAAATCGGCACCTCCTTCAAGCAACGAGGTAGCAAAAGAGTGGCGAAGGGTATGCGGACTGATGGTTTTCTTGATACCTGCAAGTACTGCCTGTTGCTTAATCATAATGAGAATCATGGTTCTGGTAAGGTGTGCACCCCGCCGATTAAGAAACACATAATCTTGCTCGCCGGGTTGAATGTTCATCAAGTTACGATCTCTAAACCAGTATTGCAGCTCTTTGATGGCTTTCGTCGAAATGGGTACAAGCCGTTCTTTACTCCCTTTTCCCATCACGCGTACATACTTTTCTTCAATAAAGAGGTCTGAAAGTTTGAGGTTTACAAGTTCGGATACGCGCAAACCACAGCTAAAAAGCACCTCAATAATAGCCTTATTGCGTTGTCCTTCAGGCTTAGACAGGTCGATAGAAGCCTCCAGAAGGTCTACTTCTTCTGTTGAAAGCACATCAGGAAGATGATTACGCACATGCGGCGAAACAAGCAATTCGGTAGGGTCGGCTTCGATATAACCGTCGAGCAATAAGTATTTATAAAACGATCTCAAACCACTAAGAATGCGTGCTTGTGACCTTGGTGAGATAAGATGCTCGTGAAGTGTTCCAGAAAACTGTTCGAGATGCTCTAACTTCACATCCAGCACATTCAGCTCGTTGGCTTGCAAAAAGTCGATAAGCCACCTTAAATCGTTCCGATAAGCCTCGATGGTGTTCTGACTATAATTGCGTTCGAGCTTCAGATAACGCAGATAACGTCTCACTATCTCTGCTGTGCTTTTATCACCGCTTTGCATATTTTTTCGTAAATTTGCCGCAAATGTACAAATAAAAGTCGATATGAAGATACAAATCATCAATGGGCCCAACCTCAACCTTTTAGGGGTACGCCAGCCCGACGTGTACGGCAGTTGCTCGTTCGAAAACTTTCTACCACAACTTCGCGCCCATTTTCCGGAAGTTGAAATAGAATATTACCAAAGCAACATTGAGGGAGAGCTGCTTGACAAACTGCAAGAGGTGGGTTTTGGCTGCGATGGTGTGGTGCTCAATGCCGGCGCTTACACCCACACCAGTCTGGCCTTAGCGACTGTATCCGCGCACTGAAATGCCCGGTGATAGAAGTACATATATCAAATGTTCATGCCCGCGAAACCATCAGACATCAATCGATGATAGCAGCAGCCTGTAAAGGAGTGATATGTGGGTTTGGATTAGACTCGTATCGGCTGGCAGTTGAGGCTCTGAAGCACATTTCCCATTCACCTTCAGAAGCACAACCCCGCTAAGCAAGATGCTGAGCACAACAAGAAACAACTGAAAGTCAAGTGAACAAACCGCAACCGATACCACCTATCGACAAGGCCTTTGCGTCAACCGAAAACCCTGACGAAGCGCTCGCGCGATATGTTTTATCTCACATCGACCCCGAACCCGACTATCTCTATCAGCTTTATCGTGCCACAAATATCCACACTCTGCACGGCCGAATGGCCAGTGGACACCTGCAAGGTCGCCTTTTAAAAATGCTGGTTAAGATGTTCCGCCCTTTTCATATCCTTGAAGTGGGCACGTTCAGCGGCTACAGCGCCATCTGTTTGGCAGAAGGATTGGAAACAGGCGGAAAGGTTTGGACGTTCGAAATCAACGACGAACAAGAACCCTTTACACGGCCGTGGATAGAGCAATCGGCTGTGGCAGACAAGATAAACTTTATCATTGGCGACGCCATTGAGCAGGCACCCAAGCTGGGTATTACGTTCGACATGGCCTTTATAGACGGCGACAAGCGCACCTATGTCGATACTTACGAAATGGTGCTGACCCTTTTGCGACCCGGTGGAATTATTCTTGCCGACAACACGCTATGGGATGGGCATGTGGTTGATGCTGCTTATACAAACGACCAACAAACTATGGGCATCGCGGCGTTTAACGATTATGTAGCGAAAGACGAACGGGTAGAGCGAGTGATAATTCCTCTGCGCGACGGCTTAACGATAATTAGAAAGCTGTAAACTATACCTATAAACAAAGAAGAACGTTTCTGCAAACTTTGTCAGAAACGTTCTTCTTTGTTTATAAGGGTTGTAGCACACAATGCGGGTTAGCTCTCTTCGGTCAGAATGCTCTCCAGTTCTTCCGCCGAAAGATGTAGCTTGAATTGTCCGCGAATAGCTACCGAGATGTGACCAGTTTCTTCAGACACAATAACGGCTATGGCATCACTGCTTTGCGAGATTCCCATTGCAGCGCGATGACGTAGTCCCAGCGAGCGAGGAATATCCTGATTGTGCGACACAGGCAGAATGCAGCCTGCTGCTTTGATGCGCTTTTTCGAAATAATCATAGCCCCATCGTGCAACGGCGAGTTCTTAAAGAAGATGTTTTCGATAAGCCGCTGATTAATCTTCGCATCAATCTTGTCACCAGTATCAACAATATCGTCGAGCGGAGCACCCCGTTCGATAACGATAAGTGCCCCCACTTTGTTGCGCGACATACTCATACAAGCCATCACAATGGGTATTATCGTTTCCTTATCTTCTTTTGCCTTGTTGTCGTTCAAACTGAAAAGGCGCATAAAACTCCTTACTCTCTGGTGGGCACCAAGCGTATAAAGAAACTTGCGTATTTCTTCTTGAAAAAGGATAATCAGTGCTATCATCCCCACACTGATAAGCTTATCGAGGATGCCGCCCAAAAGACGCATTTCGAAAACCTGACTAACCAGTAGCCATACAAGAATAAAGAACATGATACCAATGAAGATGTTAAGCGATCGCGACTCTTTCATCAGTCGATACAAGTAGTATAACATCAGTGCAACCAGCACAATGTCGATGATGTCTTTTATTCCAAAATTAAAAAGCATAAACAAGGTTTTGATTATGGATTTCTATCTGTGGGTTATGGATAAACCGGTGTTTCGGCTGCGGGCAATGGGGTTAACGCACATACTTCGCAGGCTTCTTTTACATCGTGAACACGGAGGATGCGGGCTCCCTTCAGCACCGACAGGGTATTGAGAATGGTTGTTCCATTGAGCGCAGTCGAGGCATCGCCACCTATTTTTTTGTAGATCATCGACTTTCGCGACACCCCAACGAGGATGGGAAGGCCTAATATTTGCAGTTTTTCGGCTTCGTTAAGTAGATCATAATTCTGTTCCAATGTCTTTCCGAAGCCGTAACCGGGATCGAGAATGATGTCTTTTACCCCCAAGTCGCGCAGCTGTTGCACCTCTTTGGCAAACGAAATCAACATCTGGCGCAATGTGGGTTGAACGGACATCAGTATATAGGGCACATTGAGTTGTGCTGCCATCCGAAACATCGATGGATATTCGGCCTGCTCTTCGTTCAACGGTTGAAAAGCCACGCCCGTGATTCCGCCTTCCGATACATCGTTGATGATGTCGGCACCAAACTCTTCTACACTCATTTTGGCTACGTCGGGGCGAAACGTGTCGACAGAAACGATGGCATCGGGTTGCTCTTTTCGCACAATGGCAAGCGCCCGTCTAAGTCGCCTCATCTCTTCTTCTTCGGTCACTTCAGCACCTCCCGGACGAGTAGAAAACGCGCCCACATCAATCATTTGTCCGCCTTCTTCTACAATTTGACAGGCTCGTCGGGCTATCTGCTCTTCGGTTTGCACCCGGCTACCCTCGTAAAACGAGTCGGGCGTAGCGTTTAGGATGCCCATCACGCAAGGCTTTTCAAGCGAGAAAAGTTGCCCTCGTATGTTCAGGGTGGGCTGTAAAGCCGAACTATTTAAACAGTTCATCGAGCAGTGTATAAAAGGCAGGATCTTCTCCAACAATTGTTTTCACGATCTTTCCATCAGGTCCAACGATAATCTTTGTTGGAAAACCTTGAATGGCATAATCTTCCAATACCTTGCTTCCTTTGGGATTATACACTTGCAGCCAAGGCAGTTCGTGCTTTTTAACAGCATCTCTCCACTTCTCGGGTGTGTCGTTACAGTCTATACCCAGTATCTCAAACTTGCCCTTATACTTATTGTAATACTCTTTCATCTGCGGAAATCCCTTAATACACCAGCCGCACCAAGCTCCCCAAAAGTCAAGAACAACATACTTTCCTTTCAAACTTGAAAGACTCAAAGGTTTGTCTTGCAAGTCGTTCAGTGTAAAGTCTGGAGCCACAACACCTGTTTCCTGGGCCTTTTTAGCCCGCTCCTTGATGGCTTTTCTTTCACGTTGGCGATTTAGGAATTCCATATAATAAGGCTTCATACGCCCCTCGCGCACTTCGGCAGAAAGACTTTTTACCGCTTCTTCCATCTGATCAAGATTTTCCAATCGACTAATTATCGTTGCACTGGCCTCGTAGTTGGGGTGCTGTTTGATAAAATCTAAGAAAGTAGCTAACGCTTTCTGATTCATCGGTCCAGCTTTTTCGTAAAACTCTTTCATAAGCACCTCTTGGTCTTCGCCTTTTTCCATGCGCTCGGTTAAGCTTTTCATAAGTTCCTTCAGGTCTTTTTGTGCGTTTTCGAGCATCAAGTCGACCTCATGATATTCTTTGTAAAACTTCGTTCCGGTAATATCGAAGCGTGTTTCCAAGTCGCCTTTCAGTTCAATCGTTTCGCCCGGAACAGCTATAAACGATACATACCCTCCTCCTTTTTCCCCACGTATGGCATTGGGTGTGCCCAAGTATGCATCAGATACGTTTTTGATTTTAACGGTAAAATCAAACTTACCGTTCTTGAGGATAATCGTATCTTTCTGAGCATCCGCATTTCGTTCCGGATTTTTTATTAATACAATCGCCGTATCGCCAAAGTTCTTTAACGAGCCCTTTATACGCAACACATCATTGTTTTCTTTTGCATTACCTGTTGCCAGCAACGAAATACTTGTCAGTAAAGTAAGTAGTGTTTTCTTTATCATTATGCTTACCATTTTTAATAATCACTACAAAAGTACATTAAGAAAATTTCATTTACTTGATTTTTATTATTTTATTGTGTTAAATAAAGAGAATTAGAACTGTCAGAAAATAAAATTTAGTTGGTGATTCAGTCGCCGGGATGAAAACTCAGTTCTATCTCGTAGCAATTCTATCACCACACCCCAAATAAAAATCTTCCCCATTCCACAAGACGCTACATTATAAAAATCCCGCCTTGCCACAGAAACCTATGGCAAGGCGGGTAAATAGTTGTGCAATTATTGCACTTTCAACAACGTTTACAAGTTATTTCGCTTTCCACAAAGGAACATTCGACAACAGCAAATCATCCACAATTCAACTGAGGTGTAGTATTGTTTATGTCATCCTTTCAGCCTCTTTACGCCCCATATCAAAAGGGATAACAAAGAAAATAAAGCAAAATGATGGCGATGTAAAAAAAGATATATATTTTTGCAATGCAACACCAACGCTTTGGTCTTGGCAAGCATAAAACTATTAACTAAACCCAATTAATAACATTTAAAGCCTAAACATCATGAGCAAAATTTTACTTAATTTGGCTGTATGCGCTTTATACAGTATTTCAGCAGTAGCACAAACCACAAAAGATGCGGCAAGTTATGCGCCGACAGCTACCGGCGAACAACTTACTAACTTGTTTCTTAACTCTGCCATCTTGAACGGCGGTCAGCAGTATACCCCGGCGGCGTTGCGGGCGATGCACGCGGTATGGCTATATCCAACGGCAAAATGTATGTATGTAACAGAGCCAATGGTGCATCCGAGCTGATAGAACTTGACGGAACGACGGGTGCGTTGCTGCGAACCATCCCCCTACCTCCCGAGATGTGGCAAGAAAACGGTGCTGACCTTGGGTTCATCGCCAACGATGTGCAGGTAGACAACGAAGGGCATATCTTTGTTTCTAACTTGTGCACCGACATGCGCGGCACCGGGGCTGCCCACATTTTCAGAGTAAACTATGTAGACATTACGAAAACACCCGTAGAGTATAAAACAATTTTAAACGCCACGCTGCCTGGCAACTGGCCTAAGGCTATGCGTATAGACACCTACGACCTTTACGGAGATATTGCGGGCGGAAAGGGCATCATCATGCTTCCCGTCAGCGGAAATGATGTAGGTGCAGGCAACACCGTAATAAAATATACGGTAACCGAAACTGGGGTAGACGAAGCTAACCCGCAAGTCATTGTACTGACAGCGTTTAATCCTAATAAGGCAACGACTGCCGGTGCTGCTCCGCGCATCAACATTATCGACGACAACCTGTTTTACCACGACGGATTCAACACCTTCCCGATGTTGTACGATATGAATGGCAGTGTAGTAGACGGGTTCCAAAACAACCAACCGCTGACCCCCGCAAGCACGGGACAAAACGGAGTAACAGAATTTGAACTGAACGGTTCGTTTTATATGATTGTGGCTTCGACCAACACCGACGATAAGGAGACACCGCAGGCATTCGACATCTTTAAGTTTAAAGACGAGGGCCGCTCGTTTGCCGACATGACGCTTCTCTATCGCTTCCCGCAAGCAGGGTTAGGGCGTGTAGGCAATGCCGTAAGAACAGCTTTGCCTAGAGTGGAAATTATTAATGAAGGGGGAAAAGATAAGGCACTTATCCATATCTATGCGTACAGAAACGGTTACGGCGCCTACGAGTTTGTAAACAATCTGCCCACAAACATCGCTAAGGTAGAAAGCGATAAGCTGGGCTACACGGTTCATGGAAACATGGTTACGGTAAAAGCGGTTGCCAACGGTATCAGTCTGTACAACACCATCGGACAGAAAGTGGCTGAATCGGCAGACGGACAAACGGTGAAAGCACCTGCACGCGGTGTGTATATCTTGAGTGTTCAGGGTAAAAGCGGAAGTCGAGAAACAGCGAAAATCGTTATCGATTAATATTCAACAGCCGATAGAAAGAGCTTGCAAAAGCATTTCTATCGGCTTATTTTTTACCTTCATTATTTATTTTTTCTTATGAAAAAGCTTTTTCAAAGTATCCTTTTTCTGTTGTTGCTCGCAACCTATGCGCAGGCAAGAGACGTTGTTATCGACGGAAAAACTTATCGTGTAGATACGGTTGCCTTATTTAAAGCGGGGCCAGGAACGCAATATATGGCCTTAGAATTTAAAGGCGACAAGCGCATGAATGCGTTTTTCTTGAAAGTAGACCTTACCAATCCCTATATCACTTATCGTGCGGCTTTGGGTCGCGACTCGATTTACGGAGGCGAACAGCCATCGAAAGTCGCTGCCCGAAAAAGCAAAGAGAACGAAGTATATATTGCCGGAACAAACGGCGACTTCTATAATGTGTCCGACTATGTTGGTATGCCGATTGGTTGTACGGTGGTTAATAACGAGCTGGCCAACAATAATTCGGTGTCTTATCATCGGCAGGTGTTTGCCTTCGACAAGTCGAAAGTGCCCTATATAGGTGGCATGAGTTATTCGGGAAGCCTGCAAATTGGGGCGGAGCGTTATGAGATCAATCATGTTAACCACCTGAGAGGGGATAACCAATTGGTGCTCTATAATCAGCATAACGGACAATATACCCACACGGATGCAAATGGAACGGAGGTGTTGGTTACGCTGTCTGATGGCCAAACGTGGGAACTGAACAAGGAAATTCGTGCAAAGGTGGTTTCGGTTGTACAGAATAAGGGCAACATGCACATACCTGCAGGTAGTGCAGTTTTATCTGCCAACGGGGCTATTGCTAAGAAACTGGCTGCCCTTGCTGTAGGAACGGAGATGAAAATATCGCTGAACTTGTCTATTGGTGGTGCTACTGCGCCATTTGCTGATGTGATTGGCGGTGACCCACGCAGTCCGATGTTGCAGGATGGAACCGTAAATACGACCGAAATATGGAACGAACTGCATCCGCGAACGGGTTTTGGCTACACGCAAGATAAGAAAACGGCTATTCATTGCGTGGTAGATGGTCGTAGTACGATCTCTGCAGGAGCCAATACTAAGGAGCTGGCCGAAATCATGAAGTTTGTTGGTGCCTACAATGCCATGAACCTCGACGGAGGTGGTTCAAGCTGTCTGTTCCTCAAAGATTTTGGTCCGATGAACAAAAACAGTGATGGAAACGAACGAGCCGTAAGCAATGGCATCTACGTAGTTTCTACAGCACCCGCCGATAACACGATAACCGAGATCAAATGTCTTCAAACAAAGGTGCGTTTGCCACGTTACGGCATCTACAGACCCACGTTCTACGGATATAATCGATATGGCGTGCTCGTTTCAAAAAACGTTGAGGGCGTGAAACAAACCGTCGATGCCAAAGTGGGAGAAATCTTGGCAGATGGCAGTTTCTTTGCTTCGGGAAAGCAGTCGGGTGAAATCATCGCCCGTTACAATGGTGCAACGGAGAAAATTCAAGTGGAACTACTGCCCGAAGCACCTGTAACCATCCGCTTAGACTCTGTTTTGCTCGACAATAAGGTGGCTTATCCCATCGAAGTACAGACAGAAGTGGGTGGTAATGTGTTTAATTTGTATCCTGGCGCAATGCAATGGGAAGTTGCCGATCCAACAGTCTGCACCGTCACCGATGGGGTTGTTAAGGGCCTGAAAAATGGTTCGACCATCGTAAAAGGTAGGTTGGGCAGCTTTACCGACCAAATAAAAGTGAACATTGAGATAGCCGATAAGGCCACGCTCACCGCTCGTGCGTTTACCGATGCTACATGGAAGGTAACCCATTCGGCAAACCTGAAGAATGTTGTCAACGCTCCCACGAACGCTGCTGTTAAGACAACGTTCACTTACAATGCAGGACGTAATCCCTATGTGGCCTACAATAACGATATTCCTCTTTATAGTCTGCCCGACAGTATTAGGCTTACGTTCAATGCCGGTGAAACGAACATCAGCAAATTGAGCCTTCGTTTTAAGGAGCACAACAGCAGCATGACCACCATTAACAAAGAGTTTCAGGACTTTAAGAAAAACAAAGACAACACCGTAAGCCTTGCATTGGCCGACTTGATGGACCATCCCAACGATAGGGCAGCCTATCCATTGCACTTCAACTTTATGCAGTTTTCCATCAATGGTTCGGGTATGACGCCTAAGAAGAGTTACAGCATCACCGTTAAAGAGCTTGTGCTGGTATATAAAATTACCACAGCCATTTCTCATCCTACAAACAATGCGCCACAAAAGGTGTTTGTTGGTGCCGTTAAGGATAATGGGCTAACGGTGCATTTTGATTTCGACAAAGAGCAACAGGTTCAAATCGAGCTTATCTCCGTATCTGGGAAAGTGTTGCACAAAGCTCGTCTGGGCTTTGTAGGAAAATGTAGCCGTGTTATTCCCATGCAACAGTCGGCTCCTGGCGTGTATTTGCTGAAAGTGAGCTATGGCAATAAGCACGAAACGATAAAGGTCATGATTTAAATTCCATCCTTTGACGCTCTTCAAAGGAAGAGAATCCCAAGGGATATATAATTAAGGGAGTAAAGGTGAAAAGATGCCGATGCGTTGCATCTTTTCACCTTTTCAACCTTTCACCTTTTCAACTTTTCACCTTTTCAACTTTCACCTTTATTCCGGGGAAGGTTAGGAGGGGATATACCTGCCGGCAGAATGTAACTATCAGCAGAATCTATCTCGCTGCAGATAGCGTAAAAAGGTTAAAAAGAGTGCTCGGAAATAAATCAATATGCGCTATGGGCATTATTTCTTATCCCGAATTTGCGCACACCCTAATCAAGTTTAGTGAACATCGCCCTATGGAGACGTACACTAAAAGTAGTTTTATCGTACGTCGCCTCTGGCGCTGTACGTTCCATTTAATTTTATCGTACGTCGCCCCTGTCGCTGTACGCTTTATTAAAATTTATCGTACGTCACCCCTGGCGCTGTACATTCCATTCAGTTTTATCGTACGTCGGGCACCCTGCTGTACACTCTATTATTTTTTAGTGTACGTTTAAGGCCTCTGATGTAGCTTAATGAGAATGATGTGTGCAAAATGTTATATTGAGGCGTTATGGAGATTTGGTAGACTGAAAAAGTGTTTTTTACACGAAAACACCCGAGTGTTGGGGAGTAAGACATTCGTTTACCGCGAAACACTCGGGTGTGGGGGTTAAAAATCTTTGTTCTGTTCCGGCTCCTTACGCAAAGGAACGCATAAGAAAAGAACACTCGCGCGCTACGCGCCTAAAAGTGGATAAAGGCGCGAACATTACAAGGCTGCCCTTTCTCGTCGGCTGTAATGGCAAACTCGTCACTACCTAAATTATCCAATTGCAATACGGTAGCGTGCCTTTTGCTATATTCTAAACTGCTATCGTTGTGGTTAGAACGGTAACCTTTGCCAAAGTTTTCATCATCAGTATCCACTAACCGAAGCTGTGCAAAAATTAAGAGGTTACTTTATCACTTTCTTACCGTTAATAATATAGATGCCTTTAGGTAAACGGTCTACGGGCGTAGAAATGCGAATGCCTTGGAGATTATAAATTTCAAGCGCGCGCGAGGTGGATTTTATTGCAGAAACACCTGTGCTTACAGGATCAGAAACGGAAAACCGCACACGAGGAGTTTCGTTGTTCCATACATCTACCCGACCTCCGTTTTGCATTATCTCGACATGCACTTCGTAAGTGTGCCCGCTTTTAAGTCGGTTGAGCGGGAACTGAGCAAGCGTTGCCTTAGCGGCATTGTGGGCAAAGGCGATAAAAGATACGTGAGGTACTGAACCTACTTCGATAGAAGTGCCGTCGGTCATATCCTGCACGCGATAAAATAACGGACCGTAATAGTTGCTTCTACCCCGCAGACTGGCAAACGCCATCAATCCTAACATCTTCGTTTCTTTAGGATTAAACACTTGCAAAGGGGTGGGCTTTCCGTCGGAAAGGAAGTCGATGCCGTTGATATTGAGATAGAATGGAGCGGCGTTGGGCAGCACATTTACTTCTATCGGAGCGGCGGTGGCGATGGGTATTTCTTCAAACTGATTGCCACCTTTGGGCACAGAAATGGCAAAACTGACACGATAACGGCCGGCAAGAAGGGCGTAACTATCTCCGTTTTTACTGTAAGATGTCAGCACAGGGGCACGCAAAGCTGTTGTTTCAAGTCGCTGGGCAAGGACATCTTGGATTATAGGGGCGGTGTATTCAATAGCGTTTTCTATCCCCTGAAAGCGCACTATCATCTTTCCGCGCACCTCTTGCCAACCCTCATTCCGAACAAGCAGACCGAATACGCCTTGGTTCCCACTATCTTGATAGAGGGGTGCAAGCAGGTCGGGTTGTCCCTCTAACGAAAGATGGATGCGAGGCGCACTCTCTTTCACAACGATTCTGTCACTCGTCAATACCACCGTTTGTGTGTTGGCATAAGTTATCGACTGCCAACCCGAATAGGTGGAAGGTCGTTCAATAAGTTCGTTAGAGAGGGGCTTAAGGGTATAGATTCCATCCGGCAGCCCCGTAAAATCGAGGTTATCAAATTCCGCGGTGGTAGTAGTGAAGATGCTGCTGAGGTTTAATTCCGTTTGAAACGAATTGAAAAGTCTTACCCGTACGCCCTTCTCATCGTAAACCCCAAGCGCTACCTTACCTGTAAAACGCCCCAGCTCACCATTGACCACACTGTTGGTACCCAGCTTTCTTACCTGTGCATGTAACATGGTGCCGCGTTTCACCTCAGTTTCTGTAATGGTAAACGGTCGCACATCTCTTGTTTCCAACTCTCTATGCGCTGCAAATTCTTTGTGCTTTCCGTCTTTGGGATGCGCGAACACAACTTCTATGTTCTCATAAAACTTTCCGTCGTTTAATCCAAATCCGCTAACAGGAAGATAAATGGTGTTGATGTCAAAATATCCGTCAAATTCGCCACCCCACCCCCAATTGATGTGTATGAATCCGCGTCGGTCATATCCATCGAAAACAAACACGTGCGAACCACCATTCACCAGAATAGGATAACCGTTGGCAAGCTCATTGAGCAGAACTTCGTGGAAAGTTCCCGACAACATATAGTCTTTGTACAGATGACGCACCGAATACCCGAAACTATTGCGCAAGGCATCCATGGCATAATGCAAATTAGAGTTACTTCCTTTATAATAATAATGCATATGAACGGCTCTTCCAACATCCCGCATTAATACTCCTACAGCATCTCCACCTCTATTATCCATCTGTTTAGCTTTATCTTTCATATATTGCCACAGATAATCCGAACTTCGCTGTGCCTCCGTACCTTGAGAAGCAATATAAGAATCGGGGCGAGATTTAGGCCACTTATGATAATACATCAGTTGCGCGGTGGCGGTGGCAACACAGCCGGTAGGCGTATTTCTTCCATCAGGTGCGGGGGTATATCGGTTAAAAGGTTGGTTCTGCTCCCATTGGCAGGTAAGCAATGGCTTTACTTCTCTGATGTTGGGAAGTTTTATAGAGGGCACCTGCGCTTTCCCTTCGCGTATCGCCCGCACCACCCTTTCATAGCGTTGAAGTATGGCTTTGAATTCATCGGAGATGGGTTTATCGGCATTCGGGCTCATCATTCCATAGCCAACCACCTCATTCAATCGGCTTTCGCCCGAAACTACAACAAACTTGTTGCTACCGGTATTCGTAAAGAGATAGTAAGCAGGCTGTTCATGAGTTTCTGTTGCACGTGTAATGGCAGTGGGTTGTCGCAATTCAGGACTTGTAAGATACTTTGATGCAATCCATCGAGCCTCATTTTCACCCACGGGTTCTGCCCACACAAAAGATGTTGTTACACAGCACACAGCGAGCAACAACATCTCACGAATGTAATTCTTTTTCATTTTACACTTTGACTTAATTACTTAAATGTCCCCGTATCATCACGGAGAATGATTTGTATATAGTAGATAATTTTTATTTAAAAGCCTAACTTTTATCCGCATAAAGCGAGGCTGCCCGCACCCGAGAAAGGGTTTCGGGGGTCATTTGCAGATAGTTGGCAATATACACCAACGGAGCACGCAACACTACTTGCGGCATCAGCTTACACAATTTGAGGTATCTGTCTTGCGCTGTTTCGAAGCGTAGCAGGTCGGCATGTATCTGCGAGATAATCAAACTCTCTTCCAATATCTTGCGAAAGAGTATCTGAATGTTGACATTATGTAACGCCACCTCTTCGAGTCGACGTTTGGGCAGGGCGTAGATCAATGTTGGTTCGAGTGCCTCAACTTGCAAACTGGTGGGTTTTTCCTGAAAAAGGCTCTCGATACACATAAAGATACTGCGGTCCACACCGATATGTTCAGTCAGTTCCTTTTGGTTCTTAAAGTAAAACTGACGAATTAACCCGCGCTCGATGTAATAAATATGACGGCACGTTTCACCCTCTTTAAGTATCTTTTCACCCTTGGCAAACTTCATCGGCACAAGTACGCTCTCGAGAATATCGAGTTCATCGTGTGTCATTGTACTGTATTTTCGGGCCAGTTCACGTGCTATGTCACGTGTAGAGTTAGTAGGTTCTCTCATTTTTCACCCTCCTTTTCTTCGGTTTATTCGGTTCAGACTAATCCAGTTTTAGTACGGCAAGGAACGCTTTCTGCGGAACCTCTACGTTTCCTATTTGTTTCATGCGTTTCTTTCCTTTCTTTTGTTTCTCCAATAACTTTCGTTTTCTGCTCACATCACCGCCATAACATTTGGCCGTAACATCTTTTCGTACGCACTTAATGGTTTCTCTGGCAACGATTTTAGCACCAATAGCCGCCTGAATGGCTATATCAAACTGTTGTCGAGGTATCAGTTCTTTCAGCTTTTCGCACATCCTACGTCCGAAGGTTGCTGCATTATCATGGTGCGTAAGAGTCGAAAGGGCATCCACCGCCTCACCGTTCAGCAGGATATCCAACTTGACAAGACGCGACGGGCGAAAGCTGTCTATATGGTAATCAAATGAAGCGTAGCCTTTAGAAATAGACTTCAGCTTATCATAAAAGTCAATAACAATCTCGCCTAACGGCAGCATAAAGTGCAATTCCACACGATTTCCGCTGACATATTCCTGATTGATGAGCTCACCACGTTTATCAATACACAACTTCATAATGGGTCCGATAAAGTTGACATTGGTAATGATAGAAGCGCGGATATAGGGCTCTTCGATATGGTCAATCATCGTTGGGTCGGGCAGTCCTGAAGGGTTATGCACCTCACGTTCGTTCCCCAGCTTGTCGTATACCATATACGAAACGTTGGGCACAGTCGTAATGACATCCATATTAAACTCGCGGTCAAGTCGTTCCTGCACAATTTCCATGTGCAACAGACCTAAAAACCCGCAACGAAAACCAAATCCCAGCGCTACAGACGACTCCGGAGTAAAGGTCAGCGATGCATCGTTCAATTGCAATTTCTCTAACGAAGCGCGCAAATTCTCGTATTCTGACGGATCAATGGGATAAACACCGGCAAACACCATCGGCTTAACTTCTTGAAAGCCCTCAATGGCCGCCTCGCACGAACGCACCGTATGGGTAATGGTATCGCCCACTTTTACCTCCTTAGCATCTTTAATACCACTGATGATATAGCCCACTTCTCCCGTATGCAACTCTTTTCGGGGTACCATATCCATCTTCAACACCCCTACTTCATCAGCCACATACTCCATTCCCGTATTGAAAAACTTCACGCTATCGCCTTTTTTGATAACGCCGTTGAGCACTTTAAAATAGGCAATAATACCACGGAAGGAGTTAAACACCGAGTCAAATATCAACGCTTGCAATGGTGCTTGGTCGTCACCCACAGGGTGCGGAACACGTTCTACCACAGCTTGCAAAATATCTTCAACCCCTTCACCGGTCTTTCCCGATGCGCGGATGATATCTTTCTTATCACATCCTATCAGTTCAACGATTTCATCTTCTACTTCTTCGGGCATTGCACTGGGCATGTCTACCTTATTTATAACAGGGATAATCTCCAAGTTATGCTCAATCGCCATATACAGATTAGAGATGGTTTGTGCTTGAACGCCTTGTGTGGCATCCACCACCAACAACGCACCTTCACACGCAGCGATGCTTCTCGAAACTTCATACGAAAAGTCAACGTGGCCCGGAGTGTCTATCAAATTCAAGACATATTTCTCTCCTTTATATACGTATTCCATCTGTATGGCATGACTTTTTATCGTGATACCGCGCTCTTTCTCCAGCTCCATATCATCTAACATCTGTCCACCGGTAACCTGAATAGTTTTGGTAAACTCCAACAGACGGTCTGCCAGGGTAGATTTGCCATGATCAATATGCGCAATAATACAGAAGTTTCTTATATGCTTCATTCCCAATAAAATGTATTTGAAATCGCAAAGTTACTTATTTAAATCGGTATTTCTATGTAGGCGTTTATAAAATTCACAAAATATCGCTACCTTTGTGCCAAACGAAAATTAAGAAATGAAACAGTTTTTATTATCCCTGATAACAGTTGTTGTGCTCGTATCATGTCATGAGAGCATCGAACAACGGGCAGAACGCGAAGCCAAAGAGTTTACTGAGAAGTATTGTCCCACACCGGTGAACAACTTTACGCGTACCGATAGTGTTGTGTTTTACCCTTCAACACGCACATATCACTACTTCTGCACGTTTACCGACAAAATGGACGACCCCAAAGTTATCAGCGAAAATAAAACAACCATCAACGAATTGCTGCGGCAAGCCATCTCTGCATCTACCGATTTAAAGGCTTACAAGGATGCCGACTTTACGTTTGCTTACACTTGTCATTCGGCGAAAGACCCCCAAAAGGTTTTGTTTAAGGTTCAATTTACGCCCAAAGAGTATAAGTAAGCCATTCTATCCGTCAACGCGTTAACGCATCCAGCCGTTGAAAGGTTAATGCATTGACGGATTATTCTACAGCTTTATCAATCATATTCCACCCCATGATACTTGCTATCTGGGGAATGATCGACATGGATAGCTTTTTGTTTCCGTGATAATTGGGATGATAACTCGCTCCCAAATCCTTATCAGGCGTTATCAATCCGGTTGGAAAACCGGCAAAAAACACTTTCTTATCAGCATACATTCGCTGCTTCAATAGCTCCAAACAAGTGGTAAGATAGCGATTGGCCGAATGGGCTTTTACACATAATACAGGTATATTCTGCCCGTAACGGCTTCTTATTGTATCAATCATTTGTATGTAGGCATCTACATACTGTTGCGGTGTAGGGGTCACAATGGTCGAAAAATCATTGGTTCCAAGATTAATAACCACCAAGTCAGGTGTGTAAGCCTTAAAGTCGTAAGGTGTCGTTGCGTGCTGGTCATAAACCTGTAAATAACGGCTTCGCATCGTCCCTTCAGACCTTTGCACATTGTCTCCATAATTTCTTACCATTCCGCGTCCCGAATGGGCAACCAGCACATAATCGGCATTAAAATAGCGGGCAATAATACATCCGTAAGCCTTGTTACAGTTTTCAGTGTCTAATCGGAACGGCTCAGTAGGCTGATTGCTCTCTGTTCCGAAGCCGCAGGTGTACGAATCACCGATAAATTCGATTATCCGTTCTTTACGTTGAACAGGAAAGAGTGTTCCACCCGCAGACAAATAAACCGCCGAAAGAGTGGTACAGCCATATTCTCCTTCTGTGCATTTTTGAAGTCGCAGTAAATGTTTTCCTTTTTTCAGTCCTTCAACCAGTGTTACCCGATGGGGCGTATCGCCGGTAAAATGCAGCTTGGCAACCCATTTTCCGTCTACAAAAACATTATGATAGCTCTCTCCCTTTTCTGCTATTTCTACGGCAATACCCGTTCCAGTAAAGCCCATTTGCAGATAAGTACCCACCCAATCGTAGCTTACCGTACCGTCTTTTACCTCAACACGGCCGGTATAAAGAATGTTCGGATCGGTAGGTGTATATTTACGAGCGTAATTAAGACCACCTGCAGCATAACTCGAGAGGGATATACAGAGGCTAAGCGCTACTAAAGTAAGTATCTTTTTCATTGTTCAACGTTTGTTTCGAGTCCAATATTGTTCTATTTCTTCAAGCGACATACCGGCTGTTTCGGGCACACATTTCCACATAATGAGCATATAAGGCACACACATCACAGCGAAAAGTACAAACGTACCCGAAGGACTGAGGGTTTCTAACATCCATGGTGTGAGCTGCCCAATTAGGAAAGTACCAATCCACAAGGCAAATCCCGCAATCGACATCGCCAGTCCGCGAACACTGTTGGGGTACATCTCCGACAGTAGCACCCATACAACAGCGCTGATGGAGATGGCGCAACAGAAGACGTAGAACAGGAAAGAGCTGAGCATAAAATAAACCGAAAGTCCCAACGTATCGGCAAAACTAAAATAAAAAGCAGTAGCCAAGAGCGATAATATCATTCCCGATACGCCATAATAAATCAGTTTTTTCCGTCCCACCTTATCTATAATAAACATCGCAATGATGGTTGTAACGGTATTGACAACACCTACCAGCACCTGACAGAACAAAGGATCGTCCATACCGGCATCTTTAAAGATAGACGGACCGTAATAAAGCACGGCGTTAACGCCCATAAACTGACCTAAAATAGCTATACAAACGCCAATAACAACAGCCGTAAAGATGCCCGGCTTGAACAGTAGTCGCCAGTCGGTTTTTTCTTCGTTCTTCATCGCTGCACTTACATTTCCAATCATTTCGTTTACCTCTTCGGCATTCGAAAACAGCTTTTGTAAAATGCCTTGCGCCTTATCGCGCTTGTTTTTGATAATCAACCAGCGCGGACTTTCGGGAATAAAGAAGAGCCAAACAAAAAAGAGAATGGCGGGTGCAGACTCCATTCCGAGCATGCCGCGCCACACTTCATCTACAAATATCAATTGCAAAGCAGACGAAGAGAAATGTGCCGTATGCGACAACAACAACAAAAGGTAGTTGACCAGATAAGCGCCCAAAAAGCCTATCGTGATGGCCAACTGGTAAAGAGATACCAAACGACCGCGATATTCGGCAATGGCAATCTCTGAAATATACATTGGTGCGGCAATAGAAATTACACCGATGCCGATACCGCCAATAAGTCTTGAAACAATTAAGAATGTAAACGTGGGACTGTAAGCGCAGCCTACACCCGAAACGGCAAAAAGAACGGCGGCCAAAAACATCGTCGGGCGACGACCCAAACGGTCGCTCAGCCAACCTGCAAAAGCAACGCCGATAATCGAGCCGATGAGCGCACAGCCTACATACCAGCCTTGTTGTATCACGTCCAAACCGAATTTAACGGTTACATCGTCAATGGTTCCGGATATAACGGCAGCATCGTAGCCAAATAATAATCCACCAATGGCGGCAGCTATAGTAAGATAGGCAATGTAGCCTAAGTTTGCAGAAGATTTCATTGAAAAGGGTTTTACCGGTTATTTAATTTCAAAATATTCTTTATATCGGTCGTACAGATGGTGCGCCTGAATATAAGCCGACTGCGGACTCATAAAATGTGAGAATTCAAAAGTGATGGCTTTATCGTATCCGCAACGTTTGGCAGCCTCAAGTTTCATGCGCAATTTATCGAACTTAATGGGTAAAAACTTAATCGGCATATCGCGGTCAAAGGTTTCGGCGTTAGTCCAACACTTCATGCCATACCTGTCGGCAAGTTTCTTATTCACAGAGAAGAAGGCATCCAACTCATCATAATCAATGTGCCCGTCTTGAAAAGCGCAGGCATCTACCACATCGTGTATACCGTCAAATATCTCATTCCACTCTCGCTCATGTTCTTCTACAGACACCGCATTGTCCTTTGTGAGCTGTGCACCTTCCACTGCTTTCTTGCCATCGATCCACGGAGAGATAAATACCGGCTGTCCTCCCGACACATCTTTGCATTGTTTTCCCAAAGCGTGAAACGTTGGGATAGCCCCCTTTGTCTGTCTGCTGATTTCTGTACTGATATACCAGCCCCTGAAGCTTTTATGATGTCCGTATCGCTTCCATACCTCATCGATAACATATTTGTTATCCTCTATCTCCCAAGACATATCGCCGGTATCCCAGTAATGTCCCGAATCATACAGTCCGAAGTAAAATTTCATGCCGTACTTGTCAGCCAAACGCAAATACATATCTATCAAATCGACCGACGGCATATAGCAGTTGTGCTTCTTTATTAAATAAGGTGAGGGGTAAGTTATAAACTTTCTGTAACCGCAACGAATAACAATAACAGTGTCGATACCTACCGACTTCATATATTTAAAGTCTTGTTCCCACTCTTTTTCGCCCCAGTTTTGGTGCGGAATGTCGTGCGAAATCTCGTCTAAAAAAGTACCCGTAATCTGCAAACCATTCTTCTTCGGAACGATGAGCGGACTGCTTATCCGCTCTGAAACAGCCTTGCGAGTGGTCTTACCGATTTCGTTTGCTCGAATCAGCGACGGGGCAACAATTGCCGAAGCGCCTGCTAACGCCATCTTCTTAAGAAATTCTCTTCTATTTGTCATGTTGTAGACAGGTATTATTATTTAATGTGTTTATTTTTGGCGACTAAGTTAGTTATTTTTTTACGAATACCAAATATTTATTTATTGATTATTTTAAATAGGCCGGTTTCCAGCTCCTTATTTTATTAAATAACAGCAACGAGATGGAAAGAATACGTCAACTCGAAATAAGAAATGCTGCCGATAACACTTGTTGAATTGTTGTCAAATACGTGCTTTAACCTTTTCTGCGATACTTGTTCATGATTACATTCCCTCCTAACCTTCCCCGGAATAAAGGTGAAAGGTTGAAAAGGTGAAAAAGTGAAAGGATGTAGAGGTCATATAAAGAGCAAAAAGCAACTAATGTATTACACCTATCCCTTTATTTTAATATGTTGAGTTTCTCCTTTATAACTATTGAGTTCTCTCTTGATAAAGCCTTCGAGTGGTTATGCAGCACACCTTTTCCCTTAAAAAGGGGAGAAAGAGAGGGGATGACTTATGTTCAATTCAGACTAAACAACAACATAGTGCCAATAGATGGTTTGTAAGTTTTTAGCCTTAAAATGTTTCAAATTGTTAGTTTAACCATTGTTAAAGACATAGGCGCTACCTCAAAATGCTTGCGATAGAAATCAGCGAAGAGCCATCGGCTCGCAAAAACACGCGTATTTTTGCGCTTTGTATCTTCTTGAAAATCAAATATTTGCCCGTTTCTCACCATCTTTTACTTGTTTTTAAATATTCCAAAACGCCCTAAAACCGTGCTTTTCGAGGTGTAAAAACATAGGTTTTGGCATGCAAAAGATGATGTTTTACAATGTAAAAGCTATGCTTTTGCCACTTAAAACCTATGCTTCTGCATTTTCAGGACTATTTTTTGACCAAATAAACGAAAGTTTTTCTGTAAATGAGAGATGTTAAATGACAAGAAAAGAGAAAAGTCAAACTGTTCTTAAACGTTAAAAAAGTTACGATTTGAAAGCAACTTATAAGGTGAAAAAGTGAAAAGGTGAAAGGGTATTTCTTGGATGAAAGATGAAAGAATAAGGATGAAGGTTTGTATGTTTGTCCGTCTCCCGTAACCTACTTTTACCTACTTAATCCTACCTTATCTACCTCACCTACTTACCAACTACATTTTTTCACCCTTCCACCTTTTCACTTTTCCACTTTTAAACGTTCGTATTCTTTCATCCTTCACTCAAAAATCTCACCCTAATAAACTACCCGCCACCCAGCTTTAAGAAGTAAATTTCTTATCAAAGACAAGCAATTCAAGAAATAAAAAAGGAATAATAAAAATTACTTTCAATAATTTGGCGCATTAAATAAAAGAAATTATATTTGTAGCAGAAATAATAAAAGAAGATATTAAATAGCTTATCTTTTTCAACTTTAAAATTAAAATAACTTTTATATAAACACTAATAAAATGGATATTAAAAAGTATTTGGAGACTTGGGCAAAGTCGTATAAAGAAGATTTGACACAAAACATTATGCCGTTTTGGATGAAATATGGCGTAGACAAAAAAAACGGAGGGGTTTATACGTGTGTAGATAGAGACGGAAGCCTGATGGACACCACTAAATCGGTGTGGTTTCAAGGACGGTTTGCTTTTGTATGCGCGTATGCTTACAATCATATCGAGAAAAACGAAGAATGGCTTGCAGCTGCCCAATCAACAATAGACTTTATTGAAAAATACTGTTTCGATAACGATGGACATATGTACTTCTCGATAACACACGACGGCAGACCTTTGCGCAAAAGGCGTTACGTGTTCTCAGAAACATTTGCAGCCATCGCCATGTCTGAATATGCATTGGCCTCGGGCGACCGTTCGTATGCCGATAAAGCCGTAAAAATATTCAAAGACACCTTGCGTTTTCTCTCCACTCCGGGCTTTTTAACTCCTAAATTTGAACCGGAGGTGAAATTACAAGGCCATTCCATTGTAATGATTTTAATCAATGTGGCGTCTTGTTTACGACTGGTCAGCGACGACCCGATACTTACACGACAGATAGACGAGTCGATAGAGAAACTGAAAAAATATTTTATGCACCCCGAATTCAAGGCGTTGCTCGAGAGTGTAGGCCCCAATGGCGAGTTTATAGATACGAACATGACACGCCTCATCAATCCCGGTCACTGTATAGAAACGGCTTGGTTTATCATGGAAGAGGCCAAAACACGCAACTGGAACAAAGATTTGACGGATATGGCACTGACAATCTTCGACTGGTCTTGGGACTGGGGATGGGACAAAAGTTATGGTGGCATCATCAATTTCAGAGACTGTCGCAACCTGCCCGTGCAAGATTATTCGCAAGATATGAAGTTCTGGTGGCCCCAATGCGAGGCTATCATCGCTTCGCTTTACGCATACCTGGCCACCGGAGACGACGAATATATCTATCGACATCAACGTATCAGCGAATGGACTTACGCTCATTTTCCTGATGCAAAATATGGCGAATGGTACGGTTATCTGCACCGCGACGGCAGGGTAGCACAGCCGGCAAAGGGTAATCTCTTTAAAGGGCCCTTCCATATTCCCAGAATGATGATTAAATCGTACACACTTTGCAAAGAAATTCTCGATAAGATGGGGTAAAGATGAAAACGAAAATCGTTTTTCTCTTTTGGTTGTTAACCACCACATGTCTGGCTCAACAACTGAAGTTTCGCAGCAACGGGGAGTTTAAAATTGCGCAGTTTACCGACCTGCATTATGCCAAAGACAATCCCCGTTCTATGGCTGCACTGAAGTGTTTGGATGCCGTTATCGGGACAGAACGTCCCGACCTCATCGTAGTAACGGGCGATATTATCTACTCTTGGCCCGGAAACAAAGCCATGCAAGACGTGTTAGACTGTGTAGATAAGCATAACATACCATTTGTTTTCCTTTTCGGCAATCACGATGCAGCAGAAGGAGCCACCACCAATGAAGCGCTTTACGATCAGATGCGTAAGATGAATAACAACATTCAGCCTGATCGCAAAGGCGCAACAGCACCCGATTATGTACTGACCATCCGGTCGCACACAGGTAAAAACAATGCCGCCCTACTCTACTGTCTCGACTCGCATAGCATGTCGACCCTCAAAGGAGAAGACGGGTATGCGTGGCTGACCTTTGAACAGGTGGCTTGGTACAGAGCGCAGAGTCAACAGCTGGCAGCTGCCAACCAAGGAAAACCGTTGCCGGCGCTGGCCTTTTTCCATATTCCTTTGCCCGAATATAACACCGCAACGACCCATGAAGAGGCGGTGATGATAGGCACACGAATGGAAGCTGCCTGCTCTCCGAAACTCAATTCGGGTATGTTTACAGCCATGAAAGAAAGAGGAGATGTAATGGGAATCTTTGTGGGTCACGACCACGATAATGACTATTCGGTGATGTGGCATAACATTCTGCTGGCCTACGGACGCTTTTCGGGTGGCAACACAGAGTATAATCATCTGCCCAACGGGACACGAATTATTGTGCTGAAAGAAGGAGAAAGAAGCTTTGATACCTACATCCGTCTGCGGTCGGGCGAGGTGGTGAACCGCAGTAAATATCCTGACAGCTATATAAAAGACGACTGGCGTACGCGAAAAATCAGCGAAGAGTAAACGAACAAACAATACGACGGTAAGCCCCTAAGTAGCTTGCTTCCGCACAAGAACATAGCCTGACGCTTTATCAACGGGCAATATACAGAAACAGAGCAAATAGAATAAACATATACGTTAACTAAATTACTTTTCAAAATGAAACTTTCGAGCTATCAAACAAGTAAAGGCAGAAAGACCGTTGCTGCGCTCTTTCTGGCAGGTCTGATGGGAATCGGAACACTCCCGACACAGGCCAAGAGCCCCGAAACCACTTCGGGACTTCAACAGCAAGCACAAAAAACCGTTACAGGTATTGTTCTCGACGAGCAAGGCGAACCCGTTATAGGGGCCAGTGTCTATGTCGAAGGTACTAAAAACGGGGTTATAACGGGTACCAACGGAAAGTTTTCCATACAGACAGACGCCGTTGCATCGCTCGTTATATCCTACATCGGATACGAAACACAAACGGTATCGGTGGCCAATAAAAACGCCATCCGCGTACTGCTTGTTCCGGCATCATCACAGTTGAACGAAGTGGTGGTGACGGCATTGGGTATCAAACGTGAGAAAAAAGCACTGGGATATGCTATGCAAGAGGTGAACACTTCGTCACTGACAGAAAACAAATCGGCAAGTGTTGCCAATATGTTACAGGGCAAAATCGCAGGTGTTCAGATTGCGCAATCGGGTACCGGACTGGGTGGTTCGACACGTATCGTGATGCGCGGACTAAACTCGTTGAGTGGTAACAACCAGCCGTTGTGGGTTGTAGACGGTATGCCCATCAACGACGGAACGGCTGAACAGGCCAGCGAATGGGGCGGAAGCGACTATGCAGGTGCTGCATCGGAGATTAATCCGGAAGACATTGAGAGCATATCGGTACTGAAAGGAGCTAATGCCGCAGCGCTATACGGCTCGCGGGCACAAAACGGAGCCATTGTCATCACCACCAAAAAAGGACGCATGGGACAACCGCTCAGTATCGAATATAACGGTAACCTGAACATTACCAACGTATATTCGCCTTACGATTATCAAAACGAATACGGACAAGGATCGGGCGGAAACTATCTACAGTGAGAAAACAAGCTGGGGTAGCAAGCTCGACGGGCGCACGGTAGATAATTGGCGCAAAACATTATATAACGACAACAGGTATTCTTCGTATGCACTAACCCCGCAAAAAGATTATATCAAAGACTTCTACGAAACGGGCGTAGCATACGCCAACACGCTAACGGCATCTGCCGGAGGCGAATATCTATCGGGAAGACTGTCGTTTACGGATACCAGAGCTTACGATGTGGTGCCCAACTACAAACAAAACAGACAATATTTTGCCCTGAACACAGAGTTTAAAAACAAACGACTGACGATCGGAGCAAAGTTAAATTACATGCGCGAGATTACCCGCAACCGGCCCGGACAAGGTGAATACGGACTGATGGTACAGTTGGTAAAGATGCCGAGAGGTATCCGTCTGGCAGATTTAAGAGACCCACGCGGTACAGGAACCTATGCCAACAATGCCGTAAACTGGTCAGGGCCAAGCGATAATTACGCCAATCCGTATGCGCTGACCGCACCCGAGAACGGTAATTATGCTGAACGCGACCGCATCATCGGTCAACTTACGGCTTCTTATCAGTTTACCGATTACCTGCGGCTGACAGGTCGTGTGGGTGTAGACAAGTATAACGACCATGTCAAAAATTATAACGCGCTACCCGACCCCACATCAACGGCATCGCAATATGTTAATGCCATGTCGGCCAACAAAGAGTTTAATGCCGACCTTATCCTATATTTTGATAAGAGCGTGGGCGACTTTAGCTTTAACGCCAACGCCGGAACATCGGTTGTTAACATGCGTTACGATGCCCTATCAGGCTCTTCCGGTCTGTTCGCCATTCCCAATTCAATCAATTTGGTGAACGGTTTGACGCAGACACCGGGCGAAGGTTACTCTAAAAAAGAAATCCAATCGGTATTCTTCTCAGGTACGTTCGGCTACAAAAATATGCTCTTCCTCGACATAACGGGTCGTAACGACTGGTCGTCTACCTTACCTCGCAGCAATCGTTCGTACTTCTATCCGTCGGTAAGTTTAAGCGGTATCGTTTCAGAAATGATAAAGCTACCCGAATGGATGACGTATTGGAAGGTGAGAGGATCTTGGGCAAAGGTGGGTAACGACACCGATCCTTACAAGCTCGCCACTTATTATTATCTATGGACATCGGGTGATAAGATTGATGCAGAAGGTGATAAGGTAAACCCGATGATTTTGAAACAGTATCTCAGCAAGTTTAAAGCATTGACTGATTTGAAGCCCGAAACAACCACATCGTCGGAAATCGGAACGGAGATACGCTTGTTCAACAATCGACTATCGTTCGATTTCACCTATTATAATACAAGAACCAAGAATCAAATTCTCAGTGTAGATATGCCCGGTTCGTCGGGTTATACCAGCAAGATGATTAATGCGGGTACCATCAAAAGTCATGGTTTGGAATTGATGATAGGCGGAACACCCATCAAAAATAAAGACTGGAACTGGGACATTAACCTGAACTGGGGTCTGAACCGCACCCGTTGCGAGTCGTTAGACAGCGATATTTCACGCTACACACTGGGCAAAACACGCGCTGCCAGCGTTGTTGTTGAGTCGGGTGGAAAGTATGGCGACATCGTGGGTAAGGCTTATAAGCGCGACGCCAACGGTAACATCATCGTGAATAATCAAGGTTTGCCCGAGAGTGAATCAGACAAAGTAATCGGTAATATGATGCCCGATTGGACCGGTTCGGTAGGCAACACGCTAAAATACAAAGACCTTGTACTGACAGCTTTGGTAGATATTCGTCAAGGCGGAGATTTTATTTCGCTTACCGATAACTATGCTACCCAGCAGGGAACATCAGCCAAGACGCTGTACGGGCGCGCTACCGGCGAACAAATTGTGGTAGACGGCGTAACGGCAGCAGGCACAAAGAACACCGTAGGCATAAGTGCCGAGAAATATTGGTCGGGCATTGCCGGTCCTGAAGGCATTATGGAAGAGTTTGTACACAAAGGTTCGTATGTAAAAATGCGCGAATTATCGCTCGGATATATTCTGCCCCAATCATGGCTAAAGAACACACCCATCAAATATGTAAAGATTTCGCTGGTGGGAAGAGACCTCTTCTACTTCTACAAAGCGGCACCCATCAACCCTGAAGGTGCATTTTCGAGAAACGATTATGCACAGGCTTTCGAGCTGGGAGCTATGCCACCGACAAGAAGTTACGGACTAACGGTTAATGTAAAATTCTAAAAACACGAAGTATATGAAACGCAATATATTAAAAAATATAGGCATCGCAATGGCGGTTTTCGCCCTGATGCCAGGTTGTACAGGCAACTTCGACTCAATGAACGAAGACCCTACAGGGTACACAGCAGGAAATCCGGGCTATATGATGCCCTATATTCAAGAGCAGGGAGCACGTATCGGCTCGTGGGAATACCAAGTGGGCGACAACCTGCACACCAACCTTTACGCACAATATTTTGCCAACTCGGCGAGCTATTTCAACTCAGACAGCTATACATATAACAGCGATTGGGTGAAAGACGGATTTTGGAACTCGTATTATGTAGGTGTATTGAAACAGGTAAGAGCTCTTAAAGAAATAGCCGAAGGTAATTCTGCCTACGGTAACATTTGCCAAGCCGCACGTATCTTTATGGCACAATGCACAGCACAAACCACCGACATCTTCGGTGATATACCGTATAAAGAGGCGGGATTGGGCAACAGCAACGCTGCCTACGACACACAACAGAGCATTTATACCGACATCTTTAAAGAGCTGACTGAGGCAGTTAACTACCTTAACACCCACAAAGCAGATGCCAGCATGGTGCCTTTCAAAACCAATCAAGACCTGATTTACGACGGCAATTGGGACAAATGGATTAAACTGGGTAACTCTTTGCGACTGCGTTATGCCTTGCGACTGGCGTACATAGACCCCACAACGGCGCAACGCGAAGGTGAAGCGGCCCTTGCAGCAACAGGCGGAATGCTAGCAAGCAATACCGATAACGCCGGTGTGTACATCTCCGGAAAGGGTGCCAACGGCTGGCCGCTGTTCCAAATATCCGGTTGGGGAGAATATTGTATGAGTAAAACGATGGAAGATATGCTCAAAACAACCAGTAGTGTAGCCGACCCACGACTGACATTGTGGTTCGGACATACCAAAGCATCTACCGCTGCATCACCAGAATTCAAAGGTATTCCCAATGGATTAGCCACCACAGGCCTGGCGAGTTATCCTGATGCAGAGCGCTCGTACGTGTGGGGCTTACAAACCATGCCCAACTGGAACACAAGAGATGATAATAATTCAACCTTCAACGTTGCCAAACGGCAGAAAGTTATGGATTATTCGGAGGTATGTTTTCTGAAATCAGAAGCTGCATTGAGAGGCTGGGCAGGAGCCGGAAACGCTGAAACAGCATACACCGACGGCATAAAAGCATCGTTCGCATTCGAGCGCGAAGGTATAGACGAAAGCTTGTATAGCAACGCCAACGATAATACCTACATCACAACGGGCAGCGTAGCATGGAGTTCGGAATCGACACTCGAGGGGCATCTGAAGCAAATTCTGACCCAGAAATGGCTGGCGTTGTATCCCAACGGTGTAGAGGCCTGGACCGAATTTCGCCGAACAGGCTATCCTGCTCTTACGCCGGTAGTAGTTAGTTTAGAGTCGACCATCAACGCAGCCAATGGCGAGTTCGTAAAAAAACTGCGCTATACCGACGACGAGCGACGCGAGAACCCGAACGCCACAAAGGCTACATTAAACCAGAACAAAGGCGACGGAATGAATATCCGAGTATGGTGGGACACCAACCGATATAAATAATTGCATCTAAAACCCAATAAGAGCCTGAGCAGTTGACACAACCGTTCAGGCTCTTTTGATATCTCTTTGTTTTATTGCCGATAATTTTTACCTTTGCAATGGAAACTCGGCAAAGCAATCAGTGAATGCCTATAGAGATTACTTGCTTTGTTCCGATTCTCTAATGAAATGGAAACATTAAGCTACCAAATAACCATCTAATATAACTTTATTTATCTATGATTAAAACAATTGCACTTACAGCAATGCTTGCCGGCTACATCGGACTGCAAGCACAAAACCAAAAACCGGTTTATCTGAACCCGAAAGCGCCCATTGAAGACCGGGTGAAAGATGCGTTGAGCCGAATGACGCTCCGCGAAAAAATTGCCGTTATCCATGCACAGGGTAAGTTTTCGTCGCCCGGCGTTCCCCGCTTGGGCATTCGACAGCTGAACATGGACGACGGACCGCACGGCGTACGTGCCGAAAACGATTGGAACAGATGGGGTGAAGCGGGCTGGACCAACGACTCTATCGTAGCCTTTCCGTCGCTCACTTGTCTCACGGCAACTTGGAATACCGACCTGAGCGCGCTCTATGGCAATGCCGTAAGCGAAGAGTTTGCTTTTCGCGATAAGCACATTATGTTGGGGCCCGGTACCACAATAGCTCGTACACCACTGAACGGGCGCAGCTTTGAATATATGGGAGAAGACCCTTATCTGGCCGGAGAGATGGTGGTTCCTTATATCCGCAGCGCCCAACAAAACGGTGTAGCCTGCTGTCTGAAACACTTCTTTCTGAACAACCAGGAAACCGACCGCTTTAAAGTGAACGTCAATGTGAGCGAGCGCGCCGTGAATGAAATCTATCTTCCGGCCTTTAAAAAGGCAGTTCAGCGCGGTGGAGTATGGACGATGATGGCCTCGTACAACAAGTGGCTCGGTGTACACTGCTGTCAGCACGACTCGTTACTCAACGGCATTTTGAAACGACAATGGGGCTTTGACGGGGCCGTTATCAGCGACTGGGGCGGTGTAAACGACACGTGGCAGGCGGCAACAGGCGGACTTGACATTGAGATGGGTTCGTTTACCGACGGTAAGTTGAAAGAGTCGGAGTTTACATACAACGACTATTATTTGGCGCGCCCGTTCGAACAGTTGCTCAAAGCCGGAAAAATTCCCATGAGCGTGCTCGACGATAAGGTATCGCGCGTGCTACGCACGATATTCCGCACGGCTATGAACCCCGACCGCATCATCGGCAACCAATGTTCTGAAGCCCATTATGACGCCTGTCGGCAAATAGCCGAAGAGGGTATCGTGTTGCTCAAAAATACCCGAAACCTGCTACCGCTCGACACAAAGAAATACGGCAAAATTCTTGTTGTAGGTGAAAATGCCACTCGCTCGCTCACCAAAGGCGGCGGTTCGTCTGAGCTCAAAACTCTTTACGACATCTCGCCACTCGAAGGTTTGAAGGCACTTTATGGCGATAAAATTGATTATGCGCAGGGATACGAGTCGGGTGGAGCCCATTACGACAAGATAGATACTATTCCCGTTGCCGTGCAAACACAACTGAGAAAAGAGGCCTTGGAGAAAGCACGCAAAGCCGACATCATCTTGTATATCGGCGGATTGAACAAGAATCACTTGCAAGATTGTGAAAACGGAGACCGCGAAGACTATAACCTATCGTTCGGACAGAACGAGTTGATTGCCGGATTGGCCGCTCTCAAGAAACCTGTTGTGGTGATAACCTTTGGCGGAAATCCTTACGCCACACCCTGGATTGATAACGTCGGCGCATTGGTTCACTGCTGGTATCTCGGTTCCGAGTCGGGAACAGCCTTAGCCAATGTACTCTCGGGCAAAGTAAATCCCAGCGGAAAACTTCCCATAACGTTCGCCGTTAAACAAAACGACTATCCCTGCTTTGCTTACGGGGCGGAAGGATTTCCAGGCGTTAACTACGAGGAATATTACCGCGAGGGCATCTTTGTAGGCTATCGCCACTTTGACACGCGCGGTATCAAAGCTCGCTTTCCTTTCGGTTACGGACAAAGTTATACCACCTTTAAATACGGACGGCCTACCCTTTCGTCGCGCACCATCGCACCCAACGGACACCTCACACTCACTATTGCTGTAACCAACACAGGAAAAAGAGCAGGCAAAGAGATTGTGCAGCTGTACATCGGCGACGACAAAGCCAGTGTAGAACGCCCACGAAAAGAACTGAAAGGTTTTAGAAAAATTGCACTGATGCCGGGCGAAACCCGCACGGTAACATTCGATATTACCACCGAAGACCTGCAATTCTTTTCAGAGAAAGAGCACCGTTGGGTAGCCGAACCCGGCACTTTCAAAGCCTATGTATGCGCTTCGTCTGAGGATGTACGCGGTACGGCTGCTTTCGAACTGCGCTAAACCTTATCGAATAACAAAATAATCATCAAACAATGAATCAAACAACCCATATCCGCTTCATCAAGAAGCAACTTTTTACACTTCTGTTTTGCCTGCTGGCCGCTACGACGACGCAAGCACAAAACACCGTACGCAAAATACAAGTTCCGCTCGGCAACGAGGGCGCACAGCTTTTTGGCTACCTGCCCGAGAAGCCTACGGGACGCGCAGTTATCTGTTGCCCGGGTGGAGCCTACGAAAGTTTGGCCATCGACCACGAAGGTCATCAATGGTCGGCCTTCTTCAACCCGCGCGGCATTGCCTTCTTTGTGCTTAAATACCGCATGCCGCGCACCAATCATATCATTCCGCTGACCGATGCCGAAGCTGCCATGCGCCTTGTGCGAGATAGTGCCGCAGCATGGCACATCAACCCCGCCGATGTCGGCATCATGGGCTTTTCGGCCGGCGGACACGTGGCCAGCACCCTCTCAACCCATGCATCGGCTGCCACACGACCCAACTTCGCCATTTTGTTCTACCCCGTTATCACGATGAAACAACCCGGAACCCATCTCGGTTCGCGCCATCACCTTTTGGGCGATAAGCCCGACCGTAAATTGGTAGAACGTTATTGCAACGAGCTGCAGGTACGCAGCGGCGAAACACCGACAACCATTCTCTTTCTTACCGCCGACGACGATGTGGTGCCACCCATAGAAAACGGTGTGGCTTACTATTGCGCCATGCAACGCGCCGGTAATGCCTGCACGCTACACATTTACCCCACCGGCGGGCACGGCTTCGGCTATCTGTCCTCGTGGCGTTATCACAACAACGCTCTTTACGAGCTTAACGACTGGCTTACCCGTCTACCCGCTCCCACGCGCTGAAGAATATTACAGCCCGCGCACGGGTTGGTAAGATAATAAAAGATGTGAGTTCAACAAGCAGCAGAACTCACATCTTTTGCGTATAAGGATAAAAAGATAATTGTAGCAAACGGCTGATAAAACGACAGAAGCGTCCGGTCACCAGTTTAGATATCCCGACACTTGCAATGCTCAAAATAATTTATTACAAGTGTTTCGATTAAAAATGTCGCCACATCCCAAAAGGATGCGGCGACATTTCTGTATGCCCCTCCACCCGGCAAAAAAAGATAGGTGGAGATGGAGAAAAAGCGCAACCCGCTAATGTTCAAGCGATAGCTCTACAGGACCCAGTAAGCCCGATGGTAATAGGGGCGAATCAGCCTTATAGAAGGGAAAACCCGTGTAGGTGTAACGCTTGGGATTATTGGGCTGGCAATCGCCGATAAGCCGATTGGCCCAAAGGTTTATCACCTCTACCTCAATGCGGTTATCACCCTTCTGCAGCGCGTCGGTAATGTCGACGGTGTAAGGGGCCTTCCACAGTATGCGCTGCCGCCTGCCATTAACGATAACCTGTGCCATGCAGCCTACCTTACCCAGATTTAAAATATAGCGAGCTGCTTTGAGGGGGGGTGACGGAAGTAAGAAATGATTGCGATAAACGGCGCGGCCCGAATAGTATTTGATATCGGGGTCAGACTGTTCGGTGTACGATTGCAGGCGAGGCATAACGAGGGTTTTCTCGGTCGGCATATTATCACGGAAAGTCACCTGCCAATTGGTTTCGATTTGACACACGGGTGTTATACGACGAGCGGGCAACTGCTGTTCGGCCGGTTGCGCTTTTCCCTGAAATACCACGAAAACGGCATCGTTGGGCACCATATCAAGATAAATAGTGGTTGCATCGCGACCCACACGGTAAGAAAGCTCTTCGGTCTGCCCCGTTTCGGGATGCCAGAGAAGGGGTTTCATACCCGCCGTGCGACAGGTAACGGTAAGCGAGCGCGACCGGTCAGTACGGTTGTTGAGCCAGTAAATCTCGGCGTTGTCGGTGGTGCGATGCACATATCGCCAATGTTCAGCGGCTCCTTCGGCTCCATTACCTTCGCTCACCACAACATCGGGAAGTATTCCGTTAGCCCTCAACACAGTGGCGGCCGACGCATAGTTGTAAACGTTGGGGCGACCCGAATAAAACACCTCGCGCACCAGTCGGGCAAACTCAAGGCTATCTCCCGTTAACGAGGGCATCAGTTCGGGCACCTGTCCACAGATAAGAGCCCCCTCACGGGCCAATCGGGCAAGGGTTCGCAATACGGGAATCGACATCTTGCGGGCGTTCTTATCCAGCACCAGCAGGCGATACTGCATTCCGCTGGGAGCGGTGAGGCAACCATTGCGGAAGGTGATAATCCGGGTGAGGGCGTCGGCATTGATGTAATCGAAATTGTAACCTGCGGGTATATCAGGATGAACATGAGCAAAGAGACCGGTGATATTGTTGTCTTCACCGTAATAATACAAGATGTCGGCCACGCTACGTCCCTGTTGCATCATATAACTGCTGCGCGCCAGATAGTCGGTCCACGGCTTGGCCCATTCGGCCCACGTGTCGTGGCGGTTAAACCAAGGTCCGTACATCATCAGTCCCAATCCGGGTCGTTTGTTGTCTACCGGTTGGTGAGCGCATTCCTGAATAAAGAAACGGTTCACGCCGTTAGCTATTTCGAGGTCGGCAACCGGTTTTAGATTGCCCGGATAAAATACGTAAGCACCGGAGTAGAGCCCATTGGCGGTCATCGACTCGGCAGCAACAATGGGTTTTCCGTAAAGATGAGCCACAGACGCCGACTCACGGATGTCGCTTTCAGACATTGATGTGGTAGCGGCATCGGTGGGCTGACACCACATGGCAGCCATCGGAATGTCTCCTTTGCTCTTGGCTTCCATACCGTCGGCAAGGTAAAGCCGCCCGTTCTCGTGCGTTTCATAATAGGTGCTCATCCCCCGAGCAGCCAATATGCTGTCTACTTGAGCATACAGGTTTTCGGTAATCAGTTCGCCGATAGTCTTCCGCCAATCCCAAAGAAAGCGTTCACTGCGGTCGGCACTGCCGATAAGTTGTCCGGTAAGAACAGGCAACCACTTTACCAAACTATATCCACGCCGACGCTCAAACTCTTGTTCCATCTTCGGCGTCCACGTCTCCCATCCCGATTCGTAGCTGTCAATAAGCATCGATCGCAACCCACTCTTTCCTAACATCTGTTTTGAAGCATCGTCGTAGGTCGAGAGATAATAATTGAGATAATCGTGCACAGCCTGCGCATCCAGCTTATCCACCTCCAATCCCGTAGCCTCAGGCGATGCGGGATGATTTTTCTTACCTGTCAGCGAATACCCGAACCGATAGATACGCCAATTTCCTTTGGGCACTTTCCATACCAGTCGCCCGGTCGAGTCTACTTTATCGGTGAGCACAACCACATCATTTAACGCAGTAGCAGACGCATCGGCAGGCGTGGGATAAAGCTCCAAATCGGGTGGTGTTGCAAAACCTGCCTTTTCTTCAGCGTGGTTCACACGGTCAATGGTGTAAAGCTGAAGCTCCGCTACCTCTGTAACTTTCTTTTGGGGACCATTGTCAAAACGAATGCGAAAATACTTCGCCCGCGTGGGTGGAATGGTTATTGTTTGTTGCGAAGCACCTCCGCTGGGGATATCGCACACCTTACGGAAAACAATACCGTCATCGCCAGCCTCTAAATGCTTGTTAACATCGGCAGGAACAGAGGCCCATTCGTTACGAAACCGACCGTCTACAACACTTATTGCCCGAATGGTTTGTGGCTTACTAAAGGCATACTGTATCCACGTATAACCATTTTTTTCGTCGCGCGGAAGCTGCACGGCAGTAGTTAGGTCGCCATCGGTAAGCGTGCGTAACGAAACTTCTCCACCCAGCGTTGTTGCAGTAGCTCCAAGTGAAACCATAGAGCGGTCTGTCGGCAAACATTTCACCGCCACAACGGCAATATCTTTATAATAGGTCACCTCGTTACCACTGACAAAAGGTGCATGTACCGATGAGTTGAAATTCTGAAAATAACCCGTTGCTGTATAAGGTGGTGGTAACATTCCACGATAGGTTATTCCCCCTTTCACATCCAGCTCTCGCCACACCAATTTTTTCATCGCCTGTTCAGGCGTAACCCACGGTCCACCAGTTGAACTCCAACCGGGCGAACTGGCCACAGCCATCTCCATTCCCAACGAGTCGGCCAAATGAACGGCATAAGAAAAAGCATCCTTCCACTCGGGAGCCATATATTCAAGTCGTTTTTCAACAATCTGCGGTGTTTCCAATCCAGCATCGAAATGATGAAATCCACCGATGCCGATACGGTGCATCCACATCAAATCCTTGTAGATGCCGTCTTTGGTAATATTTCCATTCATCCAATGCCACCAAAGATGCGGTCGTGCCGTTGCTGGCGGATTAACAAACGATCGATAGAGTGATGTTTCCTGTGCCTGCGCATTCAGTGTGGCGAAGAACAGGAACGTCGTTAAAAACATTTTAAGTAAATAGTTCCTAAGATATTTTTTTGACATTTTCATAGATTTATGAGCGTAGCAAATGATGGGTATGAGTTATTGAATTAAAGAAGAACCGACAGCACGTGCCGACATTCAATATACCTTATATCTATAAGAAGTATCCATGCGCCGGATGCCCAACGCATGGATATGCTTCATTGTTATTCCCATCCGGGATTTTGTTTCACTAAGGGCATACGTAAGATTTCATTTCTCGGAATCGGCAAAGTATAGTATTTTGGATCTGCCGTTGCATGACAATCTACAGCCTGAACACGAACATTAGAAAGCGTTCCATCGTTAGCTTTTGTCCACCGCATAGCGGTTTTTAGGCGTGAATTGGCCTCAAGGATACCCCAACGACGTAAATCATAGAAACGATTTTCTTCAAGAGCCATTTCTACACGGCGTTCTCTTCTGATACGCTCTCTAAATTCGTCTTTGGTTAATCCTGTAGGCAAATCGGGCATTCCTGCTCTGCGTCGCGTTGCATTCGCAGCATCATAAGCCTCTGCTGTAGGACCATTTGCCTCGTTTTCAGCCTCGGCAACATCCAAATACAGCTCTGCCAATCGGTAAATACGCCACAAAGTTTTGGCGTCTGCTGGTGAACGCATAGCTGGATCAACATACTTCCGAACATAATATCCCGTCGGCGTTCTCTGCTTTAGAAAGTCGATACCATGTCTTCCGCCAACATACGATTCAATATAAACATCCTTATCTTTTACTTTTCCGAAATGAGCCCCATTATACCAAACCGTTGCATAAAAGCGCGGATCACGATTCTCATATGGTTTCTGGTCGTCGTAGCCTGATGCTGGATTGATTTTCGGTCTGGTATGTGCCTCATCTTCATAGCCTAAGATGGGTACTGTCCCGTCTTTCATTTCGTAGCTGTCTACCAATTCTTGCGAAGGACATTCTCCACACTTCTCCCCACCAAAATCTACGGGAATCATGTGCATTAAGAATGTAATCACAGAAAAACGTCGAAACTCCTGACCAGAATAGCCCCAGCTATCGATCGCCTCTAAAAGCGTTTCTTTATCTTCAGGATTTTCCTCTTTTACCGGCCGTGTAATAAAGAACTTTTCATAATTGCTATACAATGCATAACCATTAGAGGTGAGTTGCTTCAAGGCTTCTTTTGCAGCAGTAGCAGCGGCTTGCCATTTTGCAGCGTCGTTGGTAGGATTCCAATGCGGACTGGCTGCAAACAACAATGCAGATGCTTTGATAAAATAAGCAATCGCCTTGGTCATTCTTCCACGTTCTCCCTCTACCTCTGTTCTAAAAGGTAAAGCATCTGTGGCAATCGCCTTATCGCATTCTTCGGCAATAAACTTCGCACATTCGTCAAAAGATGCCCGTTCGATCTTACTAAAATCAGTATCTGTCGTAATATCTCTTGTAATCAAAGGTACGCCACCAAAGTTCTTAATTAAGTCGAAATAATAATGAGCTCTCAAAACATGTGCTTCTGCAAGATAACGCTCGCGCTTTTTCTGATTAGGAATATTGCTTTCGTTAGTACGCTCAAGAAAAACGTTTGTCTTTCTTATGCCTGCATAAGCAGTACCCCAAAAATCTCTGTCATTACGGCGCAATGTAGTAGATCCATCCATAAATGGAGGTACGGATGCACTATAATTACCTCGATTCCATTGGTTGAGCATTAACCAAGTTTCCGCAGAACTCTGACTATCGGTTGCATCATCAGTAAATGCCGAAAGCCATGTATAATAGTGATAGCCATTACCATATTTCCGAATATATTCGTACATGGAATTGGCATATTGTTCGGTATAAATCGAATCACTAAAGATTTCATCTAACGTCATTCTGCCATCAGGTGTAATGTCCAATTCACCAGAGCAACCATACGTCATTGCTACAGCTATCAAGCCCAGCAATACTTTTATTATTTTGCCTTTCATATTCTTACCATTTTAGAATGTAATGTTAGCACCGATGTTTATAACTTTCAATACAGGATAAGTTGTATTCTTCAACACTTCAGGATCCCAATCGTCAAATCTCATCTTGTCCCAGGTAATCAGATTGTATCCGTTTGCATAGATACGAATTTTCTTGGCGTTAATAACTTTCGACCAAGCTCGTGGGAAAGTAAATCCTATTTCAAGATTTTTTAAACGAACGAAAGATCTATCCATGATAAAGAAGTCATTACTTTTAACTTCACTGGCAGATTGCTGTGTTGCCAAAGCTGGGAACAAGATTTCCTGACCAGCCTCTGCTCTTTCCTTTGTCCATGCTTTTTGGTGGAATTTACGGAAATCATACCATTCCCAAGGACCAGTTCCGTCTACGATGGCACTTACCTTAAATGAGCCTTGGAACAGTGCAGAAATATCAAACCACTTATAAGTAACGCTTAGAGCCGTGCCCCAAGTGTATTTGGGCACATCCGAATAACCAATGGGTACCATATCCTTATCATCAATTTTATTGTCACCATTGACATCAACGAATTTCAAATCACCCGGACGAGGTTGAGTTCCCTCATACTTGGCATAAGCATCAATCTCTGCCTGATCTTTAAAGAAACCGTTCGACTTTAATCCCCATTGTTGTCCTATCATGTATCCGTTTTGACGATAACGATAAGCATAAGTTTCATCGCGATACAATTCATCCAAATCCATAATTTCATTGTCGTTATAACTGAGATTACCTTTCAGCATAACAAGCAAATCTTTATTAATTGGTTTCGTGTAATTCAATTCTATTTCGTAGCCTCGATTCTTTACTTTACCCAAGTTAAAAGGCGGAAGCGTACCTGTATTTACACCGATAAGTTGCGGGGTGGTCTGTTTCTTAATCAAGATATTTTCGCGTCTTTCCGAGAAAAGGTCTACTGTTAAATTCAACGATTGCAACAAACCAATTTCAAAACCGAAATTAAGTTTCTTCGCTGTTTCCCATTGCAGGTGTTTATTTCCGAAATAAGCTTCCGAAATACTATGTCCATTCACAATGCTTCCTGAATAACCGGAGCCTGTAGATGCTACATTATCCAAATAAAGAAAACGCTCATTTCCTAACTTATCGTTTCCTACAACACCATAAGATAATCTTATTTTCAGCTTATCAATGGTCTTGGCTATCGAAGAGTTTTTGAAAAAATTCTCGTTATAGATATTCCAAGCTCCGGAAACAGAGGGAAAAAAGCCGTAGCGGTTAGCAGGAGCAAATTGCTCTGAACCGTTATAACCGGCATCAAACTCTGCAATATAACGGTCGTCATATCCATAGACCAGTCGTGCGGCCAATCCATTAACATTGAACGGAAGTGTAAAATTCGTCTTAATTCTCGATTGTTGCTGGGCTACCAACAAACCGTTCACACTATGTTTTTTATTAAATGTACGGTTATAAATAATCTGGAATTGAGCATCATAGAAAGATTCAAACAGAGCAGACTTACTGGTTCTGAGGGGGTTATTATCCAAATCCGGTCGTTCACGGTTGTAGCTAACCTTCTTCAATTTTCCGTCGGCATCCCTTTCAATAATTTGTGCCCAATATTGATAGGTACGACTACCTACCAGATAATTGTACGTTTTGCTATCATAAGAACCAATCACTTTAACAGACAAGCCTTTAACAAAAGAGTCCATATCATACTGCATACCAAATGTAGCAGTGATGCCACTACGCGTTTCTTGCTTATACCCCGTTCTGTTAATTTGTGCCCAAGGCGATTCTTTGTAAGAACCGCTGCCTATCAGAACTTGTCCATCAGGAGTCAACGGGCCGGGTATTGTAACCGGCCATTTGGTTAAAATCTGCTCTAATACAGCACTCGACTCCATATTAGGTCCATTCACCTTTTCGTAAGAACCGGCAGCATTAAGAAATGCTTTCAATGTTTTACGAGCATTTAAAGCCACATCGATGTTAGCACGGAAATTAAAACGATCCATATAATTCTTGGCATCGTAGCTTCTTGTTTCAGAATTGTCAAGTTTAAACTGTCCACCTTGGTTCAAATAGCCCACATTTACAAAGTAGGCTACATTCGAGCCCTTTCCGTTTAAGGTTAGGTTATAACGCGTTTGCGGAACCCACTTGTGCATCAACATCTTCACCCAGTTATGATCGCCATAGACTTCAGGTTTATCATGTAATCTAAATCTTTCCAATTCCCAATCCGAGTAAGGCATCTTATCAGGTGAAGCAGTGGGAAAATCGTTCCGATACGCTTGGTTTTTCAATACTGCCCAATCATACGAGCTCAACTCCGAGGGCCAACGGGTAAACGTCTGCCAACCTGCCTCTGCACTAAAACTGATATCCGGTATCTCGCTTGTTCCACGCTTTGTTGTTACCAAAACGACACCGTTAGCACCACGTACACCAAACAAAGCCGTAGAAGAAGCATCTTTTAAAATAGAAATACTCTCTACCTCACTGGGGTCAACAGAAGTCAAATCACGCTCAACACCGTCTACCATCACTAAAGGATTCTGTCCGTTTACAGTTCCTCTACCACGCAGATATAACAAGGTATTATCACGACCGGGTTCACCACTACGTTGAAGAACGCTCAATCCCGGCAAACGTCCTGTAAGTGTAACTGCAAGGTTAGACGTCGGACTTTGCTTGATTTCTTTTGTGCTGATGGCTGCAACAGAACCTGTCAGCGTTGCTTTTTTCTGTGTACCGTAAGCCACAACTACCACTTCATCAAGCGATTTTGCATCCGGCGATAACACTACATTAAAGTTTGACTGCTTACCAACAGATACTTCTTGCGAGTTAAATCCCAGATAGGAGATTACAAGCACAGAACCTTCACGAATACCATCCAATGTAAACATACCGTCTGCATTGGTTATTCCGCCCGTTGTTTTTCCTTTAACAACAACACTAGCTCCAATAATGGCTCGCCATTATTATCAGTAACTTGTCCTGTTACGCGCTTTCCACTTTGCTGCGTAGCCTGTTCCGTCACACGAGCATCCGAGTTTCCGTGTGAAGTAGCTTTTGCCACCAATGTGCTAAAAGTCAACAACAAGGACAACACAAGGATTACTTTATTACGCATGGTATTGCATATTCGTACCATACTATCCCTGTTTAATTTATTTTCCATACATCTTTTTTTAATTACAGGTTAATAATTTAATTAGTTTTTCTTTAAGATGTTTGCTCATTTTTGAGTTCTTCATCATCGAGTTTCATTGTTTTTAGGTTTTGTTTCATAGGCAATATCAATTTAAATGATTATAAATAGGTGAATTATTCTAACTCATACACTACCTCTCATCTGTTATTTTAAAAATGGCAGAACTGATGCCTCCCATGGTAATATGCTGTTTGTTTTTCCGCATTTTACATGCAACCTTTCCCACTTGCGAAACAACCCTACTGCTACCGGATGTGGAATCGATCGTAACTTCAACTTTTCTATCACCGGGATTTAAGGCTATAAGATAAGTTTCATTGTTTTTGGTGCGCTTATAAACCATCGGATAAGGTTTGTTCACATCGCTCACAAGCTGCCAATCGCCTGTATTTCCCAAAGCTTCGGATGTCTGTCGCAAGGTAATCAGATGGCGTACAAAGTTCAATAACGAATGACTGTCTTTCTCTTGCACCTCAACCGTCAGCTTACCATTTTCCGTATCGATTGGCAAATACAATTGTTCGGGTCGACAAGTAGAAAATCCTGCTGTACTGCCAGCCGTCCATTGCATCGGCGTTCGTGTACCGGCGCGTTCATTACTGCCTTCCTTACTGGGCAAGCCCGACAGATATTTCATTCCGATTTCATCACCATAATAGATAAACGGCACACCCGGCATGGTAAGAAAGAAAGTCATAGCCACCTTTAATTGGTCGAATGTGTTACGCGTACCGATGTTGGGACGTTGAAAATCGTGATTGGCTGAAGGTAGTGCGATATAGCCTTCAGACTTCGTTCCATTATAGGCTTTCGAAAAATTCTCGGCAAACACCTTAATACTTCCTTTCCCCTGACGGTCGAAGTAACAACAGGTGTGATTGTCCCAACCACCCCATGGCGTTCCTTTCGCAAAGAACATGGGGATATAAGCTTTCACGCCAAAGTGTATCATAAAATCGATATTAAAACCAGCGGGAATAGCCTTGAGCGGGTCAGACCACTCAGAAATAAACACCGCTTCGGGATAATGGCGATCTTTCCATTCACGCATTTCTCTCCAAAGCTTTCTTACCTCTGTTCCGTCTTCATCATTTTTAACGAGCGATGAGGCCATATCTACCCGGAAGCCATCAACCCCTTTATCCAACCAGAATGCCATAATGTTGCGCAATTCGCGTCGAACGGCTTGCGGACCCGGTGCATCCGGACGCTGTTCCCATGGTCGGTTGGGATCGGGATGAGCAAATCCGTAGTTCAATGCAGGCTGACATTCAAAGAAGTTTTTTTCGTAATACTTAGCACGTGGTGCATTTGCTTCGACATAACGACCACGTGCTCCGGTAAGCGTATTTTTCTCTTTCTTGCGCAGTTCGATATCTTCTTTGTCTTTCTCGGTTATCTCATTTGTCCAGATATAATAGTCGCTATATCGCAGATTGGCATCTGCCTGCTCAGATTCTTTAAACCAACGGCACTTGTCGCTGGTATGTCCTGCCACCAAATCAAGACAAACACGAATGCCTCGCTTATGCGCTTCGTTCAAAAACGTAACCAAATCGGTATTGGTTCCAAATCGGGGATCGAGCTGATAAAAGTCTATCACATCGTAGCCACCGTCATACCAGCCCGACATAAACACAGGATTAAGCCATATGGCATTAAACCCTACAGACTTGATGTAGTCGAGTTTCGAGGTGATACCCGGTATATCACCGATACCATCGCCGTTACTATCCATGTAAGACGAGGGATATATCTGATAGAATACGGCCTTCTTAAGCCATTCCGGACCGTTTTGTGCTAGCGCAAAGGCGGGCAACGACAAGCTAATCACTGTCGTTGCCACTACTTTGCACAAAGAATGATGAATGTTCATGCTATGCTTTTTTATCGTTCTTTGTCTGTTTTTTTATCCTCACAGCTTAAATTTCACCGCACTACTGCTCACACCCAGTTCGTCAGAACGTTTGCAGGGAGCAGCGCCGGAGATTTTGATTTGATACTCGCCTTTCAACAGTTTCGAAGTACCATCTGCCTGTACAGTTTCCAAAAGTTCCATCGGAATTTGGAAATCTTTCGTCACCGTGATATGTGGATAAATCTTTACGCGCTTGAAACCGATAAGTGATTCGATGGGAGAAGTGTTCCCTGCGCCCGGTGTAGAAAGGTAAACCTGCACCACTTCATCAACAGGC
The DNA here is from genome assembly GCF_000614205.1 of Hoylesella saccharolytica JCM 17484. GTDB lineage: Bacteria > Bacteroidota > Bacteroidia > Bacteroidales > Bacteroidaceae > Prevotella > Prevotella saccharolytica. The sequence goes on from NZ_BAKN01000009.1 coordinate 70,111, forward strand.
ATATCGCCATTGTTGGTTACATCTACATATACCGTCATCGGAGTAGTCTTCGTAGGCATCTTCGTTACAGCGGCATTGCTGTAAGTTACTTTGCTGTAAGACAAGCCGTAACCGAACGGATAGAGAATATTATCGGTCATATATTTATAGGTGCGACCTTTCATCGAATAGTCATCAAACGCCGGAAGTCTGTCAGCTGATTCGGGGAAAGTTACGGGCAGACGACCGCTAAAGTTGGCATCACCGAAAAGAAGATTAGCCAATGCCACACCACCTTCCTGTCCCGGATACCAAGCCATTACAACAGCATCGGCCAGTTCGGTTATTTCTTTCACGTCAATGGGACTTCCTCCTGTCAATACCACCACCAGTTTATTGGTTCTATCTTTGCTTACCTCACGCAGATACTCCATCTGCGAGTCGGGCAGACGCAGGTTTACACGGTCGCCACGCTCTGCAGAGGCAATGGCATCTCCCTCTTCTCCTTCGGTGTTTCCACTGTTTCCCATAATAAGAATACTTACTTCCGCACCACGAGATTCAGATACACTCCAGTTTACATCATTGAGATTTTTAAACACCTGCATAAATCCCTGCTTGTAATTGACGCTCGTTCCGTTGCTCACTTTTCCCACAATACCTTCCAAGTAAGTGCTATAGCGATTGGAAAGTCCGAAATAATTACCCATCAGGTAATAAGCATCTGTTGCACCGGGACCTGTTACAAAGAGGGTACGAATATCTTTAGCAATGGGCAGCACACCGTTGTTTTTAAGCAACACCATACTTTCTTCGGCAGCTTGCTCGGCTATTTTACGATTAGCCTCACTGCCAATAACACTCTCGGGAAATTCGTTATACGGACAAGCAGCATCGGGTTGTAAGATGCCTAACTTTAATCTGGTCATCATCAACGGCAACAAAGCCTTATCCAAATCTTTCTCGGTGATGAGCTTTTGTTGAATGGCATCCTTCATTGTACGCATCGAGTTACCGCACTCTAAGTTTAATCCGGCCTTGATGGCAAAAGCTACCGCCTCTGCTTCGCTCTTTACCAGCTTGTGCCCTTCGTACATATCGGTAACAGCTCCACAATCAGACACTACATGACCTTTAAAACCCCAATCCTTACGAAGTATGTCGGTAAGCAGGTATTTACTACCCGAGCAACTCTCACCGTACAGACGTTGATAAGCTCCCATAATACTTTCTACCTTACCTTTTTGTACCAACATTTTGAAAGCAGGCAGATAAGTTTCGTATAAATCGCGTTTCGTAGGTTCTACATTGGCGGTATGACGGGTACGTTCAGGACCCGAATGCACAGCAAAATGTTTTCCACAGGCAGCTGCTTTCAGGTAAAAGGGGTCATCACCCTGCATTCCTTTAACAAAAGCAGTACCTAAAGTACCGGTCAAGAAGGGGTCTTCGCCATAGGTTTCCATACCTCTTCCCCATCGCGGATCACGAAAAATATTGACATTAGGAGCCCAAAATGTAAGGCCGGCATACATCGAATAGTTTTTCTGCCGCTGTGCTACAATAAACTTAGCACGCCCTTCTGTGGCGATAGCATCGCCTATCTGATGTACGATTTTAGGGTCGAATGTTGCCCCGAGATTGATGGGTTGCGGAAAAACTGTTGCTCTTCCGTCGCGCCCCACTCCATGCAAAGCTTCGTTCAACCAGTAGTAAGGTTTAATACCCAAGCGGTCAATACCCTTGGCATCTTGTGTTAACTGACTAATTTTTTCATCCAACGTCAGTTGTGAAATAATGCTCTTGGCCTTCTGCACCATCTCTTTTTCTTTCGCACTTTGCGCATGAGCGTTAACAAAAGAAAAGCATACAAGCGATGCAAAGACTGTTGTCTTGATAATTGTCTTCATATATTTATTGTTTTTATTTTTATATTCGGTTTAAACTTGAATGTCGAAAAAATTGCTTTCGCTTATTTTCGAGTTGTGCTTTTTAAAGAGCGGCCCAACCTTTGGCAAATCCTTATTTTAAAGGTGTTTTGAAATGGACTTGCAAAAGCATAGGTTTTAGGTTGCAAAAGCATAGCTTTTACCTTCTAAAAGCATAGGTTTCAGCCTCCAAAAGCATAGCTTTTAGAACCTAAAACCTATGCTTTTGCAAAACCGGCTATTTATGGCTGCTTCCCACGAGGGTTATAAAGCTGAGGCATCCACACTTTAAAGAAGGGATAAGAAGACGTTGCATTGCCCGCCGAAGCATAGTCGCAAAGTTCTACATCAATAGGTTCGGGGTCTTCTTCTTTATAAGATTCGGGGTAAAACTGGGCCTTGAACGCCATCCAGATGTTGGGGTCTTTGACTGTTACAGGCGTTAGCTCAAGATGTCCGTTCTTATCCTCGGCAGGGGTAATAACGGCCTGCACGTCTGCGCCCGATAGCCGGGCATCGCGCGTCAGCACTACCGGTCCGCGTGTAATGGCCAGATATTGGGGGTTGGTACCCATAAAATGTAGTTGAGCCTGCATATCCATGGTCAGCTCAACACGGTCGCCGGCACTCCATTGACGGTTTATCTGCAAATAGCTTCCACTGCGAACGGCCGACACTTCCTGCCCATTAACTGCCACCCGAGTGGTTTTACTCCAAGCAGGAATGCGCAACGAGAGGGTCATTTCTTCAGGCTGTTGCGCTTGAAAAACAATACGCATGGTTCCGGTTTTAGGATATTCGCCCTGTTGAACAAGGGTAACCGTTTTGTTTTTAGGACTCTGAAGCGTGTAGGTTCCGGGTATATAGAGGTTCACAACCGCCCCTTCAGAGCTTTGCATCACAGCCGTTTGCGGAATAACAAACAGTCCGCGAGGTCCGCTTGCCGTACAACAGTTAAGCCCCATACCACATTGTTCCGAACCCGGCAAACGTTGACCGGATAGCGGAGTATATTTTGCCCAATCACTTCCATCAGGTCGCATAGCTCCTAAAAGTGCATTATACAGCGACTGCTCGATGGCATCGGCATACTTTGAATTTCCGGTTAACATCAGTAACTGTCGGCTTAGCTTAATCCATGTGGCGGTAACACAGGTTTCCTGATAATGCTTGATGGGCATATATTGCACTTGTTTGCCACCAAACCACGACTCCATCGCCGAGCCGGAACCGGTAATATTGATTTCCGTATCCATAATGCTCTGCCACGTTTTTTCAACGGCAGCTTTGTAACTTTCATTTCCCGTGAGTCGGTAAAGTTCGAGAAGCCCTTCATAACAAGACATCATTTCGTAGGCCTTTTGCCCTTGCGCCCACTTATACCAATTGTCGTAATCGGGCTTGGGAAAACGTTCGCCCACCGGTACATCTGCTTTTGAGATGAGCTGCGGACCATCGGCGGTTTCCCATTCACGTACAATTTGCTGTGCAAAATCCAGGTACTTTTTATTTCCGGTATAGGCATACAGATAACAAATGGGCTTTAATACCGACGAGGCAGCCATGCCATGATGGTTGCCCATACGCACAATACTTGCGTTACCGGCCTTTAATTCGGCCATTAAACAATCGGCTTCGCGACTTGCTGCAACAAGTGCTTTTTTGTCTTTGCTGATACCATAATAGTCCAACAAGCCCAAAATACAATATTTTCGCCCCCAGATGTCCCACTCTTGCAAATGGTGTTGGGGCGCATAATTACCGATATAACCTTTTTTATCTTGTGTGGCAACGAGCTTATCTACTGCCGTTTTCATGGTTTTCAGCAGTTGGTCGCTGGGCTGATAACGATAAGCCAAAACAGCCGAGTTCATCCATTTGCCCCAGAATTCGCTCTGCCAAAGGTGATCTTCCACCCGATTGGTGAAAGGTTCTATCAGTTTATCAACGCTCTGAGCAAGAATGCGATGTTCGTAAGAGGCTGCCAATTTCTCGCCAACATAGCCCGAAAGCACCTCTGTTTTATCAGGAACTAAGAGGTCGTTTACTACCATTTTTACTCGTTGTTGGGCTGATAACAGCAAACAAAATGAACATACGGATACGCCCGTTAAAAGTCTTTTTACAATCATGTTTATATCGGTTAGTGTATAACAAAAGTATCAAAGGAAGGTAAAAACACTGTTTAAAGTAAGATTGATATGCAAAAATAGCACATTATTATTACTTTCCAAACGTTGATTTTACCTTTCTTTGATAGAGAATGAATTTAATGGGTTTGATTTTTCTTCAATCCTTCCTTAATAACTTTGGCCCGTTGGGTTTCGTAATTCACAGGACCCGGTGTGGGATCGTGCTTAAACCAAAAGGCATTCGTGCCTTCGGCATGTTCTAAACTCCACCCCGACCACTCGCGAAAAGCGTGATAACACCAAGAAAAATTATACTTCTCGAAGGTGTGAACAGCATCTCTTAACCAGGCAGTAGAGCATTCGATGGGTGCCCAAGCAATCGCACTGAACTCGCCAACAAGTATAGGAACGTGATATTTTTGAGCAAAATCGGCCACCGGACGCAGGTCGTTTTCCATCATTGTGCGATCCCAGTGCTGCCCGTAATAATCGCCGGGATATTTGTTTTGAATAGCGGCTAAAGCCTGTTCACGCGACAAAGAGTCGGCGCCAAATATTTTTTCTACTCCCTGATGGGTAAAACCGAAAGGTTTGTAAAAATGCACGCTGTAGATAACTCGCTTGTCTTTTAGTGGTTCGTAAGTTTTATATTCATCGTGGTTGAGCCCCGACTGGTAGACAATCCACACATCTTTATCAATGGCCCGCACAGCAGCTACAAGTTCAGGAGACATTTCCAACCATTGTTTGGGTGGGTGTTTCCAATCGATTTGAGGTTCGTTAAATAGATCGTAGCCCCATATTACGTCATTGTATTTGGAACTTTTAAACTTCGTGGCAATCGCTTTCCACATCCGAATAAAGTTGGTTTTTAGTTCAGGGTTTTCCCAAAAGGCCTCTGTTCCTTGTTTTGTAGATGTAGGTGCCTTATCTCCATCCATCATGGGAGGTTCGTGCAGGTCTACAACAACTTTCAAACCGACCTGCCGAGCATCGTCGATTTTGGTTTGAACCAGCTTTAAATAATCGGGAAATGCTTCCCAGAAATTGCGTTTCCGCTTGATGGCGTAACTCAAAGGGTTAAGTTGCAGCCTTACAACATTGGCTCCCCAACTCTTGGCATCAACAAGGGTTTTCTTGTCAACAGACTCTGCTGTTTCTACCATAAAGCCACGAACAGTCTGCGGCTGTATATTATTGGATACCTGTTTAGGCGACTTTGCATCAGCTGTTCCACCGCACATCACACACAAAAGCAGAAATAAATAAGGTATATAACGTTTCATCAGTTGCTTACTTTACATTTACAAAAACTTTGTAATCCTTTCTATGGCAGATGAAAGATTGAGGTTCTAAAAACCACCATCTTTCAATCTGCCTATATAAAAAGTTGAAAAGAAATATCGTACGCAGGTTTTTACACCTGCCAATCGTATCAAAGTTTAGGCTTAACCAGCTCTAATCCTTCGATCGTATATTTAGTTTCAGGTTCTTTATACTTGTTATAGAAAGGCGAATAGAGTTCTGCTACAACCGTACCTTTGTTCAAATCAAAGTTTAAGAGGCGCAGATAACCACCGCCGTTATCTTCGTTTTGATAGTTCTGTAAAATCTGATAGATTTTGTTATGATGAACACCCTCATCTACTCTAAAGGCTGTTTTCATAACATGACCGCTGATAACAAAACGGATATTGGGATGTAATTTGAGGAAACGGTCGAACACGAACTGCGGACTAAAGTCGCCATAGCCGGCATTATTTTGAACAATTTCGCCTTTACCACTAAGGTGATAGTGTGTCAACACAATGACATTGTATTCGTGAAAAGCCTTCACAACATCATTAGCCCAATTGATAGCGCCTTGACGAGGACAAAACTCTAACGTCAGAACAAGCCAATAAGTGTTTCCGGTTTTGAAAGTATAGTAGGCATTGTCGCTCTTTCCTGGTTCAAACCGTCCTCTTTGCGCAAGAAATCGAGAGGTTGGGAAGTAAGAATTGAATTTAAATGTCTTTCTTAAATTCTGATTGGTGTTGCCGGGTGCAGCACTTCCATCATACTCGCCCACAGCCTCGGTATCATGGTTGCCTAATGTCAAAGCATAAGGTAATCTGATTTTATCGAACTTCTCAAACTGCTGACTAGCCTTATCCCAATGGGTAAAGTTGTCAAAATTAGCCAAATCGCCTACACAAAGCACGATAGGCATATTTAATTTTTCGCGGTTCTTAACAATCCAATCCACCTGACTCTCGAACATATCCATTCTTTCATCCACCTCGCTTTGCGGATCGGGGAATACGGGGATTGTAAACTTTTGGGCATTTAAACCCAACGAAAAGAACACAAATAATAGTAATACATTTAAAGTTTTCATCTTTTTTTATTTATGAATTAATGAGTTGTCTATTCATTGAATGTAAGAGGGGGCATCAGCAAAGACCTTATGGAGCTTCTAATGCCCCCTCATTATGTTTTTCAAAAGATTTTTCAAAAATTAATTATATCCGGGATTCTCTACCAAATTATGGTTTTGATTTGTACGCTTATGCGTGATAGGAAGGTAATAATTTTCGGGTCTAAACAGAGGAGTATTCGTAGCACCATCTATCTTATCGATTTTCTGAATACGGAACTTCTTTGTTGTGTAGTCCAAAATAAATCGCAATCCATGCATATTGCGTGACAAATAGTCTTCAGCAATGCGCCAACGGCGCAAGTCCCAATAACGGTGACCTTCAAAAGCCAGTTCAACTCGTCTTTCATGCCGTATTTTATCCACATCAATGGTGGTGAGTTTAGCTATTCCGGCACGCTCGCGTATCTTATTAATAGCATCAAGTGCCTCACCGGTTTTACCCAATGCGAATGCTGCCTCAGCATAATTTAGAAGGATTTCGCCATATCGAAAGACGATATAATCTTGTTTTGAACCAAAAATACCGGCAGAAGAACTGTTTCCGTTGTCCTTAGTCTCATCCAAATATTTCATGACACCAAACCCACACGTATTCTTTTTCTGCTCTCCTTGGGCCAATATACCTTTGTAAGAGTCTTCTTGTTGAATGGTACCATCTTCTTTAATAATGCCCTTATAGTAATTCAACGTCCGTCCTTGCCATTTTGTACCCTGCGTATAGAGCGTGGCAAAGAAGCGGGGATCTTTATCTTTCCATAGTTGCTCCATGGTGATCAAGCTGTCTTTATGATAATACGCTTCCTTGACGACACCCGGAGAACCATCTTTATATTCAAAAGCTTCAGCCATTTCGAGATAAGGGGCATCGTGATTTCCATTTGACCAGCCATTAGGCCAAGGACATTGGAAGTAGTCATAACACCAACCGTTGCCTCCGGCATCTCTGTCACTACCATCGTGTTGTCTTGCGAAGATAACCTCTTTATTTCTTTTTTTCAAAAAGATATTTTTGAAGTTCTGAACCTTATCGGCATCTGCTTCATACAAAGCGTATTTCATAGAGTCGATAATTGCTTTGGAAGCATCGTAAGACGCCTGATAATACTGATTGGCTAAAGCATTGTCTATACCGACAACACCATTGAGCTGAACGGTTCCATACTGCGCAATACTAGCGGCATAAAGGGCTGCACGTGAAGCCAATGCCAGTGCTGCATACATACTGGGACGTCCCCAATCTGTTTCGCTAACCACCTGCGGAAGATCTTTGCTGGCTGCCTTCGCTTCAGAAATAATGAAATCGTATATTTCTTGCTCTTTATTTCTTGCCGGTCTAAGTTCTGATTCAGGGTCATTTTTAGACTGTACTTTGGTAATCAACGGTACCCCGCCATATCTCTTAACTATGGCGAAATAATTAAAGGCACGCAAAAAGCGGACTTCTGCCATTCGCTGCTTTCTAAACTCCTTACTTACTTGAGCATTGGGTAATCGTTCCAAGAGTTCATTCAATACACGAATGATGTTATAAGGACGTTCCCAATATTCCAATAATCCTCCTTGAATTTTCAAAGCCCCAAATTTAAACTTATAGGCATTACCCGCAAAATTTGAAGCAGACAAAGATTCGTCGCTCACATTGTTGACAAAATAAATGGAGAAGAAATTACCATTCCTTGCCAAAACAACGGCATCAGCCTCATTGGTAAAGACTGTGGTTTTGGCATAAGCACCGGTAATGTCGGCATCAATCAAAGTTTCATCCGCCCAAACCGTTCCTTCATTGATGTTGTCCAACGGTTTCTTATCCAAGACATCACAAGCACTGAAGTAGGTTACCAATAAAGCAACACATGCAAATGTGATAGAACGTCTTAGCCTTTTCATTTTATATTTCTTATATACCTGCATTTTCATAAGTCATTATTTAAAAGATTACAGTTGCTCCTATTGACAAATTACGTTGTTGTGGATAATAAAGTCCACCTTTTCCTGAAGGCATTTCCGGGTCTAAACCATACTTCTTTAACTTGCTCCAAGTATAGAGGTTGCTACCCGAGAAGAATAAACGAATACTATTAATATTCGCTGTTTTCAATATAGCATGTTTAAATGTATAGCTCAACGTGAAAGATTTCCAACGAACATAATTGCCGGGAACCAGCCAATAAGTAGAGGTATGGGTATTTCCACTGTTTCCACCCACACGAGGTATCAAAGCATTGCGGTCGTTGTTCTGTGGTGTCCAACGAGCATTAAAGTAATTTTCGGTCTGTCCACCTAAAGAAGCGATAATATCAAACCCGAAAGCACCTTGGAAAGCAAGGCTTAAATCAAAACCTTTATAATGAAGCGTGGGATTAAATCCGGCAAACCACGTAGGAATGGTACCCTGTCCTATTTCTACTTCATCTTTCCAATCGATGACCTTATCGCCGTTGACATCGCGATATCTGACATCACCGGGACGTAAGGTTGTATTATTACGCTTATCTTGGTTGTAAGGAAGATTATCGATTTCTTCCTGACTGCCAAACAAACCTTCAGCAATATAACCAAATTGTCTATCGGTCCATTGCCCTGTTCTCCTATTTATTCTCCGCTGATCAGGATCAGTATAGTCGGGCTCTTCATAATAATCCCATTTAGAACGAGCCCAAGAAACATTCGCACTAACATCCCAACCCAGTTCTCCTACACGTCCGTTGGAGGCTACAGTCAATTCAAATCCTCGCGTGCTGGTACTATTCAAATTTTCCTGAGGTAGCGTTGCACCGAAAGTTGAGGGCAATGTGATTAAGCGTGTTCCAGGTATTCCGGTTCTTTTTCTGTAGAAAATTTCAAAAGAACCATACAGCAAACCTTTCCAGAAGGAAACATCGAAACCGGCATTATAGATTTTGAGTTTCTCCCATGTTAAATCAGGATTAGCCAAGCCTTTGGGCCATATACCCGCTTTTTTCGTGGAACCGAAAATATAGGAACCACCATCAGTTGCCCCCATGATATCATAACCTGCCAGATAAGCAAAGTTACCCACATTATCATTACCCGATGTACCGTAGCTTAAGCGCAGCTTTAAGGCATCGAGATCTTTAATCTGCTTCATAAAAGCCTCTTCGTTGATACGCCATGCCAGCGATACACTGGGGAAATATCCCCAACGAGACTCTTTCGGGAACTTTGCAGAAGCATCTGCACGAAGCGTTGCATCTAAGATATAGCGGCTCATCAGCGTGTAGTTGAAACGACCAACCCAGCTCATACGGCCCATCTCGGTTGTAGCAGCACCATTGGTCATACCCTCTGTACTTCCTGCAAGCATTTCATCGATGGCAGGTGTCAAAAAGTTAGAGCGATTGGCCAAGATACGCGAGCTGTAATAATCGGTTGCCTCGAAAAGGGCTAATACATTGATATCGTGTATTTCTTTCAATACCTTTTTATACTCGAGAGACGTTTGGTATATCATCCGTCTGTCGTTGGGAAGTATATATCCCAAACTTGCAGACGAGCCAAAACTACCTGCAAGGGTATATTTTTGGGCCGCATGATCATACTTCCAAAAAGGAACCGGCTTTTGAAATATCTTTTGCGTAGCATATGTCTGCAAATAATCAATTCGAGTTTTTGCCTGCAGACCCTTTAAGAATGGGAAGTCGTATCTTAACTCGCCGGTAAATCTTGTCTCTTGACTCCTCGTATCATTGTAACCGGAAAGACTTCGGTTTGTGGTAATATGGGCACCACCTGTACCACCGCCTTCAGCAAAAGGAACCTTCCCTAAATCAGGAAAATGATCCGGATACATGGGAGATGTATTCCAGAAATCACTCCATAGATTGGCATTCATGTCTCGTTGGGTATAATTACGCTCTCCTACCACTAACGAGAAATCCATACTGGCCGATAAATCATCGGTTATCTTGGCGTCAATGCTACCACGAATATTATATCTGCGATAGCTGGCATCGCTTCTTTTAAATAAGGTCTCTTGATTTAAGTAGCCCAAGAAGCCATAAAATTTGATGTTATCAGAGCCACCACGTATAGCGAGGTTATGCTGCTGTTGGGGAGCCCAATCGCGTATTAATAGTCGATACCAATCAGTATTAGGATACTGCGGATCGGTACCGTCATAATATTTTTTGATAACCTCTTCGGTATAAGGTGCCGTTGCCTCCGGTTGTCCACTTTGAAGATGCCCCTCACGTGCTAATTCTGCCATCTGTCCGGCAGATGCCATCTTGGGCATATCGGTAATACCTTGCCATGTAAAGGAGGTATTCAGGGTTAAAGTGGGTTTACCTTTCACACCCCGTTTGGTAGTAATGAGGATAACACCGTTACCTGCCCGGGCTCCATAAATAGAAGCAGAGGCGTCTTTCAGAATAGAAACTGACTCGATTTCATTAGCATCTACGGTTGAGATATCGCCTTCAGACCCGTCTATCAATACCAATGGAGCATCGAAGCCACGTATTTTCATCGTAGCTCCGTCTGAACCGGGAAGACCGGATGATTGTAACGTAACCAAACCGGGCATTTTACCGGAGAGTGCATTCGATACAGTTGATACGGGAGATTTAATCAAATCGTCTCCTTTAACAGAGGCTACAGAACCTGCAACATTAATTCGTTTTTGATTGCCATATCCCACAACAACCACTTCCTCCAAGAGTTTATTATCTTCTTGCAGAACAATATTAAAGGTTTTCTGATCTCCTGTCTTAACAATTTGACTGGTATAACCGATATAGGACACTTCCAAACTGGCATTATCAGGTACATCCAGTTTGAAAGCACCTTCGACATTCGTAACAGTTCCCACTCCTTTGCCACCTTTAACTTTAATGCCGGCACCGATAATGGGTTCTCCGTTCTTGTCTCTCACCGTTCCCTCAATCTGCTTGTGATGAGCTTGCTTGCCACTTCCGGCATTCGATGAACTGCTTTTTTGTGAAGACGATGTGATTAAGAGGATATTGTTTCCATTCATTTGATAAGAGATGCCGGCCGGCTTAAATAACTTTGTCAGCAAATCGGCAACGGAAAGATCTTTCACATCTACCTTGATTACTTTACTAAGGTCTACATCTTTGTTGTTATAAACAAACATATAGCCCGTTTGCTTCTCAACTTCATGCACGACATCTGCCATGGTCATGCTTTGATTTGTAATGGTTACTTTCTTAGATTGTGCAAATGCTTGTCCTGCATAAACAACAGAGGCTAACAATAAAAGGGAAAGAAGCACCTGTCGTTTAACACCGACTAAGAACTTACGACAAAAGGTTCTAGAGTCTAACATACTTTTTGTAACTTTATTTGTGAATGATGGTTTAATTAAAGATTATTCCAAAATTTAGTTGGCGAGATGATAACCTTACTCATCGTCTCGCTTTGTTTAGTCTGTTTTTTAAGTCATAGTTTTATTGTTTAAGTTTAAGTTAGTTAATTATAATGCGATTGTCCTTTTCCAAAGTATAAGAAAAATGTTCATACGTACTCAATACATCCAAGATATGACTCACCCCATCGCGAACGGAAAAAGTACCGGTATAACGACTCTGAAGAATATTCTTGTTACGAACAATGATATGTACATCATAACTACTTTCAAGTTTTCGGATAATACTTTGCATAGACTGATTATCAAAACAAATTTGACCTTTTCGCCACTTGAATGCACTTTCAGACGCATTTAAACCACGTTTCATCAGGTTTCCATTTTCCAAATAAGCTTCTGTATTAGGCTCCAATTCCATCAATCGGCTACCGTCTGCGGCATCAATATCAATTTTACCCCTGACCAACGAGGCACTCCAAACTGATGTTGAAGCATAAGCTGAAACATTAAATTCGGTACCCAACACCTTGATATGATAGCGATTGGTCTTCACGATAAAGGGTTTATCCGGATTTTTTGCTACCGAAAAATAGCCCTCACCATTGAGTTCCACCTCACGAATGTTGGCTGAAGTAAAATCATTATACCTTAACGTAGTATTGGAATTAAGCCACACCCGCGTACCATCTGCCAAAATAAGTTCAGCACGCTGTCCGTTGGGTGTATGAATACTTTGTTGCGGAGCAGAATACTGGCGAATCTCGCGTCTTGTCCACCAGTAAGTAAGAGAAAACACAACGAGCACAATGGAGGCCACACGAAGCAATCGAACTGTCCAAGCCTTTAGCGAGACCGTGCGAGTACTTTCCTTATATAGCACGTTCTCTGCATCATTTCTCCACAATAAAACATCCTGCAATTTCCGCGCCGCATGATACTCCTTCAGGTGTTCGTCGTTTTCGGAAATCCACTTAGCCACTTCCAACGCCTCTTCTTCCGAGACATCACCCGCAACATATCGTTGAAGCAAATCTGTATTCATTATCTCTTTGGGTTAATAGATGAGAAAACATAACACATCATTGCAGCCAATATGGTCACAGATAAGGAAAAAGTAGGCATAGTAAGACCATTTGTTTCCATTGATCTCCGGTTAATCAGTGTCATGTTTAGGTAATCAGGATTTACTTTCCTTGTTATAAGATATACAACTGAATAAAAACAAACCCTAAACGAAAACATTAAAAAATGCTGTTTGAAGTAAAAATATTTCTACAATGAGTAGCAGACCAAAATAAAATGAGATGCTGACACCTAGGTACCGAACAAAACAAAAAACAGGCTGACACCTAGGCATCAGCGATTAAAATGAATTCTTATGCGAAAATACCTAAGCGATTTCACTAAAATAAATCTTTATACAGAATCATCTGGGTGGTTGATTGAAAAAGTACTTTTATACGAAATTACCCGAGTATTTAGTGCAAAAAAGCCCCGAAAGTTTATCTACTTTCGGGGCTTTCATCATATTTTTAAATTATGACGTATTCTACTTAAAACTTAAACATCACACCAATGTTCAAACTGTTAACCATTGTACCAGGTGTACGATAAACCTGTACGGTGTTATAGCGATCTTTGCTCATGCGATAGATAGTATGGCTATAGAACAACGATGCATTGCGACTGATGTTGTAGCTAAATATTCCACCCACATTCCATGCAAACTCGGTTCCCTGTTCGCCTAAGACAAGTGACGGACCGAGATAGAGCGATGCATCCCAACGACGATTAGGAGATACGCCGGCAAATACATTGAGAAGGTCTAACTGGTAATCAAGCGATACAAGCGTGTTTTTGAAGTCTTGACTTTCAAAATTACCGCCACCATTATCAATCCATACCTTATCGGTGAGATATTCACCACTGAGGCGTACGCGTGATAATCGTTCACCTTGTAGCCTGCAAAGGCTAAACCATTCTTCAATAATGAAGAGGGCTGACCGGTATAATGCCAAGTATGTGCAGCAGTATTCCAACCTAAACCTCCTCCGAAGAAGAACGAGGTGGAAGCAGCTTTCTGCTCATTACCTTTTTCATCTTTCTGTACGGGCTTTTGATTGGCTCTATCGCCCAAGAACATAGAAACGCCGAACTTCAATCCTAACTCGTTAACTCTATCAACAACCTTTCCGTCTTCAAAGCCACCCATCATCGAATAGGTAGGTTCAAGAGTGAGGCGGAAGTTGTTGCTAAGTTTTACCCAGAACTGTCCGCCTAAGCGAAGCTCTTGGAACTTAGTTTCATAAGCGGTCGTACGATCTTTTACAAAACGAATCTTACCCAAACCACCACCTACAAAAAGGTTAAAACCGGCAGACTGATTCCAATCGTACTTACGAGTTATACCCATAGGATTGAGCATCAAATCCATTGTACCTGCCAAGAAACCGAGATGGTTCTTACGAGTTTCAGCAGCATTGTAAAGCCAATCACCGTTTCCGATGTGCAAACCGCCACGAAGTCCGATAGCAGAGTTAAGCCACCAACCGAGATTGGCATTGGCGGTGTAACCTAATGTGCTACCCATTGACAAATCTACATTGTCGTACCAAGAAGGTCCTACACTGTACTCAAAGAATAGTGGTTGAATTCTATAATCCACTCCTAATCCGGTTGCTTGACCTTGGCCTCGACCTCGACCTGCAGAGCTGCTGAATTGATACATCAAG